>NZ_JBNQFW010000001.1:182909-1844293 GCF_050321865.1 Rhodococcus sp. IEGM1428 | reverse complement strand
GGCCATCCGCGACGTCGGCAACCGCCCCCACAAACTGTTCCTGCACTTCTTCGAGTCGCCCAGCGAGGTCCTCGGGGAGGACGGCAAGGTCGTCGGACTACGCACCGAACGCACCGAACTCGACGGCACCGGCAACGTCCGCGGCACCGGCACATACAACGACTGGGACGTCCAAGCCGTCTACCGCGCCGTCGGCTACCTCAGCCAGAACATCAGCGCCCTCCCCTTCGACGAACAAGCCGGCACCATCCCCAACGAAGCCGGACGCGTCGTCGAGTCCCCGCACTCCACCACTCCCGTCCCCGCCACCTACGTCACCGGCTGGATCAAACGCGGACCCGTCGGCCTCATCGGCCACACCAAGGGCGACGCCAACGAAACCGTCGCGAACCTGCTCGAGGACGCACCGAACTTCACCGGTGCCACCGAGCCCGACCTCGACGCCGTCACCTCGTTCCTCGAAACCAAGCAGGTTCCCTTCACCACCTGGGACGGCTGGTACCGCCTCGACGCACACGAACGCTCACTCGGCGAAGAAGAAGGCCGCGAACGCGTCAAAGTCGTCGAACGCGAAGACATGCTGAAGGCATCCGAGCCCAACAAGGCTTCCGAACCCGTGCGCGTCCCATGACCCGACGAGGCCGCGGAGGCGAGGCTTCCGCGAATCATTCACAGCGTCGGGAGATTTCAAGCCTGTGGACGGCAACAGCCGACTCCGATCCGGCTCGGCCGGCTTCTCCCACTTGCCGAAACGACCACCGAGCTGTCACCGAAGAGGTCAATGATGCGTGAAGTTTCAGTTTCACAAACGTTCACCATTCCCGACGATGTATCTCTGGCCGACACCGTCTTCCGTTACGAGAAGGAATCGCCGAACCTCGTA
Organism: Rhodococcus sp. IEGM1428; assembly: GCF_050321865.1. Taxonomy (NCBI): domain Bacteria; kingdom Bacillati; phylum Actinomycetota; class Actinomycetes; order Mycobacteriales; family Nocardiaceae; genus Rhodococcus; species Rhodococcus sp. IEGM1428. The sequence continues at coordinate 1,843,410 of NZ_JBNQFW010000001.1, read as the reverse complement.
CCGTTCCAGCGCCTCGTGAACGGGACCTGGACCGACGTCACCGCGGGCCAGTTCGCCGAAGAGGTCACCGCAGTGGCCAAGGGCCTGATCGCATCGGGCATCGAACTGGGCGACCGTGTCGCCATTCTCAGCGCGACGCGCTACGAATGGGTCGTTCTCGACTACGCCATCTGGACTGCGGGCGGATGCACCGTCGCGATCTACGAGACCTCCTCGGCCGACCAGGCCCAGTGGATTCTCGAGGACTCGGCGACGAAGTTGCTCGTCGTCGAAACCGCGAAGCATGCGTCGGCCCTCAAGGAGGTCACCGAAGGTGCCCAGGATCTGCGCGAGGTTCTCCAGATCGACGCCGGTGCCATCGACGAGCTGACCACCCGCGGTGCCGGAGTGAGCGACGAGGACGTGCACACCCGTCGCCACCAGGTCACCGCTGCTTCCCCGGCCACCTTGATCTACACCTCGGGCACCACGGGCCGCCCCAAAGGTGTGCAGCTCACGCATGCGAACTTCTACGCCGAGGTCCAGGCCACCCAGATCGCGTTGCACGACTCCATGCGCGAGGGCAACCGCACGTTGATGTTCCTCCCGATGGCGCATGCGTTCGCCCGCGCGGTGTCGTTCGGCTCGTTCGAGTCGAAGGTGACCGTGGGCCACACCTCGGACGTATCGACCCTGGTGGATCAGTTCGCCGTCTTCAAGCCGAACTTCATTCTCTCGGTGCCACGCGTGTTCGAGAAGGTCTACAACTCGGCCAAGCAGAAGGCACACGACGGCGGCAAGGGCAGCATCTTCGACAAGGCCGCCGCGACGGCCATCGAGTGGAGCGAGGCCCAGGAGAAGGGCGGCGCAGGCCTGGTCCTCAATCTCAAGCACACGGTCTTCGACAAGCTCGTCTACTCCAAGCTGCGGGCTGCCCTCGGCGGCAACTGCGACCGCGCGGTCTCGGGCGGCGGCCCCCTCGGCGCGCGCCTCGGGCACTTCTTCCGCGGGGCAGGCGTCCCTGTCTACGAGGGCTACGGACTGACCGAAACCAGCGCGGCCGTCACCGTCAACACCACCAAGGAACAGCGCGTCGGCACCGTGGGCAAGCCCATCGACGGCCACGCGGTGAAGGTTGCCGAGGACGGCGAACTGCTGCTCAAGGGCCCGGTGGTGTTCAGCGGCTACTGGCACAACGAGAAGGCCACCGCCGAAGCGATCGTCGACGGCTGGTTCCACACCGGTGACCTCGGCGCGATCGACCAGGAGGGCTTCGTCTCGATCACCGGCCGCAAGAAGGAGATCATCGTCACCGCAGGCGGCAAGAACGTCGCGCCCGCAGTACTCGAGGACGCCCTGCGCGCCAACGCGATCATCAGTCAATGCCTCGTCGTCGGCGACGCCAAGCCATTCATCGGTGCCCTGATCACCCTCGACCCCGAGGCGATGCCGGGTTGGCTCGAACGCCACAACCTCTCCGCCGACATCCCGTTCTCGGAACTGTCCAAGAACGCCGACCTCGTCGCCGAGATCGACAAGGCCGTGGCCGAGGCCAACAAGAAGGTCTCGAACCCGGAGCAGATCAAGAAGTACACGATCCTCGAGAACGACTTCACCGTCGAAACCGGAGAGCTCACCCCGACGATGAAGCTCAAGCGCAACATCATCCACTCCGAGCGTGGCAGCGACATCGAGGCCATCTACTCGTAGATCGAGCGCATAACAGACAACACCCATCACACAGAACGATGTGATGCGATCCGCTGGAGGACACAGACCATGACAGATCAGATAGATCGAGTGAACGAGCGAACCTTCGAAAGTCTGGATCCCAGAACGGGTCTCGCACTCGCGACATATCCGATCGCAGATACGGCCGACGTCGAGTTCGCGGTGGCCCGCGCGCGCTCTGCCGCTACGTGGTGGGACGCACTCGGCTTCGCAGGCCGCAGAACATGGTTGCTGAAATACAAATCCGCCATTGCCCGCGACGCAGCGAGCCTCGCCGCCGTCATCACCGCCGAAACCGGCAAGCCCGACGACGACGCGATCCTGGAGATCCAGCTGGGCGTCGAACACATCGATTGGGCGGCACGCAACGCCGAGAAGACCCTCAAACAGCGCAAGGTCGGATCGGGTCTGCTGGCCGTCAATCAGAAGGCGTATGTGGGATACCGCCCGTTCGGTGTCGTCGGCGTCATCGGTCCTTGGAACTACCCTGTCTTTACGCCGATGGGTTCGATCGCTTACGCACTGGCCGCAGGCAACACCGTCGTGTTCAAGCCGAGCGAACTCACGCCGGGCGTCGGAGTGTGGCTGGCCGAGAAGTGGGCGTCGCTGGCCGCCCCGCATCCGGTCTTCCAGACCGTGACCGGCGACGGGTCCACCGGTACAGCCCTGGTCGAATCCGGCGTCGACAAGATTGCCTTCACCGGGTCCACCGCTACGGCCAAGAAGGTGATGGCCACGTGCGCGAAATCGTTGACCCCTCTGGTCGCCGAATGCGGCGGCAAAGACGCCATGCTGGTCGACTCCGACGCGAACATCGCTGCAGCAGTCGAGTTCGCGACGTTCGGCGCGATGGGCAATGCCGGCCAGACCTGCGCGGGCGTCGAACGCATCTATGTCGCTGCTCCGGTGTACGACCGATTCGTTGCCGAATTCGCCTCCGCTGTCAGGGCTTTGAAGCCCGGCGGAACAAAGACCTCGTCCTACGGCCCGATGACGCTGGGCAAGCAGAGCGACATCGTCCGCGGCCAGATCGAGGACGCCCTGGCCAAAGGCGGCAAAGTCGTTGTCGGCGGTCTCGATTCATTGCACGGGCCGTACGTCGACCCGGTTGTTCTCACCGACGTGCCCGAGGATTCCACTGCGATCACCGAAGAGACGTTCGGCCCCACGGTCGTCGTCAACAAGGTCCGCAATCTGGAGGAAGCCATCGCCCGCGCCAACGCATCCAAGTACGGACTCGGCGCATCGGTGTTCACCAAGGATGCTGCTGTCGGTCGACGCGCTGCCGAGAAGCTCGATTGCGGTGTAGTGACGGTCAATTCGGTGCTCGGCTTCGCGGCAGTCCCGGCATTACCGTTCGGCGGAACGGGTGACTCGGGATTCGGCCGCATTCACGGAGCTGATGGCCTTCGCGAGTTCAGCACAGTGAAATCACTGACTGTGCAGGGCTTCGCAGCACCAGTCGATCTGCTGACCATGAACCGCAAAGCACGGAACGTGAAGATCTCGGTGCTGGCACTGAAGCTTCGGCACGGACGAGGTTGAGCAATCACTCTCGATGGAATCACGCGACTATCAGGCAGCAAAGATAGTGTGCGCGATCGTCGTCGACGCCGGCCCTTCCGAATCTGATCACCAGACCATCCGACCACATATACGCCGAGGAGAATCATGATGCGCACTTTGTTCGAACCCGAGCACGACCTGTTCCGCAGCTCTTACCGAAAGTTTCTCGAACAGCACGTAGCCCCCAACCATGCGAAGTGGGAAGAGCAGAACATCGTCGACCGAGGCGTCTGGGTCGAGGCCGGGAAGCAGGGCTTCCTGGGTATGGACGTACCGGAGCAGTACGGCGGTGGAGGCGTCGCGGACTACCGTTACAGTGTCATCATCACCGAGGAAAATACGGCGGGCGGTTACAGCGGTATCGGGTTCTCGCTTCACAACGACGTCGTAGCACCGTATTTGATCGCCTCGGCCAACGACGAGCAGAAGCAGCGTTGGCTGCCCGGGTTCTGTTCGGGCGAGTTGATCACCGCAATAGCCATGACCGAGCCGGGTACCGGGAGCGACTTGCAAGGCATCAAGACCAAAGCCGTGCGCGACGGCGACGACTGGATATTGAACGGGTCGAAGACGTTCATCACCAACGGAATCAACGCCGATCTGATTATCGTCGTGGCGGTTACCGATCCGGAGAAGGGTGCCCAGGGTTTCTCGCTGTTCGCTGTCGAACGAGACATGCCTGGGTTCGAGCGCGGTCGCAACCTGGACAAGATCGGTATGAAGGCCCAGGACACCGCGGAACTCAGCTTCACCGACGTGCGCGTTCCTGCGGCCAACCTGCTTGGTGAAGAGGGCATGGGTTTCATCTACCTGATGCAGAACCTGCCTCAGGAACGGCTCTCGATCGCCGTCGTCGCCGCGGCCTCCATGGAATCCACGCTCGAGGCGACGATCCAGTACTGCCGCGACCGCAAGGCATTCGGAAGATCGATCGGCAAGTTCCAGAACACCCGATTCGTGTTGGCAGAGTTGGCCACCGAAACCACCGCCACCCGAATCATGGTGGACAAGTTCATCGAACTGCTCAACGAAGGCAAGTTGACAGTCCAGGAAGCCGCGATGGCGAAGTGGTGGACCACCGAGAATCAGGTCAAGCTGATCGACCGGTGCCTGCAATTGCACGGCGGCTACGGCTACATGAAGGAATACCCGATCGCCAAGGCTTACATGGACTCTCGCGTCCAGACGATCTACGGCGGCACCACCGAGATCATGAAGGAGATCATCGGCCGCGGGTTGAACCTCTGACGACACCTGCGAAGACTCCGAACACGACGACGGCGGCCGCTGGTAACTGCAGCGTCGCCCTTCGTGTGCCCGGGCTCGGATTTCACGCCGAGGTCTACCCCGCAACCACGCGTCCGATCTATTGCATCGACGTGGGCGGGACGAAAGTGGCTCCCGTATCCGTTGGGATCCGGTCTTTCCAGGCTACCTACTGAACGGAAACGGTATTGAACGACCGACCCTCGCAACACGTTCCTGTGGACACGGCAGCGCGACCGGATCCGCGGCGGTGCGTCTTCGCGGCATATCCGGTGGTCAGTTCCATCTCTGCGCGCTATGCAGACATGGACGCGAACGCCCACGTGAACAACATCGCTCTCGAGTCGATGCACGAGAATGCGCGCGCCGAACTCGTAGCGCGGGTGTTCCCCGGCGCATACGACCCGGCGCAACCGATCCGCCTGGTCGCATCGCAGAACGTCGTCCATTTCCTGGCCGAGGCGCGCTGGCCCACAGTGCTCCGAACAGGCGTTGGTGTCGCACGTATCGGCCGGACATCCTTCGTCGCATCGTCTGCCTTGTTCGACGATGCGAACTGCGTGAGTGTGTGCAACACGGTGCTCGTTCAGGTCGACGAGACGGGTCCGGTGCCGCTCCGCGGAAACTCCCTGGAGACCCTTCGAAGCGTCCTCGTCGGCTGGGGATCGGTATGACGCAGGCCATCGGGCCAGCCTGGTCGGGATTCGAGCCAGTTCGCGCCGAATTCCCGGGACTGAAGGCCGTCGCCTGATCCTCGCCGCCGGTATGTATTCCCGTTCGAGGATGGCGTAGGCGATAAACCTCACCCTTGTGCCACGATCTCCGTGCCCATCCGGCTCGATCCCGGGGTCTGTCCCGTCCACAGATGGAAGGCGCGGTGGAACGACGACGGCTCGTCGAAGCCGAGGAGTAGCGCGATCTCTGTGTTGGTCAGCGACGTGTGTTGCAGGTAGTGCAGAGCCAAACGCTCGCGGGTCGTGGCAAGGATCTGCGCGAAGGTGGTGGCTTCACTTGCCAGTTGGCGTTGCAGCGTCCGCGGACTCACTGCCAGTTCTTTCGCGACGTGTGCAATGGTGTCGGCACCGGCTGCCAAGGACTCGATCAGAGCAAAGGAGACTCGTGCCGAGGTTGTCTCCCGAGCGGTGAGAGCGTCGAGTGAACGACGGAGTTCGGGCTCGAGAATCGACCACATCTCACTGTTGCGGGTGACGAACGGTCTTGTCGCGTCTGTCGGCGAGAAGTCGATGGCTATCGATTTCGACCGGACCATGGGTGCGCCGTCGACGAACGCGGCGAGCCGTGCCGAGTCTGTTCGTGGAGCGGGCAGGTGCAGCGACTGAGGGCGTACGCGCGTCCGCGTCCCGATCCGCACGAATGCCAGCCAGAAGAGCACCTCGGCCTCCACGACCACCGCCGGTGGCGGAGGTCCGGCGTAGTGCATGCTCAAGCGCAGGCGGCCGGAAGTTTCGGCCACGTCGAGTTCCATCGGTCCGATCAGTCGCTTGTGCACCGCGATCCGTGCGGCAGCGGACCTCAGATCGTCGCAACACAAACCGGCGAACAACACCGGATCGAACGCCTCCACGGTGAGTGCTTGCACCACGTGGACAGCAAGATCATCTCCAGGGAACTCCTGGTTCACGACGGTCCACAAACTGTAGTACTGCTCCGGCGTCAGCCACGTCTCCTGCTCGAACACCGAAGCCGGTAGCCGAACGTGTTGCAGGACAAGAGCGGGATCCATCCCGAGGTCTATGATCATGACCGCGTGTCCGGGACCGACCCGGTATCCACGGGTCACGAGATGACCATAGGTATCCCGGTCTCGCGTTCGGACACGGACCACAGGACGGCGATGGCGTCGTCGGCACCGGGACGGAAGAGTGGACGACGCACGGCGGGGCCGTTGTTGACGAACAGTGGACCGTACAACTGGCCTCCCAGTGCTTTTGGGTCGGTAGCTGCTCGTAGCTGTGGGCGTGCACCCACCGGGGCCTTCATGCCGGTGAACCTCGCGACCTTCTCGAAGAACGGTCCCGAACCGCCCGCTCCACCGAGCGCGGTGGTTGTCGATTGCAAGTTCGTGTTCGAAAGACCTGGGTGCGCCATGAGGCTCTTGGCGCGAACGTTCGCGGCCCTGAACTTTCGTTCGAGGCCGAGCGCGAAGTGGTAGTTCGCCAACTTCGACTGTCCATAGGCACCCCACGGCGTGTACACGCCCTCGAGGTGCGGGTTCTCAGGGTTGATCGGCTTGCCGATGTGGTGGGCGGTGCTGGTAACGCTCACGACACGAGCGCCTCTCGCAGCCACCAGTGCGGGCATGAGGTGGGCGGTCAAAGCCCAATGACCGAGATGATTGGTCCCTAACTGTGTCTCGAACCCGTCAGCTGTTCGACCCTCCGGTGTGGCCATGACACCGGCGTTGTTGATCAGTAGGTCGACCACAGGAGTCGCGGCGCGGATGGACTCGGCAGCTGCGGCGATCGACTCAAGCGACCCCAGGTCGAGATCGATCAATGTTAGTTCCGCAGTGGGATTCTCCGCGCGGATCGCAGCCTCAGCCGCTTCGGCCTTGCCCCGGTTGCGCACCGCCATGAACACGTGCGCGTTCCTAGCTGCCAATGCTTTTGCCGTCTCGAGCCCGAGACCGCCGTTCGCGCCGGTCACGACGGCATGAATTCCGGTGAGATCAGGTATCGAGGATGCGGTGAAGACCATGATGCAACCGTAGAAGGCAAAAGGGTCGAACGCAGTGTCCGATCGCGCCAAGCTTGTGTCCGATCGCGCCGACCTCGCAGGCCTCGCCGCGGACTGGAAACCGTCCGCGACGACTGATGGCTCAGACCACTCGGCCAGAACCAACAGGAATTCCTCGGACGATTGCAATCGATCGATTGGCTGTGTACTTTCGCATTCACGGCTACGAGCACCTGAAATATAGTTTGACCAATCGATCGGTAGGTTCATGAGCATTCTGACGGCCCGTGTCAGCTCCACTCCAGCAAACGGGCATTTGCCGCCTGAATTCGAGTTCAGCGGAACTCGGGAACGCATAGTTCTCGCGGCCCTGGACCGTTTCGCCGAGGTCGGATACGGGGCGACGTCCATCCGGGATATCGCTTCTGCTGTCAAGCTGAACTCGGCGACCCTGTACTCCCACTTCGAGAGCAAGGAAGCGATCCTGGTCGAATTGGTGACGATTGGACATCGCGCGCATCACGCCCGCCTCCTGAAGGCCGTTCTAAGCAGCGCCGGCCACCCACGTGCGCAACTCGAAGCCCTCGCCAGGGCACACGTCCATTTCCATTGTGAGTACGCTCGCCTCGCCGTCGTAGCGAATGCCGAGATGCATGCGCTGCCCGAGACCGTCGCGGCACCCGCCCTCGCGCTGCGGAGTCAGGCTGTGGCGATGTTGATCGACATCCTCGAGCGTGGTCAGGCCTCGGGCGAGTTTCAGCTCCTACGTGTGGACGTGACTGCTGCGGCGGTGGCAGCCCTCGGGCGGCAGGCCGCTCACTGGTTCCCGAGCGATTCAGTTCCGGTGAACGCAGACGCGCTTGCAGACCACTATTCAGCTCTGGTTATGAGGATGGTGGCACCGTGGCCAGCTTCGTAGATACCACCGGCACGCGGATAGCTTGGGACCAAACCGGGGACGGACCGGACCTACTGCTGGTCATGGGGCACCGGTGGTCCCGCCGAATGTGGCATCCCGTAATCGAGCGACTACGGCAAGAGTTTCGCGTCATCGCTCTGGACAATCGAGGTGCAGGGGAAAGTGCGACGCCATCTCAGCCGTATACGTTGTCGGCGATGAGCGCAGATGCTCTCGCTGTCCTCGATGCTGCCGGTGTGCGGCGTGCCCACGTTTTCGGTGTTTCCATGGGTGGGGCCATCGCCCAAGACCTCGCCGTATCTCACCCCGAGCGCGTCGACCGTCTCGTGCTGGGCTGCACGGGGCTCTTCACCGCCGAACGAACCAGGGTCACACCACTTCGACGTCTCGGCTACCGCATCCCGGACAGGCTGACGAACTTTGCCGGGCGCAAATTGCTGTACGGACAAATCCGCGCTACCCCTGACATTCGACGCGACCTGACTGTGCTGGCGGGAGAGCGAACCAGCTACCAGGGGCTGATCGGACAAGCCCACGCGATGTCGACGAACACTGTGCGTCCCGACGACCTGAGGGCGCTGCGACACACAACTCTCGTACTCCATGGTGCGCTCGACCAGGTGATCCCGCTGGCTTGGGGCACTGAGCTAGCAGACCTCATCCCGAATTCGTCGAGTGTCGTGTTCCCGCGCGCCGGCCACAACTTCATGGCCACTGACTCTGAGGCGACCTGCGACGCCGTCATCGATTTCCTCCACAAGTCCGCGCAAACGAAGGCATAGTGAACATGAACACGATCGAAACGCCTCTTTTCGAGCGTGTCCGGGGCCTTGCCGAAGCATTCCCTGACAAGCCCGCGGCCACTTGTTCGAGTGCGTCGATCACGCGCAGCGAACTTGTGACCCAGGCAGAATATCTTGCACGCAACTTGAAATCGCGTGGAGTCATTCGAGGCGACTTGGTCGCCATCGTGCTCCCGAACGACCTGAACCACATTGTCGCGACGTGCGCGATCTGGGCTCTCGGTGCCGTTCCTCAACCGCTGAGTCCGAAGCTGCCCGAACGTGAGTTGACCGAAATCCTTCGCCTCTCCCGTCCTCGAGTCGTCATCGGGCTCGATCCTGCGCTGTTCCCGACGGGAATCGAGATCGTTTCCATCGACGTCGATTCGGTGCCTTCCACGTCGGCGGACCCGCTCCCCCCTCAGGTCCCACCGGCGTGGAAAGCACCGACATCGGGCGGCAGCACCGGTCGCCCGAAGATCATACTGGCTGGAACGCCCGGAGTGTGGGAGTCCATCGAGGCGTTCGCGGACATCCTCAACCTTCCCGGCGAAGACGGTACGTCCCTGATCACGGCACCGATGTCGCACAATGCACCGTTCATGGCGGCCACACTGTCGCTCCTGCGGGGTGCTCACGTCGTGGTCATGCCCCGCTTCGACGCGGAAGAACTACTCGCACAGGTCGAGCGCCATCACGTTACGTGGATCTACGCCGTTCCGACGATGATGGGGCGAGTTCGGCACCTTCCCAGCAACGTAAGGGAACGGTTCGACGTGTCGAGCATCCAGGTCCTGATGCACATGGCTGCACCGTGCCCCCGGGAGCTCAAGCACTGGTTCATCACTTGGCTCGGGGCAAAGAAAGTCTGGGAGTTGTACGCCGGCACGGAAGCTCAGGCCCTCACCACCATCCGCGGTGACTCCTGGCTGACGCACCCCGGTTCTGTCGGCACCGCCGTCGCGGGCCAGATCCAGGTCAGGGACGATTCTGGATCGGTCGTCGAGAGCGGTCAGGTCGGACGCATCTGGATGCGTCGTACCCCTGGCACCCCGCCGACGTACGAATACATCGGCGCATCAGCAACTGTCGACGAACAGGGCTGGGAAACCCTCGGCGACGTCGGCTGGACCGACGTGGACGGTTACCTGTACCTGGGCGACCGCGAAACCGACATGATACTGGTCGGCGGAGCGAACGTGTACCCGGCCGAAATAGAGAGCGCCCTCATGGAACACCCCGCGATCCTCGACGCGTGCGTCGTAGGCCGTCCCCACGACGAGATGGGGGAGGTCCCGCACGCGTTCGTGCAGCTTCGCAGCTACGTCGAGCCTGTCGAGCTTCGTTCCCATATGCAGCGAATTCTGGCCTCGTACAAGGTGCCGCGCTCGTTCACCATCTCCGAGCATCCGTTCCGAGACGACGCCGGCAAGGTCCGCCGCAGCGTCCTGAAAGCACAGCTCGTCGCGAATTTGAACGAAGAATCACATGTTTGATTCAGAGTTCGATCTGTTCACCGTCCCCGTCGCAGGTGGTGACCTGACAGTCGGACGCTGGGGAACCGGGCCGCGCACTATTCTGGCGCTTCATGGCGTCACGGCCAATCATGCCTGCTTTCACGCGTTGGCCGACGAACTCGGTGACGACTTCACCCTGTTGGCACCAGATCTGCGCGGTCGAGGCGGCAGCCGCGACGTCGAAGGACCGTACGGGATGACATCCCACGCGGACGATGTGGCAACCGTCATCGACATGCACGCGCAGGGCCCGGTCACCGTAGTGGGGCATTCCATGGGCGGGTTCGTCGCAGCAGTCCTCTCCGCTCGCTACCCCGAGTTGGTTGCCGAGGTGGTCCTGGTGGACGGTGGCTTACCGCTCGATCTGGGCCCCCTCGCAGCACTTCCTATTGAAGATCTCATCTCCGCGGTGATCGGCCCGGCAATGGACCGACTCTCCACCACTTACCTATCCCGAGACGACTACATCGACTTCTGGCGTGCACACCCCGCCATGGCTGACGACTGGTCGCCTTACTTCGAGCGCTATTTCGACACAGACCTGATTGCCGATGTCGGTGGATTTCGGTCGAGTTGCAAGATCGACGCCGTGGTCGCCGACACCGAAAGCGACATGCGCGGAGAGACAGTGCCCGGTGCCTTGCGTACTATCACGCAACCGGTGTTGTTCCTGAGGGCTCCTCGCGGGCTCCAGAACGACCAATCACTTTACGCCGAAGACGTGCTCGACACGCACCGCGATCTGATTCCACACATGCAGTTCGCTGACATCGATGACGTCAACCACTACTCGATCGTTCTCGGCAAGGGCGCTGGGTCGGTCGCTTCCGCGGTTCGACGGTTCGTGGCTGCCGATGTGTGGTCGAGGACCGCCACGAGGTCGTCGTGAATGGGCGGTGCTGCTCTGCAGTCACTGCGACGGCGATGATGTCCCGCGAAACTCGTTGGGGAAGGCCTTTGGCATAGCAACATCCTTCCTACGTGAGGAGCGATCCTCCTAGCTCAGGTCTCGACCACAGTTGGGGCAGTCCCTCTATCCGGTCCTCTAGCCTGGGCGGTGCCGAAGACCCTCATGACCAGAACCTCCGTTTCGGCTACGTACTCCACGTAGACCGTCGGTCGGGTGAGCGTTGCGCACCTCGGCAAATTCGGCGACACGAGTCAGACAAAATTTTGACGGAAAATTCACCGCTCAAATGCAGTAGAAGCCTGAACCGACCGTTTAGATCGTCACGAAATACCCTTGTAGCAAAGCCTTCGATGATCGAACAAGTCACCGGGACCGAGGTGGAATCCGCGTTGACGGCGAGCCGGAGCTCATGGGATGTCGAGGGTAAGTACGGTCGGACCATCAGATTTCGCGACACGCGAGACGCACGAGCACATTTTGCGGCAGGCATCCTTCTGAAGTTCGCTGAAGAAAACATCGCGATGGTCGACACTGCCTCGAACGTCGAGTATGTCGACCTGACACAGCCCGCACTCGCCTTTTCTGCAGTCGAACATCATGTCGACTCCTGCACGTTCGAGTGCATCGAGCAATGAATCACCCTCGGCGACAGTAGTTTCGATGCCCAAGCGCGGGATGTTCACGATGAACTCCTGTGCCTCGAACCACCCGCTGTTGCCGAATGTTTCGTACCGTAGGTTCGGTAACGGCAGGTCCCGATCGATCCATGCTCGCCGGACCGCATCCATCAGCCGGATCGGCCCGCACATGTACAACTCGGCCGATTGGTCGACGTCTGCAACGACAGCGGAGACGTCCAGTCCTGTTCCCTCGTCGTCGACATGGAGAGAGAGTCTGTTTCCATGCGTTGCAACGAGGTCTGGGAGAAATGCCATACCTTTGCGGCTGCGACCGACGTAGTGTAACCGGTAATCCGCGCCGATACGGCGAAGGGCGGCCGCCATCGCCGCTATCGCGGTGATCCCGATTCCTCCTGCGAGTAGGACGTACCGGGGGGCACCGATACGAAGCGGAAAATTCTGCAGCGGCGCGGTCACTGCCAGGTCGTCGCCGGGTACGAGGGTGTGCATGAAATGCGAACCCCCACGTGACGTCGGGGAGAGGTGCACGCCCAACGTGATGCTTCGACCGTCGCTGGCTCCTGAGACGACCGAGTAGGAACGGACGCTACCTGTGTCGATCCGGATGTCTACGTGTGATCCGGGCACGACGCGGTGAGGCTCTTCGGTCCCGATGACGATTTTCGCGATGTGCTCAGCAGCGGGCTCGACGGCCAGGATCGTGCCGCGTTGCCAGTTGATTTTGTTGTCGGTCATGTCACTTCACCGTTGCCGCGGCGAATGCGTCCAGGTTGCCGGTGTGTGCACGTTCGGCTTCGATCATCCGTTGAATGATGCGGCGAACCCACATTCCGCCGGCGTCGATGTTCAGGTTGTAGAACTCGTGGCTTGGGTTGGCATCGATGGCGGTCTGCTGCACAGTGAGCATTGCCTCGTCTTCGCCGAAGACTCCGTGCACACCGTCTCGAAGCTGCGTTGTGATGGTCTGGCTCTGGAGCCGGTAGTTGCGCATGAACGCCCAGAAGTACAGCGCTGTTTTCTCGTCGACGGGCGAAATCGTGTTCATGACGAAACCATTCACGCCTTGGCTCCGGTCACCATCCGGTGCCCCGGTACCGGCTTTGGCGACACCGACATCGATACGGATAGTCCCCGGTGCTTGAAATTCGATGATCTGCCAGCGATCAACCTTCCCGCCGAAGTCGGGAAATTTGTCCCGCATGTTTTTGAGCCAGAACGGTGGAGGATCGATACCCCGCATCCATCGCGTCACAGTAACCGTGCGTTCGTCGTGGGTGACCTCGAAGTCGGATTCGCTCAGTTCGTCCTGGCCGATCGTGGATGAATGGACGAACTCTTCGTGGGTGAGGTCCATGAGATTGTCCAGGACCAACTGCCAGTTGGCGTTCACTTCGATGGTGCGGCCATCGCCCGCCCATTCGACCGAGTCCATCTGGAACATGTCGGGGATCATTGCCGGGTCGGCCAGTGTGGGATCGCCCGGCCAGACCCAAACGTATCGGTAGCGCTCTTGCACCGGGAACGATGTGACCATCGCTGAGGGATTGATCGTGTCCTGCGCTGGCATGCTCGTGCAGCGCCCGGCCGAGTTGTATCGAAGTCCGTGATACGGGCACTGGACTTCGTCGGTGCCGACCCGGGTTCCCTTCGAGAGCGGGGCCAGCCGATGCCAGCAAGCGTCGGCCAATGCCACGGGGCGCCCCCCCGCCGTGCGGTAGAGCGCCATCGGCGTTCCTGCGATGGTGCGTGAGATCAGCCCCGCAGAGGTCAGTTCGTAGTCCCAGGCGGCGACGTACCACGCATTCGAGGGATAGGCCATGTTCTTGGCGGTTGCTCCGCCCGGGCCGAGATCGGTCATGTCATGTCCTTGCAGGGTCAGTGTTCCCAATAACTACTGTCATAGTTAGTGAGTGATGTGACGCACACAGTAACTATGTATGTAGTGTTTGGCAATGCATCGCCGAACCTCTGAGGGGATATGAGTCTCCGATACGCGCTGTTGGCACTGCTTACGGCCGGTCCCGTGACCGGATACGACGCGGCGAAGAGATTTCGTGGTTCAGTCGGCCATGTCTGGCATGCGCCGGACTCGCAGATTTACCCCGAACTGCGCCGGATGCAGGCCGATGGGCTGATCGAGGGAGTGCAGATCCGCTGGGGACCGCGTAGCACCAAGACTCAATATCGCATCACCGCCGCCGGCGTCCAAGACTTTCGGCGCTGGATGTCCACGCCGTTGGAACATACTCCTGAGCGCGATGCGCACCATATGCAAGCCGCATACCTGGAATGGACGGACCCCGACGAGGGGCGATTTATTCTTCGCACGCATATCGCCTACTACACAGAGCAGGTTGCTCTGCTTACCTCGGTGCGAGCGGGCATCGTGGACCGGACCGATCCTGCGATCTTGCGGCGACTCCAGGCTCGCCCCGAATCGGAGCACGAGAAGATCATCGCCTACAAGGCCTTCAGCTATTCGGGAATGATTGCTCGTGGTGTATCTGAGATTGATTGGGCCACCGCCGGAATCGATCTGATCGATCGGCTTCAATCCTCGACGAACCGTGACGATGGTGTCTGCGATCGAACACCGGAATGATCATCACGATCAGGGCTCTAGTGGCAAGTGGTTCGCAGCGTTCGCCCGTGCGGTGATTGCAGGCTCTGCTCAGTCGACGATCATGCGCAGCGCCTGGCGTAGTTCGCGTACACCCTGGTCGCCAAGGGTGGACAAGATGTTTGTCTGCGTCGATGCCAGCGCGCGTTGCGCGTCGACGCACAGCTCGCGACCGGCGTCGGTGGCGTCGATTCGCTTGTTTCGTCGATCGGTGGGGTCGACCCGTCGGGTGATCAGTTCGCGGACCTCCAGATCGTCGACCAACGCCACGATCTGACTGGGGTCGAGGCCGAGTTCCTCGGCGAGCTGTCGCTGCCCGAGTCCGCCCGAATGCTCGCAGGCCAGGGCCAGTGCGGAATACGAACGTACGCGCAGATCGAGGGGTGCCAATGCCGTTTTGGCGGCGGCCGTCAGTGACGTTCCGGCTCGGGTCAGCAGAAATCCGATGTCGTCGGACAGGGGGGCGATGTCGGTCATGAGGCTCCTCGCTTCGGCAATAATTCTAGCAAACGTAAATCATTGACTTTTTCAATTATTGATGGTTCTCTCAGTCGGAAACCACGAATAGGAGAGAGCTATGAATCTCGACAACAAGGTCGCCGTCGTCACCGGTAGCGGGCAGGGCCTCGGTCTGGCGTATGCCCAGGACCTCGCGCGCAACGGTGCAGCAGTCGTGATCAACGATGTGGACCAGGCGATAGCAGACGCGGCTGTCTCCTCGATCGTCGACGCGGGTGGACGGGCAGTGGCGGTCGTGGCGCCGGTCGGCAGCACCGAGACCGCACAGACGTTGGTTGCCGGGGCGGTCGAGGCGTTCGGTCGCCTCGACATCATGGTCACCAACGCCGGAATCCTGCGCGACAAGGTGTTGTGGAAGATGACCGACGACGACTTCGACGCCGTGGTCAACGTTCACCTTCGCGGCACGTTCACCTGTGCACGTGAAGCAGCGGTGCACTTCCGCGCTCAGGGGGAGGGTGGCCGGATCGTGTGCATCGGCTCTCCGGCCGGCCAGCGTGGAAACTTCGGCCAGACCAACTACTCCGGTTCCAAGGCTGGGATCGTCGGCATGGTGCGTACCTGGGCGATGGAGCTCCAGCGTGCAGGTGTCACCGTGAACGCGGTGTGCCCGGTGGCGGCCACGGCGATGACCGAGAGCGTGCCGTTCCTGCAGCCGTACATCGAGGCCATGCGTAACGGAGATGCGTTGCCGCCGTTCGCCCGTCGTGAACTCGGCTTCGGCACCCCTGCGGACGCGGCAGGGATCGTCTCGTTCCTGGCGGGCGATGCGAGTGCAGATGTGACCGGTCAGGCATTCGCGATCGGCGGCGATCGTCTGGCGCTGTGGACGCATCCGGACATGATCGCCACGAGCTACCACGACGGTGGCTGGTCGGCCGAGGACATCGCCGCTGCGTGGCCGTCGACGTTCGCGAACAGCCTCGAGTCGGTCGGCGAGAATCTCCCCGTCGAGCCGGCGCGATGAGCTCGAAATATCAGTGCGCCATCGACTTCGACGCGATCGTCGCACTCGATGTGCACACCCATGTGGAGATCGACGGTTGCGGGCACCGTTCGCTCGACGACGAGTTGATGGCGGCGTCGGAGAAATACTTCAAGTCGGGTGAAGAGCGCACCCCCGGCATCGACGCGATCGCCGAGTATTACCGCGCCCGCAGCATGGCTGCGGTGGTGTTCACCGTCGATGCCGGTGCAGCGTCCGGGCATTCGCCGAACTCGGTGGAAGAAATTGCAGAGGGGGCGGCCCGCCACAACGACGTGCTGATTCCCTTCGGCTCGGTCGATCCATGGCAGGGCAAAGCAGCGGTGCGGCGGGTGCATCGCCTCGTCGAGGAGTTCGGTGTTCGCGGCTTCAAATTCCACCCCAGCATGCAAGGCTTCGAGCCGAACGATCGGCGTTTCTATCCGCTGTACGAGGCCATCACCGAGGCCGGTGTGCCCGCGCTGTTCCACACCGGCCAGACCGGTATCGGCGCGGGACTTCCCGGTGGGCACGGCATCAAGTTGCGCTACTCGGATCCGATGTTGCTCGACGATGTCGCTGCGGATTTCCCGAATCTGACGGTGATCATGGCGCACCCTGCGGTGCCCTGGGCGGATGCGCAGATCTCGATCGCCACGCACAAATCGAACGTGTACATCGACCTGTCGGGCTGGTCACCGAAGTACTTCCCGCCCCAGTTGGTGCGGGCGGCAAATTCCATGCTGAAGCGAAAGGTGTTGTTCGGTTCCGATTTTCCGGTGCTGACACCGGATCGTTGGATGAAGGACTTCGCCGAGCTCGACATCAAGGACGAGATCCGTTCACTCGTGTTCAAGACCAATGCACTGGCCGCACTCGGCCTGTCCGCCAAGGAGACACCATGACCACGCGCGTCGCCACTCTCGCCGAGTTGAAGAACCTCGAAGGCACCGAATTGGGAACCAGCTCGTGGATCGAGGTTGCGCAGCCGCGAATCGATACCTTCGCCGACGCCACCGACGACCATCAGTGGATTCACGTCGATCCCGAGCGTGCCAAGGCCGAGAGCCCCTTCGGTGGCCCGATCGCCCACGGCTATCTGACCCTGTCGCTGATCATTCCGATGTGGGAAGAAGTGCTCGTCGTCGACAGCGTGACCACGAAGATCAACTACGGCCTGAACAAGGTCCGGTTCACCAACCCGGTCCCCGCCGGTGGCCGAGTGCGTCTGGCCGCGACTCTGAAGGGCTACGAGGAGCTCCCCAAGGGCGGGGCTCAGTTGACCGTCGCCGGGACGATCGAGCTTGAAGGCAGCGAGCGACCCGCGGTCGTCGTCGAGGCCGTCTACCGCATGTTCGACTGAGATCACGGACCCGAGAGGAACAGATCGAGATGCGTAATCAAGGTGTCGGGTCGTGGATCCGTCGACGCACCAGGCAGTGCCCACGAGCCACCGCGATCGAGTTCCGCGGGCAGAGTTCGACGTACGAACAACTCGACGAGCGCACCACCCGGCTCGCGCACGGTCTGCGGGAGCTGGGGGTGAGCCCCGGAGACAGAGTCGGGCTGTTGTCCACGAATCATCCGGCCTATCTCGAAGTGCTGTTCGCCTGCGGCGTGCTCGGAGCGATCTTCGTACCCCTCAATGCCCGGTTGACAGCACCGGAAGTCGGCTTCGCAGTGGCGGACTCGGGCCTGTCGGTATTGGTGCACTCCGAGGCATTGGAGGATGTCGCGACGTCGTCGGCAGGTGACGGCCCCACGCGTCGACTCACGCTGGGCGAGGAGTACGAGTCGCTGATTTCGGCTGCCCCGTCGACCCGCATCGACGAGGCTGTGGAGGGTGCGGATCTATGCTTCGTCATGTACACCTCCGGTACTACCGGTAAACCCAAGGGTGTCGTGATGACGCACGACAACGTGTTGTTCGCCGTCCTCAACGCGGTCCTCGATCTTGACCTGTGCAGCGACGAGGTGGCACTGGTCTGCGCTCCGCTGTTCCACACCGCCGCGCTCGATATGGTTGCACTACCCGTCCTGTTCAAGGGTGGCTCGGTTGTCATCGAGGAGGGATTCGACGCCGGACGTGTGCTAGAGCTCGTCGAAACACGTTCGGTCACGTACACGTTCGGAGTACCGACGATCTTGGACTCGCTCGTGTCGCATCCTGCGTGGGACGACACGGATCTGACCTCGCTGCGCCGGGTGGTTGTCGCCGCCGCACCGGTGCCGCCGCGCACACTCCGTACGTATTCCGAACGAGGCATCAAGATGTGTCAAGGATACGGTTTGACGGAAAGTGGCCCTGGCGCAACGATGCTCGCTGCCGTCGATGCCGAACGCAAAATGGGTACAGCGGGTGTGCCCCACACGTTCTCCGACGTCAGGATCGTCGACGCGATGTCGCAACCGGTCGGGCCGGGGGAGCGGGGTGAAATCCAGATCCAGGGTCCCAACGTGATGAAGGAATACTGGGGCCGTCCCGATGCGACTGCCGACGTGTTCGACGACGGTTGGCTACGTACCGGCGACATCGGAATTGCCGACGCGGAAGGATTCGTCACGATCGTCGATCGGCTCAAGGACATGATCATCTCGGGCGGGGAGAACATCTATCCCGCCGAGGTCGAAGCGGCACTTCTCGAACTGCCCGGGATCGACAGTTGCGCGGTGTTCGGTGTACCCGACGACAAATGGGGCGAATCTGCTGTTGCCGCAATCACTGTGGTCGAGGGAGCAGGCGTCGACATCGATTCCATCGCGAAGGGTCTCGGCGGCCGGCTCGCGCGGTACAAGATCCCCAAGCGTTACATCCTCGTCGACGAGATCCCGCGCAACCCGACGGGCAAGATCCGCAAGAACGAGTTGCGGGAACAGTATTCGACACTCCCGCAAACGTCGTCTCGGCCTGTCTGACTTGACGACGCAAGCCGGACCCTCCGAGTCTGCTCACAAAGTTCCCGCGTCCTCGCGGATCGTTGTGAGTATGTGCGGTGGATTCAATCTCCAAGATGCAAAGTCCCCTGGTATCCGGTGCGGTCCACGGTGTCGAGAGTGTAATCCAAGGTGAAGTGGTCGAGGTTGGACGATTAACAAACGCTTTTCGGCCCGACCGAACACAGCGCAAGTTAGCGGTAGTCGCAGTACCGGTCCGTGCGCGTGCGTGGGTAAAGTCGAACGGCCGGGTTGCTTTCGACTTAGATAAATTCGGGCCGTTGTATTGAGCTATGGGACTGCCCCCACTTCGGTTGACTCGTGGGGTTGAGTGATTCAGGCCGCGTGTCCGGTCCGGTTGCTTGTCTTAAATTCGATGGGAGTGCGCTTGCCGAGGGGTCGTTGACGGCGTTTGCGGTGGTAGGTCTTCTCGATCCATGTCACGATCGTCAGCCGTGGTTGCTCGCGGATCGACCACCGCTGGCGGTCGAGGACGTTCTTCTGCACGAGCGCGAAGAACGACTCCATCGCGGCGTTGTCACCGCACGCCCCGACCCGCCCCATGGAACCTCGCAATCCATTGCGCGACAGAGCATG
Source organism: Rhodococcus sp. IEGM1428 (assembly GCF_050321865.1). Classification (NCBI taxonomy): domain Bacteria; kingdom Bacillati; phylum Actinomycetota; class Actinomycetes; order Mycobacteriales; family Nocardiaceae; genus Rhodococcus; species Rhodococcus sp. IEGM1428. The sequence continues at coordinate 1,823,768 of NZ_JBNQFW010000001.1, read as the reverse complement.
TACGAACTTCCTGGATCGGCCCCTGCGCATCGGTGGCTAGGGCTGCAACACTCTACTGCTGATCATGCGTACTAGACTGGCCGTACAGATCTGCGGACACGGCTATGCAGTCCGCGATTTGGCGGTGACTTATGCGTGCAGATTGTGTCTGTATTCACATGATCATAGTTGCCGGATACCTGACCGTAGACCCGACCGACCGACAGCACTACCTCGACGACTGCGCCGAGGTGGTCCGGCTGGCTCGCACTGCCCCCGGGTGCATCGACTTCGCACTCGGGGCGGACCTTGTCGAACCTGCTCGAATCAACGTATACGAACGCTGGGCGACCGAACAACAATTGCATGAATTTCGTGGATCCGGTCCGGACTCCGAGCAGACCGCCGCGATCATCGACGCCGACGTTCGCGAGTTCACGGTGCCGAACGCATAGCTCGGCCCCAGCCGGGTTCGAGTCACCCAGCTACTGGGTGACCGGGATCGCGTCGGGTGAGAAGGCCGAGTGGTAGCCACCCTCGTACACCGACCTCGATTCACCCGACTCGAGGTCGGGGACGTCTATGAACCGGCCTCGGGCGTACGCGGACGCTCGCCATCGGTCGGGACTACCCACTTCAGTTGACTCGTGGGGTTGAGTGATTCAGGCCGCCGCGTGCACGACTGTCTTTACGGGCGTGGCTCGGAGGGTTCGAATCCTTGAGTACGCGAGAGGTCCCAGAGGTAACGGTTGTAAGTGCGTTCGGCGTCGTAGTAAAGCGTGACGCAAAGTTGTACCGGCTCCATGTCGAACTGCCAGAGCTCGCGAACCTTGGCGATGGACATCAACCCGCACATCGAAGCGAACAGTCCGTGCCTCCAGGATTCGGTGACTTTCGAGTATGAGTCAAGCTGCGCAGACAGGGTGGTGATCGAGATGGCGACAGCGTTTGCATGCACCAACCTGTGCAGTAGTGGAAACTCGCGTGGGGCCAGGCTCGGTGCAAGCTTCTCAACGAATGCTTGATAGGACTGCGGTATTTTGATCTTCGGCAACGATGGGGTTCGCCGCTCTCCAGTCGCCTATTCCCTTCGCTAGAGCAACCTCGGCAGGTGCCGCTGACGGGCCGTGGATGTCGTAGCTCTTGAAGCCGTCAGCGAACAAAGCAGCCATCTTCGACATGCGCACCAACGGAGTTTCAGATGCTTCTGCGAGATAGGCAGCTCGACTGGAATACTCCGCGGTTGCGCGTGCCAGTACAGCTGGTGACACCAGCATCGGCGAGGGCAGGTCCAATAGTTTGCCGATTGCGTAGAGATTGTCCCCCGCGCCCAAAAGGAAGAATCGAATCAGTTTGTGCGCGTTGGTCAGCGGATCAGGTACTGCTGCTGTGCCGTACTCGTCATCGACCTCGTCCAGGCTGAACCCAGGCTCGCAGTATGGCGAGTAAGCCAACTCGTTGATCGTTAGTGACACGGTGTTGCAGAGAGATGCGATCGAGGAAAGAGCGGGCGGGGTTGGATGTCGAGACACGGTGCCAGTATGTACCAGGCTGCAGATCAGCGTGCCAGGGTGGCGCACGCAAACCGCCTTGCCGCAATTCTGAAGAGCAGCGAATCCGGACGGTGAGAGGAGGTTCAAGAATGCTGCTGTCTCAGAGCCGACCGTTGGCTGCCCGCCGTAGGTGACCGCGACCGTAAAGGCTCAACTCGTTGACACAATCTAGCTCACAACAGATATTCGGGCATAAGGCAAGGCTGTCTGATTGGGCCCGCTGTTCCATCACGGTCCGGCAAGGATCAAGTGGGTCCAAAGGGGTCCGAGGTGTGGTCGGCGATGACACGAGAGTGACACAAGTCGGTACATACCAGGATGAACGGGCACGGACTGGAATGTACGAAACTTGTTGTTGTGCAGAGAAATATGGATTCACGGGAATCCATCAGAATCTATCCTTCCGGACTTAATATCTGCTGCTTGACGAGTCAGACGCCCTCCGCCAGCTTCATTTTGGACCGGGCTCGATGCCGGTTGCCTCCTCAGACCGGTACGGTTTGGCACATTGATCAACCAGTTCACGCGGGCTTCGATGTAGGGGCAGTCACTATGCACACGGTCGAGCACGCAAAGTCTTGTCGTGTCTCCTCAGCCTGAGCCGCACCGCTCGGGAGTCGAATGTCGTACTTCACCCAGTAAGACGAGTTTTCCTATGTCCTCAACACGTACGGAATCGCCGGCTGAGCTCGCGGGGGCGCCCCCGCCGCCTGGGTAATAGACCATCGTGGGTCGGTGGTTCAGTGAGTTTTCGTAGCGGTGGGCCCCGAGTGTTGTGTGGGGACTTCGGTGGATCCGCATGGAGCAATCGGTGTTCGAGCGTGCCGCGACCGTGTCACTACTCGATTCAACCGGGGGTGGATCGACGTGAACCGGTTCGGACAAAAACGCCTGGTCAAGGTCTGTGCGGTGCGTCCGGGTGGGACCATCGAAATATGGCCAATCTAGCTGGGGGTCAAGGGGTCGCAGGTTCAATTCCTGTCAGCCCGACACATAGATGCAGGTCAAAGGCGGTTTCGGAGAGATCCGGAGCCGCCTTTTTGTGTGCGTGCCGCGGGAGTGTCACTACTCGGTAGTTACAGGGTCGAACTCCACGCCGAGGGCGTGTCCAGACGAGTCCACTGGTGTCCGGAAATCTGCGTTAGCCGAGTGAGTGGACCTGAGCGGACGGAGCCACTTGATTCGGCTGGTTCGCTGTCAAGTAGCTACGGAGTCCGGCGAGGTCCGTATCGAGTTGCGTACTGGGACTAAATGGTTGGCAGCGGTTTTTCTTCCGGCCACATCCGATAGCAGCGCAGTGTCTTTGCGGTGTGCGCTAGCACTCGGCGTTCGGGTTCAGCACGGGATGATGTAGCTCGGGTCCGTGGTGGTGTCGAGCCACTTTCCGTACGAGTCGCCGCCGGATGCTTTCACCGCGGCGCACACCTCGGGTTCGGTAGTGCCGGCGACGCGGTAGACGGCATAGATAGGATTCCCGTCGGTTGTGGCTTGTCGAAGCGACGCGCAGGAATTGTCGGTGCGCAGGTACTGCGAGCCTGGGTTGGCGAGGAGTTGCGCGGCAACCTCTTCCGCGTAGCTGTTGGGGTTGGTGGCTGAATACAGCACGACGATTCCTGTGCCGTCACACGACGGGACTGAGATGGTGGAGTCAAGGCCGAGGTCGCCTCTCGCCGATTCGGTCGATGGCGTAGGTGCGGTGGCTGACGAGGGGGCTGCCGATGGCGCGGATGCTGTTGATTGTCCGACCCACTTCGCCAACTCGTCTCCGAGGGCACCGTTGTAGCGAATGGATGCAATCGGGGGTCCGGTGACATCGAAGGCGACAACTCCTTTGAGGAGGTCGCCCGATGTGACGATTGCTGTCGATAGTTGCCCGTCGACGGTCCCGAGTGCTGCGTCGTAGGAGGTGCCGTCAGCCGCCCTGGCTGTGAAGTAGAGGGGATTGACGTCTGTGGTCCCTCGGATGCCTTCCAATGTGACTGTGATCTGCTGCAGTTCGCCGGCGGCGGGGAGGCCGTATTTCGATCCTATTGCAGGGGTGAGGGTTTGAACGGTGATGCGAGTCGTCACGTCGTCGTCGGTGACATCCTGTGCGGCTCCGATCGGAACCGCCGAATCGGTGGGTGGCGCGATAGGCACCTCGGTTATGGTGCTGCTTTCTGCTGTTGGGACGCCGTTGGTGCTACTGCAACCTGTCAGCACGAGCGCGGCGATGGCGGGGACAAGGAGCTGACGGCGCTCAGTGAAAGTGCCGTCAGAGCCACGATGCTCCGGTGTACTTGCGCGTCATTGAGGCGTCCCGTTTCTGTGTCGATGGATTGCCGATCACATATCTGCGTGCGATGTCGGACGTTACATCTGAGCACCGGACGGCGTGACGGGTCGGCGATCGAGTTCTCTGGCGTCGGACCGCTGTTGATAGGTGACGGAATCGAGTTTGCGCGCAGGTTCACCGTTTGCGGCCCGCTAACAGACCCGGGTCAACCTGGCTGCGGGCAAACTGAGACTAATTGTGCGGCTATCGGTCGGCTTTCGCATCTTTGCCGCGGGCCGGGGCGATCGTTACTCTCCGAAACGGTTGTCGCCACGCCCATTCGCCGTGTGTGAATCCCATGCATGGCCGGCGTTTTTCTTGCAAGTCCACAGCAGAGCCCAGGCAGTGCGGCAAGTCGGTGGCCGACGGCGGTCTACGTCGTTTCAGGCGAAACTGTACCCATCTAGGACCAGCCGGACTACTACTGCGCTGCCGGGAGCTCGAATGCGGCCGCGACGAGCTGCGGGCAGTGGGAGCGTCGGTGCATGCTCGGCCCTTTTCGCATGATGTTGAGTGCTGTGGTGGCGGCGGCGCGGGTTACGGCGACGTCGTCCAGCAGGCGGTGTAGCTGTGCGAGTGAGTGGGCGAAAATGGTGCTCTGGCCGGGGCCGGATTCTTCATAGTGCGCGGCATGCAGAGTGGCGTGGGGGTGGCGCCTGATGAATGCGAGTTCGCTCGGTGGGCCAACTGAGAAGAGCTCTGCGTCATTGACTTGAATGAATCCGCCGATGGTGCCGGATGCGTCCATGTTGACAACAAACGTTTCGGTCATCGCGATGCTGACGCATGACAGGCGACGCGGTATCGATCTTGTTGTCGGCAGACAGCTCACCGACCACGATTGGTACTCGGTCTGCAATGGGTAGGGGACGCATCGGGTCAGGTAGTGCCCGATCAGTTCGAGAACCTCTGCGGATTCAGGAAGCGATGTGAAGCGTCGGAAGTTGTCGGCGGCACCGAGAAACTGACTGTGGTCGATACGTTGTGTTGTCGAGTCTGCACGGTTGACTGTATCGGGGTCGTCGAGCCACAGGCGTTGCTGAGCTTCGGAGATGATGTCGTCGAGGTGTCTGCTGTCGCCGATCAAGGTTGCCATCTCGTTGACATTGCGCGCCAACAAGTTCGATCGTTGCGCGTGGTGGATCAGCTGTCGTTCGCGCAACCGCAGGAGGCGTTTGTGATCCAGTCTTGAGGTCTGGACTGCAGCGTCTATTTCTGGGCGCACGCGGATCGTGGTGATGTCGCGGAATCGGTTCCGGTGCTGGGCGAGACGGGACGCGATGTCGACTGACTCGCCGATGTAGCACTGTCCGTCTGCGAACTCGAGTACGTAGTAACCGGCGGTCCCGCTCGCACGGTCTGCCAGAAATGCTGCCACCGTCGTGGGTTGGGGAAGCAGAGGTTCGGAAAAACCGTGTTCGGTTGCCCACTGCGTGATGTCCTGCGCACGGTTCTGCAGTTCTGCCGCCGTGGGAGTGGGTTCGTGAGCGAATGGCCGGGAAGGTAGCACCGACGGGCCGCTCAGGGAGCCACTCGAGTGCCAGCGCCCGGTTATCGCCGCGGCAGCGTCGGGAGTGAGAGCGAAAGATGCGGGGAACAGCTCGATGTCATCGAGCGCACGGCGCAAGTTGGGCTGTTCCGTGGAGTGTGGTTCCACGGGTTCGCCGAGCGTCCACGCGTCGATCGTGCGGATCCACCTCAGCGCGTGCGGTGCGAGCTGGTGGCTTTCGGCCATTTCCCGCGTTGGCTTTGAATCGAAGTCAATTTTCTCGGGTGGTGTGGCGGTGAGGAGTATCGAGCGTTCACCGACAACGCTGAGGTTGTGGTCGAGCGCTGTTTGCCAGCCCGATCGCGCCGCCGACGATACTATGGACAGGATCTCCGCTAACGGATAAAGGACGTTGAGGTCAAATTGCTTCGAGTGCGCTTCGTCGTCGCTGTCCAAATATTCGCGAATGTCGATCGTTCGACGATGGCCGGTGTCCGGCCATCCGCTCGACATGTAGGAGGGCACGTGCGAGCACAGCGCGTCGAACATGGCGTTTTCGCGGTCGACGATTAGCGTGCCCGCTTCGACTATTCCGGTGGCGTCGTTATCGACGACCCAATTGCCTCCGTCGAGAACGAAGGTGGTGACCAACAAGTTTTCATTGTTGGCTGCAGTGTCAGAATAGGCAGTTATGGCCAGTGTCGATGGCGATGGTTCCACCGTGACTCGGCGGCCGGACACGACGTACATCAGCAAGCTTCCTTCGACGTCAACCCCGAATGGTCGCGTCCATCCCAAGAGTTCGTCGTCGAGATTGTCGACTGCGTAGGTTTCCGGTGTCTCAATGCTCATGTGAAGGGGCAGCTTTCGGTTCTAAGGAACGTAGGTTTGGTCGGCACCGTCGACCGAGCGGCAAGGGTTAGGGCGATGCGTTGCGGTGGAGCTTATCTATACTGACCGACAGGTTCGACGATGCGGCGCACGTGAAATTCGCCTGTGACAATGGTTCTTGGATGGCGTGTGGCCTGATGGTGCGGAGTGCTTCGTCCGCGTGAGTCCGTGACATCGGTGTTCTCGCGGAGGCCGTGGGGCTCGGCGATCTGGCTGAGGCCGGAGCGTCCGCGGAGTCTGGGTGCGAGAGCGTCGTGGGTAGATTTTCAGTCACTTTTCGCGGTGGTGGACTGCTGTGTTGAGAGAGGAACCCCGGTGGATCCGCACGGAGCAATCTGTATTCGTGGGTGCCGCGAGCGTGTCACTACCTGGTGCAATTGGGTGTGGATCCGCGTGAACCGGTATGGATGGCAAGGCCTGCTCAGAGGCTGTGCGTTGGGCACGGGTATCACCGTCGAAGTGTGGTCGATCTAGCTGAGGTCAAGTGGTCGCAGGTTCAAATCCTGTCAGCCCGACGGGTTGCAGTTCAGAGGCGGTTCCGGAGAAATCTGGAGCCGCCTTTCTGCTGGCCTGTCACGACTGTCATCGATTCCCAACTAGCAGTGACCGGGCAGGCGCAGGTTCGAGCGCAGTCGCCGGTGATTGTTCCTGACAACTCTGAATACACCCGCTCGGACGCAACTGGCTAAGTACTCGCAACCTGCGCTCACGGATGGACTAGTTAGACCCTTGCACCTGCTGAGCTAGCCCTTCGACCGTAGAAACCGATATTAGGTCAAACCGGCCAAGCTGCACGGGTGTCACCGCTCATCCGACACGTAGTGCCTGTTAAACCGCGATACGCGAAAGCTGGTGTTAGATTTCGGTATGGCACCTAATGGTGATTGGTCATGAATGAGGTAATCGGAGGGCGCTTTGCGCTCCTGCGTTCGGCCCCACGAGAGGGAGGCGGGGGCGAGATCATCCGGGCCGTGGATTTGGACGATGGAGGCGCGCAGGTTGCCGTGAAGTTCATCAAGGGCCACCGCGACGATCCCACAACCCGGATGTTCTTCGACCGCGAGGCGGAATCACTGTCTAGGCTGGACCACCCGAACATCGTTAGATTTATCGACGCGGGGTGGCACGAGCAGCGTGGCCAGTTTTTCATAGCGCTTGCGTGGGTTGAATCGGACCTCGAAGTGAAGATGGCCGACCCCGACTGGAAAAGTTGGGACGAATTTTCCGAAATATACGCGATTCCGCTACTCGAAGCACTTGCTCATGCGCACCTCAGGTCGGTGGTACATCGTGACATTAAGCCGCTGAATATACTGCTCGATGGGTCGAGGCCGCTGCTTGCAGATTTCGGAATTGCAAAGATACGCGATCAAGTTGAAACTCTAGGACAGACGGTTCTCGGGTGGCACACCCGTCCGTATTCGCCGCCGGACTCATGTATCGGATACGAATACACCCGAGACGTTTGGGCCATGGGCGTTGTGATAATCGAATGTATGTCTGATCGAAGAATAGGCGACTATCCGGAAATTGACCAGCGACTGTCAGAGATCGCTGTTCCGCCTGAGGTTCGTTCACTGCTAAGAGACTGCGTTGACCCTGATCCCGCTGTGCGTCCTACGAACGGGGATGTCTTCTTGGAGAGGCTGCAGGGCATACAGTTTGAGCGGCGGTCTAAGGCAGTCAGATCGCGAGCCGTTGTATGGCTTAATCTGACAGCAAAGGTTAGGTCCGATCTATCCGGTTCTGGAGATGTGAACGCGGAAGGTCTAGTGGCAAAGGATTTGGTTGATGGCTGCCGGGTAGAGTACCGGTACGACGCAGCAGGTGCCCGTCGAGATAAACAGACCGTTCTTTTGTACGGTAAACAACGAAGATACACTGCAAAGATAGACAACTCGAAACGCCACCTAGTCTTGATTGCGAGTCGAGACTTCGATCTTTACGATGGCAGACGTGAACGAATGTGTACGGTCGGACATCTAGTCACGTTCGCAATGTCGGACCCGGGCCGCACACTTGCCGACAATGGTATTAGTACTCTTCTTCAGGCACTAGACCAACACGACGAGTCGATCGTTTCTCCAATAGCAGTTGACGCTGGCGAAGCAGATGCTCACGCATTGCTTGATCGATATCTAAACACGCTGCATGCCCGCGAAGAATTAGAACGGGGCGATCGCAGACCGTTGGAATATAAGAACATACAGGTTAACGGACCAAATGTGACGTTCAGTCTCATAGACGTCTCTGATCTAGACTACACAGGTCAGGAATGGGATATCAAGGTAGGTCGGAGACGTACATTTGGTCGGGGTATCATTGTTGCTCACAATTCAAACTCCGTCACGATGCGGTTAGCTCGTATACCCAAAAATTTACCTACCAGCGGAGAGATAACGCCATATCTCGGACCCTCGCAGCGCGGGCACGACCGACAAGTCGATGCTATTTCGAGCATGAAAGATGGATCAATACCGAAGCCTGAGATGGCTCGATTGTTGGCGGATCCGTCGCTGGTCGAGGAACCGCAGGCTCGCGAAATTCATGACTGGTTCCGCGAAGATCTAGATGCGAGCAAACGTGGAGCTGTGTCGGCGGCTCTCGGATCTTCCGATTTGCTTGTAGTCGAGGGGCCTCCGGGCACGGGAAAGACTAGTTTTATTACCGAAGTAGTTGCTCAGACGTTGAAAATGCAACCAGAAGCAAAATACTAATTGTTAGTCAAACACACGTGGCGGTCGACAATGCACTAGAGAGACTGGTATCTGCTGGTATAGAGAATATTATTCGACTGAGCAAACCGGACGATCCGAAGGTTTCTGCGTCGGTGCAGCACCTTATCCTCGACAAAAAGATGGGTGAGTGGGCGAAAGAAGTTCAAAGTCGAGCCGAAACGCGCATTGCGAATTTAGCTTCGGAACAAGGAATGTCGCTTCGTCACTTAAAAGCAGCCCTCTGTTTGCAAAAGCTAGTTGTTGTTTTAGGTGATCTGGAATATCTCAATGAACGTGAAACCGTTCAAACTGATCCGGAGACGGTGAGGAGTGAGACGGTTCGTGGCGTGAGTCAATTGCGCGATAGGGAAGAGGTACAGCAGCGGCTGATTTCATTGCAAGAAGATGGGGAGGAGCTCAGGCAAGAGTCCATCCTCCTTCTTGAGGGTGACCTACCGATTGATTCTGCAATTGACCGACAATCTGCTAGTACCGCAGTAGAACTGCTCTTAGGGCAAGGCCAGTACTCTCGTCAATTGCTTGGTCTTGTCGCACTTCAAGGTGAATGGCTGCAGCGCGTCGCGACCGACAGGAATTTAGTTACTGCTTTCTTGGATACGGGCAGTGTCCTGGCAGGTACATGTATAGGCTTCTTAGGGCATCCCGCTCTGAGGGACTTGGAGTTTGACCTCTGCATCCTCGATGAGGCATCGAAAGCTACAGCAACTGAAGCACTGGTCCCACTTGCGAAGGCGAAGAAGTGGATACTGGTTGGCGACACAAGGCAACTGCCGCCGCTAGACGAGGAACTATTGTGGAATAAATCGATGTTGAGCAAATATTCTTTAGACACTGAATTTGTTAAAGAGACCCTGTTCGACCGCCTAGTGAAAAGTGTGACGCCAAAAGCTAAATATCTTCTTAGAGAGCAATACAGAATGGTGAGGCCGATCGGAGATCTAATTTCATCGACATTTTATAGCGGAGAACTTGCATCTCCCAATCTTGATACTATTCCCGGCCTCGATAAGATAGGGAAGCCGGTTCTTTGGATCAGCACGTCGAAATTGGGTAAGACGCGATTTGAAGAGAATTCGGTCCAGGGTACAACAAGTCACTCGAATAGGACTGAAGCGAAGCTTGCAATTGACCGATTGGTGACTCTAGACCGTGCAATTGAGAAGGGTCTAGTATGCCCGCCTGAGGGCCGCAAGTTGTCGGTTCTGCTTATCGCTCCCTATCGTCTTCAAATGGACGAGATCGAACGACGACTGTCATCCGTAGATCTGGGAAATCTTGAGATATCCGTACAAAGTGTTGACGCGGTGCAGGGGCGAGAGGCCGACATTACGGTGTTTACTATCACTCGATCGAATATTCGTGGTGATTTAGGTTTTCTACGTCAAGAGTACTGGCGTCGCATAAATGTAGCTCTGTCGAGAGCGAGGTTTAGTCTGACGCTAATTGGTGATATCGAGTTTTGCTTGGATCAGCCAAGCGGGCTAAGAGATGTTGCGCTCTACATTCGCAGGAACGAGTCAGACTGTGAGGTCCGAGATGCGTAGCCTAAACGATTCGCTAACGTTGTTGGCCGAACGGTACAGGTTCGAGCGCCCCGGGCTGATTCTGATCGGGGTTGAGGATGCCGCAATTCCGGTCACCTGGATTGCAGTGGACGTACTCGGACAGGAGCGTAAACGATTTGCGATTCTGGAAGAGTTTGTATTGCGTTCGATGAAGGAGGGTCTAGATTCTGAAACCGGGATTGCGCAAATTCTTGGGCTTAAGGATCCTTTGATACAGAGTACGGTTGCGGACCTGATGTCGAGGGGATTGGTACGCCGTCGAATGGATGTGCTGGGGAACTGGAAGATTTCCTTGACCCCCGAAGGATTTGGAGCCGCTTCCGATTTAGAGTCGGTTACCCCAAGGAAGCTGTCGCTGGGCTATGCCTTTGATCGTCTGGGTTGGTGTGCAACTGCTTTCCCGAGATCTGCTTTAATGAAAGGTGATGAAGTCAGAGCTCGCGGCATACGTAAACTACTCGGCCGTAAGGGTGAAATCTCAATAAGCGACGTACCTCCATCCATACTGAACGGACTAATCAATAATGAAGAGGGGCGAGACGCTCGAGTTGAGATATTGAGCGTAAAGCGTGTGTCAGTGAAATCGCGTCTGTACTTGCCAGCTGCGGTACTGTCGTACCTCGAAAGTTCTACAAACGAAATTCAAACAGCGATTTCGATTGACGGTGAATTCAGTCAGTACCATGAACTGGAGTTAAATAAACTAGGGGGTGCGGAGGCAATTGGAATATTGCCGGCTGACAACGCTGCCCGCCAGAATCTAATTCGGCCTCCGTCCGGTATGGAGTTCATGGAAAGCGAAGATGTTGAGCGCTGCCGCCTGGCAATCATGCGGGTTTATCTAGCGAAATCTGACGGAGCGGTGCTGGACCAGGTTTGGGAGCAAGAGGCGGAAGAGGCATACCGTCATCTTGAGTCTGCTGCGACTCGGTCGGTGTCGAGGTTTGAGTATCCTCAAATCCTAGAAAAGTTTCTAAAATATAGTCGAAGCGAGCTAGTAATAAAATCGCCAAAGGCTACGGATGCTATCGTGAGTGATGAATTCATCACGCACTTGCGCCATCTTTTGGCAAAAAAAGTGTCGATCAAAGTTGTTCTTGACGCATCCCAGAAATCGGACGTCGCAGCCCTGGCATCCCTCCGTCTTCTGGCCTCCGAGTCTAACTTTGACTTGCACATTCTGGAAGATAGTTCTGAGGGCGAAACAGTCTTGCTTTCTGACGGAAAAGTGGTCGTTAGCAATTTTAACTGGTTGTCGCATAGAGGTGATCACCAGCGGCTTTACTCGCTGGCTAGTGGCTTCATCAGTAGCGAAAGATCCATCGTCGACAGCTGTTCTGTCACAGCCTTGAGGTGATTGAAATGATGCATTGGCCTGGTGGTAAGACTGTGTCTGATCTCCTGGGTATCTGCGATGGTGCATCCGGCTTCGCAAGGGACTGCCCGGGCTTTGGTTGACATCTGATCTCTGAGGATCGATCCTCACGGTGGAAGGATGTTCCCCATCCCGAAAGCATTCCCCGAGGGGTTCCGCCGCGATGTCATCGCCGTCGTGCGCAAAGGCGAGGCTTCGATGCGCCAGATCGCGAAGGACTTCGGAATCTCCGAAGGGTGCCTACGTCGCTGGATGAAGATTGTGGATCGTGAAGACGGCGTTGTCGTGACGGCCGTCAGAACCCCGGTGACGATTCCGCTGAGCTGCGGGAGCTCAAAGAAGCGCAACCGCTTATTCGAGGCAGAAGACGATTTTCTGCGGCGAGCCGCCGCCTATCTAAGTCGAGACATCCTCCCAAAATGATCTTCCCCCGCAAGCGGGAGGTGCCCCCACCGCTGGTCCTCGACCTTGCTGCCGACTGAGTCCCCGTCACAGTGACCTGCCGAGTTCGCGGATTCTCCGCCTAAGCATTCTTTGAATGAATCAAAAAGCCGGTAACGCAAAGAGATTGGGATAATTTGCACCTAATCCATGCTGTCCGTTCCGCGGACGATCCAGCATTCAGCTACCGCTTCATCGCCGACGAGCTACCCGACCACGGCATCACCGCGAGCGAGAACCTCGTCACACGGTTGTGATCACAAAAACGCATCTGGTCCGTGTTCTCGAAGAAGCGCGGCCTGAACAGGAAAGCCGGCCCGCCGGTCCACGATGACCTCGTGAATCGGCAGTTCAGTGCACAGTCCGCCGATGAGCTGTGGCTGACGGACGTCACCGGACGCCGTACGGACGAAGGCAAGCTGTACCTGTGCGCGATCAAGGACGTGTGGTCCAACAGGATGGTCGGATACTCGATTGACTCTGGAATAAAGGTCTCGTTGGGGTGTTCTCGTCGGGTAATGCTGTGGCGCAAAAGACGCTCGGTGGGGACGACCGTTCACTCGGATCGCGGTAGCCAGCCCGGTGTCGCAACGACCGATTGAACGTGCCCAACTGCGATCCGGGAAGTTCGTGCATGCCGAGTCTCGCGATAGATTACGCGGATCGAGGGGCCGCGTCGGGGCATGCGGCGACAACGCGGCGATGGAGTCATTCTTTGCCCTTCTGCAGAACAATATTCTCGACCGTCAATGATGGTCGACCCGCGAGCAACTACGGCTGGCAATCGTGACCTCGATCGAACGGACCTATCACCGCGAGCGTCGTCAACGACGCCTCGGCAAACTCACCCCTATCGAGTTTGAGACAAGTAGGCCGTACACGCCGCCTGAACCACTCAACCCCGATAGTCAACTGAACTCGGGGCAGTCCCGGCGGACGCCTGTCGGTTGCCGCCTGGCAGGAACCAGTAGGTCACCCGACGCAGACCCTGTACATCTCGCAGCACTGACACCGTCCCGGGCAGGGACACCACGTCGACCCACGCGTCGGGTTCGATGAACGACGACGTCAGGCGAGTAGGTGGCCCATGAGTCCGCCTTTGTCGATCCACTGCAGTTCGACGTCGGTGTCCACACGCACGGTTGCCGGGAAGGTGTCCGCCGAGTCGGCGCGGCGAATCGTGACGTGGACCTGGGCGAGGGTGTCGGTGGTGTGTCCGAAACCGAGGACGTCGATTTCCTCGGTGCCGTCGAGCGCCAGGGGATCGAGTGAGGGGCATTCGATCGGGAGTACGCCCAGGGCCACGAGGTTCGTACGGTGGATGCGTTCGAAGCTGCGCGCGATCACAGCCTGGATGCCCAGTAGGCGAGTCGCTTTCGCGGCCCAGTCGCGGGCGGAGCCCGCGCCGTAGGAATGACCGGCCACGACGACGACGGGTACTGCTCGTCGTGCGTATTCGGTAGCCGCATCGTAGACAGAGGATAGAGCCCGCTCGGGCATGATCGAGGTCCACGGCCCGGGGTGATCGGGCGCGAGAGTGTTCTCGAGTCGAGGGTTGGCGAAGCCTCCGCGCACCATCACGTCGTGATTGAGCCTTCTCGCACTGTACGACCCGAAATCGCGGGGTGAGACGCCGTGTGCGGCGAGCCACCGGCCCGACGGCGAATCGGTAGAGATACGAGAGACCGGAGAAATGTGATCGGTCGTGATTCCGTCACCGAGAACGAGAAGCGGGCGCGCCCCGCGGATGTCTCCGACTCGCAACGGCACTGTGAGCTCCGGGTTCGCGAAGGGTGGCCGGCGGATCATGCCGTTCTCGCCGTCCCAGTCGTAGTCCTCTCCTTCCGGGCACGGCAGCGAATCCCATTCGGGCGTGGACAACACGGTGTCGTTATCGCGCAATGGTTGTCGGTGTTCTGCATCGACAAGCGCATCGATCTCGCTGTTCGAAGGCCACAGTTCGTGCAGGAAGACCGGTACTCCATGGCGATCGTGGGCGATGGGATCCTCGGTCACCTCGAAGTGCGAACGGCCGGAGATGGCCATAGCGACGACCATCGGGGGAGAGGCCAGGTAGGACGAGGTCACGTCCGGGTGGATGCGTCCGGGAAAGTTACGGTTGCCGGATAGAACCGCGGCGACCGACAGTGAGCGTTGCCGGATCTGATCGGCAATCGGTTCGTCCAGGGGTCCGGAATTTCCCATACATGTGCCGCAGCCGAATCCGGCGATCTCGAAGCCGAGCTGGTCCAGATAGGGCTGCAGGCCGGATCGTTGCAGCAGCGTCGCCGTGCGGCGCGAGCCCGGCGTCAGTGATGTCTTGGTCCATGCGGCTCGGGTCAGTCCGCGCTGGACTGCATTTCGCGCGAGCAGACCCGCGGCCACCATCGCCTTGGGATTGGAGGTGTTGGTGCAGCTGGTGATCGCCGCGATGACGATGTCGCCGTCCTGCAGCTCTGTGCGTGGTGCATTCGGGGTAACAGGACGAGGCTTGCTGTCCGGCAACGACTGTGGCGCGAAGGTCTGATGTGGTCGCGACGGCCCCGAGATGGTCTGTGCGACCGCCGAGAGGTCCAACGTCAGGTTCTCGTCGTAGATCGGATCCGGCTCGGTGCCGGTGTAGAGCATGTTCTGCGCGCGCAGGTAGGTGCGGGCACGTTCGACGACGTGCGCCGGGCGGCCTGTGCTCGTCAGGTAGGACAAGGTGCGGTCGTCGGCGGGGAAGTACGCCATCGTCGCCCCGTATTCGGGTGCCATGTTCGCGATCGTGGCCCGGTCCGGGACCGACAGTGTCCGAAGTCCGGGACCGTAGAACTCGACGATGCGCTCGACGACGCCGTGCTCTCGTAGGAGCGCGGCCAGTGTCAGAGCGACATCGAACGCCATGACACCCGGTTGCAGTGCGCCCGTCAATGCGATGCCGACGACCTCGGGAACAGGTATCAGGATCGGCTGACCGAGCGCTGCAGCAGTTGCTTCGATCCCGCCGACACCCCAGCCGGTCACGGACAAGGCGTTGATCATCGTGGTGTGGCTGTCGGTTCCGACGACGGAGTCGAACCGGGCCAGCTCTCGTCCGTCGACGGTAGCGACGGCGACGACGTCGGCGAAGACCTCGAGGTTGAGTTGGTGGCAGATTCCTATACCGGGTGGAACGACCCGCAGGGTGGGAAAGCGGGTCTGTGCCCACCTCAGGAAACGATAGCGCCCGCCGTGGCGCTGGTATTCGAGGCGGAGGTTGGTCGACTCGGCATCGGGTGTGCCGGCGACATCGAGTTCGAGGGCGTGATCGACGACGAGATCCATCCTCTTCGACGGTGTCACGCGCGAGATGTCGAGACCGGACTCGAGTGCACGCTGTCGCAGCGTGATCATGTCGGCCAGGACGGGGATCCCCGAGGCATCCTGAAGAAGGACGCGTTCGGGAGCGAACGGAATGGATGCTGCATGCTGCCGATCGGCGAGGGCCCGGACATGGCCGGATGTGACCGATGAACCGTTCTCGTTCCTGAGGACGTTCTCGATCAGGACGCGGCTCGAGTAGGGAAGTGAATGCAGTTCTCCGGCACCGTGTTTCTCGGCGGCGGTCAGGTCGAAGAAGTGCGTGTCCGTGGTGCCGGGTAGTGGCCGGAGGGAGTCGAACGAATCCGGCATCACGCTTCGCCCGCGGGGACGGTGTTCGCGACGTCTCGGTGTGCGGTGCCGGTGTACGTCGGAAGTAGTGGAGGCGGAATCGGGCCTTTGATCCGTCGGCCCTGTTCGATCTCTTCCCACGAGTGGGCAAGTATGCCAACCGATCTCGACAGTATGAACAATCCTCTCCCGAGTTCGGCAGCGAAGCCGAGTTCTGCGTAGATGACCGCGGTTGCACCATCGACGTTCATCGGGACCGGTGCGGACCGACCGATCGAGATCTGGCGTTCGATCTCTTCGGCGATCTCGAGGTATGCACCCTCGACGGTGCCGGCCTCCACCTGGGCGCGGACGGCTCCGAGCAGTGGGTCGCGGCGTGGATCGTGCGCGTGGAACCGGTGGCCGAAGCCGGGAATGTACGCCCGCCGGGAGCGATGGTCCGCGACGACCTCGGCAACGACATCGATGACAGGCGTGTCCGACGAGCGTGACCGGATGTGTTCGAGCAGTGCCATGCATTGTTGGCCGGCACCGCCGTGCACGTCACCGAGCAGCCCAACCCCGGTGGACATGGCACCGTGCAGGCCGACGCCGCAAGTCGACGCCATTCGTGCAGCGGCGATCGACGGTGCTTGCGGTCCGTGATCGACCGCGGCGACGAGCGCGTTCTCCAGCAGCGAGGCGTGCGCGGGGGAGGGCAACTCGCCGCGAAGCATGAGCCAGATCATCTGCGGGAAGGACACGGTGCCGATCAACTGCTCGATCGCGAAGCCGCGGAATCGAATCGAGCCGGGCTCTATGTCTGAGATGGCGGTGGACCACCAGTCGGTGACGTCACGGATCGACGTTCGGTCGAGGGCGTCTTGGCGTGCGTTGCTCACAGTGCGTTCTCTCGGTGGAGGCGGGCGATATCGTCGGGTCCGTAGCCCAGTTCGGTGAGGATTTCGGCGTTGTGTTGGCCGAGGGCAGGGGGAGGCGTCTCGGGGGACACCGGCGCACCGTCCACGTGGGTGGGCGATCCCAGCACCCGCACCGAACCGCCGGCGGACGCAGGCGACGGCACCGCGGCGACGAGTCCCCTGTGTGTGATCTGTTCGGATTCGAGAGCTACGGGCACCGATACGACGGGAGCGGCCGGCACGCCGGAGTCGAGCAGGATCTCGTCCCACTCGGCTGCGCTCTTTGCTTTGAGGGAGATCTCGAGTTCGTCGCGGAGTAGTTCGCGGTTGCGCTTGCGGTCCTCTCGGGTGACGAACCGGGGGTCGTCGATCAAGTCATTCCGGTCGAGCACGCGGCACAGTTCCTCGTACTGTTCTTGTTTGTTCGCTGCGATGTTCAGCGCACCGTCGCCTGTGCGGAAGGTGCCCGAGGGTGCGGAGGTGACGTTCTCGTTGCCCATCGGGGCCGGTATCCGGCCGGTGACGAGGTGGTCGGCCACTGCCCATCCCATCGATGTCATGGCGGCGTCGAGCATGGATGTGTCCAGGAATGCCCCTTCACCGGTCTTGTGCTGGCGGAGCAGTGCCGAGGCGATCGCGAATGCGGCCGCGTAGCCACCGAAGCTGTCGCATACCGGATATCCCACTCGCAGGGGAGCTGTCGTGGGTGTGCCGGTGATACTCATGATCCCCGACAGTCCTTGAATCACTTGGTCGTACGCGGGCCTACGGTGCATCGGGCCGGTCGATCCGAAGCCCGAGACCGCGCAGTAGACGAGGCGTGGGTTGATAGCTTTGAGGTTCTCCCAGGAAAAGCCCAGTCGATCGAGTACACCGGGTCGGAAGTTCTCGACCAGAACGTCGGCGCTCTCGACGAGTTTGGTGAAGACTTCTTTGCCACCGTCGGACTTGAGGTTGACTGTGATGGAACGTTTTTGGGAATTCTGAGCGAGAAACGACACTCCGAAGTTCTCGGCGCTCAGATCGGGGCTGGCACCGAGCTGGCGTGCGAGGTCGCCCGTGTGTGGGGTCTCGATCTTGATCACGTCGGCGCCCATCAGTGCCAACTGATAGCCCGCGAACGGCCCCGCCAGAACATTGGTGAGGTCGAGCACACGAACGCCTTGGAGCAGGTCGGCAGTCACAGGAACGCCTCCACACTGCCGAGACCGACGCGGGTGATCTCTGCGGCGGCCGAGGTGACTGCATCGACGTAGCGGCCCACGCGGTCGGCTGTGAAGCGTGAGGTGGGCCCGCTCGCGGACAGTGCGGCGACCACTCGTCCCTCGGTGGAAAAGATCGGGGCGGCCACGGCGGATGCACCGAACTCGCGTTCTCCGTGCGTGATCGAATAACCGGCCTCCCCGATGTCGGAGAGCTCGCTGCGGAGCAGGTCGCGGTCGGTGTCCGTCATGTTCTCCGTCAGTCGTGCGATGACGTGGTCCGGGGCTCCGGTGAGCAGGATCTTCGCGGCGGCACCGGTGGCAAGCGCGTAGGGGACGCCGACTTCGACGACGCTGCGCACGGTGGTCGTTCCTTCGACCTGCGCGATGGAGATGCGGTTCATGTCCTGGCGGACATAGACATTGACGGTCTCGCCGCATGTCTCGACCAGTCGGGACATCACCGATCGTGCGTCGTCGCCGACCTCCCACAGGGATTCGGCGAGGGTGACCCATCGGAGGAACCCGGCACCGAGGGCGAACGTGGAGTCCGAGCGCTCGACGATCAGACCGAGTGAGGCCAGGGTGGCGAGCTGGCGTACCACGGTCGTCTTCGGTAGTCCGGTCGATTCCACCACTTCGCGGAGGGTGCGCAGCGGATGGTCGACGTCGAAGAGTTCGAGCACTTCGACGGCGCGGGCGATGCTCCGCACGCCACCGTCCGCGCGGTTCGACGCAGTCTCTGTGTTAGCCATGCCACTCACCGTAAACCATTGTGCGGTTTGTGTAAACCGTAGGACGGTTGACTCTGCGTGAGGATCGTGTTCTGATTTCGGTGACACGGAACACAGAGCTGATCGCAGGTCCATCGAGACCGCACGGCAGTCGAAATCGCAGAAAGAAGGACCCTCGTGAGTGAGGAAAAGCTGGACCTCGTCGTCGTCGGCTGCGGTGCAGGCGGACTGGCCACCGCCCTGCAGTTCCTGCAGTCCGCGCCCGGTGGCCGCGTCGTCGTGCTCGAACGCACGACGAAAGCCAAACGAGGCGGAAACACAGTGTGGACCGGATCGTTCTTCCGTCTCGACGAGGACGGGAACCCCGCGCCGGACTTCACCGACCGCATGACCGAGCTGAGCAAGGGCAAGACCGACACATCCATCATCGAACGACTCGCCCAGCTCGCGCGCCCGACCATCGAATGGCTCGGCCACAACGGTGTGGCAACCAAGTCCGACATCACCTACTTCCTGACTTCGAAGGGCCCCCGACTCATGCCCGCCGGCGGCGGTGCCGCGATCGTCGAAACGCTGTCGGCGCGGATCGAAGAGCTCGGCGGAGTCATCGAATACGGGGTGACCGCGCAGGATCTGATCCAGGATTCCGAGGGCACCGTCATCGGAATCGAAACCAGTGACGACCAGGGGCGTTCACGAAAGATATTCGCGCGCACCGTCGTTCTGGCGTCGGGTGGTTTCGAGGGGAGCGCCGATCTACTCGATCGCCACCTCGGCGATCGAGGACACGAGCTCTCACCCATCGCCCCAGGCGGACGGTCCAACCAGGGTGAAGGTATCGAGATGGGTGTGCGAGCCGGTGCCGACGTGGACGGTCAGTTCGACCGCTTCCACGGTGAACCGGTCGATGCCAGGACACGCGCGGCCGAAGCACTGGTGATGGTCTACCCCTACGGAATCCTGGTCGATCACCACGCGAAACGATTCGTCGACGAAGGCTCCGATACCCCCGACAACACCTTCGAGGCGGTGGCCTACAAGATCTGGCGAGACGCCGACCAGTTCGCCTACGTCATTGCCGACCAGAAACTGATGCGCCACAGCATCGCTCGGGCAGTGCTCACCGACCGGGAACCGGAAACCGCACCCACACTCGATGCCCTGGCACGTCGACTCGACATCGATCCCGAGCAGCTGGCAGCGACGGTCGATGCCTACAACGCGGCGTCAACTCCCGGCCCGCTCGACGTCACCGTCCTCGACGGGATCGCCACCGAGGGCCTCGAACCGCCCAAGTCGAACTGGGCTCGCCCGCTCGACGAACCGCCGTTCGTCGCATGGCCGGTCACCTGCGCGATCACTTTCACATTCGGCGGTCTCAAAACCAACGCCAAGGCCCAAGTTCTGCGAGCAGACGGTCAGCCCATAGACGGACTGTATGCAGTCGGCGAAGTGGCGGGCATCTACCACCACAAATACCCGGGAGCGACCTCAGTGCTGCGCGCACTCGCCTTCGGTCGCGAAGCGGGACGCTTCGCCGCACAGCGCCTGTCGAACCCCATCACGTCTGCATCCGCGCACTAGCGCGCCCAACCTTTCAAGAGGAATCATGGTCAACAACTCACCGGCACGCCCGGGCGCGAAGAACACCCCGCGTAGGGCGGCAATCGCCAGCCTGGTCGGTACCACCATCGAGTGGTACGAGTTCTTCATCTACGGCCTCGCAGCCGCACTGGTATTCGGGGATCTGTTCTTCCCCGGCGTCGACGAACACACAGGACGGCTGGCGTCGTTCGCGACGCTCGGTGTCGCGTTCGTCGCCCGCCCCCTGGGCGCAGCGATCTTCGGACACTTCGGAGACCGGCTGGGCCGCAAGACAACTCTGATCGCCACGCTCGGCATCATGGGCACGGCAACCGGCCTGATCGGAGCGCTACCGACCTACGATTCGATCGGAATCTGGGCTCCCATCCTGCTCATCGTTCTTCGGATGTTCCAAGGGCTGGCGGTGGGAGGCGAATGGGGCGGCGCAGTTCTGATGTCCGTCGAGCACGCGCCGCCGGCCAAGGTACGGCTCTACGGCTGCGCCCCGCAGATGGGCAGCCCACTCGGGCTGATCCTCGCCACCGCCGTCATGTCTGCCGTGGCAACCCTTCCCGACGACCAAATGCTCAGCTGGGGTTGGCGCATCCCGTTCCTCGCCGGCTTCGTTCTGGTGATCGTCGGGCTCGTCATCCGCCTGGGCGTCGCCGAATCCTCACAGTTTCAAGAGCTCAAGACCGCGGGCGAAACAGCTCGCCTCCCGATCCGCGACGTTTTTGCCCGCGCGAAGAAGAGCCTGTTCATCGGTATCGGACTGCAGGCGTCGGTCAACGTCGTCTTCTACATGATCTCCGTCTACTTCCTCAGCTACGCCACGTCGTCGCTCGGACTGCAGCGCAGCACCGCACTTCTGATCATCATGATCGCCGCCGCCGTGGACCTGGCCGCTCTACCGTTCATGGCAGCGTTGAGCGACAAGATCGGTGCGCACAAGGTGTTCCTGGCCGGGGCACTGTTCACGATCGCAGCAGCGTTCCCCTTCTTCTGGTTGCTTCGCGGAGACCACCTCGTGCTGACCTGCATCGTCGTAGTGATCATGATGATCGGCGCGCATGCCACCACCTACTCCGTGGTCTCGAGTCTGATCGCCGACCAGTTCGACACCAAGGTGCGTTACAGCGGCACCGCACTGAGCAATGCACTAGGCGGGCTCGCCTTCAGCGCGCCCACTCCGTTCATCGCCGAAGCAATCGTCGGCGGGGGCGGCGGCCAGTGGTGGCCACTGTCGCTGATGATCATCGTCGCCGCGCTCATCTCGGTCGTCGCAATTCGGGTGATACCGAGGACAACCGGGCGCGGGCTCACTTCGGACGGCGGCAATACCGACCATGAGCGGCTCTCCTCCACCCCAGCCTGAACCGCACACCGCGCAAGAACATCGATACGGAAGGACCGAAGAAATGACCACCACCGAGCCGAACGCCACACCGGAGGCACGAGGCAACGTCGAGCAATACCGCATGCTGATCGACGGCGTGTGGCGCGATTCCTCAGACAAGGCCACCTTCGAGTCGATCAACCCTTTCGACTCGCGACCCTGGGCCAGCGTTCCGGCAGCCGCTACATCGGACGTCGACGATGCTGTGTCTGCAGCCCGGCGCGCCTTCGACAACGGGTGGTCACAGTCGAGCCCGATGTCGCGAGCAGCTCTGCTGCGAAAATTCGGCGACCTCATCCGCGAGAATGCCGACGAACTGGCCCGTATCCAGGTACTCGAGAACGGCAAGCTCATCCGCGAGGTGGCCGGGCAGACGTTGGCTCTGGCCAACCACTGCTACTTCTTCGCCGGCGTCGCCGAAAGCCCGACCGGGGAGACATTGGCGAGCAGCGTGCCCAACATGCAGATCTACACCGTCCGCGAACCCATCGGTGTCGTCGCAGCGATCACACCATGGAACAGCCCACTGGCGTTGCTGCTGTGGAAACTCTGCCCCGCCTTGGCAGCAGGCAACACCATCGTGATCAAACCGTCCGAAATCACCCCGGTCTCCACGCTCGCCCTCGCTAAAATTGCGCAGCAGGCCGGCTTCCCGGACGGCGTCATCAACGTCGTCACCGGTGCCGGGGCAGTAGGCGCGGCGCTCACCGCCAACCCCGACGTCGACAAGATCGCGTTCACCGGTTCCACCGCCGTCGGCAAGAAGATTGCCATCGGCGCAGCCGAGCGCCTGGCGCGCGTCTCACTCGAACTTGGTGGTAAGTCTCCCAACATCATCTTCCCTGATGCAGATTTGCCCAATGCCGTCAACGGTGTGATCGCCGGTGTCTTCGCTGCAACCGGACAGACATGCATGGCAGGTTCGCGGGTCCTGGTCCACGAGGACATCTACGACACGTTCACCGAGGCACTGGTGGAGAGAACCGAACGAATCAAGCTCGGAAACCCCCTCGACGCAGACACCGAGATGGGCACAGTCGCCTGCCGTGCCCAGTACGACAAGGTGTTGCACTACATCGATGTCGCACACCAGGACGGAGCCCACCTCGCAGCCGGCGGATCACGACCGTCCGATCCCGCGCTGAGCGACGGTCTCTTCGTGCGGCCGACGATCTTCACACACGTCACCAACGACATGCGCATCGCACAAGAGGAAGTCTTCGGCCCCCTCGCAGTGGTCATCAAGTTCACCGACGAGGACGACGCAGTTCGTATCGCCAACGACACGACCTTCGGTCTCGCAGCAGGGGTGTGGACCAGCGATGTCGGACGCGCCCACCGAATGGTGCGAAGGTTGAGAGCCGGCACAGTATGGGTCAACAACTACCGCAAAACCAACTACGTCGCGCCGTTCGGGGGGTTCAAAGAAAGCGGTATCGGACGCGAGAACGGAGCCCACGCCATCGACGAGTACAGCGAAATCAAGACCGTCTGGATCGACACCGGAAACACCATCACCGATCCCTTCAACCCGCGTGCCTGACCACCTGATTCCGTAGGTTCGACAGACGAACGACCTCATTCGATTCCGACACAGACTTCGAGAGCATTATCGAGTTAGGCAGCTCGGTAGTGCTCTCGAAGCCGTTTGACGCCGTGGTCCCCGAACCCGAGGGCGATGCAGTACGTCACGACGAAGTCCTCGTCCAGGCCCGCCGACTTCAGCGTTCGGAGGCTGCGCTGCGGGATATGTCGATCGCGTCCGTTCACGGCTCCACCGTAGAGCTCACGGGTGTGACGAAGTAGGAGCTCGAACTCGTCATGGAGGTCGTGATCAAGTGGCGCGACGGTCGTCTCCGTCCGCGCGTCGAAGGCTTGCACGGCAGTCGCCCACCCTTCGTTCGAGTTGCTTCCCCAGTCGTACACGATCAGGACCTGGTGGGTCGGCACAATCTGAACTGCGCGCTCGAGCTGCGTTACCCCGGGCCATGCGGCCAGGACGGGACCTCGTGCGCCGCCACGGTAGGAGCGGTGAGAAAACACCTTGCCGTTAGCAGTGAAAGCCTCCAGAAACGGAGTCCGGTCACGTGGAGTGTCAGCTGCCGGCATCAATGTCACGCGTTGAGGAAGGTCCTCGCAGTGAGCGGAGACCCATGCACCCATGGATCGTTCCGCCGCACGGCTGAGATCTCGCGGACCATCGACCCACGGCATCCAAGCTCCTCGATGGCTGACGTCGGTGATCATCCACCGACCGTAGTCGGTTGCACCGACACGTTCTCCGCCAACTGGACTCCCTCACGATGCGCGAAGGCCAGACACACCCAGACAGCTGCAAGCAATTCGTCCGAGCGGGTGCGATTGAAATGCGTTGTCCACCAGAAGTTCAAGCCGATACGAATAACCCTGCATATCAAGACTGGTCGTATTGCTCGCCCCTTCGCCGAGTGGATGCAGCAGACCCGGAGCCGCCCGTAGCCCGGCGCGCCAGGGCCGCGCCGGGTGATCACTGCCGCGCAGAGCACGACCTCGATTTCGAGACCGTTTACCGCGGCGCGGGCCGGTCGTTGCCCGCCGTGGGCGTCGATCGTCGCGGTCACCAGGTGGAGGATGACGCTGGCATTGCAGTCCACCTCGCGCATCATCATCGCAGCGTGGCCGAGGCCGTCATAGGTCCGAGAAGTCGCGGTCACTCGGTGTCGGGTGAGCTTAGATTCTCGTGCTGTGAGGCATCATCGTTTGCAGCATCCGCGTCTGACGATTCTTCGATGTCTTGAGCGAGAGCCCAGAGTTCACGGTCCTGGGCTTCGTATCCGGGTCGACCGACGTTCTCAAAAGGGTTTGCCGGCAGGACAAATGCGTAGCTGGAGTTGCGCAGGTCGTCTCCTCTCGCGCCCACAGTCATTGATTCAACGACCTGCTCGACAACGCCAGGATCGACGTGCTGCGTAAGTCGTCGTGTCTCGTCTTCGGAGGCGGGAGGTACGTCCTCTTGCTGGTCGCGCTGGCGCTTGCCCTCGATATGTTCGCCGAGACGTAGCTGCCAGCCAATCTGATGCACATGGCCCACAACGGCCCGGACCGCCCCGGCATCGGCAGCTTCCTGCGGCGAGATCGGATCACCAGACGGTGAGACGTCTACGTAGAACCCACGTTGCTTGAGTTGGTTCTGGTTGCGCTTCCAGTCCTCGATGGTGCCCAGGACCTCGGCGTTCCTCTCCGGGTCCGATGGCTCGGCTCCGAACCAATAGTCTTCGCGCACCAGGAAGTCGTGCACTAGTTCGAGCTTGAGCTTGTGTAACCCCCACAGATCCCGCAGTCGTTGATCCACGAAAGGTTCGCCTTCGGCGGAGTGGACGATCTGCACACGTCTTTCGTGGAGGGCAATTGCCTTGCCCGACTCCTCCACGCCGAGGATCGCGAGAGACCGAGCAAGTGACACGTCGCCACGATCCAGTATTGCAATAGCTGCTTGCAGTAGCCGATCCGCATTCGCGAGCAGCGCATCTTGCAACGCCACGACCTGGTTGGACGTGAGGTTCGCAGGGAGGTGTTGTTTGCCGGCCATTCCCCGAGTCTCCCCGGTACTGGGATGTGCGGAGGTCGTCGGGCTCTGTCGACGTGTCCCCGGACATGATCGAGCTGACCATTCAGACTCTGTGTCAGACCGCGTTCAGTCAAGACTTCGACTCGTTCAGCAGCGCCGAGCAGCACCCGTTCACACCCGCGGTGGTCGAGGTGGCTACTGCGACGTTGGCTGCGCTGCCAACTCGGCGTGGCGGTCGGAGACGGAGCAGCTGTAGCCGAGCATTTGCGCCGAAGTCGGAGGTGGAACCTGCGCGACGAGGGTCCGTAGCGATGTTGTGCGTGCACCGAGCAGGTTGTTTCCGAGGAACCGGATGCGGTCCACCATCGTGTTGGGGTGCTGGGTACAGCCAGCCGCGGTGTCGGTGCCGGTGAGTTGCACTGAGCGTGAGGCGATGTGGCGTACGGAATGGGGTCGTGCGCGACTCGGGGACATCGGTGTCCTCGCGGAGGCCGTCGTAAACCGTGATTCGGCTGTGGGTAGAGGGGCCTCGGTGCTAGGGGTGAGATCGTCGTGGGTCGATGTTTCAGTCACTTTTCGCGGCGTTGGACCCTTCTGGTGTTCGGAGCACTTTAGTGGATCCACCTGGAGCAATCGGTATTCGAGCGTGCCGCGAGCGTGTCACAACTCGGTGCAACTGGGGGTGGATCCGCGTGAACCGGCATGGATGAAAAGGCCTGCTCAGAGGCTATGCGGTGGGTCCAGGTGGGACCATCGAAGCATGCCCGATCTAGCTGGGGGTCAAGGGGTCGCAGGTTCAATTCCTGTCAGCCCGACAGACTGCAGTTCAGAGGCGGTTCCGGAGAAATCCGGGGCCGCCTCTTTTGTCTGCGTGACGCGGCACTGACACCGGTCGGTCTGGATGATTTGTCTGCAACTCGATGGTGTGAGCTCGCCGAGACGTCGAGAATTTCGAGCGCGAGAATCCTTTGCTGTCGGTGCCCTGTGCGACTCTGCACGGCATGGCGATCTGCATGGCGTGCGATCTGGAAATGCTCGATTCGGTGGGTTGCACTTGGCGACCCAGTCGAATACCGATCGGAAGAAGAAAGTGTCACGACTGTGGCACCCCGCCGGGAGCGCTTCACCACCCTGGGTGTGACGGCGAGCGGTGCCGATGTGGGCAGATGCTCTCCTGCGGCAGCGGATGCGCAGTGGATGAGTGCGAACGTGAAGACGGCCACGACTACGTTAACGCGAGCTGCAGGTGGTGCAACGAACCGTTCGGACAGCTCCGCTTGGTGGACGGCCGATGACCCTGCGGCCGGCTGATTGTGGTGCCGGTGGTTCGTCTCCGTCCCGGAGGTGGTGAGAAGACCCAGGTCGGTTGCAGCAAAACTGTTGCTGCACAGCGGAACGATGGCAATACCTCGTGACGGTATCTGGCTGATGTCATCGGTCGATAGCCGAGCGCTGACCGGACGCCTCCGGCGACACTGCGACTGAAAGCCACGAGCCGTAGCGAATGCCACCACTCCGGCGACAGCAAGACGCACATCGCATTGCATATATGGGCTTTCGCGATCGAATGTGCTATTCGCGGGTGTAGAACTGAAGCATGACCGAGCAGTGATGTTTTGCTGCGAGGGTTGTCATGCGGACCGTCCGCTACGCGTCGACCATGCCCCGAGGTCGTGCGCGGAAACGACACCTGCGACCGAAGGAACACGATGTCCGAACTGGCTCAAACCCGCCCAGGAATCGACGTACCCGCTCCGCCGGTTTTCGAGTCGGTGGACGACGAACGGCAGCACCGAAAGCAACGACTTGCGGCCGCTTTCCGGCTCTTCAGTCAGTGCGGCTTCGACGAAGGGGTGGCGGGGCATATCACCGCTCGTGACCCAGAGAAGACCGACCACTTCTGGGTCAACCCCTTCGGTATGCATTTCAGCATGATCAAATCGAGCGATCTGATCCTGGTCGATCACGAGGGTCAGATCGTCGAGGGCAATCGTCCGGTCAATCGCGCTGCTTTCGTCATCCACTCCCAGGTGCACGCGGCGCGGCCGGACGTGGTTGCGGCCGCACACGCACATTCTCTGTACGGCAAGGCGCTCTCGAGCCTGCGGATGGGGCTGGCACCTCTGACTCAGGACGCTTGCGCGTTCTACGACGACCACGCCGTGTTCGACGACTACACGGGTGTCGTTGCCGAGTTGGAAGAGGGTAGAAAAATTGGTGAAGCACTCGGTCAGCGCAAGGCGATTGTGCTGTCGAACCACGGTCTGCTCACGGTCGGCCGGACCGTGGACTCCGCGGCGTGGTGGTTCATCACAATGGAGCGATCCAGTCAGGCGC
The DNA here is from genome assembly GCF_050321865.1 of Rhodococcus sp. IEGM1428. Taxonomy (NCBI): domain Bacteria; kingdom Bacillati; phylum Actinomycetota; class Actinomycetes; order Mycobacteriales; family Nocardiaceae; genus Rhodococcus; species Rhodococcus sp. IEGM1428. The sequence continues at coordinate 1,796,091 of NZ_JBNQFW010000001.1, read as the reverse complement.
AGCTCATCGCCATGGCAGCAGGTAAACCGAAACCGTTGGATGACGTGACGGCGAAGCTGACGTACAACCAGGTGGGTCTCGAGTACGCGGGGTGGTTCCAGTTTCAGCCGATGTACGACCGAATCGTCGCGCAGCACCCAGAGTTGATGGACTGAACTACATCGGCCACTTTGTCTCTCTTTGAGCCGCCGAAACTCCGCACAGGGGAGCGGCTTCTTGACGAGACTTGCCGACGACTGCAGCTCGACGTCCTTCGATCAGCGGCTTTCAAGGCGACACTGTGCCTTCGGGTGCCGAAGACACCGCCGAACATCGCCTGTCGGGTCGCAACGCGAGTTCGGTTCGCAGTGAGGCGATTTGGAAGGTCAGTTCGGCCACCTGCTGTTGAGTCGCAGCGTGGTTCGCGTCGTCCTGTTCGGCTACCTTCTGGACGAGCCACGACGCCAAGGTTGCCGTGACGACTCCGAGCAGCGCGATGCCTGCGACATCAGCCCGACGGCGATGAATCGGCCCGTCGCTGTGGATGGTGAGAAGTCGCCGTAGCCGACCGTCGTGATAGTCGTAGTTGCCCACCACAGGGCATCGGGGAAGGTCTTGATACTGCCGGCCGGTGCGGTGCGTTCGGCGTCGAACATCGCAAGTGACGCGACAAAAACCAGCATCAAGGTTCCGGCGACGGCATAGGTGACTACCCGACCACGGAGAGCGCCACCGATCGAGCGTTGCAGCAAACTCACCAGTGTGAGAAGGCGGAGCAGTCTCAGCGGACGCAGTACCGGCAACGCGACGATTGCAAGTTCGTGCAGGTGCAGAAAAAACCAGCGCATGCGTTGCTCCGCAAGGGCAAGTCGCACGAGGTAGTCGATCCCGAACAATGCCCAGATCCCGAGGATCGCGTACTCGGCGATGTGTGCCCCTGTGCCTGTCGGCTGGCTCAGCACAGTCCATGTGTAGATCGCAAGGAACGTCAGAGCTGATCCGGCAAGCGGCCATTCGGTTGCTCGCTCCCACTGCTGATAGTTCATGAGCGGGGACTGTACTGCGTGTCGATCAGATCGTCCGCGGACAAAAGTCGAGATCGCTCGAGTCCGGGCCTCACATACTGAATGCCCCGCTGAAGTCGAGAGGTGAGGCTTCGAGGTGGCGGCCGCGCGGAGTGGCGTCGACGAGGTCCCCGTCGTGGACAACGACCACACCTCCGACGAGGACCGTGACAGGCTTTCCTCGAAGCTGGTGTCCCTCGTACGGGGTGTAGTCGGTGGCCATGTGCAGAGTCTCGGTGGTCACCGTCCAGTCCAGTTCGGGATCCCAGATCGCGATGTCGGCGTCGGATCCCGGCATCAGCGATCCCTTCCGTGGATACAGGCCGTTGGTGCGGGCGGGGTTCGACGAGGTCAATTCGACGAATCTGCTTGCAGTGAGCCCCAATCCATCGACGTAGTGTGAGTAGATCACCGGAAGGCGCGTCTCGACCCCGGGTAGACCGTTGGGCATGTGCCGCACGTCGTGGCTGTGCACCTGCTTCTGTGCAGTGTCGTAGCAGCAATGGTCGGAACCGATGGTGGTGATGTGCCCGGTGAACAGGTGCCGCCCGAGTTCCTCGACCACCTCGGCCGACCGCAGCGGTGGGCAGCAGACGAATCGTTCCGGTTGCTCACCCTCGTAGGCCGAGTCGTCGAGGATCAGGTGGTGAGCAACCGATTCGGTGAAGGCAATGAGCCCTCGCTTGCGCGCGTCCGCGACCAATTCGACTGCGGCCGGAGTCGACTGGTGCACAAAATAGACCGGTGCGCCCTGTGACTCGGCAATCGCGAGAATGGCAGCGACCGAGGCGGTTTCGGCAAGCTCGGGCCGGGTCTGCGACATGTGTGCTGCATCGACTCCGTCCGCTGCGGCTGCGAGGTTCTGCGCGTCGGTGACGATTGCGTCGGACTCGCAGTGAATGATGACCATTCCGCCGAGATCGCGAGTGGCCTGCATCGTGTTGAGGATGGTGTGTTCGTTCGCCATCGTCTCGCCCGCATAGGTGGTGAACATCTTGACCGTCCGAATGCCGGCGTCCGCCAGCGTCTTCAGTTGGTCTGCGGTGGTGTCGGTCCACTCGACTACGCAGGCGTGCAGAGCCGAATCACACAGTCCGCTCGACGCTTTCGCTCGTTGCAGCTCGGCGGCGTCCAGCGGCTGTTGACCGGGACGGGGGATGGCGAAGTCGATGATCGTGGTGGTGCCGCCGAACACGGCCGCCGTCGTGCACTCGAGATACGAATCGAGGGACGTGAATTCACCGGAGGTGAACCCGACGTGGCAGTGTGGGTCGACTCCACCCGGCATGACCAGTTTCCCGGTTGCATCGATGACCTCCGCCGCCGCATCGACGTCACTCCCGGGCGCAAGAACGGCGATGACTCGGCCGTTGTCGATGAGTAGGTCTGCCGGAGCGGCCCAGTGGGATTCGACGACGGTTCCGCCGCGAACGACCTTCATCGGGTGCTCTCGAGGTAGGTCAGCCATCCGCCGCGGTCACTGATGTCGGTGACGTCCACGGCTGTCAAGTAGCTCTCGCGCATTCGCATCGACAGGGAACCCGAGCCATCCGCCAACTCGATGACGCCGAGTTCGAGTTCCTTCGGTTCTCTGGGTAGGAGATCTTCGCGCAATACGTCGTACTCGACCTCGTACAGTTCACCCGGGACGACAAATCCGCCGGCTGTCACCGGGTGCAGACCGGGAAATTCGTCCCGCACCGAGAAGAACCGATATTTCGGCGCGGTGTCGACCTTTCCGACGAATCGCGCCTTGTGCAGTGCGTCGTTCAGGGTGCCGCCGGACATTGCCTGCCCGTTGACGAACATCGTGACCAGAGCCATGCGAAGCCTGCTTTCAGTGGGTAGTGAGGTGGACGAGGCGGTCGGGGGAGAACGCCGAGATGTCGAGTTCTGGTTTTCCACCGCGCACCAGCTCGGTGAGGATGTGTCCCCACAACGGTGCGAAGGTGAACGAGTACGTGCCGCCGGCCACGAAGAGGCCTGCAGCTCCGTCGATTTCGCCGGTGACCGGCATTTCGTCGGGCGTCGTGACCACTGGGCCGGTCCAGGTATCCAGCAATCGTTTCTGGCCGAGCGTAGGAAGGATCCGACGTACCTGCGCCAAGTTGCCGTCAGTGCTGTCGAGTCGCGTCAGGGCAGCGTCGGTGTCGTGGAACTCGCCTGCGGGCCAACCGCCGCCCAGGACGAGTCGTCCCGCACGGTCCTGCTTGATCGACATTCCCTCTCCGACGTGCTGTACGAGCACTTCGAGAGTCCGTGGCTCGGCACTGAGAGAATGCATCTGCAACGACGTCGGGACGAGATCGAGTGATATCCCCGCCATCGCGGCGATCGGTGCCATCCACGGACCGGCGACGTCGATCACGGCGGGGGCGAACCAGCTTTCGTCACCGGCCAGCACGTTCCACACGTCATCCTTGCGGGTCAGTCCGGTCACCGGCGTCGACGGATGGACTGTGGCACCCTCGGCGACGGCCTGCCGCAGCATCGCGGGCCCCGCCAGATCGGGTTCGGCGAATCCGTCCCAGGGACACCAGGTTGCGGCCTGAATGCTCGGGCCGAGCAGCGGTAGCGCCTGCCGCGCCTCGTCGCCGCTCAGTACCTCCGTCGGAATCCCCGCAGCGCGTTCCCATCGGTGCTTCGTGATGAGGGCGTGGACCTGCTCTTCGGTTTCGGCCACCATGAAGCCGCCGCACCGGTTGAGACCGAGACCAGGCACGGTCTCGTTCAGCGTGTTCCACAAAGTGCTCGTCGACTTCTGCAACGGAAGCAGCTGTTCGACGTCCACGGCTGTGCCCTGCCCAGGCCTGCGAGTGTGAATCGTCTGGATGTGCAGGTTGCCCGCAGTCGTTCCCGAGCCGGCGGTGTTGGGCCGGGTGCGGTCGAGCACAGCAACGCGGGAGCCTGCTCGGGTCAGAGCGAGAGCCGTTGCAGCACCGACGATTCCGGCTCCGATGACAACGACGTCGACCTCAGTTCGCATGCACAGCTCCGGCGGTCGTGTAGGCATCGTCGATTCCCGATTCGACGATGACGGAGTGCAGTGCGGCAAGCGTGTCGGTGTCGGTGACCGGTAGTAGTGGCTCGCGCACAGTGCCTCCCGGTTGGCCGAGAAGGTTCATCACGGCCTTCAACTGGGGAATGGGGGAGGCGTACACGCCGCTGTAGTCCGAGGCGATGAGACGGCCCGAGAACGCGCGATAGCGATCGACCCAGATGCGCGCGGTGTCGGCGTCACGTGCAGCGACGGCCTCGTAGAACGGCACCGCGAAGGGCGCCCCCACTCCGCCGCCGTCGATGTTGCCGTCTCCGCCCAGCCCGAGGAGCGTGGCAAGGCCCCGCCGATGCAGGAAGCTGCCGAATACGCGGACGCGGTTGGACACGGCCTCGACTGTGTCGAGCATGGCGAGCCAATCGCCGGTGCTGTCCTTGATCGCGACGACGTTCTCCAGGTCGGCCAGTCGCGCGAACAGGCCGGGGGACGTACCCATGTCCACGGCAACGCCACGTGGCCAGTTGTAGACCATGAACGGCAACGACGTTGCGGTGCTGACACTTCGGTAGTACTGAAGTGTCTCGTCCGCCGAGGTGTGCACGTACGGCGGAGGTGTTGCCAGTACACCATCCGCGCCTACGGAAGCAGCGTGCTTCGCCAGCGCCGAGGACTGCGCAGCCGTGTATGCGCTGACACCGATCACGACAGGGAAGCGGCCTGCAACTGCATCGATCGAGGCTTCTGCGACGGTCTTTCGCTCGTTGTCGCTCTGGCTGAACCATTCGCCTGTGCTGCCGTTGACGAGCACGCCGTGGACGCCGGACCGGGCGTAGAGATCCATCAGGTCGAAGATCGCTTCGGTGTCGACTTCACCCGACTGTGTGAAGGGTGTGGGAGCAGCGGGCCAGTAACCGGACCACGCGACATCATCGCGATTCATGGGATTGCCTTTCGGGCCTGGGTCGAGCGACGCCGCGTCGTACCCGCATTTGTGGGATCGATTGCATAGACTGCCTTCGAGGTGGTCTAGCCGTCAAGCCGGAAACGTACTTGTAACGCGACCACGGTCGAATATGTCTGTCCGAGGTGTGTATCGAGAGAACGGAGAACCGATGGCGGTCACCTTGATCGACGTTGCGAGCGCTGCAGGGGTTTCGCGCAGCACGGCATCACGCGCATTGAGTGGATCGTCGTTGATCTCACCGGAGACGCGGGCGGCGGTCGAAGACGCGGCCCGCGTTCTCGGGTATCGGCCGAACAGGGCTGCGAGCGCACTGCGTTCCAACAGATCGCACTTGGTCGGTCTGGTCATGAACAACCTGCTCAATGCGACCTTTCATACGGTCGCGGAGGTCGTACAGAAGCGAGCGGCAGCCAGTGGATTCCAGGTTCTCCTCTGCATCACCGATGCCGATCCGGCGCGTGAGGACGACGTGTTGGCAATGCTCGGCGAACACGGTGTGGACGGAACCATCGTGATCGGCAGCGGGCGAAGTGCGTCTGCCTCGAACGCGCTACTGGCGCAGGGGCGTGCCGTGGTCAATCTGATCCGCTCCGTGAAGGGGAGCTCGGCATCGACGGTGCTGGCAGACGACGTCACGGGTGCTCGAGACGCGACAGCGCATCTGATCGAGCTCGGGCACCGTCGTATCGGTTATATCGGTGGAAACGAGGATGCGACGTCGGGGCGCGAGCGCTACGAGGGCTATCGACTGGCACTGGTGGATGCCGGCATACCCGTCGACGAGACGATCGTCCGGAAAGGCCCGTTCACCACCGAATTCGGTGCCGATGCAATCAACTCGCTTCTCGACGCACCCGAGGACATGACCGCGCTGTACGCGGCGAACCACGAGGCGGTCTTCGGTATCCTCCCCACACTCGTCGGCAGGGGCGTGTCGGTACCGGACGAGCTGTCGTTGATCTGTCACGAGGACATGCCGTGGCTCGCGATGTGGCAGCCCGCGATCACAGTCGTCGACAACGGCGCTGCTCAATTGGCCAATGTGGCAATGGACCTGCTGTTCCAGCAGATCAAGGACTCGGTCGAACCCGACGGGCGCACGTATCGAATCGGTGCTCGTCTGGTGGAGCGGGCGTCGTGTGCCGCACTGTGATCGGAGTCGTTCTGTGCGGGCGGCAGGAGCGCGATCACGCACGAACGGTTAACAGTTGATGTACCGCGTGTCGGCAATGTTAACCGCGTTGACGCGTCCGAATTCGTCTGCGACGCTTGATGCAATCGATCCCAAAGGGTCGACACTTCTCGAATCAATCCGTCACAATCGCTGCCGCCCCGTCTTCGAACGCGATGCGCTGCAGTCGATATCGAAAGGCTCGCTCAATGCGCAAGTTAATGGGAATCGCTGCCGTCGCCGTCGTGGCGGCCGGCCTCACCGCCTGTAGTTCCTCGCCCGAGTCGGCTGCCGCGCCGACGGACTGCACACCCACTCTCGGAGCTTCGGACCTTGCCGAAGAAGGCGTGCTGACGATGGCCACCAATGCAACGCTTCCGCCCATGCAGTACGTCGATCCGAACGGCGACGTGATCGGCATGCGCGTCGACCTCGGCAAGGAGATTGCCAAGCGCCTGTGTCTGACGCCGAAGTTCGTCAACATCGAGTTCGAGGCACAGATTCCCGGTGTGCAGGCCGGTCGATGGGACATGATCGACACCGGAATGTTCTACACGCCTGCACGTGCCGAGACGATCGATCTCGTTCCGTACGAGGTGCAGGCAGTATCGATCTCGGTGCCGTCGGGCAATCCCGAATCGATCTCCAGCGTGGACGATCTGGCGGGCAAGACCATCGGGGTCGAAGCGCCAGGATACGAATTCGACACGTTGACCGCTATGGCCGAGCAATTCGCGACAGAGGGTAAGCCCGCGTTGACGGTGCAGACGTTCAAGACCAATGCCGATGCCTATCAGGCGCTTTCGGCGGGACAGCTCGACGGCACCTCCATCGTCGAGTCGGTCACGTCGTTCTACAAGGAAGACGGACGCTTCGAGACGGCAGTCGGTGGAATCAACGAGGCCCCTCTTGCAATGGGATTCGCCAAGGGCAGCAAATCCTCCGCAGAGGTGGCGCGCGTGCTGTCGGAGATGAGGAGCGACGGTTACCTTCCCGACCTGTTCGAGCAGTACGACGTCACCGGATACGACGGCGATATCGCCGTCAGCACCGGCCCTCTCGACAGCTGATCCGACCAACGCAAGTCGAAAGGCACCCACATGTGGTCCTGGGACGCATTTTTCTCCATCCTGACGAGCACCCAGTTGCTCGAAGGCGCGTGGGTAACCATCTGGCTCACGGTGGTCAGCATGATTCTCGGACTCGCTCTGGCCGTGGTGGTCGCTGCAGCCCGATCCTCGAAGTTCGTGCCGCTGCGAGCGATCTCCGGGTTCTACGTATGGCTGATGCGCGGCACTCCTCTCCTGGTGCAGCTGGTGATCATCTACACGGGACTTCCTCAGGTCGGAATCAAACTCGGTGTGATCGAGGCGGCGCTTGTCGGTTTGGTTCTCAACGAGGCTGCCTATTTGTCGGAAATAGTCCGCTCAGGACTGCTGTCGGTTCCCACCGGACAAACCGAAGCAGCACGGGCCCTTGGTATGTCACCCACGAAGGTCTTTCGGGTCGTGGTCCTTCCCCAAGCTCTACGGGTAATGATTCCCCCACTGGGGAACAGCTTCAACGGTCTGCTCAAGACGACGACACTCGTGTCTGTCATCTCGGTGCAGGAGTTGCTGCGTCGGACGCAGTTCTTGGTGCAGGTGAACTTTCGCGTACTCGAAGGACTGTGCGCGGCTGCGCTGTACTTCCTGTTGCTGACCACCCTGTGGGGATTGATCCACAAGATGATCGAAGTACGCGTCGGACGCGGATACGACAGGAACTACCGCCGCAAGGGCGGACCGTCGACCCGAAAGCTCGACGACAGTGCAATGGAAGCCGAGGCTGTGAACCGATGACGAGTGCAACGACTCCGACGACGAAGGCCACGACGATGGTCGAGGTCAGGAACATGACCAAGGCGTACAACGATCTCGTCGTGCTCGACGACATCGACTTCACGGTGGACAAAGGCGAGGTGGTGCTTCTCCTCGGGCCATCGGGAAGTGGAAAGAGCACCTTGCTGCGCACGCTCAACTGTCTCGAGACGATCGAAGCCGGGACCGTTCGAGTATGTGGCGAGATGATGGGCTTCTCGGAGGGGTACAAGCGAACGCCCCTGTCGGAGGCGCAGATCGCGAAGCAGCGGCATCACACCGGCATGGTGTTTCAGAGCTTCAATCTGTTCCCCATGATGACCGCGCTCGACAACGTTGCGTCGGGTCCGCGCCACGTGCTCGGTACTCAGAAGGACAAGGCTCGCAGGCAAGCTCAGGAATTGCTGGATCTCGTCGGTCTGGCGGACAAAGGGGACAACTATCCGTCGCAACTGTCCGGTGGCCAACAGCAGCGCGTTGCGATCGCCCGTGCGCTGGCGATGAAGCCCGAAGTGATGCTGTTCGACGAGCCCACGTCTGCCCTCGATCCCGAGATGGTCAACGAGGTTCTCGACGTCATGCTTCGACTGCGCGACGAGGGCATGACGATGGTGGTGGTCAGCCACGAGATGGGCTTCGCGAAAGCGGCGGCAGACAGGGTCGTCTTCATGAGCGATGGAAAGATCGTGGAAGAGGCACCGCCCGGCGAGTTCTTCGACAATCCCAAAAGCGCTCGTACACAACAATTCCTGAGTCGAATCCTCTGACAGCCGTAAGCGGGGCGAACATTTGCGCGCGCATAGGTCGATTGAATGAATGTCGAGCGAGGACGACTCCCACTGTCACGCGGTGCATAGGGTGAGCAGTCGGAGTCCGTTTTGTCCGACAGGAGCGTGTGAGCGTGAGTTCACCCATTCTCGTCAAGGGCCAGAACATTTCTCTACCGGCCGACGTGACCGAGTTGGATGTCATCGTGTCCTGGGTCGACCCGGAACGAGATCTGGATGCGTCTGCGCTGTTGGTGACGTCGAGCGGGCACGTTAGGTCGGATGCAGACTTCGTCTTCTACAACCAGCCGGAGTCTGCGGACACGACCGTGCGCTACCGCGGGAGCAGTAGCACCGACGAAGGAAAACAAGAACGGGTATCGATCCATCTCGATTCTTTCGCAGCCGAAGTCGACAAGGTGGTCATCGCGGGCAGCTCCGACGATGTTCCGTTGGGTGACTTCGGGAAACTGTCGATGCAGGTGCGGGATCAGACCGGTTCGGTACTGGGGGAGTTCCTGACCGCCGATGCGTCGTCGGAACGTGCGTTGGTGTTCGGAGAGGTGTATCGGCGGAACGGAGCGTGGAAGCTACGCGCGGTCGGGCAGGGCTGGGAATCCGGATTGGGTGGTTTGGCACAAGACTTCGGCGTAGACGTCGACGACAGTGAGCCCGAAGCGTCAGTGAACGATGTGGTCGTTGTCGAGGTCGCGGACTCGCACGTGCAAGCCGTCGACACGACCGGTGAGATCGTCGACGTCTCGGTTGTCGATGTCGAACCCCCGAAACGCGGCGTTCGCACCAAGAAGCCGATTGCCAAGAAGGTCGCGCCGCCTCAGTTCACCCTGGCCGGGGGAGAAGGGTGGCAGACGGCTCGCCTGTTCTCCGTTTCCGGTGTCGGGTCCGGTGAGGAGCAAGAGAAGAGGGCCACCTCGGCACTGATCGCGACGATGCAGGCGGTTCGTCCGTTCGCTCGCGCCATCTGCGCACACGCCGGAGCGCCGTCCGGTCCCTTCGAGGGATATCTCGAAGTGCAGTTCGTCAAGGGCGAGGGCAAGGTCATTCCCGACGGTGTGTTCCGAGTATCTCGCGCGGGCCAAGTGTGGACCGCGTTGCTGGAAGTGAAGACCGGCACCGGCAAGCTACAGAAGGAGCAGCTCGAGAACTACCTCGACGTCGCGAAGCGTCACAGGTACGAGACCGTTCTGAGTTTGTCCAACGACATACCGGCCTCCGCCGGTGAGCTCCCGGTCCAGGTGAACAAGACCAAGCTGAACAAGGTATCGCTGCGGCATATCTCGTGGTCCGAGGTTATCCACGAGGCTCGAATGTTGTTGTCACACGGTGACCTTGCCGATTCACTGCAGGTATGGATTCTGAGCGAGTTCGTCCGATATCTGACGCACCCGAAGTCCGGCGCGACGGAGTTCGTCGACATGGGTCGCCACTGGGTGACAGTTCGTGACTCCGTCACCGCCGGTACCCTCCGTTCGAGTGATGTCAAAGCCATGTCGGTGGCGAATACATGGGCGTCGCTGTCCAGGCACCTGGCGCTGCGGATGACGGCCGACCTCGGCGTTCCGGTGAAGCACCACCTCCCGAGGAAGTTCAGCGGAGATCCCCAAGCGCGCAACGAGTACATCGTCGAGCAGCTCGTTGTCTCCGGCTGCCTTGCGGCCACGTTGCGCATCCCTGATGCCGCGGGAGATGTCACCGTCGAAGCAGACATGCGCACCAACAAGATTCAGTGCCGGACCGCGATAGACGCGCCGCCCGACGGGACTGCTCTTCGACGCGCGTCGTGGCTACTCAAGCAACTGAAGAACGCTCCCGCCGACATCCTGGTCGAGGCCGTGTTCGCAGACCCGGGCGAAGTGTCGTGCGAGAACCTGGCGACCGTGCGAGCGGATGCCAAATCGTTGACTGCAGGCCGAGTCAGCGAGCTGCAGTACTTCACGCTGACGTCACCGACCAAGATGGGCAGCAAGCGCTCCGGATCGGCGGCCAGTTTCATCGGCAGCGTGACCGACGGTCTCGACGCCTTCTATCGGGATGTGGTGCAGCCTCTGAAGCCATGGGTTCCTTCGGCACCGGAAGTTAGTTCTGTCGAGACTATGGATGACTGAGTAGCCGAGATGTCGGAGTGCCCCACGACGGGATGCGCCACAACCGACCCGTCGACTACACGGTTGAATGTTCCGTCGGTTCAGGTCAAACCAGTTAGGTGCGAACGTCATGATTGAGGATGACGCGCAGTGGGCACCCGGTACGCATGACAGACAATGCCAAAGTCACAGTCGAACGCACCATCGAGGCACCCGTCGACGCAGTATTCGACGTCCTGTCCAATCCCGAGCGTCATCAGGCGCTCGATGGGTCAGGCTTCGTACGCAGCGTGGACCACGCCGATCGGATTCAGAAGGTCGGCGAGAAGTTCACGATGAACATGCAGGGCGATCACATGGGCGGCGAGTACCAGACCGACAATGTGGTGAGCGGCTACATCAAGGACAAGCTGCTCGCCTGGAAGACAGCACCCGCCGGCAACGAGCCTCCCGGCTGGGAGTGGTTGTGGGAGTTGGAGTCGCAGGGTCCCAACGAGACGTTGGTGCGCCATACCTACGACTGGTCCAAGGTCACGGACAAGAAGCTGCTCGAGCAGATCAAGTTTCCGTTGGTGACAGAGGATCAACTGAACGACACGCTTGCTCGCCTCGCAGTGGAAGCGACGTCCTGATCGACTGAGATAGAGATCGATCGACAATGAAGGCCGGCCCCTCGGGGCCGGCCTTCTGTATGTCCCGTTCAGGCCTGCTCGCGTGAGCACCACCAAGTGGTACGTCCGCCGACTGTCCCGCGAGTCATGGGCGCACCACACCGAGGACATGCCGCATCCGCCTTACGGAACGGAATGATCTCGCCGGTGTGCACGCCACCCTTCTTGATCGCCGATCTGATCGCGCGACGCAGAATCACCCGAAGCTCGTCGAGTTCCTCTGTCGTCAGCGACTTGGCGCGTCTGGACGGCGATTGTTCGCTCTGCCACAGCACCTCGTCGGCCAACAGATTGCCGACTCCCGCTATCGCCGCTTGATCGAGCAGTCGTGCCTTGAGAGGTGCACCGCTGGAACCGATTCGGTGCCGAAACTCGTCGCGCATGATCTCCGCGGCATCCGGGCCGAGAGCCTCGATGTCCGGCTCGAGTCTAACCCGGCCGAGGCGTCGCTTGTCGAAGAGCCGAAGCTGGCCGCCATCGTCGAACGTCATGGAGAAGCGTGTCCACTCCGGCTTGTCTGTTGCACGCTCACCGACGTGAGGATCGCCTCCGCCGTACTTCGACGTCCGCTCGCCGTCGGGAGCGGTGACGATGATGCGTCCACCCATGCCGAGATGAATGCCCAGCGTCGGTCCGGGGGAGCCGTCGGCCGTGACGGTTTCGCACCACATCGCCTTCCCCCGTCGGCAGGCCTCGGTGAGCTTGCCGCCTGTCAGGGCGCGGGCAATGTCTCCAGGCGTGTGTGGTCGACACTCGAAAGTGTCGGTGTCATCGATGTCGACTATGACGCGACCGAGTGCCTTCTCGACAACCTGACGGGCGTTTTCGACTTCGGGGAGTTCGGGCATGCATCCGGTGTACCCAATTCGTCAGCAGTATGCGCGGATCCGTCGATCCGAACGCTGAGTTCCAGCGGGGTCGATGGGCGTCGGGATCGTCGGTGACGGCTGGATCTCAGTGGACCCGACGCCGTTGCCTGAAGCCGATCAGGTTGCCGAAGGGATCGAGTACCTGGCAGAGCCGCTCGCCGGTGAACACGGTCTTGGGTCCCCGATGCGCGACGCCTCCGCGGCTGACGCAGTGTGCGACCACCGCGTCCACGTCGTCGACATCCCAGTAGGACACCGAGCCGGCTGTCCCTCCCGGCCGGTTGTAGGTGTCGGTCAGGTGGACGGTCAAACGCGTTCCGGATACGTCGAAGGCTGCGAGTTGCGGATGCTCGTCGACGGGGTCACTTCCCAGCAGCGCTCGGTACCACTCGACGGCGGCGGGGAGATCCTCGGCGAAATAAAAGACGTTTCCTACCCCGGAGATCGAGGTCATGATCTTCCTTTCCTGTTGGTGCGCAATGGAATCGCAATGTCGTGTGTCTCGGTTTGGGTGGCTTCTCCGACCGCGTGGGCCAACGCGTTCTGCATCACTTCGTGGTCGGATCCGGTCCATCGCTCCTCTCGTTGACGCCGGTACTGGTTCCAAGACTGGATGGTGAATTGCTCGACCATCGTGTCGTCCACGTCCAGGCTGCGGTACAGGTTCCAGGAATACGCACCTGTTCGTTTCCGTGCGGCACCCACCGGTGCCATCGACGAGATGAAATCATCGGCAGCATCTTTCATGACTCGATAGGTGATGGTGACGCGCACCGGTCCGTCCTCGGGCACGGGTTCGAGCAGAACCGTAGGGGTGGGCCATGCAACGGAGACAGCTCGGTCGAGAGTCCCCGTCTCGGGGTGCAAGGGGAGCACCGCGACACTGGCCGCCACCACTACGAGGACACCGACCGCCACCGCCAGTGCATCCACTATGCCGATTCTCGACGCCAGCCAGCCCCACGCCAGTGAGCCGACAGCCTGCGCGCCCATGAACACCAGCAGGTACACCGACATTCCGCGAGCCCGCACCCAGGACGCAAGCGACAGTTGGATCGATGCGTTCAGTGCTGTCAAGGTAGTGATCCACGCGATGCCCGAGACTAGCAGCGCCGGAACCACCAACCACAACGGTAGCCACGCAACTGCCGCCATCCCGACTGCGTACCCGACGGCCGAACCGATGAGGAGGGTGTTCGCGCCGAAGTTCTTCCTCAACACGGGCGTCAGCGCGACGCCCGCGATGGCTCCGACACCCAGGACACCCAACAGCATTCCGTACCCGACGGCCCCGAGCCCGAGGACCGCCGACGATGCCGACGGAAGAAGCGCCCAGAGCGCGGACGCCGGAAATGCAAACAGCGCCGAGCGCAGGATGATTCGCCGAATCACCGGACCGGATCGGATGTAGCGCACCCCGGAGACGATCGACTCTGCCAAACCCTCCCGGTCCACGACGACGTTGCGGGGGCGCCTCCACGCGATCAAGACACCCAACGTGGCCAGGAAGGACACCGCGTTGATGGCGAACACGAAGGTCGGACCGGCGACGGCTACCAGGACTCCGGCGAGTGCCGGCCCGATCGCTCTCGCACCGTTCACGGTGACGCCGCCCAGCGCGGACGCGGCCGGAATTTGCTCACGCGGAACCAGTTCCGGCTGAATCGCTTGCCACGCCGGAGCGGACAGAGACGACCAGCAACCAAGGACGAACGTGCACGCGAGCAGTCCCCACGGCGACAGGATGTCGGTCCATGCGAGTGCGGTGAGAATGCCTGCAGTGAGCATCGATGCAAAACCGACGACTATCAGGAGGACCCGGCGATCGAGCGCATCGGCCAACGCCCCAGCCAACAGGGCCAACAGTAGCGTGGGGAACAGACTGGCCGTTTGTACAGCGGCGATGACGGTGGTCGACGCTTCTCGCTCGACCAGAAACCACTGCGCGCCGACCGTCTGCATCCACCCACCGATGTTGGAGACCAACTGCGCGATGAACAGGCTGCGGTACATGGTGTTTCGTAGCGGAGCCCATGCCGATGTACCAGCAATCGTGTTCATTGATCGTCTCTCTCTTTCCGAGATGGACCCAGGTGGCGACGGTGGTCGCCACCTGGGCGGTTCTGTCTACTTCGAGATGAAGGCGAGAATGTCTGCGTCCAGTGCCTTCTGGTAGTTGCCGTAGATGCCGTGCGGCGCGCCGGGGTAGACCTTGAGGGTGCCGTCCTTGACGAGCTCGACAGTCTTCAGTGCTGCCGCGGCGATCGGAACGATCTGGTCGTCGTCACCCTGCGCGATGAACATCGGAACGGTGAGCGCTTTGAGATCCTCGGTGAAGTCGGTCTCCGAGAAGGCCTTCACACAGTCGTAGGCAGCGGACAGGTTCACCAGCATGCCCTGACGCCAGAAGTCGTCCTTGGCTCCCTGCGAGACGTTCGAGCCCTCCCGGTTGGCTCCGAAGAACGGATCGGCCAGATCCCTGTAGAACTGCGAGCGGTCGGTGAGAACGCCGTTGCGGATATCGTCGAGGGCTTCGATCGGGGTGCCCTCCGGGTTCGATTCCGACTTCACCATGATGGGAGGAACTGCGCCTGCGGTGATGATGCGAGCAACGCGACTGCCACCGTGCTGTGCGGCGTAGCGCACCACCTCGCCGCCACCGGTCGAGTGGCCGATGAGGGTGAGCTCCTGTAAGTCGAGTGCCTCGACCAGCTCGGCGAGATCCTGTGCGTACGTGTCCATGTCGTTGCCGACGGACGTCTTGGACGACCGCCCGTGTCCGCGGCGATCATGGGCGATGGCGCGGTAGCCGGCGTCGGCGAGCAGTTTGAGTTCGAGCTGCCATGCGTCCGAGGACAACGGCCAACCGTGACTGAGCAGCACAGGCTTTCCGGTGCCCTGCTCGGTGTAGTAGATCTGGGTTCCGTCGGTGGTGGTGATGTACGGCATGGTGTGCTCCTGCGTGTCGGTGTTCCTTCGGGGTACCGACTACATTCGTCCGAGGCTGCATCGAAAGCGTCGCTGCTGGCGTCCAACTCGGGGGAGTGGATACCGGCGTCGGCACTACCGGCTACCCGGTAGTGAGGCCGATCCGCACCGAGAGCACGGTGCCGACACCGGGCGGACTGGTGATGGTCAGAGCTCCACCGACCGCGGCCACCCGATCCTGGAGGCCGATCAGACCCGACCCGTTGTTCGGATCCGCGCCGCCCCGACCGTCGTCGACCACCGAGAGTTCGAGGTTCCCGTCGATCACGCGCGCCGTGATCTCGACGTCCGTGGCACCGGCGTACTTCGCGGTGTTCGTCAATGCCTCGGCGACAACGTAGTACGCCGCTACCTCCACGGATTCGTCCAAGCGAGAGGGGATATCGGTGGTGAGGGAGACCGGCACAGGGCTGCGCCGTGCAAGGGTCTTCAGCGCGGGGGCCAATCCACCGCGGGAGAGGATCGCGGGGTGGATGCCGCGCGATAGCTCTCGCAAATCGGTATGCACCTGAGACAGAGTTTCGACACTGCGTTCCAAGCTGTCCCGCAATTCGCCGAGGTGTCCGGGAACCGCAGCTTGAGCAACCCGCAGCTCCATTCCCAACGAGACTATTCGTTGCTGCGCACCGTCGTGTAGGTCACGTTCGATACCGCGTCGCGCCTGGTCTGCCGCGGCGACGACACGAGATCGGGACCGCGTCAGCTGGAGCCGTGTGTCGTGGTTGTAGACGGCGGTGGCGATGAGGTCGGCGAAGTCGGTCAATCGATCTCGCACGCCATCGCCCTCGAAGTCCCGAACAGTGGTGGTGCCGAGAATGATTGCTCCCCACGTGGCACCGTCCACGGAGATCGGTACGCCCTCGGACTGCAGAATTCCTCGACCGTCCAGCCGAACCGCGATGTCTCCTGTCGCAGTGGTGAAGTCGATAACAGCGGGTCGGCCCGTCTCCGCAACGATGGTGGCGACATTGCGGCCACCGAGCGGCAGCTGGTCGCCGACGGTCAGTGAGTGTTCGACGTCGTCGCGGTGGGCCACGATCGTGTAGTAGCCCTGTGCGTACCGCACCACGCAGACGTGTTCGTTGTCGAGACCGTCGGCCAGTTCGTGTGCGACGGCCGCGAAGACATCGTCGGGTTCGGCGCGCAGCGCGACCAGGGTGGCAACTCGTCGCAGCGACGTTTGTTGTCGCGCAAGTGCAACGGTACGGCCGTGCATGTCTTGGCGCTCGCGCGCGGCGGCCAGCAGAGCCTCTAGTGATGGCACGACCCGTCGGATGCGGCGAGACACCGTCGGATCCAGATTCGCGGGTACGACGAGGGACGCCGTCACGACCGGCCCGTCGTGCATCAGGATCTTCTCCTGATCCGACGACACGGGAGCGTCTTCGGATCCCAACGCCGCGTAGGGCAGGTCGAGTACGGCAGCCAGTCGGCTGCTGGCGGCGTCGAGCATCTCGGGCGTGTAGTCCGAGCGCAACATCGTTCGCGCGAACAATGCGAGCAGGTCTGCTTCACGGCGTCGTTGATCGGATTCGGCTGCGCGCAAACGTGATTGACCGACGAGCATGTTGGTGAGCAGTGCCAACGCAAGAAAGACGATGACCGCAGGGACGAGGCTTTCACTACTCTCGATGACGTGGATGTAGGCGTATGCGGCAGCGCTTGCCGCCGACGTCGCAATCGACAATCGGAAGCCCCAACCCGCCGACACCACCAAAACGCCGAACAGGAAGACGGCTCCGAAGGCGTTCTCGGGGGCAACTCGTTTGAGGAGCAGCACGATGAATACCTCGGCCCCGATCAAAGCAACGGCCAGTACCGCTCCCCACACAACCGGGGGCGAGCTCGGTCGCAGAATGAGGGTCGTGAGTCGGTCGCGGAGTGCGGCGTCGGCGGTCATCGCCGAATCCGGGGGTCGATAGTACCGTTAGCCGGAATGCCGGGCCCCGCGATTTCTGACACCCTCGATGGAGTGATGTCTTTTGGCCTGCGGTGTTTGATAGTCGACGACAGCGACGCGTACTGCGTCGCTGTGAGTCGGTTGCTCGAATCGGCGGGCATTGTCGTGGTCGGAACGGCATCGACATTGCTCGACGCAGTTCGCGCCGCACAGTCGACACACCCCAGTCTCGTACTGGTCGATATAGATCTAGGCACCGACAGCGGCTTCGACGTCGTCGAAGCGCTCGATGCGGTAGCCCTGACACCGAAGCCGGCCATCATTCTGGTCTCCACGCACGACGAGGACGACTTCGTGGACCTGGTAGAAACGAGCTCGGCGGTCGGGTTCCTTCCCAAGTTCGAACTCTCGGCCGCCGCCATCGACACCATGCTCCGCCCATGACCGGGTGTCATCCGACGGTGTCGAGGTAGAGGATCACGGCCCGTACCCGACGATGGTCGTCGGCAGTCTCCGCCAGATCCAGTTTGGTGAGAATGCTGCGCACATGTTTCTCGACGGTTCCCTCGGTGATCCACAGACGCTTACCGATGCCGGAATTCGACAGTCCCTCGGCCATCAACGTCAGAACGTCGCGTTCGCGAGTACTCAATGCGCCCAACGGGTCTCCGCGACGCTTCGCCGCCACCAACTCGTAGACCAGCGCCGGATCGATCACCGATGCGCCGGCAGCGACGCGATCGATCGTCGAGACGAAATCGGCCACATCGGTCACCCTGCTCTTGAGGAGATATCCGATGCCCTTCGCGCCGTTGTGTCCACTGTCGAGAAGCTCGAGTGCATGGTCGACCTCGACGTGTGCGGACAGCAGCAACAGCGCTACGTCCGGGAATTCGGACCGAATACGCAATGCCGCGTCGAGCCCCTCGGCGGTGTAAGACGGTGGCATCCTGATGTCGATGATCGCCAGGTCGGGTTGGTCTCGAGTGAGCAGCGCCAGCAGTTCCTCGGCATCGCCGGCTCGGCCGACGACGCTCAGACCCGCCTCGGTGAGCAGGCTGGACATGCCCTCACGCAGTAGTACGTCGTCGTCTGCGATCACCACTCGAATGTCGGACATCGTGCTCCCTGGACCGCGTCGATTCGCAACATCCTAAGCGAAAGGGTGTGCCGTCATCGGTCGTTCGACCCACGTGCGGGACCGAGTGGTCCTAATTCGGCGTCGAGCACTTTCTGTACGACGCGCATCGCAGCGAGCGCGGCCGGTGCTCCGCAGTAGCCCGCTGTGTGAATGACGGTCTCGGTGATTTCCGTTCTGGTGAGGCCGTTGCGAAGCGCTCCGCGCACGTGGCCTGCAAGTTCCTCGTTCGCTCGCAACGCGATGAGGATTCCGAGATTGAGCAGACTGCGGCTGCGGTGATCGAGTCCGGGGCGCGTCCACACACCTCCCCACACCGTGTCGGTGACGAAATCCTGCAGTGCAGCGGAGTCGGTGTTCTCGGCATCGGCGAAGGCCCGCTCGACGAACTCTTCACCCATCACGTGTTGCCGAATGTCGAGTCCGTCCTGGAAGCGCGGGCCTCTGTTCTCGGTGGAGAATTGGTCGTCGATCATGCTGCTGCCTTTCGTCTGCCGTGGTGTCGTCAGATCATGTCAGGCGCAGATGGGCGAGGTCTCGATTCGGCCGCGACCCTTGTTCCAGCGATGAAGGGGGTGGAGTATCGAACACGCTCGCTTACCGAACCTTTGGAGGCTGCCTACATGAAACATGTTCGTGCACTTGTATTTTTCGCATCCGTTGTCCTCGGGTCGGCTCTGGTGACGGTGGGTACTGCGTCCGCGGCAACAGCAGTACCCTTTCAGATCAACCCTGCGCCGTTCGGAAATCCCAACGGAAGTTTCGATGCGCCCTCGGTTCGATGTATCGCTGTCGTCGGAGAGCAGGCCGGCACGATCAGAATCACCGGTGGCAAAGAACGCGGGTGGGGCTGCCTCATCTCGTCCCAGGTGTACTGGGTCAACCTGTCGAGCGGGGCGGTCGGCACCGCCGTGACCTCGGCGGGCCTGCAGGGCTTCGTTCCTGAAGCGACCCTGGCGACCGGTCCCGGTCAGGTTGTGATCACGATTGTCTCGAACGGCGGCATCGTCACTCCGGGCCTGGCGACGGTGTCCGTTCCGTAGGGGTGACCTATTCCCGCGACGCGTCGGGTCGACCTGTGTCCGTAGGTGGGTCGCCACGATCGGGTGGGACAATCCCCGGCTTGCGTGTAGCTCCCATGAACGCCGAACCGCCGACCGAGCTTTCGATTCCGTGAAAAGTTCCGCTTCGCATCCTGGCGCGAAGTAAGCGCGCGATCGCGACGAAGACAACAAGAACCGCGACGACGGCGGCGACCACCAACGCAGTGTCCACAGCGGCCCTCCCTGTTCGTCCGTACTCCCTACCGTCGGACATCGTCGCGTCGCTGTCGAACGCCTATGGATCTGTCGAGCTCGAGAACGCGGCCGATCCGATCAGCGACGACCAGTCGATCCGTCGTCGTGCGGGGACGCGTATTTACCGGGTGGTTGTTCCTCGCGAGTGGCTTCGAGGAACAGCTGGAGAAAGGACGAATGTTCGGGGCGTTTCTGGGTGGATTTCTTTCCGTGAGGCTCTTCGGATTGCTGTCGCATTTCGATTCGCGCCCTCCCGTATCGGCTGCTCGGAGAGCTCACGTCATTGCTGACTCCGGCAAACAGTCTCAGATTTTGAATAGTCAAACAACTGAGATAGTACCGAAGTGCCGAGGAGAACGACCGACTACCGATGTTCGGCGGCGGCGAGGAATGTTGTTTCGACGATTGTCAGGAGGCGAATCCGGTCGGTCGTAGGCCCACAGGGTTCACATTCCGGCGGCAGTCGGGGGTTCGATCAGCATTCTCTTGATGACCTTGCCGGTCGCGGTGCGGGGGAGTTCGTCGAGGAACGTGATGTCCCGCGGAACGCAGAAGCGGCTCAGCCGGTTTCGAATGTAGGCACGCACCATGTCTGCATCGAGACCTGCGGCGCCGCGTCCGACGACGAACGCTGCAAGACGTTGTCCGTACTCGCTGTCGGGCACACCGACAACTGCGACCTCGCCGACCTGGGGGAGATTGGCGATTGCATCCTCGACCGGTCCCGGGAATACGTTCTCGCCACCGGAAATGATCATCTCGTCGTCCCTGCCGCACACGAACAACCGCCCGTTGCAGTCGATGTACCCGAGATCTCCGGTGTCCATCAACGCGGCTCCACGTGCAGATGCGGTGGGCGGAGGTTCGGCGTTGGTGTAGCCGTCGAACAGCATGTCGTTCCCTACGAAGATTCGGCCGAGGCTTCCCACGGGTAGGGTCGCACCCTCCGCATCGAGCACCGCGATCGTCGTACCGAGCGGTGGCCGTCCCGCGGTGCCTGGGGAAGCTCGCAGGTCGTCGGGGGTAGCGATCGTGGCCCACGAGACCTCGGTGGAGCCGTAGAAGTTGTAGAGAACATCACCGAAGACGTCCATGAATCGGCTGACGGTCGATCCGGTCAGGGCAGACCCGCTGCAGGCCACGACTCGGAGACTGGAGGTGTCGTACCGAGATCGCACCGCCTCCGGCAGATCGAGGATGCGCTGAAGCATGATCGGCACGGCTATCAAAGAGGTGCAGCGGTGCGTCTCGATTGCGCGCAGACAGTCTTCTGGATCGAACCGATCCTGGAGAACTACCGTTGCGCGCAGGGGCGTGCTGATCTGCAGTGCAGCCAACCCCCAGCTGTGAAACATCGGGGCCGCGATGAGCATCCGCTCGTTCATCCGGAGAGGCATTCGCGACAGCATGGCCGCGATGGTGCCGAAGCCCCGTGGTGTGGGACGGAGTGCGCCCTTCGGCGACCCGCTGGTCCCCGATGTCAGGACGACGACCGATCCGGGGCGATCGGGTCTGACGAACGTGGCGGACGGCGATGCGACGAAGTGCTCCAAGGTACGTCGACGCGGAACGGCGGTGTGCGCGGAGAGGCTGACTCGGGTGACGTCCTCCGGGAGGTACCGAATCATCGTGTCGAATTCGTCGTCCAAGAACAACATCCGAAGCTGGTGGCGGGCGGCGATCGCCTCGATCTGACGGGCCGCGAGGCCGGTGTTGAGTAGCACTACCTCGACGCCGAGCATGCCGCACGCGACGGTGCATTCGATCATCGCCGAGTGGTTTCGGGCCAGTATCCCGACGGTGCTTCCCGGGCGAATGTCGGATGCTGCGAGACCTGCAGCGATGCGATGCGACCGGTGGTGGATCTCCGAGAACGTGCGGGTTCCACGGTCGTCGATCACGGCGATCTCATCGGGTGACTTCGCTGCCGCTGCCGCGAATCCGCCACCCAGAGTGAAGCCCCACTTCGACAGGGAGTTCAACTGTCTGTACGCGCGGTCGGGGCGCGCAGCACGAACGACACCGGTCGCGACCATCGTCTTCAGAATCGCCAGTTGTAGCGACCGCGAGTCTCCACTGTTCGACACTATCGACGTCGGGGTACCGGAAAGAGAATTCTCCAGTCTGCGAAGACCCCCCACGACCCAATCTACGACAGCGCGGTTGTGTTCGGGCTGGGGTGCATACGCCCCGCCGAGACCTGCCCTGAACACGGTCACGTCGATCTTGGTCTCGCCGGCCGATCGTCTCGTCAGGGTGAATCTGATGAAGCCGCCGGACTCGGTGTGCTCGATCGTGATGATCGGTTGATTACGCCGGTTCACCACGAGCTCGAGGTTGTGCTCGACGCCGCCGACGCCGCATCGATACCCGGTGGCGGTGTCACGCAACGTGCAGTATTCGAGACCGGCGAAGTAGCGTGGGAACAACTCGACCGCGCTCAAGACCTCGCACACCTGCTCGAGGTCGTGTGCGAACACAACCTTGCAGTCGATGACGTCCGAAACCATTCCCCACCCCTGTACCCGCCGAGGCGGACGACAACGCCGCATCAGCACCGACCAGGGGATGGCGGCGAGCGCTTGGAACGGGTCATCCGCCTGGATGAAATCGCTATGGTAATCCCGGTGCACGGTTTCGGGGGTGGAATCGGCCGAACTCGGTTCTCGACAGCCGACAACTCGGTGCGAACCCTGAGCGCCCGATCGTTGCGAGACTTCTGACGCGTCCGACTAGGTCCAGACGTCGCTGAACGGAACGGTACGGCCCAGGATTCGTTCTGCGGCGCGATGGCCCGACTTCATTGCTGCGGTGACCGTTGCCGGGTCGTCGGTCCAGGTGGCCTCACCCGCGAGATGCAGCACACCTCCGATCGGCGTGGCGAGATCGTCGTGATCGCGAGTCCGGGAACCGACCGTCATGTAGGAGTACGAACCGTACGAGAACGGATCGTCCTGCCACCGAGTGACATACACACTGTCCGGCGGGACGACGCGGTCGCCGTAGATGCCACGCAACGTGCGGATGATCGAGTCCCCGATACGTTCGTCCGACCAGTGTCGGGTCTGCTGTGCACAGGGCCCTGCTGCGAACGTCAACAGCGTGGGTCTGCCATTCGGCTGGGTCACGTCGTACCACGAGTGCCACCAGCGCCCGGCTTCGCCCTGCTGCCGTATTGCGTAGACGTTCTCGTCCCAGAACTTGACCGGGAACCGGAGGAACACTTTCTCGAAGGCGTTCATGTCGAGCCGGTCGAGAGCACCCGAAACTGGTTCTGGTAGCGGAGGTTCGACGGTAAAATTCGGCGACTTCAGTACCCCGATCGGCACTGTCACCACGGCGCGATCAGCCGAGAACGAGCCTGCTGCGGTTGTCACGACCACTCCCTCGTCGCCCCAGCGGACCTGCGTGACCTGATGTTCGAGTCGGACGTCCAATCCCTCGGTGAGACAGACGGCGAGTTCGTCGTAGCCGTCGGGAAACACGACTTCGTCGCCGTCGATGGCGTCGTCGTCCAAACCGTGTGCGTCGAGATCCCCCTGGGCTACCCCCAGCTGTTCCTCGGCTCGATGGCCGAGAAATTCGCGCACTCGGTCCAGGCGGTCGATGTCCCAATTGAGTCGAGTCAGAGTCGCTTCCACCGCATCACCGAACGATGTCCGTGGAGAGGCCTGGTCAACGGTCCTGGCGAACAGACCGTCGAAGTCGTGAACGTCGGCGGCGAATCGTGCGGCGGCGGACTCGCTCAACCTGACACCGGTAGGGGAGTAGTACGCAATGGGTCGGCCATCGGGTTGATAGCTACCCACGGTGAACTCGACTGTCTGCATACCGAAAGCTCGCACGGCGTCGGCGAGGGGGTTGTCGTCGATCCCGTGAATCCAGGACGCACCGACGTCGAAGGGGTTGCCGTCGCCGCGCACCGTCCACACACGACCGCCCACGCGATCGCGAGCCTCGAGAACCACTACTCGCCGACCCTCACCGTGCAGAATCCTGGCTACGGTTGCACCGGAGATTCCCGCTCCCACCACGATCGTGTCGAAATGGGTCATAGCTGCTCCGATCACGTGGTGGGCCTGCTCAGTTTCCTCGACCGGGATTGCCCGGACCTGAATTGCCGTTGCCGGGGTTTCCCGGACCCGAACTGCTGTTTCCGGGGCCTGAATTGCCGTTGCCGGAGTTGCCGGGGCCTCCGTTGCCGGGGCCCGAGTTGCCGTTGCCGTTGCCGTTGCCGTTGCCGTTGTTGGTGCCGGGGCCTTCGTTCTGCTGTGGTGCGGCTGGTGCGGCGGGTTGGACCAGCACCGGATTCGACGACGGTGTCATTTCGGCGTCGGTCGGGTTCGAGAAGATGGTTGCCGAAGGCTGCGGCAACTGCGTCGTGGGCACCGCGATCGTCGACTCGTTCGGTATCGGTGTCGCCGGTGTAGCAGGCACCTGACCCGGGTCGTCGCTCGCGCTGGACGCGATCCAGATGATGCCCGCTCCGAGCGCAAGGACGAGCGCGGCCGCCGCCCCAGGAACCATCCACCGTCGACGCGGAGGACGGTGTGCGGTGCCGACCGGGTCAGCAGCCGCAACCACGTGTGTGCGCTCGACAGGTATCACGGCAGTCGGGGGGAGCGGGGTTGCACTTCGGAGGATCCTGCGCAGTCGGTGCGCGACCGCAGCTGCGTCCGGGCGGTCCTCCGGCTGCCGAGACGTCATGGCCGTCAGCAGCGAGTGCCACTCCGGCCCGAGCTCCTGGGGAACGGCGGGATCGCGGTGCAGTCGCGCTACCGCGGCGGCCACCGCGCTGCCCTCGAATACCATTGTGCCGGTGAGGCACTCGATGAGAACGAGGCCGAGCGTGTAGATATCGGTCGGCGGTCCCGCAGACGTACCGGTCGCCTGTTCCGGGCTGAGATAGTGCGCGGTGCCCACTGTGGTGCCGTGCTCTGTGAGTCGATCGGAGTCGACGATGCGGGCGATGCCGAAATCGGCCAGTTTCGCGCACTGCCCCGCCCCTGAGTCCGGGACGTGCGCGATCAGGATGTTGGCTGGTTTGATGTCTCGGTGCACCACACCCCGGTCGTGGATGTACGCGAGCGCCTCCGCCAGCTCGCTTCCGATGCGCGCGACGTGGACGGCGTGCATCGCCCTGTTCTGGCGAAAGCTGTTCAGCGTCGGTCCGTCGATCAATTCCATCACCAGATAGGGCGACGGAATTCCTGTGGCGTCCGGCGCAGTCCCTGCGTCGTACAACGTGACCAGGCCCGGATGCGACAGCGACGCCAAGGTTCGAATCTCCGCGTCGATCCGTCGAACCGTGTCCACCGGCTCGCCGTGGCGGAATATCTTCACTGCCACGGACCTGCCGAGGACCTGGTCTTCTGCGTGCACCACGTCGGCCATCGCGCCGCGCCCCAGCACTGCGCCCAGTCGATAACGATCCGCGAACAGACGATCCTGAGCAGCGCGGAAACGGGCATCCTCCTCCATCGTGATTCACCCGCCGTTCGTCGACTACTCCGAGCACCTTATAGCCAACCGATCGTCGTTCGGAGTGCAGTCCGTTCTCGACACTGCGGTTCCGTCGGGCATGATGATTCACCGGGTGGGGGACAGACCGAGCAGGCGTCGAGGAAGGTCCTACCCATGCGTCCCCAATCGACGAATGCGCAGATATCGCCGATGTCGATCGACATCACGTCGGCTTACCAGCCGATAGTGTCTTTGGACGACCGCGCCGTGGTGGGGTACGAGGCCCTCGTGCGGACCAGGGGCGACGGTCCGTCCATTGCTCCGCCGGAGCTGCTGCGCGTTGCACGGGAGCAGCGTGTGACCGCCGACTTCGACTGGCGGTGCAGAGCGAGCGCCCTGCACGGTGCCGTCGAGGCCGGTTATCCCGATGAGCTGGCGCTGTTCGTCAACGCCGAACCCACCGCACTCGACAGTCCGCCACCCGGAGACCTCCTGCCGCTGATCGCCGAGGCAGCGCGGCTGTCGATCACCGTCGAAATCACCGAACGAGACCTGATGGGCGATCCGGCCGGTCTGCTGAGGGCGGCCGAGCACGCCCGAAATTTGGGTTGGCGGGTCGCAATCGACGACGTGGGTGCAGACTCGTCCAGCCTGGCGTTGATCCCGTTGTTGCGCCCCGACGTGATCAAGCTCGATATGGCCCTCGTGCAAGAGCGTTCGACCGACCAGACCGCTGCCATAGTCGCTGCCGTCGCCGCCGAGGCCGAGCGAACCGGTGCCCTCGTGTTGGCCGAGGGAATCGAAACCGACACACACGAAAGCTGCGCACGCGACATGGGTGCCGTTCTGGGGCAAGGTTTTCTCTACGGCGCTCCGGGGCCACTACCGGACTTCGACGACGTTTCCCACCACGCTGGATCGCTCGAGCTCGATGCGACTGTCACCGTCCGCGCTCCGGTCGCGGTAACACCCTTCGGTCTCACCCACCATCTCGGTGCCCGCAGGCATGCCGAGACAACGTTTCTCGAGGCCATCGAGAACAGCCTGCTGAACAGTGCGTTCGGCACCGGACCGTCGACGGTCGTGTTGACAACAGTGAACGTGTCGAACCGGCTGACGCCCGTACGTGCCGCCGTCCTCGACGAGCTGGCTGCGCGCACCGCTCTCGTGACAGTTTTCGGCTCCGATCCAGCGTTGATGCAGCACCGCTTTCGGTCGGTGCCGGTGAGGGAGAACGAGCCGTTGGCGCTGGAGCGCTCGACAGTGATCGTGGCACCGATGTCGAGCGCGGCATTGATCGCTGTCGAATGTGGTGTCACGGACGATGGCGCGACGCTCTACGACTACCGCTTGACCTACGACCGCGACGTCGTACTCGACGCGGCCACAGTGCTCCTCAGGCGAATTCCTGCTCGGCTCACGCCATGATTGCCTGATCCCTTCGGTCGAATTCAGGTAAACATCAACTAGAAAAAGGTAAGCGGCTTCGATTGCGCTCCCCGTGCTGTGCACTCGTAGGTGTGAGCTCTCACCCCCTCGGCAGCGACTTTCTGGCCGCGGATGGAGGCGACACTCAGCTCCATCGAGACTGCGATCAACAACGCGTTCGATCCGATCTCCACTGTGTGACGGCTCGAACCGAACCGAACCGAATCGAATCGACGAGACTGGCCAAGGTATCAGTCTCGCCGATTTCGGCTATCAGCTATATCTCTTTGACTGATGTTCCATAGTGATCGACAGTGGTGGTAGTCACATACACGCCACAACGAAAGTCGGCCTTCGTGGACATTTCAACGATTTCTCTCCCCATCTTCGCGGTTGGGACCGCTGCAACGGGCGGCAAGCCGCACGCCGTTCTACTGAAGAGCGGTCGGCTGCTGGATCTCGACTCGGTGGCAGATCGGCTCGGCCTTTCGGCACCCATCACGACCCGTGATCTGCTCGACGTCTGGGATCGGGTACTGCCGGTCCTGCGTTCCTTCGACGATGCAGACGGACAATGGACCGACGCCTCCGATGCCACGGTGCACGCGCCGGTCGAACCCCGCCAGATTCTGCAAGCCGGAGCCAACTACCGCACTCACGTCATCGATCTCGCGGTCAAGCACGCCGACACTGCCGACGGCAGGACCGAGGACGAGGTTCGCGCCGAGACCGCGGCCATGATGGACAAGCGTGCGGCGGAGGGCGAACCGTATTTCTTCGTCGGGTTGCCCTCGGCGATCACCGGGCCGTACGACGAGGTCGTTCTGCCTCCCGGCACGTCCAAGAACGACTGGGAGCTCGAACTCGTTGCCGTCGTAGGACGTTCGGGTTACCGCTTGCATCGGTCCGAGGCTCTCGACGTGGTCGCCGGCTATACGATCGGAAACGACCTGACCACGCGTGAGTTGGTGTTCCGGCGCGATATGCCCGAGATCGGCACCGACTGGCTACGGGCGAAGAACGCACCGGGCTTCCTGCCCCTCGGTCCGTGGATCGTGCCGAAGGACGACGCGGGCGACGTCGCGCAGATGCGGCTGACCCTCGAACTCGACGGCACGACAATGCAGGACGAATCCACCGCGGACATGCTCTTCGACGTGGCCGCACTTGTCTCTGCCGTCTCACAGACGGTACGACTGCTGCCCGGCGACCTCGTTCTGACGGGCAGTCCGGCCGGCAACGGAATGCACTGGGGTCGGTTGCTGCGCGACGGCGACGTGATGACCTCCACCATCACCGGTCTCGGCTACCAGCAGACACCGGTCGTGGGAAGCGCGTCATGACATCGGTCTTGGTCATCGGAGCCGGAATTGCAGGGTCGGCAGTGAGCATCGCACTGGCTCGAGGCGGAGCGTCCGTGGACGTCGTCGAGGCCGCGCCACGGTCGAGCGCGAGCGGATCCGGGATCACGTTGCAGGGCAACGCGTTGCGCGCACTGCGAGCGCTCGAGGTGTGGGACGACGTTCGGGCCTGCGGCTACGGATTCGACACCATCGGGATCCGCGCCCCCGACGCCGACGGCACTGTCATCGTCGAGATGGACGACGCCCGCACCGGTGGGCCGGATCTTCCGGCCGGAATGGGTATGGAACGACCCGTTCTCGCCGGGATACTGCACGAGGCTGCCGAACGCGTGGGAGCCAAGATTCGATTCGACACTGTCGCCAATGGATTGGCGCACAGCGAGACCGGTACATCGGTTACATTCTCGGATGGCACCGAAAGCCATTACGACCTGGTGATCGGCGCGGACGGAGTGCGGTCGTGGACGCGCCGCACACTCGGGATCGAACTCGAGACCGAGCGCACCGGAATGGGCATCTGGCGTCTGGTCGGACCACGTCCGGCAAGTGTCGTGCGCACCGAGCTCTATTACGGCGGAGCAGCTTTCATTGCCGGCTACTGCCCGACCGGTGAGGACTCGCTGTACGCCTACATCGTCGAGGCCGCGCAGGACCACACGCATTCGACGGCAGAGGAACGCCTCGCGGTGATGCAGAACCTGGCCGCGCAGTATCACGGGCCCTGGGACGAGATCCGAGAGCAACTGCGCGATTCGACGAAGATCAACTACACCTGGTTCGAGAGCCACGTCCTCGAGGGACGGTGGCATCGAGGCCGCGTCGTGCTGATCGGCGATGCGGCACATTGCTGTCCACCCACCGTCGCTCAGGGCGGGGCGCAAGCGCTCGAGGACGCACTGGTGCTCGCCGAGATGGTGCTCGCCGCCGACGCCGTCGACGACGCGGTTCTCGATGCCTTCGTCGCGCGCAGACTACCCCGTGCGAAACAGGTGGTGGAGGCATCACGACAGATCTGTACCTGGATGCTCGAGTCCGATCCTCACACAGACGTACCCGCTGTGATGGGGCGCGTGTCCGCACTCGTCACCGAGGTGCCCTGATGCATCCGATCATCGACGTCCACGCACATACCATCGTTCCCGAGGTCGAGGCCGTGGTTGCAGGCCACCCTGGCCTGGTTGCGCACCGCGCACTCGATGCGCTGCGCAACGGTGCCGAGTCGCAGCAGGTTTCGGGCCGGATGGTGGCGTCGAAGATTCCGCAGCTCACTACGATCGATCGTCGGCTCGCGGACATGGATGCCGCAGAAATCGACGTGCAGGTGGTGTCTCCCTCGCCCTCTCAGTATCACTACTGGGCCGATCGAGAACTGGCCGAAGTGGTGACGGCGAGTGCGAATCGTGGAATCGCCGCACTCGTCGCGGAGGAGCCCAGCCGATTGACCGGTCTGGGACTGATCGCGCTGCAACATCCGGATACAGCCGTCGATGCGCTCGACGATGCTGTGCTCACCTGTGGTCTGGCCGGTGTGGAAATATCCTCGTTCGCACCGGGTGTGGAGCTGTCGGACGAACGTCTCGAGCCGTTCTGGAGCCGAGCCGCGTACCTCGGTGCAGTGGTCTTTCTGCACCCTTTCGGATGTTCGCTGGACGAGCGCCTGGACAAGTACTACCTGTCCAACACAGTGGGGCAACCGGTGGAGAACGCGGTCGCCCTGTCCCATCTGATCTTCTCCGGTGTACTCGATCGCCACCCGGACCTGAAAGTCGTTGCCGCGCATGGCGGTGGATACCTTCCCGCGTACCTGGGCAGATCCGACCATGCGTGGCGGGTCCGACCCGAGGCTCGGCGCTGTGTGCTCCCGCCGAGTGACTATCTCGGGCGCATCGCGTTCGACAGCCTCGTCCACGGTCCCGGTGCGTTGCGTGCGCTGATCGATGCCGTGGGGCCACAGTCCGTGGTTCTGGGCTCGGACTACCCGTTCGACATGGGCAACGAAAACCCGGTTGCCGAGCTACGCGCGGCCGATCTCTCGGCCGACGTCGCCCGATCCATTCTCAGCGGCAACGCCGATCGCCTCGGATTGTCGCCTGCATCAACAGGAGTGAACTCATGAACGAATACGCCTTCACGCACCTCCGTCATGTGGATCTCGCAGTACCGGACTTCGACAAGCAGCACGACTTCTACACTCGTCAGTGGGGGCTGACCGCGGTCGGAACCGACGGCGACATCACGTATCTCGCCGCCGAAGGTTCACCCGAGCAGTACGTGGTTCGGATCCGCAAGGATTCCGACAAGCGACTCGACCTGGTGTCCTACGGGATGTCGGACGCCGCAGCGGTGGACGCCTTGGCGGAGCGCCTCGCGGTGGGAGGAGTGCAGTTGGTGAACGAGCCGAACACCCTGCAGACCATGGGCGGCGGATACGGGTTCCGATTCTTCGACATCGACGGTAGGACGATCGAGGTGTCGTCCGACGTGGCCGTGCGCCGACATCGCAAAGTCGAAGAGGGCGAATCCATTCCGGTTAAACTCTCGCATGTGGTTCTGAACTCGCCCGACCCCGAGAAAACCGTGGAGTTCTACGACAGGTGGTTCGGCTTCAAGCTTTCCGACACCCTGATGCATCCACGGATGGGCAACATGATGTGGTTCCTGCGCACCAACGCGCAGCACCACAGCATGGCCGTCGCCCGCGGACCGCACGTTTCACTGCACCACGCGTCCTTCGAGCTTCGTGGGCTCGACGAATACATGCGCGGCACCGGCCGGATGCTGAGGGCGGGGGTGGAGAAGATCTGGGGCCCCGGCCGTCACCAGGCCGGAAACAACACCTTCTCCTACTTTCTCGATCCCAACGGAAACACCATGGAGTACACGACAGAACTCGAGACTCTCGACGAGGACACATGGCATCCCCATCTACTCGACTTCTCGCTGCCGGAGGTCTCCGACCAGTGGGGCACCGCGAATGCGATGAACGAATTCGTTGCCACCCGATCCTTCAACGATCCGGACAAGGGTCTGTTCGTGGCGCCGCCGGCATGATCCTCGCAACGTACGTTCACGGCGGCGAGGCGACGGCCGGCGTCGTCGCCGACGGCATGGTCCACTCGTTGGACTGCACCATGGCCGAGATGCTCGCGACAGGACTGCCCGCGGCGCTCGAGGCAGGAGCGCGGGCGGTCGGAGCGCACGGGGTTCCGATAGCGGATGTTCGCCTCCTTGCACCGTTGCAGCCGTCCACCATTCGAGACTTCGTGACGTTCGAGGAACACGTCGAAGGAGTGCGCCGCAGCGTCGACGGTCAGGCCGGTGTGGTCGACGCGTGGTACGAGGCACCTCGGTTCTACTTCACCAACCCGTACACGGTGCACGGGACCGGCGATACCGTTTGTCCGCCGGAAGCATGTGTCGATCTAGACTTCGAGCTGGAAGTCGCTGCGGTGGTGGGCAAATCGGGCTCCAGCGTGTCCGTGGACGATGCCGGTGGGCACATCTTCGGATACACGATCCTCAACGACTGGTCGGCTCGCGACATTCAGCGACGCGAGATGCAGGTGAGCCTGGGGCCCGCGAAGGGCAAGGATTTCGCCAACACGCTCGGCCCCTGGATCGTCACGGCCGACGAGTTCGACGCATATCGCATTGAGGACGGATTCTTCGAGGTCGGCTGCTCGGTGGAGGTCAACGGTGAGGAAATCGGACGTGATTCGCTCGCGAACATGGGGTGGACCTTCGATTCCATGCTGGCCTACGCCTCACGTGACTCCTGGGTACATCCGGGGGACGTGCTGGGCAGTGGAACAGTCGGCAACGGTGGGTGTCTGGCCGAACTGTGGGGTCGCAGGGGAGAGCAGAGTCCCGAGCCCCTGGCCTTCGGGGACGTGGTGACGATGACGGTCGACGGAATCGGATCGATCACGAACATCGTCGGCAGACCGCGATCGACGCCGCGCGTGCCGCCGGCGAGGCGTCCCGATCGTGAGCAGAATCGAGCACGGACGAGTCATGTCTGATCTGACGGGACGGGTGGTCGTGGTCACCGGTGCCGATGGAGGCATCGGACATGCGGTGGCCGCGTGCGCGCGGGACCACGGCGCGACGGTCGTCGGGGTGGACCACGTAAGCGGATTCGACGTGACGAGCGAGCAGGATTGGGCCGCGCTGATGGACTCGATCGACGGCCCCGTACACGGGCTGGTGAACTGCGCGGGCATCACGTGGCGATCCCGACTCGCGCACGTGCGGCCCGACGACATGGCGAGGATCTACTCGGTGAACGTGATCGGAACCCTGCTGGCTGTCCAGGCCGTCGGGGCTCGAATGCCCTCGGGCAGTTCGATCGTGAACGTGGGATCGCTTGCGGCACTGACCGCGCACTACCCGGTCGCCTACACCGCAGCCAAATGGGCCTTGCGTGGATTGACCAAGGCTGCCTCCCTCGAATGGGGATCACGAGGTGTGCGAGTGAACATCGTGCATCCGGGATTCATCGATACCGCGATGACCCGCTCGGCTCCCGGGGTCTTTCGCGAGGCATCGATTGCGGAGACACCGCTGGGTCGAGCAGGCGAACCCACGGAAGTCGCGCGAGTCGCTGTGTTCCTGCTCGGAGACGAATCGTCGTTCGTCACGGGTGCGGAAATCCCCGTCGACGGCGGAGCGAGTTCGCACGGCGGCGTCAAATCCATCGCGGACGCGCTCCGCGCCGAGAATCGAAAGGAATCGACATGAGCGATGTCTCGCTCGATCGAACCGATCCCGAAGGTGAGATCGCCGCCGCGGCTACGCGAAACTCGAACTGGGGCAGATGGGGTGAGACCGACGTCCTGGGAACCATGAACTTCCTCACCGACGAGATACGCAGCGATGCAGCGAGTCTCGTCCGCTCCGGCGTGTCGTTCTCGCTGTCTCAGAGCTTCGACATGGACGGCCCTCAGCGCGGCTGGCGGCGGCGAACCAATCCGGTCCATACGATGCTCGACACCGGTACCGACGCCGTCAGCGGAATTCAGGGCTTCCCGCACGGACTCGGGGGAGCGGACGACGTCGTGTCGATGCCCCTGCAGTGCTCGACGCAATGGGACGGGCTGGGGCACATCTTCGATCACGGCAAGGCGTGGAACGGACGCGACGCCGACAAGGTCGTCACCTCGCTCGGCGATGCAGTGACCGGAATCGAAACCGTAGCCAACGGTATCGTCGGACGCGGAGTCCTGCTCGATGTGGGTCGGCACTGTGGTGAAAGCGGGGAACTACCCGACGGGTTCGCGATCACCACAGCGCATCTGCATTCCACCATCGAAGTGCAAGGACCATCGTCGACGGTCCGGCGGGGAGATCTGGTGTTGGTCCGTACCGGGCAGCTCACCCGCGCGCGCCGCTGCGGTTGGGGTGAGTACGCGGGCGGTCCGGCACCGGGTTTGTCGTTCACGACCGCAGACTGGTTGCATGACAGCGAGATCGCCGGAATCGCAACCGATACTTGGGGGTTCGAGGTTCGGCCGAACGAGTTCGACGTGGCGTTCCAGCCGCTGCACCAGGTGGCGATCCCCAACATCGGCTTGTTCCTGGGCGAGATGTGGGACCTCGATGCCCTGGCGGAGCACTGTGCGGGGGACGGTACTTACGACTTCTTCCTTACGGCCGCACCGATTCCGGTGACGGGTGCGGTGGGGGCTCCGGTGAATCCGATAGCCGTCAAGTAGGCCAGGGGGCGTTGGGCTCGTCGGTAGCCATCGAGGCTGCTCGGGTGACCAGATCGCGGAGAAACAGGTGTTCGGGATCTCGCTCGTAGACCGGATGCCACCACATGGCCTCCACCAGTTCCCCGACGTCGACGGGGCATGCGACGGTCCGGAGACCGATGTTCAACGGCAGCAAGTGAACCAAGCGCTCCTGCAGTAGCGCGATTCGCTTGCTGCCGACGACGAGTTGGGGCACTGTGAGGAAGCTTTCGGTGATCACCTGCACGGTCGGCTCGATCCCGAGCATGCGCAACTGGCGCGCAGCAGGCGTCGATGCGGTTTGACCGTGATAGACCACGACCCAGGGCGATGTTCTCAGATCGTCCGTCGTCATCGATTCGCCCACGTCGTCGTTGTCGGACGAGAGCACCATCACCCACCGATCCCGGTACAGATCGCGGTGGGGGAGATCGGTGACAAATCCATGCGGAACCAGCATGAGGTCGGATCCGAGTAAGGAATGCTCGGCGCGGGCAACCAGGTCCGGACTGGTAGGGCCGAATCGCAAACGCGCTCGCGGCGCGGCCTCGGTAAACAGACCTGCCAGTGTGTCGCCCAGAACTCCGATCCCGTAGTCGCTCACCAGAATACTGAATTCGCGAGTACTCTCCGCCGGGTCGAAATCAGGCTGTGCGGAGAAGACGCGTTCGACGCCGTCGAGGGCGAGGCGCACACGTTGCCGTAGCTCGGCAGCCAAGGGACTCAGGTGATACTCGTTGCCCACGCGGTAGAGCAGGTTGTCGTCGAAATGCCTGCGCAGCCGGCCGAGTGAGGCCGACAGCGCAGGCTGGCTCAAGCCCAGTTGGTTCGCTGCCTTCGTCACGCTGCGATGCTGAAGCAGCGCATCGAGTGAGACGAGAAGATTGAGATCCAAATTGGCGACACTGTGCACTTCCCGCATGGTGCAAGCCTATCTCTGCTCGACTGCGTGAAGCAGCGGGTTCGGTATCTGGGGCGCAGCGGATGTCACGGTTGTAGCGACGGTTTCCGTACGAACTGCGAACTGCGGAGGAGGAGCGCAGTGAGCACAGCCAGAACTCCCAAAGCTGAAAGGGCTGCGGTCAATCCGCCCAATGCGAGCGCAAAGGCCAGAACCACGAGCGGGCTGAGGAATTGCCCCAGGAAGATCGAAGCGGTGAACGCTCCCGTACCGCGAGCTCGTTGCGCGAACTCCAGCCCACCGATTACCCACATCAGCAGGGTCGGCAGCAGCATTCCCGATCCGCCGGAGGCAACGATTCCTCCGGCGGCAACCATCGCTGCACTCGGGGCAAGCCCCACGACAACCAGTCCAACACCGGCGACCCCGAATGCTATGGGCAGCAGTACTTTCGTGCCACGGTCGGAGATCCGTCCGAACACGAAGGCAGCCGCCGCGGTCGCTACCGCGACGATGGCGCTGATCGCCCCGATCGTCCCCGGGTTGTCGATACCGACGTCGTCGAGTTTGAGCGGTATCTGGACGATCGGTGTGTAGAAGACGGCCCCACCGAACAGGGTGACGGTCAGTGGCAAGGCGAGGGGACGCCATGCGAGGCCGTGCACCGTGCAGGCCTCCGTATCTGCGTTGGGTTGCCACAGCGCGAACGGCACGATGGCGGCGAAGACGACGCCCACCGAGTAGAGCCAGAACGGTGTCCGCCACGTGTCCTGCGCCAACATCCCACCGAGTGCGATGAAGACGACTGCCGACAACGAGGTGAACGCAATCTGCAGTCCGAAGTACCGGGCCCGCTGTTTCCCCGTGAAGTAGTCGGCGATCAGGGTGGTGCAGCACGTCATGATCCCGGCTTCCGCAATTCCCACCCCGAGACGGGAGAGGACGATGAGAAGCAGGGAATCGAGCAGAAGTGGGGCGATGCCGCACACGGAATACAGGACGAGGGCAACGGTGAGTAATCGTATGCGGCCGAGGCTGTCCGCGATTCGTCCCGCCGTAAACGCGAGAAGACCGATCATCAGCGCTGGAGCGGTAATCGTGAGTGGCACGAGCGCATTCACGCCAGCGGTCTCGGAGAAGTGCTCGAGCATCTGCGGTTGCAGCGGCGCGAGCAGAACAGCCCCGAGAACGGGTAGGCAGCTCATCGATACGAGAAACAGCCCGTGGCTGCGGCCGGCCTGCCTCTCGGTGGATTCGAGTCCGGATCCAAGGTGTGTCATCGACGATCTCCAGGAAATAGAGTGAGGCGCATCACGGTCGAATCACAGTCTCGGACGCACCGGGCGATCAGGGAAGTAGTGATCGCTGACGGTGGGTATCAATCGAATCTATGGGGCCGATCGGACTGGACGAGTGTGAGCGAGAACTCGATCGAGGGAGGCGAGCGATGAAGGTCGATTTCAAGAAAACCCTCGACGCATATTCGGCGCGACACAACACCTTTCGTATCCTCGTCGTTCCGCCGCTGACCTACCTGATGATCGACGGACACGGCGATCCGAACACCGCTCCGGAGTACGCCGAAGCAATCGGGGCGCTCTACCCGGTGGCGTACGCACTGAAGTTCGCCAGTAAGAACAACCTCGCCCGCGACTACGTCGTCCCGCCGCTCGAGGCGCTGTGGTGGGCCGAGAACATGGTCGCGTTCACCACTGCCCGCAACAAGGCCGAGTGGAACTGGACCGTCATGATCATGGTGCCCGACTGGATCGATCGAACGATGTTCGAGGCGGCGGTGGCGTCCGCCGGCGCGAAAGGCACGTCCGAGGCGTCGACCAGAGTTCGGTTGGAGACCCTGAACGAGGGACTCTGCGTGCAGACGCTGCACATCGGGTCATACGACGAGGAGACGCCGGTGCTGGCCGAACTTCACGATCGGTACATCCCCGATGCCGGACTGACGATGACCGGCCGACACCACGAGATCTACCTGAGCGATCCGCGCCGGGTCGAGCCCGCGAAACTCCGGACTGTTCTCCGTCAACCGGTTGTGCGTTCAGCGGGGTCGACGACGCTCTGACACGATGGCCGACATGACCAATGCGGTGCGTCCGGCTTCGTTCACGGCCGGAACCCTCACCTTGCTCGGGGCTCTCTACTTTGCGCAGGGACTGCCGTTCGGATTCTTCACCCAGGCACTCCCGGTTGTGCTGCGGGAGTCGGGATTCTCGTTGGTGAAGATCAGTGCCACCGGTGTGCTGTTTCTGCCCTGGGCGCTGAAATTTCTCTGGGCGCCGTACGTCGATCGCTACGGATCCAGACGGCGGTGGCTGCTGTCTCTGCAGTGTGCGGCTGCGGTGGTGGCTCTGGCGTTGTCGCTCCTCGACCTGTCGTCGACGTTGCGTTGGTTGTTCGTCGGCATCTTCGTCATGAATGCTCTCTCTGCCACACAGGACATCGCGACCGACGGCATCGCGGTCAGAACGCTGACCGCGGCGCAGCGAGGGCTGGGCAACGGCCTCCAAGTCGGTGCCTACCGAATCGGAATGGTGTGCGGCGGTGGACTGCTGTTGTGGCTGTTCACCTTTGCCGGGTGGCGGGTGCTGTTCGTCGCGATGGCATTGCTCATCGCATTGACGACTGTCCCGGTGTGGTGGATGCGCAGGCAACTCGACGCGGCGGATGCCGCCTCCGATCGGCACACCGAATCGGAATCGCCGGTTCGGCTTGCTGTTGCCTGGTGGTCCAGGCTCCGCAGGCCCGGCATGGTGGCGTTCATACTGCTGATCATCGGGTTCAAATTCGGAAACTCGATGGGATCGGCACTGGTGGGCCCGTTCCTGTCGGACAGTGGATTGTCCCTGCCGCAGATCGCGCTGGTCGAGGGTGGCCTCTCCTCGGTGGCAGCGCTCGGGGGTGCGGCCCTCGGGGCGTGGATGACCTTCCGGCACGGACGTCGCCGGGCGTTGCTGATAGGCGGAGTGAGCCAGACCATGAGCCTTGCGTTGTACGTCATCGCCTCCCTCGGCATCGGCGGATTTCCACTGCTGATCACGGCGAACATCACCGAGCACGTGCTCGGTGGGGCGGCCACGGTCGCGGTGTTCGCTCTCATGATGGACGCATCGGAGAAGCGTTTCGCAGGAAGCGATTACACGTTGATGGCCTGTGCGGTCGTCTTCGCGCAAGGAGCGGCAGGAATCGCAGCCGGTGTGGTGGGAGACCTGTTCGGCTACACAGCGATGTTCGGTTCTGCCCTGGTGTTGTCCGGTATCGGCTGTGCAGCATTGCTTGTCGCACTCGACCGTGGCTGGGGCCCCGAAGGTCTCCGGCAGGTTGTCCCTCCGAAGACCTTCGCCGGCTAGGGACGATTGAACCGGCGCTCAGCTACCGGGTGTGGATCCCGCGATGTTCACCATCCACTGCACACCGAACTTGTCGGTCAGCATGCCGAACGTATCGCCCCACGGAGCCTTGTCGAGGCCCATGGTGAATTGCGCATCGACGGCCAGCTTGTTCCAGTAGCCCGTCAATTCGTCCTCGTCGTCGCCGCTGAGCGAGACGCTCATTGCGCTACCGGGAGTGTGTTCCATCGAGGACGGCGTGTCGGCGCCCATCAGGGTGAATCCGTTGGGAGTGGTCAACTGGCCGTGCATGATCTTGTTCTCATCGGCGGGATCCTCGCTGGCGTGGGCCTCGCCGAGCGTGGTGGCAGTGAGCTCACCCCCGAAGACGGACCGGTAGAACTCCATGGCCTCGCGGGCGTTGTCTCGAAACGAAAGATACGGATTGAGAATGGACATGGCTGGCTCCTTTTCGCTGATGTACACCGACGGCATCCGTCGAAACGGTAGACCGGCGTTACGACGAAAAGTCACCGGAAGAGGTATCGGTGTCTTCCGGCGTCGGTACTGCGGACTCCCATCTGGCCCGTCGTTCGTCGTCGGACTGCTCCCACCACGGTGTTCCCCGTTCGCCGAGAGCGACCTTGGTCGCCTGTACACCTGCGCGAGATTCCGGGGCACCCGACGTGCGTTTGACCTCCCTGCGCCATGCCATGAGGATCGACCGCAGTTCTGCGTTCCGATCCTCGGGTATGTCGGGATCCGTTGCGCGCCAACGTCGGCCCTTGATCACGATGTAGTGACCGTCTTCGGTGTGTTCCGGTTCGTCAGCCATGAGTCCACCCTGCCACGGGTCAGCTGCTCAGGTACTGCGGAACTTCGATCGCGTCCAGTCCGAGGGCCACGGCAGCGCGAGCGGTCACCGACCCGACGAGATTGCCGGTTCCGTTGTAGCCACCGAACGCGATCACTCCGTCATCGACGTAACCACACAACGGCCGCCCGTCCGCGGTGAACCCCACCGACGCTGCCCACCGTGCGTTCACGGAGACATGTTCGCCGGCAAACAACTCGGCGAGCGAGTCGAGGTAGTTCTGCACTCGGGCCGTCGGTTCGCTGGAGAAGGTCCACTCTTCCTCGACGAAAAAGTCGCGGCCACCCCCGACGTACAGGCGTCCCGAGGCGTCCTGCTGTGCGTAGTCGTACCCCCACCGTCCGTACACGGGACACGGCAACCGACCCGCCGTGACAGGAGCGGTGGCGAGCATCTGGAGGCGGGCCGTCCGAACTCGACCGTCGAGCTGGGGGAGTACGCGTTCGAGGCGACCGTCCACTGCGACCAGTATCAGATCGCAGCGGATCACCCCGGTCGGCGTCGTCACTGCTCCGGGCTCGATGCCGACAGCGGGTGTGTACTCGTGGAGCCTGGCGCGACCGGCAAGCGCTGCCGCCATTCCGAGTGCGCGACGGGCAGGATTCATCACCGCATCGTCGGGCAAAAAGACGCCGTCTCCCAGCTCGCCCGAATACTCTTCGACGGCAATATTGTTCTCGCGCAGGCACTTCACCAATTCCGCGCAGTCCCGCGCATCGGCGGGGTCGGCCTGCGTATCCGGGACGCCCGCAAGCCTGATGGACCCGGTGCGCCGGATAACGGACGATCCGAGCAGCGCTTCCAACGAATCGATCTCGGCGAGGGTCGCACGATAGAGATCGACGGCGCACGGCCCCCACATCGACAGTGCGGTGTGCAGAAACGTTGCGGGGCCGCCCAGCAGAAAGCCGCCGTTTCGACCCGCAGCACCGGCTGCGACTCGCCCTGCATCGATCCCGACGACGTCGAGGCCGCGGCCGAGCAGGTCAGCGACAGCGGCCAGGCCCGAACCGCCGAGACCGACGACGCAGACGTCAGCAGAGCAGTCGCCGTCCAACGTGGGCAAGCCCCGCCAACCGGACACCGCGGAATCGTCGTCCCACGCCGGACGGGACATGTCGATGGGGACGGTGCCGATCATGCCGACGATGGTATCCGTCGACCGGCACTGCATGGTTTACGATTCCGGCACCCGACACCCTTGACTGTGAGGACCGCCAATGCGCACTCTGATCGTGACCGCGTTCGTTTCGCTCGACGGCGTGATGGAAGGACCCGGTGGCGAAGCGGGCTACCGCAACTCCGGGTGGACGTTCCAGGACATCGAGTTCGACCCGGCGGCTTACGAAATCAAGGGCCGTGAGCAGAGCGAAGCGTCGGCGCTGCTACTCGGCCGCACCTCGTACGAGGCCTTCGCACCGATTTGGCCGACGATGGACGATTTCGCCGAATACAATGCCATGCCCAGATATGTGGTGTCGACCACGCTGGAGCAGGATGATTCACGTTGGCCCGCAACCATTTTGCGCAGTGTCGACGATGTCGCGGAGCTCAGGAACACCGACGGTGGGCCCATCTCCGTGCACGGTAGCGCCACATTGGGCCGGAGTCTTGCCGATGCCGGTCTGGTCGATCGGTACCACCTACTGGTGTTCCCGCTCCTGCTCGGTGCAGGAAAGCGGCTGTTCAGTGCGGCGGACAAGGACACCACGCATCTCGAATTGGTAGAACACGAGGTGTACGGAAACGGAATCCAGAAGCAAGTTTTCGACGTTCGCCGTTAGTCCGTCGGGCAGGGCTCAGACGTCGTCGCTTCGGATGGTGCGCCGGCGAACCGATACGAGTTGGAGCTCGGGCCGGGACGCTGCAACGCGCTCGAGCCGGTCGAGAACATCGGTGACGTGATCGAGGTCGCCGGCCACGACCGAAGCGCCGATACCTGCTCGCCGATGAAGTTCACGATGGTCGGTCTCTGCGACCGATACCGCAAATTTGCGGTGCATCTCGGAGATCACCGGCCGAACAACGGAGCGTTTCTCTTTGAGTGAGTGCACATCGCCGAGAAGGAAGTCGAATTCTATCCATCCAATCCACATAGGCCTGCCAGTGTAGTGCCGGCGGCACCCGAGTGCTCTCGACCCGCGATGGCCGTGGATGCACACCATTCGACGCTCGTGTTCGTACACTGGCCTCATGGCTGCGCGGGATGGACACGGATCCTTGCCGCCGAGCCTTGTCGAAATGGCAACCCGCCAGGTGCGATCCGAGGTGCTCAGCGGTGAGCTGGAGCCCGGATCTCGGGTGGTCGAGGAGACGTTGTGCTCGCGCCTCGGAATCAGCCGGGCACCGGTGCGGGAGGCGCTGCGGCTGTTGGCTCAGCAGGGCCTCGTCGAACATCTTCCTCGCCGCGGGTTTCGGGTGACGGTGTGGTCCGCAGAGGACATTCTCGAACTTTTCGAGCTGCGTCAGGTCCTCGAGCAGCACGCGCTCAGACGCGCACTCCCGGTTGCGTCCTCGTCCTTCGATTCTTTCGCTCCGGTACGTGCGGCCCTCGACGAGATGCGCGATGCCGATGCCCGCGGAGACACATTGGAGAAGGACGATGCGCATCGTCGCTTTCACGAAGCCATAGTCGGGTTGGCGGGCAGTCGGCAGCTCGACGTCGCGTATGCGCCGATCCTGCTGAAGTTGCAACTACCGATGGCCCGCAACCTCAGAGAAGAAGCGCGGGTTGCGAATCCGGTCGACGGGATCAGGCGTCACGAGTGGTTGCTCGATGCGATCGAATCCAACGACGTGTCGGTGGCGCTCGCTGCGCTGAAGCAGCACGGCGAACTCACGTACCTCCACCTCGAGAGAATTTCCTAACAGACTCGAAACATGGCGACAACCTGCTGAAACAGCAAACTGTCGACAATCGACGGTATGAAACCAGACCGTGGTCCAGTGTGTGGACCCACCGTTGCAGAGATGCTCGAGGCGTACCGAACGGGCGCGGAGACTCCATCGAGTGTCGTCGAAGCTTTCTCGGCCGCCGTCGCGTCGCGCGGCGATGACGGCACATGGATCACCGTCGTCGGACTCGCGGAACTCTCCGCCGCGGCCGCAGCTCTGGAAGCTCGGCCCGACCCGCATTTGCTTCCGTTGTTCGGCATTCCATTCGGAGTGAAGGACAGCATCGACGTGGCCGGATACCCCACCACCCTGGCCTGCCCCGACTACGCCTACACGCCGGATTCGACGGCACCCGCAGTTCAGGCACTGCTCGACGCCGGAGCCATTTTCGTCGGCAAGACCAGTCTCGATCAGTTCGCGACAGGTCTGAACGGCACTCGAACACCACACACCGTTCCGCGCAGTGTGTACGGCATCGACATGATCTCGGGCGGATCGAGCTCCGGATCGGCCTTGGCCGTCGCACTCGGGCAGGTGCCGTTCTGTGTGGCCACCGACACCGCCGGATCCGGTCGAGTACCGGCCGCGCTCAACGGAATCGTCGGATGGAAACCGTCACGTGGCCTGATCAGTACCGTCGGACTCGTACCCGCGTGCAAGTCGCTGGACTGCATCACCCTGATGGCTACCACGATCGAGGACCTCGACCTCGTGTTCGACGTCATGTGTGCCGAGGACCCGGCGGACGGTTGGTCACGTCCGCGCGGAGGAAGGTACGACGGGCGAGAGATCACCGTCGGACTACCGGACCTGCAGCAGCTGGACTTCTTCGGCGACCCGGCCATGGCCGACGCGCATTCGGCTGCGCGGGAATCGTTGCCCTCGTACGGACTGCGCACGGCAACGGTCGATCTCATGCCGTTTCTCGATGCCGGCTCGTTGCTGTACCAAGGGCCGTGGGTTGCCGAGCGACTGGTCGAGTTCGATGAATTCCTCACCGAGAATCCAGATTCCATCGTCCCCGTCGTCCGCGAGATCTTCCTGGGAGGGCGCCAGTACAGCGCAGTCGATGCCTTCCGTGCACTGCAGACGTTGCAAGACCTTCGCGC
The DNA here is from genome assembly GCF_050321865.1 of Rhodococcus sp. IEGM1428. Lineage (NCBI taxonomy): Bacteria > Bacillati > Actinomycetota > Actinomycetes > Mycobacteriales > Nocardiaceae > Rhodococcus > Rhodococcus sp. IEGM1428. The sequence goes on along the minus strand of NZ_JBNQFW010000001.1, from coordinate 1,753,210 downwards.
TCGCGTCGCACAGCTCTGGACGTCGATGGACGTGATGATCGTGCCGACCATCGGCACCACCTTCACCGTTCCGGAGGTACTCGCAGACCCCATTGCGTGCAACACGAAGCTCGGTCACTACACCCACTTCGGGAACCTTCTCGACCTGACGGCGGTGGCAGTCCCCGCGGGGCTCACCGTGGACGGTCGACCGACCAGTCTCATGGTGATCGGGCCCGCGCTTGCCGACGACACGGTGCTGGCGGTCGCGGCCAGGATCATCGGCGAACGACGGATCGTCTCGGCGCATACTCCGGCCGAAGAATCGCCTGTCGACATCGTCGTCGCGGGGCACCACCTGTCAGGGGAGCGGGCCAATCCGCAGCTGCTCGAACTCGGCGGAACCCTGGTGGAGGCGACGACCACCGCACCGACGTACACACTGCTTCGGATCGGAACCGACGATCCGACACCCGGCTTGCTGCGAGTTCCATTCGGCGGCAGCGCAATCGACGTGGAGAGGTGGCGTCTGCCCGCCACTTCTCTTGCGGTACTCGCGGGCAGACTGCCGGCGGTGCTCGCTCTGGGACGAGTACTGCTGGCTGACGGTTCCGACGTTCTCGGCTACGTCTGCGACGCGACTGTCCAGACCGGCGCGGAGCGTCACACCGTCGACGACATCAGCGAGTTCGGTGGCTGGCGGGCATATTCCCGGGCGATCACTTCCGCCCACGACACTTCCACGGCAGCACAGGAGATCTCATGACCTCGACACACAGACCCGAATCGACGATTGCGACTGCATCACCATCGGAGTTCACGATCGATGCCGCACGGACGGCACTACTCGTGATCGACATGCAGCGGGATTTTCTGCTGCCCGGAGGGTTCGGGGAGAGCCTCGGCAACGACGTCGGCCTACTGCGAAGCGTCATCGAACCACTCGCAGGCCTCATCTCGGCAGCCAGGGAATCCGGGATACCCGTGATTCACACCAGAGAGGGTCATCTACCGGATCTGTCCGACTGTCCACCGGCAAAGCTGCGTCGCGGCACCCCGTCGCAGCGCATCGGCGACCCAGGAGCGTTCGGCCGCATCCTGATTCGCGGAGAGTACGGTCACGACATCGTCGACGAACTGGCACCGATGGACGGCGAGACCGTCATCGACAAGCCTGGAAAGGGGGCGTTCTACGCGACCGAACTGGCCGAGATTCTGATCGCCGCCGGAATCACCACGTTGCTCGTCACGGGCGTGACGACCGAGGTATGCGTGCATACGACAGTGCGTGAAGCCAACGATCGCGGATACGAGTGCCTCGTGGTGACGGACTGCGTCGGTTCGTATTTTCCGGAATTCCAGCGCGTGGGCCTCGAGATGATCTCGGCTCAAGGTGGAATTTTCGGGTGGACCGCGTCGTCGGAGGGCGTCGTGGCTGCGTTGTCTGCTTTCGTCCCCACCTCGGCGAGTCGATAGGACCTCGGACATGACCATGGACGTCAAAGATTCACCCGCTGCCGACCCGTCGTCTCCGTTCGCTCTTTCGTGGTGGACCAAGGGAGACACCAACGCGTTCTTCGGACTCGGTTTCAACATCCTCGTCAATGTGCTCACTCTGACGACACTCAGTATCGCCGTGGTCGGGATTCCGTCGAGTGACGTCCTCGGGACCCTGCTCCCCGCCCTCGGTATCGCATTGATTCTGGGAAACCTGTACTACATGGTTCTCGCCCGTCGATTGGCCAAGCGCGAGAACCGAACCGACGTGACGGCGCTGCCCTACGGGCCGAGCGTTCCGCACATGTTCATCGTGGTGTTCGTGGTCATGTTGCCGGTCTATCTGGCAACGGGCGACGCGCTGCAGGCGTGGGCAGCGGGGTTGGCCTGGGCGTTCATGATCGGCATCATCGTCATGATCGGCGCATTCGTCGGGCCGTACATTCGAAGGATCACCCCGCGCGCTGCCATGCTGGGCACCCTTGCCGGCATCTCCATCACGTTCATCGCCATGCGTCCGGCCGCTCAGATGTGGGAGGCAGCCTGGATCGGATTGCCCGTTCTCGCAATCATTCTGATCGGCTTCTTCACGGACGTGAAGCTGCCCGGCAACATCCCGGTCGGTCTCGCAGCGCTTCTGGTAGGTACAGCGATCGGCTGGATCGGCGGATACATGTCGGTGCCGGACGTGACCGAGGCAGCGAGCAACATCGCACTCGGCTTACCCGATCTGCGCCTCGATCTCCTTCTCGACGGTCTTGGTAATCTGGCCCCTCTGCTCGCTACCGCAATTCCGTTGGGGGTCTACAACTTCACCGAGGCGATGAGCAACGTCGAAAGCGCATCCGCCGCGGGAGACAACTACAACCTCCGCAGTGTGCTGCTCGCCGACGGATTCGGTGCGATCGTCGGCTCGGCCTTCGGCTCGCCGTTCCCTCCTGCGGTGTACATCGGCCACCCCGGCTGGAAGGACGCGGGCGGCCGAACCGGGTATTCGCTCGCGTCGGGCATCGCGATCGGACTCATGTGTTTCCTCGGGCTCTTCGGATTACTGGCAACGCTGCTGCCGATTCCAGCGATCGTCCCGATTCTGCTGTACATCGGCTTGCTGATCGGTGCTCAGGCGTTCCAATCGGTGCCGAAGCTCCACGCCATCGCTGTGGTGGTCGCGTTACTACCGAACCTGGCGGAATGGGCAGTGGGGTTGATCGACAATGCACTCAGTGCTGCCGGTACATCGGCGACGGAGGTCGGTGACGAGGCGCTCGGCCAGGCGGGCGTCGTGTACGAGGGGCTCGAGACGTTCGGGTCGGGCGCGGTGCTCGCCGGACTGATGTTGGGCACCATCGTCACGTTCGTTCTGGACAAACGATTTGTTGCCGCTGGTGCAGCAGGCGGGGTTGCCGCGGCATTGTCGTGGGTCGGCTTGATCCACTCACACGAGGTGGGATGGGCCGCCAATCCCCAAGTGGCCCTGGGCTACCTGTTCTTCGGGCTGGTGTGTTTGGCGTACTCGCGGCTGATTCCCGGCACGAAGCGGACGGACGAGCCGCAACCAGTCGGTGAGCCAGGGGAGTAGTGCTCCCGATGCGGGCCGCTCGGCCCGCATCGGGAGATGCTTCAGCGCTCGCCGACGAGTCCGAGGGCCACGAGATCGGACAGATACTTCTCGATCAGTCCACGCCCGAGGTGTGGAATCTTCCCGACCGCCGCAGCGAACTCGTCCGCCGGCAACATCGCACCCGACGACGGCTGCTGCGGGTGTGCGTACGACTGAATCAAAGGCAGCAGGGAGTGTGAGCGCTGCTTCTCCGGAAGAGCCTCGACTGCAGCGCTGAAACGCTCGAACCATTCGTCGTAGTCGTCGACGACCTCGATGTCGCGACCCGCCTCACGGATCCAATCGACGAACGTGTCCAGCGAGATGTTGTCGTCGTGTGGGTTGAGAATGTCGAAGGTTCGGTAACCCGAGACGTCGGCACCCGCAATCGTTGTGATGGCACCGGCGCTGAAATCGGCGGGAAGCCCGTCGTAATGGGCTAGGGGACGCCCATTTTCGTCCGTCGGCGCACCGGTTCCCGTGGCGTAGAACGTCCGAGGAGCCAGTCCGGTTGCCACGACCGAGAGGATCAGACGCGTGAATACATCCGGTACGTTGAGCTGGCCCGACCACCTGCTGTGCGCGAGGATCATATCGGAGCGAAAGACCGACACCGGCAGACCGAATTCGTCGAATGCGTTGCGCAACAACACTTCGCCGGCCCACTTGGAGTTGCCATAGCCGTTGGCGTACGAATCGTCGACAGCCCGCGCAGGACTGTCGGTGCGGATGTCGCCGTTCTCCCGGAAATTGTCGACGCCCACAGCGACGGCGACCGTCGACAGGTAGGTCACCGGCTTGACGTGGTCGGTCAGCGCGAGCCGGATCACCTCGGCCGTACCGACGACATTGGGACCGAACAGGTGCTCGTACGGAAGAGCGTGGTTGACCAGCGCAGCGGGGTGAACGATGCGATCGATCCGCTCGGCCAGAGCCGCGAACTGGTCGTGGTCCAAGCCGAATCGAGGCGTGCCGAGATCTCCTGCCACGACCTCGAGGGCAGAGTCTGCCAGAGCTCGGTAGTGAGCGGACAGCTCTGCGTCTCCACTGTCGAACGCTGCATCGAGTCGGGAACGCGCGTCGGAATCGGAGCGTCCGCGAACCAAGCACACCACAGTTCCGCCGACCTCGGCCATACGCTCGAGCCATTCCAGGCAGAGGAAGCGGCCGAGGTATCCGTTGGCACCGGTCAGCAACACCGTTTCGGTTCGGGTGCGAGGGCCCGAAACATGATGAGCAGTATCGAGGAGCGTCTCGTCCAGGAAGGCAGACAGGCGCAGGTCGGAGGCGTGCGCAACCGTGGCGTCGCGTCCGTGCACCGAGGCGAAGGTTGCTGTGTCGGAATCGTTGTCCCGGGCCGAGGTGATGTAGTCGGCCAAGGCAGACAGATCCATGGCCGGCCCGGTGATCACTCCCACCGGGACGTCCACTCCGTAGATGTCCCGCAGGAGCGTCGAGAACGTCAACGCCGACAACGAGTCTCCACCGAGATCACTGAAATGGGCGTCGGGTCGGACGTCGGATCCGTCGCATCCCAGCAGTGCCTGTGCCGCATCGCCGACGGTGGTCAGCACCGGGGCGTCGGCACCGCTGCGTCGAAGCTCGCGTAGGCGTTCGTTCTGACCCGACTCGAGTTCTGCGTAGCGACGCTCGAGATCGGCGCCGTAGCGTTCGACGAGTTTCGGCCGTAGTTGCTTCCCGGCACCGGAGAGCAGCCCGTTGTCCTGCGTGAACGGCTGGTGCTCGATCGTCACGTCGCGCGGAATTTCGTACGAGTTCAGCGATTCCGTACGAGCGATTTCTTGCAGTGACTCGATGATCGAGGCTGTGGTCGTATCCGGCCGAGCCGGGACGACGACGGCCAGGAGATATGCGCGTTGGCTGTTGCCGTAGAGGAATATCTGGTCGACGAGTTCGCTGGTACCGAACACTGCCTCGAGACGGGCCAGGGCCACGAACTCACCCTGGGCCAGTTTGAGAACGTTCTTGCGGCGGTCGACGTAGGCAAGTCGGTCCGGCTCGATCTCGGCGACGACGTCTCCGGTGCGATAGAAGCCCTCGGAATCGAACACGTCCGCGGTGACGTCCGGGCGCTTGTAGTACCCGGGAATGATGGACGACGTCTTGAGTAGGAGTTCGCCGCGCGGATGCGGTGTGTCGGCGGAGAAGTAGCCGAGCTCGGGTACGTCGTCGAGTTTGTACTCGATCACCGGGGGGCGCGCGATGACGCCGTCGTGCAGCACCATTCCGGCTTCGGTGGAGCCGTAGTTGTCGCGGACCTGGATATCGAGCAGCTCGGTGATGAAATCCTTGACCTCGGTCGCGATCGGTGCAGTGCCGACCATCGCCGCCAGGATGCGTCCGCCGAATTGCCCGTTCCGGTAGCGCTCCAGAACCTCTCGCCGTATGGCCACTTCGTCTCCCACAGTGGAGCGCTCGACCTCTCGGTCGATCTCGGCGAGAACGTTGTGTCGAATCATTTCGCACACTCGGGGGATCAACAGTGCCATCGTGGGCCGAGCGAGCGCGAAGTCCTCGAACAGTGTGGACAGGTCGCTGGCACCGGCGAAGTGCACCGTCCCGCCGGCAGCGAGCGCCGAGAACACGAGGCCACGGCCGGCCAGGTGACTCATCGGAAGATAGTCGAGTGTGATCACGGGGAAAGCAGGCCGGTCAACGGATTCGGAGGAAGCTCCGGTGTGGTGCCAGGCTCCGGTCCAGGCTCCGCAGACGATTCGTTCGGTGTGCATCGCCCCTTTGGGAGTTCCGGTGCTGCCGGAGGTGTAGATCAGTGTCGCGAGTCGGTCGGGATCTTCGGCATCGGGTAGCGGAACCTCCGGTAGTTTCTCGCCGTCGCGAACCAGCTCGGTGAGGGGCCGGATGACGACCCCGACCTGTTCGGCATCGTTGTGCGCGGACTTCATGATCCGTGTGTGCACGTCGATGGCGGCGTCGTAGTCGAGGACGACGATTCGCCGAATGGACCGGCACTGCGTGGCAACCTGGACCGCGACGGACAGATTGTCGACATCGGCTGCGAGGACGACGGGTTCGACTTCGTCGGCGATGGCCGAGAGCTGGCCCGCGGAGGCACCGGCCTGCAACGGAACGGCGATTGCGCCGAGTCGGATCGTGGCCAATTCCGCGATGACATAGTCGGCACTCGCAAAACCCAGGGTTGCGAAGAAGTCACCGGGAGCGATTCCGAACGAGTCGTGAGTCAGAGCCGAGGCCAGTGCACCGGCATCCTTCCAGGCTTGCCCGTAGGTGACGGTATCGAAGCGCGGGAGCAGGCGAAGGGTGTTTGCGTCGTCGACTCGGGCGATGTCGCGAGCCCGACTACCCAGGGCCGGTCGATCCGAGTAGCGCGTCATGATCTCGGCAACCACGCGGGCGAGGTTGGGCGACAACTCCTGGGCGGCGTCCGCCACCGAGCTCTCCGGTTCGGCGGCTCGAAACTCCTGGTCGGACTCGTGCAGCTCCTGGAATCGACTGCGTTGCCTGCTCTCTCGATCCTGTCGGCTGTCGACGGCCAGTGTGTGCGTCATGCTCGACTCCCTCCGACGACACGCACCGGTTGTCCGGAGCGCCTCGCAATTGTCCGCTTCATATCGTTATCAAAGGTAAGTATATGCCGTCGAGGTCTACACCAATCGTGACGCTCCTCATAGTCCGGTAAGTCGTAAAAGTCTGGCTGGCTGCGTTTTTGGAGCCCGGATGGCGAACGCGGATCGGCGGTGACAGATCGCGTGGGTACTCGGTGAACGCCGGAGATCGCGACTTGTATGGTGAATCCACAGTCATGTGCGTCACAGTGCTCGTCACCATCGTGCGCGCGTGTCACCCCTCGCGATCGGAGAAGTGAATGTCGGACGTCCTCTCGCGGCGCGACCTGGATTTTCTGCTGTACGAGTGGTTGGACGTGGCCGGCCTGACCACTCGTCCCCGCTTCGCCGAACACTCGCGCGAGACCTTCGATGCAGTACTCGACCTCAGCGCAGATATCGCCCGCAAACATTTCGCGCCGCACAACAAGAAGGCCGACACTCACGAACCGACCATGCATCCGGACGGCTCGGTGAAGCTGATCCCCGAGGTCAAGGAAGCACTCGACGTGTATGCCTCGGCAGGTCTGATCGCCGGGCAGTTCGACGAGTCGATCGGCGGGATGCAGCTGCCTGCGACGGTCTCTCGGGCCGCGATGGCATTCTTCCAGGCTGCCAACGCCGGGACCTCCTCCTACCCGTTCCTCACCATGGCCAACGCCAATTTGATTGCGACGTACGGCACGCCGGATCAGGTACGTGATTACGTGCGGCCCATGCTCGACGGTCGGTGGTTCGGAACGATGTGCCTGTCGGAGCCACAGGCCGGGTCATCGCTGGCGGACATCACGACCAAGGCGGTACCGCAGGACGACGGCAGCTTTCGTATCACCGGTACCAAGATGTGGATCTCCGGCGGCGATCACGAACTGACCGAGAACATCGTCCACCTGGTGCTCGCGAAGACACCGGGAGGTCCTCCCGGTGTCAAGGGGATCTCGCTGTTCATCGTGCCCAAATTCCTCCCGAACGGCGACGGCGGTGCCGGCGAGCGCAACGACATCGTGTTGACCGGCCTCAATCACAAGATGGGCAACCGCGGCACCACCAATACCCTGCTGGCGTTCGGCGACGGAACCCATTCTCCCGCAGGGCAACCCGGTGCAGTCGGTTTCCTGGTCGCCGAGGAGAACCGCGGACTGTCGTACATGTTCCACATGATGAACGAGGCCCGTATCGGGGTCGGGTTCCTGGCCATCGCGCTCGGGTACGTCGGCTATCTGAAGTCGGTCGAGTACGCGAAGACGCGCACCCAGGGGCGGCCGCTCGGCGCAAAGGATCCAGCAGCACCTCCGGTCGCACTGATCGAACATGCCGATGTTCGCCGAATGTTGTTGGCCCAGAAGTCCTATGTCGAAGGTGCGCTCGCGCTCGGACTCTACTGCTCACGTCTGGTCGACCTTCAGGACTCGGCGTCCGACGACGCCGAAGCGGCGCGCTCGACCCTGTTGCTCGACGTCCTGACTCCCATCGCCAAGAGCTGGCCGTCACAGTGGTGCCTCGAGGCCAACAGCTTGGCCATCCAGGTGCACGGCGGCTACGGATACACACGCGACTACGACGTCGAACAGCACTACCGTGACAACCGGCTCAATCCGATTCACGAAGGCACGCACGGTATTCAGGGGTTGGACCTGCTGGGGCGCAAGGTCGTGATGCAGGGCGGCGCGGGATTGGCGCTACTCGGCGAGCAGGTCTCGGAGACGGTCGCGCGGGCTGACGCTGCCGGCGGTGACGCTGCCACCTTCGGCGCGGAACTGCAGATCCAATTCGCGAGAATCGTCGAGGTCACCGCGGCAGTATGGGGGACCGGTGACGCAGCTCTGGCTTTGGCGAACTCCACTGCCTACCTCGAAGCCATGGGGCACATCGTCATCGCCTGGATGTGGCTCGAACAGCTACTGGCCGTCGGCGCGAAGTCCGGAGACTTCTACGACGGAAAGCGTTCTGCAGCGCAGTACTTCTACGTCTACGAGTTGCCGAAGGTGACGGTTCAGCTCGATCTGCTGGCGCGACTGGACCGCACCACCCTCGATATGTCACCCGCCTGGTTCTGACCACGACCTACAAGGAGATTCACGTACATGTCGATCTTGGACAAATTCCGCCTCGACGGTCGAGTCGTCATCGTCACCGGCGCATCCTCCGGCCTGGGTGTTGCCTTCGCGAAAGCAGCGGCCGAGGCCGGGGCGGACGTCGTGCTCGCCGCACGCCGCGTGGACAAGTTGGCGCAGACCGCGAAGCTGATCGACAGTGTCGGAGGACGTTCGATCTCCGTCGCAACCGATGTGGTCGATCCCGACCAGTGCACCGCGATGGTCGAGGCCGCAGTGGCAGAGTTCGGCAAGGTGGACGTGCTGATCAACAACGCTGGAGTCGGCACAGCCTTCCCGGCGACTCGCGAGACTCCCGAGCAGTTTCGCTCGGTGATCGACATCAACCTGAACGGGTCCTACTGGGCAGCCCAGGCGTGCGGACGGGTAATGGCACCAGGCAGTTCGATCGTGAACATCTCCAGCGTGCTCGGGCTGACCACTGCGGGCCTACCGCAGGCCGCGTACAGCGCAAGCAAGGCCGCCATCGTCGGGCTCACCCGCGACCTCGCGCAGCAGTGGGGCGCGCGAAAGGGGATCAGGGTCAACGCGATTGCGCCGGGCTTCTTCCAGAGCGAGATGACCGACTCCTACCAGCCCGGGTACCTCGATTCGATGGCTCCTCGAATGATCCTGGGCCGCAAGGGTGACCCCGAGGAACTGGCCGCTACCGCGATCTGGCTCGCCTCCGACGCCGGGGGATACGTGACGGGTCAGACCATCGCGGTCGACGGTGGAGTCACGATCACCTGACGGCTGCTACGGCGCTGTCGTCACTGCAATTCCCTCGCGGATGAGTCTGCGCGCAACCACCAGCCCATCGTCGAGGTCGAGGCCCGGCAGCGAATCGAGGCGGCACGGAGCGCCCTTCATCAGGCTCTCGATCGCGTCGGCGCATTGAGACGGCAGCGTGACCGTTTTGTTCCGAAGCACCATCGAGACGCCGTCCTTCGTGTGCGCGATCCGCGCGAAGATGCCGGGCCGCAATCGAATCGAATCCTCGCCCCGTAACGCACCCATCGCGGCGACGCTCGCCAGTGGGCGCACCGGTTCCGGTCGGACGAGGTCGTCGTGACGATCTGCGACGCGTTCGGCGAGTCGGCGTACTGCGTCGGGGTCTCGGTCGATCTCGTCGAGCGCGGCGCGCATCGCGTCGACAACTCGGTGTACGTGCGGAACGATGGCATCCGGGTCGGAGTGGTCGAGGCCGGCGGGGAGGGGAGCACGCAGACTCTCGACGTCGCCGAGCGCTTTCAGCACGTGGTGGGCGAGGTCGTAGTCGTTGTACGACGCGACGCCGATGGTCAGGTGCACGGTGGTGTCGCCGAGCGCTTGCGCCGAGTGGATCCACCCGCGCGGCAGGTAGAGCACGTCGCCGGGCTCGAGGACGATGTCCAGTTCGGGAGTGTTCGATGCGTGGTCTTCGACGGCCGACCGTCGGTCCGACCACGGTTGATTGTTGAGTGGATGCACGTGCACCGGCGAGTGAATGCTCCACCGCTTGGTGCCTGCGATCTGCACGACGAACACATCGTGCACGTCGTAGTGCGGTGAAAAGCCTTGTGACGCAGCCGGTGTGACATACGAATTGACCTGCACCGGATGGCCCAGCTCGCGAACGAGGTCCCCGACGAAATGAATCAGCGGGGGCCACAGTCGATGCAGGCCCTGAAGTACCAGCGTATTTCCGGCCGCGAAGGCCGCCAGCACCGCTGCGGAGTCGACCTGGTCGGTGACCTCGGCACCGAAACCGCCGGACGCGGTGAACTGCGACTTGTCCAGCAGCCGACCGTCTTTGGCCATTCGCACGAACGGAGTGCGTACTCCGCGTTCGGAGATCAACTCGTCGACCGCATCGAGCGTCATCAGATCGTCGAACGAGTCCGAGAGATCGACGGATCTGGTCAGCTTGGGAGCAACGCCCCAGAACCGATCTGCGAACGTCCCCAGGTCGATACCGGTTAGACGACGGAGCGCGGACCGGTGACCCGATCCGCGCTCGCCGCTCAGCTCAGTGCTCAAGCGGTGCCGTCCGCACCGCCGTCGTGCCCGTTGGGGTTGGATCCGCCGTCGGCCGGGCCTTCGCCTGCTCCGGCGGGGCCGTCTGCTCCGCCGTCATGGCCGTCGGGGTTCGATCCGCCGTCGGCCGGGCCCTCGCCTGCTCCGGCGTTGCCGTCTGCTCCGCCGTCGTGACCGCCCGGGTTGGATCCGCCGTCAGCAGGCCCTTCGCCTGCGGCTCCGCCCGTGGTGGTGATGTCGTCGTCGTTGATGCTCATCGATATCCTTCCGGTCGTGGAGGTTCGTGTGCCCGCGCGGCGCGAGAACATCGGGGGTATTGACGCGAACCAAGTTTTTCAAACAGCAGTGATGTGGAATTTTCAGTCGGAGTCCTCGGCGATCTCGGGCGCATTCTCACGTGTCGCCATCCCACCGCCGCCCCCGCCGTCCGCGGGTCCGGGTCGCCCACCCTTCGGCGAATCCGATGTGCTCGATTTCTTGTTGTCGGTCGGTGTCTCGTCGCCGGCGTTCTCTGTGCGTCCCATGGTTCGACAGTAGACCGGGAATTCGACCGTGGGACCATGGAACGATGGATCGATCACCGGCGCAGCACGTGGTGCTGCTCGACGACGAAGGCCGCGCCGTCGGCACACAGGACAAGACGACGGTGCACACGCTGCAGACGCCGCTGCATCTGGCGTTCTCCAGCTATGTGGTCGGATCGGACGGTGCGGTACTGCTCACGCGGCGAGCGTCGAGCAAGACGACCTGGCCCGGCGTGCTGACCAACACGTGTTGTGGTCACCCTGCCCCCGGCGAAGACCTCGCCGATGCGGTGCTGCGACGGATCGGCGAAGAGTTGGGGCTCCGCGCACGCTCGGCCGAACTGGTTCTCCCGCACTTTCGATACCGGGCCGTCATGGACAACGGCATCGTGGAGAACGAGATCTGTCCCGTGTACCGCGTGCGGGTGGACAAGAGCGCGACGCTCGACCCCGACCCACTCGAGGTGGACGAGACCCGGTGGGTGTCGTGGTCGGAATTCTCTGCCGGCGTGCTCGACGGAACCGTCGACGTATCACCCTGGTGTCGAACACAGGTGGAACAATTGACGATTCTTGCCGACGACCCGCTCGGCTGGCCGGTTGCCGCCGACGACCTGCTTCCGCCCGCCGCCCGCCGACATCGCCCGCCGACATCGCCGGGGCTCTAGTGTTCGTGCTGTGAGTGACGATACTTCCGCGGAGTCGGCCGAGGACCTGCTCGATCGGCATTCCGTTGCGCGCGAACTCGCACGTTTCACCCACCGCACCGCCGAAGCCGACGGCCTGCGCGCCGCTGCGGTGGCCGTCGCTCTCGGCGGAGCGCCGGGGGACCGGCGCATGCTGCTGACGAAGCGGCCGACTCGATTGCGCGCGCACCCGGGCCAGTACGCCCTGCCGGGCGGCGGCGTGGATCCAGGTGAATCCGCCATGCAGGCGTGCCTGCGGGAATTGCACGAGGAGCTGGGCATCAGTGCTGGATCGGCCGACGTGCTCGGGAGGCTGGACGACTACGTCACCCGCTCCGGCTACGTCATCACCCCGTTCGTCGTGTGGGTTGGCGACTACTCGTCCACGTTGCGTCCCAACGAGGACGAGGTATCCGAGGTGTTCGAGGTGACCGTCGACGAACTCGACGTCGACGCGCAGTTCGTATCGATTCCCGAATCGTCCCGCCCGGTGATTCGATGGCCGTACCGAACCGGATCCATCCATGCTCCGACCGGCGCGATCGTCCATCAGTTTCGCGAGGTGGCGATGCACGGTCGACACACCAGAGTCGCGGACTTCGAGCAGCCCGTGTTCGCGTGGCGCTAACGTGGCCGAGGACGCTGCCCGAACGCACGACGAGCAGAAACGACAGGAGGTGATCGTCGGTGACGGACAACCGTGAGCTCGAGGTATCCGATCGCATTGCGACCGTTCCGAACCTGCTCAGCGCCATCCGGCTCGCCGGCGTTCCGCTGTTCCTGTATCTGCTGCTCGGCCCGGAAGCGGACGGGTGGGCACTGGTCATTCTGCTCGTCAGCGGCGGAACCGATTGGCTGGACGGCAAACTCGCTCGCATGCTCGGACAGGCATCGAAGTTGGGTGCCGTACTCGATCCGTTGGTCGACCGGCTCTACGTCGTCAGTACCCTCGTCGCCTTCGTTCTGCGCGGCATCATTCCGTGGTGGGTGGCAGCGATACTGATCGGGCGAGATGCCGTGCTCGGATTGACGATGTTCGTCTATCGACGTCGATCTCTACCTCCTCCGGACGTCATCTACCTCGGCAAGGCCGCTACCTTCGTCGTCATGATCGCGCTACCGGTGCTGCTGGTCTCCGCAGGCACCAGTTCGGTGGCCGACGCGGCAGGACCACTCGGGTACGCCCTGCTCATCTGGGGCACCGCGCTGTACACCTGGACCGGTCTGCTGTATCTCGGTAAGGCCATCGCGGTCGCCAGGGCAGTCGATCCGACCGTGGCCGGCACCTGACGGTGGAGCGTGCGGAACCGGCAGGAGTGGAGCCTGCGGAACGACCGGGGTCAGGAGTGGAGCCTGCGGAACGACCGGGGTCAGGAGTGGAGCCTGCGGAACGACCGGGGTCAGGAGTGGAGCCTGTGGAACGGTCAGGGGCTCGGGTCAGGAGGAATCCTGTCCCGTCGCTGCTGACCTCGTTGCTGACCGACCACCTCGATCCGGGATACGCAGCCGCGGCAGCCGAACGCACAGCGCAACACACACGTAAGCCGCGAGTACCTGCTGCCTTGTGGTTGCTGACCGGTGCCGTCGTGGTGGGTCTGATATTCGGTGTCGCTCTCTCCCAGTTGGCATCCGGTGCTGCCGAGGTCGATCGCGCAGGTGCCGATGCGTCGGCAGCCGTCCGAGCTGCCCAGGGCCGAAGCGCCGACCTGGAATCGACGAGAGACGAACTGGCCGAGCAGGTGTCGACCGAACGCGATCGAGCCCTGCAGTCCGACGCCGCGGGCAGCGCGCTGCTGGACCGATTGAGTGCCGTCGAATCCGCGGCGGGTATCGACACGGTCTCGGGTCCGGGACTGTCCGTGGTCGTCACGGAGCCGACAGGTGCGAGCGGTTCGTCGGCTCGCACGGGTTCGGGCGCTGCAGTCCTCGATCGAGATATCGCCGCAATTGTCAACTCGCTGTGGGCCAGCGGTGCCGAGGCGGTGTCCGTGGACGGCGTTCGAGTCGGCCCGAACGTGACCATCAGGCAGGCCGGAGGGGCCATGTTGCTGGACAACCGCCCGATCGACTCGCCGTATGACATTCAGGCGATCGGACCCCCGCAACGTATCCAAGTCCAATTCGTCGTCAGCGACGCGTATCTCCGAATGAGCACTGTTGCGCAGTTGTACGGCGTCGGGTTCTCGGTGCGCCCTGCCGATGATCTCGAACTCGGTCCAGCCGCTGTGAGAGAGTCGTTCGAGGCAGAGGAGGCAGGCCCACGATGATGGAGCACGACCCGACGAAGGCCGTACCGGTCGAGCAGGACGGCGAGGCAACCGGCGCCGACACAACTGTGGACACCCCGATCACCACCACTCACGGGGCATACGCCATTGCCGCTCTTGCTGCCCTGATCGCTGGAGTGGTCATCGGTACGGTTGCCGGACCACAGGTGCCTGCCGTCGTCGCGCCTTATCTGCCGATCGCCGTCGTCGCTGCGATCGATGCGGTATTCGGTGGTCTGCGTGCGTTTCTCGACGGAATCTTCGACGCCAAGGTATTCGTCGTCTCGTTCGTCTTCAACGTCCTCGTCGCCGCCCTGATCGTGTGGCTCGGTGATCAGCTCGGTGTGGGAACCCAGCTGTCCACTGCCATCGTCGTCGTTCTGGGAATTCGTATCTTCGGCAATGCGGCGGCGTTGCGCCGCCGTCTGTTCGGTGCTTAGGAGATGACGGCACGAACCGGGCGGCACGGCTGGCGCGCTCGAGCCCTCGATACAGATCGACGCAGGCGCGGAACGGCGTTCGGCATTCTTGCGCTCGCCCTGCTGTGCGTCCTCGGAATCGGTCTCGCCACGCAGGTGCGAGAGACGAGTACCTCCGACAATCTGGAGAATTCCCGGCCGGAGGACCTGTTGGTCGTGCTGGACACCCTCACCCGGCGCGAGGCGTCGATTCGCGACGAGATCAGCACACTGCAGGCCACGTTGGCGACTCTGCGCCAGTCCGGCTCGGGATCGGAGGCGGCAGTGGCAGAGGCGCAGGAACGATTGTCCGCGTTGTCGATTCAAGTCGGTACGGTTGCTGCCCAGGGCCCGGGCGTGACCTTGGTCGTCGACGACCCGAATTCGGGCGTCGGGTCCGAGGTGTTGCTCGACGCCATGCAGGAGTTGCGTGCTGCCGGTGCCGAGGCACTCCAGATCGAGGGTGGCGGTAGTGCCGTCCGCATCGGCGTCGATTCGTGGATCGCGGGGCCTGCCGGTCGAGTGGTGGTCGACGGCCGCGAACTGCGAGCCCCGTACACGTTCACGGCAATCGGAGACTCGCCCACGTTGGCGTCGGCGCTGAACATCCCCGGGGGCGTGGTGGACACCGTCACGCGCAACGGGGCGTCCTCGAACATCACGCAGTCGGACCAGGTCACGGTGTCCGCCTTGCGGGATCCGCGCCCGCGTCAATACGCTCAGCCAGGTAACTGACTGCCCGACCGCCCGGGCCACGATCGAAGGGAATGCCGCGTTGAGCGACATCGACACACCAGCTGATCTGTACTACACGCCCGAGCACGAGTGGGTGCAGCGCACGGGCCCGGCGGCAGTGCGAATCGGTATCACCGATTTCGCGCAGTCTCAGCTGGGGGACGTGGTGTTCGTTCAGCTTCCGGCTGTCGGCGACACCGTCACCGCGGGTGAGTCTCTCGGAGAAGTCGAGTCGACCAAGAGTGTGTCCGACGTGTTCAGCCCCTTGACTGCGAAAGTGATTGGCGTGAACCAGGATTTGGACGGCGAACCGGAGAAGGTGAATTCGGGACCGTACACAGGGGGCTGGCTGATCGACCTGGAGGTTTCGTCGCCGGAGGAGTTGGACGCGGCACTGGCGCAGATGCTCGACGCTGCCGGATATGCTCTCATCACGGCCGAGTGATCGGCCGGCTGTCGACACCTGCCAACCGGCCACACGGTCCACACTGCGCAGGGTACGGTCGACACCGAGCGAATACCCTGTCGGGGCGAAGGTCCAGCAAGCTGTACAGACGTAAATAGAACCAGGCGCAACGCAATACCAGATGTGAAGACCATGTACTGCGTTACCCGCGGCGTCTACTGCCCGGGTGAACGGACTGAGAAGGAGTAACGGTGAGCCAGAACGACAACGACAGCAACTACGGGGAGTCGCCGGCAGAGACCACCTCGGTCTTCCGTGCAGATTTCCTCCAGGAGCTGGACAACTCCGCGGCCGCCCAGAGCACCGAAGCTCCGGTCTCGGGTGTCGAGGGGCTGCCTGTCGGTGCCGCTCTGCTCGTCGTCAAGCGCGGCCCCAATGCCGGATCGCGGTTTCTGCTCGACCAGCCGACCACCTCCGCCGGACGGCATCCCGACAGCGACATCTTCCTGGACGACGTCACAGTCAGTCGTCGGCACGCCGAGTTCCGGCAGGACGAGGACGACTTCCAGGTCGTCGACGTCGGCAGCCTCAACGGCACCTACGTCAACCGGGAGCCGGTCGACTCCGCAGTTCTGGCCAACGGCGACGAGGTGCAGATCGGTAAGTTCCGGTTGGTGTTCCTGACCGGGCCGCGGGGCGGCAACGGATCTCAGGTCGGCGACGCGTCTGCGGGTGCAGGAAGCCAGTGACCGCCGTCGGGCAGCAGTCCAACGGGGGGATGTCGATTGGCTCCGTCCTCGATCGACTTCGGCCCGACTTTCCGGATGTGACGATCTCGAAGATCAGATTTCTCGAAGCCGAGGGTCTGATCTCTCCGGAACGTACGCCGTCGGGATACCGGCGGTTTTCCATTGCAGACTGCGAACGGCTCCGATTCGTTCTGACCGCCCAGCGTGACCAGTACCTGCCGCTCAAGGTGATCAAGGAGCAACTCGAAGCTATCGATCACGGTGTTGCGACTGTCGAGCGAGCCGACGCATCGGTCAAACGGCCGCGGTCTCTGACGCTCGCCGCGGGCGAGGTGTCGCCCGAGGAGTTCTTGCCGGACCGAGAGGTGCGGATCAGCAAAGCAGATCTTCTGGCGCAGGCCGGTATCGACGACGCGTTCCTGACCGAGTTGCTGCGGAGCGGGTTGATCACTCCCGGGCAGGCCGGTTTCTACGACGACGGAGCCGTGACGCTTGCACGCACGGCACACGCCATGTTGCAGTTCGGTCTCGAAGTGCGTCATCTGCGTGCCTTCAAACTCGCGGCGGACCGCGAGGCCGGTCTGGTTGCACAGATTGCCGGACCGGTCGCCAAGGGCCGCGACGCCGGCGCGCGTGATCGCGCGGAAGAAATGATTCGGGAGCTCGCGGCGTTGTCGTTGACGTTGCACACCTGTCTGGTCAAAGCGGCGGTGCGCGGTGCACTCGACCGGTAAGGCTCGCTCGCGTCGGTTCGACTTCCAATAGACTCGGCTGCGACGAGCTGAACGAGCGAAGTGCAGCCCGGATTTCTCGAGGTGAGAGGCAGACACGATGAGTGAGATGCGTGTGGTCGGTATTCGTGTCGAACAGCCGCAGAATCAGCCCGTGCTGCTGCTGCGTGAGGCCGATGGTGATCGGTACCTGCCGATCTGGATCGGTCAAACCGAGGCTGCTGCAATTGCTTTGGAGCAACAAGGTGTCCAGCCTGCCCGACCGCTCACCCACGATCTCGTCAAGAACCTGATCTCGGCGTTGGGTCGCGAGCTCAAGGAAGTGCGCATCGTGGACCTTCAGGAGGGCACCTTCTACGCCGATCTCGTGTTCGACAAAGACGTCCGAGTTTCTGCTCGTCCGTCGGATTCCGTCGCCATTGCACTGCGAGCCGGGGTACCGATCTTTGCCGAGGAACCCGTGTTGGCCGAGGCCGGCTTGATCATGCCCGACGAGCGTGAGGACGAGGTCGAGAAGTTCAAAGAGTTCCTCGAATCGGTGTCGCCGGACGACTTCAAGGCCACCGACGGGTAACAGAAGAGTCTCAACCTCAACTTTAGGTTCAGGTTTACGGCGCGTTGCGTTGAATCTGCGCGGTTGCCCCCATAACGTTCGTGCCAGTGAAGTTCATCGCCGCCGCTGGTCGGATTCGGTGCAGTTTCGCGCCTCTCGCAGACCTGGCGAGGCGTACTCTGGCCTGGTACACGGTATGACTTCACGCGAGTACACCGAGGCGTTCAGGTGCCCCGGACGGATCGCAGTACTGACTCGATCCGAACGCAGTGAGACATCCGAGAGGGAGCAGTCAGTGGGAGATCAGCCGCAGCAGCATCACGGCAGTCGAGAGTCCGAAGCCGCAGGCCGGACCGAGGACGCGTCCGTCTCCGATGCTCGGGTCGACACCCCCGACCAGGCGTCGAACGGCCGGATCGACACGCCTCAGGACATTCAGCCGGGATTGTTTCCCGATGATTCGGTGCCGGACGAGCTCGTGGGTTACCGAGTGCCCAGTGCCTGCCAGATCGCCGGCATCACCTACCGTCAGCTCGACTACTGGGCCCGCACCGGGTTGGTCGTCCCGTCCATTCGCGGCGCAGCAGGCTCAGGCAGTCAGCGGCTGTACTCGTTCAAGGACATGCTGGTTCTGAAGATCGTCAAGCGACTGCTCGATACCGGTATCTCGTTGCAGAACATCCGCGTCGCCGTCGATCACCTGCGCCAGCGCGGGGTGGGCGACCTCGCCAACATCACCCTGTTCTCGGACGGCACGACCGTGTACGAGTGCACGTCCGCCGAAGAGGTGGTCGACCTCCTGCAGGGCGGTCAGGGAGTGTTCGGTATCGCCGTGAACGGCGCGATGCGCGAGCTCACCGGCACCATCGCCGACTTCCCGGCCGAACGAGCCGATGGCGGTGAAAGCCAGCCGAGTCCCGAGGACGAGCTGGCCTCACGCCGCAAGAATCGCGCGAGCCGCAAGACCGGCTAGACTTTCCTCGTCGCGCCCGTGCGGGAGAGTTCCGAGGCAGCCAGTCTCGGACGCCGAAGGAGCAATACCTCCCCGTCAATCTCTCAGGCACACGGACCGTGTGGGCTTCGACAACTCTGGAAAGTGGTGGGAGTACCCACCCGCCCAAGGGGAAAGGTGCCGGCGCAGTCGACATGACGCGCCGTGTCCGACCGAATCTCTCAGGCGCACGCGTCAGCGGGCACACGACAGAGGGGGAGGAGCGGCCGGCGCGTATGCCTCGGTCGTCCGACGCCTCGTCTTTCCGGCACCTGGGAGAACATCGTGACCGACCGAACTGCCTCGTCCGCACACACTTTCGTCGATCGACACATCGGGCCCGACGCGACCGAACTGGTGCGCATCCTCCACACCATCGGCGTCGACGACCTGGACGAGCTGGCCCGTAAAGCCGTGCCGTCCTCGATCCTCGACACCGTGGTCGACGGCGTGCCCGACGGATTGGCGACGCTCCCGCAGGCTTTGAGTGAGCACGAGGTACTGGCTGCATTGGCCGACCTCGCCGCCCAGAACACCGTCGCGACGTCCATGATCGGCCTGGGTTACTACGACACACTCACTCCACCGGTGCTGACCCGAGGGATCTTGGAGAACCCGGCTTGGTACACCGCGTACACGCCGTACCAACCCGAAATCAGCCAGGGTCGGCTCGAGGCGTTGCTGAACTTCCAGACCATGGTCTCCGATCTCACGGGCATGGATGTGGCCAATGCGTCGATGCTCGACGAGTCCACTGCGGCAGCCGAATCCATGACTCTGATGCGACGCGCGAACAGAGCGTCGAAGTCGCCTCGGCTGCTCGTCGATTCCGACATCTTCCCGCAGACGGCTGCCGTTCTCGCCACTCGTGCCGAGCCGCTCGGCATCGAGCTGGTGTATGCCGATCTGGCCGACGGCCTGCCGGACGGCGAGTTCTTCGGGGTGTTGACCCAGCTGCCCGGTGCGTCCGGCCGACTGGTCGACCACACAGCCACCATCGAGTCCGCGCACGAGCGGGGTGCGTTGGTGGCCGTGGGCGTGGACCTGCTGGCAGCCACCGTCGTGACTCCGCCCGGTGAGATCGGCGCGGACGTCTGCTTCGGCACCACCCAGAGGTTCGGGGTTCCGATGGGATACGGCGGGCCGCACGCCGGGTACCTGGCGGTGCGTTCCGGTCATTCTCGTCAGCTCCCCGGACGACTCGTCGGGGTTTCGCTCGACGCGGACGGCCACCGGGCCTACCGATTGGCGCTGCAGACCCGCGAGCAGCACATCCGCCGCGAGAAGGCGACGTCGAACATCTGTACCGCTCAGGTCCTGCTGGCCATCGTTGCCGCGATGTACGCCAGTTACCACGGCGCAGACGGGTTGCGCGCCATAGCAACTCGGGTCAACATGCATGCTCGATCCCTGGCTGCCGGCCTGCAGGAGGCAGGCGTCGAGGTGGTGCACACCGACTTCTTCGATACCGTCCTCGTGGCGGTTCCCGGTCGGGCAAAGGCCGTCACCGACGATGCCAAGCAGCGCGGGATCAATGTCCGACTGGTCGATGCCGATCACGTCGCAGTCGCGTGCGACGAGGCGACGTCGTCCGACACGATCGCAGGAGTGCTCGCTGCGTTCGGTGCCGAGCCCGCCGGGTCCGGTGCCGAGTCGGTGCCGGCGAACATGGCTCGCACATCGGAATACCTCACGCATCCGGCCTTCACTCGGTACCGCACCGAGACGGCGATGCTTCGTTACCTGCGCGCGCTGTCCGACAAGGACATTGCGCTCGACCGGAGCATGATCCCGCTGGGCTCGTGCACGATGAAGTTGAACGCTACCGCGGAGATGGAATCGATCACCTGGCCGCAGTTCGCCCGCCAACACCCCTTCGCTCCGTCTTCGGACGTACCCGGCCTGCTGCGCGTGATCGACGACCTCGAACGGTGGCTCGTCGACATCACCGGCTACGACGCAGTGAGTCTGCAGCCGAACGCGGGAAGTCAGGGCGAGTACGCGGGTCTGCTGGCCATTCGTCGGTACCACCTCGCCAACGGCGACGCCGAGCGCGTCGTGTGTCTGATCCCGTCGAGCGCCCACGGCACCAACGCGGCGTCGGCCGTGATGGTGGGCATGCGTGTCGTGGTCGTTGCCTGCCGCCCGAACGGCGACGTCGATGTCGACGACCTGCGCGCCAAGATCGCCGAGCACGCCGACACGCTCGCCGCGATCATGATCACGTACCCCTCCACACACGGCGTCTACGAACACGAGATCTCCGAGATCTGTGCGGCGGTGCACGACGCGGGCGGCCAGGTGTACGTCGACGGTGCCAACCTCAACGCCCTTGTCGGACTCGCACGCCCCGGCCGGTTCGGTGGCGACGTCAGCCACCTGAACCTGCACAAGACGTTCTGCATCCCACACGGCGGCGGCGGGCCAGGAGTGGGACCCATCGGTGTTCGATCGCACCTGCAGCCCCACCTGCCGGGCCATCCGTTTGCCCCGCAGCTCGGTTCGGGACCGACGGTGTCCGGAGCCCCGTACGGCAGCGCTTCGATCCTGACGATCACATGGGCGTACATCGCGATGATGGGCGCGACGGGACTCCGGCAGGCGACGTTGACGGCGATCGCGTCGGCCAACTACATCGCTCGCCGCCTCGACGAGTACTTTCCGGTGCTCTACACCGGTGACAACGGCATGGTCGCCCACGAGTGCATTCTCGATCTGCGAGGTCTGACGAAGGACACCGGCGTCACCGTCGACGATGTGGCGAAGAGACTGGCGGACTACGGATTCCACGCCCCGACGATGAGCTTCCCGGTTCCTGGAACCCTGATGGTGGAGCCCACCGAGAGCGAGAACCTCGAGGAGATCGATGCGTTCTGCGATGCGATGATCGCAATCAGAGGCGAGATCGATCGCGTTGGATCCGGCGAATGGACCGTGGACGACAACCCGCTTCGGGGAGCGCCCCACACTGCCCAGTGTCTGGTAGCGGACTGGGATCACCCGTATTCACGGGAGCTGGCGGCCTACCCTGCCGGTTACGACCGTCCGAAGGTGTGGCCGGCGGTGCGGCGCATCGACGGCGCACACGGCGACCGCAATTTGGTGTGCTCGTGCCCGCCGATCGAGGCATTCGCCTGAGCCGAGTACAGAGCCCGCCACGTCGACGTGGCGGGCTCTGTCGTATTCGAGTCGGAGCCCTCAGCCCCGAGTGAGTTCGAGCATCGCGATCTCGGGCGGGGCGGCCACCCGCACCGGTGGACCCCACGCGCCGGCACCGCGGGTGGTGTACAGCGTGGTGTTGCCGATCGTGTCCAGCCCTTCGACACTGGGCTGCTGCAGCGGCACCAGATAGCGGATCGGCCAGATCTGGCCACCGTGCGTGTGCCCGGACACCTGTATGTCGACTCCGAAGTCCGATGCCTCCAAGGCTTGCTTCGGTTGATGTGCCATCAGCAGTACGAATCGATCGGGATCGATCCCGTCCAATGCCGCAGCGAGATCGGGTTCGTACGGAGCCGGTGCGGTGGCGTCGTTGATGCCGGCGATATCGATTGCAGCGTCGCCACGAGTGATCGTCGTGCGTTCGTTTCGCAGCACGTCGATGCCGAGCGTGGACCAGAAGTCGAGCCATTCGCCGCCGTCGCCCGCATAGAACTCGTGATTGCCGCTGACGGCGAACACTCCCAGCGGCGCGTCGAGGTCGCGAAGCGGCTCGAGATCTTCTCCCACCAGAGCAACCGTGCCGTCGATGAGATCGCCGTCGAGTAGCACGACATCGGGATTCTGGGCGTTGACCGAATCGACGACCGTACGAACGAATCCCGCACCGCGGGAGGGACCGGCATGCAGATCCGACACCAACGCCACTCGTACTCCGTCGAATTCGGCCGGCAGCCCGCCCAGCGCAACGGCGGTGTTCGTCACGCGCGGAGTCGCAGCTTCTACGAGTCCGTATCCCACTGCGGCAATGCTGACGAGCGCAGTGATCGCCGAGCCGACCCTCGACACCCGCAACCGCGCATCGGCCGAATCGCGGCGCATCACCGCGAAGACAACTCGAACGACTGTGCAGACGAGCCCGACGAGCACCGTTCCGAGGAACAGGTACAGCACGACGGCGAGCCAGGTGAGGCCGACGAACGCCGGACCGCGAGCCCAGGACGGATCGAATACGACACCGCTGCCGAATCCGATCAGCGCGCACAGCCACAGAAGTAGCAACACCACATCCGCCGGCCGCTTCAGCCGAGTCGGTGCTCCGGTGACAGACAGGAACCGCCAATGGAGAAAGAGGGTGACGAGCAGCAGGAAGACGGCCACAAAAAGTACGCGAGTCATGTTCTAGTACAGCAACTTTCCGAGTCGATCGATGAGGTCTGGTGAATCCGATGTCGATACTGCTTCCACGGTGCCGCCGGTTTGGGCGGCGATGTCGTCGAACGCGGAGGCATCGGAGTTGTCCCCGATCCGCACGATGTTCACCGCGACCGGACGCGCCGGATCGGCCGCTGCGGTCAGGTCGGTGAGCAAATCCTGCGTGGACAAGGACGAGTCGTCCGGGCCGTCAGCTATCAGCACAACGGAATTGACGCGGCCGGGAACGTATCCGGCCACGGCGTCGCGATATGCGACCAGTACGGACGCATACGTGAACGATCCGGTTGCCGGCGTCAACGCGGCCGCGGTGGAATCGAGTGCAGCGCGTCTGGGGGTGGTTCCGACCGGAACCGTCATCGGCCCGGTCGGAACGTCCACTCGGAAAGGCAGCGAGTTGTTCAGATTTTCGCTGAAGCTCCACAGACCCAGCTCGGTGGCGTCGGGCACGCGCTCGAACTGCTCGCCCAGGGCGCGAACGGTGTTCTGCAGTCTCGTCGCGCCCCCTTCAGCCGTACCCATCGACTCGGACACGTCGAGCAGAACGGTGGCGCGTCGCGGCAGGACGGGATTGCGCAGCACGTCGAGCAATGCATCGGCAACCGGTCCCGACGGTGGGGCGACGACCCCGGCGGACTCGACTTCGTCGACGTCGAACCCAGCGTCTCGGAGTGTCTGCGCGCCGTCCGCTCGACGGACGAACTCGACGAACGTACTTGCGGCGCGGGTGGACGTCTCGTCGCCGGTGAGGACGACGGCTGGATGATCGGCGACAGGCGTCGGACCCTGCGGTCTGACCGCGATCAACGTCGACGAATCGGTCGACGCCAGTTGCTGTTTTGTCACGGGAACAGCATGAACAGGGGCCTGCGGGCCCGCGGCGTTCTCGAGGCCGGCCAGGGCGTCGTACGTCGTCGACGCGGACAGCGCGGCAGTGTTCGTATCGGTGAAAGCCAGCTCCGACATCGCCGAAATCAGCTCCCTCGACGAGACCTGCTCGACGGTCAGCGGCGTGGTCGGGTCGCCCCGTACGCCGGCTGCGATCGCAGCCACCGCGAGAGTGGTTGCACCGGTGTCGGAACCCGTCGGGACAGCGAGACGGAGCCCGCCCCATTCACCCAATCCGAGAGCCTGTGGGTCGCGTTGCAGCCGGACCAGGTCGGCCCAGCTCGAGCCCGCAGCGGTGACGGCGTCGGCGACGGCGGCCGGTGCCGCGAGTACCACCGGGCTCGACGCCAGCGACCGCGGAGTGCCGTCGACGGATCCGCGTGCGGTCACGGCCTCGACGTCGGCCGTGGACTGAGGTATCCACAGGCCCGGTCGGTCGCCGAGCGCACCGGCATCCCACGAGTCGATACCGGAGTTCAGAGCGGACCGCACCACGTCCGAGGACGTGGCTCGAACCTGCACTGTCACACAGTGATCCCGCACCACCGGAGCGGTGTCGTTGAACCGCTCGGCCAACTGTTCGACAGGACCGGATATGTCGGGATCGGCGGCCACAGTGAGCACCGCCGACCCCTCCACACACTGGCTCGCAGCTTCGACCCCTTGATCGGAAATCCGATCTCGTAGCTGAAACCAACCGAACACGGCCGCGACGATCAACGCGATCGCGATCACGACGATCACGGGTCCCGCGGCTATGGACCGCCCGCGCCCTGTGTTCCGATGTTCACCCACGAGCTCGACAAGTCCGTCAGGCGTTGACGGCCTTGTACTCCCGTCGGCGGCGGTGCAGGATCGGCTCGGTGTAGCCGTTGGGCTGGCTGGTGCCCTGGAAGATCAGGTCGCTGGCGGCCTGGAATGCGATGTTGGTGTCGAAGTCGGGAGCCAACGGCTTGTACGTCGGATCCGATTCGTTCTGACGGTCCACCACCGGGGCCATCCGCTTCAGCGACTCGCGCACCTGGTCCTCGGTGACGATGCCGTGGCGCAGCCAGTTGGCGATGAATTGGCTCGAAATGCGAAGCGTCGCACGGTCTTCCATGAGTGCGATGTCGTTGATGTCGGGAACCTTGGAGCACCCGACGCCGTGGTCGATCCACCGCACGACGTAGCCCAGAATCGACTGCGAGTTGTTGTCGAGTTCGTTCTGCTTCTCCTCGTCGCTCCAGTCGGTGGACGGAGCCAGAGGAATTTCGAGAATGTCGTCGACGGTGGCGCGTTTGGCCTGAGCGATCTCGTGCTGACGGGCGAACACGTCGACCTTGTGATAGTGCAAGGCGTGCAGCGTCGCGGCCGTGGGGGAGGGAACCCACGCGGTGTTGGCGCCGGCCTTGGGGTGACCGATCTTCTGCTCGAGCATGTCGTGCATCAGATCCGGCATGGCCCACATACCCTTACCGATCTGCGCCTTGCCTTCGAGGCCCGCGGCCAGCCCGGTGTCGACGTTGAAGTCCTCGTACGCGGCGATCCACTTCTCGCCCTTCATCGCACCCTTGCGGACGACCGGACCTGCCTCCATCGAGGTGTGGATCTCGTCGCCGGTGCGGTCGAGGAATCCGGTGTTGATGAACACGACGCGCTCGGACGCCGCCTGGATGCACGCCTTGAGATTGACCGTCGTGCGGCGTTCCTCGTCCATGATTCCGACCTTGAGCGTGTTGGCGGGCAGCCCGAGAACCTCTTCGACACGGCCGAACAGCTCCGCAGTGAAGGCGACCTCGTCCGGTCCGTGCATCTTCGGCTTCACGATGTACAGCGAACCCGTGCGCGAGTTGGACAGCACGTTGTCCTCGGTCAGCGAATGCAGACCCGCGAGCGAGGTGAACAGCGCGTCGAGAATGCCCTCGGGGACCTCGTTGCCGTCGGCGTCGAGGATCGCGTCGGAGGTCATCAGATGACCGACGTTGCGGACGAACAACAGTGAGCGTCCGTG
Source organism: Rhodococcus sp. IEGM1428 (assembly GCF_050321865.1). Lineage (NCBI taxonomy): Bacteria > Bacillati > Actinomycetota > Actinomycetes > Mycobacteriales > Nocardiaceae > Rhodococcus > Rhodococcus sp. IEGM1428. The sequence goes on along the minus strand of NZ_JBNQFW010000001.1, from coordinate 1,727,062 downwards.
CAGCGTCAGTTCGGAACCGTCGACCGAGGTGTAGGTGCGGTCCTTGTTCAGCGCGCGAGTGAATGTCTTGCCGCCCTTGGAGACCTCTTCGGTGAGATCGCCCTTCATCAGTCCGAGCCAGTTGCGGTAACCCAGAACCTTGTCGTCGGCGTCGACTGCTGCGACCGAATCCTCGAAGTCCATGATCGTGGTGACCGCAGACTCGAGGAGCACGTCCTTGACGCCCGCTCCGTCGGTCTTGCCGATCGGGCTCTCGGGATCGATCTGGATCTCGAAATGCAATCCGTTGTGCACGAACAGAATTGCGGTCGGCGCGTCGGGTGTGCCCTGGTATCCCAGCAGCTGTGCCGGCTCCTTCAGACCCACTGTGCTGCCATCGGCAAGCGTCACCGTCAACGAGGCGGCGTCGACGACGTAGCCGGTGGTGCCGACGTGCGAGCCGGAGCTCAACGGCAGCGCCTCGTCCAGGAAGTCACGAGCGAAGGCGATCACCTTGTCGCCGCGAACCTTGTTGTAGCTCGATCCCTTCTCGGCACCGTCTGCCTCGGGAATGGCGTCGGTTCCGTAGAGGGCGTCGTAGAGCGATCCCCATCGCGCGTTGGACGCGTTGATCGCGAACCGGGCATTGAGTACCGGCACCACGAGCTGGGGACCGGCTGTGGTGGTGATCTCGGTGTCCACACCAGCCGTGCTGATCTGGAAGTCCGCCGGCTCGTCCAACAGGTAGCCGATCTCTTTCAGAAAGGCCTTGTATGCGGCGCGGTCGTAGTTCGGGCCCGCGTGTTCGCCGTGCCAGGCGTCGACCTTGCCCTGGATCTCGTCGCGAACGGCCAGCAGAGACTTGTTCTTGGGAGCGAGATCGGCGATCACCGACGCGGCACCGGACCAGAAGGCACCGGAATCTACACCGGTACCCGGCAGCGCCTCCTTCTCGACGAAATCGAATAGGACCTTGGCGACCTGAAGTCCACCAGCCTGCACACGATCGGTCATGAATTCCTCACTCTTTCCGGTCTCGGACACCGAAGACGGTGTCCCCACGACAACGATGTCGATGTTACTAGGCAGTAAGTCCGTCGCCGAACTCGCCGCCGATCAGTAAATTCTGGCATCGAGCCATCAACGCCGAGCGTAGAGGTGCCGCTTCGGTGGACAGTTCCCCCTGCGCACGCACATACTCTGCTCGACCGGCCGCGGTCTCGATCCGAATGGGTTCGAGGTCGTAGTCGCTCAGATCGTAGGGGCTTGCCCGCATATCGATCGTGCGCGCGTGCAGCGCCAGCTCGAAACAGTCGGTCAGAAACTCCGAATCGATCAACGGCCCCATCTTGTAGCACCACTTGTACAGATCCATGGAGGCGTGGATGCACCCGGGCTGCTCGGAACCCACTCGCGACTCCGGGGAGAGCGTCAGCGCGTTGCGCGGTGCGGCGTCGGGGGTGAAGAACCGGAAGGCGTCGTAGTGGGTGCACCGCAACGACATCGAATCGACCACAGCATCGGTTCCGTCACGGCCGAGGCGCAGTGGAACCTGCTCGTGCCGCTGGGCCGAGATTCCTCCGCGGTAGACCATCGCCCACTCGTGCAGGCCGAAGCAGCCGAGCAGGGGTGCTCGCTCGGCGGTGGCGGTCAGCAGTCCCAGGATGAATTCGATACTCGCGCGACGGCGCTCGACGAGATCGGACCGCACCCGGTAACCGACGCCCCGGTCGGTCTGTACCTGTTCGTAGGACGCGAACTCGGCATATTCGCGTGCACGTTCACCGGTCAGGACGATGCCGTGACCCGGATTCCACCGGCGTAGTTGACCAGGGCGGTGACTGTAATAAGTGAACAGGAAATCCAGCACCGGATGGGTGTTGCCACGTCCTCGGTCGGTCAGATAATCACCGACGAGATGCTCGACCCGCGCCGCGTGCCCAGCCCGTCTTGTGGTCCACTCCGCTTCGGTCATCGACGCCGGGACGGACATCTACGCGTTCCGCGGGGGAGTGCTCGACGAGCTCGGCCCGATACTCGATGCAGATTGACCCGGCCGAGGTCCGGCCACGCGGTGCGTGCCGTCTCGAACGGTACCGACGAACTCCTCGACCAAATCTTCCAGTGCGACGATCCCGACCGTGGCTCCCGTCGCGTCGTGCACGGCTCCGAGGTGGCTACTGGCGCGTCGCAACTTGGTCAGTGCATCGTCGAGCACCGTGTCGATGGAGACGACGGGCAGTGCCCGAACGTCGCTTCGTGGGATGACCGTGTCCGGTCCGGCCGATTCGTCGGCCATGTCGTCGAGAACGTCTTTGAGGTGCAGATAGCCGACCAGCGCGCCGGCTGCGTCGCGGACCGGGTAGCGCGAGAAACCGGTCTCGATGACGGCGCGTTCGACGGAGCCCAATGTGGGTCCGAGAGTGTGATCGGGCCCGGACAGCTCGATGCTGCGAACCTGGTGGGAAGGGATCAACACCTCGCCGACCGTCCGACCGGACGTCTCGAGAGCCTGCCGCAGTCTGCGGTGCTCCTCGGCGTCGATCAGTCCCTCGGACCGTGATTCGCCGATCATCTGCGACAACTCCACCGCCGAGACCGAGGAACTCAGCTCATCCTTGGGCTCGATACGCAGCATCCGGAGTGTCAGGTTGGCGCACAGGTTGTAGAACGAGATCAGCGGCAGCGCGACCTTGATGAACACGAGGTGGATCGGCACCAGAATCATGGCGGTGCTCTCCGGACCCGCGATCGCGATGTTCTTGGGAACCATCTCGCCGACCAGGATGTGCAGGACGACCACAAGAGTCAATGCGATGGCGAAGGCGATCGGGTGCAGGAACGACTCGGGGATTCCGACGGCGTCGAGGGGGACCTCGATCAGGTGCGCCACCGCCGGCTCGGCTACCCGGCCCAGGAGAATCGAGCAGATCGTGATGCCGAGCTGGGCAGCGGCGAGCATCTGCGACAGATTCTGACCGGCCTCGATGACACTCTGTGCGCGTTTCTTCCCCTGGGCGAGTAGCGCTTCGAGTCGATCGCGCCGAGCGGAGATCAAAGCGAACTCGGCGCCGACGAAGAATGCATTTCCGGCCAGCAGGAGAACGGCGAGACCGACTCCGAACAGGTCACCCATCGATCTCTCCCTCCGATCTCATTCGAGCCACCGTTGCGGCGTCGACGGGCAACAGCAACACCCGATCTATCCGACGACCGTCCATCCGTATCACCCGTGCCACCCAGCCGCCGTCTCCGTCGAGCGGATCCTCGCTCGCCGGCGGCGGGAGGAGAACCGCGTCCCCCTCGCTCGGGATACGTGCCAACTCGGACAGAACCAGACCACCGATGGTTTCGTACTCGCCCTCCGGGGCGGAATAGCCTGTGGCCGACGCCACTTCGTCGATACGCAGTAGGCCGGCGCAGTCCCAGCCCTCGCCGGAACGCGAGACATCGAGTTCCGGCTCGTCGTGTTCGTCGCGTACGTCACCGACGATCTCCTCGATGAGATCTTCCATCGTCACCATGCCTGCGGTACCGCCGTACTCGTCGACGACGAGCGCCACCTGCATGCCGTCGGCCCGTACCCGTTCCATCACCGCGTCGCCGTCGAGGCTCGACGGCACGACGGGGACATCGCGTGCCAGGGACTCGACCGTTGTCGTACGACGGAGCGCTCCGGCGACGGTGAACGCGTGCTTGATGTGGACGACGCCGACGGTGTCGTCCAGATCGCCGTCGACCACCGGGAAGCGTGAAAAGCCGGTGCGCGCCGCAGTTTCGATCAGATCGGCCACGGTCGAGTCTGTGGCGAGCGTCTCGATCTTGACTCGTGGTGTCATCAGCTCCTCGGCTGTGCGATCGCCGAACTGCAACGACCGATCCACCAGTCGAGCCGTGTTTTCGTCGATCGATCCCTGCCGCGCGGACGTGCGCACGAGCGAACCCAGCTCCTGTGGCGATCGAGCCGATCTGAGTTCCTCGGCCGGCTCGATTCCGAGCCGTCGAACGAGCCAGTTGGCAGATCCGTTGAGCCCGTTGATCGCCCACTTGAAGATCAGCGAGAACCCTGCCATGGCGCCTGCGGTGACGCGGGCCGTCGACATCGGTTTCGCGATCGCAATGTTCTTCGGGACCAGCTCACCGAAGATCATGGAGAACGAGGTGGCCAGGATCAGTGCCACGGCAAGTGAGATGCCCGACGCGAGCGTCTCGGACGCGCCGAGCGCATCGGCCACCGGCCGAATGAAGCCGGCCAACACCGGTTCGGCGAGATAGCCGGTGATCAGAGTTGTGATGGTGATGCCCAGTTGAGCACCGGAGAGTTGGAACGACAGGGTCTTGTGGGCGTGCAGAACCTGGCGCGAGCGCATGTCGCCGTTCTCGGCCTGAGACTCGACCGCACTGCGTTCCAAGGCAGTGAGGGAGAACTCGGCCGCGACGAACAAAGCGGTACCGGCCGTCAGTGCGACGAAGCCGAGAAGGCTGACGATGGTGAGAAGAGTCGCCATGTCTCAACTCCGTCCGAGCCGGGGCCGTCGAAGCTGAGACAGGAGCATCGCGCCGCCGGACTGCGCGCGGCTGCTGAAATCGGTGTCGCCGGGTTTCTCTCCCGGCTCGATAGAGGATCCCTCCGAAGTGGAACTCTCGTCGTGCTGCTCTGCAGTTGCCGGACCGGCAACCGAAATAGTGGGTGCCTCGGGCACCTGATTCCCTTCTGTATGGTCCGCGCTGTGACCCCACCCGTGCGGGACCTACGATTCGACGGCACCCAGGCACTTGAGTGATCGGCCTCGGGCGCACAGCGAGCGCGGACAACTGTGATTGCTGTTGAAGAGTCTAACCGTGAACCGGGGTCACCACCCGGACGGCAGGGGGCGCCCCTCGGCGAATCCGGCTGCGGACTGAACTCCCAGAACTGCGCGTTCGGCCAACTCGGGGAGACTGCGGGCCCCTGCGTAGGTGCAGGTGCTCCGAACTCCGGCACAGATGTGATCGATCAGATCTTCGACGCCGGGGCGATCGGGATCCAGGCGCATCCGAGAACTGGAAATGCCCTCCTCGAACAAAGCCTTACGGGCCCGGTCGAACGCACCGTCGGTAGCGGTACGTGCGGCAACCGCCCGCTTGGACGCCATGCCGAAGCTCTCCTTGTAGCGATTGCCCGACGCGTCAACCCGTAGGTCGCCGGGAGACTCGTAGGTTCCGGCGAACCACGAGCCGATCATGACGTTCGCGGCTCCTGCGGCCAGGGCGAGCGCAACGTCACGGGGGTGCCGCACGCCGCCGTCGGCCCACACGGATGCTCCCAGTTCTGCTGCTGCAGCGGAACAGTCGGCCACTGCCGAGAACTGCGGGCGCCCGACGCCGGTCATCATCCGCGTCGTACACATCGCGCCGGGACCGACACCGACCTTGACGATGTCCGCGCCGGCCTGCACCAGATCTCGCGTGCCTTGCGCAGACACCACGTTCCCGGCAGCGAGGGGCACTCCGAGATCGAGAGCGCGTACTGCAGCGAGAGCGTCGAGCATCTTCTCCTGATGTCCGTGGGCTGTGTCCATCACCAGAACGTCGGCACCGGCTTCGACGAGTGCGGTCGCCTTCTCCGCCACGTTGCCGTTGATGCCGACAGCCGCGGCGATTCGCAGGCGCCCCGATGCGTCCACGGCAGGGGCGTAGATGCCCGTCCGAACCGCGCCGGTTCTCGTCACGACACCCGCCAGCGAGCCGTCGTCCTCCACGACGACAGCAAGGTGTGCATGGGCCGCTTCGATCTTCTCGAACACTTCCTTGGGTGACGCGTGGCGGGGAACGCGCACGAAGTCGGCGGACGCCACGGAACTGAGCCGGGCGAATCGGTCGACGTCGGTGCAGGCGCTCTCTGTGACGACTCCGATGGGCTTGCCGTGCTCGACGATCACGATCGATCCGTGAGCTCGCTTGTGCACCAGCGCCAAGGCGTCGGACACGGACGCGTTCGGCCCGAGCACCACCGGTGTGTCCGCGATCAGGTCACGGCTCTTGACGAATGCGACGGTGTCGGCGACGGCCTCGGTGGGCAAGTCTTGAGGGATGACGGCGATGGCACCGCGCCGGGCGACGGTTTCGGCCATTCGCCGACCCGATACTGCCGTCATGTTCGACACCACGATCGGAATGGTCGTTCCCGAGCCGTCCACCGTGCTCAGGTCGACGTCGAAACGCGAGGTGACATCGGTTCGGTTGGGGACGAGGAAGACATCGTCGTAGGTGAGATCGTAGGGCGGCTGGTGACCATCGAGGAACTGCACGTTGATCGAGACTACCGGTCGGATGAAGCTCCTGTGTTAGACGCCCGGTCCGACGCCGTCGAATCGGCAGTGTTCGCCGCCTGAGTTCGCGACAGGAGGACGGTGGTGACGATCATGACGGCCACCGCCACCACGATCGTCGCCAGGGCTGCGCCCTCGGTTCTGATTCTCTCGTCCAGGACCGTCACTCCGATGAACGCTGCACCGAGGGGTTCGCAGATCGTGACGGCCGGCATCGATGCGGACAGCGGCCCCACCTGGAACGCGCGTTGCTGCAAATAAAATCCGACAATGCCGGATCCGATCAGGGTGTAGGTCTGCCATGCCGTCAGTGCTGCAAGTGGATCGGCGTCGACGAGATCGGTCACGAATTTGGTGAGAGCTGCAGCAAGTCCGAACAACAGACCTCCCGCAGCTCCGAGAAGCAGTGCCCGCAGGCCAGGTGAGGACAGCACCAGGCCGCCCACTGCCGCGCCGCCGATCACGACGGCGGCGACGATCAGAGGCACGATCCACGCTGCGAGAGGAGCATCGGTTGTGCCTTCGCTCGGGTCACCCACCACGATGAAGACCGCGAGAGCGGCGGCGAGGAGAAGCGCGAGTGCCCAGGTCGACCCAGGCAGGGATCTGCGCGCGAATTTCGCCGACATCGGCAGCGCGAACAACAGGGCAGTGACGAGCAGCGGCTGCACGACGAGGACCGAACCGACCCAGAGCGCCGCGATCTGTACCGCATAACCACCCCCGTCTCCGACCACGCCCATCCACCAACGGGGACTACGAACGAGGGCAGACACCAGCGACGTTCCCTCTGGAACAGATGCAGCGGCGCTCTGCTGCGCCACCGCCGCACACGCGAACAGGAATGCCGAAATCAGAGCGAGTACAACCGACAACCAGGGCGAGGTCACCCGCGTCGTCCTCGGCCGGTGCCCCGACTGCCTCCGGTTCGGCCCCGTCGTTCGTGCCGCGCGGGGGCGGCCCCCCGCCGTGCCCCACGCTCCGGCAGATCATTGCGAACGGATCCAGACGTGTCGGCCGGATTCGACAGTGGTCTGCCGATGGGGGTGCGAGCGCCGGTCATGCGGCGCCACGAGACGGGGTCCGCTTCGGTATCGACGACGGTGGCCGAGATTCCCGCTTCGTCCGCCATCGCACGCACTCGAGCCAACTGATCTTCGGTAGCCAAGGTCACGACGGTGCCGCTGGCCCCGGCTCGTGCGGTTCGGCCTGCGCGGTGCACGTAGTCCTTGGAATCCATCGGCGGGTCGACGTGCACCACCAGCGTGACGTCGTCGACGTGCACACCGCGAGCCGCGACGTCGGTTGCGATGAGAGCGGCCGAGCTGCCGTCCGCGAATGCGGCCAGCGAACGCGTGCGGTGCGCCTGAGTCTTGTTGCCGTGCAACGACGATACGGCTACACCCAGTCGGCGACACTCGTCGGTGAGTCGATCGACCGCGTGGGTGGTACGGACGAACAGCAGCGTTCGACCGTCTCTGTTGGCAAGTGCGGCAGCTACTTCGGTCTTGTGCGCGCCATCGACCTCGAACACGTAGTGCGCAATGTCGGGCACGCTCACCGATTCGGCAGTGGAGTGCTCAGCCGGATCGTCCATGAACCTCTCGACCAGGCGGTCGGTGTCCTGGTCGAGGGTTGCCGAGAACAACAACCGCTGGCCGTCGGGCGGAGTGGCGGCCAGCAGCGATTCGATCTGGGGCAGAAACCCCATGTCCACCATTCTGTCGGCTTCGTCGATCACGGTCGTCTCGACGCGATTCAGCGCGATGGAACGTCGCTCGAGCAGGTCGTTGAGACGGCCGGGGGTGGCGACCACGATGTCGACACCGCGCTGAATCTCGCGAACGTTTCGTTCGAGGGGGACACCGCCCACGACACAGACGGTGCGCAGGCCGAACGTGGCACCGTGCAGGTCGAGGACCTCGTGGATCTGAAGTGCGAGTTCCCGAGTCGGTGCGAGCACGAGCCCACGCGGTGCCGCTGGCTCGCTTCGACGACCTGCCAGCCGTACGAGCAGTGGTAGTCCGAACGCAAGCGTCTTCCCCGATCCGGTCGGGGCGCGTCCGAGTACGTCCCGGCCGGCAAGTGCGTCGGGGACGGTAGCAACCTGAATCGGAAAGGGGTGGGACACACCCGCATTCTTGAGCGAATGTACGAGAACCACCGGGAGCCCCAGGTCTGCGAACGATGAAGCGGGTGGAGTGGAGCCTGCAGAACGCCCCTTCGGTGATTGACCCGGCATAGCTGTGACCTTACCGCCGCGTCGAGCGCGCATGGAATCTTCTTGTCGGTGCCGCGCGCAATACTCTGCAGTAGAACGCACGTTCGAATGCGTTCGACATCGCGGTTGCCGTGGGGGTGACCGCTTGCCGAGTGGGGGAGCTATGTGCAGGATGTGTGACGGCTACGGCGTCGACGAGTACATCGGAGATGTGAAGAGCGCCATCGATCGATTCGGATGGGCCTTGCAGTACGTCGAATCGGAGGTCGACCGGGACGGTATCCATCCGGCGTTCTGCTACACCGTCGGTCTCACCGGTTTCGGAAGTCCGGAGATCGTCGTGACGGGTCGCGACCCGAACGAGTCTTCACGAATACTGAATGCGCTCGGCACTTCGGTAGCGTCGGGGCTTTTGGAGGTCGAAGCTGGAATCGGCTGCTGGGCAGCAGGATTCGAGCTTTTCACCATCGACGTACCGGATTGTGTCGACATTCTCCACGCGGCATCGGACGTGTACGGCAAGGGATGCTTCAGCGCCGTTCAGGCCGTGTGGAAGGACTGCGACGGTTCGTTGCCGTGGGAGGGTATTCCCTCGACGGTGGTCCAACCGGTGCTCGGTCCGTTGCCCTCCTGACTGCAGTCGTCCATGAACCGGTGGCGCCGCGTGAAGCACGCTGCGCCACCGGCGGACGAGGGTCGGTCAGGCCTCGATCTCGGAGCGATCGCCACTCCAGAGGGTGTGGAACTTTCCTTCCGAGTCGGTTCGCTCGTAGGTGTGGGCACCGAAGAAGTCACGCTGACCTTGAGTCAATGCCGCAGGCAGACGCTCTGCCCGCAACGCGTCGTAGTACGAGAGAGACGACGCGAACGCGGGGACCGGAATGCCCAGCGAGGCCGCAGTGATGACGACCCGACGCCAGCTGTCGATGGCGTTCTCGATGGCGTCACGGAAGTACGGTGCCAGGATCAAACTGGGCAGCTCGGCGTTGTCGTCGTACGCGTCCTTGATGCGGTCGAGGAACCGCGCGCGAATGATGCAACCGCCTCGCCAGATCGTGGCCAGGTCTCCGGGATGCAGATTCCAGTCGTATTCGGCGCTGCCCGCGGCGATCTGGTCGAAGCCCTGTGCGTAGGCGACAATTTTCGACGCGTACAGCGCCCGGCTGATGTCGTGTGTGAACTGCTCCGCGTCGGTGGGCTTGTCCGCAAGGGCACCCGAGGCCAGCCCGACGGCCGCCTTGCGCTGCGCCCGCGATCCCGACAGCGCCCGGGCAAAGACTGCTTCGGCGATACCGGTGACCGGAACACCCAGATCGAGTGCAGCCTTGACGGTCCAGCGGCCGGTGCCCTTCTGCTCTGCGGCGTCGACGATCACGTCCACCAACGGCTGACCTGTCTTGGCGTCCACCTGGCGGAGCACCTCGGCGGTGATCTCGACCAGGTAGCTCTCCAAATCGCCGTTGTTCCACTCGGTGAACACGTCGGCGACCTGCGCCGGGGTGTAACCGAGGGCATCGCGGAACAGGTTGTACGCCTCGCCGATGAGCTGCATATCGGCGTATTCGATCCCGTTGTGCACCATCTTCACGAAGTGACCGGAGCCGTCGGGTCCGATGTGGGTGCAGCACGGCGTGCCGTCCACCTGTGCCGCAATGGACTCGAGCAGCGGACCGAGTGCCTTGTAGGACTCGGCCGGGCCGCCCGGCATGATCGAGGGGCCGTTGAGAGCGCCCTCCTCGCCTCCGGAGATTCCGGCACCGACGAAGAGCAGGCCGCGCTCCTTCATGGCAGCCTCTCGACGGATGGTGTCGGTGTACAACGCGTTGCCACCATCGATGATGATGTCGCCCTCTTCCATCGCGCCCGCGAGTTCCTCGATCACAGCGTCCGTCGGGTCGCCCGCCTTGACCATGATGAGGACCCGGCGCGGCTTCGCGAGCGCAGCGACGAACTCCTCGATGGTTTCGGTACGGATGAAGTTTCCCTCGCTGCCGTGCTCGGCGATCAACGCATCGGTCTTGGCAACACTGCGGTTGTGCAACGCGACGGTGTGCCCGTGATGCGCGAAGTTGCGTGCGATGTTGGAGCCCATGACGGCGAGTCCGGTGACTCCGATCTGAGCCAGTTCTTTCGGTTCTGCTGCTGAGGTCATACAGACAGCTTTCCCTGCCGAGCGGCGTCGCGCGAGCCAACCCCTCCAGCAGAACTCAAACCTGGCCGCAGACAACGACAAAAGGTGCCGCATTCGCGAAGAATGCGACACCTCATGTCATCGAAATATGCTCCGGCCGATTCACGACCGCACGGTTACGAACCGATCAGTGGCTACGATTTGATCAGTGGCTGCGAGCCGGACCGTCGAAACCGTCGTACGAGCGACGTTCCGTGCGGCTGCGGAAGCCACCCGACCGGTGCTCGTCCTGGCGGGGAGCGGATGCCGGGCGACGGTTGTCCGAGCCCCGGTTGTCGGAGCCGCGTCCTTCGTAGCCCCGGCTCTCGGAGCCGCGGTACGAGCTCGAGTCGGTGCGACGCGGGCGGTCACCCTGGTAGCCGCCCTCGCTGCGCGGGTTGGAGCCCTGGTATCCGCCGCTGGAGCGCGGGTTCGAGCCCTGGTATCCGGTGCGGGGGCGGTCACCCTGGTAACCGCCTTCACTGCGCGGGTTGGAGCCCTGGTATCCGCCGCTGGAGCGCGGGTTGGAGCCCTGGTATCCGCCGCCGCTGCGGGGATTGGAGCCCTGGTATCCGCCGCTGCTGCGGGGGTTCGATCCCTGGTAGCCGGGACGGCTGTTGCGATCGCGGGGCGAGGACTCGGCGCGCAACGGCTCACCGGTGGGCTTCTTCGCGCCGGTGATGCTGTTGAGCTCGGCCGAACCGGGCGAGACGTTGACAGCAGTGGCCTTGACGCCGGCCATACCGGTCAGACGCAGAACCTGACGACGTTGGTTGGGGAGCACGATCGCGACGACGGTGCCCTTCTCGCCGGCGCGTGCCGTACGTCCTGCGCGGTGCAGGTAGTCCTTGTGGTCTGCGGGCGGATCGACGTGAACGACGAGGTCGATACCGTCGACATGGATTCCGCGAGCGGCAACGTCGGTGGCGACGAGGACGGGGGTGCGGCCGTTCTTGAAGCGCTCGAGAACCCGGGTGCGCTGATTCTGTGCCTTGCCACCGTGCAGTGACTCCGCGGCGATACCGAGCGCACGAAGGCGATCGGTGATTCCGTCGCAGCCCAGCTTGGTACGCGCGAACATGATGGTGCGGCCGCCTTCGCGGGCACCGATCTCGGAGAGAACCAGATCCTTCTGACCCCGGTCGACCATCAGGACGTAGTGGTCCATGGTCCGGACGCTGGCCTTGCCGTCCTGAGTGGAGTGCTCGACGTGGTCGGGCAGGAACTGGCGGACCAGCGACTGAACTTCACGATCGAGGGTTGCCGAGAACAGCATGCGCTGTCCGTCTGCCGGAGTGTCGGCGAGGACGGCACGCACCTCGGGCAGGAAGCCCATGTCGGCCATCTGATCGGCTTCGTCGAGTGCGGTGATCTCGATGGAATCGAGGATGCAGGTGCCCTGACGAAGGTGATCGGCGAGGCGGCCGGGCGTGGCGACGAGTACGTCCACTCCGCGTCGGAGCTGCTCGACCTGCTTGTTGAACGGAGTGCCGCCGACGGCAGGCATGACGCGCAGGCCCTGCGCGTTGGCGTAGGGCGCAAGGGACTCCACGACCTGGAACGCGAGTTCCCGAGTGGGAACCAATACGAGCGAACGCGGGCGCTTGGCGGCCGGTCGATCGGTGTGCAGCGACAGGCGCTGAAGGATCGGCAGGCCGAAGGCGAGCGTCTTGCCCGAACCTGTCTGTGCCCGGCCGAGAACGTTCTTGCCGGCGATGGCGTCGGGAAGGGCCTTCTCCTGGATGGGGGACGGCACGGTGATCGAGTTACGCGCCAGTGCGGCGACGACAGCCTCGGGCAGTCCGAGCTCGGCGAAGGTGAAGGCCGGTGCCGCTACGGGCGTCGGGACTGCCGTGGAGTCGGAAGTGGTGGAAACGGGTGTGTTGGAAACAGCGTGGGTCACGCAGTAAAGCCTCTCCGGATTACGGGCACGCCAATAAGCCCGAAGCTGAGAGCACCCGAACGAGAAGGGAAACACGAAAAACAGCCAGAACACATTGATACGAGCCAGGGCACTGTCACCTGGCCATCGATATGCGGATGAGAACCGCATAAAGTGGGGCTGTTTGTGCCATTTCGATTGCTAGGTCGCGATGGCGACCGAGGTCCACTCTACGGGATGGATCGCGAATTGTTCACCCCGAGTCGATGTGACCTGTGCGACGCCGAACAGCCGAGGGCTCACCCGACCAGCTTGCTCAGTTCCTCGAGCCAAGGCATCGCCACATAGATCGTCGGAAGTACGAGGATCACCACAGCGGTCGCGTAGGCAACCGCGGCGATGCGGACGTCGCTGCCGGGACCGCTCAACCGCTGCACCCTGATCAGGGTGTGAGGTCCTCCGGCCGCCATGGCACCTCGCGGTGCGGTGGACCCTGCGCACGCGACCAGTGCCCGAGCCAGCGGGGTGGGTCCGGTCACCTTGACCGCCGAGTCGTCGGCCAACAGCTCGACCAACAACTGCACGCTGCCCAGTGCCGACTTGCTTCGCACGATTCTCGGGAATGCCTCGTTGACCGCGGTGAATGCTTCGAGGACCAAATCGTGGCGGGCACGAAGGTGCGACCGTTCGTGGCTGAGGATGGCGGTGATCTCGGCTTCGCAGAGATTGGCGAGCGTTCCCCGACTCAGTACCACCCTCTGACGCAGACCTGGCAGGCAGTACGCGATCGGCTCGGCAGCGTCGAGTACGCGGATATCCGCATCGCGCAGACTACGAAAGGGATTCTCGTTCAGGTTGTTTCGATCCAGCAGGTCGACGAGCATGCGGTGCCGAGAGCGGCGACGACGGGTTCGGACCGCCACCTGAACAACCGAGAACATCAGCTTGGCACCGATGCCGAGGGTGATCGCGAGTACGACCACGTACAGGATCCACAGGGGAAGGCCGAGCGCGTCGATTTCGTCGGTGGGTGCTGTGGTGGGACGACCGTCCGGGCCGGGAACCAGAAGCAGTCCGCCGATGGCGAGACCTGAGCTGAATGCCGAGAGCACGGCGGCGAGCGCAATTGCCTGCCACAGAACCAGCGCTGCACGCGGGGACCGATACGGCCAACTGGCGCGAGCGAGCACGGCTGGCACCGGCCCCGCCAGAATCAGCGCGAGTACCGCGAATACCAACGCAGTCGTCGAGTTCATGTCCTCACTTACTACGGCGAGCGTCAGTCCGTCGGACGGCCTTCTCCAGCCGAAGGGGACTCTCTCGTCGATTGTGCCACTTCCAGAGCGGCGAGTGCCTCACGGAGTGCGGCGGCTTCGTCGGCCCCCACCTGTCCGACGAAGTGGACGAGTGCGGCAGCGCGTCCACCGGACGCGGGTGCCTGCGACAACGCGTCGACCATCAGGCTCGCAACCAGCTCGTCTCGTCCGTGGAGGGGCGCATACCGGTGAGCTCGGTCGTCGCGCTGCTGAACGACCAGCTTCTTCTTCGCCAACCGCTGCAACACCGTCATCACCGTCGTGTACGCGAGCTCGCGATGCGTCGCGAGTGCCTCGTGCACCTGTCGAACGGTCTGGGGATCCGTCGACTCCCACAGATGGTCCATCACTGCGCGCTCTAGTTCACCAAGACCAGCCATTCTTCTTACTCTACGGCTACTCCGACGCTGATGCGTACTACCCGTGGTAGTACCTACCGTCAGGGCAGTGTGGGTTCGGTCATAGTCCTGGCGTCTCGATTCGACGGGTCTCCACGGGGAGCGCCTCGGGGCGAATATCCTTCTCACGTGATCGTGCCGCCCCGCGGCCCGACTCTTCGAGAAGTGAGCGGAGATGCAAGAGTGGAGTGGTTCGATTCTCTGTCGTTGATCGACGGCCCCGTACCGGTGATCGTGTCCGTTCTCGGCGCGCTCGGTGGAGTGTGGTTGGTCGTCTCGTCGTCGCGGCGATACTCGAGACGGGCACTGCCGATCGCGGCGACGGTTGCGATCGTTGTCACGGCTGTCGGTTACGTGGTGGTAGAGAAGGTATGGCGACCGTTTCCGGATCCGATAGCCACCTCGATCTACGTCTGGATCGGCGTGGGTCTCGCCGCACTGTTCGCGGTGATCTCCCGCTTGCTCGCAGCTCGTGGGGTGCTGGGCAAACTGACGACGGTGGTGGCGGCGGTCCTCGTGGTCGCAGCTGCGGCGCTGCACGTCAACCTGGAGTTCGATGCATATCCCACCGTGGGCAATGCCCTCGGAGTCGAGTCCGCTGCCCGTATTCAATTCTCGGATGTGCCGGCCGCAGTGGCGCAGACCGTCAGCGGTTCGCCCCTGGATTCGGTGTGGACCGCACCTGCTGATCTGGCGACCGCAGGACGTGTCACCTCGGCACCCATCCCGGCCACCGCGTCCAACTTCTCAGCTCGGGACGCCGAGATCTATCTCCCGCCCGCGTATTTCGCCGATCCTCGGCCGTTGCTGCCGGTCCTGGTGTTGCTCGCCGGTCAGCCGGGTGCGCCCGAGGACTGGCTCAACGGCGGAAAGCTCGCCCAGACCATGGACAACTTTGCCCGTGACCATGCCGGTCTTGCGCCCGTCGTGGTTGTCGCGGACGGCACCGGGTCATCGATCGCCAATCCACTCTGTGTCGATTCGCCGCTGGGGAACGTGGACACGTATCTGTCCCGGGACGTTCCCGATTGGATCGACGCCACCTTGCAGGTGGACCGCGATCGCGCTCACTGGGCAATCGGTGGATTGTCCTACGGTGGCACGTGCTCCATTCAGATGGCGACCAATCACCCCGACGTGTATCCCACCTTCCTCGACCTGTCGGGTCAACGCGAACCCACCCTCGGGGATCGGGATCGAACCGTGCAGCAGGCCTTCGGCGGCAATTCTGCGGCATTCACCGCCATCAACCCGCTCGACCTGCTCAAATCGCGTCGGTACCCCGACTCGGCCGGTATTTTCGTCGTGGGCGCAGACGACAAGGATTACAAACCGGGTCAACAAGAGATGTACGACGCGGCGAAGGCCGCTGGAATGGATGTGCAGTACGTGGAAGTACCTGGCGGACACAGCTTCGCGGTGTGGTCGGAAGGCCTGCGTCGTGAACTCCCATGGCTGGCAACGAGAACAGGGCTGACTTCGTGAACGTGACCGAGCCGGAGCTACCCGCGACAGCCACCTCGTCATCGGCAGAGGCCGACGCAGGCGACGTCGCCGGACCTTCGTGGATATCGAAGCGAACCAAGGCGTTGAAGTTGGGATCGTCCGCAGCGATGCGTCAGATTCGCAGATTGTGGTCGCTCATCGTGTTCGGAGCGGTGGGGGCCCCGGTCAGTTTCACGTTGCTTGCGATCGTGTGGTTGACCGGTATCGCTGCGGCCGTGTTCGACGATCGTGGCGAATTGGACAAGTACTTCGCCGTGGGCATCATGCCGTTCGAGCACTGGCACCTGTGGACCCCACTGACCTCGGGATTGACGGCTCCCAATATCGCCGGTTGTGTGGTGGCGACTGTTGCGGTTCTGCTCGCCGCTGCGCCTATCGAGCGCCGGACAGGGTCCCGTCGCTTTGCCATCGCTGCATTCGTCACCCAGGCAGCCGGTTCGCTACTCGGTCTCGGTCTCGCCGCTCTGGCCAAGACCTTCGATGCCGATTGGGGTTTCCGGCTGCACGTCGGAACCGCAGTAGGTCCGACGACCTGGATCTTCGGCGTGGTGCTGGTTGCGACCTCGCGGATGGATACGTTGTGGCGCAGACGGATCCGCGTCGGCGTGCTGGCACTGCTGGTGACGTTGGCCCTGTTCGGTGGGCACCTGCAGGACGTGGTTCGACTGGCCGCCGCGGTGATCGGTCTCGTCGTGGGGCCGTGGATCGTCGGTCGGTCGGCGCGTGGCCCTCGATTGGCGGGTACTCAACGCGAAGGCCGCGTGCTGGTTGCGCTCATCGTTGCTGCGAGTGCATTGGGTCCGGTTCTGGCGGCCCTGAGCCCCAACGCTGTCGGTCCGTTCGCCGTCCTTCGAGATGTTGTTCGAGGAGTTCCCTACACGGCAGCCGAGGTGCGCGAGATTTGTGCCGATGCGACCACCGATCCGGTGGAGTGCCGTCGTGGTCTGCTCGATCTCAGGCTCGGCGGCGTCGGTCCGACGATTCTGAGCATCATGCCCTCCCTGTTCTTGCTGGTGATCAGCGACGGCCTTCGGCGTGGCAGGCGTTTCGCGTGGGCTCTGGCGATGGTCTCCCAGTTGATCCTGCTCGCACTGTCGGTGGCCAACTTCGCCATTCGGTTCCTGGAGGCCGGCGACGACCAGTCGCTGTTCTACGGGCTCGAATCACCGACTGCGTATCGCACCGCGGTGCCGTTCTTGCTACCACTGATCGTGCTGGTGGTTCTCTTGGTCACGCGCAAGTTCTTCGACGTGTCGGCGCCCTCGGGCACCTACCGGCGGTGGGCGGCGTCGGTGATCGGGGTCGGAGTCGGGCTCGGCGTGGTCTACACGATCGGTGGGTACCTTGCGCGCGGCGGCTTTGCCGATTCGCCGTCGTTCGGTGGTTTGCTGTCGGACTTCCCGCAGCGCCTGATTCCGCCTGTCTACCTGCAATGGCTCGAACCCGCTCTGCTGCCACAGAGCATTCCCACCACCTTGCTGTTCGAGTGGACCGGCGTGGTGTTCTGGTCGGTGGTCTGTGTTTTTGCTGCGAGCACCTTCCTGACTCCGGTGTACGGGACGGAAACCGACGCGACCGAACGGGCGCGCGGACTGCTCATGGCGAGCAGCGGTTCGGCGCTGTCGTGGATGACGACCTGGCGCGGAAACAAGTACTGGTTCGGCCCCGACGGCCGCAGTTACGTCGCCTACCGCGTCATCTCGGGTGTAGCTCTGACCACCGGCGATCCAGTGGGTCCGCGAGAGTCGTTGCGGGACAACGTCGTCGAATTCGCCGAGTTCGCGTCGAAGAACGGCTGGATACCGTGTTTCTATTCCGTCACCCCCGATGTTCGCCGGATCACCGATTCTCTCGGCTGGGGCGGAATCCAGGTGGGTGAGGAGACGGTGCTCGATCTGGACGGAATTGCCTTCACCGGCAAGCGTTTTCAAGACGTGCGCACGGCACTGAATCGGGCGAAGAAGGCGGGTGTCGTAGCCGAATGGATTCGTTTCCCGTCGGCACCACTGGCCATCACCGATCAGATCACCGCGATTTCGGAGGAATGGGTAGCAGACAAGGGCATGCCCGAGATGGGGTTCACCCTCGGCGGTCTGGAGGAGGTCGACGACGAGAACGTCCGCTGCCTGATCGCGGTAGACGAACATCGGACCGTACACGGCGTGACCTCGTGGATGCCGGTGTACGAGAACGGCGTCATCGTCGGATGGACGCTCGACTTCATGCGTCGTCGTTCGGAGGGCTTTCGGCCGACGATGGAATTTCTCATCGCGTCGGCTGCTCTGTTGCTCGAGCAGGAGGGTGCCAGATTCCTCAGTTTGTCCGGCGCACCGCTGGCAAAAGTCGACGAGAAGCAACCCGAACACGTCTCCAGCGCCGAGCAGTCGACGCTGTCGGGACTACTCGAACGGTTGCTCGACGTGCTCGGACGCACCCTCGAACCCGTCTACGGATTCCGTTCTCTCCTGGCATTCAAATCCAAGTTCCAGCCTCGCTACGAACCGATGCACATGACGTTCGCAGATCCGGCAGCACTGCCCAGTATCGGTAACGCGATCGGTCGGGCCTACTTGCCCGACGTGTCGATCGGGCAAGGGTTCAAGCTGGTGCGCATCATGATCGAGCGGTGACGGCGGCTAGACGGCTGTGGATGGGCCCGCGGCAGAGTCGTCCGCGGACCTGACAGGCCCTCCGGCCGACCCGTACACGTGCCGGGTCCCGATCGGAACGATGAGAGGTCGATCGGACATCGGGTCTTCGATCACGGTGGCCTCGAGGCCGAAGACGTCGAGCAACAACTGCTCCGATATGACGTCCTGAGGTCGGCCGGAGGTAACGATCTGCCCTTGCTTCATGACGATCAACCGGTCGCTGTAGCGAAGTGCCAGATTGAGATCGTGCAGCACCATCACGATCGTCCGTCCGAGCTCGGCGTGCAGTCGATCGACGAGATCGAGGACCTCGATTGAGTGTGCGAGGTCGAGGTACGTCGTCGGCTCGTCCAGCAACAGGATGTCGGTGCCCTGGGCCAGCGCCATGGAGATCCACGCTCTCTGACGCTGACCACCCGAGAGTTCGTCGACGGGTCGGTCGGCGAGGTCGCCGACTCCGGTCAACTCGAGTGCGTTCGCCACCTCGGCCTCGTCGTCGGAGCTCCACTGCCTTATCCACGATTGGTGGGGATGCCGACCACGTGAGACGAGGTCTGCGACAGTCAGACCTTCGGGGGCGGTCGGGGCCTGCGGCAGCATGCCGAGAGTCCGGGCAACCTCCTTGGTCTTCATCGAGGAGATCGCTCGGCCGTCGAGCATCACACTGCCGGCCTTGGGCTTGAGCAGGCGACCGAGCGAACGCAGGAGCGTCGACTTCCCGCAGCCGTTGGGTCCGATGACCGTGGTGATGACTCCGGTGTGAATTTCGAGGTCGAGGTGCTCGACGATGGTGCGATCGCCGTAACCGAGGCTGAGATCCTGCGCGATCAGACGCGAGGGGTGGCTGGTGGTCATACGGAAGCCTTTCGATTACTGCGAACGAGAAGGTACAGAAGGAACGGTCCGCCGAGGGCCGAGGTGACGATGCCGACCGGAAGTTCGACCGGCAGAATCGTTCGAGCGATCAGATCGCTCGCTACGACGAGTAATCCACCGAGCAGTGCCGACGCAATGATGGGCGGGCCAGGCGTTCGCAGGATTCGGAGTGCGATCTGCGGCGCTGCCAGCGCAACGAATCCGATGGGTCCGGCCGCGGCGGTCGCGATGGCGGCGAGAGCGACGGCAGCCAAGAGCATCATGGCCTGGCTGTGTTGTAGGCGTACTCCGAGCGATCGGGCGTTGTCGTCACCCAGGCGTAGCGCGCCCAGGGTGAACGTCGCGATGACCGTGCCACCGCCGACGAGTACGACAGCGGCCGCGACCGGCCAGACCGACGCCCAGTTGGCACCGTTGAGCGAGCCGTTGAGCCACACCTGAGCGCGCGAGACGTCGTTGATGTCGGCGCTGATCAGTAGCCATCCGATGACGGCAGTAAGCATGGCGTTGACCGCAATTCCCACCAGGATGAGCCGGAAACCGTCGACACCTTTTCGCCAGGCGAGGGTGTAGATCGCGATGGCGGTGAGCACACCGCCGATCAGGGCCGCAAGCGGCAGGCCCAGAGTGGCGAGCAGACCGCTGAAGCTGCCGCCTCCGCCGAGCACGATCAGCGCGACGGCTGCGGCACTGGAACCGGCGGTGATACCGAGGATGTCGGGGCTGGCGAGCGCGTTGCGGGAAATCGACTGGGTGATGGCTCCGGAGATACCGAGGGCAGCTCCGACGAGGAGGCCGGTGAGCGATCGAGGCAGCCGCAGATCCATGACGATGAAGCGCTCGATCCTCGAGCCGCCTCCGAGAAGTACGTCGAGAACCTGTGCGATCGACAGAGGAAAGTCACCACGTCCGATGTTGATGCACATCACCAGCACGAGGGCTGCCGCCAGCAGGACGGTGGCGATGACCATCAGCGGTCGTCGGACCAAGGAAATGGGGCCGAGACGAAACGCGGGTCGGGCGCGAACGACGCCCTTGTCGGACGACGGCGGTGTCGACTGCAGATCGGTTGTCACAGGCCGACCAACTTCCGACGACGAACGAGAGCGATGAAGAACGGTGCGCCGATCAGGGCCAGAACGATGCCCACCTGGAGCTCACCCGGGCGCACGACGACCCGTCCGACGACGTCGGCGATCATGAGCATCACACCGCCCATGAGGCCTGCATAGGGGACCAGCCAGCGGTAGTCGGGTCCGGTCACCGCTCGGGCGATGTGCGGTACGACGAGGCCCACGAAGGCGATCGGCCCGCATGCTGCGGTCGCTGCCCCGGTCAGCAGGGTGATAGCGAGGATCCCGACGGTACGGGTGACCGCAATGTTGGTCCCCAGTGAGCGCGCGACATCCTCACCGAGGCTCATGACGTTCAGGCCGGGAGTGCTCGCGACTGCGATGAGGACGCCGATCACCAGGAACGGCAATACCTGCCACAACACGTCCAGGCCGCGTCCTGCGACCGATCCGACCACCCAGAAGCGGTAGCCGTCCAGACTGGTCTGATCGAGCAGGACGACGGCGTTGGTCATCGCCGAGAGGAAGAATGCGACGCCGGCCCCGGCCAACGCGAGATTGACCGGACTCGATCTGCCCGACCCGATCGACGACAGTCCGAACACGACGACGCTCGCCGCCGCCGAACCGGCGAACGCGAACCACAGGTACTGACTCGGCGAGGTGAACCGGAACAGGTAGATGGCCATCACGACGAAGAACGCCGCGCCCGAGTTGAGGCCGAGCAGGCTGGCGTCGGCCAACGGGTTGCGTGTGTGCCCTTGGATGAGAGCGCCTGCGATGCCGAGCGCAATACCCACGACCAGTGCAAGCACAGTGCGGGGAACTCGCAGCGTGCGCACGATGATGTCGGTGTCGGTACCCGTCGAATTCAGCAGGGCGTGGGCTATCTCGGCGAAGGTCAGGGGTCGAGCGCCGATGGCGATGCTGGCGAGAATTCCGGCCACGAGAGCGGCGACGAGTACGGCCAGGCCAAGCAATCTCCGGCGCCGAATGGCAGCGACCGAACCGTCCTTGGGAATGGGCTCGAATCCTTCTGCTGCAGCGACCTTTTCGCGCACCACCTCCGACGACGCAGAGCCGATCCGAAACTGGCGACGCAGCGCTCGACGTGCGCCGATCGGGCCGTGGGTGACGGTGTCTCGCAGCGTCAGCCCCAGCCATCGCTTGCCGGTGCTCTGGCCGTCGTTGCCGTCGCGGTACCCGCGGTTCCAGACGAACAGAGCCAGAGCGACGCACACCGAAATTGCGCCGAATACGAATCGGTCCGCTTGTCCGCCCCCGTTGTCGTCACGCAGTGCGTCGACGATCGACCATCCGACGAACAACGGGACCACGACGATCAGGGCGTCGATGGCGCCTGCCGCGATGCAGGAGCTCCGCGGCGGCGGGCCGTCGGGCACGTTCTCGGTCCCGTACTGCTCATCGGGAGACCGGCGAGCGCCGTGCGGGCCGAGTAGCGGAGCTGTGGTCACAGTGTCGTGACTCCTCGCTGTATCGAAGGGACTCGTTTAGGTTACGGAACCCTTGCTTTCCATGTGAGGTGAGGTAAGGGTAGCGGTACCTGATTCCCAAAATTATCTGGTTAGGCTAACCTACATAACGAGTCGGGGTGCGACGCATCCACCCGCCACGAACTACAAGGAGCGATCAGGTGTCAGTTGCAACGGCGGCATTCTCCAGCTGGGCCGATGTTCATCGATTCTCGAACCGATCCGATGGGACGGCCCAGTTGGCCGACTCGTGTGAGACTCTTCGCGCGCTCAATCCCGACTACCCGCGGATGTACGCGGTGGCTGCCATGGCGAACGAAGGTAAGCGCCGGTGGTGGCAGTTGGCCGTCGGTCTCACGGACGGACGTGTCGAGCGGATGTACAGCCGTTCGCTCGAGGATCTGGATGTGCCGGAGGCTGCTGCAGTTCAGGTGGCCACTGCCTTGATTCACGCTGTGGTCGGCCGAGTATCTGCGCTGCTGGTCCTGGAGGCTCGGGCGTGGGATCCGGGCATCGACAACATGTGGATCCACATGGACAGCGACGGTGGAATCGACTGGGCGGGTGTCGCGTCGCCGATCCTGAGGGTGCTGCCCGAGGATCCCTCGGCGGGTGAGCCCGGCACCGTCACCCTTCCGTGCGAGGAGGCTCTGCTCGTCTGGACGGCGCATCGCTGCACGACGTCGCTCGGTGCGGTGTTTCGCGCGATATCGGAGCGCGCTCCGCTCGATGTTCGCGTCTTCTGGGCACTGGTCGGGGACGCGATTCTCGGCGCGTCGACGTACGTTCCGATTCTGGCCGGGGCGAGCGCGTCCGACGGAGCTCGTCGGGGTCAAATGCTGCTCGACGCCATGGTCGACGCAGGCGCTCCCGTCCGGTCACGCGCCGGGGTTCCCGGACGAGCGAGACTTCGGGTGTCCTGAAGCTCTTGCGCCGCTACTAAGGTTTGCCTATGCTGACTACATACCAACGGACCGCGCCGGAGTCCTGAGGGCTGCAGTGACTCCCGGTCCTTGCCACGGTGGGCCTCTCGTTCTTCACGAACGGGAGGCCCACCGATTTTCGTGGGTCGACTGTCGTGTAATTCTGATGGAAAGTCGGCTGCACGGTCGGCCCACATGTTTCGACGCAACCGGAGGCAGTGCAATGACGGACTCGAACGGCACCACGGAAGAGACGCCTTTCGACGCCTTGACGCCGGAACAGTTGACTGAGCTGTGCCACCGTGGATTCGACGGAGTCGTCGGTCTGAAATACCTCGCGGTGTCCGGCGAGGACGTGCGCGCGGAGTGGACAGTGACTCCGCAGCTCCATCAACCCGCAGGAATCATGCATGGCGGCGTCCTGTGCGCGGTGGTCGAATCGGTGGCCAGCATCGGCGGATCGGCCTGGTTCGGGTCACGTGGACACGTGGTCGGCGCCAACAACAACACCGACTTCCTGCGAGCCACGCGATCGGGAACCTTGGCCGCACACGGACATCCGATTCATCGTGGACGCACCCAGCAGCTGTGGCAGGTGGACATCTCCGACGAGACCGGACGCTTGGTAGCTCAGGGCAGAGTCCGACTGGCAAATATCGAAAACACTGCACATCTGGGACAGTGATGCCCATGACGGGCTACAACCAGCATCCAGATTCACCGGTCACCGCGCTGACTCCCGACGCTCTCGATCGCCTCGAGACACTCTTCGGGCCGATCGACGAGGATCTGGCGCGGCACTATCCCGGGGACCGCATCGGCGGGCAGCCTTCCCACACCGTGTACGTCTCGGCGGCGGAAGCCTCGGCGAATGTGCCCGCCGAGTGGGGCGCTGCATCCTCGGCGATTCTGGACGCTCACCCCGAGGCATTCGCCGAACTCGACACTGCGAACGTTCTGCCCCTGGTTCGTGCGCGATTGAGCACGGCCCCCATCCAGGACCTCCGATTCGATTTCGAGGACGGGTACGGATGGCGGTCTGACGTCGTCGAAGACCGTCATGCAACGGCCGCGGGTGCAGCGTTGGCGGCCTTGGCGAAAGATGCCGATGGTCCGACCTGGTTGGGTATTCGTTCCAAAGGACTTGCAGCACACGAGCGTCGGCGCGGGATTCGCACCCTCGAGCTCGTTCTGGACGGGGCCGGGGGAGTGCCCGACGGTTTCGTGTTCACCGTGCCCAAACTGCGCGCCACCTCGCAGGTGGCCGCGGTGGTCGCGTTGTGCGAGGAACTCGAGCGCGCGCACGGCCTGCCCGATCGCGCCCTTCGATTCGAGTTGCAGATCGAGAGTCCCCAGGCGGTCATCGGGGCCGACGGTACGACGACTCTCGCGCGGGCGATCACGCGCGCCGACGGCCGCTGCACGTCACTGCACTACGGAACCTACGATTACAGCGCCGCGTGTGGGATCACGTCCGCGCAGCAGTCGCTGGCACATACGGTGGCGGACCACGCGAAGAACGTCATGCTGGTGGCAGCCGCGCAGACCGGAGTGTGGGTGTGCGACGGTTCGACCCAGGTTGTTCCCACCGGCAGCCCGGAGCAGGTTTCGGCGTCGGCGCGGCGGCACTTCGATCTGGTGACGAGGTCCCTCGAACGCGGTTTCTACCAGGGCTGGGACATGCATCCAGGGCATCTGGTGACGCGGTGGCTGGCGACCTTCGGTTTCTTTCGCCACGCCATGCCGGTCGCGGCTGCTCGACTCGGGGGCTACCTCGATCGTCAGGGCGGTGAGGTGATGGACGAACCCGCCACCGCGCAGGCGTTGGCCGGCGTGCTGGTGCGAGGCCTCGACGCGGGTGCGTTCGGCCTCGCCGAACTGCAGGCAATTGCCTCGGGAATCGACCGAGACGTCCTGCGGGGACTGCTCGATCGATCGGTGACCGTGCCCCTCGGGTGAGGCGCGAACCGGCGCTCCGCTGCCGGGCTGCCTCGAGCGTGTCAGAATTGCCGAGCACCATCACCGATCGGGACGGAGAACTCCAATGCGGTTGTCTCCGCACGAGCAGGATCGACTGCTCGTCAGCTATGCGGCCGAGCTCGCGCGTCGTCGTCAGGCTCGAGGCTTGAAGCTCAATCATCCCGAGGCCATCGCGGTCATCACCGATCACCTTCTCGAGGGTGCCCGGGACGGGCGATCCGTTGCAGATCTGATGTCCTCGGGGCGCGAAATCCTCACTGCCGACGATGTCCTCGGTGGGGTTCCCGAGTTGCTTCCCGAGGTGATGGTCGAAGCGACCTTTCCCGACGGCACGAAATTGATCACAGTGCACGAGCCGATCTCACCCAAGCGAGGTGACGGTCACCTGATTCCCGGCGAGATCATCACCGTCGCAGGGGACATCGAGATCAACGAGGGTGCCGAGGTGATCACGATGGTCGTCGTGAACGGCGGAGATCGGCCGGTTCAAGTGGGCTCACACGTGCACTTCCCACAGTCCAACACCGCCCTGCAGTTCGATCGTGAGCGTGCCCACGGCCACCGCCTCGATATTCCGGCGGGCACAGCGGTACGTTTCGAGCCCGGCATCGAACAGACAGTTCGGCTCGTGCCTCTCGGTGGCACGCGCGAGGTCCACGGTTTGAGCATGACACCTCCCGGAAAGTTGGACAGCTGATGGCGCGTCTGAGCCGTAGTCGATACGCACAGTTGTTCGGGCCCACCACGGGTGATCGAATTCGCCTGGCAGACACGGATCTTCTGATCGAGGTCACCGAGGACCGCAGCGGCGGCCCGGGCAACGCGGGGGAGGAAGCGGTCTTCGGCGGCGGCAAGGTGATCCGCGAGTCGATGGGTCAATCGCGTGCTACCCGCGCAGACGGAGCTCCCGACACGGTGATCACCGGGGTGGTTGTCGTCGACTACTGGGGAATCATCAAGGCCGACCTCGGTATTCGCGACGGGCGCATCGTGGCATTGGGCAAGGCAGGCAACCCCGACACCATGACCGGAGTCCATCCCGATCTGGTGATCGGGCCCTCGACCGAGATCATCGCGGGCAACGGAAAGATCGTCACGGCCGGCGGCATCGACTGTCACGTCCATCTGATCTGCCCGCAGATCAAGGAGGAAGCTCTCGGCGGAGGCATCACCACCGTGATCGCCGGCGGCACCGGACCCGCCGAAGGAAGCAAGGCCACCACGGTCACCCCGGGTGCATGGCACCTGTCCCGGATGCTCGAAGCTCTCGACGACTGGCCGATGAACATCGTGCTCCTCGGCAAGGGCAACACTGTCAACCCCGACTCCATGTGGGAGCAATTGCGTGCAGGCGCATCAGGATTCAAGCTGCACGAGGATTGGGGCTCGACCCCTGCTGCGATCGACGCGTGCCTGCGAGTGTGTGAGGACGCCGGTGTGCAGGCCGCGCTCCACTCGGACACCCTGAACGAGGCCGGCTTCGTCGAGACCACTCTCGCTGCGATCGACGGCCGTGGAATTCACGCTTATCACACAGAGGGCGCGGGCGGCGGGCATGCACCCGACATCATCACGGTGGCCGCGCAAGGGCACGTGCTGCCCAGCTCGACCAACCCGACGCGTCCTCATACCGTCAACACCCTCGACGAACATCTCGACATGCTGATGGTGTGTCATCACCTGAGTCCGTCGATTCCGGAGGATCTGGCCTTCGCCGAAAGTCGTATCCGGCCGTCGACCATTGCGGCCGAGGATCTGCTGCACGACATGGGTGCGATCTCGATGATCGGCAGCGATGCGCAGGCAATGGGCCGGATCGGCGAGGTCGTTCTGCGTACCTGGCAGACTGCGCACGTGATGAAGTCTCGTCGGGGCTTCCTGCCCGGAGACAACGGGGCCGACAACAACCGCGTCATGCGGTACGTCGCCAAGTACACGATCTGCCCGGCCGTGGCCCACGGGCTGGACGACGAGATCGGCTCGATCGAGCCGGGAAAATTGGCCGATCTGGTGCTGTGGGACCCGGCGTTCTTCGGCGTCCGTCCGCACATGGTCGTCAAGGGCGGAATGATCGCCTGGGCGGCTATGGGCGATGCCAACGCGTCCATCCCGACCCCGCAACCCGAGCTTCCGCGTCCGATGTTCGGGGCCTCGCCCAAAGCAGCTGCCGCGACATCGCTGCACTTCGTCGCTCCCCAGGCAATCGAAGATGGACTTGCCGGCCGCCTGAACTGCGATCGCCGGCTCGTTCCGGTCAAGAACGTCCGCAGCGTCAGGAAGTCCGACATGGCTCTGAACGACGCCATGCCCGACATCGAGGTGGATCCGGACACCTTCACGGTGCGCATCGACGGCGACGTGTGGAAAGAACAGCCGGCAACCGAACTGCCGATGGCGCAGCGATACTTCCTCTTCTGATGACGGCTGCTCGTCTGCAGGTGACAACGCTTCTCTCACTTGCCGACTCACGTCTGCCCACCGGTGGACACGTTCATTCCGGTGGAGTGGAGGAGGCGATCGCCTCGGGTTTCGTCCGAGACATCGCGACACTCGAGGCTTTCTTGCGACGTCGTATCAGGACCTCCGGTGCCACTATGGCGTCGCTGGCTGCAGCGATCGTCCACGGCTCGCTCGGCACGGAAGGTGCCGACGCCGAGTGTGACGCTCGGACGCCGTCTCCGGCGGCCAGATCCGCGTCACGCGCGCAGGGTCGCGGTCTGCTCCGATTGGCCAAATCGGCTTGGCCGCATCATGATTGGACATCGATCGGCCGTAAGCCGCACCTCCCCGTGGCTGCAGGGCACGTGGGACTCGCGTGCGGGCTGTCGGTTGCCGATACAGCGGCTGTGCAGGTGTACATCACCATGACCGGTTCGGCGATCGCGGCGCAGCGTCTGCTGGCGCTCGATCCGGCCGAGGTTGCCGCATGCACCATCCGGTTGGGCGACTTCTGTGACGACGTGACCGCCTCGGTGTGCGAATGCCTACCCGAGCTGATGGAGTTGTCGGATCCGTTGCTGGACATGTTCGCCGAAGCCCACGCCGTCCGCGATCGTCCGTTGTTCGTATCCTGAAATTGCGATCCACTGTTTCGACCGACTGTTCTCGAACAATGAAGGAGATGTCATGCCCCCGCACCTGATCGACGGTGAGCCCCACGACCACGGACTGGATCGTCCGAAACGCGCGCGGGAGGCAGGCGAGGCGCTGCGAGTGGGAATCGGTGGACCGGTCGGTTCCGGAAAGACCGCTTTGGTGGCTGCCCTGTGTCGCCAGCTTCGTGACGAGCTGTCGCTGGCTGTTCTGACCAACGACATCTACACGACCGAGGACGCCGACTTCCTGCGTCGGCATGCGGTGCTGCCGGACGAGCGCATCACGGCCGTACAGACAGGTGGCTGCCCGCACACCGCCATTCGCGACGACATCACGGCCAATCTCGACGCCATCGACGACCTGATCGAGAACAATCCGCCCTTGGACCTCATTCTGGTCGAGTCGGGCGGAGACAATCTCACCGCGACGTTCTCGTCCGGTCTCATCGATGTGCAGATCTTCGTCGTCGATGTCGCAGGCGGCGACAAGGTTCCGCGCAAGGGTGGACCCGGTGTGACCTTCTCCGATCTGTTGGTGGTCAACAAGACAGATCTGGCCCCCTACGTCGGGGCCGATCTGGGTGTGATGGAACGCGATGCGGCACAGGTGCGCGAGGGTCGACCGACTGCCCTGATCTCACTCACCGACGACCCGGCCGCGACCACGGTACTCGCGTGGATTCGCGAGCAGCTGAAGGTCGTTGCCGACGCCGACGCGCATGCCCACACGCACTGAGCGTCGATGCACACCGAGCTCTGCATCGATGCGAGCCTGCATCGCAGCCCACGCATCACCTCGGTGGGCGGCCTTGCCGGTCGGCAGACCGGGCCGGATACGGTCCACCTGATCGGAACCGCCGCAACGCCACTCGGTGGTGACACCATCACCGTCAGAATCTCCGTGGCGGCCGGCGCACACCTGGAGGTTCGCAGCGTCGCGGCGTCGCTGGCGATGCCCGGTGGGCAGCTGCGTCATTCGTCGGCGCAGTGGCACGTCGAGGTGGGTGCGGGTGCGTCTCTGATCTTCGATCCCGAGCCGATGGTCGTCGTGTCGGACGCGTCGCATTCGGTGGTCAATACTATTGCGCTGCAACAGGATTCGAACTTGTGGTTGCGCGAGCGGACGCAGATCGGGCGTTTCGAGGAAGCGTCGGGTCGGTGGACCAGTGCGATGCGCTGCGACGTCGGAGACACTCCGTTGTTGCGCCACCGGGTGGAACTGGGCGAGGGATCGATCTCGCACGACGCGTTGTGGGCTCCACTGTCGATGTCGAGTACGTTGCAATACCCCGATGATCGTGCGTCCGAGGTCGATCTGCGCGGCGGAAGCGTTCGGCTGGCTCTGGCAGGAGGCGGCTCGCTGACTACTTCGGTGGGGCACCGCCTGCCGCCCAGTGATTCGAGTACGTGAGATCGGCACGC
Source organism: Rhodococcus sp. IEGM1428 (assembly GCF_050321865.1). Taxonomy (NCBI): domain Bacteria; kingdom Bacillati; phylum Actinomycetota; class Actinomycetes; order Mycobacteriales; family Nocardiaceae; genus Rhodococcus; species Rhodococcus sp. IEGM1428. The sequence continues at coordinate 1,697,766 of NZ_JBNQFW010000001.1, read as the reverse complement.
CGAACGAAGAATCGCATCGGCCGACGGTGTTCGGTCGGCCGATGCGATGTCTCGAAGCTGGGGTCAGCGGTGGGTCAGCCCGCTGCCTTCTCGCGTTCCTGTTCCGTCTCGGCGGTGTCCGGCTCGACGGCACCCGCGCGTTCGAGAGAATTCAGTTGTTCGATGGCCAACCTCGCGAACACCTGCTGTTCGGTCGATGCCATCTGGGCGCGACCGCGGCCGAGGAAGGTCACGAACCAGGAGATGACGGTGGTGATTCGACTGCGGTAGCCCACGAGGTAGTACAGGTGCAACGCAAGCCACATCAGCCATGCAATGAAGCCACCGAACTCGAGCTTGCCGACCTTGGCGACTGCGTTGAACCGCGACACCGTTGCCATCGAGCCCTTGTCGAAGTACTTGAACGGCGCACGCTGAGCAGGGTCGTCCTCGCCCTTCACCGATGCCTTGATCCGCTTGGCGGCGTACGTCGCTCCCTGAATGGCACCCTGCGCCATGCCCGGTACATCCTTGACCGACATGAGGTCGCCGACCACGAACACGTTCGGGTAGCCCTTGACGGTCAGATCGGGTTCGACGAGCACACGTCCGGCCCGGTCGGTCTCCGAACCGGACTGATCCGCGAGCTGCTTGCCGAGGGGGCTGCCCTGAACGCCTGCCGACCAGACCTTGCACTGCGCCTCGATGCGACGCGTCGTGCCGTCCTTCTCCTTGACGGTCAGGCCGTCGTTGTCGACGTCGGTGACCATCGCGTTGAGCTGGATTTCGACGCCGAGCTTCTCGAGTCGCTCGGCAGCCTTGCGGCCGAGCTTTTCGCCCATCGGCGGCAGCACGGCGGGCGCTGCGTCGAGCAGGATGACGCGGGCGTCGCGAGGATCGATGTTGCGGAAAGCTCCGTCGAGGGTGCGATCGGCGAGCTCGGCGATCTGCCCGGCCAGTTCCACACCGGTGGGGCCGGCCCCGACGACGACGAACGTCATGAGGCGGTCCTTCTCCTCCTGATCATCGGAGAGCTCTGCCTGCTCGAAGGCACCGAGGATGCGTCCGCGTAGTTCCAGTGCATCGTCGATGGTCTTCATGCCGGGCGCGAACTCGGCGAAGTGATCGTTGCCGAAGTAGGACTGCTGCGCTCCGGCCGCGACGATCAGGCTGTCGAAGGGAGTGACGGTGATGCGTTCGAGCAGCTTGGACGTCACCGTTTTGGCCTCGAGGTCGATGTTCAACACGTCGCCCAGCAGCACCTCGGCGTTCTTCTGCTTGCGGAGAATGACGCGGGTGGTGGGAGCGATCTCGCCGACGGACAAAATGCCCGTCGCGACCTGGTAGAGGAGCGGCTGAAAGAGGTGGTGCGTCGTCTTGGCGACGAGGGTGATGTCGACGTCGGCCTTCTTGAGCGCCTTGACGCCGAACAGACCTCCGAACCCGGAACCGATGACGACGACACGATGACGCTTCGATTCGACCGGTTGGATGCTCATTACCTGCTCCCTAGACGTTGAGATGTAAGCACAACGGTAGCCGCCATCGTTCGCGGCGTCTCGGCGAGGTGGCTGTACCGGTACAGACGGGGGAGCGCAGCGGAAAACTAGCGCCCGCCCACCGCTCGCTTCGCCAGTTCCACCGTTGCGGCCCGTAGTTCCCCAGCCGAGTCGATCGGAGCCGCGTAGCCAACCCTGGTGTACGCGACTCCGCGCGGCGTGAGCACCTTCAGATCGAGTCCGTAGCGATCCGCGGCGGTGCATTCGGCGGACGTGGCATCGGGATAGCCACCCAGTGCGCGTGCCATCGCCGTCAGAGACGTCGAGTGGTCGGCGTTCAGGTGCTCGATCGCGTATGCGGAGCTGGGCGATACCGGATCGGCTGCGGCCTCGGCGTAGTCCTCGGCGGTTGCCGAATCCATCCGCCCGTATCCGCCGACCCATCGGACCCGATGCACGCGCATGATCCAGAGCGTGAAGTCGCTGTAGTCGAGGTAGTACTTCGCCGCGGGCACCCCCGCGAGATGCGCCTCGCGGGCAGCGGCCAGCTCGTCTCCCTCGGGGCGTTCGACCACGCCGGCCAGAGTGATTCGGCCGGACGCCAACGGATCGGTCTGCGATTGCGGTGCCACGATCGACAGGCTCGCGCGCTGATCGCCTGCGAGGTTGCGCCCGTGCTCGGCCATCCGCGACACACACAGAACCGGAGCGCCGCCGTGCAATCCGTACGTGACGAACGATGCCCAGGGATCGCCGTGTGCGGTCAGGCTCGCAAGGGTCGCAATGTTGGTGGACGCCGCAATCGTACGCGCCTCCTCGGCCGCCGAGGGACGACGGTCGGCGACCACGGGAGACAGGGGAGGGGGAACGGACGGAGCGTCACCGGGGTCGCCGTGATCGAGTGCCATGCGCAGAAGCTTAGGCGACGACCTACAGGAGGTCTCGGGCATGAACCAGAGCGTCGGCGAGCAATGCGACACCGAGCACGACGAAGATGACGCGCACCGTCGGCGGGCCGTACCGCGTCAAGCCACGCACGGTGGTGACGAACGCCCGCCTGGAACGTCGACTCTTCCTGGACGCCAGAATCAGGACGAGGATGGGCGGAATCAGTGCGATCAGGCAGTAGACGAAGACTATGGCAGGCCACCACTGCGGGCGGGGAACATAGGTCGAGAGCATCGTCAACCCGGCGAGGTACGGCACTGCCGTCGGGCCCTGCACCACACCGATCGTCAACCCTGTCAGGGCGACCACGGGAATGCTGGAGCCGGCTCGGGCGGCCCATGCCGGTGGGCGACGCTCGGCGGTGCGCAGCGCGCCGAGGCTGATCAGGACCAGCCCGACGACGAACTCCGTGCGATACCGGACCGTGGGAGTGACGGTGAAGTCGAACAGATCCGTGACGAAGTCGATGCCGAGAACGGTGACAATGCCGAACGCCGTCGTCGCCGTGAACACTCCGCCGACGAAGGCCAGCCCGGCTCGGAACGGCGACCGCCGGGTGGTTCTCGAGTGCACCGCAATAGCGGCAGTGACGCCGATCAGCAAGACGTCGAGCGAATCGAGTATCGCAAAGCCGACGAGCGCGAGCAGCAAAGTCACCATGGAAGGTTCAGGGTATCGGTCAGGTGAAGGCGATATCTTTCGTCGCCACTGCCGCCGCGGTACGTCCGGGCGCGGTCTGGTTGTCCCAGTACAGATTGGTGTGTGCGATGACCTGTTCGGGCAGGGGAGCTCCCCATTTCGTCAGATCTTCCGTCGTGTGTGCGTCGCTCGCCAGCGTCACGTCGTATCCGCGCACCAGAGCGCCGTGAAGGGTGGATCGGACGCAGAAATCGGTCTGCGCGCCTACGACCACGACATGCCCGGCTTCGGCCGCTGTCAGCTCGGCCTCCATCGTTGTGTCCTCGAAGGCGTCTCCGTGTTTCTTGTGCACGATCGGGTCGCTCGAAGCCACAGGTAGCACCTCCAGAAGCTTCCACCCGTCCGTCCCGAAGTGCAGTTCCTCGTCGGCCGCGTGCTGTACCCAGATCACCGCAGTACCCGTCTCCCGTGCGCGGGTCACCAGGGACACGATGTTGTCGATCACGCGTTCTCGCTCGTGCACACCCACCATCACGTCGTTCTGTACGTCGACGATCAGAAGTGCGGTTGTGTGGCGGTCGGGCAGGGTGGTCACAACAATTCCTTCCGAAAGATGTCTCGTCCGAGTGCCTGCACGTCAACTCCCGACGTACGCGGCCAGATGTCGGCCGGTGAGCGTGGAACCGTCCGCCACCAGATCGGACGGCGTTCCTTCGAACACCACGAGCCCGCCGTCGTGTCCGGCACCGGGGCCCAGATCGATGATCCAGTCGGCGTGTGCCATCACCGCCTGGTGATGCTCGATCACGATCACCGACTTGCCCGAGTCGACCAGTCTGTCGAGGAGCCCGAGCAGCTTGTCGACATCGGCCAGATGCAGTCCGGTGGTGGGTTCGTCCAGCACGTAGACCCCACCCTTGCCTGCCATGTGTGTGGCGAGCTTGAGGCGCTGGCGTTCGCCACCCGAGAGCGTCGTCAGCGGCTGTCCGATCTTCAGGTAGCCGAGCCCGACGTCGTTCAAGCGCTGCAGAATCTTGTGCGCTGGGAGCAGTTTGGCTGCGCCGTCGGAGAAGAACTCCTCGGCCTCTGCGACCGACATGGACAGCACCTCGTCGATGTTGCGACCGCCGAAGTGGTACTCGAGTACCGAAGCTTGGAACCGCTTGCCCTCGCACACCTCACACGTCGTGGCCACCCCGGCCATCATCGCGAGGTCGCTGTAGATGACGCCTGCGCCGTTGCACGTCGGGCACGCGCCTTCGGAGTTGGAGCTGAACAGAGCCGGTTTGACGGCATTCTCCTTGGCGAAAGCCTTCCGTATCGGTTCGAGCAAGCCGGTGTACGTCGCGGGGTTGCTTCGCCGTGAACCACGGATGGCACCCTGGTCCACCGACACCACATCGTCTGTGCCCGAGAGCGACCCGTGAATCAGCGAGCTCTTGCCCGAGCCTGCGACGCCGGTGACGACGACCAGCACTCCGAGTGGAACGTCGACGTCCACGTCGCGCAGATTGTGTGAGTTCGCACCGCGAATTTCTAATACTTCCGAGAACCCACGCACCGAGTCCTTGAGCGACGCTCGATCGTCGAAATGCCGACCGGTGACCGTGTCACTGTGTCGCAATCCCTCGAAGGTGCCCTCGAAGCACACGTGCCCGCCCGCGCTGCCGGCACCTGGACCCAGATCCACCACGTGATCTGCGATCGAGATCGTCTCGGGCTTGTGCTCGACGACCAGCACCGTATTTCCCTTGTCTCGCAACTGCAACAGCAGGTTGTTCATCCGTTCGATGTCATGCGGGTGCAAGCCGGTCGTGGGCTCGTCGAACACGTACGTCACGTCGGTCAGCGAGGAGCCGAGGTGGCGAATCATCTTGGTACGCTGGGCCTCTCCACCGGACAACGTCCCCGAGGGACGATCCAGGCTCAGATATCCGAGCCCGATCTCCACGAACGAGTCCAGGGTCTCGCTCAGCGTCGTCAACAATGGTGCCACCGACGGTTCCTTCAGGCCTGCAACCCATGTGGCCAAATCGCTGATCTGCATCGAACAGGCGTCGGCGATGTTGATGCCTTTGATCTTCGACGATCGCGCTCCCGCGTTGAGTCGGGTTCCGTCGCAGTCGGGACATGTGGTGAAGGTGATCGCGCGTTCGACGAAGGCGCGGATATGCGGCTGCATTGCCTCGACGTCCTTGGACAGGAACGATTTCTGAATCTGAGGTACGAGTCCGGAGTAGGTCAGATTTATGCCCTCGACCTTGATCTTCGTGGGCTCGCGGTAGAGCAGATCGTCGAGTTCCTTCTTCGTGTACTTCGCGATGGGCTTGTCTGGGTCGAAGTAACCGCAGCCGCGGAAAATTCGGCCGTACCAGCCTTCCATGCTGTAGCCGGGAATCGTGATGGCGTTCTCGTTGAGGGACTTGCTCGCGTCGTACAGGGCGGTGAGATCGAAGTCGCTGACCGAACCTCGACCCTCGCAGCGTGGGCACATGCCGCCGGTGACGGAGAAGGACTTCTTCTCGGTGGTCTGACGGCCACCCTTGTCCACCTTGTAGGCACCTGCACCGGAGACCGATGCAACGTTGAACGAAAAAGCTTGTGCTGAGCCGATATACGGTTTACCGACTCGACTGAAGAGAATGCGAAGCATGGCATTGGCGTCGGTGGCCGTACCGACGGTGGAGTGAGGATTGGCACCCATGCGCTGTTGATCGACGATGATGGCCGTGGTGAGCCCGTCCATGACGTCGACGTCGGGTCGGGCGAGTGTCGGCATGAATCCCTGGACGAAGGCGCTGTAGGTCTCGTTGATCATCCGCTGCGATTCCGCAGCGATAGTGCTGAAGACCAGTGAGCTCTTGCCGGAGCCCGACACACCGGTGAACACGGTGAGCCGTCGCTTGGGCAAGTCCACGTCGATGTCCTGGAGGTTGTTCTGCCGTGCTCCCTGTACACGAATCAAATCGTGACTATCGGCAGCGTGCGGTTCCGAGACCTGCGTGACCTTCTTCGTCGCCATGAGCAGTCAGGCTAGTCGCACCGGGATGTCCACGCTTCTCGATTCCTGATCGATTCCGGTGGCGCACAGTGCCGCGTCCAATCGCCTCAGGTCGGTTGTCGACGACTCGAGGAGTGGACGGCGGACGGTTGCGCCGGACAGCACACCGATCCTGACCAGTGCAGCCTTGGCCATGATGGCTCCTTGCGTCGTACGCATGACGGCGTCGGTGAGCGGCAACAGTGCCCGCTGTACTGCGTTTGCCCGATCCAGGTCGCCGGTCCGTACGGCTTCGATCATCTCGGCGTACCGGTCGGCCACGGCGTTGCCGGTGACACTGACCAAACCTGTTGCGCCACAACAGAGGTAGGGGAGAGCAAGCTCGTCGACTCCGCAGTAGTAGGCAAGCTCCGTCGAGGCCATGACAGTCATGGCTTCGTAGAGGTCGCCCTTTGCGTCTTTGACCGCCCTGATCGAGGGATGTCGGGACAGTTCGATCAACGTCGCCTGCTCGATGGCGATGCCCGTGCGCGCCGGGACGTCGTACACCATGACGGGAAGCCCACCGGCTCCGGCGATGTCGACGATGTGCGCCGCAATGCCTGCCTGGGTGGGGCGCGAATAGTGGGGGGCGCTGATCAGTAGTGCATCGGCACCGGCCGCTGCAGCGGACCGAGCCATGTCCGTTCCCGCCGCCGTGTCGTTGGTACCGACTCCGGCGATCACCCGAAGGGCATGGTTCGAGTGCACTCGGGCCTGCGTGATCAGCTCCGACATCTCGTGAGAGGTCAGAGTCGGTGCTTCACCGGTGGTGCCACCGACGACGACTCCGTCGCATCCGGTCGACAGCAGGTGCACGAGCAGTGCGTCGAAGCCGGAGCGATCGATAGTTCCGTCCGGCTGCATGGGCGTCACCATGGCGACGAGATTGGTGCCGAAAATCGACGAGGAAGAAGGCGCGGAATTGGTCACCAGGTGAGTGTGGTCGGCCCGACACCTACGGTCCAGCGATGGATTATCGGCATTATTGCGTAGTGTTGCTTCATGATCGATGTGAGCGCACTCCATGCATTGCGCGCGGTCGCTGCCCTGGGAACCCTGGCCAGGGCGGCCGACGAGCTCGGATACACCTCGTCTGCGATTTCCCAACAGATCAAACGACTCGAACGGCAGATCGGGACGCCGGTGTTGGCGCAGGCCGGCCGAGGCGTCGTACTCACCCCGGCCGGTCGAGCGGTGGTCGACTCTGCGGACGAGGTGTTCCATGCCCTAGAGCGCTGCGTGGAGTCGGCACGCTCCGCGGACGAAGGCGTCGCTCGTGGGGTCGTGCGCCTCGTCGGCTTCTCGACCGCCCTTCGCGGTCTGGTGGCACCTGCGCTGAGCCGACTGCACCGGCGGTATCCCGATCTGACCGTCCACATCAGCGAGGAAGATCCCGATCGCGCCCTGCACAGCGTCCACGCGGGTACCGCCGACTTGGCGCTGGTGCACGACGCGGACGGTGTACCGGCGGCGGCGCCGCCCTCGATCGTCCGACGACCGATCCATACCGACTACGGCGACGTGATCATGAAGCGTACTCATCCACTCGCCGGACGGGAGTCTGCGCTGACCCATTCCGAACTCGCCCGCTACCCGTGGGTGACGAGCCCGGCGGGAACGGTGTGCCATCAGTGGTTCCGTCGGCTGTTCGCCGACACACCCACCGACGTAGTAGTTCGCCATCTCGTCGATGATTTTTCGACCCAGCTCGCACTGGTCGAAGGGGACGACGTTCTTGCGCTCGTTCCTCGTCTCGCACGGCCGGTTCTGAGCGTCGGCCTCGTTGCAGTGTCACCGGCACGCACTCCCACGCGTGAGGTGCAGGCGGCCTGGAGGCACAGTGCGAATGCGAGCCCCGCAATTCACGCGGTACTGGACGTCCTGAACCCGGCCTCGAGCTGAGAGGTCAAAATTGTCAGCCGCCCGGTAGCTCGTGTCATTGCCACGTAGCGGTCGACGGCACCGGCGATTCCGGGCCCGAACGACTCCGGGTCGACGAGGACGACCAGATCGAATTCGAGCCCCTTGGTCAGTTGGGGCGTCAGTGAGCGTATGCGTTCGGATCCCGCGAACGTAGAATCGCCTATGACACAGCCGATTCCGATGGTGTTCGATTCCATCCACCTTTCCAGGATCGACGACAGATCTGCCGAGTTGCCGTACTCGACAGGCACACCGCTGCTGCGAATCGACACCGGGACGTTGGCGTCCGGCAACACTGCACGGATCACCGGCTCGGCCACCGCCATCACTTCTCGCGGGGTGCGGTAGTTGACGCCGAGGGTGGCAACGTCGATGTGGTCGATCCCCACTCGTCCGAGCCGTTCGAGCCAGGATTCGGAGAACCCACGACGCGACTGCGCGCGGTCTCCGACGACTGTGACGCTGCCCGAAGGGCAGCGGCGGCGCACCATGTGCCACTGCGCATCCGTCAGCTCCTGAGCCTCGTCCACGACAATGTGTGCGAACGGTCCGGCCAGTGGGTCGATGGGGATCTCCTCGAATCCGGCTCGATCGACGAGCGCATCGCGAATTCCGTCCTGGCGAAGCTGTGCAGCCATCATTTCGTCGTCGTCGGCAGCCATGAGTTCGTCGACGACGCGATCCATCCGCGTCCGCTCGACTGCCGAAGCTGCCTCGCGGCGTTGCATGCGCCGCGCATGCTCGGGATCTCCGAGCCGCATGCGCGCGGCATCGAGCAGGGGTAGATCGGCCAGTGTCCATCGCGTCGGATCGGTTCGTTGCAGCATGCGCACCTGCTCGGCACTCAGCCAGGGTGCACATCGACGGAGATACGTCGGCACGCTCCACAAGTCGGCAACGAGGTCGGCGGCCTCGATGATTGTCCAGGAGTTTTCGAGCGTCCGACGTAGATGCTTGTTGCGCTGCAGAGACCGTCGTACTTCCTGGGTGGACTCGTCGCCGTCGTATCGCTCCGTGAGAATTGTGAGGAGTAGGTCCCAGATCTGTTCTCGTGCCTCGTTGTGCGGGGTACCGGGCTCGGCTGCCCCGAACGCTTCGATCCAATCGTCCGGAGTGAGTCTCAGGTCGGCCCATTCTGTTTCCACGATCATGTTCTGGGTGGGCGGTTGCTCGTAGAACGCGACGGCCGCGTCGATTGCGTCGATCATTCCGAGAGTGGACTTCAGTTGCGCCACAGAAGAATCGGGCTCTTCTGTTGCGTACGTTCCTTCTGCAACGAGGTCTCGGAGGGTGCAGGTCTGTACACCGTCTTCGCCGAGACTCGGCAGGACGTCGGAGACATAGGCGAGGTACGGCTCGTGCGGGCCCACGAACAAGACTCCGCCCCGGTTGTGTCCGATGCGTGAATCCGTGTACAGAAGATAGGCAGTACGGTGAAGAGCGACAACCGTTTTCCCGGTTCCCGGCCCACCGTCGACGACAAGCGCTCCGCGCGCATCTGCTCGAATGATCGCGTCCTGATCTGCTTGTACTGTGCCCAGTACGTCCCGCATCCGCGCCGAGCGTTCGGTACCCAAGCTGGCGATGAATGCCGATTGATCGTCGAGCGCCGCATCGGAGTCGAGCCCTGTCGAGTCGAAGACCTCGTCCCAGAAGTCCGTGATGACGCCGTTCGTCCATCGATAGCGTCGGCGACTCTGGAGCCCCATCGGGTTTGCGTGGGTCGCACCGAAGAAGGGCTCGGCAGCGGGGGAGCGCCAGTCCACCAGAAGTTGCTCGCCCGAGTTCCCCAACAGTCCGAGGCGCCCGATGTACACAGGCTCGTCCGAGTCGACGGGCACGATGCGACCCAGACACAGATCGATCCCATAGCGATGCAGTGAACGAAGACGCCCGCGCAGTCGATGGACCTCGAAGTCTCGCTCCATCACCTCCTGACCCATCCGGCCCGACGACTTCTGGATGGTGTTCAGCCGATCCGTCGTATCGGATCGAGACGTCTCGATACTCGAATAGATTGCTGAAAAGTGTTGCTGATCAACCTCGATCAGCTCTGGATCGCGCTTGCGAGAGAGACTATCGGGCAGGTCGAAGACGCGTGGGCGCACAGGATTCACAGAACTCCGATCGACTGATTCATGACGGTAGCGAGCCATTCTGAGCCCTGTACGGGGTCTTGCCGCAAGCCCCGGGGTGCGCTATACATTGAAAGTGGAAAGAGGTGATCCTCGCTTTCCGAACCCATGGCCCGATCGCATGTCTGTGCTACTGCCTGGATGTCTTCCTCTTGCCGGAACCGGCTTGCTTGCCGCTGGCGCAGTTCAACTCGCGCGGAAATCCAGGATTACACGTCGTCTGCAGCGACCATCATCGAAGAGACTGCGAAACAACTCATACGATTCCAGGATCACGCTACGAGACCTCTGCCGCGATGAAGTTCGAGTCGGTAGATGATGCCGCCGAACAGGATGCGTTGCACGGTCTCGTCGGCGAAGTAGCTGTCGATGTCGTTCGGCTGCAGTGTCGGATTGTCGTCGAGGTGTTCACGCAGCACGATCAGCACACTGTCGACGGTGAGTACGAACCGCTCGCCGCCGAGGTCGGTTATCGCCGCCCGAGCGACGCCGTCACATTCCTCGACACGCGCCCAGTGGCGAATTCCGCATCCCTCCACGGCCTCGATCAGCAGGCGCTCCGCGAAAGGCGACAACGATGCGCGATCGGCACGGGCCGCTCTCACCGACGTCAGAGCCTGACGGTAGGGGAGCAGGTGCGATTGTGCGTAGGCTCGTGCTGCTCGCTTCTCGGCGTGGTTCTTGGTCACCGTAGTTCCGAATTCTGTGCAGCGGCCCCGCGGCACCACTGCACCGGTCGGAGGTCGAGGACACGGCGTGCAGCAACGAACAAAAAGGTCTTCGATCGCAGATCCGTAAAAGACCTTGCCCGTCGAGCGCTGGCGGAGGCGACGCGGGTGCCTGCTGCAGCTGGGGTGGCTATGCGAGTAGCTCTGCTTCGGCACGCTATCACGAACGTGGTCGCTGCTCGCCACTCATGGATCGGTGAGCAGTAAATCTGCGATCGCGTCGGCATCGACCGGTCGTCCCAACAGGAACCCTTGGGCGAAATCGCATCCGGCAGCGGCCAATGCCTCGAGTTGTTCCTCGGTCTCGACCCCTTCCCCGACGACGGTGACATCGAATGCCCGGGCGAGTGCGACGATCGCCGAGATGATGGCGCAGGCGCGTGGGGCCGGCAGTCGGGCGATATACGACCTGTCGATCTTGAAACTCTCGAACATGGGATAGCGGTCGAGATACGACATGGAACTGTGTCCCTTTCCCATGTCGTCGAGCAGCAGAGTGACACCCATCGAATGCAGCGTAGAGACGGTGTCGGCAACTCGTTCGGTGTCCGCGACCCAAACGGTTTCGGTGACCTCCAAACCGAGGGCGAAAGCGGGAAGTCCAGTGTCTGTCAACACGGACGCAACCTCTTTCGGAAAATCCGGATCTCGAAGTTGGAGTGCGCTGACGTTGACGCGAACGACGATGTCGGAGAACGTGCGCCATCGTGCCGCAGCGGCACACGCGGTGCGAAGAGCCCAGGTGCCCAACGGCGTTGCAAGGCCGGTTCTCTCGGCGACGCTGACGAATTCGCTGGGTTCTATCGGTCCGAGGTGGTGGTGATTCCATCGAGCCAGCGCCTCGACCGCAACGACCTTTCGAGTCGCGATCTCCACCAGCGGTTGATAAGCCAACGTGAGTTCGTTCGCTTTCAGGGCCGCCCTGAGATCTATCGAGAGTGACCTGATGCGATCGGCGTCGTAGAGATCGGTCGGATCGAAGACGGCATGGCCGCCCGTACCGCTGTCCTTCGCGCGGTACATGGCCAGGTCCGCACGGTGAATGAGCTCCTGTCGCGTCGAATTTCGGTCGGATACAGCGATGCCGATACTCGCGCTGAGGGGGATCGGAACATCGACGGCAGAAAACGGCACCGCGATCGAACTCGAGATGTGCCGCGCGAGTTCTTGCGCATGCTCGACGCTGTCCACTCCCTCACACACGATCAGGAACTCGTCTCCGCCAAGGCGCGCAACTGTATCGGCTTCTCGAATTGCCGAGGCAAGTCGATCGACGAACTTGACCAGCGCCCTGTCACCGGCATCATGGCCCAGGCTGTCGTTGATGATCTTGAAGTCGTCGATGTCGAGCAACAGCAGCGCAACAGTGCCGAGCTGTTGCCGCGCGCGAACCAGCGCAGCGTCGATGACGTCGTAGGCGAGCGTTCGGTTCGGCAGACCGGTGAGCGCGTCGTGTGTACTGCGTCGTCTCAGCTGGCGTTCCAGGTCGATCCTTCTCATTGCCGCGGAGACGATCCCAGCGACGGAACCGAGAAACGACACCTCCTCGTCGCGGTAGAGACGGGCCTCCACGCTGTGGATTGTGAGCACACCCCAGGCGGCGCCTGCAACGTCGAAGATCGGAACTCCCACTCCGCTGCGCAGCCCGAAAGCAGCCATCGTTTCAGTGCGAAAACGCGTCTCGACTGTGCGGTCGTTGCACACGGCCGGCTCGGAGTTCGCCAGGACGAACCCCATCAGCGAACCGTCTCCCGGTGGAACATCGTGCCGTATACCGAGTACACCGCTTGCTGCGTCCATGGTCAGGTAAGGATCGTCGGGGCGTTCGAGATGGGAAATTGCCGAGTTTCCGACACCGATCAAGGTTGCGGCGGTATCGGTCGCGGCGGTGAGCAGTGTCGGTAGGTCGGCGATGACGGCGAATCTGCTGAGGTCGGCAAGAGCTTTCTGTTCTCGAGCATGCCGACCTGCGACGAGTACGTCTGCGGCCATCCGAGCATTGCGCTGTTCGACGGTGTGACGATGGCGAATGATGGAAGCAACCAAGTCGGGCCCACCGTCGCCGGAATCGATCGAATAGGCGGTGACCATCACCGGAATTTCGGCACCGGTCATCTGATGGCGTAATTCGCAGTATCCCTCCCACTTTCCGTCGATGCGCAGACCGTCACCGATACCTGCCGCGAGATCGAGCCCACCCGGGGTGAGGAATTCGAGCGCACTCAACTCCATGGCAGCGGATAGGCTCGTCGATCCGGTCAGTTCCAAGCCTGCAGGATTGATATAGAGGATCTTTCCCGAGAAGTCGGACAGGGAAACGAAGTCCGGGAATCGATCGAGAAACGACCGAAGGCTCACCGGATCGCCCGTGAGATCTTTCACCGGTCCTCCGATCCGGCTCGCCCGTGATCCGAGCGCCGCCGAGTCAATGCTATTCGGCGGGTGCGGTGAGTGTGCACGATTGCCACGACGGGCCCCGAACTATCTGCTCGACACGCATGGATCAGAGCGACGGCCGGCGTAGTGGACAAGACTCGTGCACAGGCGGCGTTGATAGCAACGGGTGCGGCTCCGGAGGCGCACCGACGGTCCTTCTGGGCCTATGGTCGTGTGCGAGGCCGTCGAGCCACGAAGATCGCGACGTTGCCGACCATCGTCACCTCGATTTGCTCGAATATTTCGAACAGTGACCGGCGAAGGCCGGGCAGATCGTCCTGGCGATTTCCGAACACGCCGGTTTGGTTGTAGGCGAACATCAGCGCCTTGCCGAGGGCGGTGAACCTCTGGTCGACACCGATCACGGTCGATCCGAACAACACTCCCTCCGGCGTCAGCGTCTCCGCCAGGTTTGTCAGCGCGACGGCCTTCGTGGACCAGTCACCGGGAAGACAATGCAGAACATAGTTGATCGACACCGAGTCGAACTTCTCGATGCTCTCGTCCAATGGCACCAGAACATCGTGTTCGATCAGCGTGAGAGCAACATCCAGTCGGGATGCAGTGTGTTCGAGTGAGTTGGCGTTGAGGTCCAGGAGGGTGAGGTCGATATCGGCAGGGAGGTCGATGTTGGCGAGGGCCCAGCCGGATCCTGGGCCGACCTCCAGGTGGCGGTGACCGATGTGCCGTCGGTAGAGATCGACGAAATGAGCTCTGTTGCAACGCCATCCGAAACTGTTCGAAAGTCGGATCACCCACAGGTCGTACAGTCGTAGGACAAGCTTGGTGTACGGGGCCGCCCCAGCTCGGGTGGATAGCGATGTCATGTGGTGGTTCGCCTCTCAGAACTTCCGGGAGTTACGCAAGTGTCACCACACCACAGTGGTGTCTTCGACGCGAACTCGACCGAAGTATCTGTTCGTGATGTCGTCCCCGGAATGGTCGAAGCCGGCGACGATCGATGCGAGCTCGTCCACGAGAGCGCGAAGCGCAGGGGAGTAGACCCGGCATCTGGTCGACTGGAGCGGAGACTGTTCCATCGGACGACCGATAGTCGAGATCACGTCCGATCTCGATGAAACACGCTCCAGGAAAATAGCTTTCGTGCTATTTCGAACGCGAACGCGAACTCGTCAGTCGGCAAAGGGGTCGGGTGCTACCCTGCACCAGTCGGCTGTATCAGCGCCGAAATTCTCGAGCTTTCGCTCGATCCGCCATGAATTGCTGTCACATCCCCGCAGCGCCGTCGCCCACCTCGTTCAGTGGCATCCACGGCGTGGTTCACCCACCGGGTTCCGCTGCCCACACCACAGGAGGAATCGCATGATCGACGCCCAGGACATCCGTGACATGGCTGATCGCGGGTGGAAATCCGCACGCCGCGAGGCAGCCGAGTCCACCGTCGCCTATTTCGACGATCTCGTGGACAGATGTCCCGAGCATCCAATCGCCCTGTTTCATTCGGCACGATCGCACGACTATGCCGGTCACCCCGCGATTGCGGCACCGCTGTACGAGCAAGCATTCGCCGCCGGACTCGACGGCGAGGAACGTCATACGGCCCGAATCAGCTATGCAAGCACGCTCCGCAACCTCAACGCGAATCGACGAGGCGATCGACGTTCTGGCCGAGGCCCGCCACGACCGACCCGACGACCCACTCGTCGCCTGCTATCTGGCGCTTGCCCTCACCAGCGCAGGAAAGGCAGTGCCTGCGGTTGCTCTCCTTCTGGAAACGGCGGTGAACCACATAGCCGACGAGCCCCTCCAGAACGGCCGCTGGGCGCTGACGAATTACGCCCAGGCGCTGCGGTACGGGTACTGGTCACCGGAACCAGGCACACAAGCGACGTCCGCTGCGGCGAGTAGCGCCCCGTCCAACGATCGCTGATCAGGTTCGGTCGACTCCGCGTTCCCATTCCAGCAAGGAATGACCCCGTACCGAGATTCGGACGCGTTGCGGGGTGCACTGGGAACAGTCCAGACTGAAGCAATCATGACGAACGACGACTTTCGAGCAAATCCGCGCACAGTGAGGACGAGACGGACGGCACCGCTGGAGGCAGGGGTCGAACTGACGTCCAGTGGCGTACCTGTTTCCGAGCGTGACTTCTTCATCGAAGAGTTCCGTGGGGTCACCATCGTGGTTGCCTTACCCGTCGTGAGCGCCGCTGGGCTGCAAGCAGTCAGCCGCACGGTGGGTGAGTTCGGTACGGGGGATACGCGGTTCATTTTTGTCGTTCCTTCCGACTGTGTTTCGAAGACCGCCATTGCGATCGGTGGTCTCGCCATGGACGGTTCGACGGCGTGGACCGACGAGGCAGTTGCCCGTCTGTGGCTCGCTATCGCGGACTCGGAATGCGTCGTGATCGGGACCGAGGCTTCCGACGTCGCGCGCACCGCCGGGTCTGTGGCTGCAAGCGTTCGGGCATCCAAGATGGTGCTCACCGATCCGGGCGGTGGCTGGGGGACTCCACCTCGAAGCTTCGCGGATATCGACGTGCACCGCGAACGTCTGTCCCGTCACCTGGCCGAACGAGGGCTCGAAGATTTCCCGTACGCGGCACAGGACGCGCTTGCAGGCGGCGCGTACAGTGTAAACCTCTGCCGTGCAGAGGATCTCGAATTCGAGCTGTTCACCTTCGACGGCCGCGGCACCGTCCTGACTCAGGGGCGGTACCTCCACTTGGCCTCGCTTCAGGTGGACGATTTTCCAGCAATCGAGGCGCTGGTCGCGCAGGGAGTCCGCGAAGGTGTTCTCAAACGGCGCAGCCGGATCGAGATTGCGAGGATGGCTGCCGGTGGGCTCGGAGCTCGGGTCCTACGCACCGGACACCTGGCCGGTATCGTCGGGTTGGAGGTCGACCGGTACGCCGGAACCGGATTCGGCGAGGTGTCGGGCTTGATCACGGTCGCAGAGTTTTCCGGTCTCGGCGCTGGGGGCCTACTGATCGACGGATTGATGGATCTCTGTCGCGAGCGGGGGATCGCGAACCTGTTCGCAGTGACCGTCAGCGGTGAGGCTGCAGATTTCTTCGGCCGACGGGGATTCCGTGAAGTGGGACGCCAGGATGTGCCTGCCGCGAAATGGAATCACTACGACGCCGATCGGCTGGAGGTCGCTCGTTGTTTTCTGCGGTCCGTCCCAGCAACCGCGGGGAGTGTTTCCCAGACCACGTGAAGGCGAGTATCGGGCGTGTACACCGGTGTGCCGACCTCGTGTTGACCTTCCCCCTGGGGGAGGCATCACCGTGGTGTCATGACCACAGAATGGGATGAACTCCCGGACACCGTAAAGAAGTTCATGACCGCACTCGACGCCCGACAAGGCACCCGAGCGCTCACCGTGTTCACCGCAGATGCCGTGGTGACCGATGAGGGCCACGCCCACTCGGGCCGCGACGAGATCGAGGCCTGGCTGACTGCCTCGATCAGTGAGAGTGAGTACACCTACACAACAGAGTTCACCGGAGCGACCACGACCGGCACGACTGTCGACGTCACGCAGCACCTGGAAGGCAATTTCCCAGGGGGAGTTGTCGATCTGCACTATCGCTTCACCCTGGACGGCGCACTGATCGATCGGTTGGTGATCGAGCCATGAGCAAACGATGGTTCATCACCGGTGGCACACCAGGCGGCTTCGGTATGGCGTACGCCGAGGTGGCGCTGGAGGCGGGGGACCGCGTGGTACTCACCGCCCGGCGTCCAGGGGAACTCACGTCGTGGGCCGATAAGTACGGTGACCGCGTTCTCGTCGTGCCCATGGATGTTACCGACGCGGCACAGGTATTGCGGGCCGTACGAACAGCCGAAGAGCATTTCGGCGGCATCGACGTGCTGGTCAACAACGCAGGCCGAGGCTGGTACGGATCGATCGAGGGAATGAACGAAACCTCGATTCGTGCGATGTTCGAGCTCAATTTCTTTGCAGTACTGTCCGTCACGCGAGCAGTGCTACCAGGGATGCGCACCCGCGGAAGCGGGTGGATCGTCAATGTGTCCTCGGTGGCCGGGCTTCTGGCGGCGGTCGGATTCGGCTACTACAGCGCCACGAAGTACGCGATCGAGGCCGTCACCGACGCGCTGCGCCAAGAGGTCGCCGGGCAGGGCCTCTCTGTGTTGGCGGTCGAACCAGGGGCTTTCCGCACGAACGCATACGCCGGATTCGCCGACGAGCCCGTCGCGGAAGCGATTCCGGAATACCACGACATGCTGGACGAGGTCCGTGCCGCTTTCGTCGGCGTGAACGGGGTGCAACCGGGCGATCCTCATCGTGGTGCTCGTGCGGTGATCGCAGCGATGGCCCAAGACCCGCCGCCACGCCGGCTGATCCTGGGCAACAGCGGGTACGACGCTGTGATCGACGCGCTGGAACAGAACCTGAGCGACATCCGATCGAACGAAACGCTAACTCGTAGCGCGGATTTCCCCGCCTGACCGAGCTCGACGATTACACATTCGATACCGCCTGTCCGCTGCGCTGATCGACCGATCCAACGGTGGTGACGGCCAGGTCGTCCTCGACGACCTGTCCGTCACCACTCCACAGCAACAGCGATTGTCGCTCGCGGGTCAACGTCCCCCGCCCACGGTCGGCATCTGACCGCTCAGAGAGCGTGGAGTCAGCCGTTTCTGGTCGGACCCGTCGGGGTTCATCGATGCAATCTCAGGCCGAGAGCCGGTGGCGACGTCGGTCACCAGTTCACCTGCCTGTGTGACCGCCCGGTCGTACAGGATGCGCGAGCCGTCAGGCGTGAACTTCGGGTGTACGGCGTAGGTATCGGTGAGAGGAGTGATTTCCCCTCCGCCGGAGGGCATTGTGTAGATCTCGGAGCCGTTGTTGCCGCCTCGGTTACTGGAGAAGACGAGCGTCGACCCGTCGGGAGAAAAGGCCGGGTCGGAGTTCCAGAACTGGTCGCGCAGAAGCACTGTCGATTCTCCGCCGTCGACAGACACTTCGTTCAGGTAGCCGCCGGTGACGTAGACGACCCGTGAGCTATCCGGGGAGAATGTCGCTCCGAAGGCCGACTCTTGTTGTGCGATGACGTGTGTGTCGGATCCGTCCACGTTCATGATGTTGATGCTGCCGTTCGAGGTGAACGCGATCTTGGATCCGTCCGGTGAGAAAGCCGGTTCGTAGCCACCTTCGTGCACCGACCTCGATTCACCCGACTCGAGGTCGAGGATCTCGATGAACCGGCCTCGGGCGTACGCGAGCTGCTTGCCATCGGGGGAGAGGGCGGCGTCGTTCCCGTAGTTCGGGTCGTGGCTGTCTTCGCCCACGGTCGGGGTGACCTGGCGCAAGCCGGAGCCGTCGATGTTCATGATGAACAGCTGGCCCCATCCGTCGTCGAAGGCCACGACCACCGGTGTCGGCTCGGGTGGAGGGTGATCGGCGCATGCTGCCGCGAGCAGTGTCGGCGCGACGAGCGCGGAGATCAGCCGGATTCGATGCATCGGGCAATCATCTCAGAATCGCAGTATGCAGAACCCTGGTACACGGCCCTGCCTGCTGTTGAGGTCGTGGCTCCTTGCCCATTCGTATTTCCGAATGGGCAAGGAGCAGCGCGGACGAGCCGCACTCAGTCGGCGACCAACTGCGTCGTTTCGAAGTACCCACCTCGAGCACGCTCACGTTGTCTGCCGATGACGTAGCGGCCCGGGGCAATTCCGGTGGCTCCGTGTTCGGGGTGGATCAGGTAGGCGGTCACTGCGTTGTCGAGAATTCCGAGTGCCAGACGCCGCGTATCGCTCACCGGTGTCGACCACGTGCATCGGCCGCCGTCGGCTACGAGGCTGTGGGGATTTCCGCCCGCTGCGCTACGCAGCAACTCGATTCCGGACAGGGGCACGGCGTCGATGCGCGTCCACACCCCGGTGGAGACGACGCCTTCGAGTAGCGCGTACGGAACCACGATGAGGTCGCCTTGGGCTTGCATGCCGTCGATGATCGGCACCGAGATCTCCTTGTCGAGATAGTCGAAGACATCGAGGCCGGTCATCGATGTCAATGTGGACAGGGTCATGTTCTGGTTCATCTGAGTCACCTTGTGTGAGAGTAGGTTCAGGTTCGGCGGAGCAATTGGGCGTAGTTTTCTCCGCTGAGGCCGTAGGTCCAGCCTGCGGCGTCGAGGGCCGAGGAGAATTCACCTGGAACGTAGAGGCCGTAGTGTCTGCGCTGGCCGTCGCGTTCGCGAGACCCATTGACAGCGACAAGCACTCGACCCTCGCCGCCCCAGCCGGCGGGGGTGGCGAACAGCTGCAGGGTGCAGCCGTCGTTGCCAGGATCGTCGGTGTTGTCGACCAGCGCGAGTCCTGCAGCGTCGATGTAGTTGTCCCACCCGATGCGTTCGATTGCGGAGCGGCGGATCTCGACGTTGCGTTCGACGGTGATGCGTTCGACGCTCGGGTCGAGCACCACCCAATCCGGCACGATTGTGCCGTTCAGGACGTATGCCGCACTGCCGTCAGCGAATTGGAGCGCCGGTTCGTCGTGGTGGTGCAGCCGTCGTTCACCGTGTACTCGATCGGGAATGGGTTCGGAGTGCAGCGCGGTCGGTCGTTCGGACATGACGCAGACGTCGTCGAACGCCCACCACCATCCCGTCGATTCGGTCAGGGCAACAAGTGCGTCGAGCAGTTCGTTGTCCTGTGGTTGGAAGGTTGCGAGGCCGAGGCGGCGGTATATGTCGTAGTACGCGATGCGGTGAGCTTCTTGCTGGCCGTACCAGGGGATTCCGCCGACAAGGGGCGGCATCAGTGTCCTTATTGCTGCTGCGACGCCGTCGAACAAGCTGGTGCGCAACGAGTCCCACACCGTCGATCGGATGATCGGGTTGAGTCCGATGCCCGCGCGGACCGACATTTCGGGTGGCTGATTTCGTACCGCAGCCGCTGTGCGACCTTGAGCTGCTCTGAGCGCCTGAGACTGGATCGTCATCGGCCACCGGGGTGGTGGCCGTTCGCTCACCGGCAACCGAATGCATGCGTCCATTCGGGACCGTGAAATGGAGAGCAGTGTCGCGATGCGAGCCGATGCACAGGTGGGGCCCTCGACGGCAAAGGTCACAGCGTAAGCCAGGTTGTCCTCGGCGATGCGGGCCGCTGCAGCAGCCGGAGACAGTTCCCATACGAAGCGGGGAACGGGGAGGTCGGCATGTCGATACAGCTGTGCCACAGCAGATTCGGCAGAGTGTCGATCCGATGGTCCGGCGCGCATTCCGTGACCGAGATAGGTATCGCGCTTGGACACGACACTGCGAATGAGTTCTGAATGTGGGTCTTCGATGAGTGTCCCGTGCGACGAAGAAGTCGAGGGGATCCGCACGGCGCTCACGCGATGGAGGCTGTGTCAGCCTTTCCGGTAGTCATACGAACAGAGTGACATAAATGTTGCGTCGCCGCTAGTGTTGACTTGTTTATTCTTTGAGGGCCATTGCATTTCGACGGCTGTGCGTGGCCCGGAAACGCGGGTGGGCCGCGCAGCACGGGTCGCGAAGTCGCGAGCGGGGTAGCGTTCCATGTCATCGAGCTTCCTGTCGGGCCGTGTCGATTTGGATACGTCAGACCTACGAACAGACTTGGAGGCCAGCAACGTGAGCGATCGAAACCCCTCGACAGACGACGACTACGACACCGGCCTGGAAGAACCCGCCATCGACGGCGATGAACCAACGTCGACCCGTGAGCTGATCGAAGACTCTCGGCCCGATTCCAACACGGTTGACGACGGGCTTCTCGCAACCGACACGGAAGAGGCAGTGCCAGGGGAAGGCTGGACCTCGCACGGGAAATAGGCAGGCCAGGAGTGCGCGAACTGCACGATCGGTCAGCGTTAGTTGACATAATGTTGATTATCGGCAAAACTTCGACGTGCAGTTCGCTGAACCCGGACAAGTTTCCCTCGAATTGTTGATTCGAGCGTAGCTTTTCACTGTTCGGTTTCGAGTCGATGTGATTCCGCCCGTCGGTGTCGTCATGCAAGCGAGGAATGTGGCGCGCATCGAGTGAGCAGCTCTCGCAGCCGCCGGCCCTTGTCTGTCCACTGTCATGGGATCGGCTCACTTCGGCTCGGACGGTACGCCCTCACCTCCACTCGCCCGCTTGGCCTTAATTCGTCACTGTGACGAATTAAGGCCAAGCGGGCGAGTCTCGATATTCACTGTCGCTTCGGTCGAATGTGCTGGCTACCGCACAAGACCTCTGGTTAGCATTCGTCGATGGACGCGTTTACTGAGACATTCCGTCGTCGGAGCTCGAACCGCCGGGTTACCGCGGTGCTGATCGCCCTCTTCGCGGCACTCGGCCTCGTCGGTTGCTCCGACGACTCGTCCGCCGACGCCGGTTTCGACACGCTGACATCGAGTCAGCGTGTCTACGACCGAACGGGTTACTCGCTGGATCCGTCGCAGATCTCGGACATCCAGCGTCAGTTGGAGATCGTGAAATCCGAAACCGGTGCTGACGTGATCGCGTACGTGCGTGAACTCGATGCGGATTCCGATGACACGCTGGATCAGGTCGAAGACCTGCAGCAGAGATGGGTGTCCGCGGCAGGCGTAGACCAGGATACTGCGGGCGCGATCCTGATAAACCGGGTGCCGGGAAAGGTCGACGAGGCTCGCGCGGGCATTTTTCTCGGCAGCACGTACGACGACGGCAACGTTCCGCGGGACGAGCAAGAGGCCATCGTCGAGGACGCACTGATTCCGCCGCTGCGAGATGGTGACGTCGCTGGCAGCCTGACCGCAGGGATAGACCGCCTGAGGTCCGACATCAGCAACGGTCCGCCAGTGACGGCCCTGGACAGGGTCGCCGACGGTCCCGGCTCGACATGGCTGCCATGGGCCGGTTCGGTGATCGCGCTTCTCGGGCTGCTCGTGGTGGGAACGGTGTTTCGTACCCGCGCGAAACCGACTGTCTCCCAACAATCCCCGACCACGGTCCGACCGGACCAGGCCACCGATGCAGCGTACGCGACCGCCCTGGTGCACCGCAGCGCGCAGCCCGGCGGCGTACCGGGGACGGTACTGGCGCTTGCCACCGCCGATGCGCTCACCTTCGAGCAAGACAAGAAGCCGGGAAAGTTCGACAAAGGAACGGTCAGGATCAGACTTCTCGATCGAACCCGTGTCCAAGGAGAGATCCAACAGGCGGTCTGGTCGATGCTCGCAGAACGTGCAGAAGACGATGTCGTCCACGGCGACGAGTTGACGAAGGTCGCGCGGGGTCCCGGCGCAACGAAAGATCTCGTGGACAGCAGACTGCACTCCAGCGGATTCGTTGCCGACCACACAGGTCGACGCCGGGCAGCGCTGGCCGGTCTGGGCGTACTCGGCGGAACGGTCGCGATCGGAGGAATCGCCGTTGCGACGTCGGGTGCCCCGACGATGTGGCTTGCGGTAGTGGCATCAGCCTTGCTCTTCGTTGCGGGACTGTCGACGGCGATCGTGTACTCGCGGTTCTCGGTCGCAGGCCTGGACGCCTCCCGCCCCTGGGAGGCATACCGAGACGGACTGAAACAGGCCGCCAAGGACAACGATGAGTCGGTCGATCTCGATGGAGCTCTGCCCGACATCGTTGCATTCGGCTTGGCCCCCTATTTTCGCAAACGACTGGAGGCCGCAACCGACCCCGGGAATGACACGCCGCTGCGAGCTTTCACATCACCCGAGGGTGCAAAATACGCGACGGGCGGGCCCGCGGTGCTCCCCTGGGCGGCGTTCTCCGGAGTGTTCGTGTCCGGTGGTAGCGGATCTGTTGCCTCGGGTGGAGGTGCAGGTGGAGGAGGCGGAGCGGCAGGCAGTACCTGATCGATCGGTCGATGTCCCACTTCGTTCGGAATGATGACGATTCTGCATTGCAGCGAACAGGGAAAGAGATCATCGGGAAAGCCCGATCCTGCAACTCGTTTCCGGTTACGGTTCTCGGAGGCGCACAATCTCTATCAGGGGTTTTCATGATCGCTGTACGCGCACTCTTCGCTGAATCGGTTCATTCGTCCGAATCTCGACGGGACAATCCAGTTGTGCTCGACCTCGATGCCGGTCGAGTCACAATCGCGCAATTCTTCATCGGAATGGCCACAGTCATCATCGGGCTGATCGGACTCCTCAGTGCGCCCACCGAGGAATACGACGGGATCGGTGTCGTCGTCGTGGTGCTCGTCAGCCTCACCACGTTTCCCGTGTCTGTTCGATGGTTTATCGGTGGGTGGCCGACGCCGAAGGCACTCGTTGCCTACGTGGTCTATGCCGACGTGTCGATAGGTGCCTGCCTGCTGCTCAAGCAAGATCTACTCACCGCAGTCGGCGGCACCGTGCTGTTCGCAGTGGTCACCATGTTCGCTGTCATAGCCGTGCGGCCGCCTGTGTATTGGATGCACATGGCCGCAACCGTCGTCGTTCTCGTGATCGTTTCCGTCAGGGCAGCCCTGAACGATGCCGCCAGTGTGTGGGTCGTGGCGGCTCACTCGCTAACCATGCTGCTCATGTTCGCGGCACCGATGATCCTGGTCATCTATGTCAGTGAATTGCGTTCCCGTGCACAAGAATCGCTGGTCGACCCGCTGACCGGCTTGCGTAATCGTCGCGGGCTTTTCGCCGCGGTCGAAACGACATTGCTGAATTCGCAGAAAGATCGATCTGCTGTGATGAGTGCTGTGGTTCTCGACGTGGACGGTATGAAGCACGTGAACGACACTCTCGGTCACCACACCGGCGACGCTGTTCTGGTGGATCTGGCGCAACATTTGCGTGCAGTCACCGCAAACAAATGGGTGGTCGCTCGACTCGGCGGAGATGAATTCGCCTGTGTTTCCGTAGCGGAACCGGGGACCACGGAGCCGTGCATCGAGGCCCTGGTGGCTGCGTTGTCCGACACACGAATGATTTCGGGGCTCTCGGTCAGCGTGGGCTCGGCTACCACCGACGTGAGCGTCGGCGACGCGGAACAGGCCGTACTGCTCCTGCTTCGAACCGCCGACGCCGAGATGTACCGAGCGAAGAGCGCCAGGAGACAGGCCGACTACGGCGGCTCCGCGCCAGGCTGACTACTCCCCCACGCCCCGCAGCAAGACGT
The DNA here is from genome assembly GCF_050321865.1 of Rhodococcus sp. IEGM1428. NCBI lineage: Bacteria > Bacillati > Actinomycetota > Actinomycetes > Mycobacteriales > Nocardiaceae > Rhodococcus > Rhodococcus sp. IEGM1428. The sequence continues at coordinate 1,673,354 of NZ_JBNQFW010000001.1, read as the reverse complement.
ACATGTCCGACGCCTCTACGGGCAGACCGGGCAAGGTCGCCACACTCGGCGAGCGGCTGTAGGACTCGACCCGCTGGCTCATCTGGAGTTGCCCGGTATGTGCGGCTCGTCGGACTCGGGGTCGACTCCGTCGCCGAGGGGGCTTGGGGAACCGTGTCCCACTTGATCCGCCAGCTCCAGTCCGGCACCGGCGTAGACGTTGAACGCGATGTCCACACCGTGTTCCTTGGCCCACTGAACTTCGTCGTCGTAGCGGGCGACGGCCGCGACGGTTCCGCTGAATCCGGATTCGCGGAGACAGGCGAGTGCTGTGACGTTGGCTCCGTGACGTGGCATTGCCAGCACCGCGATCCGCACGGATTCCGAGTGCCGCAGTTGATTCCAGAAATCGAGATCGGTGGCGTCCCCCTCCAGCACTCGCAGACCCTGTTCCGCGAGACGACGAATTCGAGGACCGTCGTAGTCGACCCCCACCACGCTGAGCCGGTAGTGCTCGGTAAGCCGCTGATACGCCGCGAACCCGACACGCCCCATCCCGATCACGACGACCTCGGCGTCGCCTGCGTCCCCGGAGCGTTCCTCCGGGTGCAGGCTCTGATCGTCCTGATCAGGCAACCGCGCCGCGATCTTCTCCACCATCAGGTGCCCCCGGCCGTTCACCAGAGCCGACACGACGAAGCTCAACGCCACGGCGATCGACATCTCGACCAGCCACGCCGGTGCCAGCAGCCCGGTCGTCACTCCCACCGAAACGACGATCAGACCGAATTCGGAGTAGTTCATCAGGCTCAATCCCGCGAGCAGCGCGGTTCGATACCGCAGTTTCATCATGGCGAACAGCGCCAGGTACAGCACCGATTTGAGCGGCAGTAGGAGCACCATCAGCAGGGCGACGCCGAGGCTGGGAACATCGGGCAACCCGGAGAGGCCGATGGAAACGAAGAAGCCCACCAACAGCAGTTCCTTGATATGAAACAACGATCGGGACAGCTCGGAGGAAGCCGGATGCGATGCCAGAAGAACGCCGATGATCAAGGCTCCCAGATCGCCTTTGAGCCCCAGCGTGGAAAACAAGGCGTAACCCGGAACGAGGGCCATCACGATGCCGAAGAGCGACTGCATCTCGCCGTGGCCCAGCCCGCTCCATACCTTTCGGAGGATACGTGTCAGGGGCCACAGGAGTACGAGAGTCACCGCCCAGGGACTGGGCAGTGTGCCGCTGGTGACGGTAAGGAACACCACGGCAACGATGTCCTGCATCACGAGCACACCGATGGCCACACGACCGTAGAGTGCGTGCGATTCGCCTCGTTCTTCGAGAACTTTGACGACGAATACTGTGCTCGAGAAAGACATTGCGAACGCGAGCAATGCGATCGTCGTCGTGCTCTGCCCGGATAGCATGGCCATTCCGGCGACGGCCGCGAGCCAGAGGACGGTGGTACCGAGCACCACGCTGATGACCAGATGGATCGACGTCGTCAGCCACACTTCTCGGCGCAGCAGAATTCGCACGTCGAGCTTGAGACCGATGGCGAACAGCAGCAATGTGACGCCGAGGTCTGCCATCAGCTCGAGTTGGGGCAGATCACCGATGTCGAGGGCATTGATGACGAAGCCGGCCGCCAGGAAGCCAACCAGTGGAGGTAGCCGGACAGCCATGGCGAGTCCGCCCAAGCCGAAGGCGATGACGAGGTAGATCGCGGCAACTGTCATGCACGGTCTCTCTGCTGGTGGGTCGCAACCGGATCTCCAACGGCGCGACGACATCGGCATATGCAGTCGGAGTGACCCAAGTATCCCGGCATTCCGGCTATTTCACAGCGCACACCGTCCCGACGACAACGGCGACCGGCGAAGGCGTACCTTCGCCGATCGCCGTTGCTGCGATCGAACGTTCGTCCTCTATCGGTCGGAAGGTCTCAGAGCTCGAATTCGGCCGGATCGATTCCCACTGCGAAACATGCATTGCGGACGGCAGCCTTCTCGTGATCGTCGAAATGACCGTCTGCGCCGCCGATGATGATGCCGATCTGGATGACGGCTCGCGCCTGGTCGGGCTTCGACTTCAGCTTGCCGATCGTGGCAGTTGCTTCGACCTTCCCGAAGTCGAAGTCACCCTGCAGCTTGTCGCAGTACCAGTCGAACTTCTGACGAAGTTCGTCGGATTCGAACACCCGCAGAGCCTCGTTACCGGCGATCAGGGCTGCTGTCTTCTGACGCTCGGCAGGATCGATGGTGCCGTCTGCTGCCGCGATGAGCGCGCACATGGCCATGCTGCCGTTGGCAAATTCCTTGTTCTTGAACTGGCTGGTCTTGGTTTGCAGCTGACCGTTCAGTTCTTGTGCCTTGGACTTGAGTTGATCCCAGAACGCCATGGAGCTCCTCTTCGTGTTCTTTCATCCGCGCACATGCGCGAACTCCGTCCATTGTCCATGCTGCCGGTGAACGAGGATGGAACCTCAGTTCGGTGTGGTCGATTCACCAGACCTTCCCTGCCTTCCTCAGCGCAGCCGCTCCGCATCGCGCGCTTTGGTCAACAGTTCGACACACAAGCGGTGCAGTTCCGTGGCGTCGGCACCTTCAGAGACTGCGGTGCTGACGTCCTCGGCGGCGCAGCGAACCTCGAACGCTCGATCGGCAGCCGCCGACGCCTCTTCGGCCGTCAAGATGACGGCGTCGTCGGGAATCGAGGTTTCCTTCATCGCACTGCGCTGCTCGTAGGCACGTTGGCGACACGACTGACGGCAGTACCGTCGCTTGCGTCCGGTTCCGGAGTCGGCGACAGGGCGTCCGCACCATGTGCACGTCTGGTCACGGCGGGTTCTGACGGACATGGTCGTTCAGCCTACTGCGGCCGGAAGGTAAGATGCATTCACCAGCTGCGACGATGGCATCGCGCCGGGGCTCCATCGGCCCGGGAACGAACCGACGCGCGGCGACGTTGTAGATCAGTGGGTAGACGGTGTAGCTCGGTGTCGACCGATGACGCCGACTCGCGTACCTACTATCGATGGAGAGGACTTCACCATGGCAGATCGTGTACTTCGAGGTAGCCGACTCGGAGCCGTGAGCTACGAGACCGATCGTGATCACGACCTGGCACCTCGCCGCGTTGCACGCTACCGATGCGACAACGGTGAGGAGTTCGACGTTCCCTTCGCCGACGACGCAGAAATCCCCGGCACCTGGGCTTGCCGAAACGGTCTCGAAGGGTCGCTGATCGAGGGAACCGCGCCGGAGGCCAAGAAGGTCAAGCCGCCGCGCACCCACTGGGACATGCTGCTCGAACGGCGCTCGGTGGACGAGCTGGAAGAACTCCTCAAAGAGCGCTTGGATTTGTTGAAGGTCAAGCGCCGCGGAGCATGAGTACCGTCGCCTGCACCGCCTGATTGGAAACAATCCGGCGGTGCAGTTTTTTTGTGCTATTCCAACTCGACGTACGTTCCGGGTGAGGGCGGTGTGTTTATCGTCGCGCTTTCCTGCGTTCCAATACTGTTGAGTGGCGGTGAAACCGCGCGAGGTGTCATGATCGAGCATCGATTACCGCGTGCAGGACGTAGATCGGCAATGTCTGCCGTAACAATTGTCGGTGCATTCCGATAATCATCACCACTGGAGTCGAAACATCAGGGGGCAGTAACTCGTGAGCCAGGATTCTGATCAACGCTCCAACGACGCTCTGCGCACAGCTGCCTCCGAGGCGAAATCCGAAGGTCATCGCGCTGTAGGTGAGCAGAAGCTCGCCGAGCTGAGGCGTGAGTTGGACGGGATAGACGAAGTTCTGCGCGCTGCAATTCGAGACCGTATCGATGTGTGTGTCCGAGTTGCACATGTGAAGCGCGAACATTCCATTCCGATGATGCAACCCGGCCGCGTCGGTTTGGTGACCGAACGCGCCCGAGAATTCGCGTCCGAAAACGGCCTGTCCCCCGACTTCCTCGAAGAGCTGTACCGATCGATGATTGCCGAAGCATGTCGCGTCGAGGACTTGATCATCGATTCTCCGGCCGCCGGGCTCGGCCCCGAGAGTGAACGGTAGAGCACGTCGATGACCATCAACACACTCCTAGTGGACAACTACGATTCGTTCACCTACAACCTGTACAGCCTGCTGGCGGAGGTCAACGGCCGTCCGCCGACAGTGGTCAAGAACGACGTCGAGTGGACGTCTCTGAACTTCGACGCCTACGACAACGTCGTCATCTCCCCCGGACCCGGACGCCCTGATCTGGAGCAGGACTTCGGCATCAGCAGTCGAGTGATCACCGAATCCGGTCTCCCGATCCTCGGTGTGTGCCTCGGGCACCAGGGGCTGTGCCACCTGTTCGGTGGCAGTGTCGATCTCGCACCGGCACCGATGCACGGCAGGATCACCGATATCACTCATACCGGTGTCGATCTCTTCGCCGGAATCCCGTCTCCCTACTCGGTGGTTCGGTATCACTCACTGGTCGTGACGCGAACACCCGCCGACTTCGAGGAAGTCGCATGGACACCCGACGGCTTGGTGATGGCAGTTCGGCATCGCAGCAAGCCGATGTGGGGAGTGCAATTCCATCCCGAGTCCATCAGCACCGAGTACGGACGTGAACTGCTCGCCAACTTCCGAGACCTGACATTGGCGCAGTCCAACGCATCGAGTGCTGCAGGTACCCAGGATTCGATGTTCACCATCGAAACTCGCTCTCTCGACGAGGCTTTCGATCCCGAGCAGGTTTTCGCCACGCTCTACGCCGACGGTAAGAAGAGTTTCTGGCTGGACGGCAGTGCAGCACTCGAGCCCGAATGCAGGTTCACCGTCATGGGCGACTGCTCGGGGCCACACGCCGAGTACGTGACCTACTCCGTTGCCGAGACCATGGTGTCCGTGCAGGGTGCCGACGGTACGACGGAGCGCGTTCACTCCACGTTCTTCGACTACATCGACGATCGATTGCGCGAGCGCGCCACTCCCCCTCGCCACGACCTTCCGTTTGCCTTCGGACTCGGCTACGTCGGATATCTCGGCTACGAGTTGAAGGCCGACACCGGCGGACAATTGGTGCATACAGCTGCCACCCCCGATGCCTCCATGGTCTTCGCGGATCGCGCGTTGGTCTTCGACCACGAGGCCGGCACCCTCTATCTGATGGGATTGGCCACCACGCCCGGTGACCCCGTCTTGGCGCAGTGGTTCGACTCGACAACCGCCACACTGCGCGGCCTGTTCGGTCGATCCGCACAGGCGGCCCGCTCCGGCATGGGCGCGTCCGGTACTCCTCTGCTCGGAGCAGCGCACTCGCTCGAACCGCGACTGCGGCACGATCGCGCCCACTACCTCGATTTGATTTCCCAGTGCCTCGCCGAAATCCGCTCCGGTGAAACCTACGAGGTCTGTTTGACGAACACCGCTACGTTGGCGGGTTCGATCGACCCTGCGGCAACGTATTCGTATATGCGGGAGATCAACCCGACCCCGTACAGTGCGTTCTTGAATTTTCCCGAGGTGTCGGTCTTGAGCGCGTCACCCGAGCGCTTCCTACGAATCGACGCAGACCGCATCGTGGAGTCCAAGCCCATCAAAGGAACTCGTCCACGCGGAGCGACTTCCGAAGAGGACAACGCACTCAAGGCCGACCTCGTCGCAAACGAGAAGGACAAGGCCGAGAACCTCATGATCGTCGATCTGGTCCGCAACGATCTGGCTCAGGTGTGCATTCCTGGTTCGGTGCATGTGCCGAAGCTGTTCGATGTCGAGACCTATGCTCCTGTGCATCAATTGGTGTCGACGGTTCGCGGTCGTCTGCGTGACGACGCGTCGGCGGCGGACTGTATCCGCGCTGCGTTTCCGGGTGGATCCATGACCGGGGCCCCGAAGATCCGCACCATGGCGATCATCGACAAGCTCGAAGACGGTCCGCGCGGAGTGTATTCGGGTGCCATCGGCTACTTCTCGATCACGGGCACTGCGGACTTCTCGATCGTCATCCGCACGATCGTCGCCACCGAGCACGAGGTGACCTACGGGGTCGGCGGTGCGATCGTGGCACTGTCCGATCCCGATGAGGAGTTCGAGGAAACGATGGTCAAGGCCGTGTCCATGCGCCGGGCGCTGACCGGCCGAACGTAAAACGGAGGGTAGGGCGCTTGCCGCCCTACCCTCCGTGTCGTGTGCGTCTGTGTAAGCGCTTGTCGCGTCTTACGGAGCGGTGAAGTACTCGAAGACTGCGGGCTGTGCCTGCGGGTTGCCGTTGGCCGTTCCGATGACCGCGCCGGCGACGGTTCCGATCACAGTTCCGATGATGCAACCGGAAATGAAGTTCGGGAAGATGGACACGCAGCCGATGGCGAAGCCGAGGCCTGCACCGATTGCCGTACCGACGCCGCCGCCGTTGTTCCAGCCGATTGCCAGCTGGTTGACCATGTTGTCGAACGCCTGCTGCTTGGTACGAGGGCCCACAGCGTCGGCGACGGGAACAGTCTGCGGAGTCAAGGTCAGCTCGCGACCCTCGGCACCGATCAGGGGTGCGATCGAGTAGACCGTGCCGTTGATGGTGTACTCCAGCGGAACCGATGCGAGCGTGGCACCGGACTGATCGATGATCGACACTGTCTCGCTCGTCGCATCGACCCGGAACAGTCCGGCGTCGAGGATGGTCTTGACGGATCCATCCGGGTTGACCGACGTCTGGTAGTTCACCGTGTCCGACGACGGGTCTGCCACGGCGTGGCCCGCTCCGGTGGCTACCGCAGCGGTCAACGCCACCGCGACCGTAGCTGTTCTGATCAGTTTCACTTCTGTCCCCTGGTTGTAGTGACGAGCATTCGACCGCATTCGTACCGAACGCCGATGGTATTCGTAACGGTGCTCCTCGATGTGAAGAACACGCCAAACGTTATTCAGCTGTATTACCCAGATGAGAATCGACGATCGGCCCGATTACATCGGCCGCATCGGCATTTGTCATCTCGTTGTGGAAAACCTCGACGTCGTGGATGACGATATCCCCTGTCACGTACGGTCGCCATTCCTGCGGTGATCTGACAATTCCGTCGCTCGCACCCTTCGTTGCGGAAAAGAACAAAACATCTCCGTCGAAGACGTCCGGCACGAACTCGGCCATGATTCTGGTCGAATTCTCGAATCCTGCGTTGATTCTTCGCAGATGATCGGCGGTCACTCCGGTCGTCTGACCCAAGGATTCGTCGAGCAGTTCCACGCCTCGCTCGTAGGTCAACGGCTCGGCCGACGGTTGCGCCGTAAGGTCGAGACCCAGTCCACCGAGCAGATTCTCGACGCTCAACGCTCCGTCGATGTTGTCGTCGTCGTGGCCGTCGACGTAGCTGTCCAGCAACGCGAGAGTGCGAACTTCGCTGCCGGTGCTGCGCAATTCCACAGCGATCGCGTGAGCGAGCGAGCCACCCAGCGACCAACCGAGCAGGTGGTACGGACCGACCGGCTGGACAGTGCGGATCTCGTCGGCGTATCGGTGCGCGAGGTCACGAATCGAACCGAACGAAGTACCTTCCACGATGCTCGGCAGCTGCAGGCCGTACACGGGACGGTCGTCGGTCAATTTCGAGACGATACCGGCGTATCCCCACGAGAGCCCGATTCCCGGGTGGACGCAGAACAGCGGTGCCTTCGACCCGGTACCACGCAGCGGAATCATCACTCCGAACACCGAATCGAGATCGGCACCCGCGGCATCGGCGTCGGACGCAACTCGTGCGGCCAGCCCGGCCGGTGTTGGGTCGACGAACAACGCTTGCAGCGGCACTCGTACTCCGATGGCCCCTTCGATGGCCGGCACGATCTTCGTGGCCACCAGCGAGGTGCCGCCGAGCTCGAAGAAGTTGTCGTCCATGCCGACACGCTCGACTCCGAGAACCTGAGCAAAGGCGTCGGCGATGGCGGCCTCCACGTCGGTACTCGGTGCTCGGTACGGAGTTGTCGAGACCGTCAGCTCCGGTATCGGCAATGCTCGACGATCGAGCTTGCCCACCGGGGTGAGCGGAATGTCGTCGAGTTCGATGATCGCCGACGGAACCATGTGGCGTGGAAGCATTTTGGCTACTCGATCCCGCAGCGCCTCGGTGTCGACCGTCTCGCCGTCTGCCGCCAGGACATACGACACGAGCACCGTGTCCCCGGACGCCGCGGTGTGTCCTATGGTGGCGGCAAATCCGACCTGTTCGTGCTCGGTGAGGGCGGAGTCGATCTCACCGAGTTCGATTCGGAAGCCGCGCACCTTGACCTGGAAGTCGCTGCGTCCGACGAATTCGACAGCACCGGTACTCCCCCAGCGCACGACGTCGCCGGTGCGGTACATCCGCTCACCCGGAGTACCGAACGGGTCGGCTACGAACCGCTCGGCCGTCAGTCCGAATCGCCGTAGGTACCCACGTGCTGTGCCTGGGCCGGCAATGTACAGCTCGCCTGACACACCTGCCGGGACCGGTCGCAGGCGCGCGTCGAGCACCAGGAACCGGAATCCGGTCCCAGGGCTGCCGACGTCCACCGTGCCGCCGGGCACCAACGGCCCACCGACACTCGCTTGGATGGTGGTCTCGGTCGGACCGTAGCCGTTGAACATTTTGCGGCCAGGTGCCCATTTCGCCACCAGTTCCGGAGTACAGGCCTCGCCGCCGACCGCAAGGACGCGGACAGTGCCGAGGCGAGTCTCGTCGATCGAGGACAATGCCGCCGGTGTCAGGAATGCGTGCGTGACGTGTTCGGACTCGAGCAGATCGGCAAGTTCGCTGCCGCCGAACGTACCCGGCGGCACGATCACGACCGTGGCACCGACGCCGAATGCCATCGTCAGCTCGTACACCGACGCGTCGAAACTCGGCGAGGCGATGTGCGACACCCGCGAATCTCGGGTGGGTCGGAAACGCTCGATCACCTCGGCCTGCAGGTTGGCCATGCCTCGGTGTCGCACCGCGACGCCCTTCGGCCGACCCGTCGAACCCGACGTGTAGATCAAATATGCCGGGTGGTCGAGATGCAGGGTCGCCGTGCGCTCCGAGTCGGTGACGGCGTCCACGGGGTAACGAGACAGTTCCGAGGACGTCTCGGGATCGTCCAACACGAGCCACGGCACGGTGTCGGGTAGCGACTCCCTGCTGTCGATATCGGTCAATCCCATTGCAGCGCGGGAATCTTCGAGCATGTGCGCGATGCGGTCGGACGGGTAGTTGGGGTCGACCGGCAAGAAAGCTGCGCCGGTCTTGGCGACCGCCCACACCGACAGGACCGATTCGATCGACCGAGGCAGTGCCAGGGCGACGAACGTTTCCGGGCCGACGCCGTAGTCGATGAGCATCCGAGCAATTCGGTTGGACCAGCTGTCGAGGTCGGCGTAGGACAGGCTCACGCCTCGATAGGTGACGGCGACCGCGTACGGGTCGAGTGCCACCGACGCGGCGAGCATTTCCGGCCATGTCCGCAGCGCGACGTCCGCCGAACCGCGGGCCGGTGCCAACGCCTGCTTCTCGTCGGCACCGAGAATATCGATATCCCCCACCGCTGTGAGTCGGTCGTTCCCGACGGCGTCGAGTACGCGAACCAGACGCGCCGCGATGGCGTCGACGGTGGCTGCGTCGAACAGTGATGTGGCGTAGTCGAACGCTGCCTCGAAGCCGGCCGGTCGCCCGTCGTCCCCGAAATTCTCGGACACCAGGAGTTGCAGATCCTGCTTGGCCACGGGTACGTCGAAGTCGAAGCCCTCCACCCGCAGTTCGGGGAGCTCGAGTGACGCCTTCTCGTTGTTCTGGAACGACAGCGCCACCTGTGAAAGCGGAGCGTACGCCGTCGACCGGGTGGGATTGAGCACCTCGACGATGCGCTCGAACGGCATCTCGGTGTGATCGAAGGCATCGAGATCGTGTGCCTTCACCTGCGTGAGCAGATCCACGAACGAGGTGGAGTCCACGACCCGGCTGCGCAACACCAACGTGTTGACGAACATCCCGACGAGGTCGTCCAGTCCCGCGTCGCCGCGCCCTGCCACCGGGGTGGTGATCGCGATGTCGTCGGTACCGCTCAGTCGTGCCAACACCACGGCGAACGCGGCGTGCAGCACCATGAACATACTGACGTTCTGCTCGCGGGTCACCTCGACGAGTGCCCGGTGGATCTCGGCGTCGACGGTGAATCGCACCCGGCCACCCCGGAAATCCTGAGTGGTGGGTCGAGGGCGATCGGTGGGCAACGGCAGCAGATCCGGCAGTCCTGCGAGCGCTGTCGTCCAGTACTTCAGCTGGGCCGCAGCCACGCTCGACTCGTCCTTTTCGTCGCCGAGCAACGAACGCTGCCAAAGCGTGTAATCGGCGTACTGCACCGGTAGCGGCCGCCAATCCGGCGCGCGCCCTGCGCTGCGAGCCGAGTATGCGAGTACGACGTCGCGCGCCAGCGGTGCCATCGATGCGCCGTCGGCTGCGATGTGGTGCACCACCATGGCGAGAACGAAGACCTGGTCGTCCGCCGCCGAGCCGGTCGTGTCGAGCACCTGGAACAGCTCGACATGCACCGGGATCTCGGTGGTGACGTCGAACCCTCGACCCGCCAACAGGGCCACGCGATCGGTCAGTACCCCGGCATCGATCCGTTCGGGTTCGACCGTCGGTGCGACATCGCCGGCCGGGTGCACCAGCTGCACCGGGAACTGCGGTCCCTCGGGGAAGGTCGTGCGTAGCGACTCGTGGCGTTCGAGAACGTCGACGACCGCGGCGGCCAGTGCCGCAGTGTCGAGCTGCCCGGTCAGTTTGACGACCAACGGCACGTTGTATGCCGCCGACGAGGTGTCGAACCGGTTGATGAACCACATACGTTGCTGAGCGAGCGAGAGCGGAATGTGCTCGGGTCGCTGAACCGCGACGAGGGCCGGACGCTTGGTTCGGATGTCCGCAGTACCGACCGCGTTCGCCAGACCCGACACCGTCGGCGTCTCGAAGATCGTGCGAACGCCGATCGCAGTACCGAATTCGGCGTTGACGCGCGCGATCACCCGAGTTGCACTGAGCGAGTCGCCCCCCAGCTCGAAGAAGCTGTCGTCGGCACCGACTCGGTCGATGTCGAGGATCTCGGCGAACACCGCAGCGACGGTCAGCTCGGCAGGGGTGGTCGGCTCGCGGTACGACGTGGCCGCACCGAACTCCGGTATCGGCAGGGCAGCGCGATCGAGCTTGCCCACGGGGGTGAGCGGAATGGTCTCGAGCACGACGATGGCGCTCGGAACCATGTGAGACGGCAGCGCAGCGGCGAGATGATCGCGCAGCACAGCGGTGTCGAAGGTGTCGACAGCCTCCCCTGCCAGACGCACGTAGGCAACGAGCACCGTCGCCCCCGAAGGCCCCGGAGTGCCGAAGGTCGCCGCGAAGTCCACCGCAGGATGCGCGGAGAGCGCCGCGTCGATTTCGCCGAGTTCGATGCGGAATCCGCGAACCTTGACCTGGGAGTCGCTCCGACCGACGTACTCGATGGTCAGATCCGGTGACCACCGCACCACGTCTCCGGTGCGATACATCCTCGAACCGGGTGCACCGAACGGATCGGCGACGAATCGCTCTGCCGTCAGGCCCATTCGGTCGTGGTACCCGCGGGCCAGACCGACACCGGCAAGGTACAGCTCTCCTGCGACACCGACAGGAACCGGCTGCAGCCGTGAGTTCAGGACCACCTCGTGCACGCCGCGCACCGGCCCACCGATCGACACCGGCTCGCCGGCGACCATCGGCGCACTGATGTTGGACATGATCGTGGCCTCGGTCGGTCCGTACCCGTTGTACAGGTTGCGCCCGGGGGCCCACTTGCCGACCAACTCGGCCGGAACGGCCTCGCCGCCGACGACGACGTCAGCGAATGTTTCGAGACCTGTTGGGTCCACCGACGCGAGGGCAGACGGAGTGATGAATCCGTGAGTCACTGCCTCCGATGCCAACAACGACGCGAGTTCCTCGCCGCCGTACACCGTCGGTGGCACGATCACCATGGTTGCTCCGGCACCGAATGCGAGCAGATATTCGAGCACGGAGGCATCGAAGCTGGGCGACGAAACATGCAGTGTGCGCGAGTCTTTCGAGACGCCGTAGCGCTTGCGCTGCTCGGTCGCGAAGTTGTCGAGGCCGGAGTGGGTGACCATGACGCCCTTCGGAACGCCCGTCGAACCCGACGTGTAGATCGTGTACGCAGCACTGTCCAGAGTGACGCGACCGTGACGTTCGCTGTCGGCTATCGGCTCGTCACCGACGCCGTTCGGGCCGTCCGTGGCGAGATCGTCCAGAATGATCCACGGCACGGTCGAGGGTAGGTCGTCGAGATGGGCACGGGTGGTGACACCGAAACTCGCGCCCGAGTCCGCCAGCATGTGTTCGATGCGATCGGCCGGGTAGTTCGGGTCGACCGGAACGAATGCGGCACCGGACTTGGCGACAGCCCACACTGTCAGAACGGACTCGATGGATCGTGCGATACCGAGCGCGACGAACGTCTCGGTGTGCACGCCGTGGCTCAGCAGAATCCGAGCGAGCTTGTTCGACCGTCGGTCCAGCTCCCGGTACGTCAGCTCTCCGTCCACGCTGCGCAGCGCGATGGCGTCCGGATCGATGGCTGCGGCGTCGGAGAAGATCTCCGGCAACAAACGTGTGGAGCGGCCCTCGATTCCGAATACCGGTGCCAGGGAGCCGAATTCGGACTCATCGAGCAGGCTGAGTCGGGCCAGAGGCTGCTGTTCGTCTGCCAGCACTGCATCGAGCACCCGCTCGACTCGATCGACGATGGCGTCGACATCCTCGACGTCGAAGAGTTCGGGCAGGTACTTGGCCTTCAGGTTCAGGCGCTCGTCGACGGACGAGACCAGAGTCAGTGGGTAGTGCGCAGCGTCGGTTCCGAGAATGTCGGTCACCTGCATGCCGGCGAAATCCGTTGCCGCAGAGGCACCGGCGCGATCGACCGGGTACGACTCGAACACTGTCAGCGTGTCGAATGCGACCCCGGCACCTGCGGCACGCTGGATGTCGGTCAGTCCGAGGTAGTGGTGGTCCAGCAACGACGCCTGCTCGGACTGAACACGATCGACCAGAGCGCCCAGCGTCTCGCCGGGATCGAGCGTGACCCGAACGGGCAGCGTGTTGATGAACAGCCCGATCATGCCTTCGATGCCCGGGACCTCAGGCGGACGTCCCGAGACGGTGGCACCGAACACGACGTCGTCTCGACCGGTCAGCGTCGCGAGCACGACGCCCCACGCGGTCTGGACGAGCGTGTTGAGAGTCGACCCGCGGCGCGCCGCGAAATCGCGAAGGGCAGCGGTGGTCTCGATCGACAACGAGCGCTCGGACTCGCGCGAGACCGTGGACAGTTGCCGCCCTCGATCGCCGGTGACCAGCAGGGTCGGCTCCTCGACGCCTGCCATCGCACTGACCCACTGCGCGGTGGAGATCGAGACGTCGCGTTGCCGCATCCATGTCAGATAGTCCCGGTACGCGGGCACCCGCGGCAGCATCGAGTCGTCGGACTCGGTGACGTACAGCGTGATGAGTTCCTTGACGACCAGCGGCGTCGACCAACCGTCCAGCAGAATGTGGTGGTTGGTCAGCAGCAGTCGCCAATGATCGTCGGCGAGGGTGATGAGCGTGAATCGAAGCAGCGGCGCGGAGTCCATCTCGAACCGAACACCGCGATCGGCTTCGAGGACTGCTTCCAGTGCAGCCTCGACATCGGCTTCACCGCGCAGATCGATCTCTGCCCATGGAACCGTGACCGAATTCTGCACGATCTGCAGAGACTCGCCGGAGCTGTTGTGGACGAACGCTGCCCGCAGATTCGGATGACGTGAGACGAGCTTGTCGACTGCGGCGTGCATCCGCGCGGAATCGACGGTGCCGCGCAACTCGAGGCCGAGTTGCACCATGTAGGCGTCGACGCCCGCAGAGTCGCTGCCGACCTCGCCCGCGAGGCGCGCGTGGAAGAGCAGGCCAGCCTGCAGCGGCGACATCGACCACACGTCGTCCAGGTCCGGGAATCTGTTCTCCAGTACCTCGATGGACCTCTGATCGATGTCGACCAGCTCGAGATCGGACGGAGTGAGACCACCTGCACCGTCGGCCGAGGCGTGCTCGGTGATCGCGGTGAGTGCCTGCGTCCAGAGCTCGATCAACCGATCCACCTCGTCGGCACCGAGGATCCCGGCCGGGAACGCGAAGGTGGCGTCGAGCTGCGGGCCGTCGGGTGTCGACGTCGTGACGGCATTGATGTCCAACGCGGCCGGCACGGGCATGTCCGGGTTCTGCGCGTCGCCCAGTTCGGCGTCGGCCACGGGAATCCAGCCCACGTCTTCCATGCCCTCGGACGAACCGGTCGAGAACCGCCCGAGGTAATTGAAACTGACCTGCGGAGCGGCGTGATCGGACAGAGCTTCGGTTCCTGCGGGATCGAGGTACCGGAGCATGCCGTAGCCGATGCCGTGATCGGGGATCTCGAGCAGCTGCTCTTTGACGGCCTTGATCAGCGCGCCTGCGGAGTCTCCGCCGGACAACGCGTCGGCGATGTCGACGGAACCGAGGTCGAGTCGCACCGGGAAGATCGTGGTGAACCAGCCGACGGTTCGGCCGAGATCGGCTCCGGGAACCACGGCGTCTTCACGGCCATGGCCTTCGAGCGTGATCAGCGCACTGCGGACAGCGGCTCCCCGTTCGCGACGCCATGCCGTGAGCGCGAGAGCCAACCCGGCCAGCAGGCCGTCGTTGACGCTGCCCCGGAAGACATTCGGCACAGTCGTGAGCAGTCGCTCGGTGACCTCGACCGGCAGCGATGTGCGAATGCGCTGCACGGTGGCGTCGACATCGACGCTCTTGTCCAGTGGTCGCGAACCGATCGTCGGATCGTCGCCGCTGAGAATCCGCTGCCACAACCCGAGCTCGTCGGCGCGGCTCGCGGTGACCTCGGTCAATCCGGTGGACCAGCGCCGCATCGACGTGCCGATCGGTGCCAGCACAGGCTCGTCACCCGCGACGATCTGGCTCCATGCCGTGGCCAGATCCGGAACGAGGATGCGCCAGGACACGCCGTCGATGACGAGGTGATGTGCGACGACGAGAAGTCGACCGGATCCGTTCGGGCCCTGGAACCACACCATCTGGACCATGACCCCGTCGGCGGGGATCAGTCGATCCGCTGCGGCGTCGAGTTCGGTTGCGGCGCGGGAGGAGAACTCGGCACCGTCCACGGAATCGACCGAGACGGCATGGATGACCGACGCGGCGGACACGGTCCCGATCGGAGATACTTCCTCGTGCCACGTGCCGTCCGAGTCCTGGAACAGACGTGACCGCAGCATGTCGTGACGATCGAGCACGGCCTGGACCGTGCGCTCGAGCGTGGTGGTGTCGATACCGACCGGGAGCTGAAGCAGAGCGGTCTGGGTGTAGCGACCGAAGTCGGTGCTGCGATCCAACATCCACCGAACGACCGGTGTCAGGGGTAGTGGGCCGACTCCCCCGCCGTCGAGTTCCTCCAGTACGACGACGTCGCCTCCGAGAACGACCACCTCGGCCAGCGCGGCCACGGTCTTGCGCTCGAAGATGTCACGCGGAGCCAGCACCAGTCCGGCCGCCTTGGCGCGGGAGACCAGCTGAATCGACATGATGCTGTCGCCGCCGAGTGCGAAGAACGAATCGTCGACGCCGACGGTGTCGAGTCCGAGCACGTCCGCGAACAAGCCGGCGAGAATGGACTCGACTTCTGTTGCAGGCAAGCGACTTTCGGTGACATTGGCCGAGAAGTCCGGTGCCGGCAAGGCGCGTCGATCGAGCTTGCCGTTGGCGGTGAGGGGCAGCTCGTCCAGCACGATCAGCGCGGCAGGCACCATGTAGGACGTCAGCGTGGTGCCCACGAAATCGAGAACGGCGGAGTGATCGAGGGTGCAACCGGACTCGGCAACGACGTAGCCGATCAATCGGTCACCGAATCCATCGTCTCGTACCGAGACCACGGAGGCCGCGACACCGTCGAATGCGAGCAGAGCGCTTTCGATCTCACCGAGTTCGATGCGGAACCCGTGCAGCTGTACCTGCATGTCACTGCGGCCCAGGTATTCGAGCGCCCCGTCGCGGTTCCATCGCGCCGTGTCACCGGTGCGGTACATCCGGTGTCCGGCCGGACCGGAGGGGTCAGCCACGAAACGGGTTGCCGACAGGCCGGCCCGTCCGAGGTAGCCGCGCGAGAGCTGTGCCCCGGAGACGTACATTTCGCCGGTCACGCCAGGTGGCACAGGCTTCAGACGCGCGTCGAGAACGGCAACGTTCAGGGCCGGGATCGCCTGACCGATGACGCTGGCGGAGGCCGAGGCGGCGAACTCCTCGGTCAGGGCGAGGTGGCTCACGTGGACCGTCGTCTCGGTGATGCCGTACATGTTCACCAGGGTGGGCGCGGACTCGTCGTGTCGGGCATACCAACGGCCCAACTGTCCGAGATCGAGTGCCTCACCGCCGAAGATGACGTAACGCAGCGAGAGTTCTGCGAAGTCATCGGTAGCTCCCACGGCCGCGGTGGCAACCCTGTCGGCCTCAGCGAACTGATAGAACGCCGTCGGTGTCTGGTTGAGCACCGTGACCTTCTCGCGCACCAGCAACTCGCGGAACAGCTCCGGCGAGCGTGCCGTGTAGTAATCGACGACGACGAGGGCTCCGCCGTGCAGCAACGGGCCCCACAGTTCCCACACCGAGAAGTCGAACGCATACGAGTGGAACATCGTCCAGACATCGCGGCTGTCGAAATCGAACAGATCCGCTGTGTTCGCGAACAGTGTCGCCACATTGCGGTGCGCGATCTGGACGCCCTTGGGACGGCCGGTACTACCCGAGGTGTAGATGACGTACGCGATCGAATCTGCACCCGTCCTGCCCGAGCGGTCCGCATCCGTCAGCGGAGAGCCGGAGACGTCGTTCAACTCGGCGATCAGTTCCGGCGAATCGACGAGGAGAACGTCGAGGTCGGAGGCCGGAACCGCGGTGCTGTCGGCAACGGTGGAGATGACGCAGACAGGCGAGGCGTCCTCGAGCATGAACGCGAGTCGGTCCGCCGGGTAGGATACGTCGATCGGCAGATACCCGCCACCGGACTTGATCACGGCGAGCAGCGCCACGATCAGCTGCTCGTCACGTGGCATAGCGACCGCAACGAGCGATTCGGACGTCACGCCGCGCCCGACGAGAACCCGGGCCAGGCGGCTCGAACGGTCGTCCAGCTCGGCGTAGGTCATCGATCGATCGCCGAAGACCACGGCACGCGAATCCGGGAATCGTGCTGCAGCAGCGGCGAATCGGTCGGCCAAGGTCGAGTCGTCTGCCGCGAGGCCCGAGTGGTTCCACTCGTGCGTCATCGCATCGAGCTCCCCGGGGAGCAGCAGGTCGATGTCGCCTACGGCGCTGTCAGGATCGGCAGTGAGTGCGTCGAGGAGGGCGCCGAAGCGTGCGGAGAACTCCTGGACGGACGATTCCTCGAACAAATCGACCGCGTACGTGATCGCTGCGGTCATCCCGGACGGCGCACCGGTCTCGTCGAAGTTCTCCGCAACGGTCAGCTGTAGATCGAACTTCGCCACGTGTGCGTCGATGTCCACGGCTCGGACGGTCAGGTCCGGCAGCTCGAGCGTCGCCGAGGTGTTGTTCTGGAATTCGAGCAGAACCTGGAACAGCGGCGAGTGGTCGGTCGAACGCGTCGGGTCGAGTACGTCGACCAACCGCTCGAACGGGACGTCGGTGTTGTCGAACGCAGCCAGATCGGCTGTGCGCGTAGCGCGGAGCAGCTCGGTGAACGAGAGCTGCGGTGCCACGTCGGTGCGCAGAACGAGCGTACCCACGAACATGCCGACCAGATCGTCGAGTGCGGCGTCGCCGCGGCCTGCGATGGGGGTCCCGACAGCGATGTCCTCGGTGCCGCTCAGTCGCGCCATCAGGACCGACCATGCCGCATGTACGGCCATGAAGACGGTTGCCTCGTTGGCGCGTGCGACGTCGACTAGTGATGCATGGGTGTCGCGGTCGATCTCGAAACGAACACTGTTGCCGCGCAACGATTGACGGGCCGGGCGGGGATGATCCAACGGCAGCGGGAGAACCTCGGGCAGGTCCGCCAGGGCGGTTTTCCAGAAGTCCAGCTGTTGTGCGGCGAGTGACGACGGATCGGACTCGTCGCCGAGAACATCGCGCTGCCATATCGCGAAGTCGGCGTACTGAACCTCGAGCGGTACCCACATCGGAACTGTGGCTGCGGCACGGGCTCCGTAGGCCACCATCACGTCTCGCGCCAGCGGCGCCATGGACGCTCCGTCGGCGGCGATGTGATGCACGACGATCGAGAGCACGAACTCGTCCGGTGCCAACCGGTACAGAACCGCACGGAAGGGCAGCTCGGTCGAGACGTCGAATCCCTGTGCCGCAGCGGCCGACACGGCCGCCACGACCTCGCCGGCGTCGAGATCGACGACGTCGAGCTCCGTCGATGCCGTCCGGACGTCGAGAATCTTCTGCTCGGGTCGCTCCCCCTGCGTGGGGAACACCGTGCGCAGCGACTCGTGACGTTCCAGAACGTCGCCGACGGCCGCGCTCATCGCAGCGATATCGAGACGACCGGTCAGACGAACCGCGAGCGGGATGTTGTACGCCGCCGACGTCACGTCGAACTGGTTGATGAACCACATCCGTTGCTGAGCCAAGGACAACGGAATCGAACTCGGCCGCGGCTTCGCGACGAGTGCGGGGCGGCGAACCGTACCGAGCGGGTTGCTGTCCACGCGCTCGGCGAGCGACTCGACAGTGGGAGCCTCGAACAGGGCGCGCACACTGATCGCGGTGTCCAGGGCAGTGTTCACTCGTGCAGTGAGTCTGGTGGCGCTGAGGGAGTCGCCGCCCAGATCGAAGAAGCTCGAATCGATACCGACTGTCTCGATTCCCAGCACCTCGCCGAATATGTCGGCGATGATCCGCTCCGTCTCGGTACGGGGAGCACGTGAATCGCTTCCGAGATGGAGGTCGGGAGCAGGCAGTGCTTTTCGATCCAGCTTGCCGGCAGGGGTCAACGGAATCGACTCCAGCGCGACGAAGGCCGTCGGGATCATGTGCGTGGGAAGCGAACTCGACACATGGGTCCGCAAGGCGGTGGCGTCGATCTGCCGACCCGGTCGCGGGAGAACGTAGGCGACGAGAATCGTGTTTCCCGTCGGACCGTCGACCCCGACCGTAGTGGCGAATTCGACCGTCGGATCGTCGGTCAGAACAGCGTCGATCTCGCCCAGTTCGATGCGGAACCCGCGCACCTTGACCTGGAAGTCGCTGCGCCCGACGTACTCGAGTGTCCCGGATTCGGTCCAGCGCACGACATCTCCGGTGCGGTACATCCGCGCACCCGGCTCGGCGAAGGGATGTGCAACGAATCGGTCTGCTGTCAGACCGAATCGGGAATGGTAGCCCCGGGCAAGCGCGGGCCCGGCGAGATACAGCTCTCCCGCAACTCCGACCGGAACGGGATGCAGCCGTGTGTCGAGAACGACCTGGCTGAAACCGATTGTCGGCGAACCGATGTCGATAGAGGAATCGACACTCAGCGGATCGCTGATCGACGAGAAGATCGTCGCTTCGGTGGGTCCGTACGCATTGAACATCAGACGACCCGGTGCCCAGCGAGCCACCAGCTCGGGCGGGCAGACGTCTCCACCGGTGGCGACGACGCGCAGCTCGGTGAGGCCTTCGGGGTCGACCGATGCCAATGCTGCAGGCGTGACGAACGCGTGCGTCACGTTCTGCTCGGCGAGCAGTGCGGCCAGCTCGGTGCCGCCGTACACCGAGGTCGGTGCGATGACCATTGTCGCAGCGCCGGAGAAGACCATGACCAGTTCGAGGATGGAGGCATCGAAGCTCGGCGAAGCGAAAGCCAGAACTCGAGCATCGGGAGTCACCTCGAAACGGCTTCGCTCTTCCTCTGCCAGATTCGCAAGACCGCGATGGGTGACGGTGACGCCCTTGGGCACACCGGTCGAGCCCGACGTGTAGATCAAGTAGGCGACCTGATCGACGTGCATCGGACGCGCTCGGTCGTCGTCGCGCACCGGGGTGGTCGAGAGATCGGCAAGCTCGGCGCGTGTCTCGTCCTGATCGAGGACGGTCCACCGGGCCGAGCCGAGACCGTCGACCGCGGTGACATGCGTGCCGAGTGTGAGGCCGATGGAGGCACCCGAGTCGACCAACATGTGCTCGACGCGATCGCGGGGGTAGCTCGGATCGATGGGCAGGAATGCCGCGCCCGTCTTGGCGACCGCCCAGATACCGAGAACCGAATCGATGGAGCGTGGTAGAGCCAGTGCGACAACAGTTTCCGGTCCGGCACCGCGGGCGATCAGCGCGCGGGCAAGAGCGGAGGACCGCGCGTCCAGCTCGGCGTAGCCGAGGCTGCCGTCCCCGCTCCACAGAGCGAGACCGTCGGTGTTCGTTGCCGCTGCACCGGTGAAGATCTCGGGGAGCAGACGAACACCCGACGACGCCGGCCCGTGAACCGGGGCCAGTCGACCCAGTTCGTCCTCGGACAGCAGTGACAGCGATCCGACGCGCCGATCGGTATCGGTGGCAATGGCCTCCAGTACCCGGACGATCCTGTCGATCGTCGCGCGAACGACGCTGTCCTCGAACAGTTCTGGCAGATACTTGGCTTCGATGTGCAGGCGGTCGTCGACCATGGCGACCAGAGTCAGTGGATACTGCGCGGTGTCGCTGCCGTCGTGGACGTCGTGGACATGCATGCCGGCGAGGTCGGTCTCGGCCGACAGTCCTGCGCGGTCCATCGGGTAGGACTCGAACACCGTCAGGGTGTCGAAGGCGACGGCCGGTCCCACGGCGCGCTGGATGTCGGTGAGTCCGAGGTAGTGGTGATCGAGCAGAGCAGCCTGCTCGGCCTGCACCCGATCGAGGTATTCACCGAGTGTCTCGGATGGATCGAGCACGATCCTGACCGGCAGGGTGTTGATGAACAAGCCGACCATCGACTCGATATCGGACACCTCAGGCGGTCGTCCGGACACGGTCGCACCGAACACCACGTCGGAGCGTCCGGTCAAGGTACCGAGGACCATGGCCCACGACGCCTGCACCATGGAGTTCATCGTCACGCCGCGTGCTCGGGCGACGGCCCGCAGTCGGTCGGTCTGTGCGGTGTCCAACGAGATCAGCGCACGGCCGGCCAACGTCGACTCCTGGCGCCGACTTTCGACCGGAGTCAACAGAGTGGGTTCGGACAGTCCTGCGAGCGCGTCGGTCCACGCCGCAGTCGCCGACGAACGGTCACGTTTTGCGAGCCACGACAGGTAGTCGCGGTAGGCGGGGACGCGTGGGAGC
Organism: Rhodococcus sp. IEGM1428; assembly: GCF_050321865.1. Classification (NCBI taxonomy): domain Bacteria; kingdom Bacillati; phylum Actinomycetota; class Actinomycetes; order Mycobacteriales; family Nocardiaceae; genus Rhodococcus; species Rhodococcus sp. IEGM1428. The sequence continues at coordinate 1,651,985 of NZ_JBNQFW010000001.1, read as the reverse complement.
ACGGTCTCGTCGCCGTCGACCACGTACAGAGTCAAGAGGTCCTTGAGCAGCAGCGGCGTCGACCAACCGTCGAGCAGAATGTGATGGTTGGTCATCACCAGACGCCACTCACCCGGCGCCACCGTGATCAGCATGAAGCGCAGCAGCGGAGCCTGAGCCATGTTGAATCGGGTGGCGCGGTCCTCGTGTTCGATGCGTTCGAGCTCGGCGGCCCGATCGTCGACGTCCAGACCGGTAAGGTCGATCGACGACCACGGTGCGTCCACCTCGTGATGAACGATCTGGATCGACTCGCCGTCGGTGTTGTGCACGAAGGCGGTACGTAGGTTGGCGTGCCTACGCAGCAGCGCCTGAGCAGACCGTCGGAACCGCGCTTCGTCGAGGTGTCCGCGCAGTTCCAACACGAGTTGAACGATGTAGGCATCGACGGACTGATCCGACAGCTCGGCGTGGAACAGCAGACCGGCCTGCAGAGGCGTCATCGACCAGATGTCGTCCAGTGTCGGATAGACGCGTTCGAGATCGTCGATGGAGTTCTGGTCGAGCCGAACCAGCTCGAGATCGGACGGAGTGAAACCGCCGGCTCCGGGCCGCTGCGCAAGCAGAGTCAGCGCGGTGAGTGCCTGTCGCCACAGCTCGACCAGCTCTGCGACCTCGGCCGCATCGACAACCCCTGTCGGGAACGCGAACGAGGCTTCCAGCCGTGGGCCGGTCGGTGTCGCCGTGGTAACGGCGTTGATGTCGAGCACAGCGGCGACGGGTAGGTCCTCGTCCTGCGAATCACCGACACCGGAATCGTCCACCGGCAACCAGCCGTGCCCGCGAAGCTCGTCCGGAATGTCGGTGCTGTAGCGCCCGAGGTAGTTGAAACTGATCTGGGGAGCCGGGAAGTCGCGAAGCGCAGCGGCACCCGTCTCGTCCAGGTATCGCAGCATGCCGTAGCCGATGCCGTGATCCGGAACGGCCAGCAATTGCTCCTTGACCGACTTGATCAGGCGCGCTGCATCGGCGCCGCCCGCAAGAGCGTCGTCCAGATCGATACCGTCGAGGGTCAATCTGAGCGGGTAGATCGTGGTGAACCAACCGATGGTGCGGCCGAGATCGGCGCCGGGCACGACGTGGTCCTCACGGCCGTGGCCCTCGAGGGAGATGAGCGCGTCGTCGACGACCACGCCGCGACCTCGTCGCCAGACGGCGGTGGCAAGGGCCAGAGCTGCGAGAAGACCGTCGTTGACGCTGCCGTGGAACGCGTCGGGCAGTGCGGTGAGCAGTCCCTCGGTGACGTCGGTCGACAGAGTCGTCTCGATCTTGTCCACGGTCCGGTACACGTCGATCTCGCGATCGAGTGCACGGGATCCGATGAGCGGATCGGGTTGCGCCACAACAGATCGCCAGAGCTCCAGCTCGTCGGCACGGGTCGCAGTGACCTCACGCAAGCCGTGAGACCAACGGCGCATCGAGGTGCCTACCGGAGCCAGTTCCGGTGTGTTTCCGCCGATGATCTGGGCCCATGCCGACGCGAGATCCGGAACAAGAATCCGCCAGGACACACCATCGATCACCAGGTGATGGGCGACAACGAGCAGACGGCTCCCCTCGGTGCCTGCGTCGAACCACACCATCTGGATCATGACGCCGGAATCAGGTGCCAAGCGGGCCACCGCTGCCGCGGCCTCGGTTCTGGCCTGCTCCGAGAACTCCGCTCCGTGAACGGTTGTCGACGAGACTCGGTGGACAACCGACTGCGCCGACACCGATCCGACGGGAAGAACCTCCATTGCGGGGTGCTCACCGCGATGCAGTACACCGCGAAGCATGTCGTGGTGGTCGAGAACCGACTGGACAGTGGCTTCGAGAACGTCGAGTTCGATGTCCGCCGGAAGCGTCAGGACAGCGGTCTGGGTGTGCTTGTCGAGCACTGTCGTGCGATCGAGCATCCACGCCACGATCGGGGTCAGCGGTACGTCTCCGACACCGCCGCCCGGCAGTTCCTCGAGCACGAGCGCAGCGGTTCCGTCACCGGCTGCGACCACCTCGGCCAGCGCGGCAACTGTCTTGTGCTCGAACACGTCTCGCGGCGAGAGGGCGAGGCCGGCCGCCTTGGCGCGCGAGACCAACTGAATGGACATGATGCTGTCGCCGCCGAGCGCGAAGAACGAATCGTCGACGCCGACGCGGTCGAGCCGCAGGACCTCGGCGAACAATCCGGCCAGCGTCTTCTCGACCGCATTGTCGGCATCGCGGCCGCCCGTGGTGACCTGGGCGGACCAGTCCGGTTCGGGTAGTGCGTTTCGGTCGAGTTTGCCTGCCGGAGTCAACGGAATCGACTCGAGCATCACCAACGCCGACGGCACCATATGCGCCGGCAACACCGACCCCACATGCTCCCGCAACGACGCCGCATCGAGAACCGTCCCCGCCACCGGCAACACATACGACACCAACACCGTCGCCCCGGCCGCACTCTCACGCCCCACCGTGACCACAAAATCGACACCCGGCACAGCCGCCAACACCGAATCGACCTCACCCAACTCGATCCGGAAACCACGCACCTTCACCTGAAAATCGCTACGCCCCACATACTCCAACGCACCCGACGCATTCCACCGCACCACATCACCGGTGCGATACATCCGCGAACCCGCACCACCGAACGGATTGGCCACGAACCGCTCCGCCGTCAAACCCAACCGAGCGTGATACCCACGAGCCAACGCCGGACCCGCCAGATACAACTCACCCACCACACCCACCGGCACCGGATTCAACCGCGCATCCAACACCACCTCCGCGAAACCGATAGTCGGAGAACCGATATCGACCGACTCCCCCACCACCAACGCCGACGAAATCGACGAGAAAATCGTCGCCTCCGTCGGACCGTACGCATTGAACATCCGCCGACCCGGCGCCCACCGCGCCACCAACTCCGGCGCACACACATCACCACCGGTGACCACAACCTGAACCGAATCCAACCCCACCGGATCCACCGACGCCAACGCCGCAGGAGTCACGAACGCATGCGAGACCCGCTCCTCGGCGAGCAACGACGCCAACTCCACCCCACCGAACACCAACGGCGGAGCAATCACCATCGTCGCCCCACCCGAAAACGCCAACACGAACTCGAGAATCGACGCATCGAAACTCGGCGACGCAAACGCCAACACCCGAGACGAGGGACCCACACCGAACCGAACCCGCTCCTCCGCAGCCAAGTTCCCCACACCACGATGAGTGACCACCACACCCTTGGGCACACCAGTGGACCCCGACGTATAAATCAGATACGCCGCATCATCGAGACGCAACACCCCCGAACGCTCGGCATCCAACACCGGAGCAGCCGACCGAAACGCCAGATCCGCCACCACATCCGGATCATCGAGCACCACCCACGACACCCCACCCACACCCGACACCGCACCCACATGAGCACCCAACGTCACACCCACCACAGCACCCGAATCGACCAACATGTGCTCGATCCGATCCACCGGATAATTCGGATCCACCGGCAAGAACGCACCACCGGCCTTCGCCACCGCCCACACCGCCACCACAGACTCCACCGACCGCGACAACGCCAACGCCACGAACGACCCCGGACCCACACCACACGACATCAACATCCGCGCCAACCGCGACGACGCCGCATCCAACTCACCATACGAAAGCACCCGCGAACCCGACACCACCGCAACACCACCGACACCAGCCACACCCACCGCACCAGCCAACAACTCCGGCAACACCACACCCACCACAGACCGCGGACCACGAACCGGAGCCAGGGAGGCGTATTCGTCGTTCGACAGAATGTCGATGTCCCCGATTCGGACGGACGGGTCCGTCGTCACGACATCGAGGATTCGCGCGAGGCGGTCGGCGAGGACTCGGACCGTGTCGGCATCGAACAGTTCTGTGGCGTAACGGAAACCGGCTTCGATGCCGACCGGTGCCCCGAATTTGTCGAATTCTTCCGAGACCGTCAACTGCAGGTCGAAATTGGAGATGTGATTGGGCAGTTCGATGCCCTCGATCGACAGACCGGGCAACGTCACCGTCGGTCGGTCGGTGTGCTGGAACTCGAGCATCACCTGGAACAACGGCGCATGGGCGGTCGATCTCGCGGGATCGACCGCATCGACCACGCGCTCGAACGGGATGTCCGAGTGTGTGAACGCCGCAAGGTCGGTGGCACGCACGTCCGAGAGGAGATCCTCGAAACGAGTGGAGCCCGGCACCTGGGTGCGTAGCACGAGCGTATTGACGAACATGCCGACGAGCTCGTCGAGCGCAGCATCCCCTCGACCCGAGATCGGCGTTCCCACCGAGATGTCCTCGGTGCCGGACAGTCGGGCGAGAAGGACGGCCAATGCGGCGTGCACGATCATGAACGAGCTCGAATTGTGCTCGGCAGCAACAGTTGCGAGCCGCGCATGGATGGCAGCGTCGATCTCGAACGAGACCGACTCGCCGCGCAGAGACGCCACCGCCGGGCGGGGGCGATCGGTTGGCAGCGGCAGAACCTCGGGGCTGCCGGACAGTGTGTCGACCCAGTAGGTCGATTGCTGTGCCATCAGCGACTCGGGATCGGACTCCGTGCCGAGGTATCGACGCTGCCACAGTGCGTAATCGGCGTACTGGACCGGCAACGGTTCCTGGCTCGGCGCATGCCCTGCGGCACGGGCGCTGTACGCCACCATCAGATCGCGGGCCAGCGGGGCGCTGGAGAAGCCGTCGGAGGAGATGTGGTGCACCACCATGACGAGTACGTGCTCGTTCTCGCGCTCCCGGATCAATCTGACGCGCAACGGAACGTCCGCCACCACGTCGAAGCCCGAGCCGGCGACATCGCCGATCAGTTCGTGCACATGCCGGTCGTCGTCCGCAGTGATCGGAGTCAGATCCGGCAGTGCCGACGCCACATCGAGAATCGATTGCACAGGGCCGTCGTCGGACAGCGGGAACATCGTGCGAAGAGACTCGTGCCGCGTCAGCACATCGCCGATGGCCGATCGCATCGCGTCGACGTCGAGGGCACCGCTCAGTCGCATGGCGAACGCGACGTTGTAGGCAGCCGACTCGGTGTCGTACTGATTGATGAACCACATTCGTTGCTGCGCCAGCGACAGCGGCACTACGTCGGGCCGCTCCTGCGGAATCAGTCGTGGAGCCGCGTCGGCGTCGTGTTCGCGGATGTCGATGCCTGCGGACAATGCGCGCACGGTGGGCGCGTCGAACAGATCCCGGATACCGATATTGCTTCCGAGTGCGGCATTGACCCGCGCTACCAATCGCATCGCGATCAGCGAGTTGCCACCGATCTCGAAGAAGCTCGACGTGACGCCCACCTGGGAAATGCCGAGCAGGTCAGCGAAAATGCCGGCCACGATTTCTTCGACGGGGTTCTCGGGACCGACGAATTCCGCAGCGGCGACGGTGAACTCGGGTGCAGGCAACGCCTTTCGATCGAGCTTTCCGCTGGCGTTGACCGGCAGCGAATCGAGCACCACCACGTGCGAGGGCACCATGTAGGCCGGAAGCCGCCGCGCGGCCTCGGCCGTCAGATCGGTGGGGTAGACGGCAACACCGTGTGCGCCCACGACGTACGCAACCAGCGTCTCACCGGTGTTGGGGTCCTTGTGTACCAATGCGATCGCTTGGGCGACCGACTCGGACCGCAGCAGGACGGCTTCGATCTCGGGCAGTTCGATGCGCAGGCCGCGCAACTTGACCTGAAAATCGGTACGGCCGATGTACTCGAGCTCACCGTCGGCGCGCCAGCGGACCAGATCGCCTGTGCGGTAGAGCCGCTCACCCGGTTCCCCGAACGGGTCGGCGACGAAGCGATCTGCCGTCAGATCGCCGCGGCCTACATAACCGCGTGCGAGTTGGACACCCGCGAGATACAGCTCGCCGGGTGCGCCGATCGGTGCCAGCCGCAAAGACGCGTCGAGCACGTACAACCGGGTGTTCCACACCGGTGCGCCGATGGGGATGGAGACCGGATCCCGTCCGGTCACGTGGTAGTAGCTGACGTCGACTGCGGCTTCGGTCGGACCGTAGAGATTGTGCAACTCCGCAAGGGAGAACTGAGCGAACTGTGCCGCGGTGGCAGGCGGAAGTGCCTCGCCACTGCAGAAGACGAGCCGCAGCGATGTGCACTCTGCAGCCCGGGCGCCGGCCGCGAACACAGCGAGCATCGACGGTACGAAGTGCACGGTGGTGATGTGTTCGTCGGCGATGATGCGGGACAGGTACGCGGGGTCGCGGTGTCCGTCGGGTTCTGCCACCACGAGTTTGGCGCCCACCTGAAGTGGCCAGAAGAATTCCCACACCGAGACGTCGAAGGTGGCGGGCGTCTTCTGCAGAACGGTGTCGGCGGGCTCGAGGCGATACTCGTGCTGCATCCACAGCAGGCGATTCACTATGGCGGAGTGCGTGACTGCCACGCCCTTGGGCCGGCCGGTGGAACCGGAGGTGTAGATCACGTAGGCGGTGTTCGAGCCACCCAGGCTGCCCAGTCGATCGACATCGGTGACCGACGAGTGATCGCGATCGGAGACGTCCAACAGATCGACGGCGAGAACGGGAGTTGCCACCGGAATGTTGATCCAGTCGCGGCTCGTGGTGAGAATGCACACCGGTTGAGCACTCGACAGCACGTAGGACGACCGCTCGACCGGATGGTCCGGGTCGATCGGCACATACGCACCACCGGCCTTGACGATGGCGTACATGCCCACGAGCAGGTCGATCGATCGTCGCATTGCCAGGCCGACGTGGGATTCCGGAGCCACGCCGAGCGAGATGAGGTGCCGAGCGAGCTGATTGGCACGCTCGTCCAGTTCGAGATACGTGATGTGCTCGTCCTCGAACACCAGCGCGGTCGAGTACGGACTGCGGAGCACCTGCCGGTCGAACATACTGCTCAGCGTGACGCCGATGTCTCCGGCCGGGATCTGCTGGTGGACCGAAGACGATTCGATCAGTCGTGCGGTGTCGTTCCACTCGAACAGAACGAGTTCCCGTTCGGCCGCGGAGAGGATGTCGATGTCGCCGGTTCGGACGTCGGTCGACGTGCCGATGGTGGAGACGATTCGCAGGAAGCGGTCGACGAATCGGTCGATGGTATCGGGATCGAACAGATCTGTGGCGTAGGTGAAGGCGGCCGACAACGCACCGGACTCGTCGGCGGGGTTCTGATCGACCCGTAGTTGCAGATCGAACTTCGCTGTGTCGGTGCTGATTTCCTCGAACTCGACGGTGAGATCGGGCAGTTCCAGCGTGGCCGCGGCGTTGTTCTGGAATTCGAGGAGAACCTGGAACAGCGGCGAATGATCGGTCGATCTCGCCGGATCGAGCACATCGACGAGTCGCTCGAACGGAATGTCGGTGTTGTCGAACGCCGCGAGATCGGATCGTCGGGTACCGGCCAACAACTCGCCGAAAGTCGCGTGCGGCTCGACCTGTGTACGCAGCACGAGCGTGCCGACGAACATACCGACCAGATCGTCGAGGGCTGCGTCCCCTCGACCGGCGATCGGGGTTCCGATAGCGATGTCGCGGGTGCCGCTCAACCGGGCGAGCAGCAAAGCAAGCGCGGAGTGGACCACCATGAACAGCGTCGACTCGTGTTCGGCCGCAACCGAAGACAATCGAGCGGCGACATCGGCCGGAATGGTGAACGGGGTGACGCTGCCACGCATCGACTGCCGAATGGGCCGTGGTCGATCGAGCGGCATCGGCAACACGTCGGGTAGATCTGCCAGTGCCGACTGCCAGAAGTCGATCTGCCGCGATGCCACGGATGTGGGGTCGTTCTCGTTGCCGAGGACGGCATGTTGCCACAAGGCGAAGTCCGCGTACTGCACGGCCAGGGGATCCCACATCGGAGCCGATCCCGCAGACCGGGCACCGTAGGCGACCATGACGTCGCGCGCCAGCGGTGCCATCGAGGCACCGTCGGCAGCAATGTGGTGTACCACGATGGCGAGCACAAAACTTTCCGTGCCGGTCCGATACAGCACGGCCCGGAACGGAAGATCGACCGTGACGTCGAATCCTGTTGTCGCAGAGGTGCGGACGAGCGCATCTACAGATGCGCCGTCGACCTCGACGAAGTCGAGTGGGAGGTTGGGTCCGGTGACGTCCTCGACCGGGGTGATGACCTGGTTCGGCAGATCTCCCACGGTGGGAAACACCGTCCGGAGAGATTCGTGGCGCGACAGCACGTCGCCGATAGCCGCGGACATCGCGGTGACGTCCAGGCGACCCGTCAAACGGACGGTGAGTGGAATGTTGTACGCGGGCGACGCCACATCGAACTGGTTGATGAACCACATTCGCTGCTGAGCGAGAGAGAGCGGAACGGACTCGGGTCGTTCGACAGCCACGAGTGCCGGGCGGCGGTGCAACGAGGCACCCTTTGCCTCCGCACGTTCTGCCAGTGTGCGCACCGTCGATGCCTCGAACAGGTCGAGAACCTTCAGATCGGTTCCGAGGGCAGAATTGGCTCGCGCGATCAATCGCGTTGCCACCAGCGAGTTTCCGCCGAGATCGAAGAAGCTGTCGGTCACACCGACCCGATCGACCTCGAGAACGTCGCAGAAGACAGCGGCCACAGCGGCTTCGTACTCCGTCTGCGCGGCCTCGAACGCACCGTGCGATCCGAGTTCCGGTTCGGGTAGTGCGTTTCGGTCGAGTTTGCCTGCCGGAGTCAACGGAATCGACTCGAGCATCACCAACGCCGACGGCACCATATGCGCCGGCAACACCGACCCCACATGCTCCCGCAACGACGCCGCATCGAGAACCGTCCCCGCCACCGGCAACACATACGACACCAACACCGTCGCCCCGGCCGCACTCTCACGCCCCACCGTGACCACAAAATCGACACCCGGCACAGCCGCCAACACCGAATCGACCTCACCCAACTCGATCCGGAAACCACGCACCTTCACCTGAAAATCGCTACGCCCCACATACTCCAACGCACCCGACGCATTCCACCGCACCACATCACCGGTGCGATACATCCGCGAACCCGCACCACCGAACGGATTGGCCACGAACCGCTCCGCCGTCAAACCCAACCGAGCGTGATACCCACGAGCCAACGCCGGACCCGCCAGATACAACTCACCCACCACACCCACCGGCACCGGATTCAACCGCGCATCCAACACCACCTCCGCGAAACCGATAGTCGGAGAACCGATATCGACCGACTCCCCCACCACCAACGCCGACGAAATCGACGAGAAAATCGTCGCCTCCGTCGGACCGTACGCATTGAACATCCGCCGACCCGGCGCCCACCGCGCCACCAACTCCGGCGCACACACATCACCACCGGTGACCACAACCTGAACCGAATCCAACCCCACCGGATCCACCGACGCCAACGCCGCAGGAGTCACGAACGCATGCGAGACCCGCTCCTCGGCGAGCAACGACGCCAACTCCACCCCACCGAACACCAACGGCGGAGCAATCACCATCGTCGCCCCACCCGAAAACGCCAACACGAACTCGAGAATCGACGCATCGAAACTCGGCGACGCAAACGCCAACACCCGAGACGAGGGACCCACACCGAACCGAACCCGCTCCTCCGCAGCCAAGTTCCCCACACCACGATGAGTGACCACCACACCCTTGGGCACACCAGTGGACCCCGACGTATAAATCAGATACGCCGCATCATCGAGACGCAACACCCCCGAACGCTCGGCATCCAACACCGGAGCAGCCGACCGAAACGCCAGATCCGCCACCACATCCGGATCATCGAGCACCACCCACGACACCCCACCCACACCCGACACCGCACCCACATGAGCACCCAACGTCACACCCACCACAGCACCCGAATCGACCAACATGTGCTCGATCCGATCCACCGGATAATTCGGATCCACCGGCAAGAACGCACCACCGGCCTTCGCCACCGCCCACACCGCCACCACAGACTCCACCGACCGCGACAACGCCAACGCCACGAACGACCCCGGACCCACACCACACGACATCAACATCCGCGCCAACCGCGACGACGCCGCATCCAACTCACCATACGAAAGCACCCGCGAACCCGACACCACCGCAACACCACCGACACCAGCCACACCCACCGCACCAGCCAACAACTCCGGCAACACCACACCCACCACAGACCGCGGACCACGAACCGGAGCCAGTCGAGCACGCTCGGCCGCGGACAGCATGTCCACGTCACCGATCAGCAGCTCGGGTGCATCCGTGAGCGCATCGAGAATTCGGACCACTCGGCGGCCGAATTGCGACATGCTCGCGGCGTCGAACAGTTCTGTGGCGTAATCGAAAACGACACCGACCGAATCGGACTCGTTCACGGTGACGACCAGATCCATGTCGATTCCGTCGTGCGGCAGAACTGCGGGACCGAATCGAAGCGCAACCTGAGCCAGCGGGCTGTGCGAGCCGGACCGAGACAGACCGAGCGCGCCGACGACGTCGTCGAACGCCACGTCACCGTGTGCGAGTGCAGCGTCGAAATCGACCTGGGTCGCAGCGACGAAGTCGCCGAAAGGCTGCCGTCCGTTCGGGTTGGTTCGCAGAACGACGGTTTCGCCGCTGTCGACGGGCACGGCGATCGAGACGTCGTCGGTGCTGGCAAGGCGTGAAAGAAGCACGGCGAGAACGGATTCGAACACCACGAACGGCGTTGTCGCCCGGTCGGCGGCCAGTTGTTCGACTGCTGCCCAGGAGGTGGATCCGAGGGTGATCTCGTGCGATGCGCGAACATGGCCGATACGTGAAGGACGGACGCGATCGCTGGGGATGCCGATCAGGTCCGGAGAATCGGAGAGTCGATCCGTCCAGTAGGCGAGCTGAGCGGCGGCGCGTCGGCGTCGACGGCCTTCCTTGGCGCTGTCCGGATGTACTTCGGCGACAACGACATCGGGGGCGGCCGCGATGAATGCTTCGGCCATATCCACGAAACTCGAGTGGTGCGCCGTGAGGTCGTCGTCGTCGTACCGGTTCGGGTTGGCCCTGAAGTCGACGAATGTTCTTGCAGGTGAACCACTCTGGTACACGTTGACCAGAAGGTCCTCCACCGGCCCAGACGTGACGATGTTGAACTCGCCGACAATGGAACCGAGGTTGATCTGCTGGTGGAACAGCATCATGTTGACCATCGGCCCGGTGAGCTGCTTGTCGCTGCCCGAGGCCGCCAGCTCGCGCCGGATGTCCTCGATGCTGAACCGCTGGTGCCGAAGCGCGCCCATCAACTCGAGCTGGACCTGCTGGACCAGTTCACCGACGGTGGCGTCCTCTCGGACGTGCATCGGAATCGGTGCGACGTTGACCAGCATTCCGCCGGATCGGCGGAGCAACGCCGTGGTTCGGGCGGACACCGGAATGTTGACCAGTACGTCGTCTCGTCCGGTCATTCGCGAGAGGTAACAGCCGAACGCGGCGATGAACACCGCGGCCGAGGTTCCGCCCTTGGTGGAATCGGACTCTTCGAGAGCGGTGACGACGTCGGCGGGCAGAGCGATGCTGCGCAACTTGCTCGCGGCAATCGTGCGGCCGTCCGTGTTCGACAGAGTTGCTCCGTCGTGAATGTCGGCGGCGCGGGCGACCCAATATTCCTTGTCGGACTCGAAGCGTGTCGACGTCCGGTACTCCTGATCGAGCTCGTACAGACGGCGCAACTCGGCCGCCTTGTTGGGCTCGGGTTCGGAGTGCTCGACGGCGGCTGTGTACAGCGCTGCGGTGCGGTTGACGAGCGTCATGGCACCGTAGCCGTCCAGGGCCACGTGGTGGATCTTGCTGTACCAGAGGTTGCGCTCGTCCTCGACCTGAATGATCCAGCTCTCGACCAGCGGATCGTTCTCCATGTCGACCGGCTGCACGTAGTTGTGGTCGATCCACTGCAGCGCCGAGGACATCGGATCGTCCTCGCCGCGAAGATCCAGATAGTGCACGGATTGGTCGATCGAATGATCGACCAGCTGAACGGCCTCTCCGTCGATCTCGGCCAGACGGAGGTAGGCGGACTGGAACTCGTGTCCGGCCTGAGCCGATGCTTCCTGCAGCACTGCTATGTCGAGGTTGCCTCGCAGGTCGACGTACTGGGCGATGCAGACTGCAACGTCAGGGGCCAGCTGCTGAGCGAACCACATTCCCCGCTGGGCGGAGGAGAGTGGGAAGCCGTTTTCGAAACCGGTGCCGGTCGGGGGCGTCTGAGACCCACCGGTCGTTGTTGCGCGCATTCACTTGCCCTTCGGCGGCACGGTCGCGGTGGCGAAATCCGACGCCGAATTCATCGGCTCGGACGTTTCGGTCCGGTTCGGGGTGTCGAGCCGCGGCGGCTTGTGCGCGCGATTGAGCAATTCTGGCTTCCGTTCTGGTCTGCGTTCGTGTCGGTTCACACACGCTCGATGTACTGAAAGGGCTCGTATTGCTTCGTCGCGCATCGCCGACCGGATTGAAACGGGGCGGCTCCCTGGTTCTACCGCTTCGACCGAACTGTGAGTTCGCAGGACGAGTACGAGACGACGACCGATTGGGTATGTGTCTGCGACATGAGCTTCCCCTCCCCGAACAGGTGTCCGGCACGAACGCAACGTCGGTGCCGACCCTTGGATCCCATTACAACGTGTGGCCGAAGCTGTCCAGCCCGTCCACCCACTGAAGCCGCACCCGAAACCCGGCCTCCAACACCTCCAGCGGCTTACAAAGATACAACATTGGCAGGAGCCTTTTGTGCAGTAGTCATAAGAAGCATCGACGACCGCTTCCAGCCTGTTACAGGAGTGACCGTGTTCGCCACTCGAACGTGCCCTATTCGATCGAACGAATGACTTCTCGAGAGGAACGGGCGCCACGTCCCGGTATTTATCCGGCGCAGCGATCGGTAAAATGCCGCATTTACCGACTTCATGTTTGTTTGTGTGGCAACTCGCGCCGCCTGATCAGCAGGGTCGCACCGAGTGCACCGACAGCAGAAAGGCACAGGATCAGCTCTGATCCGAAGCCCAGCCGAGTGGCGACGGTGTGCGTTCGGCGCAGCGCAACACTCGAAACGAGTACGTCTGGGGTGAACAGCGGCGTCTGTTGCAACACGGCGCCGTTGGGCGAGACTATCGCGCTGACGCCACTCGTCGCGGCCACCACGACAGTCCTTCCGTGTTCGACTGCCCGTACTCGCGACATCGCAAGTTGCTGGTAGGTCATTTCGGTGTCGCCGAAGGTCGCGTTGTTGGTGGGGATGGCGATGAATTCCGCTCCGGACCTGACCGATTCCTCGAGGGCGCGATCGAATGCGACCTCATAGCACGTCGCTATTCCGGCGGCTATTCCTGCGGCGTGCACCACGCCGTTACCACTGCCGGGGACGAAATATCCCGCCCGGTCGGCATATTCCGAAAACAAACGGAAAAAGCTTCGGTAGGGCAAGTACTCGCCGAACGGTTGAATTATCTTTTTGTCGTGCCTCTCGCCGGGGCCGTCGTCACCGTTCCATGCAATGACGGAATTCGAGTTCGTGCCGTCGGCATTGACGAGCACCGTGCCGACGAGGATCGGCGCGCCGACGGCAACCGAGGCTCGTGTGATGAGAGTCGCAGCGTCGGGATTGCGCAACGGGTCGATATCGGACGCGTTCTCCGGCCACACGACGAGATCCGGAGCGGGTTGTCTGCCCGCCTCGACATCGGCGGCCAGAGTCAAGGTCTCCCGGACGTGATTGTCCAGAACTGCGCGGCGCTGTGCGTTGAAATCCAGACCCAATCGCGGAACGCTTCCCTGCACGGCAGCGATGGTGACCGTGCGTTCGCCGTCCTCCGCGTCGTTGGTGTGCAGAGTCGGTAGCAGAGCAAGCGCGAAGATGGACGCGACCGTTGTCGTGGCCACGGGAACGACGAAGGATCGCACAGTGCGCGGACGGCAGCTCGCCAGGATCAGCGCCGCCAGGCCGGTTCCGGTCAGGGCCACCCCGAAGCTGAGCAGCGGTGCGCCTCCCACGCTCGCCAACGGCAGCAACCAACCCTCGGGTTGCCCGAAAGCCAGCCGACCCCACGGGAAGCCACCGAACGGAACACTCGACCGCAGCCATTCGGTCAGACTCCACGCCAACGCCAACGACAGTGGCCACCAGGCACTTCGCGCTGCAACTACGCCGAGTGCCCCGAACAATCCCACGAAGACGGACTCGGCGGCAGCCAACGCCAACCACGGCATCGGCCCCACGTACACACCTATCCACGGCAGCAGCGGAACGAAGAATCCGAGGCCGGCGGCATACCCGTAGCCGAAGCCTGCCTTCAGTGACACCGATCGTCGACCGCCGAACCCGGTCAACACCAGCGCCAGTACCGCAATGCCGATCGGTGCCAGGAACCACAGGGCCCGAGGAGGGAAGCTCGCGAAGATCAGTACACCGGCACCGACCGAGAGCAGGGTCGACACGGTGGCCCTGCGTAGACGATCACCCCGTGACGGCGTCGTCGCGACCGCCGGAACACTGTCACCCTTCATGGATGACCTTGCCGCGATGCACGGTCATCGAACAACGTGGGCTCTCGGCCGACGCGTCGAGGCTGGGCAGCGGAGACACTCCGGCCCGTGGGTCCGTCGACCAGCGTTGGACGCTGTCTTTGGGGGCCCGAACAACGAGTTCGTCGACGTCCCACACCGCGAATGATGCGGGCGCACCCGGCACCAGCGTGCCCGCCACGCCGTCTCGGACTCCGCCCGCGCGCCACGCTCCCCGGGTCGCCGCGGAGAACGCAGCTCGGGGTGAAACGGCACTGCCGGGCGTGTGGTGGTTGACGGCGGCCCTCGCCGTCGCCCATGGATCGAGGCGCGTGACCGGTGCGTCGGAACCGAACGCGAGGGCGACGCCGGCCGAGGCCAATCGAGCGAACGGATGGAGTGCGGCGCCGCGCTCGGCACCGAGCCGTGCCGCATAGAGTCCTTCCGAACCACCCCACAGCGAGTCGAACAGCGGTTGCACGCTCGCTATCACGCCCCACGAGGCCAGAAGATCGGACTGTTCCGGTGTCACCATCGACAGATGGTCGAGCCGGTGTCCGCATGCAGCAACGGCAGGTGTGCCGAGTTCGGCCACCACACGCGCGAAGGCAGTGACGGCGGCCGAGACCGCGGCATCTCCGATGACGTGGAAGCCGGCTTGGACCCCGGCCGCGGTACAGGCCGAGATGTGCGCGGTGATCGCGTCGACGTCGAGGTAGGAGACTCCCGTTCCGGGGCCGTCCGCATAGGGAGAGGACAACCACGCGGTTCGCGACCCCAGCGAGCCATCGACGAAGATGTCGCCGGCCAGGCCGTGCGCCCCGGTGTCGGCGAGCAGCTGCCGTGCCTGCTCGGCCGTGTCGACCGGCTCGCCCCAGTAGCCGCGCACTTCCACCCCGTGTGCGGTAGCCATCAGTTCACGGAAGTCGTCGATTCCCGACACGATCGGGCCCCCGCATTCGTGCACGGCGACGATTCCCTTCGCTGCTGCGTCGTCCAGCGCCGCCTTACGGGCCCGGGTGCGGGTGTCCGTGGTGAGCATGGCGCGAGCCGTCTGCCTCGCGAGGTGGTGCGCATCGGCAGTGAGCGGGGACTGCGGCGAGAACCCCGTGGCGGTGTCGATACCGGACGCCGCCGCCCGCAACGGCGTCGAGACGGCTGCCGAGTGTGAATCGACTCGCGTGAGGTACACCGGCCGGCCCGGAGCTGCTGCATCGAGATCGGACGTCGTCGGTGACCGCCGTTCGATCCACTCCGATTCGTCCCAGCCGTGCCCCCACACCAGTGCGTCGGACGTCTTCGCTGCGTACTCGGCGAGTGCGCGCATGCAGTCGTCGAGGGATCGGCAGTGGGACAGATCGAGTCCGATCAGGGACAACCCCAGATCGGTGACGTGTACGTGTGTGTCGACGAAAGCCGGTGCCACGAAGGAGCCGGCCAGGTCGGTGACGGGCACTCCGGGATGAAGCGCACGGCCGGTGCGATCCTCACCGATCCAACTGACGACTCCATCGGTCACGGCCATGGCGGTGGCGTCCGAGGCCATCGGACTGTAGATCCGTCCGCCGCAGAACAATTCGGTGGTCACGAACGACCAGTCTGCCCCTACCGATGCGGCTTCCGGAAATCCCCGGTCGGCTGATCGTCACGGTCCGCCTCGATGACCTGACCTTCGAGGACGAGTGCAGAACCCGCCGCCGATGACGCTGTGCCCGGTGTTTCGACGCGATCGTCGAGGATCTCGCCGTCGATGACGGTCGGACGCATGCGCCGCGTCGCAGTGGCGACCTGGGGCAGCCAGCGCGCAGCCGCCCACATCACGGCCGGGCGCAACAGCCACCGAGTCGGCGGGATCAGCAGCAGCAAACCGATCACCGTGGTCACCAGGCCGGGAACGAACATCGCCACGGACCCCGCCGCGAACAGAGCGCCGTCGGCCACTGCGCCGCTGGCCGACCGCTCACCGCGCGATGCTCTCCGCAGACCGTCCAGTACGCGTCTACCCTGCGACCGCACCAGCAGCGAGCCGATCAGCGATCCACCGATCAACAACACCACGGTCCACAGCACACCGAGCGCGCTCGAGACGGCGACCAGTGCGGCGACCTCGACGACGACATAAAGTACGAACAGAGCGAGCATGACGGTCCTTTCTTCGCTTGACCGGTACAACGCTCGAGCCGACGAAATCGCTCCCGAAGTGCCCTGTTTGCCGAGAAATTCTCAGGAACCCGGTCGTACGAGACCGGTCTCGTACGCGAGCACGACCGCCTGTACTCGGTCGCGCACGTCCAATTTCGTCAGAATCCGTCCGATGTGCGTCTTGATCGTCGCCTCGGACAGGTGCAGTACCGCCGCGATCTCGGCATTGGACAGACCGGTCGCCAAGTGCACCAGTACCTCCCGCTCACGACCGGTCAGTGCGTCGAGAACCGACGCATCGGTGGTCGAAACGGACTGGGCGACGAACCGCGAGAGCAGCCGCTTGGTGACCTTCGGTGAGACGACGGCATCGCCTGCGGCCACACTGCGAATTGCGGATACCAAATCCTCTGGTGGTGTGTCCTTGAGCAGGAATCCACTTGCGCCCGCCCGAAGCGCTCCCAGGACATGCTCGTCGAGATCGAATGTCGTCATCACCAAAACCCTTGTATCGGAACTGGATTCGGTAATGGATCGCGTGGCGGACACACCGTCGATGCCGGGCATGCGGACGTCCATCAACACCACAGCCGGTGCCAGCCTGCCCACGGCCTCGATGGCACCGGCACCGTCGGATGCCTCACCGACCACCTCGATGTCGTCCTGGGCCTCGAGCACCATGTTCAATCCCATGCGCATGAGCTCTTGGTCGTCCACGACGACAACGGTGATCGGCACCGATCCAACCTAGCTGTAAAAAGCACCTAGCCCTCACTCGATCGGCAGCGTCGCTCGCACGAGCCAGCTGCCGTGCGGAGTGCGGCCCGCGTGCAGCGTGCCCTGCAGCACGGCCACCCGCTCCCGCATCCCGAGCAGTCCGTGTCCGCCGCCGTCCACGGATGAGACCGCGCCGGTGCCGGTGCCGTTGTCGGAGATCTCGACGGTGACGACATTTTCTTCCCGGACCACTTTGACCACGGCGCGCGGGGCGTGGCCGGCGTGCCGTAGAACGTTGGTGAGCGATTCCTGCACCACACGATGCACGCCCAGGCTGATTGCCGGGCTGATGTCGTCGAGATTTCCGGTCTGCTCGAGCTCGACGTACAACCCGGCGCGGCCCATCATCTCGACCACCCGGGCGAGGCCGGCTGTGCCGTAGTGAGGCATGTCGTCCGAGTCCGGGGAGGTGCGCATCAGTGCGACGGTTCGGCGCAGCTCTGCCAGCGCAAGCCGACCGGTCGCGGAAATGTTGGCCACAGCCTGCTCGGCTCGCTCGGGATTGCGCCGGATGGCGTACGAGGCGCCGTCGGCCTGAACCACCATGACACTGACGCTGTGGGCGATGACGTCGTGAAGTTCACGCGCGATGCGCGTGCGTTCCGCGATCACGGCCTCCTCGGCGCGGCGGTCTCGGTCGTACTCGGCGACGACCAGTCGAGCCTGAGTCGCCTCGTCGTAGGCCCGCCGAGCACCGAGAAACTCCGCCGCGAGCCAGGACAGCGCGTAGAGAAGCGCACCGAACAACAGTGTCGTGAAGATCGGCTGGTCGAACAGCAGCATGGACGCTACCGAATACGCCGCGAGAGCAACGGCGTAGACGGCACCCTGAACTCGTCCTACGTACGCAACCAGGGTGTACAGCATGGTCGGCAGAGCCAGCGTCGCCGGGTGACCGTTGACGGCGTCGCCCACCAAGGCGCCCGCGATATCGCAGATGCCCGTGGCCACCAGAGTGAAAGCCGCGATCGACCGGGGAAAGCGTCGCCGCCATGCAACGGGTACCGCCAACACGACCGAGAACACGAGAAACAACGGCCCGTTCAGTCCATCGGCAGAACTGACGAACACCAAGATCTCGACGACGAACAGTCCTGCCGCCAGCAACGCATCGGCTACGAAGGGCTGCCCACGGAGCCACAGGCTGAAACGACGCATGTGATTGAGTTTGCCGTATGACTGCCGCGGACTGGGGACTGCTGATGGTGGCTGCGACAGCCGCTGGCTGGGTCGACGCCGTGGTCGGTGGAGGCGGCCTGATCCTGCTGCCCGCAATTCTGCTCGTGGCACCACAACTGACGCAGCAGGCGGCGCTGGCGACCAACAAGGCGACCGCGGTGTTCGGTACCGTCGCCGCAGTCGTGACCTTCGCTCGGAAGGTCTCGCTGAACTGGACAGTCCTGGTTCCGGCCGGTGTCCTCGCCGCGGTGACCTCGGCGGCCGGTGCTGCCGCAGTCTCGCTGATCGACCGTGAGCTGTTCATCCCGATCATCATGGTCGTTCTCGTCGGTGTGGCAGTACTCGTGACGTATCGTCCTACCATCGGTCGAACCGTGGCGTCGTCGCCGCCGACGCATCGCAAAGTTCTGATCATCGTCGGTCTCGCGGCAGCGGGGATTGGCTTCTACGACGGAATCCTCGGGCCCGGAACCGGCACGTTTCTCATCATCGTGTTCGCCACGATGCTCGGAACGGAATTCGTGCGCAGTGCTGCGATGGCCAAGGTGATCAATGTCGGATCCAACGTCGGGGCCCTCGCGTTCTTCGCCGCCACCGGCAGTGTGTACTGGCAACTCGGAGCTGCCATGGCGGTGTGCAACGTCTTCGGGGCGGTCGTCGGGTCCAGAACAGCGGTGGCCAGAGGGGCCGGTTTCGTCCGAATCGTCCTGCTCGTCGTCGTGGTGGGGATGGTTCTCCGACTCGGCTGGCAGCAGTTCGGCTAGCGTCGGTGCAGTGACGAGACAACCGGATCGGTCGGTCGACGCCGACTTCCTCGCCCTGCCCCTGCGGGACCTCGCGGATGCCGCACTGAGCACAGCACGCTCGGCCGGAGCCACCCATGCCGATGTGCGCGTGCAGCGTTTGACGACGCAGTCGATCTCGCTGCGCGACGGCTCGGTTCAATCCTCGGTCGATGCCGGTGAGATCGGCCTCGCCGTGCGGGTGGTGGTCGACGGGACCTGGGGGTTCGCCTCCCATGCCGAACTCGGCACCGACGCGGCTGCCGAGACAGCCCGTCAGGCAGTCGAGGTGGCTACGGCACTGCGTGCGCTCAATCGCGAACGGGTGGAGCTCGCGTTCGAGCCGGTCTACTCGGATGCGACCTGGGTATCGGACTACGACATCGATCCGTTCGAGGTACCCACCGCCGACAAGGTGGGGTTGCTCGCGGAGTACTCGTCCCGCCTGGCCGCGTCGGACGGCGTGGACCACGTCACCGCTTCGGTGCTACAGGTCAAAGAGCAATCCTTCTACGCCGATCTGGCCGGCAGCAGCATCACCCAGCAGAGGGTGCGACTGCATCCCCAGTTCGAGGCAACAACCGTCGACCGGTCCGTCGGTGCCTTCGAAACCATGCGCACCCTCGCGCCACCGGTGGGACGCGGTTGGGAATACCTCGGCGAAACCAGCACCTGGGACTGGGCCGACGAGTTGGCCCGAATTCCGGAATGGCTGGCCGAGAAGGTGAAGGCACCGACCGTGGTGGCCGGACCGACCGACCTCGTCATCGACCCGACCAACCTGTGGCTGACCATTCACGAATCCATCGGGCACGCAACAGAATACGATCGAGCCATCGGCTACGAGGCGGCATACGCAGGCACCTCTTTCGCGACGCCGGACCAATTGGGCACGTTGCGCTACGGATCGCCCGTCATGCATGTCACTGCCGATCGGACCGAAGTCAACGGACTGGCCAGCATCGGTTACGACGACGACGGAGTGGCCTCGCAACGGTGGGATCTGGTCCGCGACGGGACACTGGTCGGTTATCAACTCGATCGTGTTTTCGCTCCCCGGCTCGGGCTGGAACGGTCCAACGGGTGCGCATACGCGGATTCTCCACATCACGTTCCGATCCAACGTATGGCGAATGTGTCGCTGCAGCCGGACCCGGACACCGATCGAACGACTGCCGACCTCATCGGTGCGGTGGAGGACGGCCTCTACGTCGTCGGCGACAAATCCTGGTCGATAGACATGCAGCGGTACAACTTCCAGTTCACCGGTCAACGCTTCTATCGCATTCGCAACGGCATGCTCGACGGCCAAGTGCGCGATGTTGCGTATCAGGCGACCACCACGGAATTCTGGGGTTCGATGGAGATGCTCGGCGGACCGTCCACCT
Source organism: Rhodococcus sp. IEGM1428 (assembly GCF_050321865.1). Lineage (NCBI taxonomy): Bacteria > Bacillati > Actinomycetota > Actinomycetes > Mycobacteriales > Nocardiaceae > Rhodococcus > Rhodococcus sp. IEGM1428. The sequence goes on along the minus strand of NZ_JBNQFW010000001.1, from coordinate 1,631,176 downwards.
GGCGGCTCGGCGGTGCCTTCAACTGCGGCAAGGCGCAGCCCGGCCAGGTTGCCGCCGTCAGCCACGGTTGCCCGTCGGCGCTGTTCCGCGGCGTCAACGTCCTCAACACCCGATCGGAGGCAGGTCGATGATCGCGCCGCAGCTCGTGATCGAACGTGCACTCGCCTGCGCGAGTGTCGACGACACGATCGTCATAGTCACCGACTCGAGCGACGCGACGCTTCGCTGGGCCGGAAACTCCATGACCACCAACGGAATCGCGACCTCGCGGCGCTGGGAGGTGATCTCCATCGTTCGAGACTCGACATCCGCACGAGTGGGCACTGTGTCGTCGACGAGTGTCGAACCGGACGACATCGAGGGCGTGGTACGCGCGAGCGAAGCGGCGGCGCGATCGGCGGAGCCCGCCGACGACGCGATGCCCTTGCTGCCTCGAGAGTCGGACTCGGATCCTCGAGACTGGGACCGCCGAGCGCAACACACGTCGATCGATGTGTTCGGCTCACTGGCAACGGAATTGAACGTCGGGTTCGACGGTCGCGACGCCCTGTACGGATTTGCCCAGCATCGGGTCGACAACGTCTGGCTCGGCACCTCGACCGGCCTGCGTCGAACGTTCACGCAGCCGACCGGATCGGTCGAGATCAACGGCAAAAGATCCGGGGCCAGCGCCTGGGTCGGAACCGGCACCACAGACTTTCGTGAGGTGTCGGCCCAGAACATGTTGGACGAGCTGTCCATCCGGCTCGGCTGGGCGCAGAACACCGTCGAGATGCCGGCAGGGCGATACGAGACGCTGCTACCGCCGTCGGCCGTGGCGGATCTGATGATCTACCTGATGTGGACCATGGAGGGGCGTGGCGCGCAGGAAGGTCGCACTGCACTTTCGGGCGCAGGTGGAACACGAGTGGGCGAGAAGCTCACTGCTCTTCCGCTCACGTTGTACTCGGATCCGCGCGCAGAGGGTCTCGAGTACGCGCCGTTCGTTGTGGCGGGATCGTCCAGCGATTCGGTGTCGGTATTCGACAACGGCATGGACACCGAGCGCGTCGACTGGGTACGGGACGGGTCGGTCTCGGCGCTGGCCTATCCGCGCGCGTCGGCCGAGAAATACGAGGCTCCCGTTGCGGTGCCGGGCGAGAACCTCGTTCTCACGGGTGGCACGGACATCGGTCTGGACAAGATGGTGGCCGCTACGGAACGCGGATTGCTCTTGACGACACTCTGGTACATCCGTGAGGTCGATCCGACCTCACTGCTGCTCACCGGACTGACGAGGGATGGCGTGTACGCCATCGAGAACGGTCGAATCATCGGTGCTGTGAACAACTTTCGGTTCAACGAGAGCCCGCTGGATCTGCTCCGTCGCGTCACCGAAGCGGGTGCAACGGAGGCGACACTGCCGCGCGAGTGGAAGGACTGGTTCACCCGCACGGCGATGCCGCCGCTGCGCATTCCCGATTTTCACATGTCCTCGGTCAGCGCCGCTCAGTGACGTAGGTCCGGGCTACTTGTCGGGTCCGGAGAGCTCGAGCGCGATGTTGTCCGGGTCGCGGAACTCCACGATGGACAGCCCTGGCCCTGCGTCCTTGATGCCTTCGTGGGCGATGCCGAGATCGTCGAGCGTTTTGACGGCATCTTCGAGTGCGGCTCGCGTGTCCACGGTGAAGCTCAAGTGGTCGAGCCCGCAGCGGTCTTCAACGAAAGTGTCGTCGCTCGGTGCAACCGGACGCAGGCCGAGCAGTCCCCCGCCGAACTTGTAGATGACTCCACCGAACAGGAACCACAGCGCCTTCTTGGTCTCCTCGTCGGCGTCGGGATCCCAGGCGTATGCGACCTCGAAGCCGAACACCGAGTCGTAGAACGACCTCGATCGCTCGATGTCGCGAACGGTGAGACGGACGTGGTTGTAGTCGGTCACTGCGATAGGCACGTGATACTCCATTCCGGCAGCAGGGGAAGCTGCCTCGTGAAGCATTCGGAACCGCGCATGCGAGCGATGGTGCCGATGTGTCGATTTCAGGCTGCGGTGATCGACAGTCCGACCGAGCCGCTCTTTCCACGACGCAGCACGCTGCCCTTCACGGTGAGCCACCCCAGGATTCCGTACTTCGACGCGACAGCTGCGCGGGCCTTCTCGGTGCCGGTCGCGTCGAGAATCTCGGCGGTGGCGCCCACTGCGTCGCCCTGCGGATTGCCGCGCATGTCGCACGGCGCAATCGTCACTTTCGGGTTGCGGCGAATGCGTTTGACCTTCCACGAATCGGCAACCGTCCACATGAGTAGTCGGTCACCGTCGAGCGCACCCCACAGCGGCGTCGGCACCCCGGTGCCGTCCTTCTTGAACGTCGTCAGCAGTACGTACTTGCCCTTGGCAATGTCTTCGAACGTGGCGGCCATACCGCTCAGAGTACGTCGCTACTCCCCTTCGAGCTCGCCCTCGGTCTCGAGGTAGATCTGGCGCAACCCGTCGAGAACCTGCTCGTTCGGCTCGGCCCACATCTTCCGCTCCACCGCCTCGAGCAGGCGTTCGGCGATGCCGTGCAGTGCCCACGGATTCGACTGCTGCATGAACTTCTGATTTTGCTCGTCGAGCACGTACGTTTCGGCCAGCTTCTCGTACATCCAGTCCTGTACGACGCCCGTGGTGGCGTCGTAGCCGAACAGGTAGTCCACCGTGGCCGCCATCTCGAACGCGCCCTTGTAGCCGTGCCTGCGCATGGCCTCGAGCCACTTGGGGTTTACCACGCGCGCACGGAACACCCGGGCGGTCTCCTCCGAGAGGGTGCGGGTGCGTACCGATTCCGGACGCGTGCTGTCGCCGATGTATGCCTCGGGCGACTTTCCCGTCAGCGCACGCACAGTCGCCACCATGCCGCCGTGGTACTGGAAGTAGTCGTCGGAATCGGCGATGTCGTGCTCGCGTGTGTCGGTGTTCTTGGCGGCAACGGCGATGCGCTTGTACGCGGTGCGCATATCGTCCGACGCAGGGACGCCGTCGAGGCCGCGGCCGTACGCGAAACCGCCCCAGGTGGTGTAGACCTGAGCCAGGTCGTCGTCGCTACGCCAGGTCTTGCTGTCGATCAGCTGCAGCAACCCGGCACCATAGGTCCCCGGCTTGGATCCGAAAATCCTTGTCGTGGAGCGTCTTTCGTCTCCGTGTTCAGCGAGATCGGCCTGCGCGTGTGCGCGGACGTAGTTCTGCTCGGGCTCCTCGTCCAATGCGGCGACCATCCGTACCGCGTCGTCGAGCAGGGCCAGCACGTGCGGGAACGCGTCGCGGAAGAAGCCACTGATTCGGACCGTGACGTCGATACGAGGACGGCCGAGCTCGCCGAGATCCATCACCTCGAGCCGAGTGACCCGGCGTGACGCCTCGTCCCATACCGGCGACACGCCCAGCAGCGCGAAGACCTCGGCGATGTCGTCGCCGGAAGTTCGCATGGCCGACGTGCCCCACACCGACAGGCCCACCGACTTCGGCCACTCCCCGTGATCCTGGCGGTAGCGAGCGAGCAACGACTCCGCCATCGCCTGTCCGGTCTCCCACGCCAGTTTCGACGGCACAGCCTTCGGGTCGACGGAATAGAAATTGCGCCCGGTGGGCAGGACGTTGATCAGTCCGCGCAGCGGTGAACCGCTCGGCCCCGCCGCGATGAACCCGCCGTCGAGCGCGTGCAGCACCTGCTCGATCTCGCGTGAGGTTCCGCGCAAACGCGGTACCACCTCGGCGGCAGCGAACTTCAAGATCTCTGCGACCACGTCACCGTGTTCGCCTGCAACGCGCTCGGACTCGTCCGGATTCCACTGCGTGGCCTGCATGGCTGCGACCAGACCGTGCGCCACGGCCTCGATGCTGTCGACGCGTGTGCGTTCCTCGTCGCCGTCCTCGCTGAGCCCGAGAGCCTCGCGAAGTCCCGGGACCGTCTGCTCGCCGCCCCACATCTGCCGAGCTCGCAGCATCGCCAGCACCAGTTCGACCTCGGCGTCGCCGACGGGTTCCTGGCCCAGGATGTGCAGCCCATCGCGGATCTGCACGTCCTTGATCTCACACAGCCATCCGTCGACATGCAGCAGCATGTCGTCGAACACTTCCTCGTCGGGGCGCTCCTCGAGGCCCAGATCCTTGTGCATCTGCGCCGCGGTCATCAGGGTCCAGATCTGCTGTCGGATTGCGGGCAGCTTGGCTGGATCGAGCGCCGAGATATTCGCGTGCTCGTCGAGCAGTTGCTCGAGCCGGGAGATGTCTCCGTAGCTCTCCGCACGCGCCATCGGGGGAATCAGGTGATCGACGAGAGTGGCGTGTGCTCGGCGCTTGGCCTGCGTGCCCTCCCCCGGATCGTTGACCAGGAACGGATAGATCAGCGGCAGATCGCCGAGGGCCGCATCGGTGCCGCAGGAGGCGGACATGCCGAGGGTCTTGCCGGGGAGCCATTCCAGGTTTCCGTGCTTTCCGAGATGAACCATCGCGTCGGCCCCGAAGCCGCCGTCCTCGCGGGCTGCGGAGATCCACCGGTAGGCGGCCAAATAGTGATGGCTCGGCGGCAGATCCGGGTCGTGATAGATCGCAACGGGCTTCTCACCGAATCCGCGCGGCGGCTGAACCATGATGACCACATTGCCGAACTGCATTGCTGCGATGACGATCTCACCGTCAGGGTCGGCGGAACGATCGACGTAGAGATCGCCCGGTGCCGGTCCCCAATGTTCGACCACGCCGTCTCGGAGATCCGCGGGGAGCTGCTCGAACCAGGTTCGGTACTGCGCCGCCGAGATGCGAATGGGGTTGCCCTCGAGCTGAGCGTCGGTGAGCCAATTGGGATCCTGGCCACCGCGGGCAATCAGTGCGTGAATGAGAGCATCACCGTCGCGAGCGGCCAGACCGGGCACCGAGTCCGGGCCGTCGACCGGGCCGAGGTCGTAACCGGCGGTGCGCATGTCCGACATCAACGCGATAGCGCTGGCCGGGGTGTCGAGGCCGACGGCGTTGCCGATCCGCGCATGCTTGGTGGGATAAGCCGAGAACATCAAGGCGATGCGGCGGTCGGCGGCCGGGATGTGTCGCAGCCGTGCATGGCGAACGGCGATGCCGGCGACGCGCGCCGCTCGCTCGTGATCCGGAACGTACGTGGTCAGCCCGTCGTCGTCGATCTCCTTGAACGAGAACGGAACCGTGATGAGACGACCGTCGAATTCCGGTACCGCGACCTGTGTGGCCACGTCCAGTGGCGACAGTCCGTCGTCGTTCTCGGACCACGTCGCGCGTGAGCTCGTCAGGCACAGACCCTGCAGGATCGGAACGTCGAGAGCCGCGAGTTCGGCGACGTCCCAGGCCTCGTCGTCGCCACCCGCAGACGCCCCGGCAGGTTTGGTCCCGCCCGCTGCAAGCACCGTCACGATCAGGGCATCCGCAGACTTCAGCGTCTCGAGCAGGTCGGACTCCGCCGTGCGCAACGACGCACAGTAGATCGGAAGGGCCGTGGCACCGGCGTTCTCGACCGCGGCGGCGAGAGCATCGATGTACGTGGTGTTTCCGGCCAGATGCTGCGCGCGGTAATAGAGGATCGCCACCGTCGGACCGTCGGAGTGCGGGGTCGAGTTCCGTTCGAGGTGCCCCCACGTCGGCAGGTGCCGCGGAGCATCGAAACCGTGACCGGTGAGCAACACGGTGTCGGAGAGGAAGTTGTACAGCTGACGCAGGTTGTCCGACCCGCCCTCGGCTAGATAGTTGTGTGCCTGCGCGGCGACGTTGGCCGGCACCGTCGAGATCTCCATCAGATCCGCATCCGGTGCCTGCTCACCGCCGAGAACGACAACCGGAAGCCCGGTGGCGAGTACGGCGTCGATGCCCGCCTCCCACGAGCGGCGCGATCCGAGAATGCGCACGATGATCAGCTCGGCCGATTCGGCCATCGACGGGATGTCCTGCGCCAGTAGACGAGATGGGTTGCCCCAGGTGAAGTCGGCTCCACTGGCACGGGCGCTGAGCAGATCTGTGTCCGACGTGGACAGCAACAAGAACACGGGTAACGCCCTCCTCGGGGGTTTTCGCGCCCCTGACCTAGGTGAATCTTCTCTTCGGTTCGTCGGCGAGAGGGTCTGACTCCGGCCCGTGCACCCGAAGTGCAGGGGCCGTTACAGTGGCGCGACCGTACCGGATTCTCGCCGGTTTCCTCTCGGCCTGAGCCGTGTCGAAGGAATGCTACCGGTGTGAGCGGCACATCGGTCCACCCGTCGCGCTTGTAGCCTGGTGAACATGAGTTCGCCTGACAGATCGGTGCCCGACGGCTGCCCAGGAGCGCTGACGACCCACCTCGCTGCGGACGGTCCGCTCGCGCGGATCAGGCTGCCGGGTGGTGTGGTGCTGCCGGAACAGATGCAGGTCCTGGCGCGGGCTGCAGAGGAACTGGGCGACGGGACCGTGGAGCTGACCTCCCGGGGCAACGTCCAGCTGCGGGCGGTCTCGGACCCGGTCGCCCTGGCGAGCAGGTTGGCCGAGGCCGGATTGCTCCCGTCCGCAACGCACGAGCGGGTGCGCAACATCCTCGCCTCACCACTCTCGGGACGGGTCGGCGGTCTCACGGACGTGCGTGCGCTCGTCCGTGAGCTGGACGAAGAACTCTGCGCGCGCCGCGACCTGGCCGAACTGCCCGGGCGAACGCTGTTCGCCCTCGACGACGGGCGCGGCGACATGGGCGGACTCGAACCGGATTTCGGTGCGTACGCCCAGTCCGACGGGTCGTACGCGCTGCTGCTCGCAGGCCGGGACAGCGGAGTTCGAGTGGATCGAGTCAACGTGGTGCCGACGCTGCTGAACTGCGCCGCAGCCTTCGTGGAACTGCGAGAATCCGAATGGCGGTTGGCCGAGGTCGACAACGGCATTGTTCGAATCGTCGAACTGCTCGGGCTCTCTGCGGGCACTGCGCTGCCGTTGCCCGCACCTGTCGAGGTACCGCCGATCGGCTGGCTCGAGCAGGACGACGGGCTGGTGGCCCTGGCCGCAGGACTTGCCAACGGCGTTATCGGCGCACGATTGGCCGAGTTCCTCGCCGCCATCGAACGACCGGTGATCGTGACTCCGTGGAGGTCGCTGATCGTGTGCGATCTGGACGAGGAGCCCGCCGAACAAGTTGTCCGGGTGCTGGCCCCGATGGGCCTGATCTTCGACGCCGAATCACCGTGGATCCGGGTGAGCGCGTGTACCGGATCGCCGGGCTGTGCGAAATCGTTGGCCGACGTCCGATCCGACCTGGAGGCGGCGGTCGACGCCCGGATGACTCCGCGTGACGAGCGGCAACACTGGTCCGGGTGCGAGCGGCGCTGTGGGCGACCGAAAGGTGAGGTCACCGACGTTATTGCGACAGGAATCGGCTACCAGGTGTCCTGAGCACCGGGAGACCGGCTTCCGGCCGAGGGGTCCCTCTCCCCTATCGTGACACGCATGCACGACTACGTCCGCGACGGCGCGGAGATCTACCGCCAGTCTTTCGCAACCATTCGAGCCGAAGCAGATCTGTCTCGATTCGCGCCGGATGTCGCCCAGGTGGTCGTACGCATGATCCACGCTGTCGGGGAGATCGACCTGACCGAGACCATCGGATTCACGCCCGACGTGGTGGGTTCCGCTCGCACCGCCCTGCGCGCCGGCGCTCCGGTGCTGTGCGATGCCAACATGGTCGCCGCCGGCATCACTCGTCGCCGTCTCCCGGCCGACAACGAGGTGCTGTGCACTCTGTCCGATCCTCGGGTACCGGATTTGGCTCGCAGTATGGGCACCACGAGAACTGCTGCCGCGCTGGAGTTGTGGGGCGAGAAGCTCGGCGGTGCCGTCGTCGCGATCGGAAACGCGCCGACCGCACTGTTCCACCTGATGGAGATGCTCGCGGCCGGAGCCCCGAAACCTGCAGCCATCGTCGGCGGCCCGGTGGGATTCATCGGCGCAGCGGAGTCGAAGGAAGATCTGATCGCAGCCGACCTCGGCGTGGAGTATCTGGTCGTCCGAGGTAGACGTGGAGGCAGCCCCATCACCGTCGCCGCGGTCAATGCCATTGCGAGCGAACAGGAATGAGCGCTGTCGGAAAGTTGTGGGGAGTCGGCGTCGGCCCGGGTGACCCGGAGCTGTTGACCGTCAAGGCTGCTCGTGTGATCGCCGAGGCCGATGTTGTTGCATTCCACAGCGCTCGGCACGGCCGCAGCATCTCGCGCGCCCTCGCGGCCGGGTACATGCGTGACGGTCAACTCGAGGAGCACCTGGTGTACCCGGTGACCACCGAGGCGACGGCTCATCCCGGTGGGTATCAAGGTGCGATCGACGAGTTCTACGAGTCCGCTGCTGCACGGCTCGCCGCTCATCTCGACGCCGGTCGGTCGGTTGCGCTTCTGGCCGAGGGTGATCCGCTGTTCTACAGCTCGTACATGCACATGCACAAACGTCTGGCGCACCGGTTCGAGGTCGAGGTGGTTCCCGGCGTGACCTCGGTCAGTGCTGCGTCGGCGGCGCTGGCAACTCCACTGGTGGAACGCGACGAGGTGTTGACCGTCCTGCCCGGAACACTGCCCACCGACGAACTCACACGCCGACTACGCGGTACCGACGCCGCGGTCATCATGAAACTCGGGCGAACGTATCCGACAGTGCTCGACGCACTGGAACGATCGGGCAGGCTGGACGAGGCGCGATACGTCGAGCGGGCCAGTACACCCGACCAGCGCGTCCTCGATGCCGCCGACGCGGACGACGTCCCGTACTTCTCGATGATCGTGGTGCCGAGCCCCTCCAACCGAGCCGAGACGCCCACCAGCACGGGCGAAGTGGTCGTCGTCGGCCTCGGTCCAGGTGACGATGCCTGGACGACGGACGAGGTGCGGGCCGAACTTGCCGCCGCCACCGATCTCGTCGGTTACATCACCTACATCGATCGGGTACCGCCGAGGCCCGGGCAGATACGGCACGCGAGCGACAACAAGGTCGAATCCGAACGCGCGGCGTTCGCCCTCGACCTCGCCAAGCAGGGACGGCGAGTAGCCGTGGTGTCCTCGGGCGATCCGGGGGTCTTCGCGATGGCGACTGCGGTCATAGAGGTTGCAGCCGAACAACAGTGGAGTTCGGTGCCGGTACGAGTGGTACCGGGAATGACCGCCGCAAACGCCGTCGCGAGCCGGGTGGGAGCACCCCTCGGCCACGATTATGCCGTGATATCGCTCTCCGACCGACTCAAGCCATGGGACGTGGTGGCCGGGCGTCTGTCGGCGGTCGCCGCAGCCGACATGGCGATCGCGATCTACAATCCCGCCTCGAAGTCGAGGACCTGGCAGGTTGCAGCCATGAAAGATCTACTGCTCGAGCACCGTTCACACCAGACACCAGTGGTGATCGGACGCGCGGTGGGCAGCATGCAGGAATCGGTGCGCACTGTGACGCTCGGAGAACTCGACCCCGAATCGATCGACATGCGGTGCCTGCTCATCATCGGATCCTCGATGACCACGGTAGTGAAGACCGGAAGCGGTCCGAAAGTCTTCACCTCCCGGCGGTACCCGTCACCAGACGCGTAACCGGTTCGTCAACCAGTCCACGGCGGTATCGACCTCGTACACGATCGGTGCCGAGGTCGGTGTTTCGGGACGCGCGATCATGACGACGGGGATCGACGCTGCCCTCGCCGCATCGAGTTTGGCTCGAGTCATGTCGCCGCCGCTGTTCTTGGTGATCAACAGGTCGATTCGGTTGTCTGCGAGCACCGTCGATTCGTGATCGATGTCGAACGGCCCACGATCGAGTTGCAGCGTCATGCACGGTGGTACCCGATCGGTCGGAGGATCGATCGCCCTGACCAGAAACCACGAGTGGTCGACCCTCGCGAAATGGTGAACGCCCTGCCTGCCTGTCGTGAGGAACACCCGGCTGCCAGGGGTGATGGCCGACGCCGCGTCCGGCAGCGAGGGCACCGAGGTCCACCGATCGCCCTCGCCCTCGGTCCACGGTGGCCGCGTCAGGACGAGGAGTGCGACTCCCGTTACCTCGGTGGCATGCACGGCGTGCGCTCCGATGGTGGATGCGAACGGGTGTGTCGCGTCCACCACCACGTCGATCGCGTTGTCTCGCAGCCACACCGCTAGGGCATCCGGTCCACCGAACCCGCCGATTCGGGTCCGACCGACGGGCAGTATCGGCTGTGAGACCCGCCCGGCCAGTGAGGTGACGCTGTCGATGTCCCGAACCCGATCCAGCGCCGCCGCGAGTGCCCGCGCCTCTGTGGTACCGCCGAGAATCAGAACCTTCACGATTTGATCGCACTCCATTGAGTAACCGGTAAGTGTGGCCTCCACGTCGTGAACGCACCCAACGGCTCACCGCGATAGATCTGGAATCTGCGGAGTTCTCCGCCGTATTTCGCCGCCGCGGTCAGCAACAACGAATCCGATTCTGCGGTCACCGAATTGGCAACCACACGCCCCCCTGTGCGCACCGCCTGCCAGCACGCCTCGAGGATGCCGGCTCCGGTCAATCCACCACCGATGAACACCGCGTCGGGCACCGCGTTCACGGCCGAGACGCCTCCGAAGCTCTCGGGTGCCGCGTTGTGCACGATGAGTCCCGGAACTCCCAGGTGCAGAGCGTTGCGCTCGATCTGCTCACGCCGCGCCTGCGAACTCTCGAACGTCACTGCGCGGCAGGATCTGTCGGTGCGCATCCATTCGATGGCAATGGTTCCCGATCCGCCTCCGATGTCCCACAACAGTTCTCCGGGCGCAGGTGCCAACGCGCTCAGGGTCAGTGCTCGAACCTCCTGCTTGGTCATCTGGCCGTCACCGGTGTATGCGGAGTCGGCCAGGCCGGGGACGCGACCGTGGCGGGGTGCGTCGGGATCTCCAACGCATTGCAACGCAACGACGTTGAGCGGGTCGACGCCCTCGAACGTCGAATCTCGAGCTCGACCATGGACGACTCGTTCGGCCGGTCCGCCGAGTTGTTCGAGCACAGTCATCGCGGAGTCTCCGAACCCGTTGCCGGACAACAGCCCTGCCACCTCACCCGGTGTACTGCTCCCCCGACTCAACACGATCACTCGGCGACCGTCGGCCAGGTCCGGCAACAGTGTCTCGATCGGTGTGTTCACCAGAGACACCGTCGGAGTGTCCTGCAGTGCCCAGCCCAGTCGCGCGCATGCCAACGACACGGAGGACGGTGCCGGGTGCACGCGCAGTCGCTCGGCACCGAACTCGCGCACCAACGTCACCCCGATGCCGTGGAACATCGGATCCCCGCTGGCCAACACACAGACGCTCGACGCCTCGTAGGCGTCGAGCATCGACCGCAGATTCGGTAGCAACGGGCTCGGCCACGTCCTGGTCTCGGTGCAATGCGGCCGGACACTCGCAATCTGGCGGACGGAACCGAACACCACATCTGCCTTCTCGATTGCCCTGCGGGAGGTCGCAGGTAGCCCGTCCCAGCCGTCCGCGCCGATTCCGACGACGATTATCGGCCGGGGCGTCGGTACCGTCATCAGCGGGGCATCCTGCGCCAGAGCCATTGTGGCAGTAGGCGCATGGCGAAGAAGACCGGTCTCAAGGTGCCCGGAATCGCGACACTGTTCCGGCGCTTGCACAACGCCTTGACGACACCGTCGGCGACCTGATCGGGGGTACTCGACATCGGAGCCGGGTCCATTCCTTCGGTCATGGACCCGATGACGAACCCGGGGCGGGCGAGCAACAGGTGCACTCCGCTGCCGTGCAGCGAATCGCTCAGCCCGCTGGCGAATCCGTCGAGGCCGGCTTTCGCGGACCCGTACACGTAGTTTGCGCGGCGCACTCGTACACCCGCTACCGACGAGAACACGATCAGGTCGCCGGTGCCCTGCGCCCGAAGAAGTGTCGCGGCGTGAGTGAGGACGGAGACCTGCGCCAGGAAGTCCGTGGTGATGACGTCGAGCGCATGCTGGGCGTCGTTCTCGGCGCGCGCCTGGTCTCCGAGGACGCCGAAGGCGAGAACCACGATGCCTATCGGACCGTGTTCTCGGGCCACCTCGCGGAGGAGTTCTGCGTGGGTGTCCATCGCGTTGGCGTCGAATTCGACAGTGTGGACCGCGCCCGCGCCCGCCCGTTGCACCCGGACTTGTTCTGCCGTCAGCTCGTTGCTGCGTCTCGCGGCCAGTACGACGGTTCGCCCCGGTGCCAGTCGGGTGGCGACCTCGAGCCCGATCTCGCTTCGTCCGCCCAACAGCAACAGCGTTCCGGGTGCGGGTTCTGCTCGTCTGCTCACGCCGATCAGTCTGGCCGATCGAACCCCGCTCGTGGCAGTCGGGGCACGTCACTACAGTCGGGCTATGGCCGCAACCCCTGCAGACGCGACTGCCCTCACCGACGACGCGCTCGAATTCCTCACCGAGCGGCATCTCGCCACACTGACGACGCTTCGACCGGACGGGACGCCGCACGTCGTTGCCGTCGGCTTCACGTACGACTCCGATGCTCGAATTGCGCGGGTCATCACCAACGACGTGTCACAGAAGGCCATCAACGCCGGCCGCGGTGCCTACGCCGCCGTCACTCAGATCGACGGTGCCCGCTGGCTGACCATGGAGGGACCGGCTTCGGTCCGCAGCGATCGAGATTCCGTCGTCGACGCCGAGAACCGTTACGCCCAGCGCTACCGCGTTCCGCGGGAGAATCCCACCCGGGTGGTCATCGAGATCCAGGTGCGACGGGTACTGGGGAGTCGTTCGCTGCTCAGCCGCTGACGCGCAGTCGGCTCCCGCGTCAGGCGAGGTCCGCCGGCCACGGTAGGACGGTCAAGTCGGGCCATTCCGTCGTCCAGCGGGCGGCTTTGGCCTCGTACACATGCTGCATCGGCACGCGCGGATTGGGTCGCACGATTCCCGCGAACAGATCCTCGAAACCGTGTGGCGCGTAGACGACATCTCCCCCGTCGGCATCGGTGGTGATTCCGAAACAGCACGTGGTGGATACAAAATGGTCGATCGCGTCCTCGGTGCTGTGGAACGGTGCGATCCGACTACCGAAGTGTTGCTCGTACCACAGATGTACCCGTGCTTCGTTGCGCACTTCGACGTCCACCCCGAGGTCGGCGAACAGTGAGGCCGCCGTCTCGATCACCTCGTTCTCGGCGTCGTAGGACAGATCGGAGTCGTCGAAGTAGAAGAAGTCGTAGTCACGAATGCCCGCCTGTGGATCCCGATCGGCCAGGTGGTTCCAGACAGTCTGGAAGAGGCCACCCGCCGTCAGGTACCACCCGGGAAGCCCGAGTTGCGGGGCACGTCGAAGTATTTCGGCCACAGCAGGATTGGCCTTTATGACCGACACGAACTCGGCCTCGCACACAGTCGTCACACCGGGAGGACGGCCAGACCGTGGGGCCGAAGATTGACCGATTCACACCCGTCCGCAGTGACGACGACGATGTCTTCGATACGGGCACCCCACTGTCCACGGAAGTAGATTCCCGGCTCGATGCTGAACGCCATCCCCTCGGTCAGGGTGATGTCGTTACCTGCCACGATGTACGGCTCCTCGTGCACCGACAGTCCGATTCCATGACCGGTTCGGTGAAGAAACGCATCGACCAGCCCGGCGTCCACCAGGACGTCGCGGGCAGCCGCATCGATGGACTGTGCCGTGACCCCCGGCACCACCGCGTCGACAGCTGCTTGCTGCGCCCGCTCCAGCACCGCGTAGAGGCCCGCGATCTCCGCCGTCGGCTCGCCGAGACTGTAGGTGCGGGTCGAGTCGGAGTTGTATCCCGGTGCAACGGGACCGCCGATGTCGATCACGACGATGTCGCCTGCCTCCACGACACGATCGGACACCTCGTGGTGCGGATCGGCACCGTGGGGGCCGGACCCGACGATGATGAATTCGGGTGCAGTGTGCCCCTCTTCGACGATGGCCGTGGCAATGTCTGCAGCGATCTGCGCTTCGGTGCGGCCCACGCGAAGCCATTCCCCCATGCGGGCGTGCACTCGATCGATGGCGTACCCGGCTCGCCGTAACGCGTCGATCTCGGCCTCGTCCTTGACCATCCGAAGTTCGCGGAGCACATCCGTGGCCAGCACCGGCACAGTTCCGAACACCTCGGCCAGCGGCACGAAGTGCAGTGCGGGCATCGCGTCGGCGACGGCAGTCTTCGTTCCGGCCGGAACCGCAGCAGCCACCAGCGCGTACGGATCGACGCCGTCCACCCAGTCGACGAGGTTCAGCGAGAGATCCGCAGCCGCGGAATCGCCCAGCGCGGCCAGCTCGAGCCGCGGTACGACAATACTGGGAGTGCTGCCGTCGGCCGGCACGACCAGGGCGATGAGACGCTCGAACGAACTGGCCTTCGAGCCGATCAGATACTGCAGATCCGGGCCCGGTGTGATCAGCAGCGCATCCAATCCCGCATCGGATGTCAGACGCGCAGCTCGCGCGAGCCGCGACGCGTAGACGTCACTGGAGAAACGTGAGGAACTGACCGAAGAATCGACACTCATGCCTCCAGGCTAATGCCGTACGGCAAGATGAGCCCCATGACCGCCCCCGGAAAGTCGCCGTTGCTGCTCCTCGACGCTGCGAGCCTGTGGTTCAGGGCCTACTACGCACTGCCCGAGTCGATTACGGCCCCCGACGGACGACCCGTCAACGCCGTCCGTGGTTTTCTCGACATGATCTCGGCGCTGATTGCACGCACCGAACCCAGTCGGCTGGCCGTGTGCCTCGATCTGGACTGGCGGCCGCAGTTCCGAGTCGATCTCGTGCCGTCCTACAAGGCGCACCGTGTCGCCGAGGCTGCCCCGGAGGTCGCCGAGAGTGAAGAGGTTCCGGAGACGTTGACTCCTCAGGTGGACATGATCATGGACGTTCTCGCCGCGCTGGGTATTGCGACCGCAGGCGCGGAGGGGCTGGAGGCAGACGACGTGCTGGGCACCTTGGCTGCGCGCGAGCGACAGGACCCGGTGGTCGTGGTCAGCGGGGACAGAGATCTGTTGCAGGTCGCGGCGGACGAACCGAACCAGGTTCGGGTGTTGTACGTGGGGCGAGGGTTGGCCAAGGCCGAATTGTTCGACCCCGCATTGGTTTCCGAACGCTACGGAGTTCCTCTGCACCGCGCAGGCGCGGCCTACGCCGAGCTCGCACTGCTCAGAGGCGACGCCTCGGACGGCCTGCCAGGAGTGAAGGGCATCGGGGAGAAGACGGCCTCCACCCTGATGCTCCAGTACGAGTCGGTCGCTGCATTGCGTGACGCGGCACTCGATCCGTCGTCGGACATGGCCAAGGGAATCCGGGCGAAGCTGGCCAACGCGAGCGACTACCTCGATGCGGCCCTTTCCGTCGTACGGGTGGTCACCGACGCAGACGTCGTCTTGTCGAAGTCGGACGAGATCCCGGCCGAGCCCGCCGACGTCGACGCTTTGAACCAACTTGCCGAGACCCTCGGAGTGGAAAACGCCGTGGCCCGCCTCGTCGCTGCGATGGCGGCCACGGCGTCGCCGCGGAACTGACCGAGTAACAGAGGCAGCTACTTGGGTAGCGAGACCTCGTAATTGGCGTCGTCGTCCAGGAAAGTCAACGTCACCTTCTTGAAGGCTCCGTCTACCGTCAGGGTGCAATCGACACTGGTGCCGGCCTTGACCTCGATGTTCTGGGGGCACGACACCCCGGAGACATCGGACGCTCCGTAGGACTCGGTGACGACCTTACGGACGCCCTCTTGGGCGGCCGCAGTATCGAGCGTGGTCGAGCGGCCGAATGCCAAGAACGAGACCAGAGCGATCACCGCGACGACCGCAATGACAACGCCCACGATGATCAATGGTTTCTTCGACTGCGATCCGGCCGGCCGGGGGCCCTGCTGACCGGGTACTTGCTGATTCGGATACTGCTGATTTGGGTTCCACGGCTGCTGCCCGTACTGGCCGGGACCGTACTGACCACCACCGAATTGCTGTGGGGCATAGGGATTCTGATAAGCCGAATCACCCGACGGCGGTGTGCCCGTCCCGGGATAGGGCGCGCCGTACTGCTGGCCGGCCGGGTACTGCGCGGTGGGATTCTGACCCGCCGAGGCCGGTGGATTCTGGCCTTCGGGAAACTGCCCCTGTGGGTATTGCCCCTGTGGGTACTGGCCCTGGGGATAACCGCCCTGTGGGTACTGGCCCTGCGGGTACTGACCCTGGGGGTAGCCCGCTTGCGGATACTGGCCCTGCGGATACCCGGTCGGTGGGTACTGGCCCTGTGGGTACTGACCGCTCGGCTGCGGTGAATTCTGCCCGTACGCGCCTGGCGTGGACTCTCCGTACGGAGTGGTCGGCGCTGCGGGCGGCTGCCCGTACTGGCCCCATGCGGATGGTGTCGGGGTCTGCGAATCCGGTGCAGGAGTGGAGCCTGCGGAATGACCAGGAGATCCAGGAGTGGAGCCTGCGGAATGACCAGGAGATTCGGGAGTATCTTTCGCGGCACCGTCCTGCTGGTCGGGTGTGCGCGACCAACTGTTGTCGGGGTCGGTCGGACCGTATGGGCCGCTCATCTCGCCTCCACTGAAATTTCGGATTCGTCGGGGGTACAGTAGCCCGACTGTACGACGTCCCGCTGTACCGACCCGGCAGTCCGATTCGCTCCGAGTGCGTCGGGTTCATCTCTACCGGGCCACTCCATCACACCGCTCCTGTCACGCGGCGTCGACGGCGACCACGCCGCGGCGCAGGGCTGCGACGGCGCGCGCCGCCGTTCGCGACAGTTCCGGCTCCGGGGCCGCGAGCCGAACCTGATCGAGCAGATCTATCACCTGTCGGCACCACCGCACGAAGTCTCCACCCGAGAGAGCTTTGCCGTTGTCCCCGGCCGTGACGAGGGCGTCGACCAACGAGTGATCGGATGCCCACTTGTAGATGGCCTTCACGAAACCCATGTCGGGCTCTCTCGTCGGCGGGAGCTTGTGACGAACTTCGTCCGAACGGAGCTCGTGCCACACCCGGACCGTCTCGGTGAGTGCATGTCGAATGGGACCCGTCGGACCGTGCGGGGTGATGTCTCCCTCCGACCTCGACTCGTAGACGACGGCCGAGACGACCGCTGCCAACTCGGCAGGTGACAGGCCCTGCCACAGGCCACCGCGGAGGCATTCCGCCACGAGCAGGTCGGACTCCGAGTAGATCCGGCTCAACCTGGCACCGTCGTCGGTCACCTTGGGATCCTTACCCGGCGTCACGTACCCGCGGTCGGCGAGTAGAGCCAGGATGCGGTCGAAGGTGCGAGCCAGAGAGTTCGTCGTCGCCGATACTTTCTGACGCATCGTTTCGGTCTCGCGGGCAAGCCGGTTGTAGCGCTCACCGGTACGGCCGAGTTCGTCACGATCGGGTCGTGCGTGCACCGGATGCGATCGAATGGCTCGGCGAAGGGTGGCCAGCTCCTTGTCGTCCGCTGCTGTCGACTTTCGTCGGATGCGGTCCGACGGCTGCGATATTCCGCGCGTGACCAGTGCTGCCGCGAGATCGCGCCGGGTCCTCGCGGTGCGATGGTCGACGAATCGCGGTAGCCGCATCGTTCCCAGTGACGTTGCCGGCGAGGGGAAGTCCGCTGCGGAGAGTCGACCCGCCCACTTGTCCTCGGTCAGCACCAGCGGACGCGGATCGGCCCGGTCGTCGTCCGGTTCCAACACGACGGCAAGGCCGCTGCGGCGACCGGTCGGCACCGAGATCACATCGCCGCGGCGCAGGGCGCGCAGCGAATCGACAGCCTTGTCTCGTCGATCGGAGCGGCTCTGGCGTTCGAGGGTCTTCTCGCGATCTTTGAGTCGTTCGCGCAGCCGCGCATACTCGAAGTATTCGCCGTCGGGTCCGCCGAGGCGTGCACCGAGCGCGTCCAGCGTCTGCATGTTCTTTTCGATACCCCGGACCATGCCGACGACGGAGCGGTCGGCCTGGAACTGGGCGAAGGATCGCTCGAGCAGCAGACGCGAATCGGCTGCACCGAATTGCTCGATCAGGTTGATCGACATGTTGTACGCCGGCGCGAACGAACTGCGCAGCGGAAAAGTACGGGTCGACGCGAGCCCGGCGACTTCGGTCGGCTCGGTGCCCGGCTGCCACAGCACGACGGCATGGCCTTCCACGTCGATACCGCGGCGCCCGGCTCGACCGGTCAACTGGGTGTACTCCCCCGGGGTCAGCTCGGCATGCGTTTCACCGTTGAACTTCACGAGTTTTTCCAGCACCACCGTTCGGGCCGGCATGTTGATGCCGAGCGCCAGCGTCTCGGTGGCGAACACCGCTCTGACCAGGCCCTTGACGAACAATTCCTCCACGGTGTGCCGAAAGACCGGCAACATACCGGCGTGATGGGCGGCGAAGCCACGCTCGAGTGCATCGCGCCACTCCCAGAAGCCCAGAACCTCCAGGTCTTCCCGCGGAAGTTCCGAGGTGTGCTTCTCGACGATGTACCGAATTTCTTCGGCCTGCTCGGGCGTCGTCAACACCAGACGCGAGCGCATGCATTGGGTGAGTGCACCGTCGCAGCCGGCGCGACTGAAGATGAACGTGATCGCGGGGAGCAAACCCTCTTCGTCGAGTTTGGCGATCACATCGGGTCGGGCCAGCGGCCGGTTGTTGGCCCCGCTGCTCTGACCGCCACCGCGACCTCCTCCGCCCCCTCGACCGCCTCGGCCTCGGCTGTGCGGCGCGTGCCAGCGGTCCATCGAGTCGAGAGACTGGCGCTGCTTGACGTGCCGAACGAGTTCGCGGTCGACCACGACCTTCTGGCTGCCGTCGGGTGACTGCGCCCTGGTGTCGAACAAGTCGAACAACCGGCGCCCCACCATGATGTGCTGTGAGAGAGGTACCGGTCGGTTCTCGTCCACCACGACGGTGGTGTCACCGCGAACCGTGCTCATCCACGCGCCGAACTCCTCGGCGTTGCTGACCGTGGCCGACAGACTCACCAGGCGGACGTCGTCGGACAGGTGCAGGATGACCTCTTCCCACACTGCCCCCCGGAAGCGATCGGCCAGGTAGTGCACCTCGTCCATCACGACATGAGAGAGTCCGCGAAGCGCGTCCGACGATGCGTAGAGCATGTTTCGCAGAACCTCCGTCGTCATGATGACGATGGGGGCATCGGGGTTGATCGACGAATCTCCGGTGAGCAGGCCCACCGTGTCGCGGCCGTACCGTGCAGTCAGCTCAGCGAACTTCTGATTGCTGAGCGCTTTGATCGGTGTGGTGTAGAAGCACTTTCGCCCGGCTGCGAGGGCCAGGTGGACGGCGAACTCGCCGATCACAGTCTTGCCTGCACCGGTAGGGGCACAGACCAGAACGCCGTGTCCGTTCTCCAACGCGGTACACGCATCGACCTGGAATCGGTCGAGCGGGAAACCCAGTTCAGCCGAGAAGCGTTGCAGCTCGGTGGGCTTCGGACTCGGATGGACGTCCGTCGTCGTCTCCGTCATGCGCTGGTCCCCGCGCATCGGCCGAGGTCAGATGGTGTCGTCGTACTGTGACTGGGTTCGGGTTGCAGCACCGAATCCGCTGGGCGGCGGTGTCGGAGCGACAGCGTGTGGGGACTCGATCGTACTTGCGCCTTCGATACGTGTTGCTTCGTCATCTGACACATCACCCCATTCGTCTCTTCTCTTGCGCAACTTACGCTTGTCGTGAATTCGCGCAATCTGCACTGCCATCTCGAAGAGGACCGTCAACGCCAACGCCAGCGCCAACATCGAGAACGGGTCCTGCCCCGGTGTCGCGATGGCGGCGAAGACGAACAGACCGAAGATCAGACCGCGACGCCACGCCTTGAGGCGTTCGTAGGTCAGCACGCCGACGAAATTCAGAGCAACCACGAGCAGCGGAATCTCGAAGCTGACACCGAAGATGATGAGGAGGTTGATCAAGAATCCGAAGTACTGATCGCCACTCAGTGCAGTGATCTGTACGTTGTCGCCGATCGACAGCAAGAAGTGCAGTCCCTTGGCCACCACGAAATACGCCAGGATGGCACCGGTGACGAACAGAGCAGCCGCGCCGGTGACGAAGGAGACGGCGTATCGCCGTTCGTTGGCATACAGGCCAGGCGTGATGAAGGCCCAGATCTGATAGAGCCAGATGGGGCAGGCAAGCACGACCCCGGCGGTGAACGCGACCTTGAATCGCAGCAGGAACTGATCGAACGGTCCGGTCGCGAGCAGTCGACATTGGTCGTCGTTGCTCAAGTTCGCGCGGAGGTTCGGATCGAGTGTGCAGTACGGACCTCGTAGAAGGTCACCGAGACTTTCGACGCCGAATATCGTGTGCGAGTACCAGAAGAACCCGAATGCCGTGGTGACGGCGACGGCGACGAGCGACCACAGGAGCCGGGTCCGCAGCTCGTACAGATGATCGACCAACGACATCGTGCCGTCGGGATTGACTCGGCGCTTGCTACGCCGCGGATCGAACGGAATGCGCATGGTGTTGTACGGTCAGCCTTCTTCGGTCGGCCGACGGCGCCGGGCCGTCACCGACAGCAGTGAACCTTCGGTGCCCACGTGGCACCGAAGGTGTGCTGAGCGGTCTGCGCTCAGGCAGACTTCGCGTCGTGCTGTGCGTCGACGTTCGTCGGGGCAACGGGCGCAGGCGGCGGCAGCTGAGCAGGCGCGGCCGGCTGCTGTGCCGTCGTGGTGTCGGTGTCGGATTTGCCGTCGTTCTGCATCTCCTTCACCTCGCTCTTGAAGATGCGCAACGAGCGGCCGAGTCCACGAGCAGCGTCGGGCAGCTTCTTGGAACCGAACAGAATGATGACGACCACCGCAACGATCGCCCAGTGCCAGGGACTGGTGAATCCCATGTGAACCTCCTGAGATCAGATGAATCGAGCGTACCCGACTACGGGTGACACCTTCAGCAGCGGCGAGCAGCGGTTTGCCCTGCGTTCATGTCGTGACGATGCCGTCTGCGCTGGTCGAGTCCAGCTCGGAGTACACGTCCAGCGCAGAACGTGCGCGTTCGCGGACGGAGTTCACCAAGGATTCAGGTGAAAGTACCGTGACGCCGCCGCCGAACCCGAGTGTCAGACGGGTCATCCACTGCAGAGTTGCAAATCGCATCGTCACCTCGATCGATCCGTCGGAATCGGCCGCGACCTGTGTCATCGGGTAGTAGTCCAGAATCCAGGTGTAGGTGGGCGACACCTTCAGTCGCGCCTGCGACAGCGAGGGATCGTCGTTGAAGATCTCGAAGGCGTCCTCGTCCTGAACCGACTCCGGCGGTGCAGCGGGCTCGTTCCGTTCGACAGCCGAGTCGATGCGGTCGAATCGGAAGAGCCGAACGCCCTCGGCTCCTCGGCACCACGCCTGCAGATAGCTGTTGTCGTCGACCACGACCGTCCTGATCGGGTCGACGGTTCGTTCGGTGACGACGTCTCGCGACGCAGAATAATAGGTCAGGTCGAGTGCGTGCCGGTGTCGCAAAGCAGACCGGACAGTGCTCGAGACCGCCCCCTCCTCGGTGCCGACGCTGTCGTGGTCGGACGAGAGTGGCACGTTGGCCGCCGCCGAGCCCGCCGCAGTTTCTATCTTCGCGATCGCTCGCTGCGCGGCGGACGGATCGACCATGCCGGGCATCGACGTCAGCGATCGGAGCGCGACCAACAGGGCCGTGGCCTCGGTCGACGTCAGGCGCAGTGGACGATCGATCCCCGCGGAGAACGTCACGTCGATGCTCTCCTCGGAGAACGAGAGATCGATGAGGTCACCCGGGCCGTAGCCGGGTAGACCGCACATCCAGAGTTGGTTGAGATCGGCCATCAGCGTTGCCGTCGACACACCCAATTCGCGAGAGGCCTCCTCGGCGCTCAACCCAGGATTGGCCATGAAGAACGGCACCATGTTGAGGAGCCGGGCCAAGCGGACCGACAAGCGCGCGCTCATCGCTCGTTCTCCACGCCGGCTGCCGTCTGCAGAGTCGAGATCACATCGGCTCGCAACTCCGCGGGCTCGAGCACTACCGCATCGGCCCCGTGGCCCGCGATCAACCGCGAGATCCAATCCCAGGACCGCACGGGAACCTCTACGACCGTGCCGCTCCGGGTGCCCAGACTCTGTGCGCCCACGATCGTTCCCATCCGGCGTAGCTCCAGTGCCCTGCCATCGTGCAACCAGACTCGTGCTGTGCCCGACACGGAGGACGTCCCTGCTACGCGACGGACGATGTCCTGCAGGTCGATACCGTCGGGTTTGCGGACACTCTGCGGCGAGCCGAACGATCTGACCTCGTCACCGATGCGGGAGAGGCGGAAGGTTCGGGTGTCGTCTCGGTCCACGTCGTGTCCCACCAAATACCAGCGGCCGCGGAACGTCACGACACCCCACGGCTGGACGGTTCTGGTGGTGAACGGATCCGTCAACGACGGTCGGTGCTCGAACCGAACCGATTTGCCTTCGTCGATGGCGGCCAGCAGCGCACCCAGTGCAGGTTCGGAGCCCCTGGTCCGTGCGGGAACCGCGGTCACCGCCGCCGCGGACTCGTTCTGGTCGACCTGAATACCCGCGGCGCGAAGTTTGAGGAGCGCGCTCTGAGCCGCCGACGTGAGCTCGGGCGATTCCCAGAGTTTGACGGCGACAGCGACGGCGGCCGACTCCTCGCTGGTGAGGTCGATGTCGGGCAGCTCGTACGCGTCGCGATTGATGCGGTAGCCCTCGACGCCGCCGAACCTGGTTGCGGCTCCGGTTTCCAAGGGCACGCCGAGGTCACGGAGTTCGTTCTTGTCCCGCTCGAACATTCGACTGAAAGCTTCGTGGCTGGACGAGTCGTCGTATCCGGCCACGCTGTCACGGATCCACTCCGCGGTGAGGAACTGACGCGTCGACAGCAGGCAGATGACAAGATTCATCAGGCGTTCGACTTTGGTGGTGGCCACGACTGTCGAGCCTAGTTGCTCTGCTGGTGCAGGAGCGGTAGCGACCCGAGCTGCCGTATATCCACCGGGCCTACATCGACGCGATCAGTCTCTCCACTCGCTCGTCGACCGAACGGAACGGGTCCTTGCACAACACGGTTCGCTGCGCTTGATCGTTCAGCTTGAGGTGCACCCAATCGACGGTGAAGTCGCGACCCGCCTCCTGTGCGGCGGTGATGAACTCACCTCGCAGTTTGGCGCGGGTGGTTTGCGGAGGCAGGTCGACGGCTTCGTCGATCTGCTCGTCCTCGGTGACGCGCTTGGCCAAGCCCTTGCGCTGTAGCAGGTCGAACACTCCGCGCCCGCGTTTGATGTCGTGGTAGGCCAGGTCCAGTTGAGCGATCTTGGGATCGGAGAGCTCCATCGAGTACCGATCCTGGTAACGCTGGAAGAGCTTGCGCTTGATGACCCAGTCGATCTCGGTGTCCACCTTCGCGAAGTCCTGTGTCTCGATGGCATCGAGAGTACGACCCCAGAGGTCGACCACCTGCTCCACCTGAGTGTTCGGCTCCCGCGTCTTCAGGTGTTCGACGGCCCGGGCGTAGTACTCCCGTTGGATATCGAGGGCGCTGGCCTGCCGTCCCCCCGCAAGCCTCACCGGGCGCCGTCCGGTGAGATCGTGGCTGACCTCGCGGATGGCGCGAATCGGATTGTCCAACGCGAAGTCTCGGAAAGAGACTCCTGCCTCGATCATCTCGAGGACGAGGGCCGCCGTTCCGACCTTGAGCATCGTCGAGGTCTCGGCCATATTCGAATCGCCCACGATCACGTGCAGCCTGCGGTACTTCTCGGCGTCGGCGTGGGGCTCGTCGCGAGTGTTGATGATCGGCCGCGACCGAGTAGTGGCAGAGGAGACGCCTTCCCAGATGTGCTCGGCACGCTGTGACAGGCAGAACGTAGCCGCTTTCGGCGTCTGGAGCACCTTGCCTGCGCCGCAGATCAATTGACGTGTGACCAGAAAGGGAAGCAGAACGTCCGAAATCCGAGAGAACTCCCCCGCTCGCTGCACCAGGAAGTTTTCGTGGCAGCCGTACGAGTTGCCGGCGGAGTCGGTGTTGTTCTTGAACAGGTAGATATCGCCGCCGATGCCTTCCTCGGCCAGGCGCTGCTCGGCGTCGATCAGCAGATCCTCGAGAACACGCTCGCCCGCCCGGTCGTGGGTGACCAACTGCAGCAGGCTGTCGCACTCGGCCGTCGCGTACTCGGGGTGCGAGCCGACATCGAGGTACAGGCGGGCACCGTTGCGAAGGAACACATTCGAGCTTCGCCCCCACGAGACCACCCGGCGGAACAGGTAGCGAGCCACTTCGTCCGGACTGAGGCGTCGATGTCCGTGGAAAGTACATGTGACACCGAACTCTGTCTCGATGCCCATAATTCGTCGCTGCACACTTCGACACTACAACGCAACCTGCGATTCGATGTGTCGGAGCGCCCCGATGTCGTCCGTCCGTGAAGATGCTGCCGCGCGTGCCTAGGCTGGGTGTCATGACACCCACGCGTACCTCTGTTTCGACGGCCGTTCATGCGTGGGACCTTTCGCTGGTGGCGCGAAGTGCAGCGCTACGGTCCAGTCGAGCGGATGCGGGTCTGCGCGCGCTGAGTACTGCGGCCGATCACGGCCGTCTGTGGCTCGGCGTTGCTGCCGTGCTCGTTGCCGCGGGCGGTCCTGCACGCCGAGGGGGTGTTCGTGGACTCGTGGCGCTCGCGGGCGCGAGTGCCAGCGCCAACGGTCTGCTCAAGCCGTTGTTCCCGCGGTCTCGCCCGGAGGCCGAACTGGTCCCGGTCCTTCGTCAGGTGTTGGCACCGCCGGTGTCCTCGTCTTTCCCCTCCGGACATTCGGCCTCGGCGGCGGCTTTCGTGACGGCCGTTGCCATCGAATCTCCGCTGGCAGGAATTGTTCTGGCACCCGTTGCGGCCGCTGTCTGCTACTCGCGTGTCCACGTCGGTGTGCACTGGCCCACCGACGTCATCGCAGGTGCCGCCCTCGGCTCGGCCATCGCGCTGTCCACCCGCCGGTGGTGGGCTGTGCGTTCGGAAAAGCCCGCCGATCTGGGCTCACAGGTCGATGTCCCGCCACTCGAGGGGGGACGGGGGCTGCTCGTGCTCGTCAACCCAGGGTCGGGTGATGGCTCCGAGTCGGTGCCCGAGGCGATCCGTCGCGCACTTCCCGAGGCAGATCTGTTCGTTCCGGATCCGGAACTCGATTTCAACGAGCAACTCGAACAACGAATTCGGGACACGTCACCGCGCGCACTCGGTGTCTGCGGCGGCGACGGAACCGTGGTCAGCGTCGCCGCGTCGGCAGCGCGCAGCGGCTTACCTCTCGCCGCGTTCCCTGGTGGCACTCTCAATCACTTCGCCCGTGACACCGGTCTGACCGCCGTCGAAGACACCGCAGCAGCCATCGAGGCGGGCACGGCCGAACTGGTCGATATTGCCCAGGTGGCCATCGACGGCCGCAGCGTGTCGTTCGTCAACACGGCTACCTTCGGCGGATATCCCGACTCGGTGCGGTTACGTCAGAAGCTCCAGAGCCGAATCGGCAAATGGCCTGCGGCAGCCGTAGCAATGACGAGGGTACTGGCCGCCGCGGAGCCGCTGAACATCGAACTCGACGGCACCGGGCATTCGGTGTGGATGCTCTTCGTCGGCAACGGCAACTACGTGCCGACCGACCAGGTTCCCATGTCGCGCAGCAGCATTCACACCGGCACCCTGGACGTTCGCTTCCTTCCCTCCGAACCCAAGGCGTCGCGAACCAGATTGCTGTGGGCGACGGTGACGGGCACCCTGGGCTCCTCACCGGCCTATGTTCGTCGAGCAGTGAAGCAGCTGACGGTGGAGGTGGAAGGCGCTCCCGTTGCACTCGCCGCCGACGGCGAAGTGGTGGGCGACGGAACGTGGTTCGAGTTCACCAGCGACAAGAACGGCCTCGCGCTCTACCGGAAGCGGTAGGGCACGAGGCCGTCCGGGTGCGATCGGCGAACCAGCTACGAGGGACCCACCTCGGGCACACCGTCTACGGTGTCGGTGGTGGCCTGTACGGCTGATGCCGAGGCCGGCAACATGTCCTCCAACGCGGCTCCGGCGATGCGTCGGAACGCGCGCCGAGGCCGACCCTGGTCCAGTACAGCCACCTCGAGCGCGGATACCTCGAGAACCTTCTTCTCGGGCTCACCACCTGCAGCGGGCGGTACCGCGGGTCCCGCGGTGAGTGCGTCCACCGCCACGCGCACCGCTTCGGCCAGATCGAGGCCGGGACGGTAGGTGTCCTTCAACGCTGCCACGATGGGCTCGGTCGTTCCGCCCATGACGACGAAATCCTGTTCGTCGACGATGGACCCGTCGTAGGTGATGCGGTAGAGCTGCGTTGCGATCGGCTCGTCCTGATGCGAGACCTCCGCGACACAGATTTCCACCTCGTAGGGCTTGAGCTGCTCCGTGAAAATCGTGCCGAGCGCCTGCGCGTAAGTCTTGGCGAGCGACCTGCCGGTCACATCGCGGCGGTCGTAGGTGTACCCCTTGATGTCGGCATGCTGGATACCGGCTTTCCGGAGATTCTCGAACTCGTTGTACTTCCCCACGGCCGCGAAACCGATCCGGTCGTACAGTTCGCTCACCTTGTGCAGTGCCGTCGAGCGATTCTCGGCCACGAACAGCACGCCGTCCGCGTAAGTCAGTGCGATGACGCTTCGGCCACGGCCGATTCCCTTGCGCGCCAACTCCGAACGATCGCGCATGATCTGTTCGGCCGATGCGTAGTACGGCATTGTCATGGTGCGCTACCCCCTTCGCTCACTTGCTGACCGGACCGGGTGTGATGCTCGGCACCGCCGGTATGCGCGGCGCTCTCGGTCCTCTCGGCGAGAACCGAACGCGCTGCTGCCGACACGCGGTCGTGTGCAACGTCGTCCGCTCCGACGCTCGTGATTGCCACTGCCGTCGGATAGATCCCTCGGGTGACGTCCGGTCCGCCGGTGGCGGAGTCGTCGTCGGCGGCGTCGTACAGCGATTCGACCGCTGCGCGAAGCGCTTCGTCCTCGGTCATTCCGGGGCGATAGAGCTTCTTGAGTGCCGACTTGGCGAACAGGGATCCCGACCCCACCGCGTGATAGCCCGAGCGCTCCTCGTAGCGCCCGCCGACCACGTCGTAGGACACGATGCGCCCGGCACTGTCCGGGTCCGAGATGTCGATGTCGAACCCGACCAGCAACGGGACGGCTGCCAATCCTTGCATTGCGGCACCGAGGTTGCTGCGCACCATCGACGACAGCTTGTTGGCCTTGCCGTTGAAGGTGAGTGGAACCCCTTCGATCTTCTCGTAGTGCTCCAGTTCGACCGCGAAGAGCCGTACGAGCTCGATCGCGATCCCTGCGGTTCCGGCAATGCCCGCAGCGGAGTACTCGTCGGTGACGTAGACCTTCTGCATGTCACGGTTGGCGATCAGATTGCCCTGAGTCGCGCGCCGATCACCGGCGATCAGGACCCCACCCGCGTAGGTGAGGGCGACGATCGTCGTCCCGTGCGGAGCGATGCCGGACTTGTCGGAGGTGCCGTTGGCAGCGTGGGACGCCAGGTCTGCGGCCAGTCCGCTCTCGGGCAACAGATGGGGGGCGTGCTGACGGAGGTAGTCGGAGAACGACGAACTGCTCGATCCGAGCGGGATCGTCATGCCGTCACCGGCCGACCGTGGGTCCGAACGATCCACCGTCACTGGCCGCCCTTCTGCACATAGGCACGAACGAAGTCCTCGGCGTTCTCCTCGAGGACGTCGTCGATCTCGTCCAAGAGGTCGTCGGTCTCCTCGGCCAGCTTCTCGCGCCGTTCCTGCCCACCGGCTCCGGTGTCGCCTGGGACCTCATCGTCGTCGCCGCCGCCAGAGCGTCGTGTCTGCTCCTGTGCCATAGTCGCCGACCTCCTCCGTGTATCGAGAGAACACATCTACTGCACGTTCATCGATTCATTCGAGATGCACCGTTGTGGATGTGCAAGTGCAACCGAACGTTCCGCCGAAAGTGCACGGACCTTTACCCTACCGACAGACCGGCCGCGCGGGTCGTCGAGACACCATCGAATAGTCGGACTGTTTCGCCGGGTTCTCAGTTGGTGAGCTGATCGACGAGTTCGGCGGCACTGTCGACGGACTCGAGCAGCGCACCGACGTGCGATTTGGTACCGCGCAGCGGTTCGAGTGTCGGGATGCGTACCAGTGAGTCGCCACCGAGGTCGAAGATGACGGAATCCCAGCTCGCCGCGGCGATATCGGCGCCGAATTTGCGGAGGCACTCGCCGCGGAAGTAGGCCCTGGTGTCTTCCGGCGGTGTGCCCACCGCGTCGAGTACCTGCTGCTCGGTGACGAGTCGATCCATCGACCCACGAGCAACCAGCCGGTTGTACAGGCCTTTGTCGAGCCGCACATCGGAGTACTGCAGGTCCACCAGATGAAGGCGCGGTGCCGACCAGCCCAGGCCCTCGCGCTGGCGGAAACCCTCCAGCAGGCGCAGCTTCGCGGGCCAGTCCAGCAGGTGGGCGCATTCCATCGGATCGCGTTCGAGGAGGTCGAGCACCATTGCCCACTTGTCGAGCACGTCCAGGGCCCGTGCGTCGTCGCTCCCCTCGGCGGCCACGAATTTCGCGGCCCGCTGGTGGTAGATGCGCTGGAGCGCAAGCCCGGTCAGCTCGCGCCCGTCCGCGAGAGCCACTGCCTTGCGCAGAGTCGGATCGTGGCTGATCTGGTGGACGGCGGTCACCGGTCGAGCGAGCTGGAGATCGGAAAGGTCCACTCCGGCTTCGATGAGGTCGAGTACCAGCGCGGTGGTGCCCACCTTGAGGTAGGTCGACATCTCCGCAAGGTTTGCGTCGCCGATGATGCAGTGCAGTCGCCGGTACTTGTCGGCGTCCGCGTGCGGTTCGTCTCTGGTGTTGATGATTCCGCGCTTGAGTGTGGTCTCGAGGCCGACCTCCACCTCGATGTAGTCGGCTCGCTGAGAGAGCTGGAACCCGGCCTCGTCGCCGGACTGGCCGATTCCGACGCGCCCCGATCCCGTGATGACCTGCCGCGAAGCGAAGAACGGCGACAGACCGGCGATGACGGCCGAGAACGGCGTCTCGCGCGACATCAAGTAGTTCTCGTGAGTGCCGTACGACGCGCCCTTGCCGTCGACGTTGTTCTTGTACAGCTGCAGCCGCGGGGCTCCTGGCACGCTGGAGGCGTGGCGAGCGGCGGCCTCCATGACGCGCTCCCCGGCCTTGTCCCAGATCACCGCGTCCAACGGATCCCGTACTTCCGGGGCCGAGTACTCGGGGTGAGCGTGGTCGACGTACAGACGGGCACCGTTGGTGAGAATCATGTTGGCCGCGCCGATCTCGTCGGCATCGATGACCGGTGCCGGGCCGCTGAAGCGCCCGAGGTCGAAGCCACGGGCGTCACGGAGCGGCGACTCGACTTCGTAATCCCATCGCGTGCGCTTGGCCCGCGGTACCCCTGCAGCGGCCGCGTAGGCCAACACTGCCTGGGTGGACGTCAGGATCGGATTGGCGGTGGGTTCGGTGGGTGAAGAAATGCCGTACTCGACCTCGATACCGATGATGCGCTGCATGAGTCGAGCCTAGACGGCACGCAGACACAGAACGGGGCGCGCCCTGTGCGGACGCGCCCCGATACTGCTCTGTGCAGGATCTACAGGTACTGGCCGGTGTTGGCCTCGGTGTCGATTGCCCGGCTCGCGCTGGCATTCTTACCGGTGACCAGCGTGCGGATGTAGACGATCCGCTCGCCCTTCTTGCCGGAGATTCGAGCCCAGTCGTCGGGGTTCGTCGTGTTCGGCAGATCCTCGTTCTCGGCGAACTCGTCGACGATGGAATCGAAGAGGTGCTGAATCCTCAAACCGGCATTGCCGGTTTCGAGAACCGACTTGATGGCGTACTTCTTCGCGCGGTCCACGATGTTCTGAATCATGGCACCGGAGTTGAAGTCCTTGAAGTACAGAACTTCCTTGTCGCCGTTGGCATATGTCACCTCGAGGAAGCGGTTGTCGTCGCTCTCGGCGTACATGCGCTCGACGACCCGGTCGATCATCCCGCGGATGCAGGCCGCGCGGTCGCCACCGAACTCGGCGACATCGTCGGCATTGACCGGCAGCGAGTCGGTCAGGTACTTGGAGAAGATGTCCTGTGCCGATTCGGCGTCGGGACGCTCGATCTTGATCTTCACGTCCAGACGACCGGGCCGCAGGATCGCGGGGTCGATCATGTCCTCGCGGTTGGAGGCACCGATCACGATGACGTTCTCGAGCCCCTCCACGCCGTCGATCTCGGCGAGCAGCTGAGGAACGACTGTTGTCTCGACGTCGGACGAGACGCCCGAACCACGGGTACGGAAGATCGAGTCCATCTCGTCGAAGAACACGATGACCGGGGTGCCCTCCGACGCCTTCTCCCGCGCGCGCTGGAAGATCATGCGGATGTGACGCTCGGTCTCGCCGACGAACTTGTTGAGCAGTTCGGGACCCTTGATGTTGAGGAAGAACGACTTCGCTTCCTTGGCGTCCTGCCCGCGGGCCTCGGCGATCTTCTTGGCCAACGAGTTGGCAACCGCCTTGGCGATCAACGTCTTTCCGCAGCCGGGAGGGCCGTAGAGCAGCACACCCTTGGGTGGACGCAGGGAGTACTCCCGGAACAGATCCTTGTGCAGGAACGGGAGTTCGACGGCGTCGCGAATCTGCTCGATCTGTCGACCGAGACCACCGATGTCCTCGTATCCCACGTCCGGCACCTCTTCGAGGACCAGGTCCTCCACCTCGGCCTTGGGGACACGCTCGAAGGCGTAGCCGGCCTTGGTGTCGACGAGCAGGGAATCGCCGGGACGGAGTTTGCGGGACGGTTCGTCCGGGTCGACGGGGCCGTCGTCGTTGACCATGTCGATCAGCGGCTTCGCCAGCCACACGACGCGCTCCTCGTCGGCATGACCGACGACGAGGGCCCTCGATCCGTCGCCCAGAAGCTCACGCAGAGTGCTGATCTCACCGACCTGGTCGAAGGTGCAGGCTTCGACGATGGTCAATGCCTCGTTCAGCCGCACCGTCTGGCCCGGCGCAAGCGAGTCGGCTTCGATGTTGGGCGAGCACGTGAGGCGCATCTTTCGGCCGGACGTGAACACATCGACCGTTCCGTCGTCGAACACGCTCAGCAGAACGCCGTAACCGCTCGGCGGTTGGCCGAGTCGATCGACTTCCTCGCGGAGCGCGATGAGCTGTTGTCTGGCCTCTTTCAGGGTGTCCATCAGCTTGGTGTTGCGCAGCGAGAGCGAATCGACACGGCCTTCGAGCTCGCGTACCTGTTCGGGGGACTCCCCCAGTTGACGGCGCAGTGAAGCGGCTTCGGCTCGCACGGCGTCC
This sequence comes from Rhodococcus sp. IEGM1428, assembly GCF_050321865.1. NCBI lineage: Bacteria > Bacillati > Actinomycetota > Actinomycetes > Mycobacteriales > Nocardiaceae > Rhodococcus > Rhodococcus sp. IEGM1428. The sequence continues at coordinate 1,599,848 of NZ_JBNQFW010000001.1, read as the reverse complement.
AGTTCGGCTCTGGCCGCGGCCACATCCGGATTGTCTGTTGAGCTCATGAGCGACTCCTCCCAGTGACGATCTATCAACGCTACCGGCACCGGCCCGAATGTGCGGACCGACACCACGATCGGGCGTGCCTGCAGCATGCCTCGACGGAACCCCGACCCCGGCCGGGGTCATGTTAGCCTCACCTGACCGAACAGTGGACGGACTACGGGAACAGGGGCTCCACCAGTGAAGATGCGCATACTTTCGGCAAGCGTCGCACTCACGGCGGCGGTGATGTCGGTGGCCGGGTGCAGCACCGCAGATGAATCCGATCACGCCGATCACAATTCGACGTCGGCCGCAGATTCTGTCGGCACGACAACCGACGAGCCTGCTGTTGCTGCACCTACCGCCGATGAACTCGAAGCCTCGCTGCTGCAGCTGGTAGCACCGGACGTCGACGCGGCAACCAAAGCCGCCGCGGTCGAGAACGGTCAGGCGCGTCTGACGAACCTCGACACCATGACCGCCGCGCTGGCGAACTACGGCACGATCACGTTCGAGGTTGCCGAGCCGACCGTCGAGGGCGAGACGTCCACGGCCGACGTGGCGATCGCCACCCCGCGAGGGACGGCAGCGCCCTCACCGCAGACCTGGGTCCTGATCGACGGCAAGTGGAAGCTCTCCGACGCCAGCACCTGCCAGATTCTCGCGATGGGGCAAGCGCCCTGCGCGTGAAGTCCGGGCCCGACAGTCGAGCGACACCGCCGCGATCGATCAGCCCTTACCGGACCGACGCTGCGGCTTGGGGGTGACGGTGCCCTCGGCGAGGCGTCGAACACTCACGAGGAATGCCGTGTGCCCCTGCATACGATGCTCGGGCCGAACCGCCAGTCCCACGACGTGCCAACCCCGGACCATCGACTCCCACGAACGGGGTTCGGTCCAGCATTCCTGTGCGCGTAGGGCTTCGACGACCTTGGACAGCTGCGTCACCGTGGCGACGTAGACCAGCAGCACTCCACCGGGAACGAGAGCCTTCGATACGGCGGGCAGTGCGTCCCAGGGAGCCAGCATGTCGAGAACCACCCGATCCACCTGCTCCCCCGGTCGATCGACACCGAACTGATCCACGTCGGCCACCGTCAGGTGCCAGTTCGACGGCCGGTCGCCGAAGAACGTCTCGACGTTCTTGATCGCGTAGTCGGCGTGGTCCTGGCGGATCTCGTAGGAGATGACCGTTCCTGCCGTACCGACCGCACGGAGCAGCGAGCACGTCAGAGCGCCCGATCCGGCACCGGCCTCCAGCACGCGGGCTCCGGGGAACACGTCGCCCTCGTGGACGATCTGCGCTGCATCCTTGGGGTAGATGACCTGCGCGCCGCGCGGCATCGACAACACGTAGTCGGTCAACAGCGGCCGAAGCGCAAGGTACGGGGTGCCGTTGACGGAGGTGACGACGCTGCCCTCGTCGGCTCCCAGCAACTTGTCGTGGGTGATTCCACCTCGGTGGGTGTGGAATTCTTTGCCTGCCTCGAGCACCACCGTGTAGTGCCTGCCCTTGCCGTCGGTGAGCTGCACTCGATCTCCGACGCGGAACGGCCCACTGCGGGCGGGTCCGGTCGGAACCGGTGCGACGGAGTTCTCGTCCGCAGTCGGGACCTGGTCGAGTTCGATCTCGTCGACCTCGGCGGTGACCACATCGTCCGCACTCGGAACCGGGACATCGACGAGCGCGTCGACCTCGGGCCCGTCGGTCGACGCGGACGCGGAATCACCGGTGGACACAGCGGAACCTGCTTTCGTTGTTCGGTTCGACGATCTACCGGAGCGGGCAGGCGTCGGGGACGACTCGACGTGCCAGACTACGGCCTTGACCGAAGTTGTCGGACCAGCGGCATAGTCTCGCAGTCGTGAGTATTTCCGTGTCGACACCCATCGACTTGCCTCTACTCGACCTCGGCGACATCGCGCGACCGCCGCTGGCGGTGCCGAGCCCCCGCAGCACGCCGGCGTTGTCGCCCTCCCGCGCAGGCGATTTCAAGCAGTGTCCTCTCCTCTACCGCTTTCGCGCGGTCGACCGCATTCCGGAGGTGTCCACCGAAGCTCAGGTCAAGGGAACTGTGGTGCATGCCGCACTGGAGGCTCTCTACGCGTTGCCTGCGCAGGACCGAGTGCCGACGACTGCGCGCGACCTGGTGGATCCGGCGTGGGAGCGAGTGGTTGCCCAGTCGCCCGCCATCGAGTCGTTGGTTCCGGCCGACGAGCGGACGGCTTTTCTCGATCGCGCTCGGGCTCTGGTCGCCGGATACTACGAACTCGAGGACCCTACTCACTTCGAGCCCGAGTCCTGCGAGCAACGGGTGGAGATCGATCTGGACGACGGCACGCCGCTTCGGGGATTCATCGATCGAATCGACGTCGCACCCAACGGCATGATTCGCGTCGTCGACTACAAAACCGGTCGGGCACCGCGCGAGTTCACCGAGTCCAAGGCGTTGTTCCAGATGAAGTTCTACGCCGTGATGATCATGCGCATGCGCGGAGTCGTTCCGGCGCAACTGAAATTGATGTATCTGGCCGACAAGCAGGAACTGACCTACGCTCCCGACGAAGACGAGCTGCGCAGGTTCGAGCGCATGCTGTCCGCCATCTGGAAAGCGATTCTGGCCGCAGGCGAGACCGGTGACTTTCGCGCCAAGAAAGGCGCACTGTGCAAATGGTGCGACCACCAAGCCCTGTGTCCCGAGTTCGGCGGCACTCCCCCGCCGTACCCGGGTTGGCCGCAGGCCGCATCGGAACAGACGGAGCCCGAGCTGTGACCCTCACCGCGAAGGCACTGCCGGACGCCTTCTTCGTTCCCGCCGGTGTCGGCAAGGACGGCTTCGAGAGGGTCACGGCCACCGAGAACACCGTCAGTCTGTGGGCACCGACGATGCAGCACGGCGCTCCGCCGTCCGCTCTACTGGTCCGTGCACTCGAGCGCGTCGACGCTCGGGAGGACACCCGTATCAGTCGAGTCGCGGTCGACATACTCGGTCCGGTTCCGGTCGGAGACATCGAGATTCGGGCATGGACGGAACGACCCGGGGGCAATGTCGAACTCGTCGTCGCCGAATTGTGGGCGGAAAGTTCGTCGGGCACTGCTCGGGCGGTGGCTCACGGCAGCGCGTGGCGTATGCGCACCACACCGACCGAGGACGTCGAACACGTCGGCGACCCGGTGATGAAGTCGGTCGCAGACGGGGTCGACTACACCTTCGGGGGCACGTGGTCGTCGGGCTATCTCGACGCCGTCGAGTTCAAGATTCTCACCGGGCTCGGTGCCGATGGGCCGGGTGAGATCTGGGCCAGGCCCAAACCTGTTCTCGTACAAGGTGAATCGATGACCGCACTGGAGCGATTATTCTCGATTGCGGATATTGCGAACGGAATCGGCGCGAAGCTTCCGATCGACGAGTGGACCTTCTTGAACACCGACCTGACGGTGCACGTGTTCAGGGTGCCTCAGGGTGACTGGGTCGGAGTCTCGGCCGAGACCTCCACAGGTCCGGACGGAATCGCCATGTGTGCTGGCACTCTCAGCGACGAACTGGGTCCGGTCGGCAGAATCGCGCAGACGGTCCTGGTCCGGCGTCGCAGCTGAGGGCAGCGACCGATCAAGATCTAGAAGGCGCGGCACGACCTGATGTCGGACGCCAGGATAGCCTTTGCCCCCAACTCGGCGAGCTCGTCCATGACGTTGTTGTGGACTTTGCGAGAAACCATGGCGCGCACCGCAACCCAGTTGTCGTCGACCATCGGCGCCAGCGTGGGCGACTCGATGCCCGGGGTGATCTTGACGGCCTCGTCGAGAATCGACTTGGGGCAGTCGTAATCGAGCATCAGGTACTGCTGTGCGAAGACGACGCCCTGCACGCGGGCGATGAGCTGCTTACGCGCGGAATCGGTACCCGGGGTGCCTGCGCGTTCGATGAGTACGCCCTCCGAATCGCAGAGCGATTCACCGAAGGCCACCAGGTTGTTCTGGCGCAGTGATCGGCCCGATTCGACGACGTCGGCAATGGCGTCGGCGACTCCGAGCTGGATGGAGATCTCGACCGCGCCGTCGAGGCGGATGACCGTGGCCTCCAACCCCCGCTGGGCCAAGTCCGCGCGCACCAGATTGGGGTAAGACGTGGCTATGCGTAGTCCGCCCAAGTCCTCGGGTGCCCATTCCTTGCCCGCGGGCGCCGCGTAGCGGAACGTCGAGCGGCCGAATCCGAGCGCCAGGCGCTCTTCGACGGCAGCACCCGAATCGAGGGCCAGGTCGCGACCGGTGATGCCCAGATCCAACTGGCCGGATCCGACGTAGATCGCAATGTCCTTGGGGCGGAGGAAGAAGAACTCGACGCCGTTCGCTGGATCGAGAACCGTCAGGTCCTTCGAGTCGCTTCGGCGCCGATAGCCGGCCTCGCTGAGAATCTCTGCGGCGGACTCGGAGAGAGCGCCCTTGTTGGGTACGGCTACGCGCAGCATGGAGTTTTCCTTCTTCGGTGAGTTCGTGGGAGACGAGCGGGTCCTAGACTCACAGATGTCGGTAGACGTCCTCGAGCTCGATGCCCCTGCCCACCATCATCACCTGGACCCAGTACAACAGCTGCGAGATTTCCTCGGCGAGCGCTTCGTCGTTTTCGTGCTCGGCCGCGATCCACACTTCGCCCGCTTCTTCGAGAACCTTCTTGCCCTGAAAATGAACTCCCGCATCCAACGCTGCGACGGTGCCCGAGCCCTCCGGGCGGGTCTTCGCGCGGTCGGTGAGCTCGGCGAACAGGGAATCGAAAGTCTTCACGGATTCGTATTCTTTCACGTCGGTATCCAGCGGAATCAATTCGGTCGAGATTCGAGGAATCAGGCTGCCCAGGCCCGCCGGACGTCGTCGGCGGTGAGACCGACAAGACCGTCACGAATGGTGTACCCAGGAGCCGTCGGCACGGCGATCTCGGAGGGAACCACCAGCACGGGGCATCCTGCAGTGTGCGCGGACAGTGAACCCGTAGGCGAGTCCTCGACCGCGAGGCAGGCTCCAGCGTCCACGCCGAGCAGCGCCGCACCGCGCAGGTACGGCGCTGGATGCGGTTTACCGACCTCCACCTCGTCGCCGGTCACGGTGATGTCGAAGTATTCGCGGCCCAACGTGTCCAGAGCTCGCTCGACCAGCCCGCGCTCGGTGTTGGTGACGAGCCCGGTGGACAGACCCATCTCGCGCACCAGAGCGAGCGCATCCTTGGCACCGGGCCGCCAGGGAATGCCCTTGGCGAACAGGTCTCCGACACGGGTCGTGAGCCACTCCCGACCCTCGTTCAGGTGCTCGTCGGTGACCTCGACCGATGCGTGTGCCAGGACCTTGCGCAGTGCATCCCACATCGAATTTCCGAGGGTGCTCTCGCGCACTTCTGCGCTGAGTTCTGTCCCGAGATTTCGTGAGTACTCACCGATCGCGACGTCCCAGATCTTCTCCGAGTCGAGCAGTGTGCCGTCCATGTCCCACAGGACACCCTGCAGGTGAATTCCACTAGACATTGAAGTACTTGGCCTCCGGGTGATGAAGTACGAACGCATCGGTCGACTGTTCGGGGTGGAGCTGCAGCTCCTCGGAGAGCTTCACGCCGATTCTCTCGGGCTCGAGCAGAGCGGCGAGCTTGATCCGGTCTTCCAGATCGGGGCATGCCCCGTAGCCGAACGAGTAACGAGCACCGCGATATTCGAGTTTGAAGTACCCCTCGGCCTCGGTGGGATCCTCCGCGGCGACCGATTTGCCGTCGGACAGTTTCAGTTCTTCGCGCACTCGACGATGCCAGTATTCGGCCAACGCCTCGGTGAGCTGGACACCGATTCCGTGCACCTCGAGATAGTCGCGGTACGAGTCGGCAGCGAACAGCTCGTTCGCGAAGTCGGCAATGGGCTGGCCCATTGTCACCAGGTTCATCGGCAGAACATCGACCTGGCCGGATTCTCGTGCAGCCGAACGCGACCGAACGAAATCCGAGATGCAGAGGAATCGGTCACGGTGCTGACGGGGGAACGTGAATCGGAAGCGTTCGGGTGCATCGGGTTCGGGCTCGGTGAGCACGACGACGTCGTCGCCCTCGGAGACCGCCGGGAAGTACCCGTACACCAGTGCGGCGTGTGCGAGTATGCCGTCGGTGCTCAGGCGATCCAGCCAATACCGCAGGCGCGGTTTACCTTCCGATTCCACCAGGTCTTCGTAGGTGGCACCTTCACCCTTGCGAGCACCGCGCAGGCCCCATTGCCCGAGGAACAGTGCACGCTCGTCGAGCAGACCCGAGTAATCGGCCAAGGACACGCCTCGGACGATGCGAGTACCCCAGAACGGCGGAACCGGAATATCGATATCGGCTGCAACATCGGATCGTTCGGGCACGACGACCGGCGCCTCCGCAGCCTTGCGCTTCTCCGCGATGCGCTTGGACCGCTCATGGCGTTCCTTGCGCTCGGCGGCCTTGGCCTTCGCTTCGAGTGCCTCCGGACTGTCGGGAGCCGGACCCCCACCGCGTTTGGTGGTCATGATGGTGTCCATCAAACGCAGGCCCTCGAATGCGTCTCGCGCATAGTGGACGTCACCCTCGTACACATCTTGCAGATCGTTCTCGACGTACGACCGCGTCAACGCTGCTCCACCGAGCAGGACCGGGAACTGTTCCGCGACGCCCTTGGAGTTGAGTTCGATCAGGTTGTCCTTCATGACGACGGTCGACTTCACCAGCAGCCCGGACATCCCGATCACGTCGGCGCGCTTGTCGATCGCGGCTTCGAGGATGGTCGAAATCGGTTGCTTGATACCGAGATTGACGACCTCGTAGCCGTTGTTGCTCAGGATGATGTCGACGAGGTTCTTCCCGATGTCGTGGACGTCGCCCTTGACGGTACCGAGCACGATACGACCCTTGCCGTCGTCGTCGGTCGCCTCCATGTGCGGCTCCAGATACGCCACCGCAGCCTTCATCACCTCGGCGGAGGCAAGCACGAACGGCAGCTGCATCTGGCCGGAACCGAACAGCTCCCCCACGGTCTTCATGCCCGAGAGCAGTGTCTCGTTGATGATCTCCAGCGGCGGCTTCTCGGTCATCGCTGCATCCAGATCGACGTCGAGACCGTTGCGTTCGCCGTCGACGATGCGGCGTTCGAGTCGCTCGAACAGTGGCAGACGACCCAGTTCTTCGGCGCGTGATTCTCGGGCCGATGCTGCCGAGACGCCCTCGAACAGCTGCATCAGCTTCTGCAACGGGTCGTAGCCTTCGCGGCGGCGGTCGTACACCAAATCAAGAGCGGTCTCGCGCTGCTCGTCGGGAATCTTGTTCATCGGCAGGATCTTCGACGCGTGCACGATGGCGGTGTCGAGGCCGGCCTGTGTGCACTCGTGCAGGAAGACCGAGTTCAGCACTTGGCGTGCAGCGGGATTGAGACCGAACGAGATGTTCGACAACCCGAGGGTGGTGTGCACCTTCGGATACTTCTCCTTGAGCTGCCGGATCGCCTCGATGGTCTCGATGCCGTCGCGTCGAACTTCTTCCTGGCCGGTGGAAATCGGGAAGGTGAGGGTGTCGACGATGATGTCCTCGTGGCGCAGGCCCCAGTTCTCGGTGATGTCGGTGATCAACCGGTCTGCGACACGCACCTTCCATTCGGCCGTTCGAGCCTGGCCTTCCTCGTCGATGGTGAGCGCGACAACGGCGGCACCGTGCTCCTTGACCAGACGCATGATCTTCTGGAACCGCGAATCGGGCCCGTCGCCGTCCTCGTAGTTGACCGAGTTGACGGCGCTACGGCCACCGAGGTGCTCCAAACCGGCTTCGAGTACGGCCGGTTCGGTGGAGTCGAGCATGATCGGCAGCGTCGACGCGGTCGCCAATCTGCTTGCGAGCGCGGCCATGTCGGCGGAACCGTCGCGCCCGACGTAGTCGACATTGAGGTCCAACATGTGCGCGCCGTCGCGCGTCTGATCCTTGGCGATGTCCAGGCACTTCTGGTAGTCCTCGGCCAGCATCGCGTCGCGAAATGCCTTGGATCCGTTGGAGTTGGTGCGCTCACCGATCATCAGGATGCTGGCGTCCTGCTCGAACGGCACGGCGGTGTAGAGCGAGGAGACACCCGGCTCTGGGGCCGGCTGCCGTTCCAGCTTCGTGGCTCCGTGCACCATATCGGCAACCTGACGAATGTGCTCGGGGGTGGTGCCGCAGCAACCGCCGACCAGTGCCAGCCCGTACTCGCGGACGAAACCGCTCAGAGCGTCGGCCAATTCGGGGGCGGTCAGTGGGTATTCGGCACCCTTTGCACCCAACGTCGGCAGACCGGCATTGGGCATCACCGACACCGGCAACCGCGAATGCTTGGACAGATGGCGGAGGTGCTCACTCATCTCGGCCGGACCGGTGGCGCAGTTGAGGCCGATCATGTCGATTCCGAGCGGTTCGAGCGCAGTGAGTGCTGCACCGATCTCGCTGCCGACGAGCATCGCACCCGTCGTCTCGACCGTCACGTGGGTGATGATCGGAATACGGACGCCGAGCCTATCCATCGCGTGCTGGCTGCCGATGATCGCGGCCTTGACCTGAAGCAAGTCCTGGCACGTCTCCACCAGAATGGCATCGGCACCGCCGTCGATCATTCCCAGAGCGGCTTCGGTGTACGCGTCGCGCAGCCGGGCGAACGGAGCATGCCCGAGTGTGGGGAGCTTGGTGCCGGGTCCCATCGAACCCAAGACGTATCGGTCCATCCCGTCGCGACCGGGGCCCATTTCGTCGGCGGTCTCGCGGGCGAGCCGGGTGCCTTTCTCGGCCAACTCGCGGATTCGATCCTCGATGTCGTAATCGGCCAAGTTGGGCAGATTGCATCCGAACGTGTTCGTTTCCACGGCGTCTGCACCGGCTGCGAAGTACTCACGGTGGATCTCGCGCAGCACGTCGGGCCGGGTGGCGTTCAGAATTTCGTTGCATCCCTCTAGACCGAGAAAGTCGTCGAGAGTCAGGTCGGCGTCCTGGAGCATCGTGCCCATCGCTCCGTCGCCGATGACAACGCGACGTGAAATCGCATCGAGCAGACCGGGCTTGTGTTGATCGGGCATCACTACAGAGTAGTGGGCACCGCAGTTCCCTCGGGTCGTAGGCTGTCGTGGTGAGTCCCCGAAACCTCGATGGCCAGTCCCCGAACGACGACGTTACCGAAAATACGGACATTCCGGGTGCCGACTCGGCTGTGCCGCTCGACGCCGCGTTGATCGAGGCCGTCCACGACGCTGTGGCCAACGCCACAGACCTCGACGATCTCGACGAGGACATTCCCGAATTGCGCTCCCCCATCCTGGTGGCTGCTTTCGAGGGCTGGAACGACGCGGGCGATGCGGCGAGCGGTGCCGTCGAGCACCTGGAGCTGATCTGGGATGCCAGTCCGCTTGCCGAGCTGGACTCGGAGGACTACTACGACTACCAGGTCAACAGACCGACGGTTCGCCAGGTGGACGGTGTCACCCGTGAGATCGAGTGGCCGTCGACCCGGTTGTCGGTGTGTTCGCCTCCCGGTAGCGAACGTGACGTGGTGCTGCTGCGCGGCATCGAGCCGAACATGCGGTGGCGCAGCTTCTGCGACGACCTGCTCGAGTTCGTCGAACAGCTCGGAGTCGAGACCGTCGTGATCCTGGGAGCACTGCTGGCCGACACCCCGCACACCAGGCCCGTTCCGGTCACCGGCACCGCATACAGCACCGAGTCGGCCGAACGGTTCAATCTCGAACAGACCCGATACGAGGGCCCGACCGGAATCACCGGCGTGTTGCAGGACGAATGCGTGAAGGCCGGCGTCCCTGCGGTGTCGTTCTGGGCCGCCGTGCCCCACTACGTCTCGCAGCCGCCGAATCCCAAGGCGACCGTTGCATTGCTGCAGCGGGTCGAGGACGTGCTCGACATCGAGGTACCGCTCGGCGAACTTCCCACCCAGGCAGAGGAGTGGGAAGAAGCGGTCAACGAGATGACGAAAGAGGACGAGGAGATCAGCGAATACGTGCGCAGCCTCGAAGAGCGCGGTGATGCCGAAGTGGACATGTCCGACGCGATTGCGAAGATCGACGGCGACGCCATTGCAGCCGAGTTCGAGAAGTACCTGAGGCGCCGCGGCCCCGGCAACTTCGGGCTCTGATCCGAGCGCACACGACGGACCGGAGCTCGGTGAGGTATTTCTGATGCCGACGTAACGTCACCGCATCGGTGGCGTCACCCCGACACCGCAACCTCGTGGGTATGGCCAGCACACCACGATTTCTGCAAGGCGTCTTCTCCTTCTCCGGCAACGGCCTGGACAAGCCCGAGTTGATCGATCCCAGCCTGAGTTTCGTCGTGCCCGAGGGAGTGACGGCCCAACCGCTGTACTTCCGGGGTGGAAACTCCAGCGACGAACTCGTCGTCGTGACTCTGCTGCGCGACGGTAGCCCGATGCGCATCTTCCCGATGGGAGCCAAGAGTGGGGTCAACATCCCCCTCCGTGTGGTCGAGGACGTCGATCCGGACACCGTTCTCGAGTTGGTCGTCGCTGCCCCGGCCGGAACCACCGGAGAGGTCGTCGTCGATTTCGGTCTGGTGCTCGTCTGATGACTGCAGGCAAGCAGCGGCTGTTGGTGATCGGCAACGGAATGGCCGGTGCCAGAACGGTCGAGCAGATCCTCGAGCGTGACGGCAGCTCGTTGTTCGAGATCACGATGATCGGCGACGAGCCGTACGGCAACTACAACCGAATCATGCTCTCGCACGTGCTGTCCGGTGAGACCACCGTCGATGACGAGGATCTGATTCTCAATCCCATGAGTTGGTACAGCGACAACGGCGTGACTCTGCACGTGGGCGATCGTGCCGTGTCGTTGGATCGATTCTCCAAGACCGTTGCGTGCGAGAGCGGTCGGTCCGTCGACTACGACGTGCTGATCATCGCAACGGGAAGCAACACGTTCTTCCCGAACATGGACGGTCTCCGCGAATCCGACGGCAGACTGGCACGCGGAGTGTTCGGCTTCCGGACCATCGCAGACACCAATGGCATGCTGCAGATCGCAGAGTCTCGCGACGACGTCTGCGCCGTCGTCATCGGCGGTGGACTGCTCGGACTCGAAGCCGCGTACGGTCTGCGGACCCAGGGGCTCGACGTGAACGTGGTGCACTCCCCCGGACACTTGATGAACCAGCAGCTCGACGAGCGCGGTGGACGAGTGCTGCGCAACAAGATCGAGTCGCTCGGAGTCGGCGTGCACACCTCGAAGAGAACCACCTCGGTGTTGCGTTCCGAGGACGGTGTCGTCACCGGCGTCGGGTTCAACGACGGCACCTCGCTGGCTGCGGACATGGTCGTCGTCACCGCCGGTATCCGCCCCAGTGTCGACTTCGCTCGGGCCGGCGGTTTGGTGATCGAACGAGGAATCGTGGTCGACGACCAATTGCGTTGCGAGGACGAAGGTTCCATCTACGCCGTCGGTGAATGCTGCCAACATCGCGGCGAGGTTTACGGCCTCGTTGCGCCACTGTGGGAGCAGGCCGTCGTATTGGCCGACGTGCTCACGGGTGCGAATCCCGCTGCGGCGTATCATGGTTCGCGTCTGACGACCAAGCTCAAAGTGGCCGGTGTCGACGTCGCCTCGATGGGGATCACCGCCCCCGAGCGCGACGACGACGAGTTCGTCCAGTTCTACGAGCCGCGCAGTGGCACGTACAAGTCGGTGATCGTCCGCAACAACAAACTGGTCGGTGCCACTCTGCTGGGCGACATCTCCAAGGCCAACTTCCTGACTCAGGCATTCGACGAGAAAGTACCACTACCCGACGAGCGGATCAGCATGCTCTTCGACATGGGAACTCCCTCTGCGGCAACAGGAGCCGCCGAATTGGCCGACGACGTCCAGGTGTGCAACTGCAACGGCGTCACGAAGGGTGCAATCGTGGCCTGCGTGCACGCGGGTGCCAAGAATCTGAGCGACGTGACCGCGAAGACCCGCGCAGGCAAGGGGTGCGGCTCGTGCAAGGGGCTGGTGAAAGACATCATCGCGTGCGCAGCGGGCGGTGCCGTCGAAGCAGACCACACCGCGGACTGGTACGTGCCGTGTATCCCGATGACGAAGCCGGAACTGATCGACGCCGTCCGAGCGCGGGATCTGCGGGCGGTGTCGCAGGTGTTCACAGCACTCGCGACCGACGGCCTCGAGGACGCCGCCGCCAAGATGCCGTTGGCGTCGTTGCTGCGCACCGTGTGGGGTCCGGATTGGGTGGACGAGCGCGGCGCGTTGTTCATCAACGATCGTGTCCACGCCAATATCCAACGGGACGGCACGTTCTCGGTGGTGCCGCAGATGAAGGGTGGCGTCACCACACCGGATCAGCTGCGCAAGATCGCCGACGTCGCAGACAAATACAGCGTTCCGCTGGTCAAGGTGACCGGCGGACAACGCATCGACCTGCTCGGCATCAAGAAGGAAGACCTGCCGAAGGTGTGGGGCGATCTGGACATGCCCTCGGGGTTCGCGTACGGCAAGAGCATGCGCACGGTGAAGACCTGCGTGGGCAGCGACTTCTGCCGCTTCGGTCTCGGCGACTCGACTGCTCTCGGTATCGCCCTCGAAGAGCGGTTCCAAGGCCTGGAGACACCGGCGAAGTTGAAGCTCGCGGTAGCCGGCTGCCCTCGCAACTGTTCGGAGGCACTGTGCAAGGACTTCGGCGTCGTCTCGGTGGGCGAGGACAAGTGGGAGATCTACATCGGAGGCGCGGCAGGCGCCCACATCCGCAAGGGCGATCTACTGGCCACCGTGACGGGGGCCGAGGAGGTTCTGACCGTGGCCGGCAGATTCATTCAGCACTACCGCGAGAACGCCCAATGGCTCGAGCGAACGTACGCGTGGGTTCCACGTCTCGGCCTGGAAGAACTGCAGAGCGTGCTGATCGACGACCGTGACGGCATCGTGGCCGGACTCGACCAGCGAATGCAGGCATCGGTGGACGGCTACGTCGACCCGTGGCAGGACCGCGCGGCACCCAAATCACCCGCGCAGTTCACCCCGTCGCTGCCACTGCTTCCGCTGCCACAGGTACCGGTCCGATGAGCGTGCCGGTGGGGGCGGTCGAGGATCTGACGCCCGGCGAGGGACGGGCCTACGTGGTGGACGGCAAGCAGGTGGCGGTGTTCCTGCTCGGCGACGGTTCGGTGCGGGCGATGGACGCCATCTGTCCACACAAGGGCGGGCCACTGGCGGACGGTCAGATCGACGGGTCTGTGGTCGTCTGCCCACTCCACCAGTATACGTTCTCGCTCGACGACGGCTCATGCCCCAGCGGCATCGACTCCGTGCGCACCTACCCCGCCGCAGTGGTGGACGGGAAAGTGACCGTCGAGCTCTAACCGGCACGGTTGAACGACCGAGACCCGTGGCCAGGGTCATTCCGCGGGCTCCACTCCTACCCCAAGGGTCATTCCGCGGGCTCCACTCCTACCCCCTACCCTGTTCCAGTGAGCGATTCAGGTGAGGACGCACGGCTGGGCGCCGTGAATGCGTTCGTGGAGGAGGACCGTCTCGGTCTGTTCTCGTTCGCCGTTGCCGAGAAGCGATCCGAGTACCTGGCAGTCCTGCGGGCCTTCGACACCGCACGAGCCAACTACGTCGTCCTGCTGCACTCCGGAGACGTGGCCGACCTCATCGCCCGCAGCCCCGGTCGGCACGCCGCACTGACCACACTCGACATCGCGCCCCTTCTCGATCAGCTCCACGCCTGGGGCCTGCTCGAACGCAGCTACGACGGCACCCGCGCGGCGACCCTCGCCGAATACCGCAACCGTCACTTCGTCTACCAATTCGGCCAGGCCGGCTACAAGGCGTACCGCGCGGTCGAGGACGTGCTCGGTGCCCGCCTGGACGACGCCTCGTTGTCCCGCCTGGTGTTGCCCGAGCTGCTGGCCGACATGCACGAGCTGGCCGAGGCGAACCGTCAGGCCGACGGCGATCGCATCTACCGCAAGCTGAGCAGACTCGATTCGACGCTGTCGGAGATGGCGACCCGCGCCGCACATTTCTACTTGGTGCTGGGCGATCTGGTGCGCACCACCGAGATCACTCCCGAGTCGTTTCTGGTCCACAAGGATGCGTTGCTGACGCACATGCGCGAGTTCAGCTCGGATCTCACCCGCTACGCCCCGAAGCTGGCGGAGGCCATCGCGCTCGTCGAGAGCACCGGCATCGAGGAGCTCGTCGAGCGCGCTGCGATCAGCGACGAGCGAGTATTTCTCGCCGTCGACGAACGACGAGCCGACTGGACCGACCGCTGGGCCGGCCTGTCGCACTGGTTCGTCGCGGCGGAGTCCGAACTCAGCGAGTCCGAGCGACTGCGCGAAGGCACGATGAGCGCGATTGCCGCCGTGCTGTCGCTCCTACGCCGCGTCACGGAGACCCGCAGGGGTGGCGTGAGCAGGGAGAGCCAACTGCGGCATCTGGCCGGCTGGTTCGCGGCCACGCCTACCGAGGACAGCGCGCACGCCCTGTTCCACGCCGTGTTCGGTCTCGGCAGGCCGCGGCACCTGTCGATGGTGCATCCCGACGCCGACATCATCTCCACGTCCCGATCGTGGTGGGAGGCTCCGCCGGTCGAAATTTCCCGCACCCTGGCCGAGACCGGACGCACCCCGACCCCCGGCGTTCCGGGTCGGGTGCAGCGCAACGACGGCGGCATCAGACGGCTTCGGGAGCAGCAACTGGACGCGCAGCGATCACGCAGTGCCGCAGCGCAGTCGCTTGCGTCGGCCGGAATCCACGACCGAATTCTGAACGAGCAGGAAACCGAGGTGCTGTTGAGCCTGCTGAACGCTGCACTCACGGCGCGGGTACGGGTGAGTGGACGCACCTCCGACTCGTCCGGATCGGACAGCGGCGTGCGCTTGACGCTGAGCGACAGCGACCGTTCGACGATCGTGCGGACCAGCCGGGGACGCCTGCATCTGGACCGCCTGTCTCTCGATGTCAGTGAGGTCGCTCGCCGATGAGAGCTCGGGAAATCTCCACCCTCGCACTGGATTCCTACCAGCGGGCCGCCCGGGTCGCGCTGTCGAATCATCTGGTGACCACGACGTATCCCGATAGGATTGCGCTGCCTCTGCTGCGCAGATGGGCCACCGAGTTACGCGAGGACCTGCTCGAACTGTTCGGATATCGCCTCGAGGTCACCGAGACCACGGCACGTCTGTACCCGATGATCGATCGGCTCGACGACAGCCAACCCGCCCGAACAGCCACCGACCGAATATTCGACCGACGTAGATACGCGTATCTGGCACTGGCACTGGCGGCCCTCGGCCGGGCAGGCAACCAGATCACCCTCTCCGAGCTTGCCGATCATGTTGCGGCAGAAGCAAGTCAAGTAGACGGAGTAGAGCTGACGACCGACCGAGCCAGCGACCGAGACGCATTCGTCGACGCCATCGGCTGGCTGGCGACCCGCGGTGCGATCGCACTGGCCGACGGTGACGCCACCGGTTGGGCCAACAATCCGTCCGCGGGCGAGGCCCTCTACGACATCGACCGGCCTGTCGTCGTCGCTCTCTTCCGGCCGCCTCGCGCCGTCCAGCATCTGCGATCGATTCGCGGTCTGTTGGCCGGCACGGACGCCGCGATCGATCCCGAGGATTCCGATCCGGGACATGGCGATTCGGGACGTGAGGCAGACCCGAAGGAAACGCTCCGTGCAGTACGCCGAGCGTTGGTCGAGCAACCGGTCGTCTATCTCGACGATCTCGACCCGGACGGCCGCACTGCCCTGGCCGCATCGCGCACCGTTGCCGACGTCGAGTTGCTGACCGGTCTCGTTGCCGAGCGCCGTTCCGAGGGGGTGGCACTCATCGACACCTCGGGTCGGCTGTCGGACCACCGCTTCCCCAGCACCGGAACCATTGCCCAGGTTGCGTTGTTGATCGCCGGTGAGATCTCGGACCGAGTGATCGATCCGGATGCACCCGCGCTGGCGACCTACCCCATACCCAACGGTGACGACCTGATCGAGCAGTTGGACAGTGCCATTCCCGACGGCGGGATCTTCGGTGATCTCGCCGAGTTCGGGTTCGGTTCCGATGCAACGACATTCGACAGTGTGGACGAGAAGAAGCTGTATCCGTTGATCGAGGACAGTTGGTTGACCACGGTCGTCGATGATCTCGTCGAACGTTTCGGCCGCACCTTCGCGGCTCAGTGGCAGAGCGATCGGGACGCCCTGCGGCTGCGTGCACTGGCACTACTGCATCGACTTCGCTTGGTGCACTGCGTATCCGGCGGCGCACTGGTACTGCCGGTGATCGCGCGCTACCGAGACGTGATGGTCAGCGTGCGTGATCGGACCCCGCAGGACTCACTGTTCGGCAACGGACAATCCCCCAGCACCGATCCATCCGAAGTAGAGGCTTGAGTAGATGACCGCACACTCGACACGTTTTCGGCCGACACGAGCAGGGATCGTCAACCTGTGGGACTACCGCGATCAGGAGTTCTCCTTCGCCGACGGTCGCCTGGTGCTGCGTGGGCCCAACGGATCCGGTAAGACCAAAGCGCTGGAAGTACTGTTTCCCTTCGTCCTCGACGGGCGCATCGAACCGCGCCGACTAAATCCGTTCGCCGGTGAAGAGCGAACCATGAAATCCAACCTGCTCTACCGAGGGCAGGAAAGCGCTCACTCGTACGTGTGGATGGAGTTCGGCCGCGGCTCGCGTGCGGACCCCGAATCGGTCACGGTCGGCATCGGCATGCGGGCCAGCCGTCAGAACGACAAGGTGACCCGCTGGTACTTCGTGGCCGACGGCCGGGTGGGCGTCGACTTCTCGTTGTTGGGCTCCGACGACCGACCGTTGACGAAGAAGCAGCTGGCCGAGCAACTGGGCAGCGACGCCATCACCGATCGACCTGGCGACTACCGCGCCGCGATCGATGCCCGGATGTTCGGGCTCGGCGCGCAACGTTACGACCAGTTGATCAATCTCATTCTGACACTTCGCCGTCCGCAATTGGCCAAGAATCTCGATCCGAAGGGGCTGTCCCAGGCGCTGACCGACGGTCTGCGTCCCCTCGACGAGCAACTGGTGCTCGAGGCGGCACGATCCTTCAGTGACATGGAGGAAGTGGGACGCGCGCTGGAGGGGCTGGCGCAAGCCGATCAGGCAGCCAGGAATTTCGTCTCGGTCTATTCCAAATACCTTCGGGTGCAGACCCGTTCGGATGTCGAGCAAGTCTCGCGCCGGCTCGAGACCATAACCCACGCGACCACTGCACACTTCGCGGCGTCGGCGCTCAAGGACCGTCGACTGGTGGAGCGGGCGGCAGCCGAAACTCGATTCGACGAGGCCGAGCGCGCACTGGATCAGGCCGTCGCAGACCGCGAGACACTGCAGCGCTCGAGCGCGTACGAGGGCAAGCAGCAACTGGACGACCTGGCCGAATCTGCTGCAAAGCTGGAAGTGTCGACGGCGCAGCAGGCCGACCGGGCACGCAAAGCGCAAGCAGAACTGGAACAGCGCACCGCCGAGGCCGCTCGGGCGGACGCCGCACTCCGGGATTCCGTCGCCGCGGTGACCCGCGCGGAGGAAGAGCTCCAGACTGCGGCCGAGGACGCGGGCATCGTGTGGACACCGCTGCCGGGTACGGCTCGCAGTGACCAGATCAGTACCGCTCTTCGAGGGCACGCCGAGGAGCGGGACGGTGACGTACGCGCGGTTCGTGAGGCGCTGGCGACCGTCGAGAAGGCGTCCACGGAACGTGCTCGCGCGGAGAAGGCTGCAACGAAGGCGCGCGACTTGCGCGAGGCAGCGGCAGCAGCGGTCACCGAGGCCGAGGCGACCGTGGATCTGGAGAAGGCGCAGTTCGCTTCGGGACTGCGGGCCTGGTGGTCGAACAACTCGTCGCTGTACTCCTCCGCGGGCATCACCTCGGCCGTGTTCGAGGCCCTCGACGCGGCCTTGGCAGGCATCGGCGACGACGATGCCCCGAGCCTGGAATCGGTGCTCGCCGAGCAGACCGCAGACGGTATCGACGCGATTCGTGCTCGTCAGGCACAGGCACGCGTCGACGTGGCCACGCGCTCGGCCGAACTGAACGCGCTGCGCGACGAACTGTCCCTGGTGCGAGCCGAACACGACGACGCCCCACCGCCGTTCGCTGCACGGACCGGCAGCCGTGCAGATCTGTCGGGCGCACCGCTGTGGCAGCTGGTTCGATTTGCCGACGCGGTGTCCCCTGCCGACGCGGCGGGGATCGAATCCGCGTTGCAGGCCGCCAATGTCCTCGACGGTTGGATCCACCCGACGGCGGACTTTCCCGCCGATGCCGACTCGGAGCAGTATCTGTCGCCGTTACCGGAGGCCTCCAGGCCCTCCGGGGCAACGCTGGCGTCCGTTCTGGAACCGGAACCCGGAACCGCCGTACCGGCGTCCCGCGTCCTGGATCTGCTCGAATCCGTTGCACTGCAACAGGAGCCGAACGACCGATCGGGCAGCGCTGTCGCGGTAGGTGTCGACGGCCGATACTGGCAGGGTGTGCAGAGGGGTCGCCACGCGAAATCGGACGCCGAGTACATCGGCGCCACGGCGCGGGCTCGCCGTCGGGAGCAGCGCATCGCCGAACTCGGCGGCGCGATCGATGCGGCAACGGCTGCGCTCGAGACCGCGACGGCCGACGAGCTGGCGGCACGCGAGCTGGTGCAGGATCTGGGCGCCGCCGCCAAACAACTCCCCCGTGTCTCGTCCATCGTGAAGGCACAACGCGCCGTCACGGCCGCCGCTGGAGCGCTGCGCACCTCGAAAGATGGTTCCGTAGCCGCCGACCGCGAATTCGATCAGGCGATCGCGGATCTGTCCGCGAAGGAGAAGCAGCTGCGCACCGTCGCCGTCGCCCATCGCACGCCTCACATCGGACGCGATGTAGATGCCCTTGCCGCAGCGATTCGCCATTTCGAGCACCAGGGCGCGGTGGTCATCCGCAAGCGCAGCGACCACACGCGCGAGAGCGAGCGGGCCCGCGAAGCCACCAACCGCCTCGAGGAGGCGACCGGTCTGGCCGAGGAGCTCGCCGAGGAAGCCGCGATAGCCGACGAGAACTACCGGCAACAGGTGCAACGCCTCGAGCTCCTGAGCGAGAAGCTCGGTGCTACCGCCGAACAGATCGACACCGATCTCGCGAACGCACGCGAACGCATCGAGAAGTGCCGCGTCGAGCAGCGGGCAGCCCGAAAAGCGGACAAGGAAGCCGGCGAAGCGATCGGCAAGGCCGAGGGTGCCTGCAACACGGCACTCGAAAGCCTGCGCGCCGCGGTCACCGAAACCCTGACCGATGCGGTGCGGCTGGCACCGTACGCACGCAAGGATCTGCTCGCCATCCTCGGCGTCCACGAGACGTACGCGTGGCCTGCCAGTGACTCGGCGTGGCTGACGGTCGAACAGATCCTGTATCGAGTTCAGCAGGCCGACGGTCCGGACGACGAGGTTCCGGTGCTTCCACCGGTGGTGAGCGCGTTGCACTCGGCACTCGATGCAGCGACGGCATCGGTGAAAGTGAGTGACTCGAGCCGAAAGTCGACCCGGACGGCGCTGACGAGTGCGCTGCAGGAGTTCGACTCGCAACTGGCCGCATCGGGTCAGGACTACCGTCTGCAGTGGGATGCGCCGGACGGTTTGACGGTGGTACGAGTGCAGGACGAGCAGGGCTATTCGTCGGTAGGAGACTTCGCCGATCGAATCGGTTCGGCCAGGGCCGACCAGGAACTGCTGCTGACCGAGCAGGAGCGCCGCATTCTCGAGGATGCCCTGCTGACCGGCCTGGCGCAGCAGATCCACGAGCGCACCGTCGACGCACGCGAGCTGATCGCACAGATGTCCGCCGAGATGAAGCAACGACGGATGTCCTCGGGCAACACGATCGGCGTGCACTGGGTGCTCGCGGACAACCTCGACGACGGGGCGCGGGCAGTGTCCAAACTGCTGGACCGCGACGCCTCGGCGCTGAACCAGGACGACCTGGCCGCGATGCGCGCCCACTTCGCGTCGGAGATCAGGATTGCCCGTGCCGCACATCCGGAACGGTCGTACCCCGAGATCCTTTCTGCGACTCTGGACTATCGCCGTTGGCGTGTGTTCGCCTTCACACTCATCAGTGGGGACGGCAACGAGGATCGTCTCACCGTCGCCCGGCACAGTGCGCTCTCCGGCGGCGAACAGTCTGTCTCGCTGCACCTGCCGCTGTTCGCGGCAGCGCATGTGATGCTCTCGTCCGCCGATCCGCACTCCCCTCGTCTGCTCGCTCTCGACGAGGCGTTCGCCGGTGTCGACGACAACGGCCGCAGCGAATTGCTCGGCCTGAGTGTGCAATTCGATCTCGACCTGTTCATGACCGGCTACGACCTGTGGATCACCTACGCGGACGTACCCGGTTGCGCGCACTACGACCTGGCGCATTCGACGGCCGAGAACACCGTCAGTGCTGCGCTTCTGGTGTGGGAGAACGGCGAACTGTTCGCCGAACACGACGGCACCGACCTCGCGGCCGCACTCGGATCACCGTTGACGCGCCGTGTGCCGACGCGAACCGAAGGCGGGCTGGAGTTTGTCCAGTAACGGCGAATGGCGGGGCAGCGCGGAATTGTCTGCGCTGCTGGATGCTGCGCGAAAGAAGTTGGAGTCCAACTGGCTTCGGGTCGGTGGCAACATCACCGTCGATCTGAGCGATGCCCCGGAGCTGTGGCGTCTGTGCAGCGCCATCTCTCGGTCCAACTCCAGTCTGCATTCTCGGGCGCGGAGCACCAAGCTCGACCTCGAGCGGTTCGACGTGTGGCTGAGCCATCCGCTCAACGGTGGCGCCGGATTGATCGAGACTCTCAGCGAGCAGGCCCCGTTACAGGACAAGAAGCGCATCGCGGCGGACAAGGCTCAGGTGCGCTCCGACGCGCTGGATCGAGCCAGGGAGGTACTCGGCGGTGGTGCCGATCGCGAGTGGATCGAGTACTGGATCGCCTCGCTGCTCAATCAGGACGGCACGCTCGGCGGCCGCGTCGCCGTCGACGCATTGGCGGTGGCAACGCAGGTCCTGGCCCTGCTTCCGGTGGACGGGATGTCGCTCACCGAGCTGGCGGAACTGGCCACCGGTGATACCAAAGCCCTCGCGGGCGGAGGAGCTGCGAAGCTCGTCCTCGACGCTCTGTCGTTGCGCGAGAACGTGCCTCGACCCGTCGACCCGGTGGGCATCAGGGCCCTGTGGGAGACGGCCGGGGTGTCGGTCGACGCACTGTCGAGTCGGGTCCTGGTTCTCGGCTACCGCGTCGCCGAGAACCACACCGTGGCTCGCTGGCTCAACGACGCAGCGGACGAGGGCGTGCCTTTTCCCGTCACCGTGGACATGCTCGCGCGTGGCCCGCTCACGAACAGCTCGTCGACGGTGTTCGTCTGCGAGAACATCGCTGTGCTCGCCGCCGCAGCCCGAACTCTCGGCTCGAACAGCGCAAGCGTGATCTGCACCGACGGCCAGCCCTCGGCCGCGGTGCATCGGCTGCTGGCTTCGCGCGCTCCCGACACCGCAATCCAGTGGCGAGCCGACTTCGACTGGGCCGGACTGCACATGGTGAAACGAGCCGTGGATCGATACGGCGCGTCACCGTGGCGGATGGATGTCGATTCCTACCGGCACGGACTGGATGCGCGGAATTCGGAACCACTGAAGGGACATCCCACGGACAGTCCGTGGGACCCGGAACTGGCTGCCGCACTCCGTGATTCGGGTCGAGCGGTCATGGAAGAGCGCCTGATCCCGGATCTGCTGGCGGATCTACGCCTGGGGCCCGCGAACTAACGCAGCGGCACTCCGAGCAGCGCGTCGACGGCATCGGCGAAGGCACCGGGTGCGCCTGCATCCGATCCACCCCGCTCGACTGCAAAACTCGCCCACGCGTCGAGAGCGTCGAGCGCCTTGGGTGTGTCGAGGTCGTCGGCCAGGTGCTGCCGGAGCCGGTTGACCACGTCGTCGGCCGACGCCGCAGCCTCGAGCGCCGCTGCCCGACGCCACAGCGCGAGCCGCGTGTGAGCCCGTTCGAGGACCTCGTCGGACCACGGTCGATCCTGCCGGTAGTGACCCGCCAACAGGCCGAGACGCACAGCGGCCGGATCGACGTTCTCGGCGCGGAGCTTGGAGACGAACACGAGGTTGCCGCGGCTCTTGGACATCTTCTCGCCGTCCAGCCCGATCATTCCCGTGTGCACGTAGTGGCGGGCGAAGCGGGGATAGCCGGTCGCAGCCTCGGCGTGGGCCGCAGAGAATTCGTGGTGCGGGAAGATGAGATCGCTTCCGCCGCCCTGGATATCGAAGCCGGTTCCGATGCGATTGAGTGCGATTGCAGCACACTCGATGTGCCAACCCGGTCGGCCGGGGCCCCACGGCGACGACCACGACGGTTCGCCGGGACGCACCGCGCGCCACAACAATGCGTCGAGTGAATTTCGCTTGCCTGCGCGATCTGGATCGCCACCGCGCTCGGCGAAGAACGTGTCCATCGTGGGGCGGTCGTATCCGGACTCGTA
The DNA here is from genome assembly GCF_050321865.1 of Rhodococcus sp. IEGM1428. NCBI lineage: Bacteria > Bacillati > Actinomycetota > Actinomycetes > Mycobacteriales > Nocardiaceae > Rhodococcus > Rhodococcus sp. IEGM1428. Next base: position 1,577,258 of record NZ_JBNQFW010000001.1, on the reverse strand, counting down.
GCCGAATTGCTCGGTGGCGTCGGCGCGGAAGTACACGTCGGGGTACTCGGCGTCGTCGACGACGTAGGCGGCACCGGACGCCACCAACTTCTCCACCAGTTCGACGACCTCGTCGACGGACTCGACGGCCCCGATGTAGTCGCGAGGAGGGATCACTCGCAGAGCTTCCATGTCGGCGCGGAAGAGCTCGATCTCGCGCGCCCCCAGGTCGCGCCAGTCCTCACCGTCGCGATCGGCACGCTCGAACAGCGGATCGTCGACATCGGTGACGTTCTGCACGTAGTGCACGTCGACACCGGCGTCCCGCCACAACCGGTTGATCAGGTCGAACGTCAGGTAGGTCGCTGCGTGTCCCAGATGGGTGGCGTCGTACGGGGTGATGCCGCAGACGTACATGCGGGCGGTCGAACCCGGGGTGACGGGACGGACCTGGCGGTCGGCGGTGTCGAACAATCGAAGCGCTGGACCCTGTCCTGGGATTGTCGGGATCTCCGGGCTGGACCAAGAATGCATGCAGCCGAGCCTATCCGAGCCCGATCAGAAGGCGGGCCACGGTATGGGTCTGCTCGAACGAGGCTCCGGCATGACCGGGCGTGCGATGAGCTCCTGTGCCCGATCGAGAACCGCGATGGTTTCGGTCAGCGTGATCTTGTCCACCAGACGCGGGGCGGTGACGGCGTCGAAGGTCTCGACGAACCGAACGACGTCGTTCATCAACGCGTCGTCCACCGCCTGGCCTGCCCATCCCCACAGCACCGTGCGCAATTTGTTCTCGGCGTGCAGGCAGATACCGTGATCGACCCCGTACACGTAGCCGTCGAGACCTTCGAGCGCGTGTCCGCCTTTGCGGTCGGCGTTGTTGAGGATCACGTCGAGGACTGCCATCCGCTGCAGACGCGGATCGTCGGCGTGGATCAGCGCGATCTCTTCTCCCTCGCCGTCGTACGCCTGCAACACCGGAATCCATCCTGCGGGTACCAGATCGGGTCGACAGATGTCGACGAGGTCGACTCGTCCTTCGGCGTGAACCTCGGGTGTGTCGATCCACTTCTGCACCATTCCGGGCCCGAACGGCCCGTCGCGCAGAACGGTCGGAGGTATCACACCCCAGCCGAGCGACTCGGATATCTCGTAGGACGCAACTTCGCGGCCGGCGAGAGTGCCGTCGGGGAAGTCCCAGAGCGGCACCTCCCCACGAACGGGCTTGTAGACGCACCGGACAGACGAATCGCCCTCGCCTGCTTCGCACACCAACGTGGCGTTGCTGGCCGAGACCACCCGCCCGACGATCGTGAGCTCGCCGGTCTCCATCGTTTCGCGGCCCTCGAACGGAGGCAGGTCGACGGTCAAGACTCGTCGACCTCGGTCACCGGTCCGAACGTCGCACCACGGCGATATCCGTTGGTTCTGATGCAGACGTGTCCCTCGGGCGCCAACGGCTGTCCGCACAACGGGCACGGCGCGCGACCCGCTGCGATCACGCGCTCGGATCGGACCGCGAATTCGCGGGCCTGAACCGGAGTCAGGAACACTCGGACTGCATCGGGGCCTTCGTCGGTGTCGTCGAGTACGACGGATTCGTCCACCTCGACCTCACTGACAGCAAGCAGTTCCACCACGACTGCGTTGGCGTCGGCGTCCCAGCCGAGTCCCATCGTGCCGACACGAAACTCGGTGTCGATCGGTGTCAGAAGCGGGCTGGTGTCCACCGTGTCCGTCTCTTCGGCCGGCACATCGGCTCCGAATCTGCGGTGCACTTCCTCGAGCAGAAGTCCCACCCGGTCGGCCAGGACCTGAACCTGCTGCTTTTCCAGCGCGACCGACACCACTCGTGCGTCGTGCACCGCTTGCAGAAAGAACGTTCGGTCGCCCGGTTCACCAACGGTCCCGGCAACGAAACGATCAGGGGTGCGAAAAACGTGTATTGCGCGCGGCATTGCACCTCCTAACGACTCGAACAGCTCCGCGTGGCACATCGCGGAACCTTCATTATCGGCCACAGATCGACCACGGACGGTATTGCTTGCTCTCCAGCCTGCCACCGATGGGGGCTTCGGTGCCGAATCGCCCGCCTCAGCTGCCTGCTCCACCGCCGACGACCGCGTCGGAAGAGCTCGAATTGTCCGATTCCGACGTGTCGGGCTCCTCGGCTTTCGGTACGAATGCACTGAGATCGGACCCGGTGTCGTTGGTCCGCAGAACGAACGGCCGCGTCGACGTGTATCGAACGACACTGATCGACGCCGGGTCGGCGACGATGCGCTGAAAGGAGTCCAGGTGGGCACCCATCGCGTCCGACAGCACCGACTTGATGACATCGCCGTGTGAGCACGCCACCCACAGCACGTCCCGGCCGTGCTGCGCAGCCAACCGGGCGTCGTGCTCGCGCACGGCCTGCACCGCGCGCTGCTGCACCGTCGCCAGGCCTTCGCCGCCCGGAAACACAGCTGCCGATGGATGCTGCTGAACCACCTTCCACAGGGGCTCGGCCAGTAATTCCTTGATCGTCCGGCCAGTCCATTGGCCGTAGTCCACTTCCACCAGACGGTCCTCGACCACAGGCGACATGCCGAGCCTGGCCGCCAAGGGCTCCACTGTCTGCTCACACCGGAGCAACGGCGAACGGACGATCTCGGCGACCGGAAGCTCACCGAGGCGGTCCGCGACCGCCTGCGCCTGCTCGCGCCCACGGTCGTCGAGTTCGATGCCGGCACTGCGACCTGCGAGAGTGCCCGCGGTATTCGACGTCGAGCGGCCGTGCCGAAGCAAGATGACTGTCATTGCTCTGAGCCTAGTGGGGCTCAGGTAGCCGATACGACTCCGCCGGCCAGCAGACCGAGCACCACGACGCCGAGCACGATGCGGTACCCGACGAACCAGTACAGCGAGTGGTTCGCGACGAATTTGAGCAGCCAGGCAATCGAGGCGTAGCCGAGGCCGAAGGCGATGACGGTTGCCACCAGCAACTGCGGGCCGGACGCGGCCAGTCCCGTGCCGACCGGTTCGAAGGCGTCGGGCAGCGAGAACAATCCGGAGGCGGTCACCGCCGGAATGGCGAGCAGAAACGAGAATCGCACTGCTGCCTCGCGTTCGAGGCCGAGAAACAGGCCGGCGCTGGTTGTCGCGCCGGAGCGAGACACTCCGGGAATCAACGCCAGACACTGCGCCAGACCCATCACGATGCCGTCGCGGGTGGTCAGCTTCTCGATCGGACGTTCCTTGCGGCCGACCTTCTCCGCGACCGCGATGACGATGGCGAACGCTATGAGCATGAACGCGATGAGATACAGGTTGCGGGCACCGGTTCGGATCTGATCCTTGAACAGCAATCCGAGAACGCCGATGGGAATGGTGGCGATGATCACGTACCAGCCCATCCGGTAATCGAGACCGCGTTCGTCCTTCTTCGTCAGTCCGACGAACCAGGCTTTGACGATCCTGACGATGTCGCGCCAGAAGAACAGCAGCACAGCTGCTTCGGTGCCGAGTTGAGTCACGGCGGTGAACGAGGCACCCGCGTCCTCGTTCCAGAACACTCCGGACACGATGCGGAGGTGCCCCGACGACGAAATAGGTAGGAACTCCGTCAGGCCCTGCACTGCACCGAGAATGATCGCCTGCAGCCACGTCATGTCGATCATGCGGCACCCCGCTCCGACATCGACATCTCCGATATGGAAGTGGACGGACTGTTCGTTACCGATGCGCGGCCGACGGCACGCCCCCTGAATTCGCGATTCACGGGCACGACCGTACCCGGCGAGGCAGGTTCGTACCGAGCCGAGCGACGCGGCGCGGCACATTCACAGACAGCGGCAGGGCGCACTACTGTGCACTGGCGGCAGTGCAGTTGGACACCGACGATCACACGTAAAAGGACATTCGGCACATATGAAGCAGAGATCGGTCGGCACCAGCGGACTTCGGGTCTCCAGACTCGGCCTCGGCACCCTCGGCTGGGGCAGCGGAACCGACGGTGACGATGCCGCAGCACAGCTGTCGGCGTTCGCCGAGGCCGGCGGCACCCTGGTCGATACGTCACCGGCGTACGGGGACGGTCGTGCGCAGCGAGTACTCGCCGAATTGCTCGACGACGTGGTCCCCCGGCACGAACTGGTGATCAGCAGTGCAGCGGGACTGAACCCGCGCCACGGCCGGTACGACGTCGACTGCTCACGACGCGGTCTCCTCGGACAGCTGGACGCCACGCTGCGAGAGCTCGGAACGGACTATCTCGACTTGTGGCAGGTCGCGGCCTGGGACCCGATGACGCCTGTCGACGAGGTCGCGGCGACGCTCGACTATGCCGTCACCAGCGGACGGGTGCGCTACACCGGTGCCCGCGGCTACCTCGGCTGGCAGTTGGCAACGGCAGCGGGAGCTGCCGATACCGGTCGGATCGTGGCCACGCAGGCGGAATACTCCCTGCTTGCCCGCGGGATCGAGGACGAGTTGGTTCCTGCAGCACATCACCACGGCATCGGCGTCCTGGCCGCCATTCCCCTCGCGGGCGGCGTGCTGACGGGCAAGTATCGCAACGGAATTCCTGCAGACTCACGCGGTGCCGACGAGGTGCACGCCGAATCAGTGCTGTCCTACCTGACCGACTCAGCTGTCAGCATCGTCGACGCTGCCGTCACCGCTGCCGACGGGCTCGCGACCTCTCCCCTCGTCGTAGCGCTCGCATGGGCTCGGGATCGTCCGGGTGTGAGCAGCGCTATCGTGGGTGCCCGCGATCTTGCTCAGCTGATGGGCGCATTGATGGCCGAAGAACTCGAACTGCCGCCGGCGATTGCGTCCGCCCTGGACGACGTCAGCGCCTGATCGGTCGAATCGTTCTCACCGAGGAACGTCGGGGGCGACCAGAAACATCGGACAGGCTAACCTTCGGTGGTGATCGTCGAACGCCTCGCGGCCGTGCTTGTCGTCGCCGCACTGTCGGCCGCCTGCTCGGCGACCACGCCCGACGCCGGGCCCACCGGCACATTCGGCCCCCGCACCGCCGCCGTCGAAGACCCGAATCCGGAACCGGTCGCCGAGAACCCGGCAGCGGTGCTACCCGCCACCGTGACCGGATTCGACGGCGTCGCCGTCACGGTGACCGACAACAGCCGCATCGTCGCTGCCGACCAGTACGGCACGTTGGCCGAGACGGTCTTCGCACTGGGACTCGGTGACAAACTGGTCGGACGCGACACATCGGCGGCGTTTCCGGCGGCACAGGACGTGCCCGATGTCACCCCCACCGGCCACTCGTTGAGCGCCGAGGGAATCCTGGCGCTCTCGCCCACCGTCGTACTCACCGACACCAGCATCGGTCCGCGCGCTGTGCAGGACCAGATCCGCGCCGCGGGCATTCCCGTCGTGTACTTCGACCCGACCCGAACGTTGACCGGGGTCGCCGACCAGATCGAAGCCGTTGCCGCCGCACTCGGTGTACCCGACGCCGGCCGCGCTCTCGCCGAACGCGCGAACGCCGAGATCGCTGCAGCTGCCGACGACACCCCGACATCTGACGTACCGCTGAAGATCGCGTTTCTCTACATGCGTGGTCCGGCGATCAAGATGCTCGCCGGTCCCGGCTCGGGTGCAGACGCGCTGATCGAGGCGCTCGGGGCGACGGACGCGGGTGTCCAATCCGGTCTGACCGAACAATTCGTGCCGGTGACGAGCGAGGCACTCATCGCCGCGGCACCCGACGTCATCCTGATGATGACAAAAGGACTGCAGTCGATCGGCGGTATCGAGGGACTCGAGCAGATTCCAGGAATCGCACAGACTCCGGCCGGTCGAGAACGCCGCGTGGTGGACATGGACGACGGCACCATTCTCAGTTTCGGCCCCAACACCGGCAAGGTGCTGCGAGCACTGTCCACAGCCGTGTACGACCCGCCGTCATGACCGAGGCATCACCGATCGGGGCGCGAACGGACACACGCCGGGTCGTCGCGACGTTCGGCGTATCGGTCGTGGCGTTGGTTGCCCTGGCGCTGGTCTCTGCCGTCGTCGGGCAAGTGCCGACGTCGCCGTTGGAAGTGCTGGGAAGCCTCGCCCATCGGGTCGGTCTCGACATCGGTCCGATGCCCGCTCACCCCAGCGGCGAGGTGACGTTGTGGCAGGTCCGATTTCCTCGATTGACCCTCGCAGTGTTCGTCGGCGCATGTCTCGGGTGCGCGGGCGCACTGCTGCAGGGTGTGTTCGCGAATCCTCTGGCCGAGCCAGGCGTCGTGGGAGTGTCCTCGGGAGCAGCCGTCGGTGCCAGTTCGGTCATCGTCCTCGGTGGTAGCTTCGCCGGGGTCTGGAGTGTGGCTCTGGCCGCGTTCGTCGGCGGGCTGATCACCACGATCGCGGTGTATTTCCTGGCGCGCAACGCCGGCCGCACCGAGGTGGTGACCCTCATCCTCACCGGCGTCGCAGTCAATGCCTTTGCAGGCGGTGTGATCGCCTTCTTCACCTTCGTCGCCAGTCCCGCTGCCAGGGATCAGATCGTGTTCTGGCAACTGGGGTCCTTGGCGGGCGCAACGTGGCAGTCGGTGGCCGTGGTCGCTCCACTGGCGGTGCTTGGGATCGCAGCCTCGCTGGTGATCGCTCGCCGACTCGATCTGTTGGCGCTCGGGGAGAACGTGGCGCGTCATCTCGGAGTGAACGTCGAGCGTCTCAGACAATTCGCCATCGTGATCGTCGCCCTGCTCGTCGCATCCGGTGTCGCGTTCACCGGAATAATCCTGTTCGTGGGCCTGGTCGTTCCCCATGCGATGCGGATGGTGCTCGGCCCATCACATCGCGTGCTCATTCCGGCCAGCGCGCTCGCGGGAGCCATCGTGTTGCTCGCTGCCGACCTCGTCACGCGCACCCTCGTCGCGAACGTCGACCTACCGCTTGGCATGGTGACCTCCCTGGCCGGCGCGCCGTTCTTCTTCTGGCTGCTTCGTCGCACTCGCGCTCGGCAAGGCGGTTGGGCGTGATGCGGCGATTCGGCCGGGTTAGCAACGACATTCCTGCTGCCCCGATCCCGGGCTCGAACACGATCGTCGCTCGCGGAGTCAGTGCGCGGCTGGGCGAGAGAAGGGTGCTCGACGACGTCCACCTCGACGTCGTCGCCGGCGAGATTCTGGCGCTCGTAGGGCCCAACGGCGCAGGAAAGTCGACGCTGCTCTCGGTCCTGTCGGGTGACACCGAGCCCGGTACCGGATCGGTGGTGGTGGCTTCGGAATCACCGAGCCCACTCGGAACCCAGTCGTACCGGTCCCTCGATCTGGCCAGAAGACGCGCGGTGCTCCCGCAGCACCACACTGTCGGATTCGCCTTCACGGCCGAACAGATCGTCCGGATGGGCCGTGCCCCCTGGGTGGGAACGGCCGAGGCACGCAACGACGATGTTCGGGTCGAGTCCGCGATGGCTGCGTGCGACGTCTCGGGCTTCGCGCGTCGACCGTTCGCGTCGTTGTCCGGGGGTGAACAGGCTCGGGTTGCGCTGGCACGGGTGATCGCACAGGACACCGCGACGGTCATGCTCGACGAGCCCACCGCCGCACTCGACCTCGGACATCAGGAGTCCGTCATGGCTGTGGTGCGCTCCCTCGCAGCCGCGGGCCGCGCCGTCGTCGTCGTGTTGCACGATCTCGGTCTCGCAGCGGCGTACGCCGATCGCGTTGCGATACTCGACTCGGGTTCACTCGTTGCCGTCGGTCCGCCGCGCGAGGTGCTGACCTCGGAGTTGCTCGCTCGCGTGTACGGACACCCCGTCGACGTCTTCGATCACCCCGACACCGGCGAACAACTGGTCCTTCCCCGTCGAGTCAGAAACCCTCGAGCACGGAGTTGACCCGATTGAAGAAGGCTCGGACTGCCGTCGTGTCTCGCTGTGACGCATCGGACAGCTGCTGTGCATGTGCGACCGCGTCACGCACGACACCGATGATGCTGCGTTCGTCGGTCAGATCGATCTCTGTGACCGAGTGTTCGGAAACCGCTTCGACCTCGGACCGATCCGGCACCGGGGATCGGACGTCGGCTCGGTAGATCTCCACGTACAGCGTGCTGCGGTGCACTCTGAACGCAAACGCCCGACCGTCGTCGGTGTGCCCGAAACCGTTCGCATGCGTTCCGGCATTCACTTCTTCGACGACGAAGTGTGCTTCCTCGGATTCCACGTCCACTCCCATGTCGTGCACTCACCTCGGACGATCACGCTACCGCCTCGCCCGGCACGGCCGGTCGACACCCGATCCGGCACGGTCGATTTCACCGGGATCGTCGCACGCTGGTACAGATGTGGCATCGCCACAACAGGGCAGTGCCACCAAGGAAGTAGGTTCGGTTCCATGCGAACACCGTCGGCTCGTACGGTTCGAGCGGCAGTTGCATCCGCACTCGCCGTGGTCACAGTGTTGTCGGTGAGCGGGTGTTCGAGCGACGACGAGAATGCCGACGAGATTTCGGTCGAACCGCAGCCACCGGCCCAGTCCCCCGCGACGACTGTGACTCCTGCCGGAATCGTCACCGACTTTGCGCCCGTCAGCGCGCTCACCTTCGATCCTGTCACCCGGACGCTCGCTGCGCTCACCGACTCGTCGACCTCGGTGAGTCTGGTCGGCAACGACGCGGCGGCGCAGACGCGGGTGATCGACCTGGGCTCTGCCGGAGCCGAACTGGTTGCCGGTCGGGATTCGACCGTCCTGGTTCCCCTGAACGGTTCGGTGGCAAGGATCGACGTCGCGGACGGGCAGCGCACCGATCTGGCCGTCGAATCGAATGCCCTGTCGGCTGCCGACCTGCCCGACGGCACCACAGCTGTCGGCGACGACACCGGCACGATCCGCGTCCTCGACGCGAGCGGACAGGTGACCCGTACGGTCTCCGGGGGCAGTGTCACCTCTGCCGATGCGCTCGCCAGTACGCCCAAGGGCGTCTCCGTTCTCGATCGCCGACAAACGTCGGTGACCGATCTGAATCTGGACGACGGCACCCTCGGAGTGGCTCTGCGGGCCGGCGAAGGTGCTGCGGAGATGACCAGCGACGAATTCGGGCGGCTTCTGGTCACCGATTCGACCGGCACGGAGTTGCTCGTCTTCACCTCGCACGACCTGCTCATGCGGCAACGGTTTCCGGTCGGGTCGAAGCCCTGGGCGATCGCCTACGATGAACAGTCCGGCGTCGCGTGGGTGACGTTGCCCGCCCTCAACGAGGTGGTCGGATACACACTCGATACCGGAATTCCCGTCGAGACCGAGCGGTTGGCCACTGTGCGGCAGCCTGACTCGATTGCCGTCGACAACAACACCGGCGATCTGTACATCGGATCGGCAACCGGCGACGGGCTGCAGCGCATCCCGTCCTCGGGTCGTCAAGGAGGCACGTGAACGCACACGAGAGTTCGACACCGGGCCGAGCCAAGATGCCCGTCGGCTGGGAAGTGTCCCCATCCGACGACTGGGAGTACGTTCCGCTGCGGCTGCCCCCGGACGTCACTCGGGTCACGGCGTCGATGAGGCTGGCGATCCAAGCGGAGTTCGGCGGCTGGGAACTGTCGCGGGTTCGCCTGTACACCGACGGTAGCCGGCGTGTTCTGCTCAAGCGGAAGAAGACTGCGCATCACATCCCGGAACCCGGAATCTGATCGTCACAGCAGTACCGTTCGACCGCAGTGGAAGTTCTACCTCAGCATGTCTACCGAGCCTTATCGATCGGAAAGAAGACCGTGGGAGACCGTCTGTACCGCGCCCTGTTGCGCCTGATGTTCCTCGTGCCACCGGAGCGGATACACCACCTGGCGTTCGGTGTACTCCGCGCGGTGGCTGTCGTACCGCCGCTGCGCCATCTGGCCGAGAAGTCGTTCGCGGCCGGCGACCCGCGCCTGCGCTCGACGGTGTTCGGCGTCGACTTCCCAGCTCCGCTGGGCCTCGCGGCCGGCTTCGACAAGAACGCCGACGGCATCGACTCCTGGGAACCCATCGGGTTCGGGTTCGCCGAGATCGGCACCGTGACGGCGCAGGGACAACCGGGTAATCCGACGCCTCGATTGTTTCGTTTGCCCCTCGACCGCGCCATCGTCAACCGCATGGGGTTCAACAACCACGGCGCAGAACATGCCGCCCAGCGATTGCGCTCGAGGCGCACCCGGATCCCGATCGGTGCCAACATCGGCAAGACGAAGATCGTAGAGCCCGCCGATGCTGCTGCGGACTACACCGCCAGTGCTCGACTGCTGGGGCCGCTGGCGGATTTTGTCGTCGTCAACGTGAGTTCACCCAACACCCCGGGGCTCCGCGACCTGCAGGCCGTCGAATCACTGCGCCCGATCCTGGCGGCGGTGCAGTCGGTGGTGTCCGTGCCGGTGCTGGTCAAGATTGCCCCTGACCTCTCCGACGAGGATATCGATGCCGTGGCCGACCTGGCCGTCGAACTCGGTCTCGACGGCATCGTGGCCACCAATACGACGATCTCGCGCGCGAACCTGCGCAGCGATGTGGAACTGGTTGCCGAAATGGGAGCTGGAGGCCTGTCCGGCGCACCGCTGGCAGAGCGGTCACTCGAGGTGCTGCGTCGTCTCTACCGCCGAGTGGGTACGCAGCTGACGTTGATCTCGGTCGGGGGAATCGAGACCGAGGCGCAGGCCTGGGAGCGCATCACCGCAGGAGCTTCCTTGGTGCAGGGCTACACGGGCTTCATCTACGGCGGCCCGCTGTGGATCAAGGGCATTCACCGGGGACTGTCGGCGCGCCTGGAACAGAACGGGTTCGCCACGATCGCCGACGCCGTGGGTTCGGCGAACAGGCCCTGATCCCCTTGTGCGCGTTTTGCGTAGCTGGAGCTACGCAAAACGCGCACGACAGGGCCGAGGTCAGGCCTCGTAGGTGCCGGTGATGACCGCACGCCCGATGGCGTGCGAGAACAGATTGAAACCGAGGTAGGCCGGGGTGGCCGTCTCGTCCACTTCGAGCCGCTCGACGTCCACCGCATGGACGGCGATGAAGTACCGGTGCGGTCCATGACCCGCCGGCGGAGCCGCACCGATGTAGCGGAACAGGCCCGCGTCGTTCTTCAGCGTCACCGCGGTGCTGGGCACTCCGGTGCCGCCGTCGTCGCCTGCGCCCGACACCAGTGACGTCGTCTCGACGGGGATGTTCGCCACTGCCCAATGCCAGAATCCGGACGCAGTGGGAGCGTCGGGATCGTAGACGGTGACAGCGAAGCTTTTGGTTCCCTCGGGGAAGCCGGACCAGGACAGCTGCGGAGAGTTGTCGTGCCCACCGGCTCCCATGATTCCGCTGACCTGCTGAGCGGCCAACGCCTGGCCGTCCTCGACGTCCTCGGACGTCAACTCGAAGGACGGGAGGTCCGGAAGCGAGTCGTATGGGTTGTACGCCACGATGGTTCCTTTCATGTCAGCTGTGCATCAAGAAGTGTTCCAGTACCTGTGTACCGAACTCCAACGACTCCACGGGTACTCGTTCGTCGATGCCGTGAAACAACGCCGCGAAATCCAGCTCCGGTGGCAGCTTCAACGGAGCGAAGCCGAAGCAACGAATCCCGATGCGCGCGAACGCCTTTGCATCGGTACCCCCGGACAGCATGTACGGAACAGTTCGGCCGTTCGGATCGTGCGCGAGGACGGCCTCGTTCATCGCATCGACGAGGTCACCGTCGAACGTGGTCTCGTAGGGTTCGAGCTTGGTGATCCATTCCCGTTCGACGTTGGGGCCGATCAACTCGTCGACCTCCTTCTCGAAGGCCGCCTGCCGCCCGGGCAGCACCCGGCAATCCACTACCGCCGTCGCGGTCTGCGGAATCACGTTGGCCTTGTATCCGGCCGAGAGCATCGTGGGGTTCGCGGTGTCACGCAGGGTTGCTCCGACGATGCGCGCGATGCTGCCGAGTTTGAGCAGGGTGCCGTCGATATCCGGCGAGGTGGGGTCGAAGTCGAGGCCGGACTCCTCGGAGACCGCGTGCAGGAACTGCGACACCGATTCGGTGAGGACCAACGGAAACGTGTGATTGCCGAGTTTGGCGACGGCCTCGGCCAGGTACGTCACGGCGTTGTCGTCGTGCAGGAACGATCCGTGGCCGGCGCGGGCCTTGGCGGTGAGCCTCATCCACGCCAGGCTCTTCTCCGCCGTCTCGACCATGTAGAGCCGCTTCTCGGTGCCGTCCGGCCGAGCGACGGTCAGCGAGAACCCGCCGACTTCGCCGACTGCCTCGGTGACGCCCTCGAACAGGTCGGGTCGATTGTCGACCAGCCAATGCGATCCGTACTTGCCACCCGCCTCCTCGTCGGCGAGGAACGCGAAGAGGATGTCGCGCGGCGGCACGGTTCCGGTCGATTTGAATTGCCGGGCCAGCGCAAGGGCCATACCGACCATGTCCTTCATGTCGACCGCACCACGACCCCACACGTACCCGTCCTCGACGGCGCCGGAGAACGGATGCACGCTCCAATCGGCCGGCTCGGCCGGCACGACGTCCAGGTGGCCGTGGACCAGTAGGGCACCGCGCGAGGAGTCCGCTCCGCGCAACCAGGCGAACACGTTGCCACGGCCGGGAGCACCGGATTCGACGTACTCGGTCTCGTACCCCACCTCCTCGAGCTTGCTCGCCACCCACTCGGCGCATTCCTTCTCGCCGACCGTGGTCTCGAGTTCTCCGGTGTTCGACGTATCGAATCGAATGAGGGAACTGACCAGATCCACGACTTCGTCGAGGGCGACGGTGGGGTTGTCGGTGGTGCGATGTCCGGGGTTGCTCACTTCGTTGGGCACACCGTTGTTCCTACCACCAGAATCCGCTGTGGGCACCACCGGCGAACGCCGTCGGACAGGAACTGACGTGCGGATTTGGGTTATCGGGAACCCGTCGGATAATCTAACGCAGCGCACAGCGGCCGGTTGTGAATGCAAGGTTGAAACGTGCGACACCAGTCGCGCTGGTCCGAGTGGCGGAATGGCAGACGCGCTAGCTTGAGGTGCTAGTGTCCTATTAACGGACGTGGGGGTTCAAGTCCCCCCTCGGACACCGTCTGAAAGATGTAGGCAGACAAAGATTTTCAAAGATCTGAGTTGAGACAGACGAAACGGACCCTGATTCTTCGGAATCGGGGTCTTTTTCGTTCTCCACTCGCCTCGTTCGGCTCGACCGGGCAGATGCTAGGAGATTGACGATGGACTCGATCGACCCCACCGATCTGGAGACGTGCCTAAGGGTGCTGCAGCAGGCCGCCGAATTGGACAAGAATCATCCTGATTCCATTGCCGTTCAACGTGCCTCCGGTGCCATGTTCAAAGATCTCAAGCGTGCCCGACGCGTCGCCGCGCGTAATGCCGTCAATGCCGCCGACCGTGCCGTCGTCGCTGCAACCGCAACCGGATCGCCGGACCGCATCGACGACGAGACTGCGGGTCTTTCGCTCACCTCGCGCGCCGAGGGCGACATCGCGGGCACGCTGATCAAGGCTCGTCCCTGCTACATCTGCAAGCAGCGCTACACCGATGTCGACTCGTTCTACCACCAGCTCTGCCCGGAGTGCGCGGCGCTCAATCGCGGTAAGCGCAACGCGCGGACGGACCTATCCGGACGACGCGCGTTGTTGACCGGAGGTCGGGCGAAGATCGGGATGTACATCGCGCTTCGACTGCTTCGGGACGGTGCACACACGACCATCACCACCCGCTTCCCCAACGATGCGGTTCGGCGATTCGCTGCGATGGACGACAGCGACCAGTGGCTGCATCGTCTTCGTGTCGTCGGGATCGATTTGCGCGATCCGGCTCAGGTTGTGGCTCTTGCCGATTCGGTTGCGGCGGAGGGACCGCTGGACATTCTGATCAACAATGCCGCACAGACCGTCAAGCGCTCCCCCGGTTCGTACAGCGCACTGGCCGACGCCGAAGCCGAGCCTCTGCCGGCCGCCTTGGCCGACGGGGCGGGCCCCGAGCGCATCACGTTCGGCAAGACCAGTGATGCCCACCCTGCGTCGCTCGCGAGTTCGCTGCCGGCAACGGCGCTCGGCGGGCAGCCGGCCGCAGTACTGAGTGCGGACGACGTGGCCTCGCTCGCCATGGTCGCGGGCTCGGTGACGGCCGAGCGAATCGAGAGTGGGCTCGCTATCGATGCAGGCGGTCTGGTGCCCGACCTGGCCGAGACGAACAGCTGGATCCACACCGTCGAGCAGGTCGACCCGGTCGAGTTGCTCGAAGTGCAGCTGTGCAATTCTGTTGCCCCGTTCATTCTCGTGTCGCGTCTGCGTCCGGCAATGGAGGCCTCGGACGCGCGACGCAAGTACGTCGTCAACGTCTCGGCCATGGAGGGCCAGTTCGGACGCGCATACAAGGGACCGGGCCATCCCCACACCAACATGGCCAAGGCCGCGCTGAACATGCTGACGCGAACCAGCGCGAAGGAGATGCTCGAGAGCGGAATTCTGATGACCGCCGTCGACACCGGCTGGATCACCGACGAGCGCCCGCACCCCACCAAGATGAGGCTGGCCGACGAGGGATTCCACGCTCCGCTCGACCTGGTGGACGGTGCGGCTCGGGTGTACGACCCGATCGTGCAGGGAGAGCTGGGAACCGATCTGTACGGCTCGTTCCTCAAGGACTACCAACCGTCACCGTGGTGATGTCGGCCTTCGACTGTGGAGTAATTTCGGTGTGCGTGCCCCAGCGCGAAGACGGGCTGCGATACTCGAAAAGCCGTTACGTGTGAGCGATCGGCCCTTCTTCACGTACCGATAGGCGGGTCACCATGGGCGAGGACGTCGAGCGTCGTAAGTTCACCAGGCAGGATCGACACGAGTTTCGTCAGAAAGTTCAGGACTGTCTCGACGCCTTGGCGATCATGCTGGCCGACGAGACCTTCCACGTCGGTGAGCCGCAGATCGGCATGGAGATCGAGCTCAATCTCGTCGACGACGACATGGCACCTTCGATGGCCAACGCCGCCGTGCTCGACGCCATCGCCGATCCCGACTACCAGACCGAACTCGGCCAGTTCAACATCGAGATCAACGTCGATCCCCGGCCGTTGCGTGGTGCATCCATCGCAGAACTGGAAGAGGACCTGCGGCGCTCGCTGAACGCAGCGGACGAACGCGCCCGCACCTCGGGTAGCCGTCTCGCCATGATCGGCATGCTCCCGACCTTGGACGAAGAACACTTTCAGCACCGCTGGCTGTCGGCCAATCCTCGCTACGACCTGCTCAACCAACAGATATTCGCCGCAAGAGGCGAGGACATCGAACTGAAGATCGGTGGTGTTCGACTGCCCGGTGCCGCCGCTACCGAGGACTTGGACATCGTCACCGACACCATCCTTCCCGAGGCGGCGTGCACCTCTGTTCAGTTGCATCTGCAGGTCGCGCCCGACGAGTTCGCGTCGTATTGGAATGCGGCGCAGGCACTCTCGGGAGTTCAGGTGGCCCTTGCCGCCAACTCGCCGTTCTTCGCCGGTCGCGCGCTGTGGCACGAGACCCGTATTCCGTTGTTCGAGCAGGCCACCGACACGAGGCCGCAGGAACTCAAGAATCAGGGTGTTCGGCCACGGGTGTGGTTCGGAGAACGGTGGATCACGTCGATCTTCGATCTGTTCGAGGAGAATTCGCGCTACTTCCCGGCGTTACTGCCCGTCTGCAGCGAGGAGGACCCCAAGGCTGCGCTGGCCGAGGGAAAGACGCCGTCGCTGTCCGAGCTGCGCATGCACAACGGAACCGTCTACCGGTGGAACCGTCCGATCTACGACCGGTCCGGCGACGGTCACCACATCCGGCTCGAGAACCGCGTCCTCCCGGCCGGACCGTCGGTGGTGGATACCCTCGCCGATGCCGCGTTCTACTACGGCACGGTGCGAGCACTGGCGGATGCCGATCGACCGTTGTGGTCGCAGATGTCGTTCGACGCTGCGGAGGAGAACGTGCACTCCGCCGCACGCGGCGGCTTCGATTCGATGCTGTACTGGCCCGAGGTCGGCTGGGTCAGTCCACAGGAACTGGTGTTGCGGCGGCTGCTGCCGATGGCCGATGCAGGATTGGCCGCCTACGGCGTGGACACGGCCGTGCGCGACCGGTACCTCGGCGTGATCGAAGCGCGGTGCCTGGCGAAGCAGTCCGGGTCGGTCTGGCAGCGAAACTCGGTCGTCGCCCGCGAACGGGCAGGCGACAAGCGGGATCGTGCCCTCGCCGGAATGCTGGGCGACTACGTCACGCAGATGAACTCCGGAGAGCCCGTACACACCTGGACCAACTGACGGCGCTTCGACTCGGTGCGGCAACCGCGTTAGTGTCGCTGCTATGAACTCGCCTGCTTCGGACTCGACCATCGGCCCCGATCGCACCTACGACATCGTCGTCTACGGAGCCACCGGCTTCGTCGGGAAACTGACGGCGAAGTACCTTGCCGAGCACGCTCCGGCCGGCACACGCATCGCTCTGGCCGGTCGTTCGACCGCACGGGTACACGCTGCGCAGAAGGAACTCGGACCGAAGGCCGCACACTGGTCCGCACTCGAGGCCGACGCCACCGACGTCGCGTCGCTGAACACCATGGCCCGGTCCACCAAGGTCGTCATCACCACGGTCGGCCCCTACGCGAAGTACGGCTTGGCGCTGGCAACGGCCTGCGCCGAAGCCGGCACGGACTACGTCGACCTCACCGGCGAGGTTCTGTTCGCCCGCGAGAGCATCGACGCCAATCACGAGATCGCTCAGCGCACCGGAGCACGCATCGTCCACTCGTGTGGATTCGATTCCGTCCCGTCCGACATCGGTGTGCACGCCCTGTACGAGGCCGTCACGGCCGACAACGCAGGCGAACTCACCGACACGACGCTGGTGGTCACCTCGATGTCCGGTGGAGTCAGCGGCGGCACCATCGACTCGCTGCGAGGACAGATCGAGGCGATGAAGAAGGACAAGCGGGCACGAAGGATCGCCGCTCGACCGTACTCACTCAGCCCGGACCGTGGCCTGGAGCCGCAGCTCGGCCGTCAACTCGACACCGTCCTGATCGACGGTAAGAAGATCGACC
Source organism: Rhodococcus sp. IEGM1428 (assembly GCF_050321865.1). NCBI lineage: Bacteria > Bacillati > Actinomycetota > Actinomycetes > Mycobacteriales > Nocardiaceae > Rhodococcus > Rhodococcus sp. IEGM1428. Next base: position 1,560,240 of record NZ_JBNQFW010000001.1, on the reverse strand, counting down.
CGAGCCTGCGCGGATGGAAAGCACCGTTCGTGATGGCCTCGTACAACACACGCGTCGTCCGGCGCAGCAATGCACTTCGTGATTGGGCCTACGGCAAGCAGTTCCGCTACAGCGAAGTGATGAGCGTCGGGTCGTCGTTCGCCAGTCCGGTCCTCGCCGGGGCGCTCTCGGCAGGGCTGTTCGTCGGAGTGTCCGCCATGACGGTATTGCCGGGTAAGGTCCTCGACCGCATCTTGCCCAAGCCAGGAACCGGTCCAAGCGAGAAAGCCCGCGAGAAGGGGCATTTCACCGTCGACCTGTACACCCTCACCACCTCGGGTGCTCGCTACCGGGCCCGGATCAAGGCGTCGGGCGACCCCGGCTACAAGGCAACCGCGGTGATGCTCGGGGAATCGGCGCTGGCGCTGGTGCTCGGTGGCGATGCATTGCCGAAGGCCAGTGGAGTTCTGACTCCGGCCACCGCGATCGGCGACGTGCTCATCGACCGTCTCAACGCGGCCGGAATGGAGATCTGGGCCAAGCGGAACTGATGTCGGGAACAGCAGTCCCATCGGCACGGGGCCTGCGCCCGTGAGTGCATGGCTCGCGGCGACACTGCCGGTGGCGACCATCGCTGCCGAGTCGGTCGGTGCCCTCGGTACCGCAGTCGGCAGGCTGCGGGGTGTTCTCGGACCGTCCCCCACCGGCGCGGGCCCGACCGCGTCGGCGGAGCGGATAGCGGCATCGTTCATGGGTGACTCGATGCTGCGCCTCGACGGAGCACAGGTGCAGCCGTTCGCAGATCTGTCCGGCTTCTTCCGCGTGTCCGACGGCTGGGTGAGAACTCACGCGAACTATCCGCACCACCGGACCGCGCTACTCGAGACAGTCGGTCTCGACGAAGTGTGCGGCACAGATGAATTCGCGGCTCGGGTGGCGGGTATCGCCGCTGCAGATCTCGAATGGTCGTGCGCACAGAACGGCGCTCTGGCAGTGCAGGTCCGCACCGAAGACCAGTGGTCCGCTGAGCCTGCAGGAACTGCGGCCGGGTCCGGCCCGGTGATCGCGCGTTCGGACGACACGGGCTCTGCCACGTATCGAGTTCCCGAATTCCGAGGGACTACGGCTGCTCCGCTCGCCGGAGTGCGGGTACTGGATCTGACCCGCGTCATCGCCGGACCGGTGGCCACCCGCGCGCTCGCCCTGTTCGGTGCCGAGGTGCTTCGCGTCGATCCGCCCCACCGCCCCGAAATCACCTGGCAGCACCTGGAAAATGGGCAGGGGAAGCGTTCGGCGACGGTGGATATGAACACGCGTGACGGACGTGCAGTGGTGAACCGACTGCTCGAATTCGCCGATGTCCTGGTACCGGGTACCGCCCGGGCGCTCTCGAGCGCTTCGGACTCGAACACCGAGCGGACGTCCTGCACGGACGGGTCAGTGCCTGGGGAACTCGCGGGCCATGGTCGGGACGGCGTGGCTTCGACAGTCTCGTCCAGGCTGCCACCGGCATCTCGGTACTCGAAGGTAGTGGTGGAGAACTCGGGCGCCTGCCGGCCCAGGCGCTGGACCACGCGAGCGGGTACCTGCTCGCTGCTGGAATCGTCTCGGAGCTGGCCGATCGTGCATCCGGATTCGGGTCGGCCACCACCGTCGAGGTGTCCCTGGCCCGGACGGCCGCCTGGTTGCTCGAATCACCCGGACGGGATCCCGATCACGGTCCGGTCGAGACCCCGACACCGGACTGTGTGATCACGAACGGTCGCGTCACGGCAGCGCGCCCGGTGTTCGACGACTACGCCGACTACCCGTTTCCAGCACGCCCATGGGGAGCCGACGAGGCGCTCTGGTTGTAACGTGCCCTCTGTCTCGTCAGGGTCAGAGTCAAGGTCGTCCGGCCAAAGCCGATGCCTCGGTGTAGAGCTCCTTGGCTTCCTCCGTCGAATCCACCTGCGGCGGAGACCCGTCGAGCGGTTGCGTGGCGGATTCGCGCAGGAAACCGACTGCAATGAGTCCGATGACGCCGCTCACGATGAGGTAGTAGGCAGGAATCATCGGACTGCCGGTTGCACTGACCAGGGCCGACGTCACCAGGGGCGTCGTTCCGCCGAAGATGGAGACCGACAGATTGAACCCGATCGAGAGCGCGGCGTAGCGAATCCGGGTGGGAAACAGGGCCGGTAGCGTCGATGCGCTCGGTGCCGCGAAACACGCCAGTACGAGGCCGAGCAGGAGGCACGCGACGAGCGGCCCGACCCATCCGCTGCCACGCAGCAGAAGAAAACACGGTACGGCCAGAACGATCTGTCCGACGGCGCCGAACACGAATACCGGTTTGCGGCCGATCCTGTCGGTGAGTCTGCCCACGAGCACGATGATGCTCACCACGACGATCATCGCCGAAAGCACGAGCAAGTCGGCACTGAGCTGACTACGTCCGACAACTTCGGTGAAGTACGTCGGAAGGTACGACGTCACCATGTAATTGGTCACGTTGTACAAGAGCACGATTCCCATGCAGATCAGCAGAGCCCGCCAGTGATCGGTGAAGATCTTCCCCACCGACCTCCGTGCACTCTCCTGCGCTTTCACCTTGCTGTCGTGTTCGTCGAGTTGCTTACGGAATGCGGGAGTGTCCTCGAGCTTGAGACGTAGATACAGCCCGATGAGCCCCATCGGGCCGGCAACGAAGAACGGTATGCGCCAGCCCCATTCGACCATCGAGGCCTCGCCCAGCACCGCGTTGAGGATCGTCACCAGGCCGGAGCCCATCGCGTACCCGACGAAGGTGCCGAAGTCGAGCCAACTACCGAGGAAGCCACGTCGTTTGTCCGGGGAGTACTCGGCGATGAAGGTCGTGGCACCGCCGTACTCACCGCCGGTGGAGAAGCCTTGAACCAAGCGTGCGACGAGAAGGAGAATCGGTGCCCAGATTCCGATGGTCGCGTAGCTGGGGATGAGTCCGACGGCCAGGGTGCCGATGGCCATCATGATCATCGTGGCGGCGAGCACCTTCTGCCGACCGATTCGGTCCCCCAACGGGCCGAAGAACAGGCCGCCCAGTGGCCGAACCACGAATGCTGCGGCGAACGTGGCGAACGTCGAGATGAGCTGAACCGCGGGCGTGGCGTCGGGATAGAACACCTTGCCCAGCGTCGCCGCCAGGTAGCCGTAGACACCGAAGTCGAACCATTCCATCGTGTTGCCGAGGGCCGCAGCCGACACCGCGCGTTTGAGCATCGGTTGATCGACGACGGTGATGCTCTCCTCCGACAGCGCCGGCTTTCTCCGCATCCGATGGGAGAACGCGTCACGTCGGAGGAGTTGGACATGCCGATGTCCCCATCGCGATTGTCGGGGTGACGACTCGGGAGATTCTGGACCTTGCGCAACCGTCATTGCTGCAACGTTAGCCAGGGGAATGACCGCAGATCAAACAACGAACACGACAAAAAGCGACATCGGTCCAGGTTTCACCAGGTCGGTGGTCGAGTGATCCGTTTTGCCTGGCCCCCTTGACAATTGGGGCAATACGGTCGATCCGGACATCGGGGGGCGAGGTGGATCGTCGCCCCCCCGCCCGGTACTGGCACGATGGACTCGTGCCGAACCACAACTACGGACTCACAGTGAACTGGACGGGCAACCGCGGCGAGGGCACCTCGGGCGCCTCCTGCTACGACCGCGACCACATTGTCTCGGCTCCAGGCAAACCTGACCTCGCAGCAAGTTCCGATCCCAGCTTCCGCGGAGATGCAGAGCGCTGGAATCCCGAGGAGCTCCTCGTGGCCTCGCTGTCGAGTTTCCACATGCTCTGGTATCTCGGACTGGCCGCCGCATCGGGCGTGACCGTCACCGGCTACATCGACTCCCCCACCGGGGTAATGACGGAGCAATCCGACGGGTCCGGGCAGTTCGTCGAAGTCACCCTGGCCCCGGTCGTGAGCGTGGCCGACCCGTCGATGGTGGCCCGCGCCGAAAACCTGCACGCATCCGCGTCGTCGAAGTGCTTCATTGCACGTTCGGTCAATTTTCCGGTTCGCCACACCCCGACCACGCAGGTGGCCGCATGACGGTGCCACTGATCGTCGACGTCGACACCGGGATCGACGACTCGCTCGCCCTGCTCTATCTGCTCGCCAGCGAGGATGCCGAGATCCTCGGTATCGCATCCACCGCGGGCAATGTGCCGGTGAACCAAGTGGCGGCGAACAATCTGGCCTGGCTCGACCTGTGCCGCGCGAGTGATGTCGAGGTTTCCCTCGGTGCGCAGGTGCCGCTCGTGGCACCGCTGATGACCACCGAGGACACTCATGGGCCGCAGGGCATCGGCTACGCGGAACTACCGGCCTCGTCGCGGTCGCTGTCGGAGCGAGACGCCACCACGATGTGGATCGAGCTGGTCCGGTCGCGTCCGGGCGAGATCACCGGTCTCGTCACCGGTCCACTGACCAATCTCGCGCTGGCGATCCGGCGTGACCCCGAGCTTCCTCGACTGTTGAAGCGTCTGGTGCTGATGGGCGGAGCCTTCCAACACCAGGGCAACACCACACCTACCAGCGAATGGAACATCGCGGTGGACCCGGAGGCAGCCGCGGAGGTGTTCGCGGCCTTCTCCGGACTACCTGCCGAGCGTCGCCCCATCGTCTGCGCGCTCGACGTCACCGAGACCATCGAGATGACGCCGGAACACGTCCGGCGGCTTGCCGAACGGGCCGGAAGCTCTCCGGGCGAGGTGATCTCGCCCGACGATGCACCAGGTATCCGGTCGACCGCGTCGAATCCGATCGTGCGGCACTTCTCCGACGCGGTGCGGTTCTACATGGAATTTCATCGCGATCACGATCAAGGATTCCTGGCGCACATGCACGATCCGTTCGCGGCCGCTGTCGCGCTGGACGCGGATATCGCCACCTACCGACACGCGACCGTCGACGTCGAACTCGTCGGAACCCTCACGCGCGGAACCACAGTCGCGGACTGGCGCGGAATGTGGGGCAGGGACGCGAACGTCGCGGTCGCGACGCACACCGATCCGGAGGCGTTCTTCGACCGCTTGATCGATCGTGTCGGAGCTCTCGCCGCCCGGCTCTATCCCGCGACGCCGGCGGCCGACGCAGATTCAGGAATCGAACGCGTCGAGTAGCTCCTGCGCCGCGAGCGCGGCGGTCAGGGAACCGTCGCGCACCCGGGCCTCGACGTCGCTGCGGATGGCCTTGACGGAGGGATTCTGCGCCAGCCGGCGCAGCAGCTGATCGTTGACCATCGTCCACGTCCAATCGACCTGCTGCTTGCGACGCTTCTCTGCGAATTCGCCTGCGTCACTAAGTACTTGCCGATGGCGCAGCACTGTATCCCAGTACTCGTCGAGCCCGGTGCCCTCGATGGCACTCATCGTCAACACCGGGGGCTTCCAGATCGCATCGTGCGGATAGATCAGCCGCAACGCGCCCGCCAACTCCCGCGCCGCGTTCTTCGCATCGGTCGCGTGCTTGCCGTCGGCCTTGTTGACGGCCACCAGATCAGCGAGTTCGAGAACACCCTTCTTGATGCCCTGCAACTGATCTCCGGTGCGCGCAAGCGTCAGGAACGTGAAGCAGTCGACCATATTGGCGACCGTCACCTCCGACTGTCCGACGCCCACCGTCTCGACCAGGATCACGTCGAAACCGGCTGCTTCGAGCAGGACGATGGTCTCTCGGGTCGCACGTGCGACCCCGCCCAGAGTTCCCGACGTCGGAGACGGCCGAATGTACGCGTTCTCCTGCACCGCCAATCGCGACATCCGGGTCTTGTCACCCAGGATCGAACCACCGGTCCGCGTCGACGACGGATCGACGGCCAGCACCGCGACCCGGTGCCCCTTCTCGATCAACCGCATTCCGAGCGCGTCGATGAAGGTCGATTTGCCGACCCCCGGCACGCCGGTGATTCCGACGCGATGGGAACCACCTGCATCGGGCAGAACCCGAAGAAGCAACTGCTGAGCAAGGTCTCGATGATCCGATCGAGTCGACTCGACCAGGGTGATGGCACGCGCCAGACCGGATCGCTCGTTCGCTCGGACCGAGTCGGCCACCGCATCGATGTCGATGGTTCGGCCTCTCGGCGACGCTGCACCGGTCGAGGTACTCGTGTTGTCGTTCGGAGAACCCATACTCAGGCGTTAGCCTCGCGTGGTGCGTGCCCGAGCGCAACGGACAGCTTCTCCACCAGGCCGATCGCGGCGTCGGCGATAACAGTGCCCGGAGGGAAGATCGCCGCGGCACCCGCCGCGTAGAGCTCGTCGAAATCGCCGGGCGGAATGACGCCACCGACGACGATCATGATGTCGCCGCGGCCGACGTCGGCCAAGGCCTGACGCAAGGCGGGCACCAGCGTCAGATGGCCTGCCGCCAGGGACGACACGCCGACCACGTGAACGTCGTTGTCGGCGGCCTGGCGGGCCACCTCCTCCGGCGTCTGGAACAGGGGGCCGACGTCCACGTCGAAGCCGATGTCCGCGAACGCCGTGGCGATGACCTTCTGGCCTCGATCGTGACCGTCCTGACCCATCTTGCACACCAGCACACGGGGCCGACGACCCTCGTCCTCGGCGAACTGCTCGACCAGCGCAGTGGCGCGGGTGATGTTCTCGGATTTGCCTGCCTCGTCGCGGTACACACCACTGATTGTCCGGATTTCGGCCTGATGGCGCCCGTAGACCTTCTCGAGCGCGTCGGAGATCTCGCCGACGGTGGCCATCTTGCGTGCCGCGTCGATGGCGAGTGCGAGCAGATTGTTCTCCATCCCCGGCTGATCCGACGCCGCGGCCCGGGTCAGATTCGCCAGTGCTGCATCGACTTCGGCCGTGTCGCGCTCGGCGCGAAGGCGTTCGAGCTTCTCGATCTGCTCACGGCGGACCTTCGAGTTCTCGACCTTGAGCACCTCGATGGTGTCGGGCTCGTCGGGCACGTACTTGTTGACGCCCACCAGCGGCTGTCGGCCGGAGTCGATGCGAGCCTGGGTACGGGCCGCCGCCTCCTCGATGCGCAGCTTGGGAATTCCTTCGCCGATGGCCTGGGCCATACCGCCCGCTTCCTCGACCTCGGCGATATGCGCCCGAGCCCGATTCGCGAGCTGGTGGGTGAGCCATTCGACGTAATGCGAGCCGCCCCACGGATCGATCGGGCGCACGGTGTTGGACTCCTGAGCGATGAGCAGCTGGGTGTTGCGTGCGATGCGGGCCGAGAAGTCCGTCGGCAGCGCCAGCGCTTCGTCGAGCGCATTGGTGTGCAGGGACTGGGTGTGGCCTTGGGTAGCGGCCATGGCTTCGACGCAGGTACGCGCGACGTTGTTGAAGACGTCCTGTGCGGTCAACGACCAACCCGATGTCTGCGAATGAGTGCGCAGCGAACGGGATTTGGCGCTCTTGGGCTCGAATTGTTGGACGAGTTCGGCCCACAGCAGGCGCCCGGCGCGGAGCTTGGCGACCTCCATGAAGAAGTTCATTCCGATGGCCCAGAAGAACGACAGTCGCGGTGCGAACGTATCGATGTCCATACCTGCATCGAGGCCGGCGCGGATGTACTCGACACCGTCCGCAAGGGTGTAGGCCAGTTCGAGATCGGCTGTGGCACCGGCTTCTTGGATGTGGTAGCCGGAGATGGAGATCGAGTTGTACTTCGGCATCTTCTCGCTGGTGTACGCGAAGATGTCCGAGATGATGCGCATCGACGGCTTCGGCGGATAGATGTAGGTGTTGCGCACCATGAACTCTTTGAGGATGTCGTTCTGGATGGTGCCGGCGAGTTTCTCCGGCCCGACGCCCTGCTCCTCCGCGGCGGCGACGTACAGCGCCAGGATCGGCAGCACCGCTCCGTTCATCGTCATCGACACCGAGACACTACCGAGGTCGATGCCGTCGAACAGCTGACGCATGTCGTAGATGGAATCGATTGCGACACCGGCCATTCCGACGTCACCCTGCACGCGCGGATGATCGGAGTCGTACCCGCGGTGGGTGGCCAGGTCGAACGCCACCGACAGGCCCTTCTGGCCGGCCGCGAGGTTGCGGCGGTAGAAGGCGTTGGACTCGGCCGCGGTGGAGAATCCGGCGTACTGACGAATGGTCCACGGCTGGTTGACGTACATCGTGGGATACGGCCCGCGGAGGAACGGCGGGGCACCCGGATAGCTGTGCAGCGGATAGCCCTCGGCCTCCGCGGCGTCACGATCCGCCTCGGTGAACACCGGCTTGACGTCGATACCCTCGGGGGTGGACCACACCACCTGCTCGGGAGTGTAGAAGTTGGCCTTCGCACCCTGCTCCACATGAGCGGCGACGTCCTCGGCCGACGGCGGCGACGGCGTCGGCTCGTCGGGGTCGACCAGGGGCACGTCGGCGAAACTGCCGATGGTGTGCGAGATTCGGTTCTCGTCGGTCGTCACTTCGAGGCTCCCAGGGTGTCGAGAAGTTCGGTCAGCACGGCGACGGCATCGACCTTCGCGGTCAGGAATCCATCGGGACGCGACGTGCCCTCGATGCCGGCGAAAATCTTCTCGGGTCCGGCGAGAAGAACCCGCGAAACACCAGCGGCGCGTGCTGCATCAACGGCAGTGGACGCCTCGTCGGCGTATCGCTTGTCGGTACCGCACACCACTGCGACGGAGGCTCGAGAGGTCCCGACCGATCCGGCAATTCCGTCCACGGTCAGTGGACCTGGATTGACGGCCTCGATTCCGCCCGACGCCAGCAGATTCGATGCGAACGTCGTTCGGACGTTGTGTTCGGCGACGCTTCCCAGCGGTATCAGGAGTACGGTGGGCCGCGAATCATGCTCGGCCAGAAAGGCATCCGACCGATCCCGAAGCGCCTCGAAGGCTCTGCCGTACCGGTGCACCGCCGAGCCCTGCTGCGCGGTCTGCTCGGGGCTCAGTGGAGCCTCGGCCAGATTGGGGAATTCGTTGACGCCGGTCAGTGGGGTGAGCCGGTGGGCGATGTCGGAATCGCGCTCTGCACGGGTCTTCTCGATCGCCGCCACGAGTGAACCGTCGTCGACGGCGGCGCGGAATCCACCCGACGCTTCGACGGTCTGGAAGAACTCCCAGGCCTTCGCGGCAACCGCGGCCGTCAGCTCCTCGATGTACCAGGAACCCGCGCCCGGATCCAGCACCCGTCCCAGATGGGCTTCCTCGAGCAGCAGCAATTGGGTGTTCCTGGCGATGCGGGCCGCGAAGGTCTTCGACACCCCCGCTGCGCCGCCGTGCAGCGCGGCATCGAACGGCAGTACCGTCACCGAATCCGCGCCGCCCACCCCGGCACCGAAGGACGCGAGTGTGGTGCGCAGCATGTTCACCCACGGATCTCGTTGAGACATCATTGCTTCCGAGGTCACCGCATGCTGTGGAGCATCACCGGCGTCCGGGGATCCGCACACCTGCGCAACGCGCGCCCACAGTGTGCGCGCGGCCCTGAACTTGGCGACGGTCTGAAACTGATCGTCGGTGGCGGCGAACCGGAATTCGATCTGGCGCAGAGCATCCGAGATGCCGACGCCTGCGTTCGTCATGGAGCGGACGTACTCGAGGCCTGCGGCAATCGACGCACCGAGTTCCTGCGCGTCGCCGGCTCCGAGATTGTGGAAGACGGTGCCGTCGACGGTGATCGTGCGAACGGTCTCGGCGCGACCGATCGACTCGCGAACCAGCTCGAGTGCCTCGGTCATCTCGATCGTCGCGGTGCCCCCCAACTGCGCAGTGAGGGTGGACACTCCGAGTCGGATATCGACCGCGGCGCGATCGTCGATGTCGGCCGAGTCGAGAATCGAGAACAACGAGGCTGCCGCGGCAGATACGTCCTCGCGCGCATCGATCGTCAGCGGTGCGAGCTCGAGGAACACCCCGCGCAAAGCCTCCGGCAGCACTGTCGGGTCGACGCCGTGGCCACCGACCGTCAACCACAGGGCGCTGGTGCCGTTGGACAGCGAGTCGAGAATCTGGGTGTTGAGAACGGACGCGTCACCGTCGGCTGCGTCACGGGCAGTCGAGCCGTGCCGAGTGCACACCTTCCAGCCTGCATTGACGTCGCGATGGGGATCGCGACCCCGTACGTACGGAAACTGGCCCGGTAGCGGACCTTCCGGTCGCTCGTCGAACGCTGTGTACAACGGGGAGACCGTGATCCCGTCGTAGGTCGTGGAATCGAGAAGATGTTCGGGATCGGCGGGCAGATCGGCCACCTCGACCCTGCGAGATTTGGCCAACACACCGGCCACTGACTTCTGCCAGGCCGCATGAGCACTGCGTGCGGCATCTTCGTGCGACGCGATGGACACGTGTGCTGCTCCCTCGGTTCGGCGGGCAGTTCTACACCCGACTTGAAGTGATGCTAACCCCACTTCATTGCAGGTTATCGTGAGGATCACCTCACGTTCGGTCGTACCGCTCGGTCGTCGAACTTCGAGATGGCCAAGGTGTCACCTTGCGCCGGTACGCTGGCCTCTCGTGACCCGGCACCTGCGCGACCTCCGACTGATCGCGCTGGTGGCGGTGATCGTCGTCTTCGCCCTCGTGGCCGTGTTAGCTCCCCATCCGAGTGTCGAAGAGATTCGCCAGTGGGGAACAGCCGTCGGGCCTGCGTTCCCGCTCGCTTTCTTCGCCGTGCACGCGATCGTCACCATCGCGCCGGTCCCGAGAACCCTGTTCACACTCAGTGCCGGAGTTCTGTTCGGGCCGCTGACCGGCCTGGCCGTCACTATCGGAGCGTCGACGGTCAGCGCAATCCTGGCTCTGTTGCTGGTCCGCGCGATCGGACGCGAGGCCGTGGCAGCTCGAATGTCCCATTCGGCCCTGGACTCGATCGACGACAGCCTTCGCCGGAGAGGCTGGCTCGCCGTCGGCTCCCTGCGCTTGATCGCCCCGGTGCCGTTCTCGTTGGTGAACTACGCCTGCGGTGTATCGGCGGTGCGTCTCGTGCCGTTCGCCGTGGCGACCGCGATCGGCATGCTGCCGGGCACTCTCGGGATCGTCGTGATCGGCGGTGCCATCGGAGGTGAGACGCATCCGGTGCTGCTGGTGCTGTCCGCGGTCTGCATCGCGATCGGACTGAGCGGCCTGGTGGTGGATTGGCGGCTCTCGCGCGGCTCGAAGTCGGAGCGTGTTCCCGCCGGCAGTCAGCAGGGCGGGTGCCTTGACTCCGATGAATCAAGCCTTGAAGCTTGACTATTCCAAATCAACGACCTAGCCTTGTCCAATGTTCGTTCTGACCGTGGACCAACGTCGAAGTAGACGTGATATCGATCGGGTGCCCGAACTGCTCGACCGGTATCGCGACCACGGGCTGATCCGTCCTTTCGATCGCACGGCAGGAGACGAAGTCCAAGCCGTGTGCGAGGACGCCGCCACCGTCGTCTCCATCGCGCTCGAACTGGTATCCACGCCACAGTGGAGCGTAGGAATCGGCATCGGTTCCGTAGAGCTTCCGCTACCGGAAACCACGCGAGCCGGACGTGGTCCGGCTTTCGAGGCAGCTCGAGACGCTGTGACCAGAGCCAAGGGAACCCCCGCCGCGCTTGCCGTCTCCGGCCCCGAGCCCACTGCCGCCGAAGATGCGGAGACGGCATTCACCCTTGTTGCCCTCCTGATCGGCCGCCGCTCGGACCACGGCCGCGAAGCGGTTGCACTCATGGAGGGCGGGTTGTCGCAGACCGACGCGGCAGAGCGGTTGAAGATCAGCAAACAAGCTATGTCGCAACGACTCTCCGTCGCCGGCTGGCAGGTGGAGAATGCGGGCCGCACCCTGGCGACTCGATTGCTCGACACCGCGAACACGACGGGAAGCCATCGGCCATGATCGTTGCCACCCTGGTGCTACTGGCATTGACCGCAGTCGCCGCTACCATCCCCGCCGGCACCGGAATTCGCCGATGGTTGCCCACCGCCGCCGCGTCGAGTCTGCTCGCGGCAGCGGCGATCCTGGCCACGGTGGCCGGACCGGCCTACGGTCTCGGCCACGCCATCGGAGTGGTCCTCACCGTCCTCGCTGCGGCCCTGGGCGGAACAGCGATGGTACCCACAGTGTTTCGCGTCGCACGACGACAAAGCGACTCGACCGGAGACGATCCGGTCGAGCCGCTGCGTGGTGGACTGACCATCGGCATCCTCGAACGCGTGGCCGTTGCCGTGTCGATCCTCGCCGGTTGGCCGGAAGGGATCGCCATCGTGCTGGCAGTCAAGGGACTCGCGCGCTATCCCGAGCTGCGCGAATCCCACGCCTCCGAACAGTTCATCATCGGCACCTTCGCCAGCGTGCTGTGGGCCCTGGCCGCTGCCGGTGTAGGAACCGCCCTGTTCAACTGATCACCGAAGATCTCAGCGCTGTTCCGGCTCCGCCTCGGGCGACGCCGAGAGGGCACCGACGTCGAAGCCCTTCGAGAGTTCCGGAGACGCCGCCAACGACGTGTCGACCGGCTTGCGCGCCACTGCTTCTGCAGCCTTGACCGCCTCGGCGACCGCCGGATCGGTCTTGGTCTCGAACCATTCGGCTACCTCGTCCGAGTCGTCCTCGGGCTTGGGCTCGTTGCCCGCCGACTCGTTGGGCTCGTAGCGGAACACCCCGTCCTCGCCGGGAGCACCGAGTGTCTTGGCGAAGCCCTTGAGTGCATCGCCGAAATCGCTCGGGATCATCCACACCTTGTTGGCGTCGCCCTGAGCCATCTGTGGCAGCGTCTGCATGTACTGGTACGCGAGCAACTCGGGCGTGGGCTTGCCGGCCTTGATGGCACCGAACACCTTCTCGATCGCCTTGGCCTGACCCTGAGCTTCGAGGTACTTCGCGGCGCGGTCACCCTGCGCTCGCAGGATGCGCGACTGCCGCTCGCCCTCGGCGGTGAGGATCGCTGCCTGCTTGCCACCCTCGGCTGCAAGAATTCGACTCTGCTTGTCACCCTCGGCTGTCTTGATCGCCGATTCACGATGTCCTTCGGCAGTGAGGATGGTCGCTCGCTTCTCACGATCGGCCTTCATCTGCTTCTCCATCGACTCCTGAATCGAGGGCGGCGGATCGATGCTCTTGAGCTCCACTCGGGCCACTCGCAGGCCCCATCGGCCGGTTGCCTCGTCCAGCACGACGCGGAGTTGACCGTTGATCGAATCACGCGAGGTGAGCGTCTCTTCCAGCGTCATTCCACCGACGACGTTGCGCAGCGTGGTGGTCGTCAACTGCTCGACGCCGACGATGTAATTGTTGATCTCGTACACGGCCGATTGCGGATTGGTCACCTGGAAGTAGACGACGGTGTCGATCGACACGGTCAGGTTGTCCTTGGTGATCACCGGCTGAGGGGGAAACGACACGACCCGCTCGCGCAGGTCGACCTTGGCACGAATGCGGTCGACGAACGGTACGAGGACCGTGAGCTGACCGGACACGGTGCGCGTGTAGCGGCCGAGCCGCTCGATCACGGCTGCCTCGGCTTGCGGGACGATCGAGATGGACTTGGCCATCAGCACCGCGACGAACACGACGATGACAGCCAGTGCGATGAGTGCTTCCACTGGCTACGGTCCCTTCCATACGACGGCGGTAGCGCCGTCTATTTCCATCACGGTCACGGTGGTACCCGGGGCATAGACCTCGGTCTCGTCGAGTGGACGAGCGGTCCACACCTCACCACCGAGCTTGATCTGGCCTTCGTGTGCAGTGACCTGCTCGAGCACCACGGCACTCTTGCCGGTGAGTGCTGCCATGCCCATCGGGGTATCGGGCGGATTAGCGAAGCGCCGCAACAGAATCGGTCGCAACCCGAGAACCAGCGCCAGAGACAGGACACCGAAGACGATCGCATCGGCCCACACCGGGAAATCCGTGAGAGCAGAGACACCGGCAGTACCAAGGGCACCGCCGGCAATCATCAGAAGGAAGAAGTCACCCGTCAGTGCCTCGGCACCGGCGAGCACCACTGCCGCTATGAGCCAAATGATCGCTGCCACAGCCTCCATCCAATCACGAATCGGACAATTGCCGGTGCGTTGCTGGACACAGCCCTACTCGGTGACGAAGTCGACCAATTGTTCGACGGCTCCGATCAACGGTGCCTCGAGGTCCCGAAAGCTCGACACCGACGAATACACCCGACGCCATCCCTCCCGCGGACTCCCCCACCCCAGCTCTCGGCAGATTCCGGTCTTCCAATCCTCGCCCCGCGGGATCTTCGGCCAGGCATCGATACCGACCGCAGCAGGCTTGACCGCCTCCCAGACGTCGATGAACGGATGACCGGTGACCAGCACATGCTCGCCAAGCGACCTCGTCAACTTCGACTCCTTGGAACCGGTCACCAAATGGTCCACCAGCACTCCGACCCGCCGGCCGGGGCCTGGACCGAAATCGGCCAATCGCTCCCCCAGGTTGTCCAGGCCCTCGAGGTGCTCGACGACCACTCCCTCCACTCGAAGATCATGGCCCCACACACTTTCGACGAGGGCCGCGTCGTGCACCCCTTCGACCCAGATCCGGCTCGCGCGGGCCGTTCGTGCCCGCAGTCCCTCGACTTTGGTGGACCCGGAGGCAGAGCGCGTCTGCTGTGGTGTCGCAGCGGCGGGCTTCGGGCGGACCAGAGTCACCCGACGGCCGTCGATCAGGAACGCGGCTTCGCGCAGGGCGAACAGACGCGTGGTGCGGGCACCGTCCTCGAGTCGGACGAAGTCTCCGTCATAGGTGCGCTCGAATCCGACCACCGCACCGCAGTAACCGGTTCCGGCGTCTTCGACGACCAGTCCGCGCTCGGCCGGAACTTCCGGTGCCGGCACCTTCCGCATCCGACTGTGCCCTTTGAGAATGTCTCCGCCGTACATGTCGTTCACGGCGGTCAACGCTAGCGACACCGGCGTCCCGAGCACGGTTCGCCACGCCGACCTATGCTCGTGAGTCGTGTGTTCTTCGAGTGCGAGTCTTGCCCTGTGGGCCAGTTCCTGGCTGGCTGGTGCCAGCTCACCGGACGACGTCATCGACGCCATGTCCGAGTGGGCTCCGATGCATCTGGTGGGTGCGGGCGATGCGGGTGCGGCCGCGAGCTTCGGACTGCAGCATCCCGGTTACGTCGAGGGCATCGCAGGCCTGCTGCAGGCGATCAGGGCCACCGCAGGGGCAGAGATGCGGTCTGCAGTCGGAGACGACCGGGTCAGACTCGTTCTGCCTGCCCCCGGCGCCGTCAGCGGACTGCCGGCGAACACGGATTTCTCGCGCGCCGCCCTGAACGCCGGGCAGGCCGTGATAGTCGGTGCCTCGGGCAACCACGGGATCGGAGTGGTGCCGATCGTCGAGGGACCGGATGTGTTGCGCTGGACCGTGTATTCGATCGTCGTTCCCGAGCACGGCCATCGCGAACAAGGCTTGGGCGAGGCCGAATACGAGATGCGCGAGGCCGTTCGCGGCGCGGCGGACGCTCTCGCCCAGATGCAGTCGCTCCCCACCCGAACCCTGCAATCCGATCCACGCGCCCGCATCGCCGCACTGATCGCCGACGCGGCCCGGCATCGCTACCCCGCCGAGATGTCGGACAGGGCATTCCGGGTGCTCGAATCGGCAGACCGGGTTGCGGCCATTCTGACCGTCGCGGCGGGGTCTGCTCCGTCGGAAGCCCCCACCGCGACAGCTGCTGCGGCGCGCGAGGAGTTGGTTCGGCCGCTGTGGGCTGCTGTCCGTACTGCCCGCACCATCGCTGTCGCGACGAGCATCGAAGCGGCGATGCACTCCGCTTGATGCCCGTCGGTCGTTCGATCGGTGACTATCGGGAAGCGGCCCCGGCAGGACGAGCCGGCCGGGTCGGTTGCTCGCAGCAGCCGACGGCGCAGCGATTTCCGTCCAGCGTCGAACCGTAGCCCGGCACGCGTCCGAGCCCGCGGCAGTCGGCACCGAGGCGGTACTCGTCGACGAGCTCGCGAATCATCTTGGGAAAACGCACATCCGACCCGGGGGTTCCGGCGCGGGCGAAGGCCATCCCGAGTTCGCGAGCCTTCTCCTCGGCCTCGGTGTCGAGATCCCACACGACCTCGAGATGGTCGGACACGAATCCGATCGGACACACGATCACCGCGTCGACCGACCGAGCCGAGAGCGCTTCGAGATGGTCACAGATGTCGGGGTCGAGCCACGGAACCTGTGGCGGTCCCGATCGGGACTGCCACACCAGGTCGTAGTCCTCGACACCGGACGCGGCCGCAACGAGCCTCGAGGCCTCGGCAACCTGACGGCTGTAGAGGTGACCGCCGTCTTCGGGCGGACCGGCATTGGCGTCGGCGGCCGAGGGGATGGAGTGTGCGGTGAACACCAGGCGTGCACCGGCGCGGTGCTGCTCGGGCAGTGAGGCTCGCGCCGATGCGACGGCATCGGTGAAAGCGTCGACCATCAGCGGGTGGTCGTAGTACTGCCGGATCTTGAGCAGGTGCGGTGCGCCGTCGCCCACTGCGTCGCGGGCTCGGGCGATGTCCTCGTGATACTGCCTGCACCCGGAGTAGCCGCCCCACGCCGACGTCGGGAACACCAAGGCGTTGCCGATTCCGTCCGACTTCATGGTTGCCACGGTGTCCTCGATCATCGGATGCCAGTTGCGGTTTCCGAAGTAGATCGGCAGATCGATTCCAGCCGAATCGAATTCGGCCTGCAGTGCGGAGATGATGTTGCGATTGAGCTCGTTGATCGGGGAAACACCCCCGAAATGCATGTAGTGCTCGACGACGGCGTCGAGACGCTCGGGCGGAACACCGCGTCCGCGAGTGACGTTCTCGAGAAACGGGCGAACGTCGGCAGGCTTTTCCGGTCCGCCGAACGAGAGCACCAACAGTGCGTCGAAATCTCCAGGGGTGGTCATGAATCCATTGTGCCCCTGCCGCAGCAGGGCTGCGGCAGGGGCACAATCGGTCGACGAAACCTACGGTGAGCGAGCCCACGTCGGACTCGGCTCACCGCGACGTCACATGTTTTCGGGCAGGTACGTGTTGTGGCTCGCTCCACCGTCGACGTACACGATGGATCCGGTGGTGCCGGGCAGCCAATCCGACAGCAGCGCAACGATGGACTTGGCGACGACAGTGGGGTCGTTGACATCCCAGCCGATCGGGGCAGCACCGTCCCAGTACACGTTCAGCTGGTCCATCTTGGCCGCATCACCGGTCGCGGTACCCGCAATCGCCTTGGCGGCAAGAGTCCTGATCGGTCCTGCGGCAACAAGATTGGAGCGGATGCGCTTGGCTGCGCCCACTTCCCGTGCCACGTAACGGTTCACCGACTCCAAGGCGGCCTTGGCCACACCCATCCAGTTGTAGTACGGCATCGAGGTGCGCGGATCGAAGTCCATTCCGACGATCGAGCCACCCTCGTTCATGACCGGGAGCACGGCGCGCGCGAGCGACGCGTAACTCCACGCAGAGATCTCGAATGCCCTCGCGGCATCGGGGCCGGGGCCGTCGAGGAACGGCTTGGCGTCCGGTCCCATCAGGGTGCGGGGTGCGAACGCGATGGAGTGCAGGACCCCGTCGATGCCCTCGGGGGCCACTTCGCGTACTCGATCCGCCAGCGCGGCGAGGTGCTCCTCGTTGGTGGCGTCGAGCTCGATCGCCGGGGGCACCTCCTTGGGGAGGCGCTGCGCGATCCGGTCGATGAGCCGGAGCCGATCGAAGCCGGTGATGATCACCTTGGCACCCTGCTCCTGCGCCATGGCTGCGGCGTGAAACGCGATCGACGCGTCGGTGATGATGCCGGTGATCAGAATGGTCTTGCCTTCGAGCAATCCGCCCATAGTGCTGTTTTCCTTAGTTCGGAGGTGTACGTCTATCGAAATCGTTGTGCGAGTAGGACTTCAGTGCCCCATACCCATACCGCCGTCGACGGGAATGACCGCGCCGGATACGTACGACGAGTCCGGTCCCGCGAGGAAGCTCACGACTGCCGCGACGTCCTCGGGCTGACCGAGACGTTGAAGGGGGATGAATTCTTTTGCCTTGCCGCGCAGGTCGTCCGAGAGCTCTGCGGTCATGTCGGTTTCGATGAACCCCGGGGACACGACATTCGCCGTGATGGACCGCGAGCCCAGTTCCCTCGTGATCGACCGAGCCATGCCGATGACTCCCGCCTTGGACGCTGCGTAATTGATCTGCCCCGGTCCACCGGCCATCGCCACGACCGAACTCAGGAAGATCATCCGGCCCCAGCGTGCGCGCAACATGGCGCGGTTGGCGCGCTTGGCGACGCGGAAGGCTCCGGTGAGGTTTGCATCGATGACCCGCTGGAACTGATCCTCGGTCATCCGCATCAGCAACGTGTCGTCGGTGATGCCCGCGTTGGCCACCAGTACCTCGACGGGACCCTGCTTCTCCTCGACCTCCTTGAAGGCTGCGTCCACCGAGGCGGAGTCGGTGACGTCGCAGACGACTCCGAACAGACCGTCGGGCGCTCCCGATCCGCGGTGGGTGACGGCCACCTTGTGTCCGTCGGCTTGGAGCCGCTGGGCAATGGCAAGACCGATACCCCGGTTACCTCCGGTGACGAGTACCGATCGCGCGATGAAGTCAGGTGTGGACATGCCTAGCAACCTATCTGTTCGTCCTGGAATGACAAAGCGAAACTTACTGGTGAGTAATAACAGCGATCACGGCAATCGTTGTCGCATCACCAAAGCCGAACCCAACCCCGACGAGATGAACAGGACACCGAGAATCAACCACGGACGCGAGGCGTCTCCGCGAGTGATCTCGAAACCGATCTGCTCCTCGAGGGTGTCGTACACGTCGCGCAGGTCCTCTAGCGACGACGCGGTGAAGAAGCTTCCGCCGGAGAGAGTCGCGATCTCTCGCAGGGACGGATCATCGACGGGTACCGGCACTCTTTCCACCCCACCCTCGTCCTCGATTTCGACCGAGCCGTAGCTCGTGCCGAACGAGATCGTGGAGATCGGCACGCCTTTGTCCTTGGCTGCCCGCGCCGCGGTGTACCCGCCGCGTGGGTCGTCGAGATTCTGAGGAACGGTCTGCTTACCGTCCGAGAGCAGCACGATGCGCGCCGGAGGTGCCGCGTCGCCGCCGCCGAGGATCGCTCCGAGAGTGTCGATCGACTGCAGCGAGGTGAAGATCGCCTCACCGGTGGCCGTTCGCTCGCTGAGCTGCAGCTTGTCGATGGCGGACTTGGTGGCTTCGCGGTTGGCCGTGGGCGACACCAACACGGACGCGGTGCCCGCGAATGCGACCAACCCGAGGTTGATTCCTGGTGTCAGACCGTCGGCGAAGGACTTCGCGGCTTCCTGAGCAGCGGCCAACCGGGTCGGCTCGACGTCGGTGGCCTCCATCGACAGCGAGACGTCGATGACGAGCATGACGGTGGCTCGGTTGCGTGGGACGCGCTCGTCCGCCGTAGGACCCGCCATCGCGATGGTCAGAAACAGCAGACCGACCAGCACCAGGGCGGTGGGTAGGTGTCGCAGTCGGTTCGGCCGGGCGGGCGCGACCGACTCGAGCAGCTCCATGTTGGAGAAGCGAAGAACGTGCTTCTGCTTGCGCCGTTGGACCCAGATGTAGCCGACCGTGAGCGCGATGACGACGACGAGAAACCCGAGCCACCACGGCGAAGCGAAATCGGTCAGGCTCATCGCGTACCGGTCCGAGCGGTATTGGTGAAACCGGATCCGATGGTGTGTCTGCGCGCAGTGACGAAGCGGACGACGTCGGCGATCCAATCACCGTCGGTACGCAGTGTCAGCCGGGGCGCTCCGCAGCGACGCAGCGCCTTCTCCACGTCGTCGCGGTGCGCTGCCGCGGCACGGGCGAAGTCTGCTCGTAGCCGAGGCGTCGTGCTGAATTCGCGAGTGCGGCCGGACTCCGGATCGTGCAGCACGACGTCGCCGACGTCGGGTAGATCGAGGTCACGCGGGTCGAGTACCTCGACGGCCAGCACGTCGTGTCTGGCCGAGATGGCGCGAAGTGATCGTTCCCAGTCGATGGGCCCGAGAAAGTCACTGATCACCACAGCCATGCCGCGGCGTCGCTCCGGCCGCCGCAGAGCTTCGATGGCCGCCCGAAGATCGCCCCGTACACCGTCCTCGGCCGAGGGCGTGGTCGCAATGGCACGCAGCATCGACTGCGTGTGTACGCGACCACCTCGTGCCGGAATGCGAGTGGTGCTGGCCCCGGTGGCCACCACCGCGCCGATTCGATTGCCACCGCCGCCCGACAGATGCGTGATGGCGGCCGAAGCCGCAACAGCCAGATCCCGCTTCTCGCACCCGGTGGTGCCGAAGTCGAGGCTGGCCGACAGATCGACCACGAGCCAGGTCTCGAGTTCTCGATCGGCCACGGACTGGCGCACGTGCGGATGCGTCGTGCGCGCAGTGACCGACCAGTCCATCTGGCGAACGTCGTCACCGGGCTGGTACTCCCTGGCGTCGCCTGGCTCGGAACCGGGACCAGGAATCAGCCCGAGATGGTCCCCGTGCAGTACCCCGTCCAGCCGTCGGCGCACCGTCAATTCCAAGGTCCGCAACGCTGCAGCCAACTTCGGATCACGAAGCTCACCCGAGCGGAAGGACGGCGGCCGAGAAACGCCGGTACTGCCGACCGTCACGGGAGCGGTGTCGGATCCGCTCACTGACCCGGCGTACCGATCGACGATCCGTCACCCGACGGCTTCTGCAGCGAGGGTGCCGGCTGACCGTACTGACCGCCGCCCTGCGGAGGCTGTTGAGGTCCTGGCTGCTGCGACTGCGGCTGCACCGGGCCCTGTGGCGGAAATTGGCCCGGAGCGGGAAACTGGCCGGGAGCGGGATACTGGCCATGGGCCGGGTACTGCCCCTGCGGCCCGGCCTGACGGCCGTCGAAGTGCGGGCCGTCCGGACCGGCTCCGTTGCTCTGCGGCACCGGAACCGCCTGCGGCGACACCTGCGGCAAACCGACGGTCTGCAGCACTCGAGAGATGACCGTCTCGGGAGTCACCTCGTCCGCGAGGGCGTCGTAGGACAACACGAGACGATGCCGAAGCACGTCGGGAATGACTTCGAGAACATCCTGCGGCACCACGTAGTCGCGTCCACGGAGCAGAGCGAGAGCCCTCGACGCCGCGATGATTCCGAGCGTTGCGCGCGGTGATGCACCGTAGGCGATCCAGCTCGCCACGTCGTCCAGGCCGAACTGCTCGGGCGTACGCGTGGCAGCGATGACCCGAACGACGTAGTCGACGAGCGCATGATGCACGAACACCGAGCTGGCCAAATTCTGCAGCCGAACCAACTCGACCGGGTCGAGGATCTGCTTGGGCTCGGGTGCCTTGATGCCCATGCGATAGACGATCTCGCGTTCTTCCTCGACCGTCGGGTAGTCGACGACGATCTTGAACAGGAATCTGTCGCGCTGAGCCTCGGGAAGGGGGTACACGCCCTCGTTCTCGATGGGGTTCTGCGTTGCCATCACCAGGAACGGATCGGGCATCGGGAAGGTCCGGCCACCGATGGTGACGTGACGCTCGGCCATGACCTCGAGCAACGCGGACTGCACCTTGGCCGGCGCGCGGTTGATCTCGTCGGCCAAGACGAAGTTGGCGACGACGGGGCCGAGTTCGGTGTCGAACTCCTCCCGGCCCTGACGATAGATCCTGGTTCCGACGAGGTCGGTCGGAACCAGGTCGGGAGTGAACTGGACTCGCGAGAACGAGCCGCCCACGACGCGCGCGAACGTCTCGACGGCAAGTGTCTTGGCTACGCCCGGGACGCCCTCGAGCAGTACGTGTCCGCGGGCGAGCAAACCGACCAGAATGCGTTCGACCAGGCGATCCTGACCGACGATGACGCGTTTGACTTCGTATACGGCCTTCTCGAGAAGCTGGACGTCCTCGGCCAGGCCTGGGCTGTCCACCCGCTTCGGCTCCCCACCCTGTGGATCACGAGTCGAGGTCTCGACGTGAGCCGACTCCTCGTCGTTCGAAATCCGGCCGTCACGTGATGTCACCAAGAATTCACCGCTTTCAGTCGATCATCGTCGGGCGCGTGTCGATACCGCCGCGATCAACTATTCCAGGTGATCGCCGAGCGCGCCGAAAGGCACCCCCGCAGCGTGGCAGGAGAGGAGCCTGCGGAACGACTCGAGGGGCAGGAGTGGAGCCTGCGGGACGACTCGATAGGGCCGAGAGGCACCGGATCGTGCTCAGGACACCATGCGTACTGCGTAGGGAGTCATGCCGCTGTATCGCACGTCGGACACCTTGACCACCGAGCCGGACTGTGGCGCTTCGAGCATCTTGCCGTCACCGAGGTAGAGCGCAACGTGCTGGCTGGCGTTCGGGCCGTAGAAGATCATGTCGCCGCGCTTCATGTCCGAGGAAGGCACTTGCTTACCTGCGGTGTACTGATAGCCGGTGTAGTGGGGCAACGAGATGCCGAGGCCGGCGAAGGCGTAGATCATCAGGCCGGAGCAGTCGAACCCGACCTTGTTGTAATCGCCGTAGCTGTCCGCGACGCCGCCGTCCCTGATGCCCTTGGTCGGGCCGTTCTCGTCGCCGCCGCCCCAGGAATACGGCACTCCCAGTTGACTCATTCCGCGGTCGATCGCCAACTCGACGGCTGCGCTTCCGGTGACCGACGGCGTGGTGGACGTCTTCGGTTTGGTCGGTGTCTTCGGTTTGGTGGGCGTGGTTGTGGTCGAGCTGTCCGAATCGGTCGTTGCGCTCGAATCTTCGTCCACGTCCACGTGCGAACGTTGGCCTTCGGCAATGGCTGCCGCGCGTTGCTGGGCGGCAAGATTGGCCGACACCCGGGCAGCTGCCTGCACAGCAGCTTCCTTCGCTGCGGCGGTGGCGGCCGCGATGGCCGCATCCTCGGCTGCCTTCTGGGCTTCCCAGTCGCCGTACGCCGCTCGCTGATCCTGCAGACCGGCGACATTGCTGCGTGCCGAATCGAGCTCGGTCTGGGCAGCGTCACGCTGAGACTCGATCGCTGCTTTCTGATCGGCCTCGGCCTGCAGTGCAGCTTGGGCCTCGGCGATGGCCTGCTCGGCCTCGGCCTTCTTGGCCTCGGCTTCCGACGCCGCCGCATCTGCCTGCTGCTTCGAGTCCCGCGCCGCAGAATCGCGATTCGCCTGTTCGGTCCGGGCCCGCTGGAGCCCGTCGAGCACCGCGTTCTGGCTGTTGGAGAGAACCTTGAGTACCTGGGCTCGATCCAAGACGTCGTCCGGTCCGCTCGAACCGAGGAACGAGGCCATCGACGCAACACCGGAGCCCTGCGTGTAGCTGGACTTCGCGAATTCGTCGAATTTGCGCTGGGCTGCCTGAATTTGGGTGCCGGCATCGGCAAGTGCCTGTTGTGCTGCGCCGACGACCGCGGCCGCGACGTCCGCTGCGTCGCGCGCATTCTGCAGATCCACGAGGGCCTTGTTGACGCCCTCCCGCTTCGAGGCAACCTCGTCGTCGAGTCGAGCGAGTTGCTGGTTGGCCGACGCGATCGCGTCGATCAGCTGACCGACCTGGCCCAGGCGGGAATCGACTGCACTTCCGGCGGCAGCGAGGTCGCTGTCGGATGGGTTCGGCGGTGGCGGCGGCACGGCGGCGGCAACTCCGGGAAGGGTTGCCATCAACGCGATGACGAGGCCGGCACCTACCAGCACGAATCGGGTACGGACGAGCGCTTTACGGCGGGTGGCGCGGACTGGACGTCGGCTCACGAATATCTCCCTCGGGTCCGGCATTCAGTCAGGTCCGAGTCGAACCGTCGTGCCGCCGACGCGCCTGCCGTTCCCACCCCGATCGCAGGTGACGGTGAGCGCTATCGCCGGGCGGGAAAGAAGCACGCAGCGACACGACAGGTGCGAACCACGTCAGTCACACCCGAAGCAGTGGCCTCCCGAGTTCCCCACGGACGACACTCTGCCTTCTGCGACACTCCTTCCCCAGCAGTGCCAATGGCACCGTACGACACTTTGCACCCTAAAGAAACTCCAGTCCCAAATGACACATTTGTAATTCCACCAGGCACAACGCCGTGAACTCGGGGTTTGCCGGAAACAATTTTTCCGACTTTTTCCTGCGGCACGGCCGTTGCAATCACGGCCGGATCCACGGTGCGGGCGTCGGTCACCCGAACGACGCGTCGACGCGTCGTGTCAATTCTCTCCGGAGTCGCGATTCGCGCTCTCGGGTGCCGTCGCCCGAGCCCGGAATCTGCGGGCCTTCACGACTGCAGTCAGAGTGGCAACGGCAGCTACGACGACGATGAGTCCACCGGTGAGCAGACCCCACGGCGTCTGATCCTCGACGAGTGTGTCGACGAAATTGTCGGCCGCGACGATGTGGTTTCCGGTGTAGGTGCGATCTTGACCGGCTTCGAGGGTCACCCGGCTGATCGAGTCGCTGAACGTGCCCACTTGCCCGGGGCTCAGGACCAGTACGGTGCCACCCTCGCGTGCACCGACTGCGGTGGCGAGGTCGCGCAGCTGCGAGTCGTGGCGCGGTTCGTTCGGCACGATCACGATGCTCAGATCGATCCCATGGTCTTCTGCGCGAGCCACAGCTGCGGACAACGCTGCTTCCTCGTCGGCGGGCGCACTCACGCCGGTCTCGCGGACCGTGGCGACGATGCTGTCGACGTCCAGACCTGCCGGAATATCGGTGGCAAGTGGGGAAACGGCGTGAATCGGTTCAGGCATCTCTCGTCCAGTCGGTAGGAACCAGTCGCGTGAAACCCTACGTCACAGTGCTCCCGATACCCGGGAGGCGTGCACCTCCAGGGCAGCAACTGAGGTCGCCCTTCATTGCGTCGCTCGAAACAGTACGTGAGGATTGCGACGCGGGTCGTTCTGTCGGCATCCTCCGCGAAACGGACCCGCACGTTTTCACAGGACAAGCGTACTGTTAGACTTCCATCGAGACACTGCCCGAGCGTCCGCAGGCAATACGCACGCCGGATGCCATGCCGAGACACACGGACAGCGTCTCGCTTCAACCGTCGACACAGCCCCGTCGGCGGTGTGCCTCATAGACGAGTGGAGCTGAAGTGACCGCAAGTAATGATTCATTCGGTGCAAAGGGCACCCTCGAAGTCGGAGAGAACTCGTACGAGATCTTCCGGCTGTCGGCCTTGCCCGGTGCCGAAAAACTGCCCTATGCACTGAAGGTCCTCGCGGAGAATCTCCTTCGCACCGAGGACGGTGCCAACATCACCGCCGACCACATTCGTTCGATTGCCTCGTGGGATCCGTCCGCGGAGCCGAGCTTCGAGATCCAGTTCACCCCTGCACGCGTCATCATGCAGGACTTCACCGGCGTTCCGTGCATCGTCGACCTCGCCACGATGCGTGAAGCCGTCACCACCCTGGGCGGCGACCCCAACAAGGTCAACCCCCTCTCCCCCGCCGACATGGTCATCGACCACTCGGTCATCCTCGACGTCTTCGGCCGCGCCGATGCCCTCGAGCGCAACGTCGACCTCGAGTACGAGCGCAACGGTGAGCGCTACCAGTTCCTGCGTTGGGGACAGGGCGCGTTCGACGACTTCAAGGTCGTCCCCCCGGGCATGGGCATCGTGCACCAGGTCAACATCGAGTACCTCGCACCGACGATCATGACCCGCAAGGGCCAGGCCTACCCCGACACCTGCGTCGGCACCGACTCGCACACCACGATGGTCAACGGCCTCGGTGTGTTGGGCTGGGGCGTCGGCGGCATCGAAGCCGAGGCGGCCATGCTAGGCCAGCCCGTCTCGATGCTCATCCCCCGCGTCGTCGGCTTCAAGCTCTCCGGCGAGATCCAGCCCGGCGTCACCGCGACCGACGTGGTGCTGACCGCAACCGAGATGCTGCGCAAGCACGGCGTCGTCGGTAAGTTCGTCGAGTTCTACGGCGAGGGCGTGGCCGAGGTTCCGCTCGCGAACCGCGCCACCCTGGGCAACATGAGCCCGGAGTTCGGTTCCACCGCAGCGATCTTCCCGATCGACGAAGAGACGATCAACTACCTGCGCCTCACCGGCCGCAGCGACGAGCAGCTCGCGCTCGTCGAGGCGTACGCCAAGGAACAGGGCATGTGGCACGACCCGAAGAACGAGGCCGTGTACTCCGAGTACATCGAGCTCGACCTCAACACGGTCGTTCCGTCCATCGCAGGCCCGAAGCGCCCGCAGGACCGAATCCTGTTGTCCGAGTCCAAGGTTGCGTTCCGCAAGGACATCCACAACTACGTC
Organism: Rhodococcus sp. IEGM1428; assembly: GCF_050321865.1. Classification (NCBI taxonomy): domain Bacteria; kingdom Bacillati; phylum Actinomycetota; class Actinomycetes; order Mycobacteriales; family Nocardiaceae; genus Rhodococcus; species Rhodococcus sp. IEGM1428. Next base: position 1,534,078 of record NZ_JBNQFW010000001.1, on the reverse strand, counting down.
GAGGAGAACCACCCGAAGCACGAGGGTGACAGCAAGCTCGACGAGGCCCTCGACGAATCGTTCCCGGCAAGCGACTCCGCTTCGCTGAGCTTCGCCGAAGAGGATTCCGTCGACGTTCGTTCTGCCGCATACGGTTCCGAGGGTCGTCCGAGCAAGCCGATCCGGGTCACCACCGACGAGGCAGGAGAGTTCGTCCTCGATCACGGTGCTGTCGTGGTGGCAGGCATCACCTCCTGCACCAACACCTCGAACCCCTCGGTCATGCTCGGCGCAGCACTGCTCGCCCGTAACGCTGTGGAGAAGGGCTTGTCCACCAAGCCCTGGGTCAAGACCAACATGGCACCCGGCTCGCAGGTCGTCACGGACTACTACGAGAAGGCCGGCCTGTGGCCCTACCTCGAGAAGCTCGGCTACTACCTCGGTGGTTACGGCTGCACCACGTGCATCGGCAACACCGGCCCGTTGCTCGAGCCGATCTCGAAGGCGATCAACGACAACGACCTCTCGGTCACCGCCGTGCTCTCGGGCAACCGCAACTTCGAAGGTCGCATCTCTCCCGACGTCAAGATGAACTACCTGGCCTCACCGCCGCTGGTCATCGCCTACGGTCTCGCGGGCACGATGGACTTCGACTTCGAGACCGACGCACTCGGCGAGGACCACGAGGGCAACCCCGTGTACCTCAAGGACATCTGGCCGTCCTCGCAGGAGATCGAAGACACCATCAAGTCGTCGATCAGCCGGGACATGTTCAGCAAGTCCTACGAGACCATCTTCGCCGGCGACAGCCGCTGGCAGAACCTGTCGACCCCCGAGGGCGACACGTTCGAGTGGGATCCCAAGTCGACGTACGTGCGCAAGCCTCCGTACTTCGACGGCATGACGATGGATCCGGCTCCGGTCGAGGACATCAAGGGTGCACGCGTGCTGGCCCTGCTCGGCGATTCGGTCACCACCGACCACATCAGCCCGGCCGGTCCCATCAAGGCGGGCACGCCGGCCGCGCAGTACCTCGATTCCCACGGGGTCGAGCGCAAGGACTACAACTCGCTCGGATCGCGCCGCGGTAACCACGAGGTCATGATTCGCGGAACCTTCGCGAACATCCGTCTGAAGAACCAGCTGCTCGACGACGTCTCGGGTGGCTACACCCGTGACTTCACCCTCGACGGTGGACCGCAGTCGTTCATCTACGACGCGTCGCAGAACTACCAGAAGGCCGGCATTCCGCTGGTCGTACTGGGCGGCAAAGAGTACGGATCGGGAAGCTCGCGTGACTGGGCGGCCAAGGGCACCTCGCTCCTCGGCGTCAAGGCTGTCATCACCGAGTCGTTCGAGCGCATCCACCGCTCCAACCTCATCGGCATGGGCGTCGTTCCCCTGCAGTTCCCGGCCGGCGAGAGCGCAGCGTCGCTCAAGCTCGACGGAACCGAGACGTTCGACATCGTCGGCGTCGAAAAGCTGAACGAGGGCACCACCCCGAAGACGATGGCAGTGACCGCGACAAAGGAAGACGGAACCAAGGTCGAGTTCGACGCCGTGGTCCGTATCGATACCCCCGGTGAAGCGGACTACTACCGCAACGGCGGAATCCTGCAGTACGTCCTGCGCAACATGATCAGAGGCTAGTCACACGGCACTGAAGACAGACGCCACACAGCGATGGGCCCGGAACTCGATACGTGTTTCGGGCCCATCGCCGTATCGGTGCGGGGCCCTTCATCGAAAAGTAGGAGTTTCACACGTGCCCAAGGTCAGCGAAGACCACCTGGCCGCTCGCCGCAGCGAAATTCTCGACGGTGCGCGCAAGTGCTTCGGAGAGTTCGGCTACGAGGGCGCGACGGTGCGACGCCTCGAGGAGGCGACGGGACTCTCGCGTGGCGCCATCTTCCACCACTTCAAGGACAAGGACGGTCTCTTTCTCGCGTTGGCGCAGGAGGATGCCCGTCGCATGGCAGAGGTCGCGGCGACGCAGGGTCTGGTTCAGGTGATGCGAGACATGCTGGCCCAGCCGGAGCAGTTCGAGTGGCTCGGAACGCGGCTCGAGATCACCCGACGGCTGCGAACCGACGCCGACTTCCGAACCAGCTGGGCCGAACGGTCGGCAGAGCTCACCGACGCGACCCTGGGCCGACTGGAACGGCAGAAGACGGCAGGAAAACTGCGCGACGACGTACCCAACGACGTCCTGGCCGACTACCTCGACCTCGTGCTGGACGGTCTGGTCGCCCGAATCGCGTCAGGGCAGGGCGGGTCCAATCTTTCGGCCATTCTGGATCTGGTCGAAGAATCGGTCCGCAGGCAGGACTGACCCCAGGTCAGGCGAGTTGGATCAGTTCCAGGTATTCCTGCGACCAGTGATCCTCGGTGCCGTCGGGAAGGAGGATCACTCGTTCGGGTGAGAGTGCCTCGGCGGCACCCGGATCGTGAGTCACCAGCACCACTGCACCCTTGTAGCTGCGCAGCGCGTCGAGGACCTGCTCGCGCGAGATCGGATCGAGGTTGTTGGTCGGCTCGTCGAGCAGCAGCACGTTCGCAGCCGAGGACACCAGTCCGGCGAGCGCCAGACGTGTCTTCTCACCGCCCGAGAGTGTTCCTGCCGGCTGCTCGAGCTGGGGGCCGGTGAACATGAAAGCACCGAGAAGCGATCTGAGCTCCTGCTCGCCGGTGTCGGGTGCCGCATGCCGGATGTTCTCCCACACCGACGCGTGATCGTCGAGGGTGTCGTGTTCCTGCGCGAAGTACCCGACGCGCATGCCGTGGCCCGGCTCGATCTCTCCGGTGTCGGCCTTTTCGGTTCCCGCCAGGATTCGGAGCAGCGTCGTCTTGCCCGCACCGTTCAGACCGAGCACCACCACGCGGCTCCCCCGGTCGATCGCCAGATCGACGCCGGCGAAGATCTCCAGCGACCCGTACATCTTGGTGAGGTTCTTGGCCATCAACGGTGTCTTGCCGCACGGAGCCGGCTCGGGGAAACGAATGTGCGCAACCTTGTCGGATACGCGCTCCGCATCGAGGTTGGCCATCAGCTTGTCTGCGCGCTTCGCCATGTTCTGTGCCGCAACGGCTTTCGTCGCCTTGGCCCCCATCTTGGCGGCCTGGACGCGTAGTGCGCCCGCCTTCTTCTCGGCGTTCGCGCGCTCGCGACGGCGCCGTTGCTCGTCCGTGGCCCGTGCGTCGAGGTACTTCTTCCAGTTCATGTTGTAGATGTCGGCCTCACCGCGCACGGCATCGAGGAACCACACCCGGTTCACCACATCACCGAGTAGTTCGACGTCGTGGCTGATGACGATGAGTCCGCCCTCGTGGTTCTGCAGGAATCCCCGCAGCCACGTGATGGAGTCCGCGTCGAGGTGGTTGGTCGGCTCGTCGAGCAGCAGCGTGGTGTTCGAGCGCCCACCACTGCCATCGGACGCGGCGAACAGAATGCGAGCCAGTTCGACGCGTCGGCGCTGACCACCGGACAGGGTCCGCAGCGGTTGACCGAGGATGCGGTCGGCCAGGCCGAGACTGTTGCAGATGCGAGCCGCTTCGCTCTCGGCTTCGTAACCACCGAGCGAAGCGAACCGCTCTTCGAGCTCGCCGTACTTGCGGACGGCCTTGTCGAGCAACGCCTCGTCGGCCACCTCGGCCATCAGCGCCTGCTGCTTCTCCATACTGTGCAGCAGAGTGTCCAGGCCCCGGGCCGAGAGCACTCGGTCCTTGGCCAGGACGTCGAGGTCGCCTTCTTTGGGATCCTGCGGAAGGTAACCGAGCTCTCCGGTGCGCACGACCTCACCCGCATACGGCTCACCCTCGCCTGCCAGGATGCGCAGAGTGGTGGTCTTGCCTGCACCGTTACGGCCCACCAGCCCGATGCGGTCGCCTGCCTGTACACGGAGCGCGGGCCCCTCGGTGGACAGAAGGGTCCGCACACCGGCACGAACTTCCAGGTCGGTGGCGGTGATCACGCGTGAGCTCCTAGCGATTGCCGAACAAGATCGTTGCCCGTCGACCGACGAGCGAACACAGGTGCGCCGAACGACGGCACAGCAAACTCTCATTTTAGCTCAGCATTCACGTGCCCTCACCCAGGAACGACGGTGACACCGGTAACGTCTGGTCGATGACCGACGCCTCCGAAACAGTCACCCAACGCAGCGCACCGATTCCCGACCTCACCGGGCGTACTGCACTCGTCACCGGCGGCAGCCGGGGCATCGGCAAGGCAATCGCCGCAGAGCTGCTCGCTCGCGGCGCGAATGTCGCCATCACCGCACGTAAGCGCGAGCCTCTCGTGGCGGCAGCAGCAGAACTGGGTGACTCCGTGCTTGCACTGGACGGCAATGCAGGCGATCCGGACCATCGACGCGACGCCGTGGCGCAGACCGTGGAGACCTTCGGTTCCCTGGACATCCTGGTGAACAACACCGGCATCAATCCCGTTTACGGCTCACTGATGGATGCCGATCTGACCGGCGTGAGCAAGATCTTCGACACGAACGTCGTCGGTACCCTCGGCTTCGTCCAGCAGGCATTCCACGCCTGGATGGGAGAGCACGGCGGCGCGATCGTCAACATCGCCAGCGTGGCGGGCATTCGCTCCACCGGAGTGATCGCGGCGTACGGTGCGTCCAAAGCCGCCCTGATACGGCTCACCGAGGAACTCGCCTGGCAACTGGGTCCAAAGATCCGAGTGAATGCCGTGGCACCGGGCGTCGTGAAGACCAAATTCGCCGAGGCCCTCGTCGCCAACGGCGAAGACGCCGCGGCTGCCGGCTACCCGATGAAGCGTCTCGGAAACCCGGAGGACGTGGCCGCGCTTGTCGCCTTCCTGGTGTCGGACGCGTCGTCCTGGATCACCGGCGAAACCGTGCGGGTGGACGGTGGTCTGCTCGCCACCGGCGGAATGTGAACGATTTCTCGGCCGACGTCGCGGTGGTGGGTCTGGGTCCCGCAGGAAGGGCAGTCGCTCATCGCTGTTCCGCGGCGGGCCTGGACGTGCTGGCCCTCGATCCACACCCGTCGCGTACGTGGACGCCGACGTACTCGGCCTGGGCGGACGAACTGCCATCGTGGTTACCCGAGACCGCAGTCGCCACGACCGCGCTCGAGCCCGCGGTGTGGACCGACCGCCATCGGATCATCGATCGCACGTACTGCGTGCTGAATACATCTGCGCTGCAGAGCACTCTGGCTCTCGATCGAGTGCAGGTGCTCGCTGGAACGGCCGTCGACGTCACCGGTTCCCGCGTGACCACGTCCGACGGGACGATCATCGACGCTGGTCACGTCGTCGATGCCCGAGGGACGTTCGATTCGCGTGACCTCGCGCAGCAGACCGCCTACGGGATCGTCGTCGAACGTCGACGCGCCGAACCGATCTTCGAGGGCGCCGACGCGTGGTTCATGGATTGGCGCACCGACAACGGCGCGTCGCCCGGCGAAGTTCCCAGCTTTCTGTACGCCGTGGCGCTCGATGACGATCGCGTCCTGCTCGAGGAGACCTGTCTCGTCGGTCGACCTGCGCTCGGCTTGGATGTTCTCCGTACGCGATTGCACCACCGGCTGTCCCAGCGCGATCTCGAACCCACGGGGCACGAGGCTGTCGAGCGAGTCCGCTTCTCGGTCGAACCGCCGCCGCGTTCGCGAGTACGCACCGGACGAGGAGGTCCTGTGCTCTTCGGATCCCGGTCCAACCTGATGCACCCTGCCACTGGGTACAGCGTTGCGGCATCGCTGGCGTCCGCGGACCACCTGGTAGAGAAGTTCCGCGACGGCGGTCATCCGCGACGAAGCCGTGCGGTGCACATCTGGACGGTCCAGAAGCTTCGCAATCTCGGCCTCCGCACCGCGCTCGGTCTGGAACCGGAGATGGTGCCCCAGTTCTTCTCCAGTTTCTTCTCGCTCCCGGTCGAACTGCAGCGCTCGTATCTTTCCGGACACGACGACGCAATCGGCACGATGACCGCAATGGTGAAGATGTTTCCCACGCTCCCGGCCTCGGCCAGGGTCGCAATCGCGCGCACGATAGCTCGACCGCTGCACAGAGCCTGACTTTCCTGCCAACGGTCGACACGCGGGTGCTCGGTCGGCGATCATGGACAGATGCGCAGCATATGGAAGGGCTCGATCGCCTTCGGACTGGTCAATGTTCCGGTGAAGGTCTATTCGGCCACCGAGCAGCACGATATTCGGTTCCATCAGGTGCACGCGAAGGACGGCGGTCGCATCAAGTACGACCGCATCTGTCAGGAATGCGGCAAGTCGGTGCAGTTCGCCGACATCGACAAGGCCTACGACTCCCCCGACGGCGAACGCGTGATTCTCACCGACGACGATTTCGACAAACTTCCGGCGGCCGAGAAGCACGAGATTCCGGTTCTCGAATTCGTACCGACCGAGCAGATCGATCCGATTCTCTACGACAAGAGCTACTTCCTCGAGCCGGACTCCGCGTCACCGAAGGCGTACGTTCTGCTGCGAGAGACGCTGGAAGAAACCGAACGCACCGCGCTCGTTCACTTCACGCTGCGGCAGAAGACCCGATTGGCTGCGCTGCGGGTGCGTGACGACGTGTTGGTGATTCAGACGCTGCTGTGGCCGGACGAAGTCAGAGCAGCCGAGTTCCCGTCACTCGAGGATGCACCGTCGGCGCGTCCGCAAGAGGTGAAGATGGCCACGTCACTGGTGGAGAGCATGTCCTCGGAGTTCGACCCCACCGAGTACACCGACGACTACCAGATCGAGCTGCGCAAGCTGATCGACGAGACCCTCGCCAACGGGGGCGAGAAGGTCGTCCACACCGAGGCCGAGAAAGACGACGACGGTGAGGACGCCGAGGTCGTCGATCTGGTCGCAGCGCTGCAGCGGAGTGTCGAGGCGGCCGGCAAGAACGCGAAGTCGGGATCGTCGTCGACCTCGACTCCCGCCAAGAAGGCACCCGCAAAGAAAGCGGCCGCGAAGAAGGCTCCGGCCAAGAAAACTGCAGCGAAGAAGTCTGCACCCGCCAAGGCCGCGGAGTCGAAAACCGACGAAGCGAAAGGTGCCTGACCGAGCAGAACCGTCGTCGGGTCAGACAGTGAAGCCGAGTGCCCTGAGCTGCTCGCGGCCGTCGTCGGTGATCTTGTCCGGACCCCACGGCGGCATCCATACCCAGTTGATCTTCAGGTCTGCCGCCAGTCCGCTGCGCACCAGAGCGCCGCGGGCCTGATCCTCGATGACATCGGTCAGCGGGCACGCCGCCGAAGTCAGCGTCATGTCGACCGTGACGATGTCGTCGGCGTCGATCTTGATGTCGTACACCAGACCCAGATCGACGACATTGATTCCGAGCTCGGGGTCGACGACGTCACGCATGGCCTCTTCGAGGTCTTCGAGCACCTTGATCTCGTCGGCGGTCAATGCCACCGGCGTGGCTTCGGCCGGCGTCGTATCTGTTGCATCGGTCATGATTGTTGTCCTCCGGAAAGTGCCGACTGGGCGGTCCCGCCCGTCGTAGCTGTCGAATCTGCGTCCACTACTTGAACAACCGCATCCTTGAAAGCCATCCAACCCAGCAACGCGCATTTCACGCGAGCCGGATACTTGGCCACACCGGCGAACGCAATGCCGTCGCCGATGACGTCCTCGTCACCCTCGACGGTACCTCTGCTGCCGACCATGTCGCTGAACGCGTCGACCGTCTTCAACGCATCGACGACGCTCAGACCGACGACCTGATCGGTGAGAACCGACGTCGCTGCCTGACTGATCGAGCACCCCTGGCCGTCGTACGAGACGTCCGCAACGGAGCCGTTGTCCACGTGAACCCGCAGAGTGACCTCGTCGCCACACGTGGGGTTGACGTGGTGTACCTCTGCACCGAACGGCTCGCGCAGTCCGCGACCGTGCGGGTGCTTGTAGTGATCGAGGATCACTTCCTGATACATCTGTTCCATCCGCATCTAGAGTTCCCCTCCCCCGCCCTGGTCGTTGGTTCCGAAGAACGATTGCGCGCGGCGGATCGCCTGTGCAAGAACCTGTACTTCCTCGACCGTGTTGTACAACGCGAACGAGGCGCGCGCTGTCGCAGCCACACCGAACCGTCGATGCAGCGGCCACGCGCAGTGATGCCCGACGCGAATGGCGACGCCCTCGTCGTCCAGGATCTGTCCGAGGTCGTGTGCGTGGATACCGTCGACGACGAACGACACCGCAGAACCACGGTTGACATTCTCGGTCGGGCCGATCACGCGTACCCCGTCGATCTTCGCGAATTCGGCGAGAGTTGCTGCGACCAAGGCCTTCTCGTGCGCGGCGATGACGTCCATACCGATGTTCTCCAGATACCGCACAGCTGCGCCCAGTCCGACGACCTGCGAGGTCATCGGCACCCCGGCCTCGAATCGTTGCGGGGGCGCGGCGAACGTCGTCTTCTCCATGGTGACGGTCTCGATCATCGAACCGCCGGTGATGAACGGTGGCATCGCCGCGAGGAGTGCAGCCTTGCCGTACAACACGCCGACCCCCGAGGGACCGAGCATCTTGTGACCCGAGAACGCGGCGTAGTCGACATCCAGCGTGTGGAAATCGACCTTCATGTGCGGCACCGACTGGCATGCGTCGAGAACGACGAGCGCGCCCACAGCCCTGGCCCGACGCACCAATTCCTCGACCGGAGCAACGGCACCGGTCACATTGGACTGGTGCGTGAACGCGAGAACCTTGACGGCCGATGACAATTCGAGTGAATCGAGGTCGATGCGGCCGTCGTCGGTCACGCCGTACCACCGCAGCGTTGCGCCGGTGCGGGCCGCAAGCTCCTGCCACGGAACGAGATTGGCGTGATGTTCGAGTTCGGTGACGACGATCTCGTCCCCGGGTCCGAGATGGCGATCGAAGCGTTGATCGGCCAGGACGTACGTCACGAGGTTGAGCGACTCGGTCGCGTTCTTGGTGAAGACGATCTCGTCGACGTCGGCACCGACGAACGTGGCGATGGCCGCCCTGGCTCCCTCGTACGCGTCGGTGGCTTCCTCGGCCAGCTGATGCGCCCCGCGGTGCACTGCGGCATTGCACGTGGTGAGGAATTCGCGTTCGGCGTCGAGTACCTGCACCGGCCGCTGCGAGGTGGCACCGGAATCCAGGTACACCAACGGCTTTCCGTCACGGACGGTGCGCGAAAGGATAGGGAAATCGCGGCGAACGGCAGCGACATCGAACGATGCCGCCACCGCTACAGCTGCCGGCGCAGCCATGCTCATGCTCCGGTGGTCGCGGCCTGGGTGTAGCCGGCGTATCCGTTGGCTTCGAGCTCGTCTGCCAGCTCGGCTCCGCCGGACTTCACGATCTCACCGTTGACGAAGACGTGCACGAAATCGGGCTTGATGTAGCGGAGGATGCGGGTGTAGTGCGTGATCAGCAGCACTCCGCCGTTCTCGCGTTCCTTGTACTTGTTGACGCCCTCGGACACCACGCGCAGCGCGTCGACGTCGAGACCGGAATCGGTCTCGTCCAGGATCGCAATTTTGGGCTTGAGGAGTCCCAGCTGCAGAATCTCGTGACGCTTCTTCTCGCCACCGGAGAAACCTTCGTTGACGTTGCGTTCGAGGAAGTTGGCCTCGATCTCCAGTTCGCTCATGGCGGTCTTGGCTTCCTTGACCCAGTGCCGCAGCTTGGGAGCTTCGCCGCGTACTGCGGTGGCGGCGGTGCGCAGGAAGTTCGACATCGAGACTCCCGGCACCTCCACCGGGTACTGCATCGCCAGGAACAGGCCGGCGCGGGCGCGCTCGTCGACGCTCATCTCGAGCACGTCTTCACCGTCGAGGGTGATGGTGCCGGAGGTGACGGTGTATTTCGGATGGCCTGCAATGGCGTACGACAAGGTGGACTTGCCGGAACCGTTGGGCCCCATGATCGCGTGCGTCTCGCCGGACTTCACGGTCAGATCGACACCCTTGAGGATGTTGATCGGCTCGGCGGACGAGTCGGTGTTGGCGACGCTGACGTGCAGGTCGCGGATTTCGAGTGTGGACATCAAAGTTCCTTTGTGCAGTCGAGAAAGGTTCGGGTGGACCTATGCGCCGGCGACGGCGAGTTCGGTCTCGATGGCGGCGTCGAGACGCTCGCGTACGGCGGGGACCGGAATCTTGTCGATGATCTCGTGGAAGAAACCGCGAACGACGAGTCGACGAGCGACCTCCTCCGAGATGCCGCGAGCACGCAGGTAGAACAGCTGCTCGTCGTCGAAGCGACCGGTCGCACTCGCGTGCCCGGCTCCGACGATCTCGCCGGTTTCGATTTCCAGGTTCGGCACCGAGTCGGCGCGAGCGCCGTCGGTGAGCACCAGATTTCGGTTCAGCTCGTACGTCTCGGTGCCCTCGGCCTCGGCACGAATCAGAACATCGCCGATCCATACGGTGTGCGCGTCGACGGTGCCGGGTCCGGTTTCGCCCTGCAGCGCGCCCTTGTACATCACATTGGACTTGCAGTGCGGTGCCGAGTGGTCGACGAGCAGTCGCTGCTCGAGGTGCTGACCGGCGTCGGCGAAGTACACACCGAGCAGGTTCGCGTCGCCGCCGGGCGCGCTGTAGCGCACTGTCGGACTGATGCGGACCAGATCGCCGCCGAGACTGACGTTGTAGTGCCGCAACACGGAATCGCGACCGAGCAGCGCGTGATGCGCAGCCACGTGCACGGCGTCGGACTGCCAATCCTGGATCAGGACGACGTGCAGTTGCGAGCTGTCGCCCAGAACGAACTCGATGTTCTCGGCGTACGTTCCGCTCCCGCGCTGATCGATCACGACGGTCGCACGAGCGAACGTGCCGAGCGCAATCTGCACATGTCCGTAGGCGATGTGGTCGACACCGGGGCCGTCGATCGTGATCTCGATCGGATCGGCCACCTCGACCTCGTTCGGCACGGTGACGACCGTGGCCTCGGAGAAGGCAGAGAATGCCTGAGCTGCAATGCGATCGGCCGGTACTCCGGCCTTGCCGAGGCGCTCGTCGTCGCGTCCGACGGTTTCCACGACCACCGAGTCCGGCGCCCCGACGGTGACCTGAGCGGCCCCGTCGGCGACGGCGGAACCGTCGTGCAGTCCGCGAAGACGACGCAGCGGCGTGAAGCGCCACAGCTCGTCACGGCCCGACGGCACCTCGAACGCGTTCACGTCGTACGACGTGAACTGAGCGCCCTTGTTCGCGACGAGCTTCGACTTGTCTTCCTTGGCGGAATCGGGGTTCTCGGATGCCACGGCACCCATGACTCCGGTGAGGGGGTTGTTCACTTATCCGACCGACCCTTCCATCTGCAACTCGATGAGCCGGTTGAGCTCGAGCGCGTATTCCATCGGCAGTTCGCGCGCGATCGGCTCGACGAATCCGCGGACGACCATTGCCATCGCCTCGTCCTCGGTCATGCCGCGGCTCATCAGGTAGAACAGCTGATCGTCGCTGACCTTCGAGACCGTGGCCTCGTGACCCATCGACACGTCGTCCTCACGGATGTCGACGTACGGGTAGGTGTCGGACCGACTGATCGTGTCGACGAGCAACGCGTCGCACTTGACCGTCGATCGCGAACCGTGCGCGCCCTTGTTGATCTGGATCAGACCGCGGTACGACGTCCGTCCACCGCCACGGGCGACAGATTTGCTGACGATGTTCGACGACGTGTTCGGCGCGAGGTGCAGCATCTTCGAGCCGGTGTCCTGGTGCTGGTCCGGGCCCGCGAACGCGACCGAGAGAACCTCGCCCTTGGCGTACTCGCCGGTCATCCAGACGGCGGGGTATTTCATGGTGACCTTGGAGCCGATGTTGCCGTCGACCCACTCCATCGTTGCGCCTGCTTCTGCCTTGGCGCGCTTGGTGACGAGGTTGTAGACGTTGTTCGACCAGTTCTGGATGGTCGTGTAACGGCACCGGCCACCCTTCTTGACGATGATCTCGACCACGGCGGAGTGCAGCGAATCCGACTTGTAGATCGGAGCGGTGCAGCCCTCGACGTAGTGCACGTATGCACCCTCGTCGACGATGATCAGCGTCCGCTCGAACTGACCCATGTTCTCGGTGTTGATCCGGAAGTAGGCCTGCAGCGGAATGTCCACGTGGACGCCCGGCGGGATGTAGATGAACGATCCACCGGACCACACCGCGGTGTTCAGAGCGGAGAACTTGTTGTCGCCGGCGGGAATGACGGTGCCGAAGTACTCGCGGAACAGCTCCGGCTGCTCCTTGAGCGCGGTATCGGTGTCGAGGAACAACACGCCCTGCGCCTCGAGGTCCTCACGGATCGAGTGGTAGACGACCTCGGACTCGTACTGAGCGGCGACACCGGAGACCAGGCGCTGCTTCTCGGCTTCGGGGATGCCGAGCTTGTCGTACGTGTTCTTGATGTCCTCGGGCAGGTCTTCCCACGTCGCAGCCTGCTTCTCGCTGGAGCGCACGAAGTACTTGATGTTGTCGAAGTCGATGCCGTCGAGGTTGGAGCCCCAGTTCGGCATCGGCTTGCGCTCGAACGTCTTGAGAGCTTTCAGGCGTGCCTCGAGCATCCATTCGGGCTCGCTCTTCTTCTGCGAGATGTCCCGAACGACGGCCTCGGAGAGGCCTCTCTTGGCGCTTTCACCGGCTACGTCCGAGTCGGCCCAGCCGTATCCGTACGTGCCGAGCGAGGCGATGGTCTCGTCCTGAGTCAGCGGCGCGGTGGGTGTCACCTGGTCTGGTGTGACGGTCATGCGGGCTCCTTCCGGAGGCTTGGGCGTTCTCCGACACGGGGCTGCGCGTCGGGAGTCTTCTTGTCGGAACTATCGGTGCTCGAGTACCGCGTCGGTGACAGCGGTACGTGAGTCGTGCAGGCGCAGTTGCCGTTGGCGATGGTCGCCAAACGCTGCACGTGTGTGCCGAGAATCTCTGCGAACGCGGACTGTTCCGCTTCGCACAGCTCCGGGAACTCCGAGGCGACGTGCGACACCGGGCAGTGGTGCTGGCAGATCTGCACACCGTTGCCCACCTGACGGGTGGTGGCAGAAAAGCCGGCCGCGCTGAACGCGTCGGCGATTCGCTCCGCCGCATCCTCCACGGAGTGCGCATCTGACCCCGTTGCCGGTTCGACGTCGGCCACGATGGTGTTGACGCGTTGCCGGGCGAACGTCTCGATGGCCGCGTCCCCGCCGATCTTGCGGAGCTGCCGCATGGCGGCACCGGCGAGATCGTCGTAGGTGTGGCCGAGGCGGTTACGTCCGGCGGCAGTGAGCTGAAAGTACTTGGCCGGTCGACCACGACCACGCTGCCGCGCCCCTGCCGGGGTGGTGATACGAGCCTCGCCGGCATCGATGAGCGCATCGAGATGACGCCGGACACCTGCCGCACTCAATCCCAGCCGCGTGCCGATGTCGGAGGCCGTGATGGGGCCCTCTTCCAGCAGTAGAGTGACCACTGCACCCCTGGTCTGTCCTTCGGGGAGCGAGGCCTGACGAACCGACGGCGCGCCTGCGCCGGCGGTCGAGGAATCGACACTTCCCGGACGCGCGAACGTGCTTTCGGTTGTTTTCACAACACCAGTGTGACGGAATTGTTTTGCCTGGTCCACCAAGGGTGCCCTATGCCGGTCGCGATCCTCGTTCCATCTCGGCCGGGAGGACGGTGCGGGCGTCGGGCATGAGCACAGCTACGCTCCCACTGTGTCATCGACCGACAGTGAGCAGAGTGCCGAACGCTCACGATTCACGGGCAGAGCACGTCGGCAAATCGGTACCGACGACTCGAGATCGGCGCTCGGACAGATTCTCCACCGGTACGTGGTGGCCCCCACACGCCGAGTCGTCGGACTCGAACCCACTCCGCCGGGTGGCGTCGTCGCCACCCTGCACGGAGACGAGCAAGAAGCGCCCGGGCTGAACCCGGCGGAGACGGTTCAGCTCAGGAACATCCGCCGTTTCGGTGCCGCGGGCGCACTGCTGATGGCGATCGGTGCCCTCGGCGCAGGCGCGCAGCCGGTGCTGCAGAACCCCGTCTTCGGCGTTCGATTCCTCAGCCTGCCGTCCCGCATGGCCACCTCTGCCCTCACGGTCACGATGACCGGCACCGTCATCGTGGTGATCGCCTGGTTGCTGCTGGGCAGGTTCGCCCTCGGTCGAACGCGATCCGGAAACATTCCGCGGCGACTCACCAGATCCCAGATGGACCGCACTCTGCTGTTGTGGATTCTGCCGCTGTGTGTTGCGCCCCCGATGTTCTCGCGTGACGTCTATTCGTATCTGGCGCAGAGCGAGATCACCGCGCGCGGGCTCGACCCCTACGAAGTCGGCCCCCAGACTGCACTCGGTGCGGACAACGTGCTGACCCGTACCGTTCCCAACATCTGGCGCGAAACTCCGGCACCCTACGGTCCACTGTTTCTGTGGATGGGTCGCGGAATCACCTACCTGACCGGCGAGAACATCGTCGCCGGCATCTTTCTGCACCGCCTCCTCGCGCTGGCAGGCGTCGCGCTGATCGTCTGGGCTCTGCCGCGTCTGGCCCGGCGCTGTGGGGTGGCCTCGGTGAGTGCACTCTGGCTCGGTGCCGCAAACCCGCTGCTGCTGTTTCATCTGGTTGCCGGAATTCACAACGAGGCCCTGATGATCGGACTCATGCTCGCGGGCACCGAGCTCGCGCTGCGGGCCGTCGAACACTCAGGAGCGATGCGGAGGACCGACGTCGCCTTCCTCGTCGGCGGAGCGGCGCTGATTGCGCTGTCGTCGACGATCAAGATCCCTTCTCTGATCGCGCTCGGCTTCGTGGGAATGGCGCTGTCGAGGCGGTGGGGCGGGACCCTCCGGTCCGTGGTGTACGTGGCAGTCCTCCTCGGCACGATCGCCGTCGCGGTCCAAGTCGCCGTCAGCCTGGGTAGCGGACTCGGATTCGGGTGGATCAACACTCTCGGCACAGCAGGCGTCGTACGCAGCTGGATGTCCATACCCACGATTCTCGGCCTAGGCACCGGATTCGTGGGAGTGCTGCTCGGCCTCGGCGACCACACCACCGCCGTGTTGGGTCTGACTCGTCCGATCGCGGCCGTCGTCGCCGCCGTCATCGTCGTCCGCATGCTGGTCGCGGTTCTGCGCGGTCGACTGCATCCGGTCGGCGCACTGGGCGTGGCTCTGGGCGCGGTCGTACTGCTGTTTCCGGTGGTACAACCCTGGTATCTGTTGTGGGCGGTGATTCCGCTGGCAGCCTGGGCCACCACGCCGTCGTTCCGACGACCTGCGATCGCCTTCTCGTCTCTGGTCAGCGTCATCCTGATGCCGAACGGCAGTGAATACTTGCCGTTTCAGATCGTGCAGGCCGCAGTGATGACGATCCTGACCATTGCGGTGCTGTATTTGTTGACACGAAACCGTATGCCGTGGCCCACACGCACCGGACCACCGGCACGCGACCGCGGGGCCGACGAATACGCTGAGTCCTCGTGATCTCCGGGACGTCGAAAGCGGCGCAACCTGTCGTACAGCTGAGCGACGTGCGCAAGTCGTACGACGGCGTCACCGCTGTCGACGGCCTCAGCCTCGATATCGGCCCCGGCGAAGTCTTGGCGCTCCTCGGCCCGAACGGTGCAGGCAAGACCACCACCGTCGAGATGTGTGAAGGCTTCGTCGTCCCCGACAGTGGCTCGGTCCGCGTCCTGGGGCTCGACCCCATCGAAGAGTCGGCGCAGCTGAGGCCGCGTATCGGCGTCATGCTCCAGGGCGGCGGCGCGTATCCCGGTTCCAAAGCCGGTGAGATGCTCGAGCTCGTTGCGTCGTACTCGGCCGATCCGCACGATCCGGCGTGGCTGCTCGACTGCCTCGGTCTGACCTCGGCTGTTCGCACCCCGTATCGGCGCCTCTCCGGCGGACAGCAGCAGCGACTCGCGCTGGCCTGCGCCATCGTCGGGCGTCCCGAACTGGTGTTTCTCGACGAACCGACTGCCGGTCTCGACGCGCAGGCGCGACTGCTGGTGTGGGAGCTGATCGACGCATTGCGGCGCGACGGTGTGGGCGTGCTGCTCACGACGCATCTCATGGACGAGGCCGAGCAGCTGGCGGATCGGCTGACGATCATCGACAACGGTCGCGTCGTGGCGTCGGGTTCACCGTCGGAACTGACCAAACAGGGCGCCGAGGGCCAACTGCGCTTCACCGCTCCCCCTGGTCTCGAACTCTCGATGCTCGACGCGGCACTCCCCCCGGGGTACGTACCGTCGGAACCGACGCCCGGGTCCTACGTGGTGTCGGGTGTGATCGAGCCGCAGATACTGGTGACCGTCACGTCCTGGTGCGCCCAGCAGGACGTCCTGGCTACCGAGTTGCAGGTCGATCAGCGCCGCCTCGAGGACGTGTTCCTCGAACTGACCGGTAGAGAATTGAGGAAGTGACGGTGCGCAGAGAAGCCCGGCTCGCCGACAACCGATTCGAGACAGGTCTGTTCGCGCCTCGTCCGCAACCGGCCTCGGCGTCGCGAATGTTGTTCGCGCAGACCCGCCTCGAACTGAAGTTGCTGCTACGCAACGGCGAACAGTTGCTGCTGACGATGTTCATCCCGATCACGTTGCTGATCGGTCTCACGCTGCTGCCGTTCGGCGCACTGGGCGACGACCGAGTTGCCCAGGTGGTGCCTGCGGTGATGATGGTGGCCATCATGTCGACGGCGTTCACCGGCCAAGCCATCGCGGTCGGTTTCGACCGCCGCTACGGCGCGCTGAAACGGCTCGGTGCAACACCGCTTCCGCGCTGGGGAATCATCGGCGGCAAATCCGCTGCCGTGGTGATCGTCGTGATCCTGCAGTCGATTCTGCTCGGCTCCATCGGCGTCGCTCTCGGTTGGCGTCCGACCGCCACGGGCCTGGTGCTCGGTGCCGTGATCATCGCTCTGGGCACCGTCACGTTCGCGTCCATGGGATTGCTGCTCGGCGGCACGCTGCGGGCGGAGATCGTGTTGGCGCTGGCGAACATCGCCTGGTTCGTCATGCTCGGCATCGGCAGCGTGGTGTTCGTCGACGATCAAATTCCCCAGGGCGTGCAGAACGTTGCTCGCATCGTTCCGTCGGGAGCGCTCGGTGAGGCGCTGAGCCGAGGCGTCGCGTCGTCCTTCGACGTGTTCGGCGTGGTCGTGCTGCTGGTGTGGGCAGCGGTGTGCAGCACTCTGGCGGTCCGCACGTTCAAGTTCACCTGACGCAGCCTCACCACCCAACGACGCTGTGTAGTTGATCGGCGTTTACCATCGTGAGGTGCTGTACAGAGCGTTCTTGCGCGTCGTCGATCTTCTTCCTCTGCCGTCGCTTCGTGTGCAGCGAATTCTGGCGTTCATCGCGATAGTGACCCAGGGCGGCATCGCCGTCACCGGTGCAGTCGTGCGAGTGACCGGTTCCGGCCTCGGCTGCCCCACCTGGCCGCAGTGCTTTCCCGGCAGCTTCACTCCGGTCGGTGTGTCCGAGGTCCCCGTGCTGCATCAGGCCGTGGAGTTCGGGAATCGCTTACTCGCGTTCGTCGTCGTTATCTCCGCTGCTGCGGTAGTACTGGCAGTCGTTCGCGCCCGTCGGCGCCGCGAGGTGCTGTTATTCGCGTGGTTGATGCCGCTCGGCACCGTTGTGCAGGCCGTGATCGGCGGGTTCACCGTGTTGACCGGACTGCTGTGGTGGACGGTCGCAGTTCACCTCGTCGTCTCGATGGCCATGGTCTGGTTGGCCACTCTGCTGTACGCCAAGGTGGGCGAGAGCGACGCAGCATCCGAATCGACCCCCACTGTCCCGGCTGCGCTGCGCGCCCTCGTCGGACTGTCCGGAGTGGCCCTGACCGGTGTGCTGGTCGCGGGCACGATGGTGACCGGGGCCGGTCCCCACGCAGGCGACAAGAGCATCGACGAGCCAGTGCCCCGTCTCGGCATCGAGATCGTGACGCTCGTTCACGCTCATTCCCAGTTCTTGGTCGGCTACCTGGCCCTGTTGGTCGGGCTGGGATTCGCGCTGTACGCGGTACGAGCGCCGAGTCCGGTCAAGCGTCGCCTGCACGTTCTGATCGCGCTGGTGCTGGCGCAGTCACTGATCGGACTGGTGCAGTACTTCACCGGCGTTCCGGCTGTGCTCGTCGCCTTTCACGTCGCAGGAGCGGGCGCGTGCACCGCTGCGACCGCGGCCGTCTGGGCTGCCTGCCGCACCCGTGGCCCGGTCGTGACGGACGAGATCGAGACCGTCGAGGACGTCGCAGTTCGCTCGTGAACTCGGGTCCGGCTTCGAACAGGGTGGAGGGGCAGCCGACCTCCCCCTCAGATGGCCGACTGCCCCTCCACTGACTTCGACGCACCGGGTTCCGAGATGGTTCCCGCCGGATCGAACAAATTTCGGAGCGACTTTCGCTCAGACGATCGCCTGGTTGCGCGCCTTGGGGAACTTCTTCTGACGTGCCACCCAGCCGGCCATCTTCTCGTAATGGCCCGGAGCCGGGTTGACGGAGCTGACCAGCTCACGGTCCCATTCGGCCTCGGTCATTTCGTCGAACTCGTCGACGACCGCTCGGGCAATGGCGTGGGTGGCAACAACCTGGTCACCGAGCACGCCATCGGCACCGACCATGGTGAGCCGTGTTCCGGCCCGGCCGATCGGCTGGATCACGACCTGAGCAGAGTTTCCGTGATCGGCGAGAAAACTCTTCACTGCCGCCAGCGTTCCCTTGGGCACATCGTTCGACGTGTTCTTCTCGATGCCCGCACTGTCGATTTCGGTAGCCATGCGGACACGATACCCAGGTTGTCCACCGTCCCTACATCGACCCACCCACTCGTTACTGATCGGTAACTTCGGCCGATCGCGCTCACCACCAACATCCGCGTGCCGAGGTGCTGATCGCCCGTGTAGAACGGTGTTCATGCGAGCCATTCGAATAGACAACACCGGCGGGCCCGAGGTCTTGACCGTCGTCGATCTCCCGGTGCCGACACCGGGACCTGGTCAAATCCTGGTCCGGACCGATGCCATCGGAATCAACTACATCGACACCTACTTCCGCAGCGGCCTGTACCCGCGCGCGTTGCCGTACGTTCCCGGCGACGAAGGGTCGGGCGTGATCGAACAGATCGGCTCGGACGTCACCGACTTCGCACCAGGAGATCGCGTCGCCTGGGCCGCGGCACCCGGTAGCTATGCCGAATACGTGCTGGTCGACGCCTCGTCGGCCATCTCGGTTCCCGACGGCGTTCCGGCGGATCAGGCCGCGTCGGCGCTGCTGCAGGGCATGACGGCGCACTATCTGATCGAGTCCACTTACCCCGCTCAGCGGGGTGACACCGTGCTCGTCCACGCCGGGGCGGGTGGCGTCGGATTGCTCCTGACGCAGCTGGCGGTGGCCAAAGGCGTGAACGTGATCACGACTGTATCGACGGACGCGAAGGCCGAACTCTCGAAACGGACCGGCGCAGCGCACGTGCTCCGGTACGACGACGACATCGCCGCACGCGTTCGCGACATCACCGACGGCGAAGGAGTGCACGCGGTGTACGACGGCGTCGGTGCGGACACGTTCGAGGCCAGTTTGGCGTCGCTTCGGATCAGGGGCACGCTGGTCCTGTTCGGTGCCGCCAGCGGGCCGGTGCCGCCCCTGGATCCGCAGCGGCTCAACGGCGCGGGTTCGCTGTTCCTCACCAGGCCCACGCTCGCGCATCACATACGGGACCGAGCCGAACTGGAGTGGCGGGCCGGTGACGTGTTCGCAGCGATGGCGAGTGGAACGCTCACGGTCCAGGTGGGTGCGCGCTATGCCCTCGAGGACGCGGCGCAGGCCCATATCGATCTCGAGTCACGCAAGACGACCGGGTCCATCGTTCTGGTTCCCTGATCCGACTCTCGGCGGACGCTCGCTCAGGAGAAGATCTGGGCGAGCGTGTGCCAGCCGAGCACCGAGTCCACGGCAAGGCCGCAGAACACCAGGGCCAGGTACTCGTTGGACAGGATGAACAACTTCAGCGGTTTGACCGGAGTTCCGGCGCGAACTCCCGCGTACAGGCGATGAGCGACGACGAGGAACCATGCTCCGGAGGCCACGGCGACGACGGCATAGATGACGCCCGAGCCCGGTGCCAGAGCCAGCGTGGCAGCCACGGTCGCCCATGCGTACAGCACGATGTGCTTGGTGACCTTGGTTTCCGAGGCGACTGCCGGCAGCATCGGCACGTTCGCGGCCTGATAGTCCTCCTTGTAGCGCAACATCAGCGCCCAGGTGTGCGGCGGTGTCCACAGGAAGATGACCAGGAACATCACCAGCGCCTGCCAGCCGATCGTTCCGGTCACAGCGGACCAGCCGATCATCACCGGCATGCATCCGGCCGCGCCGCCCCACACGACGTTCTGTGAGGTGCGCCGCTTGAGGATCAGGGTGTAGACGAAAATGTAGAAGCAGATCGTCACGACGGCGAGCACGCCGCTGAGCAGGTTCGTGGTGGCCCACAACCAGAAGAACGAGAACACACCGAGCACGAGCCCGAAGACCAGAGCGTGCGACACCGGCATGGCACCGCGGGCCAGCGGGCGCTTCTCGGTGCGCTTCATCACCTTGTCGATGTCGGCGTCGACCACCATGTTCAGGGTGTTCGCACTGGCCGCGGCCAGCATGCCACCGAAGAGCGTGGTGAGGATCAGCCATGGATCGACATGACCGCGGTCGGCCAACAGCATCGCGGGGATGGTTGTCACCAGAAGGAGTTCGATGACGCGAGGCTTCGTCAGCGCGACATACGCAAGGAGAAGTGCGAACGCTCGACGCGGGGCGGACGTCACCGGTGCGGCCTGCGCGGACTCACCCTGATCGTCGGCTCCGAATCCGGGGCCGCCGGCGAATCCGTGTCCGCCCGGCTGCTGCCCAATTCGCACTGCGTCTCCTTGCACGACTGTCATTCTCTGGCGCTGGGCCACTTGCTCGCGCGCCACCGGCACACGGGTTCACTCTGCACGACGACCATGGACGCCAGCGCGCACGTCAGGTCGCCACGATCCGGAAAACCTGGCTCCGAATCCGACGCACGTGCACCTACTACAGACGATGGTAGACGGCAGGGTTTGCACCTCCAATTCGCAGGGCACCCAAAGTGGGGAAATACGTCGTCTGCGAGTAACCCGCGCGCAATCGGCCGGGGGAAGGCACGACAGTAGGGTCGGACAGAACTAGGCTGGTGGAGGACGTCCTTCGGCACCGACCATGTGCGCGCTCAACGCAGGCGCACGGCAGTCGCGGCCGAGCGACGAATTCCACAGAGCCACAACTCGAACGAATGTCAGGAGATTTCTGCTCGTGTCGATCACAGACGATATTGACGTCCTCACCACGGCGCACCACCCGAGCGACTGGACGGACCTGGACACCCGAGCGGTCGACACCGTTCGCGTTCTGGCAGCGGACGCAGTGCAGAAGGTCGGCAACGGCCACCCCGGAACCGCGATGAGCCTGGCTCCCCTCGCTTACACCCTCTTTCAGCGCACCATGCGCCACGATCCCACCGATACGCACTGGATCGGGCGCGACCGGTTCGTGCTCTCGTGCGGACACTCGAGCCTGACGCTCTACCTGCAGCTGTACTTGGGCGGCTTCGGTCTCGAGCTCTCCGATATCGAGGCGCTGCGTACCTACAAGTCGAAGACTCCCGGGCACCCGGAGTTCCGTCACACCGACGGCGTCGAGATCACCACCGGCCCGCTCGGTCAGGGACTCGCCTCCGCCGTCGGCATGGCGATGGCAGCACGCCGCGAGCGCGGACTGTTCGATCCCGAGCCCGCTCTCGGGGAGAGCCCGTTCGATCACTTCATCTACGTGATCGCCTCCGACGGTGACATCGAAGAAGGCGTCACCTCCGAGGCTTCGTCCCTCGCGGGCACTCAGCAGCTCGGCAACCTGATCCTGTTCTACGACGACAACAAGATCTCGATCGAGCACTCGACCGATATCGCTCTCTCCGAGAACACCGCTGCCCGTTACGAGGCCTACGGCTGGCACGTGCAGGTGGTCGAGGGCGGCGAGAACGTCACCGCGATCGAAGAGGCAATCGAAGCAGCCAAGGCCGTCACCGACAAGCCGTCGATCATCGTGCTGCGCACCATCATCGGCTTCCCGGCCCCCACCATGATGAACACCGGCGCCGTCCACGGAGCTGCACTCGGCGACGAAGAGATCGCCAAGGTCAAACAGGCACTCGATTTCGACCCCGCCAAGACCTTCGAGGTCACCGACGAGGTGATCGGGCACACCCGCAAGCTGCAGGAACGTGGCCGCGCGGCCCACACCGAGTGGACCACTCAGTTCGACGCGTGGGCTGCACGCGAGCCCGAGCGCAAGAAGCTGCTGGATCGCCTGACCCAGGGCACGTTGCCCGAGAACTGGACCGATGTTCTCCCCACCTGGGAGCCCGGCAGCAAGGCCGTCGCGACACGTGCGGCGTCGGGCGAGGTCCTCAATGCCGTCGGACCTGTTCTTCCCGAGCTGTGGGGCGGCTCCGCCGACCTCGCAGGCAGCAACAACACCACCATCAAGGGTGCCAAGTCCTTCGGCCCCACGTCGATCTCCACCGACGACTGGGACGCCGAGCCCTACGGCCGCACGCTGCACTTCGGCATTCGTGAGCACGCGATGGGTGCCATCCTGTCGGGCATCGTCATGCACGGTCCGACCCGTGCCTACGGCGGCACGTTCATGCAGTTCAGTGATTACATGCGGCCTGCCGTTCGGCTCGCATCCCTGATGGACATCGATCCCATCTACGTGTGGACCCACGATTCCATCGGCCTCGGCGAGGACGGCCCGACGCACCAGCCGGTCGAGCACCTCGCCGCACTGCGGGCGATCCCCAACCTGTCGGTCGTGCGTCCGGGTGACGCCAACGAAACCGCCTTCGCCTGGCAGGCAGTGCTGGCCAAATCCAGCAGCAGCGGACCCGTCGGTCTCGCCCTGACGCGTCAGGGCATCCCGATCCTCGACGGCACCAGCTTCGAGGGCGTCTCGAAGGGTGGATACATCCTCGTCGAGTCGTCCAAGGCGACACCGGACGTCGTGTTGATCGGTACCGGCTCGGAGCTGCAGTACGCAGTCGAAGCGCAGAAGCAGCTCGAGGCCCAGGGCATTGCTGCCCGTGTCGTCTCGATGCCGTGTGTCGAGTGGTTCGAGAGCCAGGATCAGAACTACCGCGACCAGGTCATCCCGCCGACCGTCAAGGCGCGAGTGTCGATCGAAGCGGGCATCGCCATGCCGTGGTGGAAGATCGTCGGCGGTTTCGGCGAAATCATCTCGCTCGAGCACTACGGCGAATCTGCCGATGCTGCAACACTTTTCCGTGAGTTCGGCTTCACCGCCGAGGCCGTCACCGCAGCCGCTCAGCGCTCCATCACCAACGTGAAGGGATAATCCATGACCCAGAACAAGAATCTCGCAGAGCTCTCCGCAGCAGGTATCTCGGTATGGCTGGACGACCTCTCTCGTGACCGCATCCGCTCGGGCAACCTGAAGGACCTCATCGACACCAAGAGCGTCGTGGGCGTCACGACCAACCCGTCGATCTTCCAGGCCGCCCTGAGCAAGGGCGACGCCTACGACGAGCAGGTCACCAAGCTGGCCGGCGAAGGTGCCGACGTCGAGACCACGATCCGCACCGTCACCACGGACGATGTCCGTGAGGCGTGCGACATCCTGATGCCCCAGTACGAGGCCAGTGCAGGCGTCGACGGACGCGTATCCATCGAGGTCGATCCCCGCATGGCCCACGATGCGGACAAGACGTACGAGCAGGCCGTCGAACTCTGGAAGATCGTCGACCGACCCAATCTGCTGATCAAGATTCCGGCGACCGAAGAAGGCATCCCTGCCATCGCCAAGGTGGTCGGTGAAGGTATCAGCGTCAACGTGACGCTCATTTTCTCCGTCGAGCGGTACGAGCTGGTCATGAACGCCTACCTCGAAGGTCTGGAGGCCGCGCGCGCTGCCGGTCACGACCTCGACAAGATCCACTCGGTGGCGTCGTTCTTCGTCTCCCGCGTCGACAGCGAGATCGATTCCAGGCTCGACGCGATCGGCACGCCGGACGCCGAAGAGCTCAAGGGCAAGGCCGCTCTGGCCAACGCACGTCTCGCATACGTGGCGTACCAGCAGGTCTTCGAGGTCGCTCCTCGGTTCCGCGAGCTCGTCGGTAGCGGCGCGCGTCCGCAACGGCCGCTGTGGGCCTCGACGGGTGTCAAGTCCGACGCCTACCCCGACACGATGTACGTCACCGAGTTGGTCTCTCCCAACACCGTGAACACCATGCCGGAGAAGACGATGGACGCGGTTGCCGATCACGGCGAGATCGTCGGCGATACCGTCTCGGGCAAGGGACCGGAATCGCAGGAGATCTTCGATCGCATCTCGGCTCTCGGGATCGACATCACCGATGTCTTCCTGACGTTGGAGAACGAAGGCGTGCAGAAGTTCGAGTCGGCCTGGAACGAATTGCTCGAGGCCACCGGAGAGCAGCTGCGCCAAGCGGGTCAGAAGAGCTGACCGACTGTGCCCACCGCAGAAACCGAACCTCTCCATTCAGCGGACTGGCTCAACCCACTCCGCGACGCGCGAGACAAGCGGCTCCCCCGCATTGCGGGCCCGTGCAGCATGGTCATCTTCGGAGTGACCGGCGATCTCGCTCGTAAGAAGCTCATGCCTGCGGTGTACGACCTGGCGAACCGGGGGCTGCTACCCCCCGGTTTCGCCTTGGTCGGGTTCGCCCGGCGGGAATGGCAGAACCAGGATTTCGCACAGATCGTGCACGATTCCGTTCGTGATCACGCGCGAACTCCGTTCAGCGAAGAGGTATGGAACACCCTCGCCGAGGGGTTCCGATTCGTTCAAGGCTCGTTCGACGACGACGACGCCTTCGACGAGCTCTCACGAACTCTGACCGAGCTGGACGAAACCCGCGGCACCGGGGGCAACCACGCCTTCTACCTGTCCATCCCGCCCAGCGCGTTTCCCGTTGTGCTCGAACAACTGTCGCGTTCCGGCCTGGCTCAGAGCCAGGACGGGAATTGGCGACGGGTGGTCATCGAGAAGCCGTTCGGCCACGACCTGCAGAGTGCGAAAGAACTCAATGCGATCGTGAATCGAGTGTTCCCCGAGGACACCGTGTTCCGCATCGATCACTACCTGGGCAAGGAGACAGTGCAGAACATTCTGGCATTGCGCTTCGCGAACCAGTTGTTCGATCCGATCTGGAATGCGCACTACGTCGACCACGTTCAGATCACGATGGCCGAGGACATCGGATTGGGCGGTCGCGCAGGGTATTACGACGGCATCGGTGCGGCCCGCGACGTCATCCAGAATCACCTTCTCCAGCTACTCGCCATCACGGCGATGGAGGAGCCGGTGAGCTTCAACCCCAAGGAGCTGCAGTCCGAGAAGATCAAGGTGCTCTCGGCTACGAAACTCGCCGAGCCGCTCGATCGGACGTCCGCCCGCGGTCAGTACTCCGCGGGGTGGCAGGGCAGCCAGAAGGTGAAGGGGCTCAAGGAGGAAGAGGGGTTCGACTCCGAGTCCAACACCGAAACCTATGCGGCCATCACCCTCGAGGTCGACACTCGACGATGGGGTGGAGTGCCGTTCTATCTCCGCACCGGAAAGGCACTCGGGCGTCGAGTCACCGAGATCGCAATGGTGTTCAAGCGCGCACCACACCTCCCCTTCGACGCCACGATGACCGAGGAGCTCGGCCAGAATGCGCTGGTCATTCGAGTTCAGCCGGACGAGGGTGTGACAATGCGGTTCGGCTCCAAGGTTCCCGGATCGGGCATGCAGGTCCGCGACGTCAGCATGGACTTCAGCTACGGCCAGGCATTCACGGAATCCTCGCCGGAAGCGTACGAGCGTCTCATTCTCGACGTGTTGCTCGGGGAGCCGTCGCTCTTCCCCGTCAACGCCGAGGTCGAACTGTCGTGGAAGATTCTCGATCCGATTCTCGACTTCTGGGCCTCGGGCGGTACGGCGGAACCGTACGAGGCCGGCACCTGGGGTCCCTCCTCGGGTGACGAGATGATGCAGCGCACCGGACGCGAATGGAGAATGCCGTGATTGTCGACATCCCCGCCACGACAACGGCCGAGGTCGGCAAGAAGTTGGTGGAGGTTCGCGAGGCAGGCGGCGCAGTGACCATCGGCCGCGTGTTGACCTTGATCGTCGCCAGTCGCGATCCGGCCAAGGCCGAACGGGCGATCGACGCAGCGAACGAAGCGAGCCGTGAGCATCCGTGCCGCGTCATCGTGCTCATCCACGGCGACCGATCGGCCGAGTCGAGCCTCGACGCACAGATCCGCGTCGGGGGTGACGCTGGTGCCTCGGAGGTCGTAGTGCTGCGTCTCAACGGCGAACTCGCCGATCACGAGCACAGTGTGGTCATCCCGTTCCTGCTGCCCGACACTCCGATCGTGGCGTGGTGGCCGGACGAAGCACCCGCCGTTCCAGCAAAGGACCCGTTGGGACGCTTGGCAATTCGACGGATCACCGATGCCACGAACTCGCCCGACACCACAGCTGCGATCAAGGGACGGCTGAGCAGCTACACCGAGGGCGACACCGATCTCTCATGGAGTCGCATCACGTACTGGCGCGGTCTGTTGGCCACGGCCCTGGACCAGGCTCCGTTCGAGGCCGTCGTCTCGGCAACGGTGTCGGGACTGGCAGAGGAGCCGGCACTCGACATCTTGGCCGGTTGGCTTGCCGCGAAACTCGACGTGCCGGTGTATCGCCGCGCGGGTGAGCTGAAAGTGGAGCTGATCAGAGAGAGCAGCAGTATCTCGCTGACGCGTCCGCAGACCGGGAAGACCGCAACGTTGCGGCGCACCGGCCAGCCCGACGCCGAAGTCGCACTGGCACGGCGTAACACGCGAGAGTGCCTGGCCGAGGAACTGCGCCGACTCGACACCGACGAGATCTACGAGCTTGCCCTGCACGGACTGTCGAAAGTGAGCTATGAGTAAGACATCGATCCTTCAGTACCTGGACGCGCAGGCTTTGGTCGATGCCGCGCGATCTCGTTTCGTGGAGGTCGTCACCGCCGCGCAGGCCGAGCGCGGCTCGGCTTCGGTGGTGCTCACCGGCGGTGGCACGGGTATCGCATTGCTGGAGGCGCTGCGCCACGATTCCGGATCGATCGACTGGGGCAAGGTAGACATCTACTTCGGCGACGAGCGCTTCCTGCCCTCGGGGGACCCAGAGCGCAACGAGGTGCAGGCCGCCGAGGCGCTGCTCGACCACGTCGACGTTCATCCTGATCGTGTCTTTCGAATGGCTGCGTCCGACGGGCCACACGGAAGCGATCCCGAGGTGGCCGCAGCGACGTATGCGCAGATCCTGCATTCTCGCTCCGAGGGAGAGCCGACACCTGCATTCGACATCCACCTGTTGGGTATGGGAGGCGAGGGTCATATCAACTCGCTGTTCCCCCATACGGATGCCGTGCGTGAAGAGCATCGCTATGTCGTTGCCGTCGAGGACTCCCCCAAGCCTCCACCGGTTCGCATCACGCTCACGCTGCCCGCGGTTCGCCGCGCACAGCACGTGTGGCTGCTCGTATCCGGGGCGAACAAGGCCGACGCTGTCGCAGCCGCGGTGGGTGGGGCCGATTCGGACGAGGTCCCGTCGGCCGGCGCACTGGGTACCGAATCGACCGTGTGGTTCCTCGACTCCGGCGCAGCCTCCAAGCTGGACACCGTCTGATCCCCCACGACTAGTCGGTCTCGGCAACGTCGGGGTCACGTCCCTGCCGCTCGCCGTCGTTGTAGCCGGCGTCCCAGGCACGTCCTGGTTCCGGGTGACCGATCCGCCTACCGCTGGTGCGGTAGGCGGATCCGTCGCGCCAGGCATCGGTGTCGTTGCTGCACTGCCTCATACATCGTTGGACGCGAGCGGATACCCACCGGTTCCTCGCCCCTCGTGCGCGTTTTGCGCGTTCAGGACTACGCAAAACGCGCACGAGGGCGGAGCCCGAGGCTAGCCGCTGTTACGCAGTGCCGTCGCGAGGCCGTTCATCGTCAGCAGGATGCCGCGCTTGACGCGTTCGTCGTCGTCACCGTTGCGATAGCGTCGCAACATCTCGACCTGCATCTGATTCAGCGGTTCCAGGTAGGGGAATCGGTTGTGCACCGAGCGCTCGAGCGACGGGTTGTCTTCCAACAGACGACTGTGGCCGGTGATCTTCAGATACATCCGGACGGTGGTGGCGTGTTCGGCCTCGATCATGCCGAAGATCCGCGCCCGTAGGTCTGCGTCGGGCACCAGTTCGGCGTACCGGGCCGCGATCCCCAGATCGGACTTGGCCATCACCTGCGCGAGGTTGGACAGGACGGTCTGGAAGAACGGCCACTTGCGGTACAGATCCGACAGCACCTCGAGTTTGCCATCGTCGTCGCCTACCCACTCCTCGAACGCAGAACCGGTGCCGTACCAACCGGGCAGCATGACGCGGCACTGACTCCACGACATCACCCATGGGATCGCTCGGAGGTCGTACACCGAGTTCGTGGGCTTCCGTGACGCAGGCCGCGAGCCGATGTTGAGCTCACCGACCTCGGCGACCGGCGTCGAGGTGCGGAAGTACTCGACGAATCCGGGCTCCTCGTGCACCAGACGGCCGTATGCCGCGCGGGCTTTCGCGGCGAGATCGTCCAGAATGTCGTAGGCAGCCTCCGCGCCGTCACCCAGGCCCTCGACATCGAGGAGAGTCGATTCCAGGGTTCCCGCGACGAGGGATTCGAGGTTGCGACGCGCCATGGACGGTTCGGCGTACTTCGCCGCGATGATCTCACCCTGCTCGGTGAGCCGCAGCGATCCCTGCACCACGCCGGGCGGCTGCGCCAGAATGGCGTCGTAACTGGGACCGCCGCCGCGGCCGACCGTGCCGCCGCGACCGTGGAAGAGCCGCAGCCGAATACCCGTTTTGCGTGATGCCTCGAGCAGATCCAGCTCGGCGCGATACAAGGCCCAGTTGGCTGCGAGATACCCGCCGTCCTTGTTCGAGTCCGAGTACCCGAGCATGACTTCCTGATTCATGCCGCGCCCGGCCACCAGAGCGCGGTAGATGGGAACGTCGAGGGTGGCGAGCAACGTCGCTGCGCCCTGCTGAAGATCCTCGATGGTCTCGAACAGCGGCACCACACCCACCGTGGACGTAGGCGACGCCCCGTCGGTGCCGGGGTCGAAGATGCCGGCTTCCTTGAGCAGCAAGGCAGCCTCGAGCATGTCACTGACCGACTGACACATGCTGATGATGTAGTTCTGGATCGTGTCGGGTCCCAGGTGGTCGATGGCTTCCTTGGCTGCCCTGACGATGCCCAGTTCCTTGGTTGCGAGTTCACTGAGCTGCGCATTGGGGCCGATGAGCGGGCGCCGAGTGGCGAGTTCCTGCGACAGTACGGAGACCCGTTCATCCTCCCCGAGGGACATGTAGTCCGGGTGTACACCGGCCCACGCCAGCAGCTCGGCGACCACTTCCTCGTGTGTCTCGGAGTTCTGCCGCATGTCCAGAGCCTGCAGATGGAATCCGAACGTCTCGACCGATTGCCTGAGCCGGAGCAGGCGATCGTCGGCGATCAATCCGTCTCCGTCGGCCCGCAGGGCGCGATCGATGACGTCGAGGTCGTCGAGAATGTCGTGTGGACCGTTGTATTTCTCCGCTCCGAGGTCGATGCCGGACACCGGAACCGCGTCGAGCACAGCACGAGCGGTGGCAGTCAGTCTGGCCCGGATACCGACGACGGCTACCCGGTACGGCTCGTCCGCCCGCCGATCGTCCGGTTCCGCCGATGCACCGGCCAGAGCCGTCAGCTCCTCGGTCACGTCCACCAGACGCGCAGACATGGACAGTTCCTTCTCCAGCGCCACCAATTCGTCCAGATAGTGCTCGAAGGCGACGTAGCCCGCCTGGTGCGTCGCAGTGTGCACCACTTCTCCGGTGACGTTCGGGTTGCCGTCTCGATCGCCGCCGATCCACGATCCCGGGCGAAGGATGGGGCGGGGCAGCAGATCGTCCTCGGGCCACCGTGCTCGCAGCGCTGCGCGCACATCGGCATTGAGGGCCGGCATGACGTCGAACAGCGAGGACTCGAAATAGCGAAGGCCGACTTCGATTTCGTCCTGAATTCGCAAGCGCGACAACCGAATCAGAGCGGTCTCCCACAGGGTCAGCACTTGCCGGCGAATCTGCACGTCGATGACGGCCAATTCCTTCGTCGCGCTCGCAGCCTTGCCCTCGAGAGCTGCCGTGGCCACATCGCGCCGGCGCATCAGTTCGGTGATCTTCGACTGCACGTCGAAGACGGTCCGTCGGCGTGTTTCGGTGGGATGGGCGGTGATGACAGGAGCCACCAACGCATCGGTCAACGCCGCGGCCACCTGCTCGCGCGTCGGGGCCGCAGCATCGATCTTCAGCCATGTTGCGTCGAGACTGCTGTTCTGTGGCGGATCCTCGCGATCGAGGTGGATCGCACGACGACGTTCGCGGTGCAGATCCTCGGCGAGGTTGGCCAGGAGCGAGAAATGACTGAAGGCTCTGATGAGCGGAACCGCTTGCGCCACTTCCACATCGGTGTACCGACCGACCGAGTCGTCACGCTCTATCTCGGACCTGCGAACCGCGAAGGATTCGACTCGCGCCGCTTCGATCAGCTCGAAAACGTCGTCGCCCTCGTGCTCACGAATGATCTCACCCAGGATGCCGCCGAGGTAGCGGATGTCCTCACGGAGAGGCTCGGTCAACTCTCGACCCTGAGCTGTCGGTGGGACGAAGGCTGGGGAACCGACTGACTCGTAGGAGGATTCGCTCATCCACCCAGTATCGTCGCTTCGTCACCAACTCGCACTCGGAGCCGAAGTGGATCAGGTGTACTTGATCTCCAGGCCGATTCCGAGGATCGCGATGAGCCAGATCAGGCCGGTGAACACTGTCAGACGATCCAGGTTCTTCTCGACGACCGTGGAACCGGACAGGCTGGACTGCACTCCGCCACCGAACAGACTGGACAATCCGCCACCCTTGCCGCGATGCAGCAGGATCAGCAAGATCAACGCCAGACTGGTGATGACCAGCAGAATATCCAGAAACAGATCCATGTCCACCTCAAACTCGATTCGATGCCTCCAGCAGCCTACCTGGCCCCACGAACGGCTTCGGACACCCCGCCGAAGCGAGGTGTCCGAAAATCGTTCGGTCGGCGTTGCCGATGACCGATCAGGGCAGGGGTCCACCTGCGGCGATAGCCGACAGCGTGGCGAATTCGTCCGCCTTGAGCGACGCTCCCCCGACCAGGGCACCGTCGACATCGGGCTGGCCGACGATCTCGCCGACGTTCTTGGCGTTGACCGAGCCGCCGTACAGCACCCGCACGCCCGCCGCGACCTCGTCCGAGGACAGCGCCTTCAGTTCCTCGCGAATCGCCCCGCACACTTCCTGGGCGTCCGATGCCGACGCGACCCGACCGGTGCCGATCGCCCACACCGGCTCGTAGGCGATGACGACCTTGGAGATGTCGTCGGCCGACAGGCCGCTGAGCGAACCACGCAACTGAGCCACGTTGTAGGCCACGTGCTCGCCGGCCTCGCGGATGTTCAGCCCCTCACCGATGCAGACGATCGGGGTGAGGCCGTTCTTCAGCGCCGCCTTCGTCTTGGCCAGCACGACGGCGTCGTCCTCGCTGTGCAGAGTGCGCCGCTCGGAGTGACCCACCACGACGAAGGTGCATCCCAACTTGGCCAGCATCGAACCGCTGATCTCGCCGGTGAACGCACCCTTGTCCTCGGACGACACGTCTTGCGCACCGTAGGTGAGCAGCAGTTTGTCGCCCTCGACCAGCGTCTGCACACTGCGAATGTCGGTGAACGGAGGGATCACCGTCACGTCGACCTTGTCGAAGTACTTCTCGGGCAACGAGAAAGCGATCTTCTGCACCAGCGAAATGGCTTCGAGGTGGTTGAGGTTCATCTTCCAGTTGCCCGCGATGAGCGGCTTACGTGCCATGCGTCATGCCTCCAGGACCGATAGACCGGGGAGCTGCTTGCCTTCGAGGTACTCGAGGGATGCACCGCCTCCGGTGGAGATGTGCGAGAAGCCGTCGTCGGGCAACCCGAGGGTGCGCACGGCCGCCGCGGAGTCGCCGCCGCCGACCACGCTGAACGCGCCCTTCTCGGTGGCTCCGATGATCGCTTCCGCAATGCCCTTGGTGCCGGCCGAGAACTTGTCGAACTCGAACACGCCGGCCGGTCCGTTCCAGAAGACGGTCTTGGCGTTCGAGAGCACGACCGCAAAACGACTGACCGAGTCCGGACCGATGTCCAGACCCATCCAGCCGTCCGGAATCTCGGAGGCCTTCACGGTCTTCGCCTCGGCATCCGCCGCGAACTTGTCTCCCACGACGATGTCGACAGGAAGGTGGATCACGTCACCGAATCGCTCGAGCAAATCCTTGCAGACACCGATCTGATCCTCCTGAAGAAGCGAGTTTCCAACCGAATAACCCTGTGCCGCAAGGAAAGTGAAGGCCATGCCGCCGCCGATCACCAGGGTGTCGACCTTGGGAGCCAACGCCTCGATGACGCCGAGCTTGTCCGAGACCTTGGAGCCGCCGAGCACCACCGCGTACGGACGTGCCGCATCCTCGGTGAGCTTGGCCAGCACCTCGACCTCGGCAGCGACGAGGGTGCCCGCGTAATGCGGCAGCAACTGCGCCACGTCGTAGACCGACGCCTGCTTGCGGTGCACGACGCCGAATCCGTCGGAGACGAATGCCGCGTCGTCGCCGGCCAGCGCGACGAGCTCACGAGCCAGAGCAGCTCGCTCGGACTCGTCCTTGCTGGTCTCGCGCGGATCGAAGCGAATGTTCTCGAGCAGCAGCACGTCGCCGTCGGTCAGGCCCTCGGCGCGAGCCTCGGCGTCCTGACCCACCACGTCGCCCGCGAGCTGAACGTGGCGACCGAGCAGCTCGCCGAGCTTCGCTGCGACCGGAGCCAGGCTGTACTTCGCGTCGGGCTTGCCTTCGGGACGACCGAGGTGGGCGGTGACGATGACCTTGGCACCCGCCTCGACCAGTGCTCGGAGAGTCGGGATCGACGCCTGGATACGGCCGGGATCGGTGATCGTGCCGTCCTCGAGCGGGACGTTGAAGTCCGATCGCACGAGGACGCCACGGCCTTCGACACCGGCATCGAGCAGATCCTGCAGTGTCTTGACAGCCATCGGTGTCAGAGGGACTTGCCGACGAGACCGATGAGGTCGGCGAGGCGGTTGGAGTAGCCCCACTCGTTGTCGTACCAGGAGACGATCTTGACCTGGTCGTCGATGACCTTCGTCAGCGGCGCGTCGAAGATCGACGAGTGCGGGTCGGTGACGATGTCCGAGGACACGATCGGATCGGTGTTGTACTTCAGGATGCCCTTCAGCGGACCTTCCGCAGCTGCCTTCATCGCGGCGTTGATGTCGTCCGCGCTGGCCTTCTTCTTCAGCAGAGCGGTCAGGTCGGTGACCGAGCCGGTGGGGATCGGCACCCGGAGTGCGTAGCCGTCGAGCTTGCCGAGCAGCTGCGGGAGAACCAGGCCGATGGCCTTGGCTGCACCGGTACCGGTGGGGACGACGTTGAGCGCTGCAGCGCGGGCGCGACGCAGATCGCTGTGCGGGCCGTCCTGCAGGTTCTGATCCTGCGTGTACGCGTGGATCGTGGTCATCAGGCCCGAGACGATGCCGAACTCGTCATCGAGAACCTTGGCGATGGGGCCGAGGCAGTTGGTGGTGCACGACGCGTTGGAGATGATGTTCTGGCTGCCGTCGTACTTGTCGTCGTTGACGCCCATCACGATGGTGATGTCCTCACCCTTGGCGGGCGCGGAGATGATGACCTTCTTGGCACCGGCGTCGATGTGGCCCTGTGCCTTCGCAGCGTCGGTGAAGATGCCGGTCGATTCGACGACGACGTCGACGCCCAGGTCACCCCACGGAAGTGCGGACGGGCCCTCGCGCAGCGACAGCGCCTTAATCTTCTGTCCGCCGACGACGATGGTGTCCTCGCCCTCGAGCGAGACATCGTGCGGCAAGCGGCCCAGAATCGAGTCGTACTTGAGCAGGTGTGCGAGCGATGCGTTGTCGGTCAGGTCGTTGACAGCAACGATTTCGATGTCGGTGGTACCGAGCGCCTTCTGCGCGTCGACAGCCCTGAAGAAGTTACGCCCGATGCGGCCGAAGCCGTTGACGCCTACCCGGATCGTCACTGTTCGCTCCTAAAAGTTGTGAAAACAGATGTCTGGTCATGCCTGCATGCGGGGTGCCACACGCGGTTCCCACCCTAGTGTGCGCGCAGGCAGAGCGCGCGCATCACTCGTCGGAGGCGGTCAGGCCTCGTCGAGCAGTTCCGCGGTGACCGCGGACTCGGTGTCCGGAATGCCGGTTTCCTTCGCCTTGCGGTCGGCCATGGACAGCAGACGTCGGATTCGGCCCGCCACCGCGTCCTTCGTCATCGGCGGGTCGGCCAACTGCCCGAGTTCTTCCAAGGAAGCCTGGCGATGCTGTACTCGGAGCGAACCCGCAGCAGCAAGATGATCCGGCACGTCCTCACCGAGGATGTTCAGGGCTCGCTCGACCCGCGCTGCGGCGGCAACGGCCGCCCGCGCCGAGCGCCGGAGGTTGGCGTCGTCGAAATTGGCGAGTCGGTTCGCCGTGGCTCGCACCTCGCGCCGCATTCGACGTTCTTCCCAGACGAGCCTGGTGTCCTGTGCTCCCATGCGGGTGAGAAGCGCTCCGATCGCCTCACCGTCGCGCACCACCACTCGATCGGTTCCGCGCACCTCGCGGGCCTTCGCTGCGACTCCGAGTCGGCGGGCTGCTCCGACGAGCGCCAGAGCTGCTTCCGGTCCTGGGCAGCTGATCTCGAGTGCCGAGGATCGGCCCGGCTCGGTGAGCGAGCCGTGTGCGAGGAACGCACCGCGCCACGCAGCTTCGGAATCCCCCACCGTGCCACCGACCACCTGGGCGGGCAGTCCACGAACCGGGCGCCCGCGCAGATCCAGCAGTCCGGTCTGGCGAGCCAGGGCCTCCCCGTCCTTGGCCACCCGGACCACGTAACGCGAGGTCTTGCGCAGTCCGCCGGCACCGAGCATGTGCACGTCGGAGGAGTAGCCGTACAGCTCGAAGATCTCGCGACGCAGCCGCCTCGCGATGGACCCGAGATCAACTTCCGCCTCGACCACCACCCGACCGGCCACGATGTGCAATCCACCGGCGAATCGCAGGAGAGCGGACACCTCTGCCTTGCGGCAACTGACCTGACTGACGGTGAGCCTGCTCAGCTCGTCCTTGACCTCCGCTGTCATGGCCACGAAGTGATCCCCTCTCTGCCTGCAGCAGTCGGTGCAGTGCCGCCGGTGGGCGTCACGATGGAGCCGAGAGCTGCAGCAAGCTTTCCGTAATGATGTGCGTGAGTGCCGTTTTCGGCAACATCGACGTAAACGACCTCGGCACCGAGCCGGGCCGCTGCCCGCGCTACGTGTTCGCGGTTGCTGCCCTCCGGGACCGAGGCGGAATCGACCAACACGTAGTCGATTCCCAAATCAGGTGCGTGTTGGGAGAGTACGTGGACATGGCGCTCGGCGGAGAATCCGGTGGTCTCCCCCAGCTCCGGCGCCAGGTTCAGCACGAGCACTTTCGGCGCGGAAGTACGTGCCAGGGCGGCCAGCTGATCCGGCACCAGAACGTGTGGAATGACACTCGAGAACCAGGATCCGGGACCGAGCACCACCAGGTCGGCCTCGTCGATCGCCGCGAGGGCATCTGCCGAGGCAGGCGGGTCGGGTGGCAGCAACCGTACGCGCCGAACCTTGCCGGGGGTCGTCGCCACCGCGACCTGTCCGCGAATGACGCGGCTGACTCGCGGGTCGTCCTCGAGGCCGGAGACATCCGCTTCGATGTCGAGTGCGATGGGCGACATCGGCAGCACTCGGCCGTCGATTCCGAGCATCCGCACCATCTCGTCGAGGGCGGCGATGGGGTCTCCCAGCACCTCGGTGAGTCCGGCCAGGATGAGGTTGCCCACCGAGTGTCCGGCCAGCGCACCGGTACCCCCGAACCGATGCTGCAGCACATCGGTCCACAGCTGTGTTCGTTCGTCGGAGCGCGCCAGCGCGGCCAGCGCCATCCGTAGGTCTCCGGGCGGAATGACGCCGAGCTCGGCCCGCAGCCGCCCCGACGATCCCCCGTCGTCGGCGACTGTGACGATGGCGGTGACGTCGTGGCCGAGCAGCCTGGCCGCGGACAGGGTGGCGTACAGACCGTGACCGCCCCCGAGGGCGACGATCTTCGGGCCCGGTTCCTGCGTTGCGGTGTCGAACTCGCTCATTCGCGACCCAGATCCCGGTGCAGCACGCGCACGGACACATCACCCTGCTCGGCGAGAATGCCGGCCAGTGCTTCGGTCATCGCAACACTTCGATGCTTACCTCCGGTGCAGCCCACGGCTACCGTCATGTACCTCTTGCCTTCCCGCACGTATCCCTCGATCGTCAAATTCAGCAGGTGCGTGTACGTCTGCAGATAGTCGCGGGCTCCGTCCTGCCCCAGGACGTAATCGCGTACGTCTGCGTCCTGTCCCGTGTGGTCGCGGAGCTCGGGCACCCAATGTGGGTTGGGCAGAAAGCGGACGTCGCAGACCAGATCGGCGTCCATCGGCAAGCCGTACTTGAAGCCGAACGACTGCACGGTGACGCCGACGCCACTGGTGTTCGCGTCACCGAACACCGTCTCGATCTTGCGTCGAAGCTGGTGCACGGAGAGCGACGTGGTGTCGACCGTCAGATCCGCCGCAGCCTTGACCTGGGCGAGCCGCAACCGTTCGGCAGTGATGCCCTCGGTCAGCGTTCCGTCCTGACCGTCGTTCTGCAGCGGATGGCTGCGCCGATTGGACTCGAATCTGCGAATGAGCACGGCGTCGGACGCGTCCAGGAACAGCACTCGGTTGCGCACACCCTTGGAGTCGAGCTCTTTGACGACCCAGCCCAGATCCCCTGTGAACAGACGGCTTCGGACATCCATCACCAGCGCGAGTCGCTCGATGCGGGGCTGGGACTCGAGCCCGAGGTCGACCATCTTGGAGATGAGCTCGGGGGGCAGGTTGTCCGCGACGTACCAGCCGAGGTCTTCGAGAATTTTGGCCGCGGTGCGCAGCCCTGCGCCGGAGACGCCGGTGACCAACGCCACCTCTATCCCGTCGTGCCGAGACTCCGCCTCGGGAGACGGCTCGAGGTGCTCGTCGGACGGCGGATGTCTCTGTGTCTGGTGTTCGCTCACTACGAAGCCTGTCCCGCCGATTCCACGCGCGGCGCGATCGCATGTTCCGTCGTGTTCTCGCCCGATGTCGTTGCAGTTGCGTTGCCATCATCGCCTACATCGGCGTCGTCCGTGTCCGAACCGAGCGCCGCCAGCACCGACTTCGCGGTGGTCTCACCGATTCCCGGCACCTCGACGATCTCTGCGACCGTCGCGCGCTTGAGATTGGCTACCGAACCGAAGTGTGCGACCAGGGCCGTTCGCCGCGATTCACCGAGTCCGCGGACCGAATCCAGTGCCGAGGCCGTCATCCGACGAGATCGCTTACTGCGGTGGAACGTAATCGCGAATCGGTGCGCCTCGTCGCGAACTCGCTGCAACAGATAGAGGGACTCGCTCGTTCGCGGCAGGATGACCGGATCCTCCTCGCCCGGCACCCACACCTCTTCGAGTCGCTTGGCGAGACCGACCACCGCCACATCGGTCACGCCCAGCTCGTCCAGCACAGCCGCGGCTGCGGCCACCTGAGGGGCACCGCCGTCCACGACGAACAGGTTCGGTGGGTAGGCGAACTTTCGAGGTCTGCCGGTCTGGGGATCGAGCGCGGCTTCCGGAGCCAGATCGCCTCCGCTCGCTTCGGTCGACCCATCGGCGGAGTGTCTGAGGAATCGCCGCCGAGTCACCTCGGCAATGCTGGCGACGTCATCGGAATGCCCGTCACCGGCCGCTTCCTTGATCGCGTAGTGGCGGTAGTCGCTCTTGCGAGGCAGCCCGTCCTCGAAAACGACGAGAGATGCCACCACATCGGTTCCCTGTACGTGGGAGATGTCGATGCACTCGATGCGCAGCGGTGCCGAATCGAGATCGAGAGCTTCCTGAATCCCCTGCAGCGCAGCAGATCTCGACGTGAAATCTCCCGCTCGCTTCAGCTTGTGTTGCTGCAGGGCCTCCTTGGCGTTGCGCTCGACGGTCTCGGCCAACGCCTTCTTGTCGCCGCGCTGAGGAACGCGCAGGGTCACGTTGGACCCCCGAAGCTCGCTGAGCCACGTCTGGACCTCGTCGGCATTGTCGGGCAGAACGGGCACCAGCACTTCGCGCGGAACTGCATTGGAACCGCCGTCGTCGCCACCCGGCGCCTGCGCAGTCAGCGCGGCCTGCTCGCCGTAGAACTGAGTGAGAAACTGCTCGACCAGTGCGGGCAGATCGGCCTCGTCCTGCCGCTCGATCACTTCGCCCGCCTTCTCCACCACCCAGCCACGTTGTCCACGAACCCGCCCCCCGCGAACGTGGAACACCTGGACGGCAGCTTCGAGGGCATCGGTGGCGAACGCGACGAGGTCGGCGTCGGTACCGTCGCCGAGCACCACCGCCTGCTTCTCCAATGCTCGACGCAGTGCGCCGACGTCGTCGCGCAGGCGCGCTGCGGTCTCGAAGTCCAAGTCCTCGGATGCCGCCTGCATCTTCTTCTCGAGTTGCCGCACGAGCTTGTCGGTCTTGCCGGCCAGAAAGTCGCAGAAATCCTCGACGGTGCGGCGGTGTTCCTCCGCGCTGACCCGTCCCACGCACGGTGCCGAACACTTGTCGATGTACCCCAGCAGGCAGGGTCTGCCGATCTGATTGTGCCGCTTGAACACTCCGGTCGAGCACGTGCGCGCGGGGAACACCCGGAGCAACAGGTCCAGCGTCTCGCGAATGGCCCACGCATGGGCGTACGGGCCGAAGTAGCGCACGCCCTTGCGGCGGGGTCCGCGGTACACGAACAGACGTGGGTATTCCTCGTTCATCGTCACCGCGAGCATCGGATAGCTCTTGTCGTCGCGGTAGCGGACGTTGAATCGCGGATCGAATTCCTTGATCCAGTTGTACTCGAGCTGCAGCGCCTCTACCTCGGTGGTGACGACCGTCCATTCGACCGACGCCGCGGTGGTGACCATCTGGCGGGTGCGAGGATGCAGCGAGGCGACGTCTGCGAAGTAGGAATTGAGCCGACTGCGGAGGCTTTTGGCCTTACCCACGTAGACGACGCGACCATGCGGATCTCGAAATTTGTACACCCCCGGCTCCACCGGGATGGTTCCGGTGGCCGGGCGGTAGGTAGCGGGGTCGGACACGGCATCCACGTTAGCCGTCGGGTCCGACGTTCTCCGCATCCGCAGCTCAGGTGTGGTGCATGCCCCGCTACGTCAGTCCGGCTCGGTCAGTCTTGATCCACCGCGTCGGTCGAAACGGATGCGGCGGGTGCGTATTTGCGTTCGAGAGTCCGGAATTTCCGCACTGCGGCGACCGCGTGCTCACGATCGTTGGACTGGATGGCCATCACGTTGATGAACTCGTCGTCGGGGATGTCGACGCGCGCCCACATCGCCCCGTCGGGAAAGGACAGTCCGCGCACCAGATCCCACTCGATCAGGCGCTCCGAGAGCAGATTACGTACCGCGACACCTGCGGGTCCGACGCGGATCCGCGGGCGAGTCAGCACCAGCGCCAAGCCACCGAGCAATACTCCGATTCCCGCCATCGCGAGTTGGTCGGCGGTCCGGAAGTACACCCCGGTCGGTGACACCCGGAGCAGAACGGCGACGGTCGAATGCGCCACGACGAGCAACACTGCCGCCGCGATGGCGTAGCGAGCGGACTTGCGCGATTTCACCTGCATGTCCCACTGCGGGGTCGGTTCGCCGCCGGTCACGTGAACTCCTGGTTCGTCCAAGGTTGACGCAGATGCTTCAGAGTCAGTGCCGTGTCGATTGCGGCTGCAGTGGCCTGAGCGCCCTTGTCCTCGAACGAGCCGGGCAGGCCGGCACGATCGAGCGCCTGCTGCTCGTCGTTGGTGGTGAGCACCCCGTTGGTCACCGGAGTGCCCTCGTCCAGCGATACTCGCGTCAAGCCGGCCGTGACGGCGTCGCACACGTACTCGAAATGCGGTGTTCCACCACGGATGACGACGCCGAGCGCCACGACGGCATCGTGGTTACGGGCGAGCGCCTGGGCGACGACGGGCAACTCGATGGCACCGGCGACGCGGATGACCGTGACGTCCCGCACTCCCGCAGACTCGGCTTTGCGCAGCGCACCGTCGAGCAGCGCCTCGGAAATCGTTCGATGCCACTGGCCGGCCACGATCGCCAGCTTCAGGTCGTTCGCGCCGGCGAGCTGGAGGGTGGGTTCGCCGTCGCCGCTCATGAGGTCACTCCGTTCTCGAAATCGTCGAGACCGGTGAGGTCGTGGCCCATGCGGTCGCGTTTGGTGCGCAGGTACGTGAGGTTCTCGGCGTTGGCGCGCAACGGCATCGGTACTCGCTCGGTCACGTGCAGGCCGTATCCGTCGAGCCCGACTCGCTTGGCCGGATTGTTGGTGAGCAGACGCATCGACGACACACCGAGGTCGACGAGAATCTGAGCACCGATTCCGTAGTCGCGGGAGTCGGCGGGCAAGCCCAGCTGAAGGTTGGCGTCGACGGTGTCGGAGCCGGCGTCCTGGAGCTGATAGGCCTGCAGTTTGTGCAGCAGTCCGATTCCGCGGCCCTCGTGTCCGCGCATGTATAGGACGATTCCGCGTTCCTCGGCGGCGACCATTTCGAGCGCGGCGTCCAGTTGCGGTCCGCAGTCGCAGCGCAGCGAACCGAAGACGTCACCGGTGAGGCATTCGGAGTGGACGCGAACGAGGACGTCGTTGCCGTCACCGTCGGGCCCGGCGATGTCGCCGCGCACGAGCGCAACGTGTTCGACCTCGTCGTAGATGCTCTGGTAGCCGACCGCACGGAAGGTGCCGTGGCTGGTGGGGATTCGGGCGTCGGCGACGCGGAGGACGTGCTTTTCGTGCTTGCGCCGCCACGCGATCAGGTCTGCGATCGAGATGAGCGCGAGATCGTGCTCGTCGGCGAACACGCGCAGTTCGTCGGTCTGGGCCATCGCGCCCTCGTCCTTCTGGCTGACGATTTCGCAGATGACGCCTGCGGGCCGCAGATCGGCCATGCGGGCCAGATCGACGGCGGCCTCGGTGTGGCCGGGGCGACGCAGCACTCCGCCGTCCTTGGCGCGCAGCGGTACGACATGGCCGGGGCGGGTGAAATCGCCGGCTCCGGTGTCGGGGTCGGCCAGCAGCCGCATCGTGGCTGCACGGTCGGAGGCCGAGATCCCGGTTCCGATTCCCTCGCGGGCATCGACGGTCACCGTGTACGCGGTTCCGTGCTTGTCCTGGTTGGTGGCGAACATCGGCGGCAGGCCGAGTCGGTCGCAATCCTCACCGGACAGCGGAACACAGAGATAGCCCGAGGTGTAACGGACCATGAAGGCAACCAGCTCCGGGGTGGCCTTCTCGGCGGCGAAAATCAGATCGCCTTCGTTTTCGCGGTCCTCGTCGTCGACGACCACCACGGCTTTGCCCGCAGCGATGTCCGCAACTGCGCGCTCGATACTGTCGAACCTGGTCACGAAAGTGCGCTCCATAGGTCTCGGGCCTGGCTCAGCACCCTTGGAATGTCTCCGATGCACCGTTACCTGCGTGCACTTCAACAGTACTTACTGTGCGTCGATCGACTGCAGCCGCTCCACGTACTTGGCGATGACATCGACTTCGAGGTTGACCGGTGATCCGACCTCGGCCGTGCCGAGCGTGGTCAGATCGAGGGTGGTGGGTATCAGCGAGATCTCGAACCAGTGCGAACCGTCGTCGACACCCAGTCCGGACACGGTCAGCGACACTCCGTCGACGGTGATCGAGCCCTTTTCCACGACGTAGCGCGCGACCGAGGAAGGCATGGCGATGCGCACGACGGTCCAGTTCTCGGACGGCAAGCGGCCCGCCACGGTTCCGGTTCCGTCGACGTGGCCCTGGACGAGGTGCCCACCGAGCCTGCTGCCGAGTGCCGCGGCGCGTTCGAGATTGACGCGGCTGCCGACGTCGAGGGCACCCAGGCTCGATCGGTTCAGCGTCTCCTGCATGACATCGGCGGTGAAGCCGCCGTCCGGCAGTACCTCCACGACGGTCAGACACACCCCGTTGACCGCGATGGAGTCGCCGTGGCCTGCATCGGAGGTCACCACCGGGCCGCGCACCGTGAAGCGAGCAGCGTCGGGCAGTTCGTCCTTGGCCACGATCTCGCCCAGCTCTTCGACGATTCCGGTGAACATCTAATTCGCTCCTTCGGGCACGACGCCGATCAGTATGTCGTTGCCGATCATGGTGACTGTCTCCGTGCGGAACCGAATTGCGTCGGCAATTGTTCCGATGCCCGCATTCTCCACCGCCGCGGGTCCGCTGCCCAACACGGCCGGGGCGACGTATGCCACGACGCGGTCGATCAGCCCGGCAGCGAGAAACGCTCCGGCCAACGTCGGACCGCCTTCGATCTGGACATCGGTGTGTTCGCCGAGAGCCTCGATCACCGCCGCCGGATCGTGTGTGTCGAGAAACACCGTGGGTGCCTCCGACCCGCGAATCGCCGCGGTCGCCGGTATCTGCCGCGATCCGACGACGACTCGCACGGGCTGGTGGAGCGCGAGGGACCCG
The DNA here is from genome assembly GCF_050321865.1 of Rhodococcus sp. IEGM1428. Lineage (NCBI taxonomy): Bacteria > Bacillati > Actinomycetota > Actinomycetes > Mycobacteriales > Nocardiaceae > Rhodococcus > Rhodococcus sp. IEGM1428. The sequence continues at coordinate 1,491,296 of NZ_JBNQFW010000001.1, read as the reverse complement.
TCGGGACGCCGGGCGGTCAGCCGCGGGTCGTCGGCCAGCACGGTCCCGGTTCCCACGACGATGGCGTCGAGCTTGGCCCGCTCGGCGTGCACGTGCGCGCGCGCCTCGGGACCGGTGATCCACTGACTCGTACCGTCCGCGGCGGCGCTGCGACCGTCGAGAGTCGCGGCATATTTCCAGGTCACGTGCGGCCGACCGGTGCGTTGCTTGTGCAACCATGCCCGCAGCGGACCCTGCCGTACCTCGCGTTCCCCGATCCCCTGCTCGACGCGAATGCCCGCGCCGCGCAGAGTCTCGGCTCCGCCGGATGCGAGCGGGTTCGGGTCCGCGACGGCGTGCACGACCGTCGCGATGCCGGCCTCGATCAGTGCCTGCGAACAGGGCCCGGTGCGACCGGTGTGGTCACAGGGCTCGAGGGTCACCACCGCTGTGCCGCCGCGAGCTCGATCCCCGGCCTCGGCCAGGGCGACGATCTCGGCATGCGGACCGCCGGGTGGACGGGTCGAGCCGATACCGACGACGACACCGTTGGAATCGAGGATCACCGCCCCCACAGGAGGGTTGGGACTGCTGATACCCCGCGCGGACTCGGATGCCTCGACGGCGAGGGCCATGGCGTCCGCGATGGACACCGCTCTGCCCTGGCCGTTCATTACGACAGGTGGTGCGATGCGTGGGCGGCCCGGGTGCGAAGGTCACGCACGGCGGCGGCAGGATCGGCGGTGTCGTAGACGGCCGAGCCGGCGACGAAGCAGTCGATTCCGGCTTCGGCGGCTTGCTCGATCGTGTCGGAATTGATTCCGCCGTCGATCTCGACCACCAGTCGCAGATCACCCGAATCGACAAGTGCGCGAACAGCTTTCGCCTTCGAGAGCACCTCGGGCATGAACGACTGCCCGCCGAAGCCGGGCTCCACGCTCATCACCAGCAGGGTGTCGAAGTCACGCAAGATCTCGAGGTACGGCTCGATCGGCGTGCCGGGCTTGACGGACAGGCCGGCTTTTGCGCCCGCAGCGCGGATGTCGCGTGCCACTGCGGACGGGTCGTCGGTGGCCTCGGCGTGAAAGGTGACGTTGTACGCCCCGGCCTCGGCGTAGGGCGGGGCCCAGCGCGCCGGATCCTCGATCATCAGGTGGCAGTCGAGGGGGATGTTCGTCGCTTTGAGCAGACTCTTCACCACCGGAAGCCCGAGGGTGAGGTTGGGAACGAAGTGCGCGTCCATGACGTCGACGTGCAGCCAATCAGCTCCGGACACCGCCTCGGCTTCGGCAGCGAGCCGTGCGAAATCGGCGGACAGAATGGAGGGGGCAATCATCGGGGAAACCACGATTGACGAGCCTAGCCGAGCGGTATGGTGCGCCCATGGCCACCATCGACTCCGCAACGGCGATGATCGCCGAACTGCCCGGGGTCACCGTGGGCGTCAGGTACGGGCATTCGTCGTGGGCGGTCGGCAAGAACGTGTTCGCGTGGATTCGCCCGTTCAGCAAGGCCGACCTGAAACGGTTCGGCGACCGGACCCCGCCCCGCGGGCCGATCCTCGCCGTTCGTACCGCGGACCTGCACGAGAAGGAGGCCATCCTCGCTGCACATCCGCGGGCGTGCTTCACCATCTCGCACTTCGACGGTTTCGCCGCGGTGCTGGTGACCCTCGACAACACCGACGACGACGAACTACGGGAACTGCTGATCGACGGGTGGCTCGTCTACGCCCCGAAGAACGTCGCCGAGACGTTCCTGGCGGGCGGCTGATCCTGCCGCCGTTCGGTCACATCGGTTTGCGTAGCGCCGCCATGAACATCGCATCGGTGCCGTGTCGGTGTGGCCACAGTTGCACGGACGTACCGTCGCCCAGCTGCGGCACGCCCGGCACGAGTTCGCGTGTATCGAGCGGCTCGACGCCGAATCGGCGGACCGCGTCGGCGACGACAGCCGTGGTTTCGGACAGATGCGGCGAGCACGTCGAATACAGCACCACGCCACCGGGGCGCACCAGGTCGATCGCCGCTGCCAGCAACTCTTTCTGCAGCGTCACCAGAGCCGCGACGTCGGACGGCAGTCGCCGCCAGCGCGCCTCGGGCCGACGACGTAGAGCGCCGAGCCCGGTGCACGGCGCGTCCACGAGCACGCGGTCGTAGCCACCGTCGAGTCCGGATTGCCTGCCGTCGACGGTGTGCACCGTCACCGGCAGGTCCTTGGTCGTCTTGGACACCAGGTCGGCTCGGTGCGGCGTCGGCTCGACGGCATCGACTGTGGCACCGTCGATCTCGGCGATGGCACCGAGCAGCGCGGCTTTACCTCCCGGGCCGGCGCACAGATCCAGCCATCGACCACCGTCCGCACCGACGAGTGGTGCCAGGGTGAGCGCCCGTCCGACGAGTTGACTGCCCTCGTCCTGAACACCGGCCAGCCCGTCACGTACGGCGTCGAGCTTGCCGGGATCGCCGCCGTCGAGGTGCACGGCGTACGGGGAATAAGGTCCTTCCTCTCCCCCGGTGACCAGCGCCAGTTCTTCGGCCGAGATCTCTCCGGGCCGCGCGACCAGGTGAACCGAGGGCCGTGCGTCGTCGGCTTCGAGCACGGCAGCGAGTTCACCGGCATCGGCACCGAGTGCGTCGGCAAAGGCCTGCGCGATCCACTTGGGATGTGCGTACTCGAAGGCAAGGTGGCCGACCGGATCGGACGCTGCTGGTGGCGCCAGCTCGTCGACCCACTGCGCCGCCGTGCGTTCGGACACGCGCCGCAGCACCGCATTGACGAAACCAGCCTTGCCGGTGCCGAATTCGGACCGGGCCAGATCCACCGACGTGGCGACGGCCGCGTGCGGTGCCACCCGGGTCCGGAGCAGCTGATAGGAGCCGAGCCGCAGAATGTCGAGCAGAGGCCCGTCTATTTCTGCAGCAGGCCGCCCGGCCGCGTGGGCGATCACCGCGTCGAGCACCCCACGTGCGCGGGACGCGCCGTAGGCGAGTTCGGTGGCCAGCGCGGCATCGCGCGAGTCCAGCTTCCGCTCTCGCAGCAAGCCGGGCAGCACCAGGTTGGCGTAGGCATCACGCTCGCGGACCGCCTTCAGTACGTCACGGGCCGCGCGGCGTGCCGGATCGATCGCATCGATTGCGCGGGGCCCCGCGCCCTGCGGAGGCCGGTTTCCTTTGGGACCGCGGGCTCCCGGCGACTTCTTCACGAACTTTCTCGGCTGACCGGACTCGCGCTTACGGGGCCTGTCGGGTTCTGTCATCGCGCTACCGCCGTATCGTCCAGCCGAGCGCCGCGCGCCCAGTCGAGTGCCTTCATGACCTTCTTGCCCTGGGGTTGGATATCTCCGAGAACGAGTGCGGTTGTGCCTGTTCCGATGTGCACACCGGATTTGCGTACCTCGATCGCGCCGGGAGGCAACGTATCGGGCACCAGCTGTACCGGGGCGATCTTGACGCGGAGTTCATCGATCGTCGTCCATGCCCCCGGCGCCGGAGTGACCGACCTGATGTGCCGATCGATGTAGGCGGCGGATCGGTTCCAGTCGATGCGCGCCGCGTCGACGGTGACCTTGCTCGCATACGACACACCGTCGTCGGGTTGCGGATGGGCACCTGCGGTTCCGTCTTCTATCGCGTCGAGGGTTGCGGTCAGCAGCTCGGCTCCGCTCGATGCGAGCCTGGTGAGCAGGTCACCCGTGGTGTCGGTCGAGCGAATTCTCTCGGTGACGACGCCGAGCACCGGGCCGGTATCCATCCCCGCGTCGAGCAGGAACGTGGAAGCACCGGTGATTTCGTCGCCTGCAGCGATGGCGGCTTGTACGGGCGCGGCACCGCGCCATGCGGGCAGCAGCGAGAAGTGCAGGTTGATCCAGCCGAAGCGAGGAATGTCGAGCACCGGTTGAGGCAGTAGCGCGCCGTATGCAACCACCGGGCAGACATCGGGTGCGAGGTCGATCAGCTGCGAGACGAAATCCGGGTCCGACGGCTTAGCGGGCGTGAACACCGGAATGCCGTGCTCGTCGGCCAGCAGGCCGACCGGGGAGCGAACGGTCTTTCGCCCTCGACCGGATGCGGCGTCGGGCCGGGTCACCACGGCGATCACCTCGTGGCGTTCGGACTCCAGCAACCTTCGCAGCGATGGGACTGCGGGGTCCGGTGTTCCGGCAAAGACGACGCGCACTGTAGGCAACTCCCTGGGATGGACGAAACGATCTCGGGTGTCCATCCTAGGGAGTGCCTGGAGCTGCGGACGATTCCGCACCCAGCGGTCATGTCGCGTCGGGAGCGTCGACCGTCTCGTCGGGCTCGGCGTCGTTCGGCCCGTCCTCCGCGAGGATGCGGTACATGGACTTCCGCGCCTCGACGAGGATGTCAGCAGCCTGTTCGACCTGTCGGGACGTGCCGACTCCGGCCACCTGGCCGGCCGCACCCATCAACTGTCCGATGAGTGCGCGCAGATCCCGTGCGTCGAAACCGACCGAATCGGCGACGTCGTCCCACGGACTGCCCAGGTCCTCGCGATGCTGCTCGATGTGCGATCGCCCCTCATCGGTGAGAGCTGCCGTCTTGCGTCCGGCCACCTTGTCGATGAGAACCAGGCCCTCGTCCTCGAGCTGAGACAGAGCCGGATAGATCGAGCCCGGGCTCGGCTTCCAGGTGCCGCTGCTCTTGTCGGCGATCTGCTGGATGAGCTCGTATCCGTGCATCGGACGTTCCTCGAGCAGCAGCAGGATTGCCGCACGCACATCTCCGCGTCGACCTCGCCCTCCTCGGCCCCGACCTCGGCCGAAATCTGCATTCGGTCCGAAACCACCAGCCCCGAAACCGCCGGCACCGAAACCGGGCCGCATGCCCTCGCGGCCGCGTCCGAACCCACCTCCTGCACCGCGCCTGCCGCGTTCACCGTGTCCTCTCTTTCCGCGTCCTCGCTCTCGATGACCGCCCTCGTCCACCGGGACGTCATCGTCGGCCTGGGCAACCCACATCTGAAACGGTGCGCCGCGCATGTGCGCGCGTCCGCCTCCACTGCCTGCGAACGGCCCCATCCGGGGGCCTCCGCGGCGTCCGAATTCGTGTGCGAATCCTTCGAATGCGTAGTTCATGTCGTTCTCCTCTGTATCGATTTACATTTCGACGATATATCGACAATACAGTTTCCGCAAGATCGCGAGTCCGATTCCTTCTTTACGACACCGATGAGCCCATGGACAACAGCCACCTCTCGGTACGATGAATCGGCCGGTCCGAGCCACCGATCACAGCGACCGGCGGGGCGGCGCTCGCTCACGAACGAGGAGGGCCGCATGGCCGGATCAGCGGGGCGACGGGTTGTCGTCGTGCTCGGCTGCGTTCTCGCCGTCGTCCTCCTGGTCGGATCCGGCGTTCTCGGCCATCGCATCTCGGTGCTGATCGACGACGTCGCACAGCTCGCAGGCGGAATCGCCGCGACGGTCGTCTGCGGGCGGACCGCCAGGAGTCGGACGGGTTCCGAACGCCAGTGGCGCGTGCTGATGGCCGCGGGAATGGCGTGCTGGAGCGCAGGCATGGCGGTATGGGCCTTCTACCGATCCGTGCTCGACATGCCGCTGCCGACCGCATCGGTCGCAGACGTCGGGTTCTTCCTCTTTCCCGTCTTCGCCGTTCCCGCTCTGTTCGCCTTCGTGGGAGTGTCGCCCCGACGAGCGGCCGCAGGTGCCCGCCACATCTGGCTCATGTCGCTGCTCGACGGTGCAGTCGTCGTGGGATCACTCTTCGTTCTGTCATGGGCCACCGTGCTCGGTGCGGTCGTGCACTCGTCGGAGTCCGAACCCATCGAGTTCCTGGTGGCCGTCATGTATCCCATCACCGATCTGGTTCTCGTCGCCATGATCGTGCTGCTCATCGTGATTCCGACCATCGCGGCGCGGTACAGGTCACAGCTCACCCTGCTCGGTGCAGGGATCCTGATGCTGGCGATCTCGGACAGCATCTACGCGTACCTGGTCGCAATCGGGGCAGAGTTCATGCCCGTCCTGACGGACGGCGGATTCATCGCCGGCACCGCGCTCATCGCGCTCGCGGCCGCCACACCGAGAACCGTCGACAACGGCCCTTCGGTGTACAGCCCCTCGACATACGGCCCTTCGACCTACAACCCTTCGACGCCCGGCCAGGAACCCACTGCGTTTGCCGGCACGGACAGCATCGCCGGTGAACGAACGCAGATGCTGCTGCCCTACGCGCTCATGGGTGCCATCGGCATCGTGCTGGCGGTTCTGCGTGTGCTGACCGGCACCCTCGACTCGACGGTCATCGTGCTCGGGGTTGCGGTGGTGCTGCTCTCGGTCGTCCGACAGATGATCACCTTGATACAGAACGACAACCTGCTCCGTAGCTTGACTCTGGCTCGGGACGAGCTGACCTACCGCGCGCACCACGACGGACTGACCGGACTGCTCAATCGATCGTCGTTCGACGAACACCTGCGCGCCGCGGTGAACGACGCCCGAGCGGGCCGGAAGAGCGCAGTCCTACTGCTGATCGACCTCGACAATTTCAAGAGTGTCAACGACCGATTCGGGCACGGCGGCGGCGACGAACTGTTGATCGAACTCGCACGCCGACTCGACAGATGCGTGGGCGAGGGTGTGGTGGCACGTTTCGGCGGCGACGAGTTCACCGCCTTGGTTCACGCCGACCTCGACACCGGGCGCGCCACAGCCGCGCGCATCGCCGAAGCGATGCGCACTCCCCATGAAATCGACGGACATCCGGTCTCGGTCGGCGCGTGCGTCGGTGTCGTGCAGATAGGCCGCACAACCGGCGTCGACCCCGACGACACCGCACCACGAACCACCGGTGTCGACGAGGACGAACTGATGCGGCTCGCCGATCGCGCGATGTATCGGGCCAAACATGAGGGGAAAGCCGGGGTCTACGGCTACGACGCCGTGGGCACGCTCAGCCGAGTACCGATCGACAACGATCAGGACAACCTGGGCACCAAACCGAAAATGGTTGCAGGAGAACCAGATCCGGCGCGATTGATGGGGCCGCCGACCAGAACGTAGGCACCTGTGGCCGGGATGGACTCCAAATTGGTCAGGTTCTCCAAGCTGATCCGACGCCTGTCGTAGAGCTTGACCGACACCGGGTAGGTCTCGTCGTTGCCCAGATCGGGCCCGAAGGTATCGGTGCCGAGCGCTCCTCGATCTGCGAGCTTGCCCGTATCGATCAGCCACTGAGCCGCCTCCGCCGAGAAGCCGGGTTGGTGTGTCACACCGTCCGAGTCTGCGTTGGCGTACGCGTCGGTGCCCCAGCGCGACGACCATCCGGTCCACGCAATGACGGCCGCCCCCGCCGGAATTGGTCCATGCACGGCTTCCCAGCTCTGCAGATCTGCGACCGTGACGGCGTAGTCTGCGTCGGCCGCCGCCTGCTCGCGGATATCGATCTTCACTGCGGGCAGAAACAGGTCTTGCGGATCGAGCTGATCGGCGGTCAGTCCACCCTCCTGAAAATGCGCGGGAGCTCCCCAATGCGTTCCGGTGTGCTCGCCTTCCTTGACGTACTGGAGGTAGAACCCGTCCTCGGCGACAGTGAACGCCGTCTCGAGAGTGAACTCGGGATCGCCGGGAAAGATCGGAGTGAGAGCCGGATCGTTGACGTGCGACAGAGACACGATCTGCAGCAGGCGATCCAACGGAACCCGAGGCCCGGCAGGCTGCGCCGAGCCGGTACCGGGCAGGGCGTCGGCGGTGGCAGGCGCAACCAGCCTTGCCCCCACCAGCACTGCCACACCTGTTGTCACTCGGCGAAAGAGCTGCCTTCTCTTCATGTCCCCGACCCCACCTCTCGTCAGCGCCCCGTGCGCCGCCCCGACGCAACCTTAAGCCCTGCCGCACCCCGATGGCAGCGTCAACCGATCCGAATCGGATCTATCTGAATCCGCACTCCCGCACCGAGTTTCTTGGCACTGCGAGATGCCTGCGCAGCCGACAACGCCCGAGCCAGTGCCGCCCCGGTACTGCGGGGTACGCGTATCAGCAGCCGCTGCACATCGCCGGAAAGCCCGTCCTCTCCGCTACTTGCAGGAGGGCGTTGGCCGTCCGGCAGATCGACCGGTCCGAGCACTTCCACTGCCTCGGGCAGGTCTGCACTCTCGACCAGCGCAGTGATCGCGTCGGTGGTGCCGTCGATCGCCGCTACGTGCACGGCCGGCGGAAAGCGAACCTCCACACGCTCGTCCAGCTGACTCCTCGCATGCCACAACGGATCCCAGCGAACCAGAGCCTGCACGGTAGGTATTTCGGATTCGGCCACGACGACCACACGGCCACCCTCCGAACCCGGCCGCACCATGGCTGCGGCCGTCATCCACCGACGCAGCGTCTCCTCTGCGGCGCGCAGATCTGCGCGGCCGAGCAGTGCCCAGCCGTCGAGCAGCAACGCCGCGCCGTAGCCACCCTCGACCGTCGGCTCGGCACCCACCGTGGACACCACGAGCCCGGCACCGGGACGGACCGAGTCGAGTACTGCCGCGCCGCCCGAATTGTGCACGGGAACACCAGGAAAGGCCCGCCCCAGTTCCTCGGCAGTTCGACCCGCACCGATCACGACGGCACGTAGGTTTCGCGAACCGCAGACCGTGCACCGATGCGCAGCATCAGCGATTCCGCACCACGAACATGTCGGGCTGCTGGCACCGTCGCTGCCCGCAGCCGAGGGCAGCGCCAGCGGGCCGTTGCATCGACGACACCGCGCCGGATTCCGGCACTTCGCGCATGCCAGTGACGGCACATAGCCCGCACGCGGAACCTGCACCAGCACAGGTGCGTCGGCCTTCAACGCCGCCCGAGCAGCCTCGAAGGCAATCGCCGGTAATCGTGCCACGCGAGCCGCTGGATCCCGCGCCAGAGCGTGGTCCGAATCGGCCAGCGCAACCACGTGAGGTTGACGCTCTCGGATCAGCTCACGCGGAGCCACGAGGTCGTGGGCCCAGCCGGAGTCGACGAGCGCTTCGGCCTCCGCCGTACGCGAGTGTCCACCGATCACCACCGCCGCCCCGGAGACGTGAGCACGGAGCAACGCCACCTCGCGCGCGTGCGGATACGGGGACCGAGGCTCGGCAAAACTGTCGTCGCCGTCGTCCCAGATCGCGATCATGCCGAGTGTCGACACCGGAGCGAAGACGGCACTACGCGTGCCGACGACGACGACAGGTCCCGATCGCAGACACCGTAGCCACTGCCGATACCGCTTGGCCGGACCCAGTCCGGCCGACAAGGCCACAACATGCTCGGCCCCGAGCAACCCCGTGCATGCCGCCTCCAGGCGATCGAGGTCGCGCTGATCGGGCACTACGACCACTGCGGACCTACCGCCTGCCACCGTCACCGCGGCCGCCTCGGCCAGACGAATCGACCATTGTTCGCCGGGCAGCGCCTGCCACACGGCTCGCGGGAGGCGGCCGGACGCCAAGGCATCGAGGAAATTCGGGCCATGGGTATAGGCGGACCATGCCACGCGGTCGACGGCAGGCTCGCTCGGAGGATCGACGACAGGTGTGGCTTCCGCTTCCACCCGCGCGTGGCGGGCCGGTACGGCCAGACGCAGCACGTCCGCTCGTGTTCCGGCGTAGCGATCTGCAACCACCTCGGCGAGCTCGGCGATCTCGGGAGTCAGAACCTGCTCCGCGGACACCACCCGTTCGAGCCATCCGAGTTTGCCGTCATGGTCGGTCTCGGCCAGCCTGGCCACCACGAAACCGTCGACCAAACGGCCCGCGAACCGCACTCGAACGCGGACGCCGGGTTGCGCATCCGCACCGAACTCCTCGGGTACGAGGTAATCGAATTCGCGGTCCAGATGCGCAAGCGGCAACATCGGGAGGATGCGGGCGATGGGAAGACTCGACGCCGCTACCCGTGCCGAGACCGCCACCGCACCTCCTTCTCGACTTCTTCCGACCTCGATCGACCTCGATGAACCGAGCCGGTGCGAGGGGAGGTACGTACTGGACCGTCTTCGCCCTGTCTACAGACCGGCCGCATCCCGGAGCTTGTCGGCCCGGTCCGTGGACTCCCACGGCAGATCGATATCGGTGCGGCCGAAGTGGCCGTACGCGGCGGTGGGAGCGTAGATCGGCCGCAGCAGATCCAGATCACGGATGATGGCGCCGGGGCGCAGGTCGAACACCTCGCTGATCGCCGCACGGATCTTCACAGGATCGGTCTTCTCCGTGCCGAAGGTCTCGACGAACAGACCGACCGGCGCGGCTTTACCGATCGCGTACGCCACCTGGACCTCGATGCGATCGGCGAGGCCGGCTGCGACGGCATTCTTGGCGACCCACCGCATCGCGTAGGCGGCGCTGCGATCGACCTTCGACGGATCTTTACCGGAGAACGCTCCGCCGCCGTGCCGCGCCATGCCGCCGTAGGTGTCGACGATGATCTTGCGTCCGGTCAATCCGGCGTCACCCATCGGGCCACCGAGCACGAACTTGCCGGTGGGATTGACCAACAGACGCACGTCGGAGGTGTCGAGGGTCGGCACGTTCAACTCGGCCAGAACCGAACCCAGAACCTTCTCGCGAATGTCGGGGGTGAGCAGGTTGTCGAGGTCGATGTCGGCCGCGTGCTGAGTCGAGATCACCACGGTGTCCAGACGAACAGCGTTGTCGCCGTCGTACTCGATCGTCACCTGAGTCTTGCCGTCCGGGCGCAAGTACGGCAGCACTCCGCTCTTGCGGACCTCTGTCAGCCGCCGTGCGAGACGGTGGGCCAACGCGATCGGCAACGGCATCAGCTCGGGCGTGTCGGTGTTGGCGTACCCGAACATCAGGCCCTGGTCCCCCGCGCCCTGCCGGTCGATCTCGTCGTCGGACAGCCCCTCGACGCGAGCCTCGTGAGAATGGTCGACGCCCTGAGCAATTTCCGGAGACTGCGCACCGATGGCGACGTTCACTCCGCACGAGTTACCGTCGAAGCCCTTTGCCGACGAGTCGTATCCGATCTCGAGGACCTTCTCGCGCACGATCTTCGGGATGTCGGCATACGCTGTGGTGTTGACCTCACCTGCAACATGAACCTGCCCGGTTGTGACCAACGTCTCGACGGCGACCCGGGCACGCGGATCCTCCGTGAGCAGAGCATCGAGAATCGAATCGCTGATGGCGTCACAGATCTTGTCGGGATGACCCTCTGTAACGGACTCGCTGGTGAAAAGCCGACTACCGGACGTGCTCACGGACTTCCTCTCGACGCATGTTCCTGCCCGACCCGACGCCGCGCGCCGGTCGGGCACTCCACAAAAATTGACGTTCTCTCGGTGTTATCGCCCCTGCCGGAACGCGGCAAACCTGATTTCTACGATCGGTACAGCAGGTGCCCAGCACAGTAGCCGGGACAACATCGCTCGTGCACCCTTGGCATCATCGGGGATTCGAAGTCGGTCGAGGGCTCCTCGTATCGAGCATCTGCACCACCGAGTCCAGGACGCGGCTCGCGAGGAGAGCTTTCGAGCCTTCTCCCAATGCGGCCTCGGAACCATCGGCTCCGAGTAACCAACCGTCGTTGTGGTCCACCTCGAATGCCTTGCCGTCACCGACCGCGTTCACCACGAGCAGATCGCAGCCCTTGCGTTCGAGCTTGGCCCGCGCGTATGTCAGCACATCGCCGTCTGCGTCGCCTGTCTCGGCTGCGAACCCGACGATGACGGTCGATGATTCGATGTTGCCGTCCCGTCGAGCAGCGACCAGGCCGGCGAGTATGTCGTCGTTGCGGATCAACGGAATCGAGGACGGCTCGTTCGCGCCCTTCTTGATCTTGCTCCCCGCAATGGACTCGGGGCGGAAATCCGCAACCGCGGCCGCCATGACCACTGCATCGACGCCGACGGCATACTTGCGAACGGCGTCCTGCATGTCCGAGGCGGTCTTGACGTTCACGACGTCGACTGCAGCCGGCGTGTCCAGGTCGCTGGTGTATCCGGCAACCAAGGTCACCTGGGCACCGCGCTGCGCGGCGACCCTGGCCAGCGCATATCCCTGCTTGCCCGAACTCCGGTTACCCAGAAAACGAACCGGGTCCAGGGGCTCACGGGTGCCTCCGGCGGACACCAGAACACGACGACCCTCGAGATCTCGTGGCAGCGCATCGGCTCTCTCGCTCACGAGCATCGACAGAGCGAATATCTCGTCCGGTTCCGGAAGCCGCCCCGAACCGGTGTCACGTCCGGTCAACCGCCCGGACGCCGGCTCGATCACGTGTGTGCCACGCGATCGAAGCGTGGCGACGTTGGCGACAGTGGCCGGGTGCTCCCACATCTCGGTGTGCATCGCCGGTGCGAGAACAACAGGGCAGCGCGCAGTGAGAAGAGTTGCGGTGAGCAGGTCGTCCGCACGCCCTCCCGCAATCCGGGCCATCAGGTCCGCGGTGGCCGGCGCTACAACGACGAGGTCCGCCTCCTGGCCCAGACGCACGTGAGGAACTTCCGGAACGTCCGCGAAGACGCCGGTGTGCACCGGTTGGCCGGAGAGCGCCTCGAACGTCGCACGTCCGACGAACTCGAGCGCGGATTCGGTCGGAATCACTCGAACCCGATGCCCGCTCTCGGTGAAGCTACGAATGAGCGAACAACTCTTGTAGGCGGCGATACCTCCGCCTACTCCGACGACGACATGCAAGTCAGATGTCCTCTGTGAGGTTCTTATTCGCCTTCGGTGTGCTCGAGGAGATCTGCGTGGATCTCTCGCAGTGCGATCGACAGCGGCTTCTCCTGCAGGCCTGGCTCGACCAGGGGTCCCACGTACTCGAGGATGCCGTCACCGAGCTGGTTGTAGTAATCGTTGATCTGGCGTGCGCGCTTGGCTGCGTAGATGACCAGTGCGTACTTGGACGAGGTGCGGGCAAGCAACTCGTCGATGGGCGGATTGGTGATGCCGAGCGGCGTGTCGTAGGCCGGCAGAGCGCTGCGTCCGTCGAAGTCGGAAACGGCCGCTGAAATGCTGCTCACTGATGATCTCCTGAAATTGCATCGTTGGTGCTACGAACTAGCTGGTCGGGGCCTCGTGCGCCGTGGGAATGGTCAGCTGTTGCCGACCGACGACCTACCGACCAAGAAGGATACCAACTGTTCGCACGAATGGTCGACATCGGTATTGACAACCACGGTGTCGAACTCGTCCTGCGCGGCCAATTCCACCCTCGCCGTCTCCAGTCGACGCTCCGTGGCCGCGCTTTCCTCGGTCGCGCGTCCGACCAATCGGGAGACGAGGTCTTCCCATGTGGGCGGAGCCATGAAGACCAGTAGAGCCTCCGGTTTCGACACGCGCACCGCCCGGGCACCCGCCAGATCGAGCTCGAGCAGAACCGGGCTGCCCGCGTCGAGAGCGGCCTCGACGGGCGCGGCCGGAGTGCCGGACCTCTGCAGGCCGCCGTGGATGCTCGCCCACTCGAGCAGCTCGCCGTCGGCGATCATGCGGTCGAACTCGTCGGCGGAGACGAAGTGGTAGTCCTGTCCGTCGGTCTCACCCGGTCGGGGTGACCGAGTCGTGACCGACACGCTGAACACGAGCTCGGGCAACGCCGCGCGCACGAGCCGAACGACACTGGACTTGCCGACGCCCGAGGGACCGGAGAGCACCACCAATCGACCCCGCTCGTTCGATGGGGCCGATGAAGTCGCAGTGTCACCCACTGTGGTCAGGCCTCGAAATCGAACTTCGTCAGCAGCGCCTTGCGCTGCCGATCTCCGAGACCACGAAGGCGACGCGTCGGTGCGATCTCCAATTCCGTCATCAGCTCCGCGGCCTTGACCTTGCCTACCTTGGGCAACGCCTCGAGCAACGCGGACACCTTCATCTTTCCGAGAATCTCGTCAGTCTCGGCATCTTTGAGCACCTGCTTGAGATCGGTGCCGCCACGCTTGAGTCGCTCCTTGAGCTCGGCGCGCGCTTTCCGTGCGATCGCTGCCTTCTCGAGGGCAGCGGCACGCTGCTCGGGGGTCAACTGGGGAAGGGCCACTGTCGGTTCCTCCGTCTTCTCGTTCTGGGTGGTACGACGCACACGATCGCTGTCTGCACGTCGACCATCGGTGTACCACTGCCACGGACCGCGGTCATCGGCGATCTGCACTGTTCGTCGGCAGCGCTAGCGACCGTACCGACGACTCGCGTTCACCGCTAACTCGCCCCCGAGTGCCGGAGCGCAGCAGCGTCGACTATGCGAGACCGGCTTCGATATCGTCACGCAGACGTGTCGCCGCGTCGCGGAGAGCCGTGACCGACGGCCCGGCCGCCAGAACACCACGAGACGAGTTGGGGAGCACGAGCTCACGGCAATCGCGGAAGATGTCCGCGAGGTCGGCAATCGTCGCCCCCTGTGCTCCCAGACCCGGCGCCAGGATCGGTCCGGTGTAATCCGACAGATCGAGTCCGTGATCACGCGTGGCACCGACGACCAGACCCACGGTGTCGGGATCGACACGGTTACGTACGACCGCCGCGTCGACGATCGACTGCGCGACCGATCTGCCGTCGGAGGCCGTGGCCTGCTGCAGAGTCGCCCCCTCGACATTGGACGTTCTGGCCAACACGAACAGCCCGCGCTGGTGTAGCACCGCGCGCTCGACAGTCTCGTTCAGAGAATCGAAGCCCAGGTACGGCGACACCGTGACCGCATCGGAAGACAACGGCGACTCGGGCTCGAGCCACGCGTGCGCGTACGCATCCATCGTGGTGCCGATATCGCCGCGCTTGGCATCGGCGATCACCAGGGTGCCGGCGTCACGCAACACACTGACGGTGCGCTCGAGCACCGCGTACCCGGCAGATCCGTATGCCTCGAAGAACGCCACCTGCGGCTTGACGATCGCGACTTCGCCGACGAACGCCTCGACGCACAGCTCGGCGAACACCTCGAGACCGTCGGCCGAGCGCGGCAACTCCCAGGCGTCGAGCAGGGCGGGATGTGGATCGATGCCGACGCAGAGCCGACCGCGCGCACTCACCGCCGAACGCAACCGATCCGACCAGCCGAGATGACTCATGGCACGACCAGACCTTCCTTCAGTCCCGCATGCAGGTCCTGGAGCGAGCGAACACCGATTCCGCCTGCGATACCGGCTTCGATGCCCTGCACTGCCGCCGACGCACCCTGCACCGTGGTGATGCACGGGATGTTCTGTGCCACTGCCGCGCTGCGAATCTCGTACCCGTCGACGCGGGGACCGGAGTTGCCGTACGGGGTATTGATCACCATCGCGATGTCGCCGGCCAAGATCCGGTCGACGATGGTCTGCTCACCCTCCGGGACGTCCTCACCCGACTGCTTGTACACCTGCTCGCACTTGATTCCGTTGCGCCGCAGCACATCTGCGGTGCCTTCGGTTGCCAGGACGGTGAACCCGAGATCCGCGAGCCGCTTCACCGGGAAGATCAGCGAGCGCTTGTCCTTGTTCGCCACCGATACGAACACCGCGCCACCTGCAGGCAACGATCCGTAGGCGGCGGTCTGGCTCTTGGCGAAGGCGGTACCGAAATCGAAGTCGATTCCCATCACCTCACCGGTGGACTTCATTTCCGGGCTGAGCAGAGTGTCGACGCCGGTGCCGTCCGCGCGGCGGAACCGGTTGAACGGCAACACCGCTTCCTTGACGGCGATAGGAGCGCCGGCCGGGACGGTGCCACCGTCTCCGGTTTCCGGCAGGATTCCCGCAGTCCGAAGTTCGGCGATGCTCTCCCCCAACATCACCCGTGCACAGGCCTTCGCCAGCTGCACGGCGGTTGCCTTGGACACGAACGGCACCGTCCGGCTCGCACGGGGGTTGGCTTCGAGGACGTACAGAATGTCGTCCTTGAGCGCGTACTGCACGTTCAGCAGGCCCTGAACACCGATTCCCTTCGCGAGGGCTTCGGTGGATCGCCGCACGTTCTCGAGGTCGGTCTTGCCGAGCGTGATGGGCGGCAGAGCGCACGCCGAGTCGCCGGAGTGGATGCCGGCCTCCTCGATGTGCTCCATGATGCCGCCGATGTACACCTCGGTGCCGTCGCACAGCGCGTCGACGTCGATCTCGACAGCATCTTCGAGGAAGCGGTCGACCAGAACCGGGCGGTCGTCCGAGATCTCCGTCGCGTTGGAGATGTACGTCGCGAGAGACGCCTCGTCGTACACGATTTCCATCCCACGTCCGCCGAGGACGTACGACGGACGGACCAGTACCGGGTAGCCGATGCCCGACGCGATCTCACGGGCCCCGTCGAACGTGGTCGCCGTGCCGTACTTGGCAGCGGGCAGCCCGGCCGCGTCGAGGACCTTGCCGAACTCGCCACGGTCCTCGGCGAGATCGATGGCCTCGGGGGATGTTCCGACGATAGGAACGCCCGCGGCCTTCAGCCGCTTCGCCAGGCCGAGCGGAGTCTGGCCGCCCAGCTGCACGATGACCCCGCGCACCGTTCCCGAAGCGGCCTCGGCCCGGTACACCTCGAGAACGTCCTCGAAGGTCAACGGCTCGAAGTACAGGCGGTCGGCGGTGTCGTAGTCGGTGGAGACGGTCTCGGGGTTGCAGTTGACCATGACCGTCTCGTAGCCGGCCTCGGACAGCGTCAGCGCCGCGTGTACACAGCTGTAGTCGAATTCGATGCCCTGACCGATGCGGTTGGGACCGGATCCGAGGATCAGGACCTTGGGCCGGTCCGGCTGCGGGGCAACCTCGGTCTCGGCTTCGGGGTCGAGCTCGTAGGTGCCGTAGTGGTACGGGGTCTTGGCCTCGAACTCCGCCGCACAGGTGTCGACGGTCTTGTAGACCGGGTGCACGCCGAGCTCGTCGCGCAGCGCACGCACACCGTCCTCCCCGTCGAGTTCGGGTCGCAACGCGGCGATCTGGCGGTCGGACAGCCCGTGGTACTTCGCCTGTCGCAACAGCGCCTCGTCGAATTCGGCCGCCTCGCGAACCTGGACGCCGAGTTCGTGGATCTGCTGGAACTGGTCCAGGAACCACGGATCGATCTTGGTCGCCTCGAAGAGCTGCTCGAGAGTGGCACCCATCGCGAACGCCTTCTCGATTCCGTACATCCGTCCGTCCTGAGGAACGGACAGGTCCTTCAGCAATTCCTCCAGACTCTCAGCCTCGACCTCGGGGCCGGTCCAGTACCCCGCGCGCTTGGTTTCGAGCGAGCGCATCACCTTGCCGAATGCCTCGGTGAAGTTGCGGCCGATCGACATCGCCTCACCGACGGACTTCATCGTCGTGGTCAGCGTGCCGTCGGCTCCGGGGAATTTCTCGAACGCGAACCGCGGTGCCTTTACGACCACGTAGTCCAGGGTCGGCTCGAAGCACGCCGGGGTCTCGCGGGTGATGTCGTTGACGATCTCGTCGAGGGTGTAGCCGATGGCCAGCTTGGCGGCCATCTTCGCGATCGGGTAACCGGTGGCCTTCGACGCCAGCGCAGACGAGCGCGACACCCGAGGATTCATCTCGATGACAACGAGTCGGCCGTCGGCCGGATCCATCGCGAACTGGATGTTGCAGCCGCCGGTGTCGACGCCCACCTCGCGCAGGATGTCGATGGAGAGATCGCGCATCTTCTGGTACTCGCGGTCGGTCAGCGTCATCGCGGGTGCGACGGTCACCGAGTCGCCGGTGTGCACGCCGACGGGGTCGACGTTCTCGATGGAACAGACGATGACCACGTTGTCGCGGCCGTCGCGCATGAGCTCGAGCTCGTATTCCTTCCAACCGAGGATGGACTCCTCGATGAGGACGTTCGCCGTGGGCGAGGCCGCCAGGCCGCCGCCGGCGATCCGGGTCAGGTCCTCGTCGTTGTAGGCCAGTCCCGATCCGAGACCGCCCATGGTGAACGACGGACGCACGACGACCGGGAAGCCGAGCTCGGCGACGGTCTCGCGCACTTCGTCCATCGTGTAGCAGACAGCCGACTTCGCGGACTCGCCACCGACCTTGGCGACGATGTCCTTGAACTTCTGTCGATCCTCACCGCGCTGGATCGCGTCGAAATCGGCACCGATCAGCTCGACACCGTACTTGGTGAGAATGCCCTGATCGTGCAGTGCGACGGCGGCGTTGAGAGCCGTCTGTCCACCGAGGGTGGCGAGCACAGCTTGGATGGGGTGCCCCTGCTCGGCCTCGCGGGCGAAGATCTTCTCGATGAACTCCGCCGTGATGGGCTCGACGTAGGTGGCGTCGGCGAACTCGGGATCGGTCATGATCGTCGCCGGGTTGGAGTTCACGAGGCTGACGCGGAGGCCTTCCTCGCGCAGCACTCGGCAGGCCTGGGTGCCGGAGTAGTCGAACTCGCAGGCCTGACCGATGACGATCGGGCCCGATCCGATGACCAGGACGTGGTTCAGGTCTGTGCGGCGTGGCATTACTTCTTCTCCTGAAGGACGCTGGTGAAACGGTCGAAGAGGTAGGCGGCGTCGTGCGGACCGGCCGCGGCCTCGGGGTGGTACTGCACGGAGAAGGCGCTCCCGTCGATCAGTTCGACGCCTTCGACGGTGCCGTCGTTGGCGCACGTGTGGCTGATCCGGGCGCGACCGAAGTCGGTGTCGAACTCCTCGCCTGCTTCGCCTTCGAGTGCGAATCCGTGGTTCTGTGCAGTGATCGCGATGCGGCCGGTGGTGTGTTCGATCACCGGGATGTTCATGCCGCGGTGCCCGAACTTCATCTTGTAGGTGCCGCGGCCGAGTGCCCGCCCGAAGATCTGGTTGCCGAAGCAGATGCCGAACAGGGGCAGCTTCCGCTCGAGCACTTCTCTGGTCAACGCGACGCTGGTGTCGGCCGTGGCCGGGTCGCCCGGTCCGTTGGACAGGAAGACACCGTCCGGGTTCAGCTCCAGAACCTGCTCGATGGTGGTGTTCGACGGCACCACGTGCACGCGGATACCGCGCTCGGCGAACATCCGCGGAGTGTTGGTCTTGATACCGAGATCGACTGCGACGACGGTGAATCGAGCGTCGCCGGTCGGCTCGATGGTGTAGCCGGCTCCAGTGGTCACTTCACCGGCGAGATCGGCACCGAGCATCGACGGCTGACCGACCACCTGCTCGAGCATCTCGCCCGAGGTGCCGAGCGCGTCGCCCGAGAACACTCCCGCTCGCATCGAGCCGCGGGTACGCAGGTGCCGGACAAGTGCGCGCGTGTCGATTCCGGCGATGCCCACGACGTTCTGCGCCTCGAGCTGATCCTGCAGAGTCCCGGTCGAGCGCCAACTCGAGGTGCGGCGGGCCGGATCTCGGACGACGTAGCCGGCGACCCAGATCTTGTTGGGATCCTGGGCGCTGGCGGCTTCACCGTCTTCCTGGTTCCAGCCGGTGTTGCCGATCTGCGGCGCAGTCGCGACGACGATCTGTCGGTGGTAGCTCGGGTCGGTGAGTGTCTCCTGGTACCCGGTCATTCCGGTGCAGAACACGGCCTCGCCGAGGGTGCGCCCCTGTGCGCCGAATGTGGTGCCGCGGAATGTCCGGCCGTCCTCCAGAACAAGAACTGCGCTGCTCACGCGGTTTCCTCCTTGGTTTCTCCGGTGGAACTTGCTGTCCACACCGGGTAGATCTGCTTGTCGTCGGCCCGGAAGCCGGTGTCTATCTCGGTCCCTGTCGGCAGCTCCCAGCGGATGACAAGGAGCCCGTCCTTGGTCATGACCTTGCCCGCCAATCCGCGTTCGGTGCGGATCGCACGAATCGATGCCGCTGGAATCCAGATGGGAGATTCGCCGTTTCGATCGAGAAGAATCCCCTTCTCGTATCGGGAGAGTTCACCGGTGGCGCGGTGGCCGATGTCGCCGACGGCGATCCGGTCCTGCCAGCTCGGCGCGATGGTGCTGCCGACGTACAGGCCGGTGGTCGGCTCGATGTGCGTGGCACCCAAGTCGTCTGGCACGGCCGGGAATTCACCGATTCGCTCTTCCTGACGCTTCTGCCGTCCTCGCCAACCCCAGAAGATCAGCGCGATCATCAGCGCCCAGAACAGGATGAATCCGATGACGATCAGAACTCTGTCCACCGCTCTACTCCCCTGCCCTGTTCGCCACTGAGCTGTTTGCTACTGCGCCGTCGCGGACTGTGATTCGTCCGCGCAACACGGTCGTGGTCACCTTCGAGGAGAAGGTCATGTCCTCGAACGGCGTGTTGTGCGCGACGCTGGCCAACTTCTTGCCCGATACCGTCCAGCTCGTGTCCGGATCGACCACGGTGAGGTTGGCGATCTCGCCCACCTCGATCGGCCGGCCCTGGTCGGCCAATCCGACGATCTGCGCAGGACGCTCGCTCATCACTCTCGCCACACCCCGCCAATCGAGCAGGCCGGGAGTCACCATCGTGTCGACCACGATGGACAGTGCGGTCTCGAGTCCGAGCATGCCGGGACGTGCGATCGAGAATTCACAGCACTTGTCCTGCTCGGCGTGGGGCGCGTGATCGGTTGCCACACAATCGATCACACCGTCGGCGAGGCCTCGACGGAGGGCGTCGACATCGGACTTCTCGCGCAGTGGTGGATTCACCTTGTTGATCGCGTCGTACGTTTCCAGACGGGAGTCGTCGAGCAGCAGATGATGCGGGGTTACTTCGGCGGTGATCGAAATGCCCTGTCCACGAGCCCACTTCATCAACTCGACGGTGCCGGCGGTAGACGCGTGGCAGATGTGCACCCTGGCGCCCGCGTCTCGGGCGAGCAGAGCGTCGCGCGCGACGATCGATTCCTCTGCCGCACGCGGCCAACCGGCCAGTCCGAGCCGCGCCGCGGTGGGCCCCTCGTGTGCGACGGCACCGACGGTGAGCCTGGGCTCCTCGGCGTGCTGAGCAATGAGCACACCGAGCGAACTCGAGTACTCCAACGCCCGACGCATGATCAGCGGATCGTCGACGCAGTGTCCGTCATCGGAGAACATCTTCACCCTGCCGATTCCCGCGGCCATCGTGGCCATCTCGGCGAGTTGCTTGCCCTTCAACCCGACGGTGATCGCTCCGACCGGGTGGACGTCGACGAGCCCGACTTCCTGTCCGCGGCGCCACACATGGTCGGTCACGACCACCGAATCGGCAACCGGATCGGTGTTCGCCATGGCGAACACCGCGGTGTAACCGCCAAGAGCGGCAGCGGCCGAACCGGATTCGATCGTCTCCGTGTCCTCCCGGCCCGGCTCGCGCAGATGAGTGTGCATGTCGACGAATCCGGGCAGCAGAATGTGGCCGCGGGCTTCGATCACCTGCGCGCCGTCGGCATCGAGGTCGGCACCGATTGCGGCGATCTCCTCGCCGGTGATCAGCACGTCGGTTTCGGAGCCCTCGCCGTACAGCAGGACGCCCCGCAGCAGAACCGAGGACGTGGATACGGTCACGAAGCACCCCCGTCCGAACCGACCAGCAATCGGAACAGCACTGCCATCCGCACGTGAACTCCATTCGTAACCTGTTGCAAGACTGCAGTTTTGGGAGAATCTGCGACCGACGACGCAATCTCCATACCGCGCAGCATCGGACCGGGATGCAGCACGACGGCATGATCGGGCAGCAGCTCGAGCCGGCGCTGCGAGAGCCCGTACGTGATGGAGTACTCCCGAGCCGAGGGGAAGAACCCGCCGTTCATCCGTTCTGCTTGGACCCGCAGCATCAGCACGGCGTCCAACCCGGGCAGTTCGGCGTCGATGTCGTGTGAGACCCGCACCGGCCAGCCGGTCACTCCGACGGGAAGCAGAGTCGGTGGCGCGATCAGCACCACCTCGGCCCCGAGCTTGGCCAGCAGGATGGCGTTCGAGCGCGCCACCCGGCTGTGCAGGATGTCGCCGACGATCGCGACTCGTCGGCCGGCGATGTTGCCGAGACGTTGACGAACCGTAAGAGCGTCGAGCAGGGCCTGGGTGGGATGTTCGTGCGTACCGTCGCCCGCGTTGATGACGGCAGGACCTCCACCAGGAGTGGAGCCTGCGGAACGACCATCTAGGCCAGCACCTTGATCTGCAGTCCACTGAGCGATCTGGTGAGCAGCACCGGATGCCGGGTGTCGAACGATCAGGGCGTCGGCTCCGGCAGCACGCAATGTCATCGCGGTGTCGCGGAGCGACTCCCCCTTCGACACCGAGGAACTGCTGGCACTGACGTTGATGACGTCGGCACTCATCCACTTGCCGGCTACCTCGAACGAGACGCGAGTGCGCGTCGAGTTCTCGAAGAAGACCGTCATGATCGTGCGGCCGCGCAGTGTCGGCAGCTTCTTCACCTCGCGGCCGAGCAGCGCTTGCTCGAAGCGTTCGGCTTCGTCGAGAAGTTCGGTGGCCGAGTCGACGGTGAGATCGGCGACCGAGAGCAGGTGCTTCATCGCGCCGATCCCCCCTCGGACAGGCTGACACCGTCGCGGCCGTCGTGTTCGGACAGCAACACCGAGACGTCCTCGGTGCGCGCGGTGGGGACGTTCTTGCCCACGTAGTCCGCACGGAGGGGAAGTTCGCGGTGGCCGCGGTCGATGAGAACCGCCAGCTGCACGGCGCGTGGACGACCGAGGTCCCGTAGCGCATCGAGCGCGGAGCGGACCGTTCTGCCCGAGAACAGCACGTCGTCGACCAGCACGACCAACGCGTCGTCGACGCCGCCGACCGGGACCGATGTCCGCTCGAGTGGGCGGTGCGGCTTGTTCCGCAGATCGTCGCGGTACAGGGTGATGTCGAGAGACCCCAGCGGGGGTCGCACGCCGGAGAATGCCTCGATGCGTTCGGCGAGGCGCTCGGCCAGGGTGGTGCCGCGGGTGGGAATACCCAGCAGGACGACGCGCGGCGAGTCGGCAGCGTCGAGCGCAGTTTTCTCGATGATCTGATGAGCCATGCGGGAGATGGTTCGTCCCACATCGGCCGAGGACAGCAATTCGCGAACGGCAGGGTTCGCAGACGAGCTTTCGGGCGCAGGCAAACTACGACCTCCTTCTCCGCCTCTCTGGACGGATCGTTAAAGGATGTCTGACATAGAACTTCGTAGAGCCTAGCAACGCTCTGCGAACCACACCTACCAGGCTCGCAGAGCGTTCGGTCACAGGACCGTCGAGCGTTCGATCAGTGCTCGGCGTCGACGGACGCGTCGCCGGCCGTGTCTACCTGCGGACGGCTCGATACGGCCGCCGCCGCGGCACGTACCTGCGGTGCCACGAGGACGATCTGGCCGAGCACACCATTGACGAAGCCGGGCGAGTCGTCGGTGGACAACTGTTTGGCCAGCTCGACGGCCTCGTCGACGGCCACGACCGGAGGCACGTCGGTGGCATGGAACAGCTCCCAGACGGCAATCCGAAGGATGGCCCGGTCGACCGCTGGAAGACGCGTGAGCGTCCAATCCTTGAGGTGATCGGCAATCACCCCGTCGAGGCGATCCAGGTTCTCCGCAACTCCCTCGACCAACGTCGAGGTGTAGTCGCTGACCGGCGCGATGGTGTCGTCGGCTCGAGCGAGCTCGATGCGCTCGGCGGCCAGGTTCACCGGATCGACGTTGCGCGCCTCTGCCTCGAACAGAAAGTCCACCGCGCGCTTGCGGGCCTTGTGACGCGCGCCCAGCTTCTTCGCGCCGGGGGCACCGTTCTGCGCGCCGGAGGATGTCGACTTCTTCGATGACACGTTAGGAGTTCACACGCCCGAGGTAGTTGCCGTCACGCGAGTCGACCTTGAGCTTGTCGCCGGTGTTGATGAAGAGCGGCACCGAGATCTCGGCTCCGGTCTCGAGTGTCGCAGGCTTGGTACCACCGGTGGAGCGGTCGCCCTGCAGACCAGGGTCGGTGTGCTTGACCTCGAGCTCGACGGTGACGGGAAGCTCGACGTACAGCGGGACGCCCTCGTGCATGGCGACCTGGACCCGGAGGTTCTCGAGCAGGAAGCGGGCTCCGTCGCCGACGGTGGCCTCACCGATCGAGAGCTGGTCGTACGTGTCTGCGTCCATGAACACGTAGTCGCTGCCGTCGTGGTAGAGGTACGTCATGTCGCGGCGGTCGACCGTCGCGGTCTCGACCTTCACACCGGCGTTGAACGTCTTGTCGACGACCTTGCCCGAGAGCACGTTCTTGAGCTTGGTCCGCACGAATGCGGGTCCCTTACCTGGCTTGACGTGCTGAAATTCGATGATCGACCACAGCTGGTTCTCCAGGTTGAGAACCAGGCCGTTCTTGAAATCGCTGGTGGAAGCCACTTGCTTCGCGTCTCCTCAATCGTTTGTGCGCGTGACGCGCCGTCGGTCACGGGCTTGGATTCGCTCCCGCCCGCGCGCTAGACGGACGTGAGTTCCTTGCTTGTCAGGGTGAGCAGTTCCGGACCCCCGTCACGAACGACGAGTGTGTCCTCGATCCGAACGCCGCCGCGACCGGAGAAGTAGACACCCGGCTCGACGGTGACCGCTGCACCGCTCAGCAGTGTACCGGTGCTCGTCTTCGCGATTCCCGGCGCTTCGTGGATTTCCAGGCCGACGCCATGACCGAGCCCGTGCAAGAAGTACTCGCCGTACCCTGCGTCCTCGATGACCGAGCGCGACGCCGCGTCGACCGAGGCGGTGTTCACCCCTGGTGCCAGCGCCTCTCGACCGGCCGTCTGCGACTGCTGCACCAACTCGTACAGGTCGCGCTGCCACTGCGCCGGACCACCGATCACGAAGGTCCGGGTCATGTCGGAGTGGTACCCGCCCACGAGCGCCCCGAAGTCCAGCTTCACGAAGTCCCCCTCGGCCAACACCGCATCCGTCGGTCGGTGATGCGGCACTGCGGAATTGACGCCTGCAGCCACGATGGTCTCGAACGAGATCGCATCGGCACCGTGGTCGAGCATCGCAGATTCCAGTTCGCGGGCCACCTCACGCTCGGTTCTCCCGGCGCGAATGCTGCCCCTGGCCAGCAATTGGGCGAGCGCATCGTCGGCAGCGCGGCACGCGTCACGGAGCAATCCCACCTCGAACTCGTCCTTGACCATGCGCAACGACTCGACGACACCGGGTGCGCGCACCAACTCGACGCCCCCGTCCAACTCGGCCCAGCTGCGATGGGCATCGACCGTCACGACGTGACTCTCGAAACCGATGCGGCCGCCACGGCCCGACACTCCCGACCGGAGGAGGTGGATCGCCGATGCGCGGTCGATCTCGGCACGCAGATCCGGCACCTGCTCGGCGACCTGGGTGACATACCGACCGTCGGTGCAGATCACGGTCTCGTTCTCACCGTCGACGGAATCCGACGCCGAGACCAGCAGGGCCGCGTTCGAGCCGGTGAAACCGGTCAGATAACGCACGTTCAGCAAGTCGGTGATCAACATCGAGTCGAGGCCGTCGGCGGCCAACAGTTCTCGCAGGGCACCACGACGGGCACCGAAATCAGCAGGCATGCGCTCGACATTACTGCTGTCCCCGACGTGCCTCGGCCCGGACACATCGGACTCGAACTTTGTGGGCCCTGCCACACGAACGGCGACGTGCGGATATGCTGTGCCGCATGACTGGGTGGGCAGTGCGTGGCATAGGTATGGGATTGATCAACGCCGTCGTTCGATTGCTGCTGGGGGCGGCAGTATCGATGTGGCCGCTGAGCGGCTCGGCGCTGCGATGGGTGGCGTATGCCCTCGTGATCCTCGTGATCGTCGTCTGGGCAGGAATCGACGGCGTTCGCGATCGACGCAATCATCCTGATCCCGACGACGGCCAGGACCTCACGATGGTGTGGCTCAAGGCCGCGGTCGTCGCAGGACTGCTCGCTGGACTGCTCAGTTGGATCATCGACTTCTTCGTCGACTTCAGCCTCGGTCAGAACGGTCTGATCTTCGAGCTCACCTCCGGTGCAGCGTTCACCATCCTCACCATTTTCGTCGTTGCCACCATTGCGGTGTTCGTGGGTCGGCTGATCGTCAACCG
The DNA here is from genome assembly GCF_050321865.1 of Rhodococcus sp. IEGM1428. Lineage (NCBI taxonomy): Bacteria > Bacillati > Actinomycetota > Actinomycetes > Mycobacteriales > Nocardiaceae > Rhodococcus > Rhodococcus sp. IEGM1428. Next base: position 1,465,456 of record NZ_JBNQFW010000001.1, on the reverse strand, counting down.
CGACGCGAAGAAGAAGCTGGCCACCTCCGACGCCGACCGTGCGCACAACCGCGAGCTGGTGAATGCGGGCAGCGCGGAACGCACCGAGTCGAGTCGCGGCACTCGATCGCAGGCAGAGCAGACGCGGTCCGAACCGACGCGATCCGAACCTCAGTGGGCTGCAGAGCACGGCGAAGCCGACACCGAGGTCTTCTCGGCAGTGGACGCCGACGGAAAGCCCCGACTGGACAAGCGCGGCAACCGGCACGGCACCGCCGACGGTTCCTGACCCCCGCTACGAACACACGGGCGGTGAGCGACGCATGACGCGTCGCTCACCGCCCGTTCTCATCTCGTCCGGAGCCCGGGGCCGAGTGTCACAACATGATGGCGGACCCACCGGTTGCCGGGGCCTCGCGACCGACTGCGGAGAATGCGGCGACGAGCAGCGCCGGATCTGGACCCTCCAGCCGTCCCGGCTTGGCCAGACCGTCCAGGACCACGAACCGCAACAGTCCGGCGCGATTTTTTTTGTCCGTCTGCATGCCTTTGAGCAGGTCCCCGAACGCGTGCTCGTCGTAGGTGACCGGCAAGCCGACCGATTCGAGAATCGATCGATGTCTGTCGGCCGTGGCGTCATCCAGACGGCCGGCGAGCCGTCCGAGCTCGGCCGCGAACACCAGACCGACCGACACTGCAGCACCGTGGCGCCACCGGTACTGCTCGCGTCGCTCGATGGCGTGGGCAAGGGTGTGACCGTAGTTCAGGATCTCGCGGAGGTTCGACTCGCGCAGATCCGCCGCCACGACCTTCGCCTTGACCTCGACCGATCGCTTGATCAACTCCGGTAGAACGTCACCGGTCGGATCGAGCGCCGCCGCCGGATCGGCTTCGATGATGTCCAGAATCTTCGGATCGGCGATGAAACCGGTCTTGATCACCTCGGCCATGCCCGAGACGATCTCGTTCTTGGGCACGGTCTCGAGCGTGGCGAGGTCGATCAGCACGGCAGCAGGTTCGTGGAAGGACCCGACGAGGTTCTTACCGGCGTCGGTGTTGATGCCCGTCTTGCCGCCGACGGCCGCGTCGACCATGGCGAGCAGCGTCGTCGGTACGTGCACGATACGGACCCCGCGCATCCACGTTGCTGCCACGAATCCGGCCAGGTCCGTCGCGGCTCCGCCGCCCAGGCTGACGATGGCATCGCTGCGGGTGAGGCCGATACGGCCCAACACCTCCCAGCAGAATCCCGCCACAGCGAGGTCCTTACCGTCCTCGGCATCCGGAATCTCGATGCGGTGTGCGTCGATTCCCTTCTCCGCCAAGGCCGCACGCACGGCCTCGGCCGTTTCGGCCAGCGGTGGTTGGTGAAAGATCGCCACGGTGGCGGTTCCGGCGAGCTCGTCGACCAGGTCCGTCAACAGACCTCGACCGATGATCACCGGGTACGGGCTGGCAGTCTCGACCTGGACGCGCACTGGCTCTGTCATCGAATCACCTTCATCTACTGGGGGTTTCGTCGTTCATGTTGCGCGCGGGCACGGGTGCGATCGCAGTCAGTTTCGAGACCAGCTGGCCCACCACTCGGGCCGGGCTGCGACTGTCGGTTCGCACGCGCACCGTGGCCACCGAACGGTAGAGGGGCCGCCGGTACCGCATCAGTTCCTGATACTTCGCACGGGGATCGGGACCGGCAAGGAGTGGCCTCACCGTATTGGCCCCCGTCCGCCGAAGCCCTTCTGCCACACTGATTTCCAGGTATACAACCGTGTGCTTCGACAGCAGAGCGCGCGTTGCAGCAGACAGCACTGCACCACCGCCGAGGGAGACTATGCCGTCGTGCGAGGCCAGCGCGCCCGCCACTATCCGCTCCTCGATCTGCCGAAATGCCGGCTCGCCGTCATGGGAGAAGATATCGGCGATCGTGCGACCGGTCTCTCGTTCGATGGCTACGTCGGTGTCGAACAGCTCCAGATTCAACGCCTGCGCAAGCCGTCTGCCGATGGTCGACTTGCCTGCTCCCGGCGGTCCGACGAGGACCGCGTACGGGCTCATCGTGGAGGTCGGGCGGCGGTGCCCTTCACGTAGTGGTCGACGTTGCTCGTCGTCTCCGCCAGCGAATCCCCACCGAACTTCTCCAACGCTGCCTGCGCGACCACCAAGGCAACCATCGTTTCGGCGACGACACCGGCGGCCGGAACGGCGCAGACGTCCGAGCGCTGATGAATGGCGACCGCTTCGTCTCCGGTGCTCATGTCGACTGTCGCCAGCGCGCGCGGCACGGTGGAGATGGGTTTCATCGCGGCCCGTACTCGCAGTGGCTCGCCGTTGGTCATCCCGCCCTCGATGCCGCCTGCGCGGTTGGTCGAGCGCAGCACCCCGTCGGGGCCGGGCTTGATCTCGTCGTGGGCGACACTGCCGCGGCGGCGAGCGGTCTCGAAACCGTCGCCGATCTCGACACCCTTGATGGCCTGGATTCCCATCAGCGCTGCGGCCAGCCTGGCGTCGAGCTTGCGCTCTCCGGAGACGAAGGACCCGAGGCCGACGGGGAGGCCGTGCACGACGACCTCGACGACGCCGCCGAGGGTGTCGCCGTCCTTCTTCGCCGCTTCGATCTCGGCGATCATCGACTCCTCGGCGGCCTTGTCGAACGCGCGCACCGGGGAGGCGTCGATCGCGTCGAGATCGTCACCTGCAGGCGGCGGACCCACGTACGGATCGGATGCTCCGATGGAGATCACATGGGACACCACGTCGACGCCGAACGCCTGCTTCAGGAAGAGGCGCGCCACCGTGCCGATGGCAACCCTGGCCGCGGTCTCGCGTGCGCTCGCGCGTTCGAGAACCGGGCGCGCATCGTCGAAGCCGTACTTGAGCATTCCGGAGAAATCTGCGTGTCCGGGGCGCGGGCGAGTCAGCGGGGAGTTACGCGCGAGATCGGCAAGCACGGCTTCGTCGACCGGATCGGCCGACATCACCTGCTCCCACTTGGGCCATTCGGTGTTGCCGACCTCGATCGCGACTGGCCCGCCCATGGTGCGGCCGTGCCGCACACCGCCGGTGAGCGTGACTTTGTCCGCCTCGAACTTCATTCGGGCCCCGCGGCCGTAGCCGAGACGACGGCGGGCGAGTTGGGAGGCAATATCGTCCGAGGTCACCTCGACTCCCGCGACCATTCCTTCGAGAATGGCGACGAGAGCGGGTCCGTGGGATTCTCCGGCAGTTATCCAGCGCAGCACTCGAGCATCTTTTCACGTCAGGCAAGCTGCGGATGCCAGCAGGGTCGCCGCGCACATGGACGGGCCGTGCGGAATACGTGCCCGACTGTGCCCGACGGCAGCGACGATCGATCCCACCACGGCAGTTGCCAGTGGTGCCGAGAGCGCCGCGATCACCCATCCTTCCCCACCGCCGAGAGCTGCGATCGAGCCCACCGACCACGCCAGCTTCACGTCCCCGGCACCGAACGCAGACGGCGCGAGAAGGTGCACGACGAGGTAGATCGCGAACAGTAGGACTCCGCCGAGCAATGCCCTCGCCGACCCCACCGACACGAGCATCGTCGTGACCACGATCGCACCCGGGATCGTCAATTCGTTCGGCAACCGGCGACGCCGTAGGTCGACGGCACTGAGCGCGACGAACCACCATGTCAGCACGCACAAAGGAACCCAGTAGGTGGTCTCGCCGAACCGCCACCAGACCCATCCGGTACCCACCGCGGACAACAACGGCAGAAACCGTGGATCCCACCGGACCAGACCGAATCGCATCGCTACCCCGGCAACGGCACCGATCACCGACGCCGCACACAGACTGAACATGGCCCGAAGGGTCGCATCCCTCCCACGGCCGGCCACGGGAAAACACCTGATCGCGGATTGCCCTGTGGACAACCCGCTGGCTGTGGACTATCGGGAAGTCGTACTCACTCGGCAGTGGCCAATGCAGCACGCATGACCGCACGAGGTGCCGGCTCGCCGGTGAACTGCTCGACTTGCCCGTACGCCTGCTCGAGCAGCATCGCCAGGCCACCGACAACAGTTCCACCGGCCAGCTCCACCGCGGCTGCCAGCGGCGTCGGCCAAGGATCGTAGATGGCGTCGAGCACCAACGGCGCATGAGCGAGTGCAGTAGCGATGTGCGCGGCTCCGGCCGCAGGCACAGTGCTGACCAGCACGGCCGATGCACTCGCGATGGCATCTAGACGGGGATCGGTCATGTCTGCGAACTCCGCGCGCAGTCCTGCGGAGACTGCGCACCGAAGTGTGTCCGACGCCCGGCCGGCCGAGCGCGCGACGACGGTGACGGCGGCAGCCCCCAACCCGGCCAATGCGACGATCGCCGGCCGTGACGTTCCACCGGCTCCGACCACCGTCACGGAACTGCCCGAAAGGTCGAGGACCCCCGCACCGCGTAGGGCACCCACGATTCCGTCCACATCGGTGCAGTCGGCCCGCCAGCCCGAAGCCGTGCGCACCAGTGTGTTCGCCGAGCCGGCCAACACCGCCCGTTCGGTGCGTTCGCCGGCGTAGTTCAAGGCAGCGACCTTGCCTGGCATCGTGACGGACACCCCGACCCATTCGGGACCGAAACCGTCGAGCATGCCCGGCAGCTGCTCACCGGTGCACTCGATTCGGTCGTACGTCCAGCCGTCGAGACCGAGGGCGCGGTACGCAGCGCGGTGCAGTAGCGGCGATTTCGAGTGTTCGACGGGGCTTCCGAGGACTGCGGCCCGCACGTCAGCGCCCGCTGTCGAGGAAGCCCGGTTCGACCTTCGCGATGTTCGCGAGGTGTTCCTCGTAGCTTCGAGTGAACAGCGTTTCACCCGCCTGATTGATGGTCACGAAGTATAACCAATCACCGTCGGCGGGCGCCTCGACGGCTTGCACCGCACCGATACTCGGTGAGGAGATCGGCGTTGCCGGCAACCCTTCGCTGGCGTAGGTGTTCCACGGAGTCACGCGCGCCCGGTCGGCGTCGGTGGTGGCCACCTCGGTCGTGTCGAGCGAGTAGTTGACCGTCGAGTCGAACTCGAGTTTCTGCGGCACCGCGAGCCGGTTGAGAATCACCCGGGCCACCTTGCTGAAATCCTGCGGCAGGGACTCCCGCTCGACGAGAGATGCAGCAACCAGAGTGTCGTACGGAGTGAGCCCGGAGTTGGCGCCCGCGGTGAGAATCCCGGTGTCCTCGTAGCGAGTGGCACTCTCGGACACCAGCTGCTTCAAGATGTCGGCGGGTGCAGCACTGGGATCGAAATCCCAGGTTCCCGCTGCGATCAGGCCTTCGAGCTGACGATCTCGGTCCGGAACTCCCTCGACGCGATCGGTAGCCCAGGCGGGAACGCCGAGGGCCGCCGGGTCGTCCACGGCTCCGGCCGCATTGAGGTCGTCGTAGCTCACGCATGCGGGAGTGCCGCTCCCCGATCGATCCACGCAGCTCGCCTCGGAGATCAGCGTGTAGATGCCCTTCTTGACGGCACCGGTGTTCACGTCGCGCGCGTCGTGCAGCTGACGTCCCTCCGAGATGACCATGTTTCCCACCCGGGAGGCGGGGTCCACCAGTTCGCTCACCGCTCGCGAGGCGGGCACGTTACTGGTGAGCAGATAGAAGCCCGGCTGAACCGAGGTGATGGCGTTGTTCGCAATCGCAGCTTCGAGGAATGCCCCCGAGCTGGCGACGACACCCTTGTCCGCTGCCTCGGTACCGATTTGTTGGGCGGTGTCGTTGGGATGAACCTGAATCACGACGCCGTCACCGGAGGACCCGGCCGCGAAGTCTGCGTTCGGGGTCGTGCGATTACCGAATTTGCTCACTGCGAAATACCCTCCGCCTGCAACTGCGACGATCAGCACCAACCCGAGCGCCAATGCCACGATCCGGCCGCGACGCTTGCGAGTGGACGCGGCACGGTCCCTGCGGCTCGCGGCACGGCTGCGGCCCACCTCCCGCGGCTCCGCGCCGCGCTCGGAATCCGAGCGCGCAGTACGGTCGCGTTCGCGATCTGCGCCAGGCGCAGGCGTGGGGTGCGGTTCGTGCCGTTGCGGCGGCCGCGGACGGACGTTCATACGGCGATCGAAGTCGCTGCCCTCGTCCACGCGATACCCGATCGGATCGGTGTGCGCCTCGTCGGAGCGCGCATGTCGCCGGTCCCGATCGAAGGACCCATGGTTGTTCACTCGTCGACCTCCGTCGATCCTGAATTCGTCCCTGCGTGATCCGAGACCGCGTCATCCGAGACCGCGCGATCGGCAGCACCGCGAGTCGACACGGCACGGCGCTCGTCGAGCCAGCCCTGCAATATCGCCACCGCCGCAGCCTGATCGATCACCGATCGTTGATTCTTGGCCCGCACACCGCTGTCCCGTAGTGCACGCGACGCACTCACGGTAGTCAGTCGCTCGTCGGCCATTCGAATCGGCACGTCGCCCAACCGTCTGTGCAGGGAACGCCCGAATCTCTCGGCGGCATCGACGGCACTGCCGCGCTCACCGCGAAGTGTGCGGGGTAGGCCGATCACGATCTCGACGGCCTCGTACTCGGCAACGATCTCCGCGACGCGTACCACGTCCGGGGCATCGGGACCCTTGATCTTCGAGCGCGGCACCGTCTCGACCGGCGTCGCGAGCACACCGTCGGGATCGCTGGACGCGATTCCGATACGAACGCTGCCGACGTCGATACCGATTCGCCGGCCCCGGCCCGGATCGTCGACGCCGGGCCGATCGGGGCCACGCCCCAGGTTGGCCATACTCGTCAGCGAGACGTGAGTTCGGACAGTCGGGCCCGGGCAGCGTCGATACCGGCGGCGATTCCGGCGACGTCCGACCCCGACCCCTGCGCCAGTTCGGGCTTACCGCCACCTCGGCCACCGATGCTCGGACCGAAGGCCGCCACCAGGTCACCGGCGGCGACCCCCGCATCCTGGGCAGCCTTGTTGGTCGACACCACGAACGGGACCTTGCCGCCGACCGTGCCGAACAGCACCACGACGGCCGGATCCGCACCGAGGCGTCCACGAATATCGGTCACCAAGGTGCGCAGGTCGTTGCCGCCGACACCCTCGGGTGCCTGCGCGACCACCGCGCGAACATCGCCGAACCGCTCGGCCTTTCCGACGAACTCGCCCGCCGAGGCCAGTACCGCCGCCGCCTTGACCGCGTCGAGCTCCTTCTCGGCGACGCGAAGACGCTCGACCAGGTTCTCGATGCGCGCGGGCACTTCCTCGGAAGGCACCTTGAGCGACGACGCGATGCCTGCGAGCAACGCGCGTTCCTTGGCGAGATAGCGGTACGAATCGAGACCGACGAATGCCTCCACGCGGCGCACGCCGGACCCGACCGACGATTCACCCAGGATGGTGACCGGGCCGATCTGCGACGAGTGCTGCACGTGCGTACCACCGCACAGTTCCATCGAGAACGGTCCGCCGATCTCGACGACGCGCACTTCGTCGCCGTAGTTCTCGCCGAACAGGGCCATCGCGCCCATCTTCTTGGCACTGTCGAGGTCGGTGACCAGGGTGTTGACCGCGAAATCGGAGCCCACCGCATCGTTGGCGACGTTCTCGATGTCGTCGCGCTGCGCCTCCGAGAGCGCGCCCTGCCACGAGAAGTCGAACCGGAGGTAGCCGGGCTTGTTGAGCGATCCCGCCTGCGTCGCGTTCGGCCCGAGAACCTGTCGCAGTGCCGCATGCACCATATGGGTACCCGAGTGACCTTGAGTCGCACCTTTGCGCCAGGCGTGGTCGACGTCGACGTGGACGGTGTCGCCCTCGGTGATCTGACCCGACTCGACCACCGACTTGTGCGTCCAGACCTTCTTGGCGATCTTCTGTACGTCGTTGACCTTGACCTCGAGGCCAGGCGCGGTGATGGTGCCGATATCGGCGATCTGTCCACCGGATTCGGCGTAGAGCGGGCTGCGGTCGAGGATGATCTCGATGCTCTCGCCCGCAACTGCGGTCGGAACGCGAACTCCGTTCGAGATCAAGGCCAATACCGTTGCCTCGGAACCGAGTTCGTCGAATCCGGTGAATTCCGTCGGTGAACCGTCGACAAAATCCCGATAGACCGTGAGATCGGCGTGCGCATGTTTGCGCGCACGGGCGTCGTCCTTGGCTCGGTTGCGCTGCTCGGCCATCAACGACCGGAAACCGTCCTCGTCGACCGAAAGACCCGCCTCGGCGGCCATTTCGAGCGTCAGATCGATCGGGAAGCCGTAGGTGTCGTGCAGGGCGAACGCTTCGGCACCGCCGATCTTTTTCGCGCCCGACGCCTTGACCGCCTCTGCCGCGCCCTCGAACAATCGCGAACCCGAGGTGAGCGTCTTGAGGAATGCCGTCTCCTCCCCCACTGCGACGGTCAGAATGCGGTCGAAGTCGGTGACCAGGTTCGGGTAGGACTCCGCCATCGTGTCGCGCACGACAGTGACGAACTGCGCCATCGTCTCGTCGGGCGCACCGAGCAGACGCGCCGAGCGCACGATGCGGCGTAGCAACCGGCGCAGCACGTAGCCGCGACCGTCGTTGCCGGGGTTGACGCCGTCGGAGATGAGCAGCGCAGCGGTGCGTGCGTGATCGGCGATGACGCGGAAGCGCACGTCGTCGTCGTGATTCGCACCGTATGCGCGTCCCGAGAGTTCCTCGGCCTTGGCGATCACCGGTCGAACGAGGTCGGTCTCGTAGACGTTGTCCACTCCCTGCAGCAGAAACGCGACGCGCTCGACGCCCATGCCGGTGTCGATGTTCTGCTTCGGCAGCGGACCGAGGATCTCGAAGTCGTCCTTGCTGATCCCCTTGCCGCGTTCGTTCTGCATGAACACGAGGTTCCAGATCTCGATGTACCGATCCTCGTCGGCCTCAGGACCGCCCTCGGCACCGAACTCGGGTCCGCGGTCGTAGTAGATCTCTGAGCACGGGCCGCAGGGTCCCGGAATGCCCATGGACCAGTAGTTGTCGGCCATTCCGCGGCGTTGAATTCGCTCGTCGGGCAGCCCGGCGATTTCCTTCCAGAGTTCGATCGCCTCGTCGTCGTCGAGATATGCAGTGGCCCAGATCCGCTCGGGGTCGAACCCGTATCCGCCGTCCTCCACACTGTCGGTCAACAACGACCAGGCGTGCCGAATCGCGTCGCGCTTGAAGTAGTCGCCGAACGAGAAGTTGCCGGCCATCTGAAAGAACGTGTTGTGGCGGGTAGTGATACCCACGTTCTCGATGTCGAGGGTGCGGACGCATTTCTGGACACTCGTCGCCGTCTTGTACGGGGGCGTCTGCTGACCGAGGAAGAACGGCACGAAGGGAACCATGCCGGCATTGACGAACAGCAGGTTCGGGTCGTCGAGAATCAACGATGCACTGGGTACTTCGGTGTGCCCCGCCTTCACGAAATGGTCGAGGAAACGCCTGCGGATCTCATGGGTCTGCACGGATACAGGTTAGCGTCGTCGGACCCCGTGCCGACTCGAGGGCCTATCGGCCCCGGATGATCCGACGGAGTTTGCCCACCCTGGTCGCAATTTCGCGCTCGGCACCGTGCTCGGTGGGCTCGTAGTAGTTCACACCGACCAACTCGTCCGGAGGATATTGCTGACCGAGGACCCCGCCGGGACTGCTGTGCGGATACCGATACCCGACGGCATTCCCCAACCCCTGGGCTCCCTTGTAGTGACCGTCGCGGAGATGCGGCGGCACCGATCCCGACTTTCCGGCCGCTACATCGGCCATGGCCGCACCGAGAGCTGCGATCACTGCACCCGATTTCGGCGCGGTGGCCAAGTGGATCGTGGCCTGCGCAAGCGCCAACCGCGCCTCGGGCATGCCGATCATCTGCACGGCGTTCGCCGCGGCCGTCGCCGTCTGCAATGCAGTCGGATCGGCCATCCCGATGTCCTCGCTGGCGTGCACCACCAACCGTCGAGCGATGAACCGCGCGTCCTCGCCTGCAGTGATCATGCGCGCCAGATAGTGCAGCGCGGCATCGACGTCGGACCCTCTGATCGACTTGATGAACGCACTGATGACGTCGTAGTGCTGGTCGCCGTCGCGGTCGTAGCGCACGGCGGCCTTGTCGACACTGGCCTCGACCGTCGCGAGGTCCAGCGTTCCGTCGGTTGCGGCACCCGCTGCCGCCTCGAGGGCCGTCAACGCTCGGCGGGCGTCCCCGGCCGCGAGCCGCACGAGGTGGTCCATCGCGTCCTCGGCGATGGTCACCGCCCCGTCCAGCCCACGCGGGTCGTTGGCGGCGCGGGTCAACAGCAACTCGATGTCCTCGGTCCCCAGCGGCTGCAACTGCAACACCAGCGACCGCGACAGCAGAGGCGACACCACCGAGAACGACGGGTTCTCGGTGGTCGCCGCCACCAGCAACACGATTCGATTCTCGACGGCTGCGAGCAACGCGTCCTGCTGCGTCTTCGAGAAGCGGTGCACCTCGTCGATGAACAGCACCGTCTGTTCACCCGAGAGCAACCGGCGTCGCGCGAGTTCGATGACGTTACGCACTTCCTTCACGCCTGCCGACAGGGCCGACAACGCCTCGAACTTGCGTCCGGTGGCCCCGGAGATCAACGACGCGAGCGTCGTCTTTCCGGTTCCCGGCGGACCGTAGAGCATCACCGAGGACGCACCGGATCCCTCGACGAGCCGACGCAGCGGCGCCCCGGGAGCCAGCAGATGAGATTGTCCGACCACCTCGTCGAGGGTCGTCGGACGCATTCTCACCGCCAGCGGCGCGTCGGGCCGGACGTAGGTCGATGTCGGGCGCGACTCGGCGATCGTCGTCTCCGGGGGTGCTGGGGTGTCGAAGAGCCCATCGCCGGGGTCGTCGCTGCTCGAAACATCATTGCCCGACATGTCACTTCCGAAGCCGCCACTCACCGGTCGAACGCTACCGATCGCGCTGTCGAGAATGCGAACGACGTCGTGGTTACCGCTCCCACTTCGCCCGCAACGCGGTCGCGACCGATGCTGCGTACTCGGCGATGCCGGTCTCACCGGCACGCTCGGCACTGTCGGCCAGTACCGCCCACCGAGAAACGAGAGCTTGCGACCGTGGAACCGACAGGTGGTGCGCCCGTGCCGCGGCGATGCGCGTGTGGTCGTCGGGCAGGAACCAGCACGTGGTCAGCCATACCCAGATCAGCCGCGCGTCGAGGATCTTGCTCGCCAGGGCGGTGTCGTCGGCCAGTGCAGGCCAGATCCCGACGACCTCCGAACGCCATGCATCGATCATCGCCTGCTCACGTTCGTGCGTGAGCTCGAAGCTGCACAGGCACCCCGGGAACGAGGCCAGGGCATAGGTGATATCGAGGGTGGCGTCGCGGAATCCGCCCCACTCGTAATCGAGAAAACGGACACCTTCGTCGTTGACGATGATGTTGTCGGGACACAGATCGGACGGGCTGAATGCGCGGAAAGCGCCGTGCGCGAACAGCCTTCCGCTGCGAGATACGCGATCGAGAAGTGCATCCGGGGTGGGACCCACCCCCGGCAGGCCGGCTAACAATTGGGGAACCTCGGCAAGTGCATCGGGAATCTGCGCGGAGATTCCGTCCGTGGTGTCGGGCTGCCCGACGCGTCGGAGGAGCGCTGCGAAATCGTCCTCACGGCCGACGGTTGCGGCATGCATTCGACCGAGAGCCTGGGCCATGGCCATCAGCGAGTTGGTCACTGCCGCCTCGTCCGAGTTTCGCAAGAGGGTTGTGATGGGGCTGGCGTCACCGAGGTCGCTGAGTACGAGCAATCGCGCGTCGAGATCGTAGGCGTGCAGTTCCGGCCCCGGCCTGCTGTCGGTGGCCAGTGCGTTGGCGAACTGGTACGAGGCTGCCTCCCGCAGGAAGGCACTCGACCCTGCAATGTCGGCCAATTCGGTATGCAGTTCCGACTCGCCGGTCACGTCGCGCACCTGCTTGAGCACCAGGGTGCGGGGCAGCTGAAAGGGGTTCTCGGAGACTTTGACTCGCAATACGATCGCCTGGCCGCTACCGCCGAGATTCACCGGGTCGATCAGCGTCACCGGAGCTCCGGTTCGCTTGGCGAGGAGGCGCTGCGCTGCTGCTACTACCTCTGATACAGGGTCTGCCAGTGTTGCGGTCATCGATGTCCAAGCTACCCGTTCGCTGCGATTTTCTGTGCTGTGTCGACGACTACGAATGGGACACGATTGTCCGTTTTGCGGCTTTTCGCACGTCACATCCCTAGATTCGACCAGATGGTCGGTTACCCCCGAACCATCGAATTATGCAGGGTTCGCTACTGAGGTGCAACGTCCACCGACACGGAGATGGTGCTCTCCTCCGCCTCGGTGTAGATGACCCCGCGCAGCGGTGGCACATCGGCGTAGTCACGCCCCCAGGCCACCGTCGCGTACCGCTCGTCGACCAACTGATCGTTGGTCGGATCGAACGCGAGCCACCGATCGTTCGGCATCCACACCGCGGCCCACGCATGGGTCGCATCGACGCCGATCATCCGCTCCTTCCCAGGCGGGGGTTCGGTCGCCAGATATCCCGATACGTACCGCGCGGCGAGACCGTGCGACCGCAGGCAGGCTATGGCCAGTCGAGCGAAATCTTGGCACACACCCGAACGCGCGGAGAGCACATCGACCACGGTGGTCGAGACCGTCGTGGAACCGGACAGATACCGAAAGTCCGTGAAAATACGATGCGTGAGATCGACGATGACGTCCGCCAGCGGTCGACCGGGCCGGAAGCTGGGCGCGGCATACGCGCGCACCTCGTCGGTGATCTCCGGAGTGGGAAGATCCAGAGCGAACTCCACCGCGGATGCCCGGGCCGAATCCGCCGGCACGGTCGGGTCGAACAGCGCCATCCGAGCGGACTCCCACGGCGCGGTTGCCGGCCACGACGTGGTCTCGTCCACCGGCCGCGGATAGACCTCCACCAGCGAGTCCGCCGTCACCACCAGCTTCTCGTGATCGTGCGTCACGTGGAAGTACACGTCCTCGTTGCCGTAGACGTCGACCCCGAATGACTGATCGGTCGGCGCAGGTTCCACGGTGACCGATTTCTCCGTGCAGTGTTGCCCATCCATGTCTCGCGGCGCGAGAAATCCTCGCCCGTACGACGAGGAGACGCGATCGGAGTAGGTATAGGTCGTGATGTGCTTGATTCGGTACCGACGGCTCATCACTGCACCCCGTTCGCAGTTCGAATGTTCGAGCTACCCCACAGCGGCTGCGTGCCACCCGGCAACGACATGTGCGTCGCGAGGACCACGCGTGACAGCTCTTCGAGGGAATCGTGGATGCCGTCCACCAATTCGATCAGGTCGACCCGGCGACCGTTGGCGTCGACCGATTCCAGATCGCCCGGGTCCACTCGACGCAACCGCACCCGCATCTGCTCGACGAGTTGCTCGGGCCGTGAGGTACCCGAGGCGTCGGGCAGCGATCCGAGGTCGTCGCGCAGACGATCGAGCTGATACACCAACGCTCGCGGATTTCCCTCGTCGAACAGCAGCAGCTGCGCAACAGCCGCCGGACGTGCTCGGCCGCTGTTGCGTCGGCGATAGATCACCGAGGACTCGGCCGCCGACAACACCGAATCGATGACGGCCTGTTCCGTGGACGGAGTGAGGGCGTGGCTGAGGGTTGCCGACAGCAGAGCTGTCAGTTGCAGGCCACGTTCGATCCGTTTGCCCGCGTCCATCAGGTACCAGCCGGCATCTCGAACCATCGACTCCGACGCCAACCCGGACACCGCGAGCAGACCCCGCAGCACGCTCGACTGCGACGCGGCCAGTTGGGCACCGTTGTTGACCGGGGATTCTGCCAATTCTTCGAGCGCGGTGTCGATGCGGTTGAGCACCGCCCACGTGTCGTTCGAGAGCTGATCGCGCACCGCGCGCGCCGCCTGCTGCATTCGATCCACCGATTGCGCCAGCGATCCGAGGCGTGCCGCCGACAGCATCAACGAACGCATTTCGACGATCGCGTCGGCGCGGGTCTTCTCGTCGAGGAAACCCGGTCCGGTCCGCGAGACCTTGGTGACCGCTTCGAGCAGGATCGGCAAGCTCTCGCTGCCCTCCAACCACGGCATCGACCGATAGTCCTGATTACGTTCGCGCGCCGCGATCAGCAGGCGAGTCATGTCCTCGGCACGCTCGGTGTAGCGACCGAACCAGAACAGATCGCCCAGCACACGTGGTGAGCTGACTACGTCGACGTTGGACGCGGCGTACTGCGGCAACTCTTCCACCGTCGCAGGCGGGGTATGCGGCGCAGAATCGGCCGGCGTGACCCGTTCCAGCGACTTCACCCAGACATCCTTCGAGGCCACCGTGATGAGCGGATCGGTGACCGGAGCCGTGATCACCACCTGCCCCAGCCCACCGCGCATCGGGGTGTACCCACCGCGCTGCGCGACCGTGAACAGCCTCATCCCCACTTGCGCGGGAGCCACCGCCAACTGCTCTCCCGCTCCCCCTCCGATCGACGAACCGACCGGAGCCAACGAGAATTCCGGTACTTCCTGACCGGTCCACTTCCAGGGCTCGGCAACGATCCGATTCCACAAGTCGCGAGCTCCGGCATCAGTGAGATCGTGTCCCACCACCGTGCGACGCGACGTGGTCGACCGCAGCACCAGCGAACGCAGTCGATTACCGATGTGCGAGAGCTGATTCGGGTCACCGCCCCAATAGGTGGCAACCGAACCGAGTACCAAATCCTCGTCCAGTAGCGCCCGGCTGAGTGCCGGCAGCAGCGGAACCAGTGCCGGGTTCTCGAGTACCCCACTGCCGAGGGTGTTGACCACACTGACAGCACCCCGCCGCAGCACCTCGACCAGGCCCACCACACCCAGATGCGAGTCCGGGCGCAAGTCCAGTGGGTCGGCGAACTCGGCGTCCACTCGACGAAGCACAACATCGACGCGGCGGAGCTTGCCGAGCGACCGCATCCAGAGGCAGCCGTCCCGAACGACGAGATCGGCGTTCTCCACCAGCGGGAAGCCGAGAACCGTTGCGAGATACGCCTGATCGAACGCAGTCTCGGAATGCGAACCGGGGCTCAGTACAACCACCACCGGATCCTCGGCGGATGCGGGCGCAGCGTCGCGCAGTGCCAACCGCACCGCACGCGCGAACGTCGACAGCGGCCTCGGGTTGCTCTCCTGGAACAGCTCGGGCATCGCTCGCGACATCACGCGCCGATCCGCGAGCGCATACCCCACGCCGGACGGTGCCTGAGTTCGGTCGGCCACCACCTGGAATCGACCGTCCGAGCCGCGGGCGACGTCGGCGGCATGCATGAACAACTGATGCGGACCCGGGATGGTGATCGCATGCGCCGTCCGCAGATAGCCCGGGTTGCCGAAGATCAGCTCTGGCGGGATCAGCCCGCGCCGAACGGTCTCCTGGGCACCGTAGATATCGGCGAGTACCGCATCGAGCAACATCGAGCGCTGAACCAAACCGGCTTCCAGACGGTCCCACTCGTCGGCCGCGACCACCAGCGGAACGCTGTCCAAGCCCCACCGCACGGCACTGAGCACAGCCTCGGAACCGCCGGACGGAATGGGGTTGTACGTGATGCCGTGGTCGTCGACGAGCCGGCTGACCCGTGACTGCAACGTCTGCATGGCCCCCGAACCGGCCTCGCGCATTCCGTCGATCAACCCCGCCCAATGCGGACGGACGTTGTCGTCGGGATCGAGCATCTCGTCGAAACGATCTGCCCGACCGATCACGGCCTCACGCCGACCCCGATAAGCAAGCCAGGCCGACCCGGCTCCACCGGAGACTTCTTCGCTCCGGCCGGCTCCACCCGTCACAGGTTCGTTCCGGCCGGCTCCACCCGCCACAGGTTCGTTCCGGCCGGCTCCACTCAGGGCTGTATCTACGGGCACCATCGAGCCGCTGTTCCTTCCGTCGGTCGATCACCCTCCGACGCCGGGTGAATTCGTGACCGAATTCACCCGAAGCGCGTCGGACCGAGATCGCTACCGGTCGACTCGTTCTGTTGTGCAGGTACGCGTCAGGGCGTGTGAACTCCTGTTCGGCGCAGGTCCAACATGCCGGGAGCACTCACATCGATCGCCTGTCGAGCGTGCATCTCGAGCAATCTTGCTACGTCCACCTTGCCCGAGGTGAACCCACCCTCCTCGAAGCGGCCATTACGGCGTGCTTCGGCCTCGACAGAGTTGACGGGTGGACCGTCGTACGACCTACCGCCCGGGTGAACGACATGGTACGAGCATCCGCCCACCGCGCGCCCGGTCTGCATCTCCACGAGATCGAAACGCAGCGGACTCTGTACCTCGATCGTCGGATGCAGAGCGCTCGGCGGCTGCCACGCGCGATACCGCACCCCAGCGACCTGAACGTCCTGTCGATCGGTGCGCAGCAGTGGCACCGGCACCCCGTTGCACGTCAACAAGTATCGACCCGCATCGGCTCCGGCGACCTGGACCTGGATCCGCTCCACCGAGGAATCCACATAGCGCGCCGTTCCCGAGGACGTCGATTCCTCACCGAGGGTGTTCCACGGCTCGATCGCGCCACGTAGTTCGATCTCGGCGTCGCCGACCACGGTGGTTCCGATCCGCGGGAAACGGAACTCGGTGAACGGGTCAAGCCAGCTGGTGTCGAACTCGATGCCGTGCTCGCGAAGGTCCTCCACCACGCGGCCGATGTCGTTGATGACGAAGTGCGGCAGCATGTACCGCCCGTGCAGGTTCGCGCCGTGCCGAATCAGAGGTGCCTGGAGCGGGATGTCCCAGAAGCGCGAGACCATCGAACGCACGAGCAGTGACTGCACCATTGCCATCTGATGATGGGGCGGCATCTCGAACCCGCGCAGCTCGAGCAATCCCAGTCGGCCCCGAGTGGAGTCGGGACTGTAGAGCTTGTCTATGCAGAACTCGGCACGGTGCGTGTTCCCGGTGATGTCGGTGAGCAGGTGACGCAACGCCCGATCCACCACCCAGGGCGACGCAGATCGATCTCCATCGGTCAGTCGCCTGATCTCGCTGAACGCAACCTCGAGTTCGTAGAGCGATTCCTCCCGACCCTCGTCGGCACGAGGAGCCTGCGACGTGGTTCCGATGAATCGACCCGAGAACAGGTACGACAGCGACGGGTGACGCTGCCAATGCGTCAGCAGCGACACCAGCAAGTCCGGTCGACGGAGCACCGGCGAGTCCACGGGTGTGACCCCGCCCAGGGTGATGTGGTTGCCACCCCCGGTTCCGCGAGTGGTGCCGTCGTTGTCGAATCCTTCGGTGCTCAACCGGGACTTGCGTGCCTCGAGGTAGAGGCGTTCCATGAGCTCGTTCTGTTCGGCCCACGAGGACGTCGGTTGAACGTTGACCTCGATCACACCGGGATCCGGTGTGACGGTCAGGGTTTGGATGCGCGGATCCGACGGCGGACCGTAACCCTCGATGACGACCGGCGTGTCGATGGTCGAGGCCGCGTGCTCGACGCGCGAGACGAGGTCGACAAAATCGTCCAAACGATCCATCGGCGGCATGAACACGTGCAGAACGCCGTCGCGGACCTCGGCGACCAGCGCGGTCACGGCGGTGCCGCCTACCCCGGACGTCTCGTTCACCAACTGCGCGTACCGCGACTCGGCCGGATTCACCGCACGCGGCGGTTGCTGCGTCAATTGCCGAATGGGTAGATCGGGAGTGGGCGCGGTGGGATCGGACGGGTTCTCGACCGGACCACCGTCCCAGGAGATCGCGCGGAGCGGCAACCGTAGACCGGCGGGAGAATCGCCCTCCAGCAACACGATTCGGCCTCGGCGCAACTTCCAGTCCGAGCTCTCCCAGCCGGAGCCGTCCTCGGTGCGAGATATCGGCAACACGAACGCCGCAGGCTCGTCCGTGCTGGCATCGAGCCGCTCGAGCAGTTGTCTTCTGGCGTTCGCGGAATCGGCTCCCGGTTCGAGATCGTCGTCGTCGGCCGGCGGGTCACCGTAGGGCTGACGAACCAGGTCCAACAGTTTCACCAGCGGGTCCTCGTAGGCGGGACGGGCTTGTGAGGCAGGCAGTCCGAGCGCCTTGACCAACTCGTCGATCAACTCCTGCGACGCCGAGTTGGCCACCGGCTCCGGGCGAAGGTCCTCGGCCAACCAGGGATCCGCGATCAGATCGGAATCGTGCCACAGGGCTTGACCGTCGGTGCGCCAGAACAGTCCCACCTGCCACCGCGGCAGCGGCTCGCCGGGGTACCACTTGCCCTGACTGCGCTGTACCAGCCCGTCCGGTGCGTAGATGGTCCGAAGGCGTTCGGCCAGCACACTGGCCAGCTTTCGCTTGTGTGGGCCGTCGGCTGTGGTGTTCCACTCCGGGGCTTCCTGATTCTCGATGGCGACGAACGTCGGCTCACCACCGACCGTCAAGCGGATGTCCTGGTCGTGCATCCGCTTGTCGATCTTCTCCGCCGTGACCTTGATCGATTCCCACTGATCGGCCGTGTACGGCAACGTCGTTCGCGGGTCCTCGTGCACGCGAACGACGGTGTTCGAGAAGTCGAGTTCGGCCTTGCACTTGCTCGTCGCACCGGAGATCGCGGCGGCCGTGGACGGGTGCGGCGTCGCCGAGAGTGGGATGTGCCCCTCGCCTGCGAACAGGCCCGACGTCGGATCCATCCCGACCCAGCCCGCCCCGGGCAGATACACCTCGGTCCATGCGTGCAGATCGGTGAAGTCCTCGACAGGACCGGACGGACCGTCCAACGACTTGACGTCCGAGGACAACTGAACGAGATAGCCGGAGACGAAACGCGCGGCAAGACCCATTTGGCGCAGCACCGAAACCAGCAACCATGCCGAGTCACGGCAAGACCCCACAGCGGACGTCAGCGTCAGATCGGGCGTCTGCACCCCGGGCTCCATCCGCACGGAGTAACCGACGTCACCCATGACTGCTTGGTTTGCCATGACGAGAAAGTCGATGGTGCGCAACGACTCTCCACGCTCGACAACGGCTGCCTGCAGTTTCTCCACCCAGGCCGAGACCACCGGACCGGGACCCGAGCCTGCCTTGTCTTCATCCACCGGACGCAGGTACGGCTCCAGATCAGGAAGGTCGTGCTCTTCGTACGCGAATCCGAAGTGCTCCGCCCATTCTTCGACGAAGAAGTCCAGCGGGTTGATCGACGCCATGTCTGCGACGAGTCCGACCGTGATCGACAGATGGTCGGTGCGCTCGGGAAACACCACCCGAGCAAGAAAGTTGCCGAAGACGTCCTGCTGCCAGTTGACGAAGTGTTCCGCTGGTTCGATTTTCAGCGAATACGCCTCGATCGGTGTGCGCGAATGTGGCGCGGGGCGCAACCGAATTTCATGCGGAAAGATCTTGACAGTGCGGTCGAACTGGTAGCTGGTGCGGTGTTCGAGTGCAACCTTGATGCCCACGGCGAGCCCCTCGTGATAGTCCCGGTATGGGTGGAACACACAACCCTAGTAGGGCCGAGCCCGGTGCGCTCGGCAAGAATTCGCGATCGGTGCGCGCGGGCTGGAACATTTCGGACCCCCGCACCGTCCAAATGTCGACGCCTTGACACACAGAACTGTCTACGGTTCGCTCAGCCTGAAAATACGGACGAATCGTCGACGTACTTCGCAAGACACTGAAGGGTGAAACGTGAGTGAAAACCCGCCCAATGGACCGCAATACGGTGGCGACCCCAATCCGGACCAGCCGGACCTGAACAAACCTCAGACGCCAGGCGGCGGCTATCCCCCACCCGGCGGCTACCCCCCGCCCGGCGGATATCCCCCACCGCCCGGGAACTACCCACCCCAGGGCGGCGCACCCGGTGGATATCCCCCACCGCCCGGGAACTACCCACCCCAGGGCGGCGCACCCGGCGGTTACCCACCACCTCCCGGTGCCTACCCACCGCCTCCCGGGAACTACGGAAATTACGGAAACCAGGGCTACGGGCAAGCACCGATGGCCCCCAATCCCGGACGCCTCGACGTCGGTGCGGCGCTGAGCTACGGCTTCGACAAATTCAAGGCCAATGTCGGTCCGTGGCTCGGACTGACCGCCATCGTGCTGGCGGTGGGCGTGGTCGCCTTCGTGGTTACGTTCGCGTCGACCTTCGCTGCTGCGATGGACGCCGGCAATCGAGGTGAGACCCTGGACGTCGGCACGTTCTCCGTACTGTCGATACTCCTGACCGCCGTCGCTACCTTCGTGGGGTACTTCGTCAACGCGGCTTTCGTACGCGGAGCGCTGGACGAGACCGTCGGCCCGCAGAAGCCGACGTTCGGCCGATTCTTCCAACTGACGAATGTGCCTCAGCTCGCCGTCCTGGCCGCGATCTGGACCGTGGTCACCGTGGTGCTCGGATTCATCCCTTTCCTGGGAACGCTCCTGCAGATCGTGTTCGGCGTACTGACAGCCTTCACTCTGACGTTCGCGCTGGACCGGAACCTGGCCGCGTTCGACGCCATCAAGACGAGCGTCGATCTGGTGGTCAAGAACTTCGGCCCCGTCATCCTGCTGATCCTCGCTCTGGCTGCGATCAATATCGTCGGAGCCATACCGTGCGGACTAGGGCTGCTGGTCACCGTCCCAGTTTCGGTGATTGCGCTGAACTACGCCTACCGCGTGCTCACCGGTGGGCCGTTGTCCCCCGCTCGCTGACGTCACAGCTCGATATACGCGAATGTCCCCGTAACGCTCGGCGTTACGGGGACATTCGTGTTCGGAAGTCGACTGTTACGCGTCGACCACAGTCTCGGCCGAAGCTGGAGACTCTTCCTTCTTTTCCGGCTTGAAGTCGACGCCCGATTCCTTACGCTGCTGCGGCGTGATCGGTGCGGGCGCGTCGGTCAACGGGTCGATGCCGCCACCGGACTTGGGGAATGCGATGACCTCACGGATGGAATCGACCCCGGCGAGCAGCGCTGTGATCCGGTCCCAGCCGAACGCGATTCCGCCATGGGGAGGAGCGCCGTAGCTGAAGGCGTCGAGTAGGAAGCCGAACTTTTCCTGCGCCTCCTCCTTGCCGATACCCATGATCGCGAACACTCGTTCCTGAATGTCCTTGCGGTGGATACGAATACTGCCGCCACCGATCTCGTTGCCGTTGCAGACGATGTCGTAGGCGTAGGCCAGAGCAGACCCGGGGTCGGTGTCGAACGTCTCCATCGACTCCGGCTTCGGCGAGGTGAACGCGTGGTGCACAGCCGTCCACGCGCCGGATCCGACGGCTACGTCACCGCTGGCGGTGGCATCGGACGTCGGCTCGAACAGCGGAGCGTCGACGACCCAGACGAATGCCCAGGCGTTCGGGTCGATCAAGTCGAGCTTGCGGGCGATCTCGCCGCGGACGGCACCGAGCAGTCCGCGCGAGGCCCTGACGGGTCCTGCGGAGAAGAAGATCGCGTCGCCGTTGTTCGCACCGACGTGCGCGGCCAGGCCGTCGCGTTCGGCGTCGGTCAGATTCTTTGCGACCGGGCCGCCGAGGGTGCCATCCTCGCCGACGAGAACGTACGCGAGGCCCTTGTGCCCACGTTGCTTGGCGAATTCCTGCCAGCGGTCCAGTTGCTTGCGGGGCTGCGACGCGCCACCGGGCATGACGACCGCGCCGACGTAGGGAGCCTGGAACACCCGGAAGGTGGTCTCGGAGAAGAAGTCCGTGCACTCGACAAGCTCGATGTCGAATCGCAGGTCCGGCTTGTCGGAACCGTAGCGCCGCATGGCCTCGGCGTACGTGATCCGCGGGATGGGCGCGGTGAAGTGATGCCCGACGAGCTTCCACAGCGACGCCAGAATCTCCTCGGCCAACAGGATGACGTCGTCCTGGGTGACGAAGCTCATCTCGACGTCGAGCTGGGTGAACTCCGGCTGGCGATCAGCGCGGAAGTCCTCGTCTCGGTAGCACCGGGCAATCTGGTAGTACCGCTCGATACCACCGACCATCAGCAACTGCTTGAACAGCTGCGGGCTCTGTGGCAGAGCGTAGAAACTGCCCGGCTGCAGACGTGCGGGAACGAGGAAGTCTCGTGCGCCTTCGGGAGTGGAACGCGTCAGCGTCGGGGTCTCGACCTCGACGAACTCGTGATGCGCAAGCACCGACCGGGCGGCAGCGTTGACGTGCGAACGCAGCCGAATGGCACGGCCGGGGCCCTCACGCCGCAGGTCGAGGTAGCGGTACTTCAGACGAGCTTCCTCGCCCGGCTGATCGTCCAGCTGGAACGGCAGCGGTGCGGCCTCGGACAAGACCTCGATCTCGGAGGCCTCGACCTCGATGGCACCGGTGGGGATCTCGTAGTTTGCGTTCCCCTCGGGTCGACCCTCGACCTTGCCGGTCACCTTCACGACGTACTCGGCACGCAGACGGTGTGCCTGCTCGAGTGCTGCTCCCTCGCGGAAAACGACCTGAGACACACCGGATGCGTCACGAAGGTCGATGAAGATGACGCCGCCGTGATCGCGTCGACGGGCCACCCATCCCGTCAGCGTCACGGTTCGGTCGACGTGCTCGGGGCGTAATGAGCCGGCGAGGTGGGTGCGCAGCACGGGTGTCCTTTCGAGAAAAATCCGCTGATCGTGTTCTTCGCTCACCGATCCTACGGAGCACATCACCGTAGAAGGAAACGAGATGCCGTCCCGGCATGCGAAGCTAAGGCCGACAGTGGCGGTATCGGTTCGCATCACAGATGCGGGCTCGGCGGAGGGGAACTCGGTCATGACGTTCAGAGAAGGCTCGCAATCGGAACCGGGCCGAGTCTCGGTCGGCGGCGGCGGGGGCGGCGGACGCGGCAAGTTGGCCATCGGTGGCGGAGCGGGTGGCTTGGTCATCATCGTCCTTGCCCTGCTGTTCGGCGGCGACCCGGGAGCAATCCTGAACCAGATCAGTGGCGGCGACAGTTCCGCCGGACAGAACGACTCCGGGTCGTCCGGAACGCTCGACTGTGACGTCACAGAGGCGAACAGCAATGTCGACTGCCGAGTCGATTTCACGGTAGCGAGCCTCGACACCGTGTGGGAATCGCAGCTGCAATCGCAGACCGGCGTCGCGTACGTCCAGCCGGCTGTCAACCTGTTCTCGGGTGCAACCAACACTGGCTGCGGCAACGCCACCAGCGCCGTCGGGCCGTTCTACTGCCCGGCCGATTCCACCGCATATTTCGACACCAGCTTCTTCCAGGTACTCGTCGACCAGTTCGGCTCCAGCGGCGGACCACTCGCGCAGGAGTACGTGGTGGCGCACGAGATCGGCCACCACATCCAAAATCAGCTGGGTGACATCGGGCGCGCGCAAGCCGATCCGCAGGGACCCGAGTCCGGTGGCGTCAAGGTGGAGTTGCAGGCAGATTGCTACGCGGGCATCTGGGCGCACTACGCAGCCGAGACGGTCGATCCGAAAACCGGGGTTCCGTTCCTCGAGCCGCTGACCTCTACCGACATCGGCGATGCCCTGTCGGCAGCATCGTCGGTGGGCGACGACCGCATCCAGCAGGCTTCGACCGGACGCGTCAACCCCGAGGGCTGGACGCATGGCTCCTCTGCGCAGCGGCAGGCATGGTTCACCGCCGGGTACGAGACCGGACAGGTCGCGGCCTGCGACACGTTCTCGGCGCGCGATCTGAACAACCCGTGATCGCACCGCTCAGAACAGTGTGAGTGCCGGTCCCGAGGTCGCCAGTTCTCGGGGTTCGGCGGGCTCGTTGGCAGGCAAAGACCGGGTTTGTTCTACGGCGAACCCGTATGTCTCGAGCAACGGGTCGATACGCCCTCGGAGCCACTGCCTGTACTCGGGCGTCACGTACGCCCCGTGACCGTAGAGCTGACGGTATCGCCGGACCAACGCCGGGTGCTCCTTCACCAGCCAGCTCATGTACCAGTCCTTGGTGCTGGACCGTAGATGCATCGGCAACGCCGTCACACTCGTAGCTCCCGCGTCGGCCAGTGCGCTGATCAGACCGTCGAGATGCTTGGCACCGTCCGTGAGGAAGGGAATCACCGGTGCGACCAAAACTCCACAATCCAGGCCTGCGTCACGGACGGCACGAATGAGGTCCAATCGTGCACGTGGACTGGGGGTCCCGGGCTCGAGCTGCTTCTGCAGATCGGGGTCGTGGATGGCGAGGCTGATGCTCACGTGCACATCTACCTGCTGAGCAGCCAACGTCAACAAGGGCAGGTCGCGACGCAGCAGTGTGCCCTTGGTCAGGATCGAGAACGGCGTACCGGACTCCGTCAACGCCCGAATGATGCCGGGCATCAACCGGTATCGGCCCTCGGCGCGCTGATAGGGATCGGTGTTCGTCCCGAGCGCTACCGGCTCCCTTTTCCAGGATCGACGTGCGAGCTCTTTGCGTAGGACTGCCGCGACATTGGTCTTGACGACGATCTGCGAGTCGAAGTCGTTGCCGGAGTCGAGGTCCAGGTATTCGTGTGTCGGTCTGGCGAAGCAGTACCGGCACGCATGCGAACATCCCCGCATCGGATTCACGGTCCACGAGAAGGGCACCTGCGATTCACCCGGAACCTCGTTCAGGGCACTCTTGCACAGCACCTCGTGGAAGGTTATTCCCTCGAACTCCGGGGTCTGCACGCTGCGGACGAGCCCGGACCGTTCGAGTCCCGGTAGCGCGCCGTCGTCCGCGGCATCGAGAGTCTGACCGGCCCATCGCATGCACACAGTCGAACATTTGTTCTATGCGGTGTCAAGGTCGGTAGCGCTCCCCCGCATCCCCGCTCGGATCCGGCAGCCGACAAGCGATAGCGTAGGGCGTCAAGTCGATCCTAGGAGTGCACCGCACGTGACCGCCCCGAACACACCGACCCTCGAACCCATTCTGCGCCTGGGACTCACGCTGGGACCGGCCATCGAGATCGGTTCGGTACCCGAAGGCGACCGAGTCGTCACCACCGTCCTCGGCGGGGCCGCCCCGGGCCCGGACATCGAGGGCACTCTGGCTGCTCGATCCACCGTCGTCAGCGTCACACGACCCGACGGATGCACCGAGTTCAGCAGTGATCTCGTCCTCGAATTGGCAACCGGCGGTTACCTTTCACTCGACTATCGCGGGGTTCAGTTCGGCCCGGCCGAGGTCATCGACGCTCTCGACGATCCCGACCGAGAAGTCGACCCTGCTACCTACTACTTCCGTGGCACGTTGCGAGTGTCGACGGCTGTTCCGACGTTCACCTATCTCAACCGTGCACTGGTGGTCACCTCCGGCTCACGATCGGCCGAGGCCGTGGTCCTCGACGCGTTCCTGGTGACCTGATACCTGCTCGTTCACCGGAGCAACTGGGCGACCTCGCGGTCGGTCAGCGTCGCATGCGGAGTACGACCCTTGCTGCGAACCAGTTCGATCGCTCGGTAGAGGGGCCGTTCGTCGAGTCCGGCGTCACGTGCCTCGGCCCGTAGCTGGTCCACCAGGACCGACGCGATGGCCGCCGCCGGGACGAGCTCGGTGGTCCACAGCGAATCGGCGAGGGTGCGTAGGGCGAGGATCGGCAGTTCACGACCCCCACCGTTGGTGTACAGCGCCAGTGGTAGGACTACGCGAGTGCGACCGTCGTAGAGCCGCAACGAGATCTGATCGATCCCGGCCGTGCGAATCGTCAGCTCGGCCGTCACCACCTCCGGCATCTGCAGCCGGCGAGTGCGCAACCCTCGCGCGCAGAGTTGCGGACCATCGAGCCACACCCGCCGACGCAGGCCCAGCCAGCCCGACAGTACTGCGGGGCCACCGATGATCACCCCGACGAGAACGGCAACCCACACCGGCACGAACAGCGCCAGGACGACGGCGAGAACGATCCCGATCGCCGCCGACCCGACAATGATTTTCCGCAGGCGCGGGGCCAGGAACTCCACCGAGACCAGGTCCAAGGCTATCGGCCCGGCAGCGGGCCGAGGGTCATCGGCCAAGGCGGACCCCGAGGGCGTCGACCACGTCGGCCAACGCGACAGTGTCCTGCTCCCCGTTCGAGAGGTCTTTCACCACAACCGATTCCGCCGACAGTTCTTGCTCGCCCAGCACCAGCGCGTATCGGGCACCCGATCGATCGGCTGCTTTCATCGCTCCTTTGATGCCGCGATTTCCGTACGCCATGTCCACTGCGATACCCCGTTCGCGTAGCTGAGCGGCGATATCGACGATCGCCAGTTTGGCTGCGGCACCCATCGGGATGCCGAACACCTGACACCGCGACGTGGCCCCCGCAGTCTTTCCCTCGGCGGCCAGGGCGAGGACGGTGCGGTCGACGCCGAGCCCGAATCCGATACCCGACAACGCTTGCCCGCCCAGCTGTTCCATCAGCCCGTCGTAGCGGCCGCCGCCGCCGATGCCCGATTGCGCCCCCAGCCCGTCGTGCACGAACTCGAACGTGGTCTTGGTGTAGTAGTCCAGGCCGCGCACCATCCGTGGGTTCACCAGATAAGGGACGTTCATCACGTCCAGATACGCCAGGACCTCGTCGAAGTGTTCTTTGGCCGAATCGGAGAGGTGATCGAGCATCAACGGCGCGTCCGCGGTCATCTCGCGCACCTCCGGCCGCTTGTCGTCGAGCACCCGCAGCGGGTTGATCTCGGCGCGCCGACGCGTGTCCTCGTCCAACGGAAGCGCAAAGAGGAACTGCTGCAACAACTCTCGATACTGAGGGCGGCAGGTGTCGTCACCGAGCGAGGTGATCTCCAGGCGGAAACCGGTGAGCCCGAGAGCGCGAAAACCGGCGTCGGCCACGGCTATGACCTCGGCGTCCAACGCCGGGTCGTCGATGCCGATCGCTTCGACACCCACCTGTTGCAGCTGCCGGTACCGCCCGGCCTGCGGGCGCTCGTAACGGAAGAACGGCCCGGAGTAGGCCAACTTCACCGGGAGCGCGCCCCGATCCAATCCGTGCTCGATCACCGCACGCATGACCCCCGCGGTGCCCTCGGGACGCAGCGTCACCGACCGATCTCCGCGATCGGCGAACGTGTACATCTCCTTGCTCACCACATCGGTCGACTCCCCGACCCCACGGGCGAACAGCCCGGTGTCCTCGAAAATCGGCAGTTCGATGTGTCCGTAGCCGGCGTTGCGGGCGGCGTCGAGCAGCCCCTCTCGCACGGCGACGAACTCGGCCGAGTTGGGGGGAAAGTAGTCGGGAATGCCCTTGGGCGCAGAAAAGGTGGTCGGCTTGCTCACGCTCACAGCTTCCCTTGCTCGGGGTCGCCGAGTCCAACGAGGAACGGATTGGACGCACGTTCCTGACCGATCGAACTCTGGCCGCCGTGTCCGGGCAATACCACGGTGTCGTCACCGAGCGGCAGCAATCGGGTCGCGATGGACCGCAGTAGCTGGTCGTGATCGCCGCCGGGTAGATCCGTCCTACCGATCGACCCCGCGAAGAGGGTGTCTCCGGTCAGCGCCAACGGGACCGCACCGTCCGGCCCGTCGGCCCGAGTGAGAAACACCACCGAACCCTGGGTGTGCCCGGGCGTGTGCACCACCGAGAACTCGATTCCGGCGAGATCCAGCTGCTCGCCGTCGGCGAGTTCGATCACCTCGGCCGGTTCGCGGAACTCGATGTCACCCAGCACGGCAGCCAACGCTGGACCCGTTCCCTTGATCGGGTCCGAGAGCATGTATCGATCTTCGGGTGCGATGTACGCAGCAATGCCGTACTTTTCGCAGATCGGCTCGACCGACCACGTGTGGTCGAGGTGGCCGTGCGTGAGCAGCACTGCGGTGGGAGTGAGCGAAGATCGCGTCAGAAAATCGATCAGCGGATCGGCGGCGTCCTGGCCGGGATCGACGACGACGCACTCGGACGCGTCGTCCTGGGCCAGGATGTAACAATTCGTCTGAAACATGCCTGCGGGGAATCCGGTGACGAGCAAACCAATCGCTCCTAAAGGCTGAGGCCGAAGTACCGAACAAGCTTAGTGGGGCCGTTCGGATCGGGTCCCCCCAGCATGCTCTCAGGCATTGATGGCACACTCGCGTTGGCCGATTTCGGCCTGTTACCACACGATCGGTCCGTGCAGCGAGCGGGCGAGGTCGATTTTCGGACAAGCGGGAGGAACACGAATTGCCCAGCAACGAGCAACGGCGCGAGGCTGCCAAACGAAAGCTCGAACGCCAACTCGTACGCCGTGCGGAGCGCGCACGGCGTCGTAAGCAATTGACGATTGCAGGTTCGATTCTCGGTGTCGTCGCAGTCGTGGCCGTCGTCTCGGTCGTGTACGTGGTGACCCGCGGTGACGACGATGCCAGTACCGCCCAGGAATCGACGACGTCCGCACCCGCCGACTCCCTCATCGCGGCGGGACGTTCCGAGCCCCTGCCCGAGACGGTGAACTGCTCCTATCCCGCTGCGGCACAGCCTGCGGCCAAGGAGAACACTCCCCCGCGCACCGACAACGTCCCCACCAGCGACGAGCCGCTGAGCTACAGCATGACCACGAACCAGGGCAATATCGGTTTGACTCTGAACAACCCCGAGTCGCCGTGCACGGTGAACAGTTTCGTCTCGCTCGCCAACCAGGGCTACTTCGACGGCACCACCTGTCATCGACTCACCACCGGTGCCGGTCTTCAGGTGCTGCAATGCGGCGATCCCACGGGCACCGGAAGCGGTGGACCGGGCTACCAGTTCGCCGACGAATTCCCCACCGACACGTTCGCCGAGGGCGACCCCGCTGCGCAGACACCGATCGCGTACCCGCGCGGCACGTTGGCGATGGCCAATGCCGGTCCGGGAACCAACGGCAGCCAGTTCTTCCTGGTCTACGGGGATTCGGAACTGCCGCCTGCCTACACCGCGTTCGGCACGATCGACGAGACCGGCCTCGCCACCCTCGACGCCATCGCGGCCAAGGGAGTGCAGGGCGGCGCATCCGACGGAGCACCCGCCGAGCCGGTCGACATCACGAACATGCTGAGCGACCTGTGAACCGCACCTCTGTCCTACTGACCGGGCTCTCGGCTACCGCTCTGGTGCTGGCCGGCTGCTCCAGTTCGGCCGAACCCGCTGCCCAGCCTGCTGCAGCAACCTCGTCGACGACGTCGTCCGCTCAGGCGGCAACGACAACACAGCGGCCGGCGTTGGACCTGTCTCGGTTCGGTGCGCTGCCAGCCGTGCCACAGCCGACGACCGACACTGTGTCCTGCGCCTATCCGGCGGAGACGCCGGCCGCGAAGGAGGTCAATCCACCTCCCGTCGACAATGTCGACGTGTACGGAACCGTCGACGTCGCACTGGCCACCAGCCAGGGGCCGATCGACATCACGCTGGACCGGACGCAGGCACCGTGCACGGTCAACAGCGTCGTCAGCCTCGTCCAGCAGGGATACTTCGACGGCTCTCCCTGCCACCGGTTGACCACGTCACCGGGCCTCGAGGTGCTCCAGTGCGGCGATCCGTCCGGATCCGGTCGAGGCGGACCCGGATACAGCTTCGCCAACGAGTACCCCACGACGACATACACCAGCGATCCCGCACAGGCCGAGAATCCGGTGGTCTACCCCCGCGGGACGCTCGCGATGGCCAATGCCGGTCCCGACACCAACGGCAGCCAGTTCTTCCTGGTGTACGCCGATTCTGTGCTGCCGCCGCAGTACACGGTGTTCGGCACCATCTCCGAGAGCGGACTGGCCACCCTCGACGCCATCGCGGCGGGAGGGGTGACCGGAGGCTCCGAGGACGGCGCGCCTGCGAACCCGGTGATCCTGGAATCGGCAACGGCGTAGATTGATTCGAAATACGAGAGGGTGAGCAGAAAATCTCTGCTCACCCTCTCGTCGTTGTCGGGACCGCTCAGGCGGCCGATGTCAGCCGGTAGACGTCGTAGACGCCCTCGACATTGCGGACCACGTTCAGCACGTGACCGAGATGCTTGGGATCACCCATCTCGAACGTGAATTTGCTGATCGCAACCCTGTCTCCCGACGTGGCGACGGATGCCGAGAGGATGTTGACCTTCTCGTCGGCCAGCGCCTTGGTCACATCGGAGAGCAGTCGGTGGCGGTCGAGTGCCTCGATCTGAATGGCCACCAGGAACACCGAGGACGCCGACGGTGCCCACTGAACCTCGATGAACCGCTCGGACTGCTCCTCGAGTGAGCGAGCGTTGGTGCAGTCGGTGCGATGCACGCTGACCGAACCGCCGCGGGTGACGAATCCGAGGATCTCGTCTCCTGGCACGGGAGTACAGCACTTCGCGAGTTTCGCGACGACGCCGTCCGCACCGGTGACCAACACCCCGGCATCGCCGACCTGGCGAGGACGGGTAGGAATTGTCGACGGAGTCGACCGCTCGGCGAGCTCTTCCTCGACATCGCCGACACCCCCGAGATGAGCGACCAAACGCTGCACCACGTGGCGAGCGGACACGTGATTCTCGCCGACCGCGGTGTAGAGCGCCGAGACATCGACGTACCGCAATTCGTGCGCGATGGCCGACATCGATTCGGCATTCATCAACCGCTGCAACGGTAGTCCGCCTCGGCGCACCTCCTTCGCGATGGCGTCCTTGCCGGCCTCGAGTGCTTCCTCGCGGCGCTCCTTGGCGAACCACTGACGAATCTTGGTCTTCGCTCGCGGCGATGCCACGAATCCCTGCCAGTCCCGGCTCGGTCCGGCGGTGGCGGCCTTGGAGGTGAACACCTCGACCACTTCACCGTTGTCCAGGGTGCGCTCGAGTGCGACAAGTCGACCATTGACGCGTGCGCCGATACAGCGATGGCCCACCTCGGTGTGTACCGCGTAGGCGAAGTCGACCGGACACGAACCGGCAGGCAGGGTGACAACGTCGCCCTTGGGCGTGAAGACGAAGATCTCCTTGACCGCGAGGTCGTAGCGCAGCGACTCGAGGAACTCTCCTGGATCGGCTGCTTCACGTTGCCAGTCGAGCAGTTGGCGCATCCACGCCATGTCGTCGACCTCGGCGTTGTCCTGAGAGTGCTTGCCCTTGGTCTCCTTGTACCGCCAGTGCGCAGCAATTCCGAACTCTGCCGTCCGGTGCATGTCCCGCGTGCGGATCTGCACCTCGAGAGGCTTGCCTTCGGGTCCGATCACCGTGGTGTGCAAAGACTGGTAGACGCCGTAGCGCGGCTGGGCGATGTAGTCCTTGAAGCGGCCCGCCATCGGCTGCCACAGCGAGTGCACGACCCCCACAGCGGCGTAGCAGTCACGGATCTCGTCGCACAGGATCCGTACACCCACGAGATCGTGGATGTCGTCGAAATCGCGGCCCTTGACGATCATCTTCTGGTAGATCGACCAATAGTGCTTCGGCCGTCCCTCGACCACGGCGCTGATTCTCGACGCGGCCAAGGTCGCGTTGATCTCGGCCCGCACCTTCTCGAGGTAGGTGTCGCGTGACGGTGCCCGATCGGCGACGAGACGAACGATCTCGTCGTACTTCTTGGGGTGCAGGATAGCGAACGCCAGGTCTTCGAGCTCCCACTTGACCGTGGCCATTCCCAGCCGATGCGCAAGCGGCGCAATGACTTCCAGCGTTTCCTTCGCCTTGCGGGCCTGCTTCTCCGGCGGCAGGAACCGCATGGTGCGCATGTTGTGCAGTCGGTCTGCTACCTTGATGACGAGCACCCGCGGATCTCGCGCCATCGCAATGATCATCTTGCGAATGGTCTCGCCTTCGGCCGCGGTTCCGAGAACCACCTTGTCGAGTTTGGTCACCCCGTCGACCAGATGGGAAACCTCCTCGCCGAATTCCTCGGTCAACTTGGCGAGCGAATACCCGGTGTCCTCGACCGTGTCGTGCAGCAACGCCGCGACCAGCGTCGTGGTGTCCATTCCCAGCTCGGCGAGGATGTTCGCCACGGCGAGCGGATGGGTGATGTACGGATCGCCGGACTTACGCATCTGCGATGCATGCAACTCGTCCGCGACGTCGTAGGCCCGCTGCAACAACGCGAGATCGGCCTTGGGGTAGAGCTCGCGGTGCAGGCTGACGAGAGGTTCGAGCACCGGCTTGACGGCGGCGCTGCGTCCGGCGGTGATGCGTCGCGCCAGACGGGCCCGCACCCGCCGTGACGCCGACGTCGGTACCGGTGCCGAATTGCGCGTTCCGGACGGAGCCTGCGCGTCGTTCGGCACAGAATCGGGGGAAGCAGAATCACGGGACACTGGGGGCTCGACTGCGGGACCGGTGTCACCGGAGCCGGTCTCGCCCTCGGTCACGACGTCGACTCCGGCCTGATCGGAAACGTCAGGCCTTTCGGGGACGGCGGGCCCATCCGGCAAGGGCTGATCGATGTAACGGGTCACTCTCATCACCTCCTGCCACGGGCTCCACGCTGTCGCCGGACGCATCCGGAGAACGCATTATGTAGAGACTTTAGTCCTCATACTCGAACCAGGCAGGCGAGCGGGTAGTCACTGCACCTCTCACGCCCTCCCAGGGCCGTGATCTCGAGAACGACGGCGGCACCGACTATCACCGCACCCTGATCGGCCAACAACCGTGCGGTCGCGTCGACGGTACCGCCCGTCGCCAGCACGTCGTCGATCACCAACACCCGCCGTCCAGCCAGCTCGATCGCCGTCGGGATCTGCAACTCGGCGGTCCCGTATTCGAGGTCGTAGGAGCGCGAATGCACCGGAGGTGGCAGCTTGCCCGCCTTGCGCACTGCCAGCACACCGCAGCCCAGCTGCAGGGCCACACCGGCACCCAGCAGAAAGCCACGCGCGTCGATTCCCGCAACCAGATCGACATCGTGGTGGCCCTGCGCCAACTCCGACACGACGCTGCGCAAGGCGCTGCCGTCTGCGAACACCGGCGTCAGATCGCCGAAACGCACTCCGGGAACGGGGAAGTCGTCGACCCACCGCGTCAGCCGAGCCACGGCAGCGACTGAGTCTGCCCGATCACCTGCGTCGTTCATCGAAGAAGAACCCACCGATCCATGTTCCATCCGGCACCAGCGGCCGTCGGGTTGGGCACCACATCCTGCATTCCGTCGCTGACGACGGTGGTGCGCGGCTCGTTGTACAGGGGAAGCGACGGCATGTCGTTCCACAGGATGTTCTCGCCCTCCGTGGCGAGAGCCAGCACTCGCTCGGGGTCATCGGTCACCGCCAGCTGATCGACGATGGAATCGATCCTGCCGTTGCTGTAGCCGCCGACGTTCAGTCCGATTCCCGTCCTCAGCGAATACCGCGCGACAGCTCCGCCTGCCGACCCCGATGGCCCGGGCAGCGAACCACTGCTGCCCAGCACCGCGTCGACGGCACCGCCGCGCAGGGCCGACGGCGTGAACTCCGGCGAGCTCGCATCGACGACGGTGATTCCGGCTGCAGCGCAGTCGGCAGCCATGCGGCCGACTTCCTGTGCGCGACGAGCATCCGGTCCCCGGTAGCCGACGCGAACGGTGAGGGCACTCTCGCCTGCCGCAGCAAGTTCCTTGCCCGCCTGATCCAGGTCCGAGCGCCGATACCGATCGCCGACGACGGTTGCGACCGCCGGATACTCGAGGGTGTCCAGTTGCACCAGCCGAGCGTCGACGATTCCCGAGCCGAGCCCGGCCGCTGGAGCGTCCGATCCCGGGTGCCCGAGCGTGTCGAACAGATCCGATCTCGGAATGCACGCGGCCACCGCTCGTCGCGCGCTCGCGTCGGCCAGCACCCCTTGTGTGGCGAAGGTCAACTGTTCGAGGCCTCGTGACGGTTCCTCGCTGGTCACGAATCCCTCGGTCGTGCCGAGATCGATGGCACCCGCACCGTGGTCGAGCACGTCGAGCGAGCCGTCCGCCACCTTGGCAGCCACGTCGGTGCCCTTGGGCCAGACGACGACCTGCTCGGTTTCGGGCGGAATTCCCCACCAGGCCTCGTTCGCGACGAGAACAAGACCTCCGTCGGCGGTGTACGACTCGACGCGGTACGGCCCGGCCGAGGGCAGCAACGAAGTGTCGATCGCGCCGGGCGTCAGTGTCCACCCGGTGTTCCAGAATTCGGCGATGCGGCCCACGACATCGTTGTCGTCAGCCAGGATGGGATCGACGACATTCGGCACTCCTGCCGCCCGGGCCGCAACGTGCGCGGGCAACAGATCGGTGGCACCGAACAGGGCACGCCAGTTCTGGTAACTGCGCCCTGGAGCGAACACGACCGTGGCCTCCTTGGCCCCGGGGACGCAGTCGATGCGTTGGATGTCCGAGTACCCGGCCGACGACGCCGCGTCGAACAAGGGACCGTCGGCGGCGAATCGGCCGCTGTTCGCAGCCCAGGCCAACACGAGGTCATCGCAGGCCATCGGTGCACCGTCGGAGTACTTCGCCGCTGGGGCAATGGAGTACTGCACGGTCAACGTGTCACCGGGAACCACTTCCGTGGTCCCGATATCGTTGTCCGACAACGCATCCCCCTCGGGCCCGAGGTAGCTGAAGCCCACCTGCACCCGGGTGAACGCCTGCCGAGCTCCCGACGCCGCGCCGTCGACCGTTCTCGCGTTGTACGTGTCGACGACGTTGTCGAACGAGTAGCCGATCGAGGGAACCTTGTCCTCGGGCGACGAACACGCGGTGATGGACACCGCAGCGACACCCGCCGCCACCAGTGCCGCGCTCCACCTGCGTTTCACGTGCACTCTCCGTCCCAGTCGAGGGTGGATATCTACCGTCGCTTCTTGTTTCGCTTTCCGGTGGGCCGGTTACCCGGCTGCGGAGTGGACGCCTTGGTGGTGGACACTCCGACGGCCACCGGTTCGGGAGCGAGACCGGCCGCGCGGGCAGCCGCATCGGCCCGCTTGGAGTGGACCTTGCGTGTGTGCGCAGCGACCGGGCCCCACTTCTCCTTGAGCGTCACCAGCAGCGGAGTAGCGAAGAAGATGGACGAGTAGGCACCGACGATCATGCCGACGAGCTGCACCAGCGCCAGGTCCTTGAGTGTGCCGACTCCGAGCAGCCAGACCGCGACGATCATGAGCGCGATCACCGGCAGAACACCGATGACGGTCGTGTTGATCGAGCGCATCAGGGTCTGGTTGACGGCGAGGTTGGCCTGCTCTGCGTACGTCTTGCGGTGCAGGTTCAAGATCCCGCGAGTGTTTTCCTCGACCTTGTCGAACACCACCACCGAGTCGTACAACGAGAAACCGAGGATCGTCAGCAGTCCGATGACCGTTGCAGGAGTCACCTCGAACCCGACGATCGAATACACGCCTGCAGTGACGACGAGGTCGAATCCCAGAGCAGCCAGAGCGGCGAACGCCATATCCCGTTCGTATCGGACAGCGATGTAGATGCTGACGATGACCAGGAACACCGCGAGCGCGATCAACGCCTTCTGGGTGATCTGGCCACCCCAGGTCTCACTGACGTCGGACACGCTGATCGCATTGGGAGTAGCGGTGCCGCTGTTGTCCTGCGGCTCGAAGGCCTGGAACAACGCCTGACGCAAGCTGTCCACTTCACCGGGGTCGAGAGCCTCGGAGCGAATCTGCACGGTTGCTGCCGCGCCCGAGCCGACCGTCTGCACCGACACCGGGGGCATACCCAGCGAGTCGTTGTACACGGTTTCGACCTGCTCGGTGGAGATGTTGTCGGCGGCCGGAAGGGCAATACGAGTCCCGCCCTCGAAATCGATGCCGAGCGTGAATCCGCGCACGAGGAAGCTCAGCAGGCACACCAACACGATGACACCGGTGAGGATGTAGTAGAAGCGGCGACGACCGACGATGTCGAAGGCACCGGTTCCGGTGTAGAGCCTGGACAGCCAGCTGTGCTTGGGCTGGGTGGACTGGTCGACACTCGAGTCGTCGAGGGGCGACGGGGTCGACGTGGTCGTATCCGACATGTCATGCCTCCTTCGACGGCGTGGTGCCGGTCTTGACGGCGAGCGCCTTGTTGGCTGCACGCTTTCGTTCGAGTGCGATCTGCTGGACGGCACCGAGACCGTTGACGGACGGCTTGGACCAGAATTTCGACTTCGACGCCAGGTACACCAGTGGCCAGGTCACCAGCACCACGACGATGATGTCGAGGATCGTCGTCAGACCGAGGGTGAAGGCGAAGCCGCGGACCTGCCCCACAGCGAGTACGTACAGCACCGCGGCCGCGATGAAGCTGACCGCGTTGCCGGACAGGATGGTTTTGCGTGCGCGTGCCCAACCGCGTGGCACTGCAGACCGGAAGCTGCGACCCTCACGAATTTCGTCCTTGATGCGCTCGAAGAACACCACGAAGGAGTCCGCGGTCATACCGATGCCGATGATGAGTCCCGCAATTCCTGCGAGGTCCAAGGTGAAGCTGATCCACCTGCCCAACAGAACGATGATTCCGTAGACGACGAGACCCGCCAGCGCCAACGACAGCGCCGTGAGCAGACCCAGGGCGCGGTAATAGAGCAGGCAGTAGACCAGCACGAGCGCCAGTCCGATGGCTCCGGCGATGAGGCCGGCTTCCAGCGAAGCCAATCCCAGTGTGGCCGAGACAGTTTCGGCCTCGGAGGATACGAAGGACAGCGGTAGAGAGCCGTACTTGAGGGTGTTGGCCAGCTCCGATGCACTCTGGGCGTTGAAGTTTCCAGTGATCGAGGTGGCGCTGCCCGCGGGGGTGGCACCCTGGATGACCGGCGCACTGATCACCTTCGAGTCCAGCACGAATGCGGCCTGCTTCTGCAGGTTGGCGGCGGTGAACTGAGCCCACGTGTTGGAACCGTCCGAGTCGAACGTCAGGCTCACCTGGAACTGGGCCTGTTGGCTGTCGAATCCGGAGGTCGCGTCGGCGATCTGCTGCCCGTCGATGATCGTCGGGCCGAGCAGGTAGACGGCCGTCCCGTCGGTCGAGCACGCAACGAGGGGAAGAGCCGGATCGTCGTTGCCTGCGAGGGGGTCGGCCGCGTTGCAGTCGAGGGACTGCATCGCCAACTGCTGAATCTGCTGATCCTCGCTCTGGCGCAGCGTCTTGGCGTCGGCGATCTCCTGAGCAGCACGATCTGCGTCCGACAGCGAAGCATCCGCGGCGGGATCGTCGGTCGCGGGTGCATCGGTCGCGGGCGCGTCGGTCGCAGGCGCAGGCGTCGGATCCACCGCAGACGGATCCTGCGCCGGGAAGACGCGACTCTGAGGAGCGGCAGGTGCGGCGGGATCTGCAGCAGGAGCGGCGGGATCTGTAGGAGCGGCCGGATCGACCGGCGCGGCCGGATCGACCGGCGTTTGCTGCGACCCTGCACCCTGGCCCGCCGACGGGGCAACCGATCCCACCACGGGTCGGATGAACAGTCGTGCAGTCTGGCCCAGAGTGCGCGCTTGAGAACTGTCGTCACCGGGCACCGTGATGACGAGGTTGTCACCGTCGACGACCACCTCGGAGCCCGTGACACCGAGACCGTTGACGCGAGTCTCGATGATCTGCTGTGCCTGCTTCAGGCTGTCCTGCGTCGGCGCATTGCCATCGGGGGTTCGCGCGGTGAGTGTCACGCGCGTGCCGCCCTGCAGGTCGATTCCCAGCTTCGGTGAGGGGTCTTTGTCTCCGGTGAAGAAGACCAGGGCATACACCGCTGCTATCAGCACCGCAAAAACGGCGAGATAGCGGGCGGGACGCACCGGTCCGCTGGTAGGTGCCACGGTGAGTGTTTCTCCTCTAAGGCGATGGAAAGTGTCGGTTCCTGCGGGGACTGTCGGCCCGATATGTCAGCGGTGAGCGCTGCGATTGTGCACCACATCGGTCACCGCAGACGAAACCGCTGCCGGATCGAAGTCTCCGACAGCGGTTCGGATCAACGGCTGCTCACTCTTTTTCGAGCCGCTTCGCCGTCTGTTCCACGGTCTCGTCGGGCCCGCAGACGTCGGTCTTGTGCAACGACGGCCCTGCGCTGGTGCTCGAGTCGAGGGACGCGATGTCGGCGTCGGTGGTGGTCTCGAACTCGGTGTCGTCGAATTCGGAGCCATCGGGCAGCACCTCGCGTACTACGGCGCGAGACCAGGTGGTGATGACGCCGTCCGCGATCTCGAGGTCGATCGTGTCGTCCTCGACCAGAACCACGCGGGCGTACAGGCCTGCTGTGGTGACGACCTCGTCGCCCACCTTCAGCGAGTCCTGCATCTCCGTGGTTTTGGCCAGCACCTTCTTCTGTCGACGCGCATTGAGAAACAGCGGTACCAGAAGGGCCACGATCAGCAGCGGAAACAGCAAATCCATCGGAAGGTCAGTCCTCGAAGTTCGGGTCGAAAATCGTCATTGTCTCGTGCGAGAACGCCGTGGGTGTGGGCCTCGCAGCTACCCAGTGTGCCATCACCGGGAACCGATCCGGTCCGTTCGTCTCGTGTTCTGCCCGATTCAGTCGAATAATCCCTGCGCAGCCTCCGAGGATCGGACCGAAATTCCCCCTACCGCGAGGTCCGGCGGCGGGGTCAGACCGAGATGTTGCCACGCGGTGGCAGTGGCAACGCGGCCTCGCGGTGTTCGGGCGATCATGCCTGCGCGCACCAGGAAGGGTTCACACACTTCCTCGACCGTCGAGGGTTCCTCACCGACGGCTACGGCCAGCGTCGATACGCCGACCGGTCCCCCGCCGAAGCTGCGGATGAGTGCGCTGAGGACGGCACGGTCGAGTCGGTCGAGGCCGAGCTTGTCGACGTCGTACACCACCAGAGCCGCTTTGGCCGTGTCCCGGGTGACGGTGCCGTCGCCCCGCACATCCGCGTAGTCGCGCACTCGCCGGAGCAATCGGTTCGCGATACG
The DNA here is from genome assembly GCF_050321865.1 of Rhodococcus sp. IEGM1428. NCBI lineage: Bacteria > Bacillati > Actinomycetota > Actinomycetes > Mycobacteriales > Nocardiaceae > Rhodococcus > Rhodococcus sp. IEGM1428. Next base: position 1,426,835 of record NZ_JBNQFW010000001.1, on the reverse strand, counting down.
TGGAGTGCCACGCGAACGGCCGGCGATCTCGGCGCAGCCGTCTCGGTCGATCGGCACCCCGAGTATTCCGGCCGACCGCATGAGGATGCGCTCGAGCTCGCTCGGCTCGTAGAAATCCATGTGCGCCACGAATCCGAATCGGTCACGCAGCGGCCCGGTGAGAGCACCCGACCTGGTGGTCGCTCCGACCAGCGTGAACGGAGCCACCTCGAGCGGTATCGACGTCGCACCCGGCCCCTTACCGACGATGACGTCGACGCGGAAGTCCTCCATCGCCAGATACAGCATCTCCTCGGCCGGACGGGCGATGCGATGGATCTCGTCGATGAACAGCACGTCTCCCTCGACCAGGTTGCTGAGCATCGCTGCCAGGTCACCGGCGCGCTCGAGCGCCGGCCCGGACGTGAGCCGCAGCGACGTTCCCAACTCGGCGGCGATGATCATCGCCATACTGGTCTTACCGAGCCCCGGAGGCCCGGACATCAGGATGTGATCGGGAGTGCCGCCGCGCATCTTGGCACCGGACAGTACGAGCTGGAGCTGCTCACGTACCCGGGGCTGACCGATGAAATCGGTGAGGTTCTTCGGACGCAGGCTCGTCTCGACATCCAGGTCGTCGGACATGGCGTCCGCGCCCACCTGCGATTCGGCGAACTGGTCGTCCTCGTCCACGCCGGCCTACCTGGACTTTCCGAGGTACGCCAGGGCCGACCTCAGTGCAATCGACGTCGTGGCCTCCGGCTGCTGGGCGAGTACCGCGTCGGTGGACTCCTCGGCCTGCTTCGCCGGGAACCCGAGCCCGATCAGCGCCTCGACTATCTGATCGCGCACCGAATTTCCGGCACCGGATCCTGGCAGAACCGAATTACCAGCGCGGCCGACCACTGCGTCCACCTTGTCGCGCAATTCGACGACCATTCTCTCCGCGCCACGTTTGCCGATTCCGGGAACCCTCGTCAGTGCTCCGATGTCACTGTCCGCCAACGCCGTTCGCAGCGCATCCGGTTCGTGCACGGCGAGCGTGGCCATCGCGATTCGCGGTCCGACGCCCGACACGGTGAGGAGCAACTCGAACAGCTCGCGTGACTCCTCGTCCGGAAACCCGTACAGCGTCTGCGAGTCCTCGCGCACGATCATGGTTGTCAGGAGCGTCGATTCGCTCCCCCGGTGCAGCGTGGCCAGCGTCGCCGGAGTGGCGCTGATGCGGTATCCGACGCCGGCAGCCTCGAGCACGGCGTGATCGAGCGCGATGTCGATCACCGAGCCTCTGATCGATGCGATCATCGTGCGCCCGCCTCTTTCTTGGCCATCTTCTCGATTCGGCGGGCAACGACGGCGCGAGCTTTACGCTCCTCGGCCAGGCGCGCGTCGTACTTGCGCTTCTGTTCTGCCGCCATGGCTTCTGCTTTCGCCATCCGGGCGATCATCGGAGCTCTCCAGCAATGACAGATGCCGAGCGCAAGGGCGTCGGCGGCATCCGCCGGAGTCGGGGCGGTTTGCAGACCGAGAATGCGCATGACCATCGCAGTGACCTGGGCCTTGTCGGCCGAACCGTTGCCGGTGACCGCAGCCTTGACTTCACTGGGGGTATGGAAGCAGACATCGATCCCCCGCCGGGCCGCCGCCAGCGCGATCACTCCGCCGGCTTGCGCGGTTCCCATGGCGGTGCGGACGTTGTGCTGCGCGAACACCCGCTCGATGGCCACCACCGAGGGTTTGTGGGTATCGAGCCAATATTCTGCTGCCTCGGAGATGCGCAACAACCGCTGCGCAAGATCCATGTCAGCGGGCGTGCGCACCACATCCACGTCGAGAGCAACCACCGATCGACCCACACCACCCTCGATCAAACTGAGCCCACACCTGGTGAGACCGGGGTCGACACCCATCACCCGCACGCCACCACACCTTCCGCTTACGAACTGTTGTTCGATAGCGTAGCGGAGCGCACCGACGGATCAGGGATACGACACCCGGCCTGTTGGCTCGATCGAAATCGAGGCGGTCAGTCCTCTTCGTCGAGCTCGGCCATGACCTCGTCGGACAGGTCCACGTTGGACCAGACGTTCTGCACGTCGTCGCTGTCTTCCAGCGCGTCGATGAGCTTGAAGACCTTGCGCGCGCCGTCCGCATCCACCGGAACGTTGACCGAGGCCTGAAAGCTCGCCTCGGCCGAGTCGTAGTCGAATCCGGCCTCTTGCAGCGCGGTGCGCACTGCGATCAGGTCCGTCGGCTCGCTGACGATCTCGAACGTGTCGCCGTTGTCGTTGACTTCCTCGGCACCGGCTTCGAGAACGGCCATCAGGACGTCGTCCTCACTCTGACCGTTCTTCTCGAGAGTCACCACGCCCTTGCGCGAGAACAGGTACGAGACCGATCCCGGGTCTGCCATGTTTCCGCCGTTGCGCGTCATTGCCACGCGTACCTCGCCTGCGGCGCGGTTCCGGTTGTCGGTGAGGCACTCGATCAAAATCGCCACGCCGTTGGGGCCGTAGCCCTCGTACATGATGGTTTGCCAGTCGGCTCCACCGGTCTCTTCGCCTGCGCCTCGCTTACGGGCCCGCTCGATGTTGTCGATCGGAACCGAGGTCTTCTTCGCCTTCTGGATGGCATCGAAGAGAGTCGGGTTGCCCGTGGGGTCACCGCCACCCGTGCGGGCCGCCACCTCGATGTTCTTGATGAGTTTGGCGAAAGACTTGCCGCGTCGGGCGTCGATCACCGCCTTCTTGTGCTTGGTGGTGGCCCATTTTGAGTGGCCGCTCATGCGATAGAGCCCCTTCCTGCTCGAAATCAGTGTTGTCGACTTTACTCGCCCGGTACCGCGCTCGAGACCGACCTGCTTCGGCGGGTTCGAAACGGCGGCGCACCGTTTCTAACTGCGGCGCACCATGTCGACGAAGAGTCGGTGCACCCGATCGTCCCCGGTGACCTCGGGATGGAAGCTCGTCGCCAGCACCGAGTTCTGCCTCACGGCCACCACACGCCCAGCAGCCGGTCCATAGGGCACGGTGGCCAGGACTTCGACACGGTCGCCGACACGCTCGACCCAAGGCGCCCTGATGAACACCGCTCGTACGGGGCCGCCGTCGATGTCGATGACGTCGAGATCGGTCTCGAAGGAGTCGACCTGACGGCCGAAAGCATTGCGCCGCACGGTGATATCGAGGGAGTCCAGATGCCGCGCGTCGGGTCTGGTATCGAGAATCTCGGACGCCAGCAGGATCATGCCCGCGCAGGACCCGTATGCGGGCATGCCCTCGGCCAATCGGGCACGCAACGGGTCGAGAAGATCGAACACACCGAGCAGGTTGCTCATGGTCGTCGATTCCCCACCGGGGATGATCAGCCCGTCGATCTGTGCCAGTTCGGCCGGACGCCGCACCGTGATGCCGTGCGCACCACTCGACTCGAGTGCTGCCAGATGTTCACGAACATCGCCTTGCAGTGCCAGAACTCCGATGGTCGGAGAGGTCACTTCAGGCCGAACGGATCGACGTTGGATTTGCTGGTGTCTCGCTCGTACCGCATCAGCCCCTCCTGCACCACCGCGGCAACCATGCGTCCGGAGGTGTCGAAGATTCGGCCCTGAGTCAGCGCCCGCCCGAAATCGGCGGACGGTGACGTCTGGTCGTACAACAACCACTCGTCCGCACGGAACGGCCGGAGGAACCACAGGGCGTGGTCGAGGGAGGCGGTCTGAGTGACGGCGTCCGGGTGCGGCACCTTGGCCGAACCCAGCAGCGTCATGTCGCTCATGTAGGCCAGTGCGCAGACGTGGAAGACCTGATCGTCGGGCAACGTGTCGCGATAGCGGAACCAGACGCGTTGCTGCGCAGCGAAACTCGGATGCTTGACGGTCTGGCTATCGGGAATGAGACGGATGTCCCATTCCGACCACTCCTTGTAGTACGAGTTGTCGTACTCGGCGAGGGTGGTCGGATCGGGCAGAGTCTCCGGGCCGACGACCTCGGGCATGAGGTCCTGATGAGAAATACCGTCGTCGTCGCCGTGGAACGATGCGGACATCGTGAATATCGCTTTGCCATGCTGAATTCCGGTGACGCGGCGCGTACAGAACGACCGTCCGTCGCGGATTCGATCGACCATGAACACGGCCGGTTCGTTGGGGTTGCCCGGACGCAGGAAATAGCCGTGCAGCGAATGCACACGAAACTCGGGGGCCACTGTGCGCACCGCCGCGACGAGCGCCTGGCCCGCAACCTGGCCGCCGAACGTCCGGGGTAGACGACTCGGGAAAGTCCGTCCCCGATAGATGTCGTTCTCGATCCGTTCCAATTCGAGAATGTCCTCGATACTGGCCATGGCTGGTGCCCACCTTTCTCCAGTGAATCAGGCTAACAATGGATCGACCAGGCAAGATGGTCGGTGTGGGTCAACCTGTGCCGATCTTTCCCGATCTCCTCGTGGCATCGATCGTCGAATCCTGTCCGGCCGGCACCCGAACCATAGTCGTGGTCGACGGTGCCGATGCTGCGCAGCCGGTCGAGTTCGCCTCGCGCACAGCAGAACACGCCCGCTCCGGCGGGCGTTCGGCCACCGTGATCGATCTGCACGACTACATCCGACCAGCGTCGATCCGATTCGAATACTCACGCCACGACGAATTGAGCTATCGCACACTGTGGTTCGACTACGACGCCGTATCTCGGGAGGTCATCGCACCGCTGCGACCCGGTGGCCGAGGTCACTTTCTTCCTCGTCTGTGGGATGAGGCAACCGATCGATCGGCTCGTGCCCGCAGCGTCCCGGCCGCGCCCAACGAGATCGTGCTGATTGCCGGTCCCATGCTGCTCGGGCGAGGCCTCGACGTCGATCTGTCGGTGCACCTTCGTTTGTCCGAGACTGCACTGCGGCGCAAAACCGATCCGGCCGAAGAATGGACCTGCGAGCCCTTGGCGACGTATTACGACAGCCTGAATTGGTCGGACCGTTCCGCCGGCCGGCCGGATTTTTTGGTCCGATGGGACCACCCGGACCGCCCGGCCTTGGAACACCGGCCCTAGAGGCGAGTCACCAACCGCGCTCGGCGAGCCGGTGTCCCACGGGGAGGTCGTCGACATTGATGCCGACCATCGCCTCACCGAGGCCACGCGAGACCTTCGCGAGAACGTCGGGGTCGTCGAAGAACGTGGTGGCCTTGACGATTGCCTCGGCGCGCTCCTTCGGGTTGCCGGACTTGAAGATTCCCGACCCGACGAACACTCCCTCGGCGCCGAGTTGCATCATCATCGCCGCATCGGCAGGGGTAGCGATACCGCCGGCCGTGAACAGCGTGACGGGCAGCTTGCCCGCCCTGGCGATCTCGACGACGAGGTCGTACGGTGCCTGCAGTTCCTTCGCCGCCACGTACAGCTCGTCCTCGGGCAGCGAGGTGAGTCGGCGAATCTCGTCGCGGATCTTGCGCATGTGCGTCGTCGCATTCGAGACGTCACCGGTGCCGGCCTCACCCTTGGAGCGAATCATGGCCGCACCCTCGGTGATTCGGCGCAGGGCCTCACCCAGGTTGGTGGCACCGCAGACGAAAGGAACGGTGAAGTTCCACTTGTCGATGTGATTGGCGTAGTCGGCCGGGGTGAGCACCTCGGACTCGTCGATGTAGTCGACGCCCAGGCTCTGCAGGATCTGCGCCTCGACGAAGTGTCCGATGCGTGCCTTGGCCATCACCGGGATACTCACCGAAGAAATGATGCTGTCGATCATGTCGGGGTCGCTCATACGCGACACCCCACCCTGGGCGCGGATGTCGGCGGGAACGCGCTCGAGAGCCATCACGGCGACGGCACCGGCATCCTCGGCGATCTTGGCCTGATCGGCGGTGACCACGTCCATGATGACGCCGCCCTTGAGCATCTCGGCCATACCCCGCTTGACGCGCGCGGTGCCGACTCCGTTCTCGCCGGATCCACCGTCGACCGATGCGGCGGGCGTGTTCGAGGCGTGTGGGGTAGTCAAGCGAAACTCCTGTGTTCTTCGACGCTGTTGCGGCGCTGCGGGCTGATAGGTGCGATCGCGCGCGGCGCGATGTCGCGCCCAGAAGGATAGGCCTTCGCCCGTGCGATTCCCATAACCACTTGAAGATTGCTGGACTGCTCGAAAGGGTCCAGATGCCTACCGAATCGCGCGCACGTCCGGGTCGCCGCGTCGAGCGAGAGCCACGTTCACCTCGTCGAGCAGTTCCGCCAGGTCCTGAGGATAGACGTTCTCGCCGAGGGCGCTGAGCGCCCGGATGTCGGACTCGGTGCACCACTGATGCCCGGTCACGGTCCGTCGCTCGAAGTCGGTGAACCCGGCGCTCTCCGGCTCGAACTCCTGTGTGCGGTGCGCGAAGAACAGTTCCTCGGACCTGATCAGGGTTCCGTTGAACGGGAACGTGGCAACTCGCCGCCACAACGGACCGCGCAGATCGGCTGCGGCGACGCGCAAACCCGTTTCTTCGTGCACTTCTCGCACCGCTGCGTCGCGTAGCGATTCCCCCTTCTCCAATGCCCCACCGATCGTGAACCAGAAGAAGGTATCAGGCACTGTCGGGTCGTGGCCCCGCAACAGCAGTACGCGGCCACGCTCGTCGAGCAACACCACTCGCGCGGAGGTTCGCGGAGTGGCCCGATTCTCGCTGCCGAACGTCGCGGCGGCCGAGCGCTCGGCGATCTCGAAGTACGACGGCAGTGCGGCCGTTCCACCGAGATGCAACCACCGGACCGGTCGACGGATGCGCAACGCCAGAGTGTCGCGCACGGCATCGTTGTGGAACCGACGCGCAATCAGTACACGAGCCTCGGCGTCGGCCAATTCTGCAACCAGTTGCGGGGGAAGCTCATTCGGTTCTACGACCGCGAGCGCCATCGATACCGCGTTTTCGGCTTCTTCTCGCTGCGACCGGTCGGCTCGCTCGGCTCGGTCCGCCAGCGCGGCAAGTTCTCTGCTCGACGGCACCGAGTCGCGGGTGGCTGCAGACACTGCACGCGCGACGACGGCGCGGCGGGCGAGTGCGGCGTCGAGGGACTGCCACGCGAGGTCGGTGCGCACGTGCAAGCGATCGAGTCGATTCGCCGTCCCGTAGGCCCACAGACCGACGACGAGAATCAGGACTGCAATCGACCCGAGCACCAGAATTGTGACGGCAGAGAGGGTCATCAGGTCGACGCTCGTACTTTCTGTCCGCCGAGGGTGACGGTCTCGTAGACCCGCAGGATCTGCTCGGCGACGACTGGCCAGTCGTAGGCGGACACAGCCACCGACGCGGCGTCGACCAGTCGGTCTCGGACGGTGTCGTCGGACAGGATCGAGGTGACGGCTACGGCGAGGGCATCGGAATCGTCGATCGGAACCAACAGTCCACAGGTGCCGTCCTTGAGCACCCTGCGGAAGGCATCGAGTTCGCTTGCCACGACCGGTGTTCCGGCCGCCATGGCCTCGACGAGCACGATGCCGAAGCTTTCCCCGCCGAGATTCGGGGCGCAGTAGACATCGGCACTGCGCATCGCGGAGGCCTTCGTCGCGTCGTCCACCTGTCCCAGGAAGGTCAGGTGTGACGACAGTGCGCCTGCGTCCTTGCGCAGTTTGTCCTCGTCGCCGCGGCCGACGACGAGGATCTCGATGTCGGGATGTGATTCGACCAGTGCGGGCAGGGCACCGAGCAGAACGGCCATTCCCTTACGCGGTTCGTCGAATCGGCCGAGGAAGAGCACCGTGCGGCCGGCTCGGGGATAGCCTTCCAGCACAGCGGCATCGGCGAACGCAGGCACGTCGACGCCGTTGGGGATCTCGACGGCATCGGATCCGAGTGCCTCGACCTGCCAGCGTCGAGCAAGCTCCGACACGGCGATCCGGCCGCTGATCTTCTCGTGGTACGGACGCAGGACGCCCTGGAACGTGCTGAGCACCAAGGACTTCGTGGTGGAGGTGTGGAATGTCGCCACGATCGGACCGTCCGCAGCCTTGAGGGCCAGCATCGACAGACTCGGAGCGTTCGGTTCGTGGATGTGCAATACGTCGAAATCATTGTCCGAGATCCACTTTCGGATTCGGGAATACGTCACCGGTCCGAATCGAAGACGCGCGACCGATCCGTTGTAGGGAATGGCGAGCGCCTCCCCCGCCGACACCACGAACTCCGGCAGCTCGACATCGTCGGACGCCGGCGCCAGCACGCTCACCCGATGCCCGCGCTCGATGAACACCTCCGCCAACTGCTGGACGTGCGCCTGCACCCCGCCGGGTACGTCGAACGAGTACGGGCAGACCATACCGATCTTCACGCGCCCTCGATTCGGGCGCGTCGTTCGGCCGACCAGTCGCTCATCCACAGAGGTTGGAGCATGTGCCAATCGGCCGGGTGCGCCCGAATGCCGGCAGCGAAGTGATCTGCCAATGTCTGTGTGGCGACATCGATTCCGTGCGAGACATCCACCGCCGGAAAGATGTCGAAACCCCACCCGTCACCGTCGAAGTAACCGTGCACCGGCAGCAGCGTCGCCCCGGTGTCGATCGCCAGCTTCGCGGCCCCCGCGGGCATCCGGGTCGGTTCGCCGAAGAAGGTCACCGGCACTCCGTGCTTGGCGAGATCACGTTCACCGAGGAGGCAGACCACCTTGTTCTCGCGCAGCCGCTCGCTCAGCGCCTGCAGAGGCGGCTGCTCACCGCCGCTGAGCGGGAAGATCTCGAAGCCGAGGCTCTCCCGATAAGCAACGAACCGCTGGTACAGCGATTCGGGTTTCAGACGTTCGGCCACTGTCGACAGACCACCGTGCTTGCGCACCAGCCACATTCCGGCCATGTCCCAGTTGCCACTGTGCGGCAGCGCCAGCACTGCACCCTTGCCCGACGCGAGGGCAGCCTCGAGATGCTCCTGTCCGTTCACACACCGATCGATGACGGCGGCCTGGGCGGCCAGGTCCATCGACGGCAACCGGAACGCCTCGCGCCAGTAGCGGGCGTACGACCGGACGCTGTCGCGAATCAGATCGTCGGGCACGTCGCCGGGGGTGGTTCCGAGGACACGAGCAAGATTGCGGCGCAATTGGTCCGGGCCACCGTTTCGGGTGGACGCGATATCGGCACCGCGATCGAAGAGACCTCTCGCCACACCCTCCGGCAGCGATCGGACCAGTCGCCACCCGGCTGCGTAGCCGAGGTCGCTGGCTCGTTCGGAGACGTTCACGACGCGGCCACATCGCCATCGTCGGCGGCCTGAGCAGTCGGGGGCACGATGATGTCGCGAGCCCCTTCGGACCCGCGGACGGCCAGCACGCGTTGGAACACCGTCACGATGCTCAGGGCAGCGAGGATCCACATTGCCGGGTAGATCAGACTGTCCAGCCACGGAATGTCGAAGTGCCTACCGACGCCGGTGAATCCGGCTCCGACGAGAACGATCACGAGGCGATCGGGGCGTTCGATCCAACCACCGTCGGCCGAGAGTCCGCTGGCCTCGGCACGCGCCTTGGCGTACGAGATCACCTGCGAGGTGACCAGGCAGATCAGGGTGGCCACCAGCAGCGGCTTGTCCTGCTCGGAATACACCGCCCACCAGGCAAGGCCACCGAATATCGCGCCGTCCGCAACTCGATCGCACGTCGCATCCAGGACGGCCCCGTACTTGGTTCCGCCGCCTCTCGCCCGTGCCATGGCACCGTCGAGCATGTCGAAGAGCACGAACAGAGTGATGACGATCGAGCCCCACCACAGGTAGCCGGCCGGGTACATCGTCACCGCCGCCGTCACAGTGACGACGGTGCCGATGATCGTCACCGAGTCGGGGGTCAGTCCGGTGCTGTTGAGGGCGCGCCCGAGCGGGGCGGTCACCTTCGACACCGGCGCACGGCCGAAAATGCTCAGCACGGCGCGTGCTCCTCTCGCCTGTTGTTCATTCGTTCCAGGCCGACGCGAGCAGGGCCCGAGTGTCGCGGAGCAACTGCGGCATCACCTTGGCGCCGCCGATCACCGTGATGAAGTTCGCATCGCCGCCCCACCGCGGGACGATGTGCTGGTGCAGGTGCTCGGCCAACGATCCGCCTGCTGCGGCACCGAGATTGAGGCCCACGTTGAAGCCGTGCGGGCGCGACACCGTCTTGATGACGCGAATCATCTGTTGGGTGAACGCCATCAACTCGGCGCTCTCGGCGGGCGTGAGATCTTCGAGTGCCGCGACCCGGCGGTACGGAACGATCATCGTGTGCCCGGGGTTGTACGGGTACAGGTTGAGTACCGCGTAGACCGATTCGCCGCGCGCGACCACCAGCCCGTCCTCGTCGCTCATCTTCGGGATGTCGGAGAACGGCTCACTCGATTTGGCCGAGGCCTGCGGGGCCTCGGCTATGTAGGACATCCGATGTGGGGTCCACAGTCGCTGCAACCGATCGGGCTCACCGGCACCGGTGGCGACGATCGACTCGTCCTGATCGCGCATGTCAACTCACTCCTGCGTTACTGGTCTGCACGAGTTCGGCGGTCGGTGATGCGTTGTTGCGCTGGGAGATCCAGTCGGTGATCGTTGCTACTGCCTGCGCAACCGGTACACCGTTGACCTGAGTGCCGTCACGGAATCGGAAGCTGACGGCACCGGCCTCGACGTCGCGTTCGCCGGCGAGAAGCATGAAGGGGATCTTCTGTGCTGTCTGGTTGAAGATCTTCTTCTGCATCCGATCGTCACTGGCATCCACCTCGGCGCGCACCCCGAGCTTCTTGAGCTCCTTCACCACCGAGAAGAGGTGGTCCTGGTGCACCTCGGCAACGGGGATACCGACAACCTGAACCGGTGCCAGCCACGCCGGGAATGCGCCGGCGTAGTGCTCGGTCAGTACGCCGAAGAATCGCTCGATCGAACCGAACAGCGCGCGGTGGATCATCACCGGGCGTTCCTTGACTCCGCCCGAGGCGGTGTATTCGAGCTCGAACCGCTCGGGCAGGTTGAAGTCGAGCTGGATGGTCGACATCTGCCAGGTGCGCCCCAGAGCATCCTTGGCCTGCACCGAGATCTTCGGTCCGTAGAACGCCGCGCCGCCCGGATCGGGCACCAGATCCAGACCCGACGCCGCCGCGACCTCGGCGAGCGTGTTGGTCGCCTCTTCCCAGACCTCGTCGCTGCCGACGGACTTCTCCGGATTACGAGTGGAGAGCTCCAGGTAGAAATCGTCGAGGCCGTAGTCCTTGAGCAGACCGAGGACGAATTCCAGTGTGCTGGTGAGTTCGCCGCGCATCTGCTCGCGGGTGCAGAAGATGTGCGCGTCGTCCTGGGTCATGCCACGCACGCGAGTCAGGCCATGGATGACGCCGGACTTCTCGTACCGGTAAACCGAACCGAACTCGAAGAGGCGCAACGGCAATTCACGGTACGAGCGACCACGGGAGCGGAAAATGAGATTGTGCATCGGGCAGTTCATCGGCTTGAGGTAGTAGTCCTGGCCGGGCTTGCGTACGTCACCGTTCTCGTCGAGTTCGGCGTCGAGATGCATCGCCGGAAACATGCCGTCTCGGTACCAGTCGAGGTGGCCCGACACCTCGTAGAGATGGCCCTTCGTGATGTGAGGGGTGTTGACGAACTCGTAGCCCTCTTCGATGTGCCGCTGGCGGGAGTAGTTCTCGAGCTCGTTGCGGATCACACCGCCCTTCGGATGGAACACCGGAAGTCCGGAGCCGAGCTCGTCGGGAAAGCTGAACAGGTCCAGCTCGGACCCGAGCTTGCGGTGATCGCGGCGCTCGGCCTCGGCCAACAGTTCGAGATGAGCGTCGAGTGCTTCGGTCGACTCCCATGCGGTTCCGTAGATGCGCTGCAGATCCGCGTTGTCCTGGTTGCCGCGCCAGTAGGCTGCCGAGCTGCGGGTCAGCTTGAACGCAGGAACGTATTTCGTGGTGGGGATGTGGGGGCCGCGGCAGAGATCGCCCCAGATCCGCTCGCCGGTGCGTGGATTGAGGTTGTCGTAAGCGGTCAGCTCTCCCCCACCGACCTCCATGACCTCGGGATCGTCGATTCCGGACTTGTCGTCGATCAGTTCGAGCTTGTACGGCTCGTTCGCCAGCTCCTCGCGAGCCTGCTCCACCGATTCGTACACCCGACGCGAAAACCGCTGTCCGGCTTTGACGATCTGCTTCATCTTCTTCTCGAGGGCGGTCAGATCCTCGGGAGTGAACGGCTGCTGCACGTCGAAGTCGTAGTAGAAGCCGTCCTTGATGAACGGTCCGATGCCCAGTTTGGCGTCGGGGAAGAGCTCCTGAACGGCCTGCGCCAACACGTGTGCCGCCGAGTGCCTGATGACGCTTCGCCCGTCCTCGGTGTTCGCCGGCACGGGCTCTACCTCGATGTCGCCCTCCGGCGACCAGGACAGATCGCGCAGCTTGCCGCCGGGATCGCGCACGACGACGATGGCGTCGGGTCCCTTGTTCGGCAGGCCGGTGTCGCGGAGCGCCGTACCTGCCGTCGTTCCTGCCGGCACCATGATGCGGGCGGGTGGAACGGTGGCGACAACGGGCATGCTCACGGCGATGTACTCCTCGATCGGTTCTTCGGGCCAGGAAGGCCTCCGACAGCCTATCGGCATCGAGCCCCTCGTCGGCCCTCAGCGCGGCGCGTTGGTCAGATCGGACTTTCGAGCCACGTCCAGTCGAGTCCGAACCAGCCGCCCACCAGCGCGAACGTTCCGAGCAGCCACAAAGTTGCGAGCACGACGACCGTGGTGAACAGCACGCCGAGACCCTTGACGAACATCGACTGCTTCGAGAACCAGGCCATGAAGGCGTCGTATCTCTTACGGACGAATCGCAGTGCACTCTTGGCCCACGCGAATTCCGACGCCAGGATGCCCAGTCCCGCGAACACGATCAGCCAACCCGGCCCGGGATAAGGAATGGCAAGCACACCCACGATGAGCACGACTGTTCCGACGACTCCGACCGTGATGCGGTACGCGAGGTCGAGAGACTTGTTCTCTGCGATGCGCGCCCGAAAGCGCCGGTGCTTGACCTTCGCTGTGTCCATCGGACCTTGGTCTGCCACACCCTGGGGCTTCGACTGTTCGGTGCTCACCGGCTCAGGCTACCGGCCTCGAACGCAAGAAGGTCCACACCGACGGACGGTGTGGACCTTCTTCTGTGTGGTCCCGGCTGGGATCGAACCAGCGACCTTCCGCGTGTGAAGCGGACGCTCTCCCACTGAGCCACGGGACCGAACGAGGCAAAACATTAACACGAGGTGTCACGGCGAACCGAATCGCCTGCCCGATCGCCGAACACACAGTCACAGCGCCCGGGCAATGCCGTCACGCCACTGCTTTCACATCGTTCACAGGCGCTGAACGCGCGAATTCTGCAGCTGACCACGAGATTTGTGAGTTTCACTCCCGTTGGGTTAATGTTTTCCCCGCACCACGGAGACAACAACTGCCCAGCAGTGAGCGCCTCCGGGGTATGCGGATGTGGCGCAGTGGTAGCGCATCACCTTGCCAAGGTGAGGGTCGCGGGTTCGAATCCCGTCATCCGCTCGAGGGTCTCGACCCATGGTGGAGTGGCCGAGTGGTGAGGCAACGGCCTGCAAAGCCGTGCACACGGGTTCGATTCCCGTCTCCACCTCGCTAGTGCATCGATTGCAGAATCGATGCGAGGACATGCGCGATTAGCTCAGCGGGAGAGCGCTTCCCTGACACGGAAGAGGTCACTGGTTCAATCCCAGTATCGCGCACCAGAGTCAGACAGATCAGACCCCCTTTCGAGGGGGTCTTTTTTGTGTCTCACGAATCAATTGTGGTGATTCACGCCATAGAAGTGCACAGTGGAGATGACGCACACACTTCGATGGAAGGACACTCACGTGTCGGACGATGCTCAGAGCGAACCCACGGTCGACGACGCCACCATGGAGGAGGCGAAGAAATCCGTCGAAGGGCTCGACGATCGCTATCGACCCGGTGCCCGGCCCACCGTGGCGCTACCGGGAACGAACGGCACCGTCGCCGGCACTGCATTCGCCGACATGGTCGACGACAACGGTGAGCTCGTCGACGCCGACGATCAGGATGCGTCCGACAGCTCCGAAACCGGTAGCACGGACTCGAATCACGCCGACACCGACAAAAAGGTAACGTCCTCGAACGATGCCTGAACTCGATGGTCCCGACGCCCCCGCCGACATCGAACTCGGCGGGGGCGTCGCCTATCTGCACACCCCGTCCACACCGTCACGTGGCGGAATCGCTCTCACCCACGGCGCGGGCGGCAACTGCGAGTCGCTTCTGCTGCAGCGCATCGCTGCGGTGTGGGCCGCAGCCGGGTTCACGGTGCTGCGGTTCGACCTTCCGTTTCGAGTACGCAAACCCAAGGGCCCGCCGCACCCGTCTCGGTCGGCCGAGGATCGGCTGGGCATCGCCGCGGCGATCGACCGCCTCCGCGCCGAGACATCGGGCTTCATCGCATTCGGTGGGCATTCCTACGGTGGCAGACAGGGGTCGATGATCGCGGCCGAGCGCCCGGATCTCGTCGACGGACTGGTTCTGACCTCCTATCCCCTGCACCCACCGGGCAAGCCGGAAAAGGCTCGTACACAGCACCTTCCTGACCTACGAACGCCGACGGTGGTGGTGCACGGCACCAAGGACCCGTTCGGCACCACGGCCGAACTGAGCGCTGCGCTCGCTCTCGTCCCGGCCCCCACACTGCTCGTCGACATCGAGGGCGCGGGCCACGACCTCGCTCCGATCAAATACGACGCGGCGACGAAAACCCTTGCCGGTGCGGTCTCGTTGTTCTCCGATTCTTCGGTAGTCGTCCCGCCCTTCGACCCGTCACGCTGAAGTGGTCTACTAAGGCATGCCGACCTGGGGATGGTTCATCGTTGCTCTGGTCCTCGTCGATGCCGCGGTGCTTGCAGCATGGTTGTTGGCACGAAAGAAGCCCGGCTCGAGCCCGGAGACATCGCGCAGCATCGGGCTGATCGGCCTCGACGGCAACGCCCGTGCAGACATTCATCAGTTGTTGGCGGCGAACAAGAAGATCCAGGCCATCAAGATCTTTCGTGAACGGACAGGTGCCGGTCTCATCGAAGCGAAGAACGCGATCGAAAGCGTTCAACGCGGGGACCCCTTTCCGTCTTCGTCCACCATCGTCGACGCGGCTCAGTCCGGTCCGACACCCTGGGACGACCTCATCCCGCGGTTGCAGTCGCTGAAGTCGGAGGGCAAGGCGATCTCGGCCATCAAACTGCTGCGCGATCGAACCGGCTTGTCGTTGCGGGAGGCGAAGAACGCGGTGGATCTGCTGTGAGTGTGCGTGTGGCGACCGTTGCCGACATACCCGGCGTTGCCGAATTGGCCGCGCAGACCTTTCCACTCGCCTGTCCACCGGGAACTCGCACCGAGGACATCGAGCATTTCGTCTCGAACGTGTTGTCGGTCAGCAGTTTCGAGGGTTACGTTGCCGACCCGAACCGAACCGTTCTGGTCGACGAAACACCCGCCGGCGAGGTGGTCGGGTACGCGATGCTCGTATCGGGCGCTCCCGCGGACCCGGATATCCGAGCAGCCCTCTCGCACCATCCGACGCTGGAAGTCAGCAAGCTGTACGTACGTCCGGCCGAGCACGGCGGCGGAGTCGCGGCGCGGCTGATCTCGTTCGCATTGAATCATGCGCGCGAATCCGGTTGCGCAGGAGCATGGCTGGGCGTCAATCAACTCAACGTGCGTGCCCAGAAGTTCTACGCGAAGCACGGATTCGAGATCGTGGGCACCAAGACGTTCGTTGTCGGCGTGCAGACACACGACGACTACGTCATGCAGGTACCACTGTGACGACGATTCAGCCGACTGCGGCGAAACGGGACAGCGCGAGCAGACGCGAGGTCGCGCGCAGATACTTCTTGCGGTAACCGCCGGCCAGCATCTCCTCGGTGAAGATCTCGTCGAGCTTGCCGCCCGAGGCTGTCACCGGGATACCCGCGTCGTACAGGCGGTCGGCGAGTACCACCAGGCGCAGGGCGACGGCCTGATCCGATGCCGGGTGCACGTTCTTCCAGAACACCGCTGGGACGCCGTCGAGCAACTTGCCGTAGCGCGAAGGGTGCAGCGTGCTCAGATGCGCCAACAGCTCGTCGAAATCGTCCAGGGTTGCGCCGTCGACCGTCTCCGCGCGCTCGATGAGCTCGGATTCGGACGTCGGCTCGGGGGCCGGAGGGAGGTCGCGGTGCCGGTAGTCGGGGCCGTCGACGCGGATGGACTCGAAGATGGAACCGAGCTTCTTGATCTCCCGCATGAAGTCCTCGGCAGCGAAGCGGCCCTCACCGAGCTGGCCGGGCAGCGTGTTGGACGTCGCGACGATGGACACTCCACGCTGAGACAGCTCGGACAGCAGCCGCGAGACCAGCATCGTGTCGCCGGGATCGTCGAGCTCGAACTCGTCGATGCACAGCACGCTGTGGCCCGAGAGTTCTTCGAGCGCCTTGTTGAAGCCGAGTGCGCCGACCACGTGGGTCAGCTCGACGAACGTACCGAACGCCTTGGGCTCGGGAACGCTGTGGTAGATCGACGCCAGCAGGTGGGTCTTGCCGACGCCGAAGCCGCCGTCGAGGTATAGACCCGCACCGGTGGCCTGGGTCTTCTTGCCGAAAAGTCCGCGCTTGCCCTTGCCGCGAATCTTCTGCACTTTGTTCGCGAATTCCTCGGCCTTCGCGACCGCAGCAGCCTGGGTCGGTTCTTTGGGGTCGGGAATGTACGAGGAGAAGCTGACGTCGTCGAACATCGCCGGCGGGACCATCTGCGCGATCAGCTGATCGGAGGGGACCACGGGATTTCGGTCGACAAGGCGTGCGGGCATTTGACGAGCGTAACGACGTGGTCTGATCTCTCTCATGCAGCTTCTAGATATTGGGACCTACTTCACATCGGAGCAGGCCGCCGAGTCCGCGTCCACCGTCGGGTCGATTCTCGACGACGATGCCGTCCGCGACCTGTACGCCTACCCGGCAGACCTGGGCCGACCGTGGATCCGCACGAACTTCGTGGCCAGCATCGACGGATCTGTGACCGCGAACGGTAAGTCGGCGGGCCTGGGCACCCCAGCAGACGCCCGATTGTTCGGCATTCTGCGGGAGCTGTGCGACGCCGTTCTCGTCGGGGCCGGAACTGCTCGCGCCGAGAACTACGGCGGCGTCTCGCTGTCCGCCGAGGTGAAAGCCCGTCGAGTGGCGAACGGATTGGCCCCGATTCCCACGATCGTGGTGGTCACCGCTTCCGGTTCGATCGATGCGGATTCTCGGCTCGTCACCGACACCGAAGTGCGGCCGGTGGTGCTGACCTCGGCGGCGGCGGACAGCTCGAAGGTGGCCGCGCTGCGTTCCGCGGGCGCAACAGTGATCGAGGTGTCCGGTGAATCGGTGTCGACCGAAGACATCGTCGAGACGCTGAGCAACCACGGATTTCGCCGCATCCTGTGCGAGGGCGGGCCAGGACTGTTCGGGCAACTCGCCTCGGACGGGGCGGCGGACGATCTGTGCCTGACGATCTCTCCGATGCTCGTCGCCGGAGAGGCGGGTCGCATCGCCCACTCCGCCGGTGCCTCCGACACACCGATGCAGCGAGCGCACGTTCTCGCCGACGCGGACGGGACGCTGCTCACCCGCTGGGTACGTCGGCCGTGAGCACCGCGCGGTCCGGCATCGAACGAAAAGTCGATAGCCTCGCACGGTGACGCAGAAACGTACGTTGCTCGCCGCCGTCCTCGTCCTGGCCACGATGTGCGCGGCCTGCGGCGCCGGGCCGTCGATCCGGCCCGATGTCGCGGTGGAGCAACGATCCCCCGGTCAGCCCGGCGAGCCGTCCGCAGAGGCTCCGCCGGAACCGGCTGCTATCGCCGTGCCGACGACCGACCTCGACTGGGCCGACTGCACCGCCGCCACTCTCGGGACGTTCGGGCTCACCTCCACCACGCCCGGACTGACACTCGAGTGCGCGGAGTACGAGGCCGATGTCGATGCCAGCGGGCAGATGTTCGGCACGTTCGCCGTCGGCGCTCTGCGCGCCCGGCTCGATGGAACGCCGGCCGATGCGGGTCCGCTGGTGTTCACCTCCGGTTCCGATCGATCCTCGATCGCCACCCTGGCGACGATGGCAGCCGGTCCGCTCTCGACACTGCTGGAAGCTCACCCCATCGTCGCCGTGGATCGACGCGGAATCGGCCGCTCCACCGCTGTGGACTGCATCGACGCCCCTACCAAGACTGCAGTCGATGCCCTGGGACAGTTCACCAGATCCGACGCCGATACCGCCGACCGCGCAGTCGACGCAGGCCGAGACGCCACCATCGAATGCACCGACACCCTGCAGCCACAGGAACTCGCCTTCGGAACCACCTACGCCGCGGACGATCTCGACCGTCTGCGGCAGCTCTGGGGCGTGAACCAGATCGGAGTGATCGGATCGGGGAACGGTGCGCTCACCGCGTTGGCCTACGCGGCGAAGTTCCCCGACCACATCTCGCGTCTGATTCTCGATTCGCCGCCCGGGGTCAACACCGATCAGATCTCGCTGGCCGAGCAGCGCACCCAGGGCAAGGAAGCCGCCTTCGCCGCGTTCGCACAACGATGCGTCGCGCTGAACTGCTCACTCGGGGCCGATCCGACGGCTGCGGTGGAGCAGCTGCTCCGACGCGCCGCCGGTGGTGAGTTCGCGCCGCTGTCCACTCACGAAATTCTCGACGGCATCACCTTCGCGCTCGCATCGACTGCAGGGGACGCGTCGTCCCGGGCCACCACCCTGTCCACGACCCTGACCGCAGCGGCCGGCTCCGACACCGCAGCTCTGCTCGCCCTCGCCGAACGAGGTCGAAATGCTTACGGCACCGACGGGCAGTTCGTTTCCCGCTGCACGGACGGCCAGCAGTGGCCGTCTCCGCAGGGCGTGCGTGACCTGTCGTCGCAATGGACCGACCGCTACCCGGTCTACGGCACCGACGCCGCCCTGACAGCGTTGCTGTGCTCCTCCTGGCCGACAGCACCGTCGATCCCCCTGCCCACCTCGTTGGACGTTCCGGTACTGGTCCTGTCGAACGCGGGCGACCCGATCGTCGGCAACGGAGGCCTGTCCTCGGTCACCGGACTGGTCGGGGCAACCGGTGCAGCAGTGGCGTCGGCGGCGTGGCAGGGCAGCGGACACCCGAGCCTCGGCGGATCACAGTGTCTGCAGAGCGCTGCGGTGAATTACGCGCTCGATACTTCGCTTCCCACCGACGGCACCGTCTGTCCCGCCTGATTCCTCGACCGGACTCCGGCGACCGATACCTGCCGGTAGGTTCCGTCGGTCGGCCCGCTGAACTTGCGGGGTGTCCTTTCTCTGGTGTGGCACCGGCTCGGGTACCGTTCGCGGGTGTCACTTAGCTTTCTGGAGCCGCGTTCAGGGCGGACGACCGCCGAGGTAATCAAGTACGCCCTGTGGCCCATCGCCATCATGACCGTGATCCAGCGGGTGGTCATCAAGGCGGTCAACGGTGATATCACCAACGACTTCAATCCCGTGTACAGCGCAGCTCTGGCGTTCCTGAATCGACAGCCGGTGTACACGGCGAACTTCGACTCCGTCGACCCGCACTACCTGTATCAACCGAGTGCGACGATGCTGCTCTCCCCCATAGCCGTCATCGACCCAGAGCGATCTCGCTGGCTGTTCATCGTCGCCAGCACCATCGCAATTCTCGTGGCGCTGTACATCCTGCTGCGCATCTTCGGATTCCGGCTCGATTCCGTTGCCGCTCCCGCGCTGCTCCTCGCCGCATTCGTCAGCGAGACGGTGACGAACACGTTGGTGTTCACCAACTTCAACGGCTTCGTCCTCCTCGGCGAAGTAGCGTTCCTCGGGTTTCTACTCCAGCGCAAAGACCTGTCGGCGGGCGTTGCCATGGGTCTGACTCTTGCGATCAAGCCGATGCTCGCGCCGCTACTGCTGCTTCCGCTGATGACGCGTCAGTGGAAGGTCTTCATCACCTCGATCGCAATCCCAGTTGTCATGATGGCCATCGCCTGGCCGCTGTCGGTCGACCCGATGAACTTCATCGACCGGACGCTCCCGTACCTGTTGCAGACCCGCGACTACTTCAACAGTGCTGTTGTCGGCAACGGTCGCTACTACGGTGTTCCCGAACTGCTCACCCTCGGCATCCGCGCGGTGCTGGGAATCATGGTTCTGGTGTCGCTGTGGCTGCTGTACCGATACTGCCGCGAGGACCGTCTGTTCTTCTTCGCGACCACCTCGGGATTGATCCTCACCGCGCACTGGTTGCTGGGCTCACTGGGACAGATGTACTACTCGATGATGCTGTTCCCGCTGCTCATGACTGTGGTGCTGAAGAACTCGCTACTCCGCAACTGGCCCGCCTGGCTCGCGATCTACGGGTTCATGAACTACGACCGATGGCTGTCCGGGCGCTGGATCGAAACGGGCCGTGCCCTCGATTACCTCCGAACCACGTTCGGGTGGGCGCTGCTGATCGTCGTCATCTTCGGTGTTCTCGTCGGACGCTATTTCGCCGCCCGAAGCGAAGGACGACTGGACGACGGAATCGAACCGAACTACCTGCTGCCGAGCGCGCCACCAGCGAAAACGGCATAGCCCGACAAATCGTATTAGCGTGAGAGCATGAGTTCAGCAACCGACAACAACTCCGCTCCCGCCGTCCAGCTCACCGACGCACAGTGGCGCGAGAAGCTGACCCCCGAGGAGTACGCGGTGCTCCGCCAAGCAGGCACCGAACGCCCGGGCGTCGGCGAGTACACCGATACCACCACCGAAGGCATCTACGAATGCCGGGCCTGCGGAGCCGAATTGTTCCGCAGCACCGAGAAGTTCGAATCCCACTGCGGCTGGCCGTCGTTCTTCGACCCGGCCGACAGCGACGCCGTGCTCCTGAAAGAGGACACCACGCTGGGAATGCGCCGAGTCGAGGTCGTCTGCCGCAACTGCCACAGTCACCTCGGCCACGTGTTCGAGGGCGAGGGCTACCCCACGCCGACCGACCAGCGGTACTGCATCAACTCGATTTCGTTGACGCTCAAGCCTGCATCCTGATCGGCGCTGCTTCATCCATACTGTGAACATGCGCACTTTCACCTCACCAGAGCAGATCAAAGCGGCCGTCGGCGAAGACCTCGGCACCAGTGACTGGCTGCAGATCACCCAGGAACGGGTCAACACCTTCGCCGACGCCACCGGCGATCACCAGTGGATTCACGTGGATGTCGAGCGGGCGAAGAAGGAAAGCCCGTTCGGCGCGCCGATCGCACACGGATTCCTGAGCCTGTCCCTGGTATCGATGCTCAACTGGCAGATCTACACCATCGAGAACACCAAGCTCGGAATCAACTACGGCTCCAACAAGGTTCGCTTCATCAACCCGGTGAAGGTCGGCGCCCACGTGCGCCTGCAGACCACCCTCGTCTCCGTCGAAGAGGTATCCGGCGGAGCACTACAGATGGTGACAGCGGGAACGTTGCAGATCGAGGGCGAGGACAAGCCGGCGCTGGTCGCCGAGATCATCTCTCGGGTCGTGTTCTGACCTCTGATCGAACAGGTGGATCGAACGCTGTGATCGGCGGCAGCGCTTCGTCGTAGCGTTCGATCTCCACCAGCACATGCTGTCCAGTGCATCCACGCGACAGCGAGGACGCCCCGTCGTCCGCGGTGAGTACGTTCACGCTGCCGTGCTTGCACATCGAGCCGGGATCAGCCGAATCGAGCGGGTCGTACCAGGCACCCGTGGACAGCTGGACCACCGTTTCCAGCATCGCGTCGTCGACAACGACACCGGCCAGGCACGAGCCACGGTCGTTGAACACCCGCACGACATCGCCGTCCGACACTCCCCTGGCCGCGGCCGCGGACGGGTGCATTCGTATCGGCTCTCGGCCCTGAATCTTCGAGTGTCGGCTCACCGCACCGTGATCGAGCTGACTGTGCAGCCTGGTGCGTGGCTGATTGGCGATCAGGTGCAACGGGAACTGCTGGGCGCGTGGCCCGCCGAGCCACTCCTGCGGCTCGAACCACATCGGATGCCCTCGGCAGTCGTCGTAGTCGAAGCTCGCAACCGTTGCCGAGAAGATCTCGATCTTGCCGCTCGGGGTGCGCAGGGCGTTCCCGACCGGGTCGGTTCGAAAGTCGTGGAGGAACGTCAGATCGTCCTCGGTCTGCATCCGAAACGACCCCTCGCGCCGGAAGGCCTCGAACTCCGGAGTATCGACGCCCCCGGCGCGTAGATATCCGCGCCATTGCCCGTACAGATGCTCCAGCCATTGCTGCGAGCTACGTCCCTCGGTGAACTGCTCGCCCACACCGAGTTTCGTCGCCAGCTCGGCGAAGGTGTCGTAGTCGTCGCGCGAATCCGCGTAGCGGGCCGCGGCCGGCTCCATCGCGACGAGCAACGGATCGTTGCGCGTACAGCTCAGGTCCGACCGTTCCAGTGACGTCGTCGACGGGACGACGATGTCGGCGTGCTTGGCCATCGGTGTCCAGTAGGGATCGTGCACCACGACGGTGTCGGGTCTACCGAGGGCGCGACGAAGCCGTCCGAGATCCTGGTGGTGGTGGAACGGATTGCCGCCGGCCCAGTAGACGACCTTGATGTCCGGGTACGTCAATCGCTGACCGTCGTAATCGAATTCGCCACCGGGATCGAGCAACATGTCCGAGACCGCAGCCACCGGAATCAGATCGGGCACCGGATTGATTCCCTGCGGCAGGGTCGGTAACGGATACGGCACCGGGGCCAGACCGGGCTCGTTCATCGAGCCGTAGCCGTGTCCGAATCCCCCGCCGGGCACGCCGATCTGACCCAACATCGATGCCAGCGTGATGCCCATCCACGGGGCCTGCTCGCCGTGCTGTGTCCGTTGCAGTGACCACGTGACGGTGACCATCGTGCGTTTCGACGCCATCTCCCGCGCGAGCTCCGCGATGTCCGCGGCCTCGATGCCGCAGATCGTCGACGCCCACTGCGGGGTCTTGGGTGTGCCGTCCGAAACGCCGAGCAGGTACCGCTCGAACTCCGGATAGCCCTCGCAGTACGTGTCGAGAAAGGCTGTGTCGTGCAACTTTTCGTCGGCGAGCACGAATGCGAGAGCCAACATCATCGCCACGTCGGTTCCGGGTCGCGGCGCGATCCATCGAGCGTCGCCGTTCATGTCGTTGCGCAGCGGACTGACCGAGACGATCTGTCCGCCGCGAGCACGCAACGCGTCGAGCGAATCGACCATCGGATGGTCCGACGTACCGCCGTGATTGATACCGGTGTTCTTCACCGGAACGCCGCCGAAGGCCACGAGCAGTTCGGTGTGTGCGGCGATCACGTTCCAGGACGTGGAGCGCGAGAACATCTTCCAGTGCGCACCGAGTACGTGCGGCATGATGACACCGGTTGCACCCAGTGAGTAGCTGTGCACCGATCGGGTGTAACCGCCGATGCAGTTGAGGAATCGATGCACCTGACTCTGCGCGTGATGGAAGCGTCCGGCACTCGCCCACCCGTACGAGCCGCCGTAGATGGCGCTGTTGCCGTATGTGCCGACAACTCTGCGCAATTCGTTGGACAGCAGGTCGGTCAACTCGTCCCACGACACCTCGACGAACTCGTCGCTGCCACGGTCGTCGGTCGGCCCCGGGCCGCGCTCGAGCCAGCCTCTGCGTACCGCGGGTGAGGTAACGCGCGATCGATGTGTCACCGACCCGACGAGGTTGCCCAACACCGGGGAAGGATTGCTGTCCGAGATCTCGGGATGAACAGCGGTGACATCGCGTCCGTCCGACTCGGCACGAAACATGCCCCAGTGGCCCATGTGCTGGACGCCGGCCACTCCGGTCATCGAACTACCCCGGTCATCGAACTACCCCGGTCATCGAATTCCGAACGCGCTCAACGCTGCCAGCAGTGCATCCGGACGCTCGACCGTCGGTACGGGATCGACGAGCGCGAAGCTGCACCCGATCTCTCTCGCCGCACCGTCGGCCTCGGCGCTGTCGCCCACCATCAACGTCACCGAAGGGTCGACACCCAAGCTCGCGACTGCGTGCCGGAAGATCTCGGGCTGCGGTTTGACGTGACCTACCTCGAACGAGAGCACGAACTCGTCGACGTACCGATCGAGACCTCGATCGACGAACGCAGGACGGATGTCGAAGGCGATGTTGCTCAGCACACCGACCCGAATCGACTCGGCAGCAAGCTTTTTCAGGACCGACTCGGTGTCCGGGTACGGGGTCCACGAATCGGCATCGATCACCCGCCCGTAGACCGATTCTGCGTGCGCGGGATCGGTGACACCGGACTGCGCGAGCACGTGCAGATAGGCCTGCCGGTGCAGTGCCGGATCGAGGTCTCGGTTTCGCCAGGCATGACGCGTTGCATCGTCGAACTCGACCGTCTCGCCTACCGGCGCGGTCATACGCCGCATCAGTTCCGCGGCTCCGGCACCGTCGACCGGGGTTCCGTCTGCGTCATGGATGCCGTCGAACCAGGTGGGATCCTCCTCGAGCCTGAACAGCGTGCCCGAGAAGTCGAACAGAACGGCCTCGATCATCGATGTGCCCGTCGTGGTCACGGCAGTGATTCGACGAGTGCGTCCACCTCGACCCGCGGGCCGGTGAAGAACGGAGTCTCCTCACGCACGTGCCGTCGCGCCTCGGTGGCACGCAGATCCCGCATCAGATCGACGATGCGGTCCAGCTCGGGAGCCTCGAACGCCAGAATCCACTCGTAGTCGCCCAGTGCGAACGACGGCACGGTGTTCGCGCGCACGTCCTTGTAGTCACGCGCGGCCTTGCCGTGGTCGGCGAGCATCGTGCGGCGCTCGTCGTCGGGCAGCAGATACCAGTCGATCGACCGGACGAACGGGTAGACGCAGATGTACGCGCCCGGATCCTCACCCGCGATGAAGGCCGGCACGTGGCTCTTGTTGAACTCGGCCGGACGATGCAGAGCTGTGTTGCTCCAGACCGGCGTGCTTGCCTTGCCCAGCGCGGTGGTGCGCCGGAAATCGGAATAGGTGGCCTGGAGGTCCTCGATGCGCTCGGCATGCGTCCAGACCATGAAATCGGCGTCGGCGCGCATGCCTGCGATGTCGTACACACCCCGCACCGCGACGCCCTTGTCTTCGCGACCTTCGAAGAAGACTTTCGCTTCTTTGGCTGCTGCGGCCCGATCGTCGCCCAGAACACCGGGCGTGACCTTGTATACCGAGAACATCAGGTAGCGGAGAGTCGAGTTGAGCGCTGAGTAATCGAGGCGTGCCATGGCCCCTATCGTGCCACCTCGACCAGACGGGCGGCAGCGGTGGTGGCGGACGCAATACACGCGGGTACTCCGACGCCGCGCTGCCAGGCTCCGGTGACCTCGAGGCCGGGGAGGTCGGCAACACCGGACTCCACGGCGGCGACGCGATCGAGATGCCGGGGCGCGTATTGCGGTAGCCCGCCCGGCCAGCGCTGCACAGTTGCGGCCAGTGGTCGCACATCGATGCCGGCTACCGTCCGCAGATCGTTCAACGCTGTCTCGATCGACTCCTCGTCGGATCGGTCCGAGGCCGTGGAGTCGCCGAAGCGGCCGAGGGAGGCCCGCAGCAGTACCGCGTCACGTTCCCCCAGGTGTGGCCACTTCCGGCTCGACAACGTGAACGCCTTGACATCGAGCCCCGCGTCCGTGGCCACGAGAATGCCCGAGTTCTGGGGCAGCTGGGTCGCTTTCGGAAAGGCCAGCGCCACGACGACCGACGACGCCAGCTCGATACTGCGAGCCGCGCGCGACGCCTCGGGTGCCACTGCGGCGATCAGGTGACCGAGGACGGGCGCGGGTACCGCCAAGACCAGTCCGTCCACGACGCCCAAGCGATCGACGTACCAGCCGTTAGGCTCACGGCGTACCTCGCCGATGCCTGCGTCGACGATCGTTCGGGCACCTGTCGCGGCGATCAGAGCGTCGAGCAGCACCGCATAGCCGTCGCGCAGCCCGCCGAACACCGGTCCCGGCGACGGCGTGGGCAGTGCCGCCAGCACTGCCTCGGTCAGGCTCGCTGCCCCGCCGTCCAATGCAGCTGCCAACGTCGGAAGTGCCGCTCGGACGCCGATCGAGCTCGCCGAGCCGGAGTACACGCCGCCGAGCAAGGGATCAACCGAACGGCTCACGACCTGAGAGCCGAACCGGCTGCCCACGAGATCGGCCACGCTGACGTCCGAGCCCGCGGTCCACGTGAAGGGCCGTGTTGTTTCGGTCTCGATGAGGTGCAGTTCTTCCGGGTCCACCAGATCCCGCACGGAATCGGCAGAGGACGGGATACCCATCAAGGTGCCCAGCGGGAGCGCATGCGTTCGGCCGCCCGAGTAGACCAGCGGACGCGCCGACGACGGGTGCACCAGCTGATCCGACAGGCCGAGTTCGGCGAGCAGAGCCGGTACTTCCGGACGACGACCGATGAACGCTTCCGCGCCGACATCGAGCGACTCGGCACCGACCTCGGTGGTCCGCAGGGTGCCACCGAGGCGAGGGGATGCCTCGACGAGAGTGATCTCCGCATCGGGACCACAGGCCTGCCGGAGGCGATACGCCGAGACGAGGCCGGAGATCCCGCCGCCGACCACGGCGTAGCGCCGCAGCGTCACAACGAATGCACCAACGAGACCACCCGGGTCAGAATCTCGGGATCGGTGTCGGGCAACACGCCGTGTCCGAGATTGAACACATGCCCCCGCGCACC
Organism: Rhodococcus sp. IEGM1428; assembly: GCF_050321865.1. NCBI lineage: Bacteria > Bacillati > Actinomycetota > Actinomycetes > Mycobacteriales > Nocardiaceae > Rhodococcus > Rhodococcus sp. IEGM1428. Next base: position 1,400,110 of record NZ_JBNQFW010000001.1, on the reverse strand, counting down.
GGCCGCCACCGCGCGGTCGGCTTCGGCGGCAATACGTCGAACTTCGGTCTCGACGGCATCCCAGCCGGCGAACAGCACCGCCGGATCGAGATTTCCCTGCAGCACCTTGCCGCCGCCGACTCGGTGCACGGCGTCGTCGAGCGGAATCCGCCAGTCGACGCCGACCACATCGGCACCGGCCTCACCCATCGCACCGAGCAACTCGCCGGTGCCGACCCCGAAGTGAATCTTGGGAACACCGGCCGAGGACACGGCGTCGAACACTCGCGTCGAGTGCGGCAGCACGTACTCGCGGTAGTCGGCCAACGACAGTGCACCCGCCCACGAGTCGAACACCTGCACCGCGTCCACTCCGGCGGCCAACTGCGCCTGCAGGAATGTGATCGTCGTGGTCGCCAGCGCGTCGAGCAGGGCATGCCAGGTCGTCGGGTCCGAGCGCATCAGCGCCTTGGTCTTCTCGTGATTGCGGCTGGGGCCACCCTCGACCAGGTAGGACGCAAGGGTGAACGGCGCTCCTGCGAACCCGATGAGCGGCGTTCCCGCGAGTTCCCTGGTGAGGATCCGCACCGCATCGGCCACCGGCTCGACCTGATCGGCGGTCAACGTGGGCAGCGCCGCGACATCGGCCGCCGAACGCACCGGCTGAGCCACGACGGGACCGGTGCCGGCAACGATGTCGAGATCGATACCGGCAGCCTTGAGCGGAACCACGATGTCCGAGAACAGGATTGCCGCGTCGACATCGTGTCGACGGACAGGTTGCAGAGTGATCTCGGCCACCAGATCCGGCCGAAAGCACGAATCCAGCATGCCGATACCGGCGCGAATCTTTCTGTATTCGGGGAGCGACCTCCCGGCCTGACGCATGAACCACACCGGCCGACGCGAGGGCGTTTCACCGGCGATCGCGGCCAAGAACGGCGCGTCCGGGAGTTCTCGACGGGCGGGGGCTGTGGTGTGTGCTTCGACGTTCATCGCGTTCCATGCTGCCACGCGTCAGGAAAGCTTCTGCCACCAAGGGCGACACACCGACTTCGGTTCCATCACGGCTCGGCGCGCCTCCGCCGCCGGACAACGTGACGCGTCTAACGTCCGATCACGTGACCGAACCCGAATCCACCGCCGAACCTGCGCCTTTCCGCGCCGCCATCGACGCGATGCATCGGGCTCAGGTACACCCGGCGATCGAAATCGGTCCGATCCGGCCGCCGCAACGACTCGCGCCGTACAGCTACGCCATCGGGGCCGAGGTCAAGCACCCCGATTCCGAGCAGGTCGACGAACAGAGCGACGGCGACGCGTTCGGCCGCTTGATTCTGCTGTACGACCCCGACGGTGCAGAAGCCTGGAACGGCACGCTTCGACTGGTTGCCTATATTCAAGCGGACGTCGACGAATCGCTGGCCGACGATCCGCTGCTTCCCGAGGTCGGGTGGAGTTGGCTGGTCGACGCACTGGAGTCACGGTCGGAGCCGCTCAACGCACTCGGCGGCACCGTCACCTCGACCAGCTCGGTGCGTTACGGCGACATCGCCGGTCCCCCCAAGGCCCATCAGCTCGAACTTCGCGCGTCCTGGACCGCGACGTCCGAGGACCTCTCGACCCACGTCGAGGCCTTCTGCGAGGTTCTCGCGTACGCGGCAGGGCTGCCGCCCGCGGGCATCACGACCCTCGGTCAACGCAGTTCCAGCCGGACATAGTCTCCGGACCCACCGACCGTAGGGCTTAGAGTCACTGTCCATGTCAGCCGAGAGTTCCCCCGACGCCAAGTCGGACGACGCCACGTCGGACGAGCAGGTCAACGAGCCGGTCGCCGTTCCGTTGCTTGCCCCGGCTGACGGTGTGCCCGATGTCGTGGACACACCGGACGCCGTTCTCGCGGCCGCGAAGCTCCTCGCCGCAGGTCACGGGCCTCTCGCGGTCGATGCCGAACGCGCGTCGGGCTTTCGGTACTCCCAGCGCGCCTACCTGCTGCAGTTTCGTCGCCGCGGAGCGGGCACCGTTCTGCTCGATCCGATCCCGGTCACCGGCGACCTCGCGCCTCTCGCCGAGGTGATCAACCCGCTCGAATGGGTGCTGCACTCCGCCGATCAAGACCTCCCGGGGCTGGCCGAACTCGGCCTGGTCCCCGCCACGCTCTACGACACCGAGCTCGCCGGCCGTCTCGCCGGATTCGAACGCGTCGGCCTCGGTGCCATCGTCGAACGCACCCTCGGACTGGCGCTGCAGAAGGGTCACGGCGCTGCCGACTGGTCCACTCGTCCCCTGCCCGACACCTGGCTCAACTACGCCGCGCTCGACGTCGAAGTCCTTCTCGAGCTTCGCGACGAAATGGCCGCGGAGCTCGAACGACAAGGCAAAACAGACTGGGCGGCACAGGAATTCGCCCACATCCTCTCTCTCGGACCACCCAAACCCAAGACCGACAGGTGGCGTCGGACATCCGGGATTCACGCGATCAAGTCTCCCCGCACGCTCGCGGCCGTCCGCGAACTATGGACCACCCGAGACGAATTGGCGGCCAAACGCGATGTCGCGCCCAGCCGGGTCCTGCCCGACTCGGCGATCGTCGCCGCGGCGACGGCCGATCCGAAGACCTCGCGCGAGCTCGAGCAACTACCGGTCTTCGGCGGTCCTCGCCAGCGTCGATCTTCCCGCCTGTGGGCCTCGGCGCTCACGCGTGCGCGGGCCCTGCCGACCTCCGAGTTGCCATCCATGGCAGCGTCTTTCGACGGCCCGCCCCCGGTCAATCGATGGGCGCGTCGCGATCCCGACGCGGCGGCCAGGCTCGCCGACGTGCGAGCGGCGATGACCGAGCTCAGCGAGTCGGTGTCGGTTCCGGTCGAGAACCTCCTGATGCCGGATCTGCTCCGTCGATTGGTGTGGGATTGGCGCACTCCCGACGACGAAGGCCTCGATCCTGGAGAGCTGATCGACAGTCGGCTGACCGAGGGAGGGGCGCGGCCCTGGCAACGCTCGCTGGTGGTACCGGTTCTGGCAAAGGCACTCGACCCTTCCCAAGTTACCGACGGGTAATACCCGCTACAGTAGGTGGCGCGTCCGGGCACCCGGGCGAGTCGTCCGCATCTGTCGGGAGGATCGAAAAGCGTGTCTGTACCCGCGTCCACCAGCTCACAGAGGAATGTTGTCTTCGTCGACGGCATCCGTACCCCGTTCGGCAAAGCAGGCCCCAAGGGCATGTACGCCGACACTCGCGCAGACGACCTGGTCGTCAAGGCAATCCGCGAACTTCTTCGCAAGAACCCCAACCTCCCGCCCGAACGTATCGACGAGGTCGCCATCGCCGCGACCACGCAGACCGGTGACCAGGGGCTGACCATCGGCCGCACATCCGCCCTGCTCGCCGGACTCCCCCGCAGCGTCCCCGGCTTCGCCATCGACCGCATGTGCGCGGGCGCAATGACCTCGGTGACCACCACCGGATCCGGCATCGGCTTCGGCCAGTACGACGTCGTGATCGCCGGTGGCGTCGAGCACATGGGCCGCCACCCGATGGGTGAGGGCGTCGACCCCAACCCGCGCTTCCTCGCCGACAAGCTGGTCGATCCCAGCGCCCTGGTGATGGGCAACACCGCCGAGAACCTGCACGACCGGTTCCCGAGCATCACCAAGGACCGCACCGACGCCTACGCCGTCTCGAGCCAGAACAAGTACGACGCAGCGAAGAAGGCCGGCTACATCGCCGACACCCTCGTTCCCGTCGCCACCAAGTCCGCCGCAGGGTGGGGCCTGGCCACCGAGGACGAGCCGCCTCGTCCCGGCACCACCACCGCGGACCTCGCCAAGCTCAAGACGCCGTTCCGCCCTGCCGGCCGCGTCACCGCAGGCAACGCCGCGGGACTCAACGACGGTGCCACCGCCGCGATCCTCGCCGGCGAGGACACCGCGCACGAACTCGGCCTGAACATCGGCATGCGCATGGTCGGCTTCAGCTTCGCAGGCGTCGACCCGGCCGTCATGGGCATCGGACCGGTCCCCGCGACCGAAAAGCTGCTCGGCCGAACGGGATTGAGCATCGAAGACATCGGCCTGTTCGAGATCAACGAGGCCTTCGCCATCCAGGTACTCGCCTTCCTCGAGCACTACGGCATCGCCGACGACGATCCCCGTGTCAACCAGTGGGGAGGTGCCATCGCGTGTGGCCACCCCCTCGCGTCCTCGGGCGTCCGCCTGATGACGCAGCTGAGCCGCCAGTTCGCTCAGCAGCCCGACGTCCGCTACGGCCTGACGACCATGTGCATCGGTCTCGGCATGGGCGGCACCGTCATCTGGGAGAACCCCAACCACGCTGACTACTCGGGAGCAGCCAAATGAGTGACATCACCACCGCGTTCGAAGACGAGGTCGTCACGAACGCGTTCACCAAGATCGTCTCCGTACCGGGGCTCGACGGCTCCATCGCCCTCGTGACACTCGACAACGGCTTCGATCACACCAAGCCGTCGACCTTCGGTCCCGGCGGACTGGCCAAGTTCGACGCCGCACTGGACGAGGCCTTCGCAGCGAACCCGGTGGCCATCGCCGTCACCGGCAAGCCGTTCATCTTCGCAGTCGGTGCCGACCTCAACGGCGTGCCGAACATCAAGACCAAGGACGAGGCGCTGCAGATCGGGCAGCTAGGGCACAAGGTCTTCCGTCGCCTGCGCGAATCCACGATTCCGACGTTCGCCTTCATCAATGGTGCCGCACTCGGCGGTGGCCTCGAAGTGGGACTGCACTCGCACTACCGGACCGTCGCGGAGAACGCTGCCGCACTCGGTTTGCCCGAGGCCTTCCTCGGCCTGGTACCGGGATGGGGCGGAACCCAGTTGCTGCCCAACATCATCGGAGCCTCGAACGCCGTCACCGTCGTCATCGAGAACGCACTGAACCAGAACCGCGTCCTCAAGCCGCAGCAGGCACTCGACCTCGGCATCGCCGACGCCCTCTTCGGCGGAGCCGATTTCCTCGAGCAGTCCCTCGCGTGGGCCGCTCAGGTGATCAAGGGCGAGATCACCCCGGCTCGTCCCGAGATCGACCGCGGACAGGCGTGGGACGACGCCATCGCCCGCGCCAAGGGCATCGTGGCGGGCAAGACCAACAACTTCGCCCCCGGCCCCGTCGCCGCTGTCGAACTGCTCGAGCTCGCCAAGAACACCGACATCACCGACTCCGCCTCGCTCGACACGGCCTTCGCCGCCGAGGACGAGGCCCTGTCCACGTTGCTGGTCAAGGACGAGCTCCGCGCCGGGCTGTACGCCTTCGATCTGGTGCAGAAGCGCGCGAAGCGTCCCGCCGGTGCACCCGACAAGTCGTTGGCGCGCAAGATCTCCGGCGTCGGCATCGTCGGTGCAGGCTTGATGGCCAGCCAGCTGGCGTTGCTGTTCGTGCGCCAGCTGAAGGTGCCGGTGATCCTCACCGACATCGATCAGGAGCGTATCGACAAGGGTGTCGGCTACGTCCACGGGGAAATCGACAAGCTGCTCGGCAAGAAGCGCCTGTCCCCCGACGCCGCAAATCGATTGAAGGCGTTGGTTTCCGGCTCGATCGACAAGTCCGCGTTCGCGAACACCGACTTCGTCATCGAGGCCGTGTTCGAGAACCTCGACGTCAAGAAGAAGGTATTTGCCGAGGTCGAGGAATTCGTCTCTGCCGAAACGATTCTCGCGACCAACACCTCCTCGTTGTCGATCACGAAGATGGCGGCCGATCTGAAGCACCCCGAGCGGGTCGTCGGCTTCCACTTCTTCAACCCCGTGGCCGTTCTTCCGCTGCTCGAGGTCGTCAAGGGCGAGAAGACCGACGACGCCACTCTCGCAACGGCATTCGCGACGGCCAAGACACTGAAGAAGTCGGCCGTGTTGTCGGCCGATCTCCCCGGATTCGTCTTCAACCGTCTCGTCACCCGCGCGTCCAACGAGATCATCAGTGCCATCGACGAGGGCACCCCGTTCGACGTGGCAGACGGCGCAGTGGGCGAACTCGGCATGCCGATGAGCCCGCTGACCCTGCTGGCTCTCGTCGGCCCTGCGGTCGCACTGCACACAGCGGAAACTCTCGGCGAGGCATACCCGGAGCGGTTCAAGGACTCCCCCGGATTCCGTGCACTCGTCGAGGCGAAGAAGCCGGGCGTGTGGACCTACGGCCACGAGGGCCAGGTCGTCGATCCCGAGGTGGCTGCACTGTGGCCACAGGGAGATTCGCCGTCCACTGCCGAGCAGGTGCTCGAACGCACCCGCAACGCCTTCGCCGACGAGATCCGGATCATGCTCGACGAGGGCGTCGTAGCGGCTGCCGAGGACATCGACCTCTGCCTGCTCCTGGGCGGCGGCTTCGGATTCTGGAACGGCGGCATCACCCCGTACCTGGACCGTAGCGGCGCATCCGAGGCCGCAACCGGTCAGCGCTTCCTCGCCCCGGGTGTAGCCAGCGTCTAGAACCGCCCGCCGAGTTCGAGGTTGTGGACGAATTTCTCCGGATTTTCGTCCATGACCTCGAACTCGACAGGCCACCGACGCAGTCGAGTTCGTCTAGTTTCGAACCCGATGACCACGCAGACAGAACATGATGCAGCCGCCGACCGAGACCACCTGATTCGGGTCGGATATCGCATGTTGGGCTCGTACAGCGAGGCCGAGGACGCGGTCCAGGAAGCATTCGTTCGGTGGTACCGGCTCAGCGAACGCGAGCGCGCCGCGATCGACGTCCCCCTGGCGTGGATGACCCGTGTCGTCAGTCGCATCTGCCTCGATGTGCTGGGATCTGCGCGAGCACGTCGTGAGCACTATGTCGGTCAATGGCTGCCGGAACCCGTTCCCGGCCGCGACTCATCGCTGCCGACTCCCGACCCCGCCGACCGAGTCGCTCAGGACGATTCGGTGAGCCTGGCGTTGCTGATAGTGATGGACGCTCTCGGTCCGGCAGAACGGGTCGCGTTCGTGCTGCACGACGTGTTCGCGTTGCCGTTCGACCAGATCGCACTCACCCTGGACCGTTCCCCTGCCGCCTGCCGTCAACTTGCATCCACCGCGCGTAAACACGTTCGGAAGCGGCATGCCGGCGAGAGCGACCCGGTAGAGCACGACCGACTCGTTCGCGCGTTCGCCGCAGCGTCGGGTAGCGGGTCTATCGCAGCGCTCACCGCCGTTCTCGCCCCCGAGGTTTCGCTGGTCAGCGACGGCGGCGGAAAGATCAGCGCCGCACGCAATCCGGTTCTCGGCTCCGACCGTGTGGCGCGATTCATCCGCGGAATCACCGCGAAGTCCACCGAACTCGACGGGTCCATCGAACCGGTGAACGGAGCGTCCGGCATCGTCTTTCGGCGCGACGATACCGTTTTCGCCGTTGTCGGTTTCCGTATCGCGGGCGGCGTAGTGGCGAATGTATGGATCGTCCTCAATCCGGACAAGCTCAGACACTGGGATTGAACACGCAGACATTTCCGTGCGCTGTGTCGTCAGTAGATCATGAAGCCGAAACCCAAGAGCCTGATCGTGTGCGCATCGGGTCCGCACAGAAACACCCGGAGGATCGCCGAGACCATCGCCACTGCGCTCGACGCGGAGGTCACGACACCGGATCTGATAGACCCCGCTCTCATCACGGAGTACGACCTGGTCGGATTCGGATCGGGTATCTACATGGGCAAACATCACCACCAACTCCTCTCGTTCGTGGCGTGCTTGCCGAACGTGCACTGCCATAGGGCATTCGTATTCGCAACCAGCGGATTTGCCGATTCTCCGCTGAATCGATTCTCCCGCTCTCTCACAGTCCCGTTGAACAGCAAGGGCTTCGAGATTTCGGATAGCTTCTCGTGCCGAGCCAAAGACACCTTTTTTCCCTTCGCTCCCTTCGGTGGAATTCGAAAGGGCCATCCGGACGATGTCGATCTGCGGCGCGCTCGACTGTTCGCCGAGCAGTTGAGAACAACGCAGGAGAGCTGGACTTCGATCGGGGATATGCGATGAAGCTAGCCGTAGCGGGTGGAACAGGAACCGTCGGAGTGCATGTCGTCGAGGCCGCTCGTGAACGCGGACACGACGTGGTCGTGCTGTCGCGATCGGCGGGCATAGATCTCGTGAGCGGGTCAGGACTGTCCGACGCATTGTCCGGCATCGATGCGGTGATCGACGTCGCGTCGACACAGACGATCTCGGCAAAAGAATCGACGGCGTTCTTCGCCGCCGTCACCAGCAACCTACTGACGGCCGAGACCGAGGCCGGTGTCGATCATCACCTGGCGCTGTCCATCGTGGGAATCGACCGAGCCCCGCACGCGTACTACGCCGGAAAGGTGGAGCAGGAAAGGATTGTTCGCGCCGGAACCGTGCCGTGGACGATTCTTCGAGCCACCCAGTTCCACGAATTCGCCGGCCAGATTCGCGCACAGATGTCGTTCGGTCCGGTGAGCATCATCCCGAAGATGGTCTCGCAACCGATCGCCGCACGAGAAGTAGCCGAACGATTGATCGACCTGGCAGAGCAGTCCCCGGCCGGCCGAGTCGCAGACCTCGGTGGACCACGTGAAGAACGTATGGCAGAGATGGTGCGGCGCGACGCACGGGCCATCGGTTCCCGAGGCCTGGTGCTCGAGATTCCGATTCCCGGCGCGTACGGTCGCGCAATGCGAGACGGAACGCTGGTCACCACAACCGATTCGGATCACGGTCGACAGACCTTCGATGAATGGTTGGCCGCCCGGACGGGCTGAGTCGCCTTTGTCGAAGTCGAAGTTATGGACGACTTTCATCGATTTTCCGTCCACAACTTCGAGTTCGACAGGGCAATTTCGGACAATTCACCCTTCCGAACAAAGCAAACGGCGACGTGTCGAAAATCGAGTCCATTTCGCACCCATGTCGCAGTGCCGAGGACGATGATGGCGAACGACCACCATGGACGCTGGTTCACCTCGAAAGCTGGGTCACGCGATGACGCAATCAACCGATCGGTACACCGCCAAAGTTATCGGAGTCACCATTGCCGCTGCCGTCGGCGGCTTCCTGTTCGGGTTCGACTCGTCCGTGGTCAACGGCGCGGTCGATTCCATCCAGGAAAACTTCGCCCTCTCGTCGTTCGTCACCGGTTTCGCGGTAGCGATCGCGCTTCTCGGCTGTGCGGTCGGTGCCTGGTTCGCCGGCCGGCTCGCCGACAGCTGGGGCCGCAAGAAGGTGATGCTGCTCGGTTCTGCACTGTTCACCATCTCGTCCGTGGGCTCCGGGTTCGCCTTCAGCGTCCCGGATCTGATGCTCTGGCGAGTGCTCGGCGGACTGGGCATCGGCATCGCGTCGGTGATCGCACCCGCCTACATCTCGGAAATCGCACCGGCTCGCTACCGCGGTGGATTGGCGTCGCTGCAACAGTTGGCGATCACGATCGGCATCTTCGCCGCGCTCCTCTCGGACGCGGTGCTGCAGAATGCGGCAGGCGGACCGTCGAACGATCTGTGGTTCGGTCTCGAAGCCTGGCGATGGATGTTCCTCGTCGGCGTGGCACCCGCTCTCGTCTACGGCTTTCTCGCCACACTGATTCCGGAGTCACCGAGATACCTCGTCGGCAAACACCTCGACGAGGAGGCGGCTCGCATTCTCGGTGAGATCTCCGGAGAAGTGAACCCGAACGAGCGAGTCAAGGAAATCCGTCTGACCTTGCGCCGGGAGTCCACATCCTCGTTCGGCGATATTCGTGGCCCGAAATTCGGTTTGCAACCCATTGTCTGGGTGGGCATCACGATGGCGATCCTGCAACAGTTCGTCGGAATCAATGCCATCTTCTATTATTCGACGACACTGTGGAAGTCCGTCGGATTCAGCGAGAACCAGTCGTTCGTCACGTCGGTCATCACCTCCGTCATCAACGTCTCGATGACATTCGTCGCCATCTTGTTCGTCGATCGATTCGGACGTCGAAATCTGCTCATGATCGGCTCGATCGGAATGTTCGTCGGCCTGGTACTCGCGGCCGTCTCGTTCACTCAGGCAGTGGGTAGCGGCGACCAACTGGAGTTGCCGTCGCCCTGGGGTCCCGTCGCGCTGGTCGGTGCCAACCTGTTCGTCGTCTTCTTTGCCGCTACCTGGGGACCGATCATGTGGGTGATGCTCGGAGAAATGTTCCCCAACCGAATGCGTGCGGTCGCACTCGGCATCAGTACCGCGGCGAACTGGGTCGCGAATTTCGCCATCACCCTTGCATTCCCGCCACTGTCCGACACCATCGGACTGGGATTCATCTATTCGTTCTTCGCGTTCTTCGCAATCCTGTCGTTCTTCTTCGTCAAGTACAAGATCAGAGAGACCAAGGGTATGGAGCTCGAGGACATGGTGATCTGACATGCCGATGTTCGTCGTCGAGTACGCGTACTCACCCGAAACATCTTCCGGCCGTGACGATCACCGGACCGATCACCGCGCGTGGTTGCGTGAACTGGAGCGTCGCAAGATCCTCAGGTCGTCGAGCCCGCTCGCCGATCACAGCGGCGCAACGATGATCGTCGAAGGTGTGGACAAGGAAAGTGTGGAACGCATGTTCGCACATGACCCGTTCGCAACGGCCCATCTGATCGACCGAGTTCGGGTCAGCGAGTGGGCGACGGGCGCATAGCCCGTCGCCGACGATCAGAGGCTCTTGGCCCAGCCCGAGACCCGCTGCACGACGTCCTCGCACGTGAGGCCGAGTTCGTGGTGCAGCTGCTCACGCGACGCGTGATCCAGGAATCGTTGTGGCACACCGAGATCGCGACACGGTGTATCGACGCCTGCCGCGCGCAACGCGGCCGACAGAGTCGAGCCGATTCCGCCGTGCACACCGCTGTCCTCGATGGTCACCACCAAGCGGTAGTCCTCGGCCAACTTCAGCAAGGACTCGGGAATCGGGAGTACCCATCGCGGATCCACCACGGCCACCGAGATGCCGTCGTGTCGAAGTTTCTTCGCTGCGTCGAGGGCAAGTGAACCGAACACTCCGACCGCGACGATCAGCACATCGCCGGTTGCATCGGTCGGCTCGGCGAGCACGTCGACGATTCCGTCCAGTCGACGCACGGCCGATACGGTCTCGGTCACCGCTCCCTTCGGGAAGCGCAGCGCAGTAGGCCCGTCGGACGTCGCAATTGCCTCGGCCAACTCCTCCCGCAGAGTGTCGGCATCGCGAGGTGCCGCCACCTTCATCCCCGGGACGATGCCGAGCAGCGACATGTCCCACATGCCGTTGTGGCTGGCACCGTCCGCGCCGGTGACGCCCGCGCGATCCAGAACCACCGTGACCGGCAGCCCGAGCAACGCCACGTCCATCAGCAACTGATCGAACGCGCGGTTGAGGAAGGTCGAGTAGATGGCGACCACCGGATGCATGCCCCCGAGAGCCAAACCGGCCGCCGACGTCATTGCATGCTGCTCGGCGATACCGACATCGAAAAGCCGATCGGGAAAGCGAACCCCGAACGCCGCGAGACCAGTGGGCGCGGCCATCGCAGCGGTGATCGCGACGACGTCGTCGTTCTGTTCGCCCTGCTCGATCAATGCCGCCGAGAACACCGAGGTCCAGTCCGGTGCCGACTTCGACCGAGCGAGTCCGGTCGCCGGATCGATGACACCGGTGGCATGCATCTGGTCTGCGACGTCGTTCTCGGCGTGGACGTAGCCCATGCCCTTGCGCGTCACCGCGTGCACGATGACCGGTCCGCCGTAAGCCTTGGCCCGGCGCAGTGCCGATTCCATCGCATGCTGATCGTGGCCGTCGACCGGTCCCAGATATTTGATGCCGAGATCGGTGAACATCACCTGCGGACTGATGGCATCCTTCACGCCGGCCTTCATGCCGTGGAGCATCCGGTAGGCGGTGGGCCCGACGACGGGGATCTTGCGGACGATGCGGCGCCCGTTGTCCAGGATCTTCTCGTACTCGGGCTGGAGCCGCAGCGCCGCCAGATGATCGGCCAGGCCGCCGATGGTCGGGGCGTACGAGCGTCCGTTGTCGTTGACCACGATGATCAAGGATCGGTCGCGGCCGGCCGCAATGTTGTTGAGTGCTTCCCAGCACATGCCGCCGGTGAGCGCACCATCGCCGACGACGGCAACGACGTGCCGATCGGTCTCGCCCTTGAGCGCGAACGCCTTCGCCAAGCCGTCGGCATAGGACAGCGAGGCCGACGCGTGCGAGGACTCAACCCAATCGTGTTCGCTCTCGACCCGGGACGGATAGCCCGAGAGGCCGCCCTGTTTGCGCAGCGTGTCGAACAAGCCGGTACGACCGGTCAGCATCTTGTGCACGTAGGCCTGGTGGCCCGTGTCGAAGATGACGGGGTCACGTGGTGAATCGAAGATGCGGTGGATCGCCAGTGTCAGCTCCACCACGCCGAGGTTGGGACCGAGGTGGCCCCCGGTGGCCGATACCTTCTCGACGAGAAACGCACGGATCTCGCGAGCCAATTCGGCCAGCTCCGCGCTACCGAGGTCGCGCAAGTCCTCGGGCGTCTGAATTCGCGCTAGGACACCCAACGAGATCGCTCCCTCCGGCCGGAAAAACACTGGACAATTCAGTCTACGGAGTCGCTGTGCTCGCGCTGCTCCGCCCAGCGTGGTGTCGGTGACACTACCGTCGCCCATCGATGTGCCCTGGATCAGCCGCCCCTAACCTCGACGGTGGGCGAATCGGACACCACACATACAGTGACGCCCATGAGCAACGTCGTCGATGCCATCCTGTGCCGCGTTCACGAACTGTGCCGAGACGACACGACCGGGCAGGTGGCCGACTACATTCCAGAGCTTGCCGCTGTCACACCGGACGGCTTCGGAATAGCACTCACCACCACCGACGGTTACGTCTACGAGGTCGGCGACACCCGACTACCCTTCACGATCCAATCGATCTCCAAGCCCTTCACCTACGCGCTGGCTCTGGCCGATCGCGGACTCGATGCCGTCGCGAACAAGATCGATATCGAGCCGTCCGGTGAGCCGTTCAACGAGATCAGCCTCGACCCGGTCACCGAGCGGCCACGCAACCCGATGATCAACGCCGGTGCGATCACGTCGGCATCTCTCATCGCCGGCCGTACTCCGCAGGATCGATTCGAGCGAATACGGGCCTCCTACTCACGCTATGCAGGGAGGTCTCTGACCTTCAACGATGCCGTCTACCGTTCGGAGGCGCGCACCGGTAACCGGAACCGCGCCATCGGATACATGCTCCGTTCGTTCGACATCATCGAACAGGACCCGGACGCCGCCGTCGATCTGTACTTTCGTCAGTGCTCGATAGATGTCACCGCGGCGGACCTCGCGATGATGGCGGCAACCATGGCCAACAACGGTGTCAATCCGCGCACCAGAGAACGCGCGCTGGCACCTGCTCTGGTCGAACGAGTGTTGTCGGTGATGACCACGTGCGGGATGTACGACGGCGCAGGCGATTGGGTGGCACAGGTGGGAATGCCGGCCAAGAGCGGAGTCGGAGGCGGGATTCTCGCGGTACTGCCCGGCCAGATGGGGATCGCCGTCTACTCGCCGCGGCTCGATTCCCATGGAAACAGCGTGCGCGGGGTCGCCGCCTGCCGAGAACTGTCGAGCCGGCTCGAACTGCACTTCCTACACGTCACACGAGCGGCGAAGTCTTCCATCCGGCGTCGATACGTGCTCACCGAGGCGCCGTCGCGCAAAAGGCGCTCCGACGTCGAACAGGCGACCCTGGCCGCGGTGGGAGATCGCGCCCGAGTGTACGAATTGCACGGTGACCTGCTGTTCTCCGGTGCCGAGACCGCAGTCCGTGAGATCGGAAATCTGGATCGAGAGCTGGACGCACTCGTCATCGACGTCCGCGGCGTCGACGAGGTCAGTGCCATCGCTCGCAGCATGTTCGAGGATCTTCGCCGGGATCTGGCCGAACACGGCTGTGTGGTGTGCCTGGTGGACCCCCGGGCGATCATGGGACACACCACCTCGAGTCTCGACCCGGCCGATCCGGCGGGTCGTGTCTATTCGAGCCTGGGGTCGGCCATCCAGTGGGCCGAGAACCTTCTGCTCGATCGACATTGTGCAGGTCTGCGACAGCCCACCGAGATCACAGCAGCCGAGCACCCGTTGCTCGCAGGACTGTCGGCCGCCCAGTACGAGGCGGTGAGCCCCTATCTCGAGAAGCGGCATTACGCGCGCGGAGACATCATCGTGCATCACGGCGACGCGGCCGCAGGCCTGTTTCTCATGCTGCGCGGCGAGGTGACGTCGACGACCGTGTCGGCCGACGGCGGTACGCATCGGATCACGACTCTGTCGCCCGGGATGAGCTTCGGCGAGATGCCGCTGTTGATGGCAGTGCCGTTTCTGCTCGACATGGTGGCGGACACACCGGTCGACCTCGTGGTGGTGTCGGTACCGCACTTCGAGGCGCTGACTCGGGACGCACCCGAGGTCAAGCTTGCCCTCTTGGAGAATCTGGCGACCGGCGCCTACAGCCAGATGGCAGCGGTGATCAGAACGCTCGGGCGGTTCGACATCGGTATCTGACACCGACGGCCGAACCGCCCGAGGCGAACGTGGATCGGTCAGGCACCCAACGTCAGCATCGTGAGCACCTCGGTGGGCTGCGGCGACCCACCCGCGGGCTCGAGGGAGAACGCGAAGTTCGTCGATGTGCCGAGGCCGTCGACCACCGTGCCCGATTCCGACGTGAGCTGATCCTCGGTCACGACGCCGGCCGATCGAGGCGAACCGTCGACGAACCACATCTGATAGACGCGGCCGGGCGGCGGTTGCGGAACCCCGTCGAGATCGACGACGACCGCGTCCTGCGAGAGCGAATACGCCACGGTTGCCGATCCGCCACCGGGGAACTCCGCCGTCGCCTGACGTGCATCGGGTGCCGCTACGATCTGGTCCGCCTGCGACGGCTGGGGATCGTTGCCCATCGTCTGCGTGACGACCACCACGCCGCCGACGGCGACGATCACTGCGGCAGCGGCCGACATCATCGAGTAGCGCCAGGACTTCGAGCGCTCGCGCCGATGCCGGTGCAGCGGAGTCACATTCGGAGGTAGCTTCCGAACCGTTGGCTCCTGGTCGCTCGAGGCGACCCGATCGAGCACCGCCCGGCGCAGTCGGTCTGGGGCGGTAGTCGCGTCGACTGCTGCGGCCAACGCCAGGGTCTCGTGGATCTCGGTCACGAGGACGTCGAACTGAGCACGCGCGGTGTCGTCCACGCGTAACCGTTCGGTCTCTATGTCGCGTCGCTCGGATTCGGTCGTCGCGTGAAGGGCGTAGACCTCGGCGTCGTCGAGCAGGCGTTGCCGTGACGATTCGCTCATTGCGGGATCACCCCCAGGCATGTCTTCAATTTGATCAATCCGTCTCGTATGCGCGATTTGATGGTAGGAACGGCGACCCCGAGCCGCTCCGCAACTTCGCGATAGGTGTAACCGCTGTAGTAAGCCATTCGTACCGACTCGCTCTGCGTATCGGTCAAGGTTTCCAGACAGGCCACGACGGCCTCCGATTCGAGCCTCTGAGTCACCGTCTCGAGTACTTCGTCGTGCTCGGGCGTGTGGCTCACTGCGCCGTACGCCGCCTCACGGTCGGTACCCGACTGCTCGCTGCGAACACGATCGACCGCCCGGCGGTGAGCCAGCGTCATGATCCAGGCGAGCGGACTCCCCTGATTCGGGTCGTAATTCGGTGCCGCGCGCCAGATCTGGAGGAACACCTCCTGCGCGGTCTCCTCGCTGTATCCCGGGTCGCGAAGCACCCGCAGCACCATGCCGTAGACGCGAGCGGACGTGGCGTCGTACAGCTCTGCGAATGCGGTTCGATCGCCCTGTGCAACAGATGCCATGAGCCGCCGAAGACGGTCAGTCTCTTCGGCTCGCAAATTCTTCAACTGTGGACTGGGGACCGCGCAGACCGCGCTGTCGTCCGTGTAGCCCTCGGCAGCGTCGGACACCCGGTCACGGCCGGCATCCGACGATCCGGACAACGGCGCGTTCATCGAAAGGTCGTCCCAACAGACGGGTTCATGATCGAGTTCATCGAACACGACACTAGTGGTCATAGTGCTCTCATATCGAAACCTCCGCGTTTTCCCGCCGCGGTACATATTCGGAACAAACCGGCCGGAGGATGGTTCGGGTTCGTAAATTCGTTTGCACCGAGCTGGACCGCGATTCATCCTTGGTGGAGAATCGGACAATCGTGGGTAATCGGGCGATCGGCCCGCTGGAGGAATCGAGAGACATGGCGGCCATCGAGACACGCGGTCTGATCAAGCGATTCGGGGCGAACGTCGCTGTCGACGGCGTCGATCTGTCCATCCCGTCCGGTGGGGTCTACGGCGTCCTCGGACCAAACGGTGCAGGCAAGACCACGACCATCCGAATGCTGGCCACCCTGCTCCCGATCGACGGGGGTAGCGCACGCGTGTTGGGCCACGATGTGGCGAGCGAACCCGAGGCCGTTCGGCAGAGGGTCGCTCTGACAGGCCAATTCGCCTCGTTGGACGAGGACCTGACCGGTACGGAAAATCTGGTTCTGCTTGCACGATTGCTCGGCTACTCACGGCCCGCTGCCCGGTCGCGGTCCGAGCAGCTGCTGGCCGCGTTCGATATCGCCGACGCCGGGCCGAGGCAGGTCAAGACTTACTCCGGCGGAATGCGCCGACGTATCGACATCGCCGCCAGCATCATCGTCACTCCCGAGCTGATCTTTCTGGACGAACCCACCACCGGACTCGATCCGCGCAGCCGAAACCATGTGTGGGAGATCATCCGTGCCTTGGTGGCGGGCGGGACGACAGTGCTTCTGACAACCCAGTATCTCGACGAGGCCGATCAATTGGCCGGGCGTGTCGCGGTCATCGACCACGGCAAAGTCATCGCAGAAGGTACGACCGGCGAGTTGAAAGCATCGGTGGGATCGAACTCGCTGCACCTCCGGGTTCTCGACGCGGCGCAACGAACTGCGGCAGCGCGGATCCTGCAAGATCTGCTCGGCGGCACCGTCACGGAGGATCCGGATCCGTCGACCGTCACGGCGCGTCTCGACAACCCGGCACAGGCCGCGCCCGTACTGCCCGCACTCGAGACAGCGGGAATCTCGATCGCGTCCTTCACCCTCGGCCAGCCGAGCTTGGACGAGGTGTTCCTGGCGCTGACAGGACATGAGGCGGGAGTGGAGCCTGCCGAAACGACCCATCGGACGGGAGTGGAGCCCGCAGGAACGACCCATGAGGCGGGAGTGGAGCCTGCAGGAACGACCCATGAGGCGGGAGTGGAGCCTGCAGGAACGATCGACTTGTCCGCATCCGACCGAGAGGTGGCGTCATGACTGCCGAAGCCCAACAGTCGACGCCGCAGGCCTCGACCATCATCGATGTGCTGGGCGCTGCCGGACCTCGTCCCCCGCGGCCCTCGTCGCTGTCCACGTCGTTGAGTTTCGGGTGGCGGGCGCTGCTCAAGATCAAGCACGTGCCCGAGCAACTGTTCGACGTGACGGCCTTCCCGATCATGTTCACGCTGCTGTTCACGTACCTGTTCGGCGGCGCGTTGGCCGGGTCGACCGACGCGTACATCCAGTTTCTGCTTCCGGGCATTCTGGTGCAGACCGTGGTGATGATCACGATGTACACGGGTGTGACGATGAACAAGGACATCGAGAAGGGCGTATTCGATCGTTTCCGTTCACTGCCCATCTGGCGTCCGTCGCCGTTGGTCGGCGCACTGCTCGGAGACGTGGTCCGCTACACGCTCGCCTCGGTGATCGTGCTGATTCTGGGCTTGGTCCTCGGGTTCAGACCGCAGGGTGGCCTCGTCGGCGTCGTGGCTTCGATAGCTCTGCTGCTGGTGTTCTCGTTCTGCCTGTCCTGGATCTGGACGATGATCGCCATGATCGTGCGTACCGAGGCCGCAGTGATGGGTGTGTCGATGTTCATCCTGTTCCCGCTGACATTCGCGAGCAACATCTTCGTCGATCCCAACACCATGCCCGGTTGGCTGCGTGCCTTCGTCGACGTCAACCCGGTCAGCTTCTTGGTAACGTCTCTGCGCGGCCTCATGCAGGGCGATGTCGACACCGGCCAGTTGGGAGTGACGCTGGTGCTGTGTGCTGTTCTACTGGCGGTGTTCGGACCGATCACGATGCGGCTGTACAACCGAAAGTCCTAGCGCTGCAGTTCGATACCACGGCAGTTCGATATCTCTGCTCATCAGGTCGCTGCGCGCGCTCGATGTCGGCGCACCGCGTCGCGATTGGAACACACCGTTCCGCAGTATCGCTGTGTGCCCGTTCGCGACGTGTCCGCAAAGGCGAGCGAGCAGTCGGCCGCAGCGCAGCGCGCGAGGCGGGACATGCCGCGTCCCGTCAGATGCAACGCGGTGCCGACGCTCACCAGAGCCCGGATGACGCCACCCAGGGCGATATCGGGATCGCGATAGTGCATGTGCCACCCGTCCCCAGCGTGGTCGGTCAACCTCGGGTACGCCGCCGCTCGAGCCAGCAGGACGTTGAGCGCCTGTGCCCGCTCGTTCTCGGTGCCGGCGTCCACGACACGTGCCCACTGACCCAGAAAGTCGAGTGTGTCGGTCAGATCGACATCGGTGGCCGTCCAATCGGGAACCAGGCCCGCATCGACGCAGCGCTCGCTCAGTTCGGTCGCCGAGGTGGGCGGCGTATTGAGCAGATCGATGCCGAGTTTCACCGCGTATTCGCCGTAAGGGTTGATATGCACAAGACCATTACATCACAGTGGGTGCATGCACAACGAACACACCTGGACAACTCATTCCACCCACCACACGAGCGAGGGGCTCGTCGGATACCAGGGCTGCCCCTGCGGAGCCCAACGCATCGTGTCGGTACCCACCGAGACCTTCGCCCCACTCGCCGAGGTTGCTCGTCGCGCCTGACCGATCACTGCAGGGTGCGAGCCACCTCGGGTACCACGGTGTCGAGGGCATAACCGATCGACAGTGCCGAGTTGGTCGAGTAGGACTTCGCGACAACCGGGTCGTCGAACACGATGGACCGTCCATCCGCCACCGCCGGAATCCGTTGGAACAAGGGATTGTCGGTCACCTCCGACGGCGACTTCTCGATCGGAAACACCACGAGCAGATCGGCATCGAGGAGATCGAGCTCCTCCCCCGACACCGGAACCGAAAACCCCTTCGGCACCAGCGCATCGATCGTCGGGCTGGTCACGAACCCGAGCTTCTTCATGAACTCGAGACGACTGTTGGACGAGATGTACGCTCCGAACCCGGTACCGCTGTAGGCACCCACGACGACCGTCTTGTCGGCGAACTCGGGATGGGCAGCAGCAGCGGCTCGAAAACGATCGGAGATCCCGACCAGCAGAGCCTCGCCCTCCGCACGCCGACCGAGAGCGGCCGCCACCATGGTGACCTGCTGTTCGAGCGAGGTCAGATAGTTGTCCGACCCTTCGGGCACACCGACGGTAGGCGCGATGGCCGACAACGTCGCATATCGTTCGGGGTCACCCGAGCTCTTCGTATCCAGAATCAGATCCGGAGCCAGTGCCGCGACCTGTTCGTAGGACGGCTCCTGGGTTCCGATGATCTGCGGCGGTGCGTCGTAGAGACCAGTGGCCCACGGGCCGACGCCGTCACCGCCGAACGCCAACCAATCGCTCGCACCGACCGGTGAGACGCCCAGCGCCAACGCAGTTTCGGCGTCGCCCCACCCGAGCGCAACGACGCGTTGCGGTGCACTGTCGATGGTCACCGCGCCGAACTTCGTCTCGACCGTGGCGGGGAACGCCGCCCCGGACCCACCCGACCCGGCGGACGGCTCGGGTGCCTCGCCCGAGCCCGAGCTACACGACACGACGGCCGTCACGGACAAGACCAGGACGAGGCCTGCGACGATCGAGCTGCGAATTCTCACACCGGAGACGGTACGACACCCGCGTTTGCTTCGGTAAGCCAACCCTACGTTCTGACCAGGCGTCCGATGCACTCCACGTGACTGGTCAGAGGAAACGCGTCGAAGGCGCGCATGTCGGTGAGCTCGTAACCCGCGGCCCGGTAGAGGCTCACATCGCGCGCGAACGACGCGGGATCACAGCCGACATGCACCACCGAACGAGGACCTCGGGCGGCGAGGGCGTCGATCACGTCGCGTCCGGCTCCCGCGCGAGGTGGATCGAGCACGACTACCGCCACCGGCTCGGCCAATGCATCCATCGACCGCTCGACGCGTCCCGGCACGAACGCGACCTGAGTGAGGTCGGCCAGCGCCGAACGCCCGTCCTCGGCCGCGCGGCGGGAGAACTCGACGCTGGTCACGTGCCCTTCCGGCCCTACCCCGGCGGCGAGAGATGCTGCGAACACCCCGACACCGCCGTAAAGATCCCACGCGCCGTCACCCGGGGACGCGTCCGCCCATTCCGTCACCACGTCGGTGTAGACCTGTGCAGCACCTCGATGGGCTTGCCAGAAGCCGGTGGCGTCGAGGGTCCAGGCCCTGCCCGAGACATATTCCGTCACTCGACCCGACCCGATCACGGCCTTCTCCGCCCGCGCCCGAGACGACGCTGCCCGACGCGCCGATGCCCCGCGTCGACCCGGAGATCTGCGCCCGGTCGTCGACAGCTGAGCCGGAGCGATCTCCACGACGTGCCGCGTACCGGCTCCGTCGAGCACCACTTGCAGTTCGGCACCCGGCCGCCACTGCTGGTCCGACAATCCCTCGAACGCTACGGAATCCATTTGCGGACAGGATAATTCGTTGACGATCGAGCTACTGCGATAGCGGTGGTAGCCGGGATGCCCGCTGGAATCGACGGCGAGTCGAACGCGGGTTCGCCACCCGGTGCCGTCGCCGGTTCCCGGTAATTCCTCGACTCGCACCTCACGCTCGACACCAGCGACGCGTCGAAGTTGCTCGGCGACGACGAACGACTTCAATCGACGACCTGCATCGGCGGTCGTGTGGGAGTAATCGCAGCATCCGGAGCCGCCCGGTCCGGCGATGGGACACCGCGTGTCCACCCGGTCCACGGACGCCGACAGGATCTCCACGGCATCGGCTCGGCAGAACGATCCGCCTCGGTCCTCGGTCACCCGGGCCACCACCCGCTCGCCGGGCAGCCCGTGACGCACGAACACGACTCGTCCTTCGTGGCGCGCCACACAGAAGCCACCATGTCCCGGCGCACCGAGTTCGACCTCGAGCAGAAGGCCGAACCAGCTCTCGGTCACTTGCCCGCCGGGGGCTCGTAGCCGCGACGCGACGCACCCGGTGCGTTGCCGAGCACCTCGCGCTTGGCCTTCTCGGACGACCGCAACTGCCAGGGCACGCTGGTGACCATCACTCCCGGTTGAAAGAGAAGTCGGGACTTCAGTCGCAACGCGCTCTGGTTGTGCAGAACCTGCTCCCACCAGTGGCCCACGACGTATTCGGGGATGAACACGGTGACGACGTCACGCGGTGAGTCGCGTCGAACACGCTTGACGTAGTCCAGAACCGGCTTGGTCACCTCTCGATAGGGCGACTCGACGACCTTGAGCGGTACCGATACGTCGCTGGCTTCCCATTCGCGCACCAGCGCGCGGGTGTCGGCCTCGTCGACGTTGACGGTCACTGCTTCGAGGGTGTCGGGCCTGGTGGCCCGCGCATACGCCAACGCGCGGAGCGTCGGCATGTGCAGTTTCGACACCAACACGATGGAGTGTGTTCGGCTGGGCAGCACTCCGTCCCATTCCTCGTTCTCGAGCTCGCGCGCCACGGTGTCGTAGTGCTTCCTGATCATCCGCATCAGGATGAAGATCGCCACCATGGCGACGATCGCGATCCAAGCGCCTGCGGCGAACTTGGTGATCAACACGATCACGAGCACCGTGGCCGTCATCGCAAGACCGACACTGTTGACCACTCGCGAACGCTGCATCTTGCGGCGCTGCTCACTGTCAGTCTCGGATCGGAGCAACCGGGTCCAGTGTCGGATCATGCCGGTCTGGCTCAGCGTGAAGGAGACGAACACCCCGACGATGTAGAGCTGAATGAGCTTGGTGACCTCGGCACCGAACACGACGACGAAGACGATCGCGGCGCCGGACAGAAAGAGGATGCCGTTGCTGAAAGCAAGACGGTCACCGCGAGTGTGCAGCTGCCTCGGTAGGTACCGATCCTGGGCCAGAACCGAACCGAGAACGGGGAAACCGTTGAACGCAGTGTTGGCCGCAAGTACCAGGATGAGGGCCGTGACGGTCGTGATGAAGAAGAAGCCGACGGGGAACCCACTGAAGACCGCCTCCGCGAGCTGCGCGATCAACGTCTTCTGCTGGTACCCCTCCGGCGCGCCGATCAACTGAATATCGGGATCCATGGCGTACTTGATGCCGATCTTCTGTGCAAGAACGATGATGCCCATCAGCAACGTGATGCCGATGGCACCGAGCAGCAACAGTGTGGTCGCGGCGTTACGCGACTTCGGCTTCTCGAATGCGGGCACACCGTTGCTGATGGCCTCCACCCCGGTCAGCGCCGCACAACCGGACGAGAAGGCGCGTGCGATGAGGAACGCGAAGGCAATTCCGTACAGGTGCGAATCCTCTGCCTTCAGATCGAAGGTTGCCGACTCTGCATGAATGTCGTCGCCGAGCACGTAGACCCGGAACAGGCCGTACGCCAACATCAGGAACATGCCACCCATGAAGGCATATGTCGGGATCGCGAACGCGGCCCCGGACTCCCGGATGCCCCGCAGGTTGATCGAGGTGATGAAGACGATGGCCACCACGGCGAAGAGCACTTTGTGTTGGGCCACGAAGGGCACCGCCGACCCGATGTTCGACGCGGCCGCCGAGATCGACACCGCCACGGTCAGGACGTAGTCGACCAGCAGCGCGCTGCCGACCGTCAGACCGGCGGCCGGCCCGAGATTGGTGGTCGCCACCTCGTAGTCACCGCCGCCGGACGGGTAGGCGTGCACGTTCTGCCGGTAGCTGGCCACCACCACGGCCATCACCACGCACACGGCGAGACCGATCCACGGAGTGAACGTGAGCGCCGAAATACCCGCCACCGACAGCACCAGGAAGATCTCCTCGGGGGCATAGGCCACCGACGACATGGCGTCCGAGGCGAACACCGGCAACGCGATTCGCTTGGGAAGCAACGTATGACCGAGCTTGTCGCTACGGAACGGCTTACCGAGCACTAGCCGCTTGGCGGCAGTCGAGACCTTGGACACGGACAGAAGCGTAGGCCGTCCGCCTGCGGACGTCTCAACCACGCGCCTGAAACTGCGTCGGAGCCCACCCTCGGTCGATCCCGGAGACGAATCCCCGATACGTTGGTGCACGCCTGCCCGTAGTGGCAGTGTCGGTCGGCAGTGGTCGACAATCGAGATCGGGACGGAGCTGGGCGTTGTACGTAGTTGTGATGGGATGTGGCCGCGTCGGCGCATCGCTGGCCGGTGCGCTCGAACGCATCGGCCACGAGGTAGCGATCATCGATCGCGACGAGGCAGCCTTTCTGCGCCTCGATCCCGATTTCGGCGGACACCGTGTCGTCGGCATGGGATTCGACCGAGATGTGTTGGTGACTGCGGGAATCGAGAAGGCCGAGGCATTCGCCGCCGTCTCCTCCGGCGACAACTCCAACATCATCTCTGCCCGCGTCGCACGCGAGACCTTCGGAGTCGACAAAGTGGTGGCGAGAATCTACGACGCCAAACGCGCCGCCGTCTACGAACGCCTCGGTATCCCGACCGTGGCCACGGTCCCCTGGGCGACCGACCGATTTCTGCACAACCTGCTACGTGACGATCCGACCACCAAATGGCGCGATCCGTCCGGCAGCGTGGCCGTCGTCCTGCTCGACTTCAACGATGCCTGGATCGGAAAGAAGCTCTCGGTCCTCGAAGAGGCGA
Source organism: Rhodococcus sp. IEGM1428 (assembly GCF_050321865.1). Taxonomy (NCBI): domain Bacteria; kingdom Bacillati; phylum Actinomycetota; class Actinomycetes; order Mycobacteriales; family Nocardiaceae; genus Rhodococcus; species Rhodococcus sp. IEGM1428. The sequence goes on along the minus strand of NZ_JBNQFW010000001.1, from coordinate 1,376,230 downwards.
CACGTTCGCGGGCGGCCTTCGTCATCCGATTCGGCGTCGGGTTGCTACCGGACAAGCGCACCGTGATCCAGGCCGGCGACGAGGTGTACGTCGCCGCCGTCTCGGGCACCGTCGCCGAAGCAATCGCGCTGGCGGGCAACCCCCCGCCGTCGGACGACTGATGCACGACCGCACGTTCCCCACCTCCCCCATCGACCCGAACGGGAAGCCATGAAAGTCGCCATCGCCGGTGCCGGCGCAGTCGGCAGATCCATCGCACGTGAGCTGATCCGCAGCGAACACGACGTGATGCTCCTCGAACGCAAGCTCGACCACGTCGATCAGGCCGCGGTGCCGGAAGCCGAATGGGTGCTGGCCGACGCATGCGAGCTCAGCTTGCTCGAAGCTGCTCATCTCGAATACTACGACGTGGTGATCGCCGCCACCGGCGACGACAAGGCCAACCTGGTGCTCAGTCTCCTGGCCAAAACCGAATTCGGTGTCGATCGTGTGGTGGCCCGAGTCAACGACCCACGTAACGAGTGGCTGTTCGACTCCGCGTGGGGTGTCGACGTCGCGGTATCGACGCCGCGCATGCTCGCATCACTGGTCGAAGAAGCGGTCTCGGTCGGGGACCTCGTCCATCTGATGACGTTCCGCAAAGGCCAGGCCAACCTCGTCGAGATCACGCTGCCCGAGAACACTCCACTCGCGGGAAAGCCGGTCCGAAAGCTTCAATTGCCCAGGGACGCTGCCCTGGTGACGATTCTGCGCGGCGGCCGGGTGATCGTGCCGCAGCACGACGATCCACTGGAGGGCGGCGACGAACTACTGTTCGTCGCGGCGAAAGAAGTAGAGAACGAACTACGAGCTGCGGTCGGCCTGATCTGACGGCAGTGTTCCGTCGGTCCGATCCGCGCTCGACGCAGCCTCCAGCGTGTGATCGGCCCGGCGGACGGCCCAGAGCGTGACCAGTAGCGCCACTCCGGTGAGCGGCCAGCCCATGCCGATCCGTGCAACGGCCAGCCAGCCGGTCTGATCCGAGTCGTAGAGCTGCGACTGGACGACGTACCGGGCGGCGAACACTGCCGCCCACGCGATCGTCGCCACGTCGTAGAAGCGCACGGCCGATCGGTTGTGACGCCACGCCGTTCCCTTGCCGTTGAGGTAACCCCAGATGACTCCGACCAGCGGCCAGCGCGCGAGTACCGACAACACGAACGCTCCGCCGTAGACCAGCGAGGTGTAGATGCCGAACAGGAAATAGCCTTTGGCATCCCCGGTGCGGTACGCGATGAACGCGCAGATGCCGACACCGAAGAATCCTGAAATTGCAGGCTGAATGGGACTGCGCTGAACCAGACGCCACACCAGAACCGCAGCGGCCACGCCGAGTGCTGACCACAGGGCGACGGCCAGGCCGAAGAAGCTGTTGGCCGGAACGAAGACGATGACCGGCAACGTGGAATAGACGAGCCCGCTCAGACCACCGAGCTGTTCGAGAACGGTGGGGGCCACCTTCTCGACACTGTCCGGCGTCTGCGCATCGGGCGCAGGTTCCGGCGTCGTGGGAGGCGGCACGGCATCGTCGCTGTTGGTCACGACAACGAGAGTGCCATACCTGCGACGGTCAGCTGTCGTCGCGCAGTTCGTAGTAGGGGTTGTAGACGATCTTGCGGCCGTCGCGTTCACCGACGCGCCCACGAACGAGGACGGTCTTGCCCGGCTCGATACCGGCGATCTTCCGCCGACCGATCCACACGAGCGTCACCGTGTCGGTACCGTCGAAGAACTCGGCCTCGATGTTTGCGTTGGCGGCCTTGGAACACGCTTCCACGCTGCGCAATCGACCCAACATCGTGACTTCCTCGCCGCGCGAGCAATCGCATGCGCGTCGGGCACCGGAGGCTTCGGAAGATTCGGCCATCTCCTCGGCGTCGAGCTGATCGATGTCCTCGGTCAACTTTCGCGTCAACCGGCGAAAGTATCCTGCGGCAGCGGGTGCCATTGTGCGCTCCAGCGGTGTGAGTCGTTCCGCAGGCTCCACGAGCCAGCGGTAAGGGTCGTTCCGCAAGCTCCACTCCTGGAAGCAACTGCGGCGACGTGGGGGTTTGCCTCGTCAGGGCGGGTACTTCGCCACTGTAGACCCGAAGTGTCACACTGACCAACCATCGCCACGCTCGGAACCGAAGCCGTGCACAATCGTGTCGTGCACAGCCGATTCGACACCCTCGCCGCGGTCGTTCTACCTGGTACGGGATCGGACGCCCGGTTTACAGAAGACGCATTCTCGGCAGCGTTCGCCGGTGTGGGATTGACCACCATCGCCGTCGAACCCGATCCGACCGGCGTGGTCGAGAGCTACGTCGGCGCGCTGAACGCCGCAAAGCGCAGGCACGGCCGAATCGTCGTGGCAGGAATCTCCCTCGGTGCCGCGGTCGCAGCACGATGGGCTGCCGACAATGCGTCGAGCACTGCAGCGCTGGCGCTCGCTCTACCGGCATGGACCGGCGACCCGACGGGCACTCCCGCGGCCCTCAGCGCCCAGTTCACCGCTCGATCGCTGCGTGAGGTGGGGCTCGATGCCGTCACCACGGCCATGTCGTCGTCGAGCCCCGAATGGCTCGCTCGCACCTTGCGGCGATCCTGGGCCTCCCAGTGGCCGGCTCTTCCCGATGCCTTGGACGAGGCAGCGCGACACCGGAGCCTCGGGCTCGACGAGCTCGCACGGATCGAGTTGCCGACCGTCGTCGTCGGCGCGGTGGACGACGCGGTGCATCCGATCGAGGTGGCGCGGAACTGGGCGCGCGCGCTACCGAACTGCGTACTCAGAACGGTGACGCTCGACATGATCGGCAACGACGCAGGATGTCTTGGCCGTGCGGTTGTCGACGGTCTCGAACTGGGGTCGCCTCAACCGCCCAGTTGCTGAATTGCCGATCCCGATGCCCCGCGTCGCGGCGCTCGATCGCGCTCGGCCGCAGTCGACTGCGGTACCGAATTTTGCTCCGGTACCGAATTCTGTTGCGGCGCAACAGGTTCAGCCTCCGGAGCCGGCGGTGGTGGCGATTGCTGCGCCGCCGCCTGCTGTTGCGAGGCAGCAGCAAGTTGCTCGGCCAGCACCTGCGGCAACACCACCGGCAGCGGCGTTCGAACGGGATGCGGATCGGTCCCCCGGTCGACCACGGTCTGCCGAAGAATCGTATGTGCGAGTTGGACGAGCGGCTGCCCCTCGCCCACGGCACCAGACGGCCCGGCCAGCACGCATCGGACCATCCACCGATAGCCGTCGACTCCGATGAAACGGAGATCGGCGTTGGCTGTGACGCCGTGCAGCTCACGCCCCCACGGACCCGTCTCCACAGTGGTCTCGGCCTTGTCGTTGCGAAGCGATGTCGCCAGGTCTGCCGCCACCTCGCGCCACTGACCGGGCGATTTGGGTGCCGCGTACGCCGCTATGGTGATGCGCCCGAACTGGGTGACGATGTGCACTGCCTGTGGGCTGCCTGCCTGGGACATCTCGACCTGCAGCTGGCCGCCTTCCGGAAGTGGAATCAACACCGAGCCCAGGTCGAGCCGCGTCTTGGCTACGGTCTCGCGATCGTCGTCGAGGTCCTCCAGATCGTGGGGTCCGTCGGCGCCGGTGTCCGCGGGCTCCTCGTCCTCGACTCCATCGACGAATGCCTCCGCATCGGGTGCGGAGGCACTGCCGGCGTCGTTCTTCTTACGCCGTCCGAACATGTTCAGCTCTCTTCTTCTCGGTTGCTTCCACGTTGCCTGCCACCGACCGACGCCGTGGCGGAACTCACTGCTTCAGACTCGCATGGCCGCCGGTCGACCCGTGACCACCGGCCCCTCGAACGGTGTCGTCCAGCTCGTCGACCTCGACGAACGTCACCAGCTCGACCCGCTGTACGACCAGCTGCGCGATACGGTCGCCCCGGTCCAGCGCGATCGGGGTGTGCAGGTCGTGGTTGATCAGACAGACCTTGATCTCGCCGCGGTATCCGGCATCGATCGTGCCCGGGGTGTTGACGACCGACAGCCCCGATTTCGCCGCCAGGCCCGAGCGCGGATGAATCAGCCCGACTGTTCCCAGCGGAAGAGCGACCGCAATACCGGTTCCCACCAGCACACGTTCACCCGGGGCGATCGTGACCGGAGCAGTGATCCGCAGATCCACTCCTGCGTCACCCTCGTGCGCGCGGGTGGGGATCGGTAGCTCGGGGTCGAGTCGGCGGACTCGCACCTCGGTCAGCGGAGATGCAGGCCACACAGAGTTCGGGGTTCGCTCGGCAGACGGATCCATGCCGGTCTCGGGGGCTTCGTCGCTCACGTCGAACGAGACTACGCTGGCCTGCTCCAGCCTCGGTGTGGCGACTACCCTGGTGCTCGTGACTGCAGATCGACAGACCGAACCCGCGAACTCGGAGTCCGGCAACTCCACTCCCAGCACCGGGTCCACCGACTCGATGCTCTATTCCGAGCGGCTCTGGGTGCCGCTCTGGTGGTGGGCAGCGGGAGCCGCCGTGGCGGTGTTGCTGGCGGCGGAGATTCACATGGGCGCACCGGGCATCCGGGCATGGTTGCCGTACGTCGTGTTGCTGCCGCTTGTCGCCTGGGCGCTGTTCGCCTTCAGCAGGCTGCGCGTCGAGGTGGTGGCCGAAACCGGCTCGACCGACGTCGAATTGCGTGTGGGGAAAGCACACCTGCCGCTCGCTGTGGCAGCCAAGGCCGCGATCGTCCCCGGAACAGCAAAAAGTGCGGCGCTGGGCAGACAGCTCGATCCGCTGGCTTTCGTACAGCACCGCACCTGGGTGAAGCAGATGGTGATCGTGGTTCTCGACGATCCGGACGATCCGACACCGTATTGGCTGATCAGCACCAAACGTCCCGACGCGTTACTGGCGGTACTGTCCGCTCACGGCGTCGAGGCACGCTGACCTGGCACCCGACCGACGGTCGGGGAACCGACGCACAGACCCGAGCCGATGATCAGGTCTGTGCGGAGAAGATCACGCCGCGCAGTCGCGGCACATCAGTACGCCGTTGGCGTCGCTGGCCAGTCGGCTCCGGTGATGAACCAGGAAGCAGCTCGAGCAGGTGAACTCGTCCGCCTGCTTGGGAACCACTCGAACCGAGAGCTCCTCACCGGACAGGTCTGCACCCGGGAGCTCGAACGACTCCGCGGTGTCGGATTCGTCCACGTCCACCACTGCGGACTGGGCCTCGTTGCGCCGAGCTTTCAGTTCTTCGAGCGAATCTTCGGATACGTCGTCGGATTCTGTTCTTCTCGGTGCGTCGTAGTCGGTTGCCATTGTTCTCGTACCCCTCATCTTCGTGCGTGTGTGTGGTGGGAGCTGCCGTTGTGGTCGGCTTGTGGCCGTCGGCTGTGAAGAGGGCGCTTGCTCACTCCCACCGATTGTTCGTACCTGTTCGAATCGTTCGTCGTCGCGCGGTGCCCGAAACTACACCGGGTAGTTCCCAAAACTCGCCGGTTGAAACCCGATCGAGACCTCGCTCACCTGATCGATGGTGCACCGGCGTCCGATTCTCGAAGCACCGCGGCCGCCAGACAATAGCCGAAGCCGGTCACAAACTCGAAACCGAATCGCCGGTGAGTCCATTACCTGCGTGCACGCCGCAACAACACCGAGACGGCCGTCTTCATTCCACGATCCACCGAAGGCGTCACGGCGCGGGTTTTCGGCTCCGAAACGGGAGGTGCGCCCCCATCCGAGAAGGGTCGGGCCCGAGTGTGCCGCCGCCGGGCACCGCGGGCATCTACAGTAGGCACCGCGTCGGTGTGAACCGACCCTGTGACCGGTCTCGGCGCCAGCCGAAGGAAAGGCGAAGATCAACTGTGGTTTCTCTGATCACCGAAGGCCGTTCGGCCGACGATCGAGGTCGTCCGTTCCGTCGCCGCCGGGCATTTCCCATCCTCGCCGTGTTCACGGTGCTGGCGCTGCTCGGCGTGGTCGTCTGGGTCAAGGTGTTCACCACATCCGAGGCCACCTCCGCAACCGCCGAATGCAACACGCCGACCACCACGGCCGCCACCGACGGCACGCAGCCCGTACCGCTGGGTGACGAGGTCGACCCCGACACGCTGCTCGATGTCGAGCCTGCGGCACTGTCCGCATCGAAGGTGCGTGTCTTCAACGCCAACGGTGAGCGCGGCCAGGCGGCTCTGGTGGCGGCTCAGCTCATCGATTACGGTTTCGCAAGCGCACCGGACGTCCAGGTCGGCAACGATCCGGTCTACGTCGATCAGAACATGCAGTGCCAGGGCCAGATTCGGTTCGGTGCAGCCGGGGTCGCTGCGGCGAGCGCGGTATGGCTCGTCGCGCCCTGCGCCGAGCTCATCGAAGATTCCCGCACCGACGACTCGGTCGATCTCGCTCTCGGTACCTACTTCAGCGCGATCCAGCCGAACGACGACGCAGAAGAAGTGCTCCGCACACTCGCCGGTACGGCGCCGGATGCCGCGCCGCAGCCGCTCGATGCCGATCTACTCGCCGCAGCGCGCGAATCGCGTTGCTGACGTCGATTCGACTCGTCAGCCAGGAATCGGATCGAGAGCGCCTGCGCTGCGCAACGCGGCCAGGAAGGCGTTCGAGATTCCGGGGGCCATAGCCACGGTGGCGGAGCCGTGCGCACTCGTCGAGTTCGCAGCCGGCAGTCGCACCACCGCTCCGGCCTCGGTCGCGATGAGCGCACCCGCGGCCCAGTCCCACGGACTGAGCCCGTGCTCGAAGTGGGCGTCGACCGCTCCGGACGCGACCATGCACAGGTCCAGCGCTGCCGATCCGATCCGGCGGATGTCTCGTACCTGAGGCAGCAGTTCGGAGATGATCGCGCCCTGTACCGCTCGACGACCCGACCCGTAGCCGAATCCGGTGGCCAGCAACGTCATCGACAATTCGGTGACGTCCGAGCACCGCAGTTGCTCCTCGGTGCCGTCGGCCCCTCGTACGGTGGCACCGCGGCCCTTCGCAGCGGAGTAGACGAGATCGCGAGCAACGTCGACCACGGCCCCCGCCACACTGACACCGTCGATCTGAACGGCGACCGACACCGCGTAGGCCGGGATTCCGTACATGAAATTCACGGTCCCGTCGATCGGGTCCAGTACCCACCGCACACCGTCGAGCGACTCGTCCTCGCTCCCTTCCTCTTCCCCGAGAATGGAATCCGACGGCCGCAGCTGCGCCAACATCTCGCGCAGAACGCGCTCGGTTTCGGTGTCCACGACGGTCACCGGATCGGTCGGCGTGCTCTTCGACTGCACCGCGTCGTCATCGACACTCGAACCGCCACCGAACACCTGCGGTCGCCGCAGTCGCACGTGCTCGGCGGCACGCGTCGCGACGCGTTCGGCAACCTCGCGCAGCACGTCCACGTCTCGTGTGTTCGGTTCGGTGTCCGACCCTCCCGCCGGCACCGGCGTTCCGGGCAATTGCGTACTGGCGGTGTCGTTCTGCGATCCGTCTGATTTCGGCACTCGTACATCGCAACACACACCGACGGCCGAGCACCACCGCAGCGACTCACCCAACACAGTCGGGGCCGACTCGGCGTTCCACGAACACCGAATCGGCACTATTGTTCGGAAGCGACGGCACCACACGGATTCGATCAGGCCAGGAGCGGCATCCACATGACACAGGCAGGTTCGGACAACACCCCCGGCGGGGCAGCGCGCCACGGATTCGGCGTCGACGTCGGCGGCAGCGGCATCAAGGGCGGAATCGTCGACCTCGGCACCGGGGACCTCGTAGGCGACCGCTACAAGATCGAGACTCCTCAGCCGTCCACCCCGGATGCCGTCGCGCGAACCGTCGCGGAGATCGTCGCGCACTTCGAGTGGACCGGTCCGGTAGGCGTCACACTTCCCGCCGTGGTGACCAACGGCGTGGCTCGTTCGGCCGCCAACATCGACAAGTCCTGGATCGACACCGACGCCCGAGCGCTGTTCGCCAAGGCCATCGGAACCGAGAACATCACCGTCCTCAACGACGCCGACGCGGCCGGAATCGCCGAGGACAAGTACGGCGGTGGCAAAGGCAAGGACGGTGTCGTCGTGCTACTGACGTTCGGCACCGGGATCGGCTCGGCAGTGCTGCACAACGGGGTGCTGCTGCCCAACACCGAGTTCGGCCACATGGAGATCGGCGGCAAGGAAGCCGAGCACCGTGCAGCGTCGTCGGTGAAGGAGAATCAGGGGTTGTCGTACAAGGAGTGGGCCAAGGAGGTCTCGAAGGTTCTGCAGACGTTCGAGGCGCTGCTGTGGCCGGATCTGTTCATTGCCGGTGGCGGGATCAGTCGTAAGAGCGAGAAGTGGATTCCGCACCTGACGAACCGCACTCCCGTGGTGCCGGCAACCCTGCTGAACACTGCCGGGATCGTCGGTGCCGCACTCGCTGCGGACAGCGCAGTTCCGTCCGCAGAAACCGGCACATCCGCTGGATCGGCCCACTGACACGCGGCGTCGCCACCCGCGTAGGACGAGGGTCGGTAACAAACTCCTGAGAGGTCGTTACAATGGTGTGTGCCGGTACGCAGCCGGCCAGAATCCGAAGACCTCTCCGCCGGAAACAACTCTGGCGTGACGCCGCACGACTTCGTCACGAAAGGGCGTACGTGGCAGCCACCGATATCCGTCAGACCGTAGATTCCGAGACCGAGTCTGCGGCACCTGCACCTGCTGTCAAGGCACCCGCTGCGAAGGCACCGGCAAAGAAGGCTCCGGCAAAGCGCGCCGCAGCCAAGAAGGCACCGGCGAAGAAAGCCGCAGCGAAGAAGACAGCAACTCCCGCGACCGGGGACGACGCCGATGAGAGCGCACCCGGAATCGAGGACATCGACATCTCCGAAGGCGACCTGGCTGCTGCCGCCAACGATGTCGTAGAGGTCGTCGCTGCCGGTGACGACACCGAAGAGGACGCCACCAGCGAGCCGACCGCCGAGGACAAGGCGTCGGGCGACTTCGTGTGGGACGAGGAGGAATCCGAGGCGCTGCGTCAGGCACGTAAGGATGCCGAGCTCACCGCATCGGCAGACTCCGTCCGCGCATACCTCAAGCAGATCGGCAAGGTCGCCCTCCTCAACGCGGAGGAAGAAGTCGAACTGGCCAAGCGCATCGAGGCAGGCCTGTTCGCAGTCGAGAAGATGCGCGAGTCCGCGGAGAAGGGCGAGAAGCTCCCCGTCGCGCAGCGTCGAGACATGACGTGGATCTGCCGTGACGGCAATCGCGCCAAGAACCATCTGCTCGAAGCCAACCTTCGACTCGTCGTCTCGCTGGCCAAGCGCTACACCGGTCGCGGCATGGCCTTCCTCGACCTGATTCAGGAGGGCAACCTCGGTCTCATTCGCGCGGTCGAGAAGTTCGACTACACCAAGGGCTACAAGTTCTCCACGTACGCCACCTGGTGGATCCGACAGGCCATCACTCGGGCCATGGCCGATCAGGCCCGCACGATCCGTATCCCGGTTCACATGGTCGAGGTCATCAACAAGCTCGGCCGCATCCAACGCGAATTGCTTCAGGACCTGGGCCGCGAGCCCACTCCCGAAGAGCTCGCCAAGGAAATGGACATCACGCCCGAGAAGGTGCTGGAGATCCAGCAGTACGCGCGTGAGCCGATCTCCCTCGACCAGACCATCGGTGACGAGGGCGACAGCCAGCTCGGTGATTTCATCGAGGATTCCGAGGCTGTCGTCGCTGTGGACGCGGTGTCGTTCACACTGCTGCAGGATCAGCTTCAGTCGGTACTCGAGACGCTGTCCGAGCGCGAGGCAGGCGTGGTTCGCCTGCGCTTCGGCCTCACCGACGGCCAGCCGCGCACCCTCGACGAGATCGGACAGGTGTACGGGGTCACCCGTGAGCGAATCCGCCAGATCGAATCCAAAACGATGTCCAAGCTGCGTCACCCGTCCCGTTCACAGGTCTTGCGCGACTACCTGGACTGAGTGACCCGATTCACCGAACGACGACCGTCGATCCTCGCGATCGGCGGTCTTCGTCGTCGTCAGGACACGGTGTCATCACATCGGCGGTGTCGTCACAGAGGTGGTGTCGTCACAGAGGCGGTGCTGCGAAGGTTCCGTCCGGCCCGGGTCGATAGTCGAGCACTGCCGTGACGGCCGCGATCGGTAGCGGTCCGTACAGATGTGGAAAGCGCATCGACTCCGGATCGGACGGCACGCCGGGTTCCCATCGAACGGGTGCGTTCAGTCGAACCGGATCCAGACGGAGCAGAACCAGATCCTCACGCCCCGGGAACAGCCGATTTGCAGGTAGATGCACTTGCTGCGGCGTCGACAGGTGAACGAAGCCCACCTCGCCGTACGAGTCCGGTACGTATTCGGCCTGCCCCCGCATCGACAACCACTCCCCCGCGGTGCAGATGTGGACGAGGTCGTGCTGCTTACTGGTCACCGTTTCATTCTGCCGGGTGGAGCCACCGTCAGGGCGGCGGAACGTCGACAAGACCGCGATCTCTGCCGGATGGGAGCCCACCGACGACCACCGCCGCAATGACGGCCACGATTCCGACAGCCTCCAGGGTGGTGGGAATCTGAGTCAGCACCACGGCGCCGACCACCGTGGCCGTAGCCGGGAGAAGCGCCAGCAGCAGAGCGAATCGGGCCCTTCCGACTCGCACCAGGACGTACTGATCGAGAACGTACGGAACCACACTCGACAGCAGACCCACGCCCAATCCCAGAACCCAGATCCGCCAGTCCCCCAGGGCATCGGCATGAGCGAGCGCAAACGGCCCGAACAACGGCACGGCCAGAATCACCGACGCGATGCCGAACCCGGCCGCCATGTCGTCGAGACCCTGACCGGCATCGGCAACGGACTTACCCAGGACGATGTAGGCGGCCCACAAGGCCGCCGAGCCCAGCGCGAATGCGATTCCCACGAGGCCCACTTCGCCGCCCTCGAACTGCGCGGAGGCGATGGCACCGACACCGGCGACGACCAGGAGCAGCGCACACACGTCGGCCGGCTTCCTCGACCCGGCTGCTGCAACCGCGATGGGCCCGAGAAACTCGATGGCTACGGCCGCGCCCAGCGGTAGCCGGGCGATGGCCTCGTAGAACATCGCGTTCATGCCGATCGTCGCACCGCCGAATGCAGCTGCCGTACACAGTCGCCGCACGGACCACGTGCCGCCCGCACCGGCGCGGTGCCGCCAGGGCCGCCGCCAGATCACCAACACCAGCGCCGCACCGAAACCACGCAGCCACGCCACCGCGGCCGGATCGACGGTGTCGAACAAGAACACACCGATCGCCGCACCGACGTACATGCACACCGCGCCGATCACGAACAGCGACGGAATACCCAGCTTCGATGCGCCGGACAGCGATTGAGAAGTCGAAGCCACAACGGAGACCCTACTGCCGCGGCTCGCTGCGAGCCGTGTCTGCTCTCAGCGAACAGATTTCACGGCGTTCCAGCTCGTGAGGCATGTTTCGTGTTAGTGACAACACAAAGAAACGCGCTCGGGAACAACGCATGACCGCCATACGTCTGACAGAGTGAACGAACCGCGCCATACCGACGCGGCGGACCGGCCCCAGGCGAACGGGACAACCCGCAAGCCAGTACGGAGGAGTCATGCCCGGAACATTGACCAGCCCACAATTGACAGCAGCGGACCGGTGCGACCGGTGCGGTGCAGGGGCTCGCGCGCGTGTCGTGCTCTCGACCGGTGGAGAACTTCTCTTCTGCGGTCACCACGCCGCCGAGCACGAAGCCCGTCTGCGTGAAGTGAACGCAACGGTGATGACCGAATCGGACTCCACGGTGTAATCCACCGAGACGTCGGGGGAAACAGGTTCGCCACGATCGAATCTCACGAAAAAGCGGACGGTCTTCGGACCGTCCGCTTTTTCGTGCGCGCTCTACATCTTTCGCAACTGAGCGATCCGCTCGCCCAACTGATCGGCCGACGCCATCGCCGTCGGCGGGCCGCCGCAGATGCGTCGCAGATCGCCGTGAATCACGCCGTGCGGCTTTCCGGTGCGATGGTGGTACACCGCAACCAAACTGTTCAGTTCACGCCTCAGGCCGGCCAGCTGGCCCGCACTGGCGGCCCTGTCGTTGACGACGGGAGGGGCCGGAACGGCCGGGCCCGCCGCGGGCTTGTCGATCTGTTCCTGCTGACGCTGACGCAGCAGGTCCCGCATCTGCGTGGCGTCGAGCAGACCGGGCAGCCCGAGGTAATCCGCTTCCTCGTCGCTGCCCGAGAACGTCGCGGTTCCGAACGAGGAACCGTCGTAGATGACCTGGTCGAGTTCGGCGTCCGCGCCCAGGGAGGTGTACGCCTTCTCCTCCTCGCCGAGTTCGTCCTTCTGCTTGTTCGCATCGGCCAGAAGCTCGTCGTCGAATCCGTCCTTCTCGCGATGCGGCTTGCCGAGAATGTGGTCACGCTGCGCCTCGAGCTGAGATGCCAGATCCAACAGCACCGGTACCGAGGGCAGGAAGACACTCGCCGTCTCCCCCTTACGCCGCGAACGCACGAATCGACCGATCGCCTGCGCGAAGTACAGCGGAGTCGACGCACTGGTCGCGTACACGCCGACGGCCAGACGCGGAACGTCGACGCCCTCGGACACCATGCGAACGGCAACCATCCACCGCTGGTCGCTCTTGCCGAACTCGGCGATCCGAGCCGAGGACGTGGGATCGTCCGAGAGGACGATGGCCGGCGTCTCCCCCGTGATCACCTCGATGAGCTTGGCGTATGCCCGCGCTACCGTCTGATCGGTGGCGATCACCAGCCCGCCCGCGTCGGGCATTCCGCCCGCACGCAGCTGAGCCAGCCGTGTGTTGGCGGCCAACAACACTGCGGGCATCCAGTCGCCCTGCGGGTCGAGTGCCGTCCGCCATGCCCGCGCGGTCTGCTCGGCACTGAGCGGCTCGCCCAGTCGGGCGGTGTATTCCTCGCCCGCACTGTCGCGCCAACGCGCCTCGCCGGAATACGCCAGAAACACCACCGGTCGAACGACACCGTCGGCCAACGCGTCGGAATACCCGTACGCGTGGTCCGCCTTGGACCGCATCAACCCGTCCTGGTCCGGTTCGTAGTTGACGAACGGAATGGGACTGTCGTCGCTACGGAACGGCGTACCTGTCAGTGCGAGGCGTCGAGTGGCGTCGCCGAAGGCCTCGCGAATGCCTTCTCCCCAGCTCTTCGCATCGCCGCCGTGGTGAATCTCGTCGAGGATCACGAGGGTCTTGCGCGCTTCGGTGCGCACCCGATGCTTGAACGGATGCGAGGCGATCTGTGCGTACGTCACGACCACGCCGTGATAGTCGCTGGACGTCTGACCGGTCGAGTTCGAGAAGCGTGAGTCCAGAGCGATCCCCACCCTCGCCGCCGACTCCGCCCACTGATGCTTGAGGTGCTCGGTGGGTGCCACGACGGTCACCTGGTCGACCGTGCGATGGGCCAGCAACTCCGCAGCCACGCGCAGAGCGAACGTCGTCTTACCCGCGCCCGGTGTCGCGACGGCCAGGAAGTCCTTCGGTGAGGCCACCAGGTACTTCGTCAGCGCACGCCGCTGCCACGCGCGCAGCGGCGCTCCCCCGCTCACGGGGGCAGCTGCCTGCTCGGATTGTGGTGTGGGATCGAACATGTCAGCGCTCACTGGCCGCCGGTTCCTGGCATCGATGTACTTCCTCGCGCTCTCGGTAGCCCTGCAGTGTCCGCCGTGGAGCCTATCGCTCCACACCGACCGATCCCGCATCGCTGGGGTGAACCGGACGCGACACGGCGGGTCGGTCGTTAGGCGAAGACGCCTTTCGTCAGGAATGCTGGAGAGACCATGAGTGAGTCAACAGGCACAACGCCGACACCGGAGCGGTTGTCGGCGAGAAAGCCGATACGTGCGGTGTGGAAAGTGACTCTGCGCACCCTGAGCAAAGCGTGGGACGACTCGATCTTCAGCAAGGCCGCCACGGCAGCGTTCTGGCAGACCCTCTCGCTGCCGCCGCTCCTTCTCGGTGTGCTGGGCAGCCTGGGATTCGTCGGCGGATGGTTCGGCCCCAACACCGTCGACATCATCGAGTCCAAGATCATCACCTTCAGCAACACGCTCTTCAGCAGCAGCGTTGTCGATCAGATCATCGCTCCTACCGTCCGAGACGTCCTCGCGCAGGGAAGCGGCGAGATCGTCTCGGTGGGATTCCTGCTCTCGTTGTGGGCCGGCTCGTCGGCGATCTCGACATTCGTGGACTCCATCGTCGAAGCGCACGGACAGGCCGACGCGCGAAATCCCGTCTGGCAAAGGTTCTTCGCCTTGCTTCTCTACGTCGGCTTTCTCGTGATCGCGGTCTTCGTGCTCCCACTCGTCGCGCTCGGACCGGTGTACGTCCAGCAGATTCTGCCCGATTCGTGGATCACGTTCGGCAGCGAACTGATCGACTTCTTCTACTACCCGGCCGTCGGTCTGCTGCTGATCATCGGCCTGACCACGCTGTACAAGCTCGCCCTGCACACCTCGCTGCCGTGGCACCGACTGCTCGGTGGGGCTCTGCTCGCAGGCGTGTTCTTCATGATCGCCAGCGCGGTGCTCCGCCGATACCTCACCTGGGTGACGAGCACGGGGTACACCTACGGTGCGCTGGCCACGCCGATCGCATTCCTGCTGTTCACGTTCTTCCTCGGCTTCGCCGTCGTTCTCGGAGCCGAGTTCAACGCCACGATTCAGGAGTTCTGGCCGGCCCGGGCAACTCGAATGGACCAGATGCGCGAGTGGATCGCGGCGCAGGCAGCGACCGACGAGAAGCCGTCGGGACCGATGACGGCCGTTGCTCGACGGCTCGCCACGGGACCGATCAAGCTGGCCGGAGATCGTGGCCGGCCGGATCGCCGCGAGCCCACCGCCGAGTAGGTCGTCACTCGCCTTTCTTCAGGCCCTCGTAGATCTTCTTGCAGTCGGGGCACACGGGAGATCCGGGCTTCGCGGACTTGGTGACAGGAAACACCTCACCGCACAGCGCGACCACGTGTGTACCCATCACGGCGCTCTCGGCGATCTTGTTCTTCTTCACGTAGTGGAAGAACTTCGGCCGGTCGTCCTCGGTGGTCTCGTCCGGCGCAATGTCGGGACGGTCCTTCGTCTGAGTGCTCATGAACACAGATTAATCCGTGGATCCACAGCGAGGGGTAACCGGTTCCACAGCTCGTCGTATGCATTCTGTGAGCGGTAGTGCCACAGTGGAGGTATGACGAGAACCCCAGGGTTCGACGGCAGCGCGTACAGCGACTCGCCGGATGGGCCTGTACTGATCACCGAGGCACAGCAGTCGGTCGAAGAGCAGCACAAGAAGCGTGTACGCAAGTACATGTTCATCATGTCCTTTCGAATCCCGGCGTTGGTGTTGGCTGCCCTCGCCTACGGAATGTGGATGAATCCGTGGATCTCCATGGCGATCGTCGGCGTGTCCATTCCGCTGCCGTGGATGGCGGTGTTGATCGCCAACGATCGACCGCCGCGCACGAAGGACGAAATGAGCCGGTACGACTATCGAACCGTGGACAAGCCACAGTTGGAATCGAGCAACCACCGCGTGATCGAACCGGGCGACGACTGACGCCTGCCCGGAGTGCCGATGCGACACTTGCGTTGTGACTGCACCGACTTCCACGCCCCCGCTGATCGCCGCATGCTCGCAACTCCGGGAGGCCTTCGAGCGAACCGGGTACGACGCGGACGGCGTTCTGACGATGCTCGGCGACGACGCTCACGCGGCACTCGGACGCAGTGAGCCGGTTCCGGTCCGCAACGCCAGCCGAGATTCCGGCCCGTTGGGCGTTCTGGTGCGCCTCTTCCTTCTCGTCGACGACTGCCCCGAGTCCGACGTCGCCGACGCCATCGCACCCTTGAGCGTCGCCGACGCCGTGGCGGCCGGCATTCTCCACCGCACCGGATCAGCAGTGCGGACGTTGCTCGACATTCGACCGCTCGATGCCGGACACGGCACTCGGTGGATCGTCTCGGATCCGGACGGCAGCATGCGGGTAGCCGAGACCGCGGCCGACCACGTGTTGGGCGTCGGCCAGGCATCGCTGTCACTTCTCCGGGGGACGCCCACGTCCCCGGTCTCGACCGTTCTGGACGTCGGCACCGGCTGCGGCGTCCAGGCCGTCCATGCGTGTGGCTACGCCGAGCAGGTGACCGCAACCGACATCAGCCCGAGATCCATGGATCTCGCGGCAGCGACGATGGCGCTCAACGGCCTCGACGTCGAGTTGTTGCACGGATCGTGGTTCGAGCCGGTAGCAGGACGGCGGTTCGATCGCATCGTGGCCAACCCACCGTTCGTCGTCGGACGCGCCGAAGTGCAGCATTCCTATCGTGATTCCGGCCTCGATCTCGACGGCGCAAGCGCACTGATGATCGGGCAGGCCCCGGAGCACCTGGCCCCGGGCGGCACGGCTGCCGTCCTGGCCTCCTGGGTCCATGTCCGAGGTGAGGACTGGCGCACGCGGGTGGCGTCGTGGCTGCCTGCGCACGGGGTCGACGCCTGGGTGGTCGAACGCGACGTCGCCGATCCGGCCCTCTACGTCGGTACCTGGATGCGCGACGGTGGCCTCGACCCCCGCGATCCCGACGCGGCCGCGGTTGCGCAGTCCTGGCTCGACCATTTCGCTGCCGCCGACGTGGAGGGAATCGGTTTCGGCTTCGTCTATCTCCGCCGTACCGATACACCGACCGATCTTCTCGCCGAGGAACTCACGCATGGCTTCTCGGACCCTCTCGGCAACGAATCGATCGAGTACTTCGCGCGGTTGGACTGGCTGCGCGAGCACGACATTCTCGATTCGGTACTCACTCTGGACCCGAACACTGCACTCGAACGCGTCTATCTACCCGGCGACGAGGGTTGGGCTCCGGTGGCGGTGCGAGTTCATCGCGGCAACGGCCCGCAATGGCAGCACGACGTCGACGAACTCGGTGCAGCATTGCTCGCCGGGCTCCGACCCGATGGTCTGCCGGTCGGTGAACTGGTCGAGTTGCTCGCTGCCGCGCACGACGAAGACCCCGAGGATCTGGCTGCGCACGCCGTGACGATGATGCAGGGGCTCGTCCGGCACGGGCTGGTTCGGCCGGCCCGATGAGACCGCCGCGGAGTGCCTCGCGCGAGGCGCTGTTCCCACCGGTCTCAGTTCTCAGCAACTTCTCAGGACGACCATGACGTAATCCCTGGTCACACGGGTATCAGAAGGATCGGCGTGGGAACTTATCGGAGTCTCCCGAGCGTTGAACCTTGTGAGACACCACCGACCAGGAGGCAAGTCATGACCAGCCCCAGCACCACGATTCGTCCACGGCCCACCGATGCCGATCTGGACGCCCAGAGCCCGGCAGCCGACCTCGTTCGCGTATACCTCAACGGGATCGGTCGCACGGCACTGCTGACGGCTGCCGAAGAAGTCGATCTCGCGAAGAGGATCGAGGCTGGTCTGTATGCCAAGCAGGTTCTCGAGAACACCAAGCGCCTGAGCGCGGTCAAGAAGCGCAACCTCGCCATCATCGTTCGCGACGGTAGCGCCGCGCGGAGCCACCTGCTCGAAGCGAATCTTCGCCTGGTCGTCTCTCTTGCCAAGCGCTACACCGGTCGCGGCATGCCCCTGCTCGACCTGATCCAGGAAGGCAACCTGGGTCTGATTCGCGCGATGGAGAAGTTCGACTACGCCAAGGGCTTCAAGTTCTCCACGTACGCGACGTGGTGGATCCGGCAGGCCATCACCCGCGGCATGGCAGATCAGAGCCGCACGATCCGGCTGCCCGTCCACTTGGTGGAACAGGTCAACAAGCTGGCCAGAATCAAGCGTGAGCTCCATCAGCAGCTCGGCCGTGAGGCGACCGACGAGGAGTTGTCGAGCGAATCCGGCATCGCGGTGGAGAAGATCGCCGATCTGCTCGATCACAGCCGCGACCCGGTCAGCTTGGACATGCCGGTCGGCAGCGACGAGGAAGCACCCCTGGGAGACTTCATCGAGGATTCGGAGGCGACGTCGGCCGAGAATGCCGTCATCGCCGGTTTGCTGCACAGCGACGTTCGAGTAGTGCTCGGCACACTCGACGAGCGTGAGCAGCAGGTCATTCGACTTCGCTACGGCCTGGACGACGGGCAGCCCCGCACTCTCGATCAGATCGGCAAGCTGTTCGGTCTCTCCCGTGAGCGTGTTCGTCAGATCGAGCGCGAGGTGATGGTCAAGCTCCGGCAGGGCGACCGCGCCGAGAAGTTGCGGTCCTACGCCAGCTGATCGCAGCCACCGACCGGTGGAGCAGCGGTGACCATCCCCGTTCGCGCCACCTGACGCGGTAGCCGAGCCGACATTCCCTCCCCCCGGGGACGTCGACTCGGCTTCCGCCTTTTCGAAGCCCGTCTCGTTCAACGCAGCCGACGCGGGCCGAGATCTGCCTTGGTCGGTTCGGGCCCGATACGCACGCGTGCATCGGTGATCTGCGCGCCGTCTGCGGAGGCCAACACCGGCTCGCACGAAATCTCCCGAATATCCGGGATGTCCTCTGCGAGTGCGGATATGCGCTGAACCAGATCGATCAGGGCCTTCTTGTCGACAGGCACCGCATTGCGGTAACCGGACAGTAGCGGTGCCGCCTTCGGCGCGTCGATCAATTGGGCAGCTTCGTCCTCGGTCAGTGGAAGTACCCGAAACGCTCGGTCACCCAACAGGTCCGAGATGACTCCGGCCAGACCGAACGAGATGAGCGAGCCGAACGACGGGTCGTCCTGGACCCGTACGACACAGCCGATTCCTTTGACCGCCATCCGCTGCACGTGCAGCAGTGGCTCTCCCGAATCGGCCGCCAGATTGCGGTACGCCACCCGCACTGCGGACGCGTCGGCCATGTCCAGACGAACTCCCCCGAGATCGGGTCGATGCCGCCACCGCTCCCCCGTCGCCTTGACCGCCACCGGGTAGCCCAGTTCGTCGGCTGCCGCCACGGCCTCGTCCTCGTCGGTCACGACGCGGAACGGCACGACCTCGAGCCCGTAACAGGCGAGCAGTTCTGCGGTCTCGAAATCCGACAGCCAGCGTCCCCGGTTGCCGGCCGAACGCCATCGCTCGACCAGGCTCTTGGCACCCTCGGAATCGATGCTCTTGGGCCGAACCAGGTTCGACACCGGTCGCGAACGCCACGCGGAGTAGCGCCAGGCCGCGGCCAGAGCAGCAACCGCCCGTTCCGGGCTCGAATACGAGGGAACCGAACCACGAATCGGATGACCGCTCGGTCCCCGCACGGCCAGTACGTCGGGAATCCCTTCGGTGGCGAGAAACGTCGACAGCACGGGCTTGTCGGATCCACGGACGGCGTTTCCCAGAGCTGTCGCGAACGGTTCGACCTCGACGGCAACCGGAGGTACGAACACGACGATGACGGCATCGATGTCCGACGCAGCCAGTGCCGCCGAGACGGCCTCGGCGAAATTCTCGGGACCGGCTTGTGGGCCGACGTCGATCGGGGTGCTCGCATGCAACCCCTTGGCCCGCGCAGCATCGACCGCCAGCACACCGAGCGCCGTCGAGTTGCCGACGACTGCGACCCTCGGTCCGACCGGCAGAGGCTGATTACCGAACAGGACTGCGCAGTCGAACAATTCCGAGATGGTGTCGACCTGGATGACACCTGCCTGTGCGAACAGAGCGCGCACGATCGAATCGTCGATATCGGCGCCGATCGCATGTGCGGGCGGAACGGCTCCGCGTCCACTCTTGACGGCGATGATCGGTTTGCTGCGCGCCACCCGGCGGGCGATTCTGGTGAACTTTCTCGGGTTACCGAAGCTCTCGAGGTACAGCAGGATCACCTCGGTTGCCGGGTCCGAGTCCCAGTACTGCAGCAGATCGTTGCCGGACACGTCGGCTCGGTTGCCTGCCGAGACGAATGTCGAGAGACCGAGCCTGCGGTTGGCGGCCTCGTCCAGGATCGCGATGCCGAGAGCGCCGGACTGGCAGAAGAAACCGACGTTGCCGGGCGTCGGCAGATGCGGAGCGAGAGTGGCGTTCAACCCGAACTCGGGGTCGGTGTTCGCCACTCCCAGCGCATTGGGCCCGATCAAACGCATCCCGTGTGCCCTCGCTGCGAGTACCAATCTGCGCTCGCTCTCCTGCCCCGCAGGCCCCGTCTCGCCGAATCCACCCGACACCACCAGCAGTGCCTTCACACCTTTGTCCAGACAGTCGTCTAGTACCGCGTCGATGGCGTCGGCCGGCACCGCTGCGATCGCGAGGTCGACCGGGTCGGGAATGTCGTGCACCGTGGCGTACGCACGAACGCCGCGGACCGAGCGGTGGTCTGCATTGACCGGATAGACCGGTCCGGTGAAGTTGCCCGCCAACAGATTGGCGAGCACCGCGTTACCCACCTTCGAGCTGTCCGTCGACGCTCCGATGACGGCCACCGACCGGGGGCTGAGCACGTTGCGTACGCTGCGGGCCTCGGCGGCGCGCTCACGTGAATTGCGCACCGACAGCAGTGCCTCGCTCGGATCGATGGCAAATTCCAGCCGCAGTACCCCACCCTCGAAGGACCTGCTGACCTGGTAGCCCGCTTCCCGGAAGACCGTGACCATGTTCCGGTTCTCGGCGAGCACCTCGGCGACGAACATGCTGACGCCGTTCTCGGCGGCGGCTCCGGCGAGATGCTCGAGCAGGATCGGTCCGAGTCCGCGGCCCTGGTGTGCGTCGGCAACGACGAAGGCCACTTCGGCCGAGTTGCCGTCGCCCTCGGGCAGCCGTTCGTATCGGCCGACCGCGATGATGTCGTCGCCGAGTACGGCCACGAACGCAACGCGGTCGTGGTGATCGACGGTGGTGAAGTTGAGCACGTCCCGCTGGGGCATGGTGGGGTACGGACCGAAATATCGGAGGTACCTCGTCCGTTCGGAGAGTCGCCCGTGGAAGGCGACGATGCGCTCGGAGTCCGACGGGACGATGGGACGAAGATGCACGACGCCACCGTCGGAGGTCAGTACGTCGGCAACCCAGTGGCGCGGGAACGACGTTTCCGCGCGCTCTCGTGCCAGGTCCTGTGCGCTGGGCTCAGCGGCAGGTTCGTCGGACGAGGAGTTCGACGACGAAGTGCCGGTCCGATCAGTCACGCGGGTCCTCCGGATCGAGGCCGAGCAGCGGAAACACTGCCCGGCGGGTGGCTGTGATCGCCGAGTCGACGCGTTCGAGCGCCCGGTCGGTGCCGTCGGTTCCGGCGAGAGACCCACCGGGTCCGTCCCAGGCGGGATAGTCCACGTCTCCCCCGTCACCCATGGTCTGCGGGAGATCGACACTCGGTGCCATCGTCCGCACTCGGTCACGCCAGGTGTCCGGCAGCGCTGATGTCGGATCGATCTCGCGGCCGAGCGCGGCGGCGATGAGGTACGTCCACGCCCGCGGGACCACACGCACGAGGCCGTATCCGCCGCCGCCGACGGCCAACCATCTGCCCTCGCAGTGCTGGTCGGCGAGATCGCGCATGGCCAGGAACGCAGCATTCTGACCGTCGACGGTCAGGGCGAGATCCGCGAGGGGATCCTCACGGTGGCTGTCCACACCGCATTGGCTGACGATGATCTGGGGCCGGAACGCCCCGACGGCACCGGGCACGATCGCATGGAACGCGCGCAACCACAACCGATCCGCGGTGCCCGGCAGCAACGGGACGTTGATCGAGGTTCCTTCGCCGCGTTCGGTTCCCACCTCGGTCGACCAACCGGTGTTCGGCCACAATGTCGCTGGATGTTGGTGCAGCGAGACGGTGAGTACGCGGGGGTCACCGAGAAATGCTGCCTGGACGCCGTCACCGTGATGGGCGTCGACGTCGATGTAGGCGATTCTGTCGAATCCGTTGTCCAGCAACCACGAGATGGCGATCGCGGCATCGTTGTAGACGCAGAAGCCCGAGGCCCAGTCGGCCATGGCATGGTGCATGCCGCCACCGATACTCACCGCGCGGCGGGCACGACCCGACGCGATCTCTCGGGCTGCGGCCAACGAACCGCCGGCCAGCATGGCGCTCGCCTCGTGCATCTGCGGAAACACCGGGTTGTCGTCGGAACCGAGCCCGTGGACGACGTCGTCGGGGTCACGCAGAGCCGGGCCCTGCGACGGTGCCTGTTTGACCGCCTCGATGTAGGCGCTGGTGTGAAATCGCAGCAGCTCGGAATCCGGGGCGGCAGCGGGCTCGACGAGTTCGACTCCCGCGAGCACTCCGATGTCGGTGGCCAGTGCCATGGTCAGATCGAGTCGAGTCGGGTTCATCGGGTGGTCGTCGCTCCACCGGTAGCCGAGGTAGTCCTCGCTCCACACGACGATGTCCTCGGGGCGGTTCGGGATGTACTCGGCGGCGCGTGTCGCCTTGTCAGACATACGGACAAAACTACGTTGTCGGGTGGAATGGTGTGGCACGGTTCCGGTGTTGTGCCGTATGTCCACCTGTGAGAAGCCACGGGAATCGACGAGCGCCGTTGTGGTGCGCCGCGCCCGTGCCGGTTGGGTGCAGCGCCGATTTCGGGGCGCTGACGGTAGGATCGAGCCCGACGAAGGGGTTGAGTGTGAAGGATCTGGTCGACACCACGGAGATGTACCTCCGGACGATCTACGATTTGGAAGAAGAGGGTGTGATTCCGCTCCGCGCGCGAATCGCCGAGCGGCTCGAACAAAGCGGTCCCACCGTCAGCCAAACTGTCGCGCGGATGGAGCGCGACGGCTTGTTGTCCGTCGCGGGAGACCGGCACCTGGAGCTGACCGAGAAGGGTCGCAGTCTGGCGGTCGCCGTCATGCGCAAGCACCGCTTGGCGGAGCGACTGCTGGTGGACATCATCGGTCTACGCTGGGAAGACGTACACGCCGAGGCGTGCCGTTGGGAGCACGTGATGAGCGAGGAAGTCGAACGTCGTCTGGTCGCCGTGCTGAACAACCCGACCACATCGCCGTACGGAAACCCCATCCCGGGATTGGCCGAGCTCGGTCTCGGTCAGTCGACCCTTGCTCCCGAGGCTCTCATCCGTCTCACCGATGTGCCGGTCGGCCAGCCGACCGCAGTGGTCGTACGCCGTCTGGCCGAGCACGTTCAGTCCGACCCCGAGGTGATCGCGCAGCTTCGGGAAGCGGGCGTTGTTCCCGACGCTCGGGTTACAGTCGAAGCCAAGCCCGGGTCCGTCACGATCACCGTGCCAGGGCACAGCGGTGTCGACATATCCGATGAAATGGCACACGCCGTCCAGGTGAAGAGGGTCTGACCTCACACTGCCGGCAGTGCCGCAAGCGTGTGAGGGAGAGCAACAGTGAAGCTTCTGGTTACCGGTGGTGCGGGATACGTCGGCAGTGTCTGTGCAGCCGTGCTCCTCGAGCGCGGCCACGACGTCGTCGTCGTGGACAACCTGTCCACCGGGAACCGGGACGCTGTGCCCGGTGGTGCCACGTTCGTAGAGGGTGACGTCAAAGACGTCGCCGCGGAGGTGCTGAACGGCGGCGGGTTCGACGCCGTACTGCACTTCGCCGCGCAGTCGCTCGTGGGCGAGTCGGTGGTCGCACCCGACAAATACTGGAGCGGCAACGTGGTCACCACGCTGGCCCTGCTCGACGCGATGCGGGCTTCCGGAACTCCGAAACTGGTGTTCTCCTCGACCGCGGCCACCTACGGCGAACCCGAGAAGACGCCGATCACCGAGGATGCCCCTACCCGGCCGACCAATCCCTACGGTGCCACCAAACTCGCGATCGACCACGCGATCACGTCCTATGCGTCGGCGTACGGTCTCGCCGCCACCAGCCTCCGATACTTCAACGTCGCCGGTGCCTACAACGGCTTCGGCGAGAATCGCGTTGTCGAGACCCATCTGATCCCGCTCGTGCTGCAGGTTGCGCTCGGGCAACGCGAGAAGATCTCGGTGTTCGGCACCGACTGGCCTACTCCCGACGGCACAGCAGTCCGGGACTACATCCACGTCGCGGACCTCGCCGAGGCGCACATCCTTGCGGTCGACGCGGCGCAGCCGGGTGAGCACACCATCTACAACCTCGGTAGCGGTACCGGATTCTCCGTACACGAGGTCATCTCGTCCTGCGAGAGGGTCACCGGCCTGCCCATCACCGTCGAACACGCTCCCCGACGCGCGGGCGATCCTGCCGTTCTCATCGCCTCCAGTGCACGAGCGATGGAGGAGCTGAAGTGGTCGCCGGAGCTGACCGATCTCGATCGGATCGTGGCCGACGCCTGGGCCTTTCTGCAACAACTCGGCGATCGTTCCCACGCCGCACACTGACGCGCTCACAGCGCCGTCAGCGTCGACCGAACGGATCGCCGGGTAGCCGAACGCCGCATGCACGCGCGCACGCGAATCCACTCTCGGCAACTTCGCGAACCAGTTCCGGGCCGGCACCGGCACTGAGCGATCTGTCCAGCAATCGCGCCAGGCTGTATTTCTCGTCCGCCTCCAGGGCCGCATCGATCGCGATACGGGCCATCGGTCCGTCTCCGCGAACATACGCACCGAACGCCAGAAGCGTTGCCGCGATGGCTCTCTCGCGCCGTGGAAGTACACGGGAGATCATCGCCCAGAATTCCTCGACAAACCCCGCATCGTCGCCGAGCGTCAAGGCGAGCAACGCGTCGCGAACCTGAACCGCGCGGATCGCGACCGCGATCCGAGCAATGTCGACCGGGTCCAGTTCTGTGTCGTACGGGGCCCGTGCGACGTACGACAGGACGGCCGTCAACTCGTCGGTGCACGAACGTCCGCGGCGACCGAGGCGCGCGATTTCGGCGGCCACGGCCCGTACCGTGCCCTCGGGGCCCGGCGCGATGGTCTCGGCCAACTCGTGCCTCGACCGTCGTACCGAGTAGCCGTCGAGCACACGGGCGACGGTCAACGGCGACGTCGACGGATCGGATATTCGGCCGTGCCGCTGCGGCCCGGACACCGACCACCACACGGCGGAATCGGCGATCTCCGCCGTCGCGAGGGCCGCACTGAGCTCTATCCCGAACGATGCAAGAGTGGTGACCAGCTCCCCCACCACCGCCTCGACGTCGAGCAGGTGGGCACCTCTGACGGTCCGGTCGAGGCGGTCGTCGACGAACACCGCAATGACCGCGGGGACGTTCTCCGACGCGCAGTAGCCGGCCAGATAGCCGATGACGTCGAGCATCTCCGGTGTCGCCCGGGTGCCGCTGCCGGCGCGTCGATCGATGTGCTCACCTGCCAGCACCAGGTCGTGACGCATCGTGGGACCGACGGTCGCGCCGCCGTCCTTGACCGCGATGAGCACGATGGAACGGTGGGGATGGAAGCCGAGCATGGCCGGTACCGCTGCCATCAGATCGCTGGCATCGCCGAGTCGCACTCGGCGGCGAGAGTGGAAGTTGTCGTGAGAATTGGTCGGTGTGTACATGACCCGAAATTCTCGCGGCACTCTCGTCGGGGAACGCAGCGTGAGCTGGGCTTCCATACTGCCCTGTGGAGAACGAGCCTTCTGTGGACGAACCGTGCCGCACGCGCAGTTGTGGACCGATTCTGTCGGCCCCTCCTGCTAGGCGCGCGTCACCCCTGCTTGACCTTCTGCACCGCCGCGGTGAAGAGCTCGTCCAGCGTCATCGCGTCGGGCGTCTCGGAACCGAACGACATGAAGGTGGCCGACACCCGCACGTTGTCGATCTGTGCCATCAGCGTCAGCATCGACTGAGTGACCGCGTCGCCACCGGCTCCCGACGCCACCGTCTGCCGGACGGCCAAGGTGTCGTCCGCATCGATCGGAGGTGCAGGGGTCAACGTGGACGTCACCGTCGAGGTTGCGCCCGATTTGGTGGCCGTCACCTCGCCGCACTGTTCGAGCTGCTCCATTCGGGTCGAGAGCGGCTCGTCGACTGCGGTCAATTCGATGGAGATGGTCGACCGGCTGTCGTTGTCGGTGCCGACGATCATGGCCGTGCCGGTGGGGCCGAAATCCTGATCGGCCGGCTTGCACCCGGCCGGGCTGACCTCGGCACCGGCCGGTATTCCGCTGAGGTCGGGGGCCGCCTGCGAGATGGCCTGCTGAGGCAGCACCAGGGCGTCGTACGGTGCCGGAAAACTCGACGGGTCGATCAGCAGCGTGTTCAGATCCGTTCCCGGCTGCGACGACGTGGTACCGCCGGCGCTGGGTTCGGGGGTTCCCGTGACGGTGGAGCTGCAACCGGCCAGCGCAAAAGCTGCGATCGCTGCCGAGGTCGCGGCGATGGACAGGCGGGTTCTGCGTGCGGCGGGGCTCACAAGACGTCCTCTTCGGGTCGGTGGGACGCCGCAGCACACGCTCCGGCGTCCCACCACTGTCTCATTCCGACCACCTCGAATGCGGCAGGCGACCTACCGCGGTGTCGGAATTCAGCTGCCGCGGGCGATCCATTCCTCGAGGTGTGGTGCCTCGTCGCCGATGCGGGTTCCGTCACCGTGTCCGGTGTTGACTCGGGTGTCGGCGGGAAGCGCGAACAAGCGGTCGCGGATGGACCCGATGATGGTCGGGAAATCCGAGAACGACCGTCCGGTGGCTCCCGGGCCGCCGGAGAACAAGGTGTCGCCGGAGAACAACTCCCCCGCTTCGGGTAGGTAGAGGCAGGTGGATCCGGGTGAATGACCGGGCGTGTGCAGCGCGAGGATGTCGGTTCCCGCGACGGTGATGCGCTGGCCGTCCTCGAGAAGCGAGTGACCGACGCCCGGGTGGGTCAGCTCCCACAGCATGTCGTCGGCGGGATGCAGCAGAATCGGCGCGTCGAGGGTGGCGGCGAGTTCGGGGGCGACGGTGACGTGGTCGTTGTGTCCGTGCGTGCAGATGACGGCTTTGACCGTGCGGCCGGCGACGGCGTCGATGATCGGGGCTGCGGTGTGGGCGGCGTCGACGATCACCACCTCGTCGTCGTCGCCGATCAGCCAGATGTTGTTCTCGACGTCCCAGGTGCCGCCGTCGAGGCTGAACGTTCCTGACGTGACGACGTTCTGGACACGAAACGTTCCGCTCACAGGACCACCACCGAACGCAGCACGGTGCCCTGATGCATCTTGTCGAACGCGGCCTCGACGTCCTCGATGCCGATGCGTTCGGTCACGAACTTCTCGAGCGGCAACCGGCCCTGCTGATACAGATCGACCAACTGTGGGAAGTCGCGTTCGGGTAGGCAGTCGCCGTACCAGGACGATTTCAGCGATCCGCCGCGGGAGAAGAAGTCGATGAGCGGCATCTCGAGGGTCATCTCCGGGGTCGGGACCCCGACGAGGACGACGGTTCCGGCCAGATCACGGGCGTAGAACGCTTGCTTCCAGGTTTCGGGGCGGCCGACGGCGTCGATGACCACATCGGCACCGAAACCCCCGGTGAGTTCTTGGATGGCTTCGACGGCGTCGACCTGCGAGGAGTCGACGGTGTGGGTGGCTCCGAGTTCGAGGGCCCAGTCGAGTTTTCCCTTGTCGCGATCGACCGCGATGATCGTCGACGCCCCCGCCAGGCGCGCTCCGGCGATCGCGGCGTCGCCGACACCGCCGCAGCCGATGACCGCGACCGAATCACCGCGTGAGACGTGGCCGGTGTTCATCGCGGCCCCGAGCCCGGCCATCACCCCGCAGCCGAGCAGCCCGACGACGGCGGGATCGGCGGAGGGGTCGACCTTGGTGCACTGTCCTTCGTGGACGAGGGTCTTCTCGGCGAACGCACCGATCCCCAAGGCAGGGGTGAGTTCGGTGCCGTCGTCGAGGGTCATCTTCTGGGCGGCGTTGTGGGTGTCGAAGCAGTACCACGGGGTGCCGCGTTTGCAGGCCCGGCATTCCCCGCAGACGGCGCGCCAGTTCAGGACGACGAAGTCGCCGACCTCGACGTGCTCGACGCGGTCGCCGACGGTCTCGACGATGCCGGCGGCTTCGTGTCCGAGCAGGAACGGGAATTCGTCGTTGATGCCACCTTCGCGGTAGTGCAGGTCGGTGTGGCACACCCCGCAGGCCTGGATCTTCACGACGACCTCGTTGGGGCCGGGATCGGGGATGGTGATCGTCTCGATGGAGACGGGTGCGCCCTTGCTCTTGGCGACGACGGCGCGGACCTGCTGCGGCATGTGTTCCTCCACTGAAAAATCGGGTGTTTCGTGCTCTGTTCAGCCTCGCACAACGCATCGTCACGTGGCGACATCTGCATGGGTTCGACGCCCCGAACCGTGGAGTTCACAAGGTTGTGACCGGGTGGGCACGCAGTCTTTGCGTGCGCCCGGTACCTATGAGAAATGTCTGAACCCATGGAGTACGACCTGGTGGTCATCGGCTCCGGCCCCGGCGGCCAGAAGGCGGCCATCGCGGCTGCGAAGCTCGGCAAGCGAGTGGCGATCGTGGAGAAGGGACACATGCTCGGCGGGGTCTGCGTCAATACCGGGACCATCCCGTCCAAAACTCTGCGTGAAGCCGTCCTGTACCTCACGGGCATGAACCAACGTGAGCTGTACGGGGCGAGCTACCGGGTGAAGGCCGACATCACTCCGGCCGATCTGCTGGCGCGGACCCAGCACGTCATCGGCAAGGAGATCGAGGTGGTTCGCTCGCAATTGCTGCGCAACCGCATCGAACTGATCACCGGTGTCGGCAGGTTCGTCGACGCCCACACCATCGCGATCGAGGACGACTCGCGAGGTGAGCGCATCACCGTCACAGCCGCCAACGTGGTGATCGCCACCGGAACCGCGCCTGCGCGTCCCGCGGACGTCGCGTTCGACGACTACCGGGTACTCGACTCCGACGGAATACTCAATCTCGAGTTCATCCCGGCTTCGATGGTGGTCGTCGGAGCAGGCGTGATCGGGATCGAGTACGCCTCGATGTTCGCAGCCCTCGGCACCAAGGTCACGGTCGTCGAGAAGCGCGATTCGATGCTCGACTTCTGTGATCGCGAGATCATCGAGTCGTTGCAGTTCCATCTCCGCGACCTCGCCGTGACGTTCAGATTCGGCGAAGCGGTCACCGCGGTCGACGTCGGTCCGAACGGTACCGTCACCACGCTCGCGAGCGGCAAGCGCATTCCGGCGGAGACGGTCATGTACTCGGCCGGGCGCCAGGGATTGACCACGGCGCTCGAGCTCGAGAACGCAGGACTCGAGGCGGACGCGCGCGGCCGCATCTTCGTCGACGAGCATTTCCAGACCAAGGTCGATCACATCTACGCAGTCGGCGATGTCATCGGGTTCCCGGCGCTGGCCGCGACGTCGATGGACCAGGGCAGGCTGGCGGCGTATCACGCGTTCGGTGAGTCGAGCGCGAAACTGACCGACCTGCAGCCCATCGGCATCTACTCGATCCCGGAGGTGTCCTATGTCGGTGCAACGGAGGTCGATCTGACGAAGGGGTCGATTCCCTACGAGGTGGGAGTGTCGAGGTATCGCGAACTGGCCCGCGGCCAGATTGCCGGTGACTCGTACGGAATGTTGAAGTTGCTCGTCTCCACCGAAGACCGGTCGATTCTCGGTGTGCACATCTTCGGGTCGGGTGCGACGGATCTGGTGCACATCGGACAGGCAGTCATGGGATGCGGCGGTACCGTCGATTACCTCGTCGACGCCGTGTTCAACTACCCGACGCTGTCCGAGGCGTACAAGGTTGCCGCGCTCGATGTCACCAACAAGATCCGCGCGTTGGCCAACTTCGACCGCTGACGGGCCTCACTCGGAACCCCGACGACCACTGGGGAATGAACGACGGCCATCCGGTTGTTCTTTCCATCAGTGATTCGCCACGTTCGACGTCGGCGTGTACACGGTGCACACGGAGGGTCGGCGTATTCTGACCCGGATCTCGCATCGAGGTACCGACGAGTCGATCCGAAAGGGGCCCGGCCATGACCGAACAGTCGAAGATGTACGAGCTGGAATTTCCGGCACCGCAAATCTTCTCCGACGACGGCGTCGGACCCGTCCTCGTGCACGGCCTGGAGGGATTCTCCGACGCCGGTCACGCCGTGAAGTTGGCGACGACCCATCTGCGCGAGAGCCTCGAGTCCGAACTGGTGGCGTCGTTCGACGTCGACGAGTTGATCGACTACCGGTCCCGTCGTCCGACGATGACGTTCAAATCCGACCACTTCTCGGACTACGACGCACCCGAGTTGAACCTCTACGCAGTCAAGGACCGGGCCGGCACACCATTCCTGCTTCTGGCCGGTATGGAGCCGGATCTGCGGTGGGAGAAGTTCACCACCGCCGTCCGCCTCCTCGCCGAGCAGCTCGGCGTGCGGCGCACCATCGGTCTCGGCTCCATCCCGATGGCGATTCCGCACACGCGCCCACTCGGGGTCACGGCGCATGCCAGTGATCGGGAGCTGGTCAAGGAAGGCAACAGCTGGACGGGCGACCTGCAGGTGCCCGGAAGTGCGTCCTCGCTGCTCGAGCTTCGGATGGCTCAGCACGGGCACGAGTCGATGGGCTTTTCGGTGCACGTCCCGCACTATCTCGCCCAGACGGACTACCCCGGCGCGGCCGAGACTCTGCTCGAGAACGTCAGCGAGGCCGCCGAGCTCGATCTTCCGCTCGCAGCACTCGGCGAGGCTGCGGCGCGAGTTCGCGAGCAGGTGAACGAGCACATCACCGGAAACGACGAGGTGCAGTCGGTGGTGCAGGCGCTCGAGCGTCAGTACGACACGTATGTCGCCGCACAGGAGCAGCAGTCGACGTTGCTGGCCGGTGACGAGCCGTTGCCGAGCGGGGACGAACTCGGTGCAGAATTCGAGCGTTTCCTGGCCGAACAGGCCGGCCTCGACGAGGGCGACGACACCGACCGTCAGTGATAGGACACCCGACGACAGTGTGAGTAGTCACAGCGTGGAGTCGTAGCAACCGTCGAATCGGACAGCGGGAGCGGATCGAAACATACCTGTAACCGCAAATACGCTCGATGTTCTGCCCCGAACCTCATCTCGTGCGAGAGTCGTAGCGACACGTACTCCGGTATGTACCGTCAACACACTCGTACACGGCGACGCCGTACTGCCTCGCGCGTGCGGCGCACCAGGGAATGTCAGGAGGCGCAGATGGCTACCACTCCGCGCAGTCGCAAGCTCCGGCCGGTTCCCGACGAAGAACCACGGCTGATCTTTCGGACCATTCACGGATATCGGCGGGCGTTTCGGATGGCCGGTGAGGGCCCGGTGGTGTTGCTGATCCATGGGATCGGCGACAACTCCGAGACGTGGAACGAGGTGATTCCGCACCTCGCGAAGAACTACACCGTCATTGCGCCGGATCTTCTCGGACACGGACGCTCGGACAAGCCCCGCGCGGATTACTCCGTCGCCGCGTACGCGAACGGCATGCGCGACCTGCTCTCGGTTCTCGGCATCGAGCACGTCACCGTCATCGGTCATTCACTCGGTGGTGGCGTTGCGATGCAGTTCGCCTACCAGTTTCCCAACATGGTCGACAGGCTGGCGCTGGTGTCCTCCGGCGGCGTCACCAAGGACGTGCACCCCATTCTTCGGCTCGCGTCGATGCCCTTCCTGAGCGAGGCGGTCAAGCTACTCCGTCTACCGGGCGCGATACCCGCGGTCAAGCTGGCCGGCGGGGTACTCAGCAAGCTGCACAGCTCACCGCTTCGACCCGGTTCACTGCTGCACGACACCCCGGATCTGATCCGGGTGTTGAGCGAGCTGCCTGCACCGACCACATACGAGGCGTATCTGCGGACCCTGCGCGCTGTGGTGGACTGGCGAGGTCAGGTGGTCACGATGCTGGACCGCTGTTATCTCACCGAGAACCTGCCCGTCCTGCTCGTCTGGGGTGATCAGGATTCCGTCATTCCGGTGAGCCATGCGCGCCTCGCCCACTCGGCCATGCCGGGCTCGACTCTGGAAGTGTTCGAGAACTCCGGACATTTCCCGTTCCGTGACGACCCCATGCGCTTCCTGCAGGTGGTGGAAGACTTCATCGACTCGACCCCGTCGCTGACCTTCGACGAGGTGCGGTGGCGGAATCTGCTCATCACCGGTGTCGGTGAGGACATGATCACCGGAAGCGCCAGCACCCGGATGGCCGTTCTCGGTGCCATGGGTTCGGACGAGCGCAGCGCGACCTGACGCGTCGCCTCGGCCCCGGACGCTCGGTGTCGATGCGGGACGGACGGCAGATCCCACATAGCCTGTAGAGGTGCTCCTCACCGAACTGATTCCCGATGTCTACGCCGATAATTCCGATGGCGTCGACCCGGACGTCCTGTTCGACACGTTCACCACCTGGACCGCCGATCGCGGTCTGACGCTCTATCCCGCGCAAGAGGAAGCTCTCATCGAGCTGGTCTCCGGCTCCAATGTCATCCTCGCGACCCCCACCGGGTCGGGGAAGTCGATGGTGGCCATCGGGGCCCATTACGCCGCGATGGCGGCAGGCATTCGCAGCTTCTACACCGCGCCGATCAAGGCACTCGTCAGTGAGAAGTTCTTTGCCCTGTGCGAGATCTTCGGTGCCCAGAACGTCGGCATGATGACCGGCGACGCGTCGGTCAATTCCGGAGCCCCGATCATCTGTGCCACCGCCGAGATCGTGGCGAACCTCGCCTTGCGCCAGGGTGCCGGCTCGGACATCGGCCAGGTGATCATGGACGAGTTCCACTATTACTCCGAACCCGATCGAGGGTGGGCCTGGCAGGTTCCGTTGATCGAGCTGCCGCACGCTCAGTTCCTGTTGATGTCGGCGACGTTGGGCGACGTGTCGTTCTTCCGAGACGATCTGACCAGGCGCACCGGACGAACCACGACGGTCGTCTCCGGCACCGAGCGCCCGGTTCCGTTGATGTTCTCCTACGTCACGACTCCGATCAGCGAGACCATCGAAGAACTGGTGCAGACGCACCTCGCGCCGGTGTACGTCGTGCATTTCACTCAGGCTTCGGCTCTCGAACGCGCTCAGGCATTGACGAGCGTCAACGTCGCGTCCAAGCAGGAGAAGGCCGAGATCGCAGAGGCCATCGGCAACTTCCGGTTCACCACCGGATTCGGCAAGACTCTGTCGAGGCTGGTCCGACACGGCATCGGCGTGCACCACGCCGGCATGCTGCCCAAGTATCGGCGCTTGGTCGAGAAGCTCGCGCAGGACGGCCTGCTGAAGGTGATCTGTGGGACCGACACACTGGGCGTGGGTATCAACGTTCCCATTCGGACAGTGCTGTTCACCGGACTCACCAAGTACGACGGCATCAGGACCCGCAAGCTACGGGCCCGCGAGTTCCATCAGATCGCAGGCCGCGCGGGCCGGGCGGGGTACGACACGCTCGGTACGGTCGTCGTCGAGGCCCCGGAGCACGACATCGAGAATGCGCGGCTGGTGGCCAAGGCAGGCGACGATCCCAAGAAGCTCAAGCGAGTACAGCGCAAGAAGGCACCCGACGGTTTCGTCTCGTGGGGCGAGCCCACGTTCGAGCGGATCATCGCGGCGAGCCCCGAGCCGCTCACCTCTCGGTTCTCGGTGAGCAACGCAATGCTGCTCAATGTCATTGCACGGCCGGGCAATTGCTTCTACGCCATGCGCCACCTGCTCGAAGACAACCACGAGACCCGGCCCGCTCAACGCAAACACATTCTGCGTGCACTCTCGCTGTATCGGGGGTTGGTCGACGCGGGCATCGTCGAGCAACTCGAGGAGCCGGACGCAGACGGTCGACACGCTCGACTGACCGTGGACCTACAACCGGATTTCGCGCTCAACCAGCCGCTGTCCACCTTCGCGGTCGCATCCTTCGAGCTGCTCGACGTCGAGTCACCGACCCACGCACTGGATGTGGTGTCGATCATCGAATCGACGCTCGACGATCCTCGCCAGATCCTGATGGCTCAGCAGCATGCTGCGCGCGGTGAGGCGGTCTCGCAGATGAAGGCCGACGGTATCGAATACGACGAGAGAATGGAGTTGCTCGAGGAGGTCACCTGGCCGAAACCTCTTGCAGAACTGCTGGTTCCGGCGTTCGAGATCTACCGCGGCACCCACCCCTGGCTCTCCGAGATCGGGCTGTCGCCCAAATCTGTCGTACGCGACATGGTCGAGCGAGCGATGACCTTCGCCGAGCTGATCAGTCACTACGGTTTGATGCGTTCGGAGGGACTGGTGCTGCGCTACCTCGCCGACGCCTATCGCACACTGCGCCAGACGGTTCCGCCTGAATCTCGAACGGAGGAGGTTCAGGACATCACCGAATGGCTGGGCGAACTCGTCCGACAGGTGGATTCCAGCCTGCTCGACGAGTGGGAGAACCTGACCGACCCCGGCGCCGAGCCCGAAGCCCTCGTCGAGGCATACGGATCCGACGCGCCGCGTCCGATCTCGGCCAATCCCAGGGCATTCCGGGTGCTCGCCCGTAACGCGATCTTCCGTCGGGTCGATCTCGCGGCGCGTCGCCAGTGGAACGCGCTCGACGAACTGGACGACGGTCCCGATTGGGAAGCAGAGCTGGATCCGTTCTTCGCCGAGTACGGCGAGATCGGAACCGGCCCCTCGGCCCGTGGTCCCGCACTGTTCAGCCTGAATGTCGGTGCAGAATCCACCACGGTGCGTCAGGTACTCGAAGATCCGGACGGGGACCACGGTTGGTCGCTCGACGCGGTTGTCGACGTGCCGGAATCCGATGCCGCCGGCGAGATCGTGTTCGACGAGATCGTGATCACTGC
The DNA here is from genome assembly GCF_050321865.1 of Rhodococcus sp. IEGM1428. Lineage (NCBI taxonomy): Bacteria > Bacillati > Actinomycetota > Actinomycetes > Mycobacteriales > Nocardiaceae > Rhodococcus > Rhodococcus sp. IEGM1428. Next base: position 1,341,551 of record NZ_JBNQFW010000001.1, on the reverse strand, counting down.
AGGCTGATACCGTCCAAGCATGGCTACCGACGTGTCCGTCGTCCGTGTGTTCACCGATGCCGACGGCAGGTTCGGCAACCCCCTCGGGATCGTTTCCGCCGACGCCGTCGCGGAGAACGAGCGGCAGCAGTTCGCCGCCGATCTCGGCTTCAGTGAGACGGTGTTCGTAGACCTCACCGAACCGGGTACAGCGTCGGCGACCATCTACACCCCGGCGGTCGAGCTGCCCTTCGCCGGACACCCCACCGTGGGACTGTCCTGGTGGCTCCGCGAGCAGGGCCATCCGGTGACCACCCTCGCCGTTCCCGCTGCACCGCTGAGCATCCGCTACGACGGCGACGACACCTGGGTTCGCGCCCGCGCCGACTGGGCTCCGAACTTCACGTTCCATCAGGTTCGCGATGCCGCCGAGGTGGCCGCGGACGATCCGAGCGCCTACGACAGTGGGCACCACTACGTCTGGGCGTGGACCGACGAGAAGGACGGGGCGCTGCGATCGCGCATGTTCGCCCCCATGATGGGTATCGCCGAGGACGAGGCGACCGGTGCCGCCGCCGTCCGGCTCACCGGGGAACTCGGCCGCGGTCTCCTCATCGTGCAGGGAGCAGGCTCGCGGTTGCGCACCACGGTCGACGACGACGGCTGGGTGGAACTGGGCGGGCGTACCGTGACCGACGCGTCGATCACGGTGTGAGCGGTACGTCCACTTCGATTTCCTCGCCCAGCCGGATGCCCGCAGCCAGTGGGAGTCGGTCGCCGCTCCAGAACTTTCCGGGGTCGAACCAATTGGCCTTCTTGTTGCCGGTGAGCAATCCCATCGAGTCGTAGGTCATGGCGACCACCTCCGCGCAATAGGCGGTTTCGAGGGTGGGTCCGTCCTGCTCGCGTTGTCGACGCAATGTCGGCACCCGCCCCCGGAACCACCGGCCGGCGAGCGCGGCCGTGGTGGGAAACGCAGTTCCGTCCATGCGCGCTATCGTGCGCAGCAGTGCGTCTTCCTGGTCCTTCGTGACGGTCTCGTCCAATTGCCGCAGCCAGCAACGCTGTTGGTACTTCGTGGCCCACTGGGTGACGGCCGCGCGCAGATCATGGAGCTGCACACCGCGCTGAAAGTTACCGGTCCACATGTCCTGCAACGACTTTCCCAGTTCTGCGTGCCACATCAGCGGCGGCAGGTCGTCGATCACGACGGCCATTCCGACGTGATTGACCGGGCTGTTGGTCAGCGCCTGAATTGCACGATCGGCTGTCGACTCACCGCGGAAGATCCAGATGTCGCCCGTCCTGGTGGCATCGACGGCGGTATCGAGGCTGATTCGAGACGGGTTCATGCTTCTCACCCTAGGTCTTGGCGGATCGGCAACCGCACGTCGTGACGGTACGGTTGCCGAATGAACGTGTGGAAAGCTCTCGGCCTCGCCGGGATGGCCGGTGTCGCGGCCACCGGGGCGCTGGTGGTGCGGTCCGAGCGCAAGCGGCGCGCCTACGCGCCGAACGAAGTACGCGATCAGCTACACCAGCGGTTCGCGGCTCTCTCGGGTGAACCGGAACCGGCAGCTGCTCCCCCGCTCTCGCGGGGGCAGCAACTGCGCAACAAGCTCCGGTTCAGCCGAGGGCGCTGAGGATTCGCGAGGCCAGCTCTTCGATCTCGGCGTCCGTCATGACGAAGGCCGGCGATATCTGCATCGCACCCTGACCGGCGGCGCGGCCCGAAACCCCATGCGCACGCAGTGTTTTGACGAACGGTAGCGCCTCGGCCGGGTCGGCGAGCTGAACTGCGGCAACCGCGCCGATGCCGCTGCGGATTTCCGAGACCCGATCGTGCTCGGCGAGCGGCGCGAGGTGCGTGTGCAATGCGGCTTCGATGCGCTTGGAGTGCGTCAACAGTTCTTCGCGCTCGATGATGTCGAGGTTGGCCATCGCTGCGGCAGCCGCGCCTGCGTGGCCGCCGTAGGTGTAGCCGTGGCGCCACCAGACTCCGCCTGCGAAGAACGGTTCGGCGATCTTCGGGGCGATGAACACGGCACCCATGGGCACGTATCCCGACGTCAGCCCCTTGGCGGTCGTCATCAGGTCGGGTTCGAGCTCGAAGCGCGTCGACGCGAACCAGCTACCGCCGATGCGGCCGAACCCGGTGACCACTTCGTCGGCCACGAACAGGACGTCGTTGTCGCGGCAGATCTGTCGAACCTCACGCAGATAGCCCTCCGGCGGCAAGTAGATTCCGCCTGCTCCGATCACCGGCTCGCAGAAGAAGGCAGCCACGTTCTCCGCGCCGACCTCTTCGATCAACGCAAGCAGCGACTTCGCGTCGTCCCACGACACCGTCCTGGCGTCGGCCATGAGTTCGCCGTAGTTCTCCTTGTTGACCGGGATGCCGGCCAACGACGTGCCGGCGACGTGCATGCCGTGATACGCCTTCTGCCGACCGACGATCAGCTTCTTGGACGGTTGTCCCATTTCCACCCAGTAGCGGCGTGCGAGCTTGGCGGCGGTGTCGATGGAGTCCGATCCACCCGAGGTGAAGAAGATCTTGCTGCCCGGAACCGGTGCGATGGCGGCGAGACGATCGGCCAGGGCCAGCGTGGTCTCGGGAACGAAGTCGCCGAAGTTCGAGTAATGGGCAATCGAGCTCAGCTGTGTGGCGACAGCGTCGGCGATCTCGCGTCGGCCGTGACCGACGTTGGTGAACCACAGACCGGCGGTCGCGTCGAGATACTTCGTTCCCTTGTTGTCGAAGATGTACGCGCCCTCGCCTCGCGACACGACGAACGGTCCGTTGGCGGTGACGTTGCCCATGTCGGCGAAGCCGTGCCACAGCGCAGAGGAGTGTGTGGTGGCGGCTGGATCCAGGTCGGAAGACATGCGCTACACAGTAGTGGAGTCCGCTTCGATCGAGCCCGATCCGTACCTCCAGCGTCCTGCGAGCCGTCCGAGAGCATTGACTGCCAGCGCCATCAGCGCGAAAGCGACGGTCAGCACGACCAGCCCGACCGCGAGCGCGAGGTATCCCTGCGCCCGCGGATCGAGGAACGGATAGGGGTACCAGTCGACGACGGGTCCACGCACCAAGGTGTAGACCCCGTAGATCAGCGGGAACAGCAACCATGTCAGACTGCGCGACTCGGAGATCTGCCGCCGCGGTGGAGCGAGAATCCAGTCGAGCAGAAGAACCACGGGCATGATGCGATGCACCACGTTGTTGGTCCACGGATCCGCGACACCGACATCGATGTTCGCGAGCAACACCGCGTAGATGATCCCGGTGATCACCATGTACAGCGTCACTGCTCCGCGAAAGAGCTGCCAACCCGGAGACCGTGGATCGATCACGCCGCCCACGACGAGTACGAGCACCGTCAGGACGTTGCTGATCACGGTGAAGTAGCTGAAGTAGTTGACCAACGAGAACGTCGGAGAGCCGAGCCCGTTCACGACGATCGAGACGAGCGCCGCGGCGGTGAGGGCCGCGAACAGCACCCGCAGCGTCCTGATCGGTACCGGCGTGCGTGGTTCCGCGGTCACATCGTGCGAGATGCCCATTCGGCGATCCTGGCACAGTCGCGGCCGGCATTCACGAAGGTTGCGTAGATACGGATATCCTGGTGTGAGTATGTCTACCTCGAATCCGTCCGGTCAGCGAAAATCTCTCGCCACACGTCTGGCGAACGTCACCATCCGCGACGAGAACCGACTGCGGCGGCGGCTGGACAAGGCCCGCACCGACGACGCGTTCGCAGCCCTCGATCGCGATGTCGCTCGCGCCGAAGCCGTGGTCGCCCATCGCAGAGCAGCGGTCCCCACCCTCGAGTTCCCGGAGTCACTTCCGGTCAGTCTCCGCAAGGACGACATCTCCGCCGCCATCGCCGAGCATCAGGTCGTGATCGTCGCCGGTGAAACCGGCTCGGGTAAGACCACCCAGATTCCGAAGATCTGTCTCGCACTCGGTCGCGGAATTCGCGGGTCGATCGGTCACACCCAACCGCGCCGGCTCGCCGCACGTACGGTGGCCGAGCGCATCGCCGAGGAAGTCGGCGAGCCCCTGGGCGAATCCATCGGCTACAAGGTGAGATTCACCGATCAGTCCTCGGATTCGACCCTCGTCAAACTGATGACCGACGGAATTCTCCTGGCCGAGATCCAGCGAGACAGACTGCTTCGCCAGTACGACACCCTCATCATCGACGAGGCCCACGAGCGCAGCCTCAACATCGACTTCATCCTGGGTTACCTCGCGCAGTTACTCCCCCGGCGACCCGATCTGAAGATCATCATCACCTCGGCGACGATCGATCCGGAACGATTTGCCCAACACTTCGCCCGCGGCGGCGTACCCGCTCCGATCATCGAAGTGTCCGGCCGCACGTTCCCGGTCGAAATGCGCTACCGGCCACTGACCGTCGACGCCGGCGACACCACGATCGACCTCGATCCTGTCGATGCCACCTGCCAGGCTGTCGACGAGTTGACAGCCGAGGGCGACGGCGACATTCTGGTGTTCCTGTCCGGTGAACGCGAGATCCGCGACACCGCGGACGCTTTGAACGACCGCAATCTGCGTAACACCGAGATCGTGCCTCTGTACGCGAGATTGTCTGCGGCCGAACAGCATCGGGTGTTCTCACCGCACTCGGGCCGACGCGTGGTGCTCTCGACGAACGTTGCGGAGACGTCGTTGACAGTTCCCGGCATTCGCTACGTCGTCGATCCCGGCACGGCTCGCATCTCGCGATACTCGTTGCGCACCAAGGTGCAACGACTGCCCATCGAACCGATCTCCCAGGCGTCGGCGCGGCAGCGAGCCGGCCGCTGCGGCCGCGTCGCCGACGGTATCTGCATCCGGTTGTACTCGGAAGAGGACTTCGAGTCGCGGCCGCAGTTCACCGAGCCGGAGATCCTGCGCACCAACCTGGCGTCGGTCATTTTGCAGATGACCGCCCTCGGGCTCGGCAAGATCGACGCCTTCCCGTTCGTCGAGCCACCGGACCCGCGCAGCATTCGGGACGGGATCGGCCTGCTCGAAGAATTGGGGGCGCTGAAGCCGGCCACCAAGGACGGCACGGCGGAACTCACCCCCATCGGCCGGGAACTGTCGGCGCTGCCGGTCGATCCACGAATGGCGCGAATGTTGGTCGAGGCCAACGGCAACGGGTCGCTGCGGGACGCACTGGTGGTGGTGTCGGCCCTGTCGATTCAGGACGTCAGGGAACGGCCCGCCGAGCATCAGCAGGCTGCGGACGAGAAACACGCCCGCTTCGCAGTCGAGAACTCCGACTTCCTGGCTTACGTCAAGCTGTGGACGTACCTGCGCGAACAACGGAACGAGCTGTCGTCCAACCAGTTCCGGCGCATGTGCCGCACCGAATTTCTGCACTACCTGCGGATTCGCGAGTGGCAGGATCTACACGGCCAACTCCGTCAGATCACTCGCGGACTCGGCTGGACGGTGCCCGATGCCGACTCCACCGAAACCGCTCTGCACCAATCACTACTGTCGGGGCTGCTCTCCCACGTCGGACTCAGGGAGGGTGACAAGCGCGAGTTCCTGGGCGCACGCGGAGCGCACTTCGCGATCTTCCCCGGGTCCGGGCTCTTCAAGAAGCCCCCGCGGTGGGTCATGGCCGCCGAACTGGTGGAGACCGGACGCCTGTGGGGCCGGATGGCCGCTCGCATCGAACCCGAATGGGCCGAGCGGCTCGCACCGCACCTGGTCAAGCGGACGTACTCGGAACCGCACTGGTCCATCAAGCGCGAATCCGCGATGGCGTACGAGCGGGTGACGCTGTACGGCATTCCTCTGGTCACGCAGCGACCGGTGAACTACCACCGCATCGACGCCGAGGCGTCACGGGAGTTGTTCATCAGACACGCACTGGTGGAGGGCGAATGGAAGACCCAGCATGCGTTCTTCCACAAGAACCGGGCTCTACTGGACGACGTCGGTGAACTCGAACACCGTGCTCGGCGGCGCGACATCGTCGTGGACGACGACGCACTGTTCGACTTCTACGATGCGCGTATCGCCCCCGAAGCGGTATCGGCGCGACACTTCGACACGTGGTGGAAGAAAGCCCGTCGACCGGACCCGTCCCTGCTGGACTTCACGACGGACACAGTCGTCAACTCCGACGCGGCCTCGGTGCTCACCGGCGCGTATCCCGACGCGTGGCGACAGGGTGAGATCCAGTTTCCGCTGACCTACCAGTTCGAGCCGGGTACGGCCGCCGACGGAGTCACCGCACGAATTCCGATAGCGCTGCTCGCTCAGGTTCAGCCGGTGGGGTTCGATTGGCTGGTTCCGGGGATGCGCGCGGAGTTGGTGACGGCATTGATCAAGTCGCTCCCGAAAGCTCTGCGCCGCAACGTTGTTCCTGCCCCCGATTTCGCCGCCGCGGCGCTGGCGGTCATGAGACCTCGCGCGGAGACTCTGGTGACGGCATTGGCACGCGAGCTGTCGCGGGCTGCACAGTGCCACATCACCGCGAAGGACTTCGACACCGCGGCGCTGCCCGACCACCTGAGAATGACCTTCGCGGCCGTCGACCCGACCGGAAAGGTGTTGGGTAGCAACAAAGATCTGACCGTTCTGCGCACCAGTCTGTCCGGCGAAGTCGGTCGTCAGGTTGCGAGCGCAGTCGGCGACGCGGAGCGCGCACCGACTCTCGCGTGGACCTCGGGCACTCTGGGCCGACTGGAGTCGACTGTTACCCGTGATGTCGGCGGACAGAAGGTCACCGGGTACCCGGCGTTGGTGCCCGAAGGACCGGGCGTTGCGGTTCGAGTCCTGAGCACCCCCGCCCAACAGCGAGCAGCGATGCGCTCCGGAACACGGACGTTACTGTTGTCGACGGCACCGAAAGGTACCAAAGCGCTGCTGGCCGGTCTCCCGACTGCCGAACGCCTTGCCCTCGGCCAGAATCCGTACGGCGGTGTCGACGCGCTCCTCGAGGAATGCCGAGTTCTCGCGGTCGAGGAAGCAATGGACGCGCACGGTGGACCTGTTCGAGATCCGGAGGCTTTCGAGAAACTTCGAGCATCGGTCAATGCCGAGGTTCCACAGCGCACCGCCGCGGTACTGGCCCTCGTACGCCCCGTATTGACTGCAGCTCTTGCCGTATCGGGGCAATTGCAGACGGCATCGGGTGAGCCCGCCGAGGATGTGCGCGAACAGCTCGAAGGATTGGTCTTTCGGGGCTTCGTCACCGAATTCGGTTCTCGCAGACTGGCGGATCTGCCGCGATATCTCGCCGCAGCGACCAAGAGATTGGCCACGCTTCCGAGCAGCGCAGGCCGTGATGCGGCTGCGATGGACGTACTCGACCGCGTCTACGCGTCGTACGGACGGCTGCTGGATTCGCTTCCGGAAAACCGGAAGAACAGCGCTGGCGTGCAGGAGCTGTTCTGGATGATCGAAGAATTGCGGGTAGGGCTGTTCGCGCAAGGAATTCGGACTGCATATCCGGTCTCGGAGAAGCGCATCGAGAAGGCTATCTCCGATCAAGCGCGCTGACGCGCCGGCCATCACAGGCGCGCTCACGCTGGGGGCCGTCAGTCGATGTCGGCAGACTCTCGGTGCTTGCGCAGCTCATGTATTTCCTTCTCGAAATCCTCGGCCGAGCTGAACGAGCGATACACGGACGCGAACCGCAGATATGCGACCTCATCGAGGTCGCGCAGCGGACCGAGAATGGCCAACCCCACCTCGTTACTGGGAATTTCGGCGGAACCGGCGGCGCGGATGGCGTCTTCCACCTGTTGAGCCAAGAGATTCAACGCGTCGTTGTCGACATCTCTGCCCTGACACGCCCTGCGCACTCCCTTGACGACCTTCTCACGGCTGAACGGTTCGGTGACACCGCTGCGCTTCACGACAGCGAGCACTGCAGCCTCGACGGTCGTGAATCGCCGACCGCATTCCGGGCAGGAGCGACGACGCCGAATTGCTTGCCCCTCGTCCATTTCACGCGAATCGACCACGCGTGAGTCGGGATGCCTGCAGAACGGGCAATGCATGAAGGAGCCTCCGTCGTAGCCGATGCGCCGACGTCGAACATACGTGTCGGGGCAGTCAGTCGAGGATACTCAGTCATCGGCGGGTGCGATGGGGCCGGTGGTCATCTACCGGGCGCATACTCGACTACAGCTCCGTCGTGAACCTCGACCACACCCGCCGGCTGCACCCCTGCGTCGGCCGACGCAGCTCGTAGGTTCGCGATTCCGATCAGGCCACCGGCAACGACGACGACGGCAAGCACCCACAGCACGAGCGATCGCATCCGGACCGGCTGGCCGGCGAAGTGCGCCGAGGTCTCGTCGAATTCGCGATCGGCGGCCTCCCGGTCGGTGACGTCGGTCCAGGACGGCTCCAGAACCGGCAGGCATGGAGTCGTTCGCGCACTGCGCGTCGCGATCGAACTCCGCAGCGCGGGACGAGCACGGCGACGACGTTCGACGACAGTGGACCGGGTACGGACACCTGCGGTGGTGGGGCGATCGGTGGTGATGGTCATCGGAACCTCGTCTTCGCTCGTTGGATCGATTGTTCGATCAGGCGTTCGATGGACGCTTGTTCGAAGTTCTATCACGAGCGTCCGACAAAGTCTGTAGAAAACGCGACACGAGTCGAACAGATGTTTGATTCAACAGCTGATACACGCTAGATTCGTGTCAGAAACCACACGCCACACGAGTCGACACCATCAACTCCAGTCCGCGCAGACCGAACCACGCAGACCGGATCCAGGACATCAGCAGGAGGCCGACAGCATGAAGGACCAGACCTCGACGAGGTCGACCACGGGTTCCAAGACGACGGGTTCCAAGACGACGGGTTCCAAGACGACCGCTTCCGCGCCCGCGAAGGCCGCAGCAGGGAAGCCTGCCGCGGAACCGACGCCCAAGGCCATGGAAGTCGGCACCGACATCAGCGCCGGCCTGACGGAGCGACAGCGAAAGGTACTCGAGGTCATTCGAGCTTCGGTGACCGAGCGCGGCTACCCGCCCAGCATTCGTGAGATCGGTGACGCCGTCGGCCTGACGTCGACGTCGTCCGTTGCCCATCAGTTACGCACTCTGGAGCGGAAGGGATTCCTACGGCGCGACGCCAATCGCCCGCGCGCGGTCGACGTTCGCGGCCTCGACGAGGTGCAGGCCGATCAAGCTGCTGCTGCGGCCGACGGTTCGTCCGAGGAACAGGACCGCTTGCCGACCCCCACGTTCGTGCCGGTTCTGGGACGAATCGCAGCCGGTGGACCGATCCTGGCCGAAGAGGCCGTCGAGGATGTCTTTCCACTCCCCCGCGAATTGGTCGGTCAGGGTTCGCTGTTCCTGCTCAAGGTCGTCGGCGAGTCGATGATCGATGCAGCGATCTGCGACGGTGACTGGGTCGTGGTCCGTCAGCAGTCCGTGGCCGACAACGGAGACATCGTGGCCGCGATGATCGACGGCGAGGCCACCGTCAAGACGTTCAAGCGGTCGAAGGGCGAGGTGTGGCTGCTGCCGCACAACCCGCTGTTCGAGCCGATTCCGGGTAACAACGCTGCCATCCTCGGCAAGGTCGTCACCGTGATGCGCAAGCTGTAGGGCGACGTCTCTGCAGTGACACGCGAAGGGCCGCAGCACATTGTGCTGCGGCCCTTCGCGTTCGTCGGATCAGCAGATCAGAGGTTCAATCCGCGGCCGATGATCTCTTTCATGATTTCGGTGGTGCCGCCGTAGATCGTCTGGACACGAGAGTCCATGTAGGCCTTGGCGATCGGGTATTCCTTCATGTAGCCGTAGCCGCCGTGCAACTGCAGGCACCGGTCGATCAGCTTGACCTGATTTTCGGTGGTCCACCACTTGGCCATGGCGGCTTCCTGGACGGTCAGGGTGCCCGCGTTGAGCAGTTCGATGAACTTGTCCACCATGATGCGGGTGGCGGTGGTCTCGGTTGCCAACTCCGCCAACACGAAGCGGGTGTTCTGGAACTTTCCGATCGACTTGCCGAACGCCTTGCGATCGCGGCAGTACTGAATTGTCATGTCCAGCGCCGATTCCATGGCCGCAGCGGCGACAACCGCGATCGAGAGCCGTTCCTGGGGAAGATTCTGCATGAGGTAGATGAAGCCCATGCCTTCTTCACCGAGCAGGTTGGCCGCGGGCACGCGCACGTCGGTGAAGCTGAGTTCGGCTGTGTCCTGGGCCTTCATCCCGATCTTGTCGAGATTGCGGCCGCGCTCGAAACCGGGCATGTCGCGCTCTACGACCAGCAGACTGAAGCCCTGAGCACCCTTCTCGGGGTCGGTGCAGGCGACGACGATGATCAGATCGGCGTTGATTCCGTTGGTGATGAACGTCTTCGATCCGTTCAGCACCCAGTCGTCTCCGTCGCGAACGGCCTTGGTCTTGATGCCCTGCAGGTCGCTTCCGGTACCCGGCTCGGTCATGGCGATCGCGGTGATCAGCTCACCCGAGCAGAATCCGGGGAGCCAACGCTGCTTCTGCTCGTCGTTGGCCAGCTCGATCAGGTACGGCGCGACGACGTCGTTGTGCAGGGTGAAGCCGATGCCGCTGTAGCCGCCGCGAGTGGTTTCCTCGGTGACGATGGCGTTGTACCGAAAGTCCTTGACGCCGCCGCCGCCGAACTCCTCCGGTGCAGCCGTTCCGAGGAAGCCCTGCTTACCGGCCTCGACCCAGACGCCGCGGTCGACGATGTTCTGCTCTTCCCACTTCGCGTGATTGGGGGCTACGTGCTGTTCGAGAAACTTCCGGTACGACTCCCGGAACAGCTCGTGCTCGGGCTCGAAAAGTGTGCGTTCCACGCAGATCTCCTTGTTCGGTGCATACCGACGTCTACCTGTGAACGGTGTCATTCGCGGTCGTCGGTACGACTGACGTCACGTTCCAACAGTACGTTCGGGGTGCAGCGAAGGTCGATGACCAAAACGTGCGCGATCCGTGACCGCCCCCGCTAGGTCCGCCGGTCGGCGGTACTTTTCGCGAGCGCCGAGACGATCGGATAGCCCAGCAGGATGCCCAGAGAACCCCACGCGATACCGCCGAGTTCGACCGAGCCCACCGACAGCGTGAGGTCGCCGATGCCCGCGACGAGCGCCGCCGCGACGACGATCAGGTTGACCGGATCGGCGAAGTTCACCTTGGCGTCGGTCCAGATCCGAACGCCCAGTAGCCCGATGAGTCCGTACAGAACCAGGGTCGCTCCCCCGATGACGCCGTCGGGGACGGTGAAGATCAGGGCACCGAACTTGGGCGAGAACGCCAGCACTATCGCCGTGAAGGCCGCGACCCAGTACGCGGCTGTCGAATAGACGCGAGTGGCGGCCATGACCCCGATGTTCTCCGCGTAGGTGGTGGTGCCCGAGCCACCAGCGGCTCCGGCCAGGGTGGTCGCCAAGCCGTCGGCGATCAGCGCGTCACCGGCCACGTCGTCGAGGTTCTTGCCGGTCATCGCCGCGACCGCTTTGACGTGTCCGACGTTCTCGGCCACCAGGACGATCACCACCGGCAGCGCTACCAGGATCACCGACAGCTCGAACGACGGTCCACGAAACTCGGGCAGACCGATCCAGCTCGCCGCGCTCAGAGCGTCGAGGCGTGGTTGCGCCATACCGCCGGTGACGGCGGCGAAGACCCAGCCCACGACGACACCGAGCAGAATTCCGAGTCGGCCCAGCAGTCCCGGTCCTACGGCCGTGGCCAGCAGAATGGCAACCAGCGTCACTGCGGCGATCAGCGGCTGCGCCTCGAACGACGTGGTCGCAGCGGGGGCCAGATTGAGCCCGATCAACACGACCACGGCACCAGTGACGACGGGCGGCATGGCTGCGTCGAGCACACGCCGACCGGCGATCTTGACGACGACACCGATCGCCGCCAGCACGACCCCGACACACAGGACGGCGCCGAGTTGCGCGGCCGGGCCGTTGGCCTGGGTGGCACCGAGCGGAGCCAGGAATGCGAAGGACGACCCCAGATAGCTGGGCACCCGCCCTCTGGTGATGAGCAGGAACAGCACCGTTCCGACGCCCGAGAACAGCAGTGTCGTCGAGACCGGGAAGCCGGTGATCGTCGGAACGAGCAGCGTGGCACCGAACATGGCGACGACGTGCTGCATCCCGATACCGATGGTGCGCGGCCACGACAACCGTTCGTCCGGTGCCACCACCGCCCCGGACTCGACGGTTTTTCCGTTTCCGTGCAGCGTCCAACCCAGATTTCTCATGATGGGAAAAGACTATTGGGTCAGCCGAGGATCGCGCTCACTGCCTCACGGGCGGCGGCAGTGCTGTCGGTCTTCAGGGCAGCCTCGGCAGCGGCCTTGCACTGATCGAGCGTGACCGTAGCCAACTTGGAACCCACATGTGCGACGGCGGCAGACGCAGCAGACAGAGAAGTGATGCCGAGTCCGACCAGCACACAGGCCAGCAGCGGATCGGCAGCGGCCTCACCGCAGACGCCGACCGGCTTTCCGACCTTGGCTCCTGCGGCAGCGGTGTGCGCCACCAGGGCCAATACCGCGGGCTGCCACGGATCGGTCAGCCCGGCGAGCTGAGCAGACATCCGATCCGCCGCCATCGTGTACTGGGCCAGGTCGTTGGTACCGATGGACAGGAAGTCCACGTGCTCGAGGATGTGTTCTGCGAGCAGGGCCGCAGCAGGCACCTCGATCATGACGCCGGGGGTCAGTCCGCGTTCACGGACGTCGGCGGCAAAGTCCTTCGCTTCCTGCGCGGTCGCGATCATCGGAGCCATCACCCACGGGGACGAGTCGGTTGCCTTCGCGGCGGCAGCGATCCCGTCGAGCTGTCGATACAGAATGCCGCGATCGGCCTCGGCGATGCGAATGCCACGAATGCCCAGTGCCGGATTGGCCTCGTCGGGATGGGTGGCGAACCTCAGCGGCTTGTCCGAACCGGCGTCGAGGGTGCGCACAACGACCTTCTTGCCCGCGAATGCGTCGAGCACCTGGGCGTAGATCTCGGCCTGCTCGTCGACGGTGGGTTCGGAATCGCGGTCCAGGAAGCACAGTTCGGTGCGGAACAGGCCGACTCCGTCTGCTGCGCTCGATCGCGCTGCCCGGGCACCCGCCCCGTCCTGCACATTGGCGAGGATGTCGACCGCGTGACCGTCGGCAGTCCTGCCTGGGCCGACCCATTGGGACACTCGGTCGAGCTCGTCGCGGGCGGAGACCACCGCAGCGCGGGCCGAGTCGGCGTCGGGTTCGAGGTCGATGCGGCCGCTCGTTCCGTCGACAGCTGCATTCGTACCTGCCGCGATGTCGTCGAGGCCTGCCACGGCAACGATGCACGGGATGCCGAGCTGGCGGGCGATGATCGCGGTGTGGCTGGTCGGACCTCCGAGCGAGGTCGCAAGTCCGACGATCAGGGTGGGGTCGAGGCCCGCGGTGTCGGCCGGCGCCAGGTCGTCGGCGAACAGAATCGACGGTTCGGCCGGCACGGGAACACCGGGCTCCGGAACACCCAGGATCTCGGCGATGACGCGGTCGCGAATGTCGCGCAGGTCTGTCACTCGCTCGGCCATCAGGCCGCCGAGCTGGGTGAACATGGCAGCGAACTTCTCGGTGGCCGCAGCGGTTGCGGCGACGGCAGAACTGCCCTTGGCGATCGAAGAGCGCGCGGCACCGAGCCATCCGCGGTCGGTTGCCATCGCGGCATTGGCCGACAGCACCTCCGACGCAGCTCCCGTCGCCAGCTCGGCGCGACCGCGCAATCGAGTGGCGACGGCGTTCGCGGCAGCGTCGAACACAGCCTTCTCGGACTCCCGATCGGCCTCTGCCACCTCGCCGGTATCGGCGGGAATGGACGGACGAGCACCGGGGCGAATGACGGGACCGTATCCGACACCGGGCACGACGGGCGTGCCGCGCAGTGTCGTCTGCGCTGCTCCGGTCCCGGCAGCATCGACTGTCGTGTCTGCGTGTCCGGTCGACGCGGTGCTAACCGATCCCGTCATGTGGTCCTCCTCGGATCCTGCGTGAACAAATGGTCTTCGTACTGATCGGCGAGCTGTGGCGTACTCAATTGCTTGCCTGTGTTGTGACCGAGATTACTCCAAAGCCTTGACATGTCAACACACACGGGCGTAAAACAACATAAAGCAACATCAACCGGGAAGGAGACGCAGGTGTACGCCGAAGAACGACAGCACGCGATTGCCGAACTGATCAGTACGCAAGGACGCGTCTCCGTCAACGATCTTTCTGCCACGTACGGCGTCACCACCGAAACCGTGCGGCGCGACCTCGCCACTCTCGACCGAATGGGAGTCGTGCGCCGCGTCCACGGTGGAGCAGTACCCGCATCCGCTCTGACCACACTCGAGCCCGGCGTATCCGAGCGCGAATTCACTCGCGCAGATCAGAAGGATGCAATCGCAGCCGCGGCGTTGTCCTTCCTGCCGCCGGTGGGCGGCAGCGCCGTGTTCGACGCCGGCACCACGACGGGCCGGCTGGCAGGCCTGCTTCCACACGATCGCGAGCTGATATTGGTGACCAACTCGGTACCGATCGCCGCTCGGGCTGCGACCATGCCGAACATCAATCTTCGATTGCTCGGCGGGCGTGTCCGCGGAACCACTCAGGCGGCCGTCGGCGACGAAGCACTGCGCGCTCTCGAATGGCTCCGGGTGGACGTCGCGTTCATCGGCACCAACGCCATCAGCGTCGGGCACGGGCTGTCCACCCCGGACAGCGACGAGGCAGCAGTCAAGCGCGCGATGGTCGATGCAGCGAATCATGTTGTCGTACTGGCCGATTCGTCGAAGATCGGCCGCGAGCACCTGGTGAGTTTCGCCCGAGTGGAGTCCATCGACGTCATCGTCACCGACAGCGACATCTCTACCCACGACCGTAAGAATCTCAGCGACAAAGGAATCGAGGTGGTGATCGCATGATGGTCACACTCACGGCCAACCCGAGCATGGACCGCACGGTCACACTCGACGTACCGCTCGTCCGCGGCGGCGTGCACCGGGCGTCGACGTCGTCCACCGACCCGGGCGGCAAGGGCGTCAACGTCGCTCGCGTTCTCGGCGGATCCGGTGTCGAGGCGTTGGCAGTGCTCCCGGCCAACGTCGGCGACCCGCTGCTCGACGCGATGGCCGCGAAAGGAGTGCGGTACTCGGCAGTTCCGACGTCGGGGCTTGCCCGAACCAACATCACGGTCAGCGAGATCGGTGGTACCACCACCAAGATCAACGAGCCGGGCGCAACCGTGTCGGAGCAGACCCGCGCCGAGCTGCGGGAACGAGTGCTCTCTCTCGCAGTCGGTGCCGAATGGGTTGTCCTGTCGGGTTCCCTTCCTCCCGGCCTACCGGTGGATTGGTACGCCGAGCTCGTCACCGCGTTGCGTGCCACCTCGGCCAAGGTCGCCGTCGACACCTCCGACGAGCCGCTCCTCGCTCTCGCGGCAACGTTCCCGGCATCGGCTCCGGACCTGATCAAACCCAATTCCGAGGAACTTGCCCAACTGACCGGGTATGATTCGGAGGAGCTGGAAAGCGCAGCGGCACAGGGTGATCCCACTGCCGCCATCGCGGCCAGCACCATCCTTCTCGGCCGAGGTGTCGGCGCGGTACTGGCCACGCTCGGCAGCGCCGGGGCCGTACTGGTCACCGAGGACGGTTCCTGGTACGCCAGCCCGCCCCCGATCACCGCGGTCAGCACGGTCGGCGCAGGCGATTCCTCACTCGCCGGCTACATCCTCGCCGATGCCGAGAACTGCTCCGCCGCAGACAAATTACGCCGCGCCGTCGCCTACGGAACAGCAGCCACCGCACTACCAGGCACCACGCTTCCACTGCCCGAGCAGACCCACCCGACTTCGGTGACGGTTCGCGCGCTCGACCTCCCCACGTCCGTCACCCCGTCCACGCTCTCTCCTTCTTCGAACCGTCTCTAGGAGTCTCCAATGTCCAGCCCCACCGAAGATCAGCAGATCATCGCCGAGGATCTGATCCTCCTCGACGCCGATCTCGGCGAATCCAAGGATGCCGTCATCGAACGCCTCGCCGGTGTTCTGGCATCCGCAGGTCGCGCAACCGATACCGCCGCTCTGCGCGATGCCGCACTGGCCCGCGAAGCACAGTCGGCAACCGGCCTGCCCGGCGGCATCGCCATCCCGCACTGCCGCTCCGAGGCAGTCACCTCCGCCTCGCTCGGCTTCGCACGCCTGAACCCGAAGGTCGATTTCGGAGCCCCCGACGGTCCCGCAGACCTCGTCTTCCTGATCGCCGCTCCGGCCGGTGCCGGTTCGGCCCACATGAAGCTGCTCTCCAGCCTGGCCCGAGCACTGGTGAAGCCGGAGTTCGTCACCTCACTGCGCAACGCGTCCTCGGCCACCGAGATCGTCACGCTCGTCGACGGTGTCATCAACCCGGCCGCCAAGCCTGCCGCAGCCACTCCCGCCGCAGCTCCGGTCGACACCGCCAAGCACAGTGCGGCCGCCACCCCGGCCGAGGCGTCCTCGGCCCCGAAGCACATCGTCGCGGTCACCGCCTGCCCCACCGGAATCGCGCACACCTACATGGCTGCCGACTCGCTGGTCGCCGCAGGCGAGCGCGCCGGAGTCACCGTTCACGTCGAGACCCAGGGCTCGAGCGGCAGCACGCCGCTGGATCCTTCGATCATCGCCGGAGCCGAAGCAGTCATCTTCGCCACCGATGTCGGCGTCAAGGGCCGCGAACGTTTCGCCGGCAAGCCCGTGATCTCCTCGGGCGTCAAGCGCGCCATCAACGAGCCCGACGTCATGCTCACCGAAGCACTTCGGGCCGCACTGAACCCGGACGCAGCTCGCGTCGGCGGTACCGCAGTCGCGGCCGGCTCCAACGAGTCTGCCGGCGAGCTCGGCTGGGGCACCCGCATTCGCCAGATCCTGCTGACCGGCGTCAGCTACATGATCCCGTTCGTCGCGGCCGGTGGTCTGCTGATCGCTCTCGGCTTCCTGCTCGGTGGCTACGAGATCTCCGGCGTGGCCGAAGATATCGTCGTCAACAACTCGATCACCGCACTTCCCGACGGCGGACTGACGACTTATCTCGGTGCCGTGCTCTTCCAGATCGGCGCACTCTCGTTCAGCTTCCTGGTCCCCGCGCTGGCCGGCTACATTTCCTACGCCATTGCAGACAGACCAGGTCTGGCACCAGGATTCACCGCAGGAGCGGTCGCCGTTCTGGTGGGTGCAGGCTTCATCGGCGGTCTCGTCGGTGGTCTGATCGCCGGCTTCGTCGCACTGTGGATCAGCAAGTGGAAGATCCCCGCCGTTCTGCGCGGCCTCATGCCGGTCGTCATCATTCCGCTGTTCGCCACCCTCATCGTCGGCGCGATCATGTTCCTGCTGCTCGGCAAGCCCCTCGCCGCTATCACCAGCGGACTGACCGACTGGCTCAACGGACTCAGCGGTTCCTCGGTCATCATCCTCGGCATCATCCTCGGCCTGATGATGTGCTTCGACCTCGGCGGACCGGTCAACAAGGCTGCCTACGCATTCGCGACGGCAGGCCTGTCGGTCACCGACACCGCATCACTGCGCATCATGGCAGCGGTCATGGCCGCAGGAATGGTGCCGCCGCTCGCCATGGCACTGGCCTCGACCGTTCGCTCGCGTCTGTTCACCGAGGCCGAGCGTGAGAACGGCAAGGCTGCCTGGTTCCTCGGAGCAGCATTCATCTCCGAGGGCGCAATTCCGTTCGCTGCGGCCGACCCGTTCCGCGTCATCCCCTCGATGATGGCCGGTGGCGCAGTCACCGGTGCCATGATCATGGCCTTCAACGTCACCCTCAGCGCGCCCCACGGCGGAATCTTCGTGTTCTTCGCCATCGGAAACATCCTGTGGTTCATCGTGTCTCTGGCCGTCGGAACCATCGTCTCGGCGTTCCTGGTCGTCTCGGCCAAGCAGTTCGTCAAGGGCAAGAACGCCCCGACCGAGGCCGAACTCGATCCGGCACTCGCCACCGTCTGACACTCGCTACGATCGCAACGACCCCACTACGAAGGAGCAGCACATGCCCAGCACCACAGTCGCCGTCGGATCTTCGATCGGTCTGCACGCTCGTCCCGCAGCACTGATCGCCGACGCCGTCGCCGAAGCCGGCGTGGACGTTACCCTCGCAGTGGCCGACTCGGAGCCGGTGGACGCAGGTTCGGCCCTGATGATCATGACGCTCGGAGCCACCAAGGGCACCGAAGTCACCGTCACCAGTGACGACCAGGCAGCACTGGACAAGGTCGTCGCACTCGTCGAAGCAGACCTGGATGCATAGGTCGTTCCGCAGGCTCCACTCCTGCGACGCCTAACGAGAACGCCTCGATCGCCGGACGGTGAATCCCACCGCTCCGGCGATCAGCACCACACCGGCAGCGACGGCCGCTCGGAATTCCCATTCCGAGTCCGTCGCTGTCGGCGTCTCCGAGGGCTGATCTGCGCTCGGTGTCGGCGATACCGAGCGCGGCGCTGCGCGTTCGGGGGCAGAAAGCTCCAGTGACTGCGCATCCGGAAGTCGAAGAATGGGTGGAAGAATTCCGTCGGTGGGACCGAACCCGGCCTCCGATGCCAGGAGCAGGCTTCCATCGTCCAGGAACGCCAGTGCCTCACCCTGCGGTTGATCGGGTAACGCCACCACCGCACGCGGCGCGTCCGGGGCGACCAACGCCGACGCGATGTCGCCGCCGGACGAACGAAACAGGTACACATCGGTGTACGTGCGCACTGCGGCGACGGTGCCGTCGAGGCTCACCGCTCCCCCGGTCGCCAGAATCGATCCGACCACGAACGGCGGACCACCGACAGTCCCGGTAGCGGAGAACGCCATGTCGCCTACCTTGCGGAGGGTCGTCGGCCCCGGACTGCTCAGTTCGGTGACGGATTCGTCTCCGGTCGGTACGTACACTCCGCTGACGCCCGAGAGTTCCTTGGTGACGATCACCGGTCGACCGCCGGGTTCGATCAACACCGTCTCGGCGTCGTGCGCGCCGTCGGGGTAGGTGAGCCGGTGCAGTTCGCCCGCGCCCGTCGTCGGGTCCATTCGCGTCAATGCCACTGTGTCGCGCCGCATCTGGTTGTCGCCGACGTCGGCCAACCACAGCGAACCGTCGTAGGCGGTCAGGTCCTCGACGTCGTACGGGTCGACGGGTACGTCGATCCACCGATCCACTGCACAGTTCGCGTCGAGCACCGCGACCCGATCGTCGGCCCCACTGTCTCCGATCGCGTACAGGACACCGTCGATCGACGTCATCCCGGACAATTCCGCGAGACCGGGATCAGTTGGCAGACAGTATGTTTCCGCATCGATCGGTGCGGCGAACGCCGTTCCGGAGAACGCGGTGGCGGTGGCGACCACAGACGCGGCAACGCCACGCACCACCAGCCGTGGCCCCATCGACGTCAGGCGCTGGGGACGACAGCCGTGAACTCGACGAGCGCAGCTGCCAGCGACTGCGGCACCCGAGCTTCGACGCGGGTGCCGTCCTCCTCGTGCGTGGACTGCACGATTCGACCATCGGTGTGGATCCGCGCGACCAGATCGCCGCGGGTGTACGGCACGAGGACGTCCACCAGCACGTCGGGCTCGGACAGGATGTCGCCGAGGTGATCGCGCAAGGCGTCGATGCCCTCACCGGTCTTCGCCGAAACGAACCGTGCGCCGTCGAGCAGCCCCCGCAACTGCGTGAGCTGCACCGGGTCGGCAGCGTCGATCTTGTTGACCACCAACAATTCCGGCGGCATCTTCGCATCCTGCTCGCGAACCACGTCGGTGATCACTTCACGGACGGCCTTGATCTGATCGAGCGGGAGCGGATCGGAGCCGTCGACGACGTGCAGCAGCAGATCGGCGTCGGTGACCTCCTCGAGCGTCGAGCGGAAAGCCTCGACCAATTGAGTCGGGAGATGCCGAACGAAGCCGACGGTATCGGTCAGCACGATCGCGCGACCGTCCTCGAGAGTCGACTTACGCGTCGTGGGATCGAGGGTGGCGAACAGCGCATTCTGAACCAGCACACCGGAACCGGTCAACGCGTTCAGCAGACTCGACTTGCCCGCGTTGGTGTAACCGACGATCGCGATGGACGGCACCGTGCCGCTCAGTCGCTGTTCCCGTTTGGTGTCGCGGGCCTGCTTCATGCCCTTGATCTCGCGGCGCAGCTTGGCCATCCGCTCACGGATGCGTCGACGGTCGGTCTCGATCTTCGTTTCACCCGGTCCACGCAGACCGACACCGCCGTTGCTACCCGCACGGCCACCGGCCTGACGCGACATCGACTCGCCCCAGCCGCGAAGCCTGGGCAACATGTACTCCATCTGCGCGAAAGCGACCTGCGCCTTGCCTTCTCGCGACGTCGCATGCTGCGCGAAGATGTCGAGGATCAGCGCGGTGCGGTCGATGACCTTGACCTTGACGACCTTCTCCAGCGCGTTGAGCTGGGCGGGGGTCAGTTCGCCGTCGCAGATCACCGTGTCGGCTCCGGTCGCGAGCACGATGTCGCGGACCTCTTTTGCCTTACCGGAACCGATGTACGTCGCAGCATCGGGCTTGTCGCGCCGTTGCATCAACGCCTCGAGTACCTCCGAGCCTGCCGTCTCGGCCAGCGCCGCAAGTTCGGTCATGCTGGACTCCGCCTGCGCAGCCGTACCGGTGGTCCACACTCCGACCAACACGACGCGCTCGAGGCGCAGCTGTCGGTACTCGACCTCGGTGACGTCGGTGAGCTCGGTGGACAGGCCGGCCACTCGTCGTAGCGCGGTGCGTTCTTCGAGCTGCATGTCACCCGAGGACGGGTCCTCGTCGTTGAGCGGAGATCGGGCCAACCGCCTCGACCACGCGTCGGACTCCTCGCGGGTCCATGCAGATGCGGTGTCGGGTGAACCGTCGGCATTCTCGACCGGTTCGCCCGCAGGTGATGTTTCATGTGAGTTCGTCATACATCCCCCATGATCCACGAAAATCCCAGCGTATGCACGCGGGTTTCGGCTCCGCCCACGCACGAGGCCCGAGGAGACGTCAGTTCTGGTCCGCGAACCACCGGTCGTCGATCTCGCCGCGGGCGAGCAGGACCGAGGGCCCGCGGAGGGTGGCACCGACATGATCGATGTGCACGCTGACCCGACCACCGAGTACGCCGACGCTCACCTCACCGGTCTCGAGGCCCTCGTACGACAACGCGGCCGCGGCTGCGGCCACCGTGCCGGTGCCACACGACCGCGTCTCGCCGACGCCGCGTTCGAACACCCGCATCTCGACACCGCCGTCGTCCAGCCTGGTCAGCAGCTCCACGTTCGCCCCGCGGGGAAAGAACTCGGGGTCGAGGGTCGGCGGTGCGGACAGGTCGAGCGCGCCCAGAGCCGCGCGGGTCAACGTGCCGTCGACGCAGGCCAGATGCGGGTTGCCGACGTCTATCCCGACGCCCTCGTACGAGCCGCCCGCAATGGCCACCGAGCTCGAGCCCATCAACGTGACATCACCCATCGCGACGGTGACATCGGCGTCGGTGTCGTCGAACGAGTGCACCGTCACCGCGCGCGCACCGGCCCGCGAACCCACCACGAACTGATCGCGATGTTCGAGGTCGTGTACACGCAGGTAGTGGGCGAACACGCGAACACCGTTGCCGCACATCTCGGCTATCGTGCCGTCGCCGTTGCGATAGTCCATGAACCAGTCGTCGGGCTCGACACCCGACGGAAGTCGATCGAGTACGCCTGCGTCTCGGAGTACACCGGCTCGGGCGACGCGCAGGATGCCGTCGGCACCGATGCCCTGGCGTCGATCGCACAACACTGCGACTGCCGATCTGGTGAGTTCGAGCTCGGCTGACGGATCCGGCAGTACGACGAAGTCGTTCTGCGTTCCGTGGCCTTTGGCGAATTCCATGGTCTCGAGTCTACGGGGGGTCGATGACACCCAGGGCGTCCGAGGTCAACGTGGACGACGCGCCGTCGAGCCAGCACACCCGGTCGTCTCGGCGGAACCAGGAACGCTGCCGTCGCACGTAACGCCTGGTGCCGATGAACGTGCGCTCGCGGGCGTGCTCGACGTCGTATTCCCCCGCCAATACGTCCAGAGCCTGCGCGTACCCGATCGCCCGCGACGCCGTGACCCCTTCGCGCAATCCGAGTCCGAGCAAGCCTTCCACCTCGTCGAGCAGTCCGGTCTCGAACATCCGCCGGGTGCGGGTGTCGATTCGCTCGTCCAGTTCTACAGTGTCGCGATCGACTCCCAATATGATTGCGCCCCAACGTGGTTCACCGATCTTCGGGGCCGATGCCGCGAACGGTTTCCCGGTCAGCTCCACCACCTCCAGCGCGCGGACCATACGACGACCGTCGGTGGGCAGAATCGACGCGGCGGCCTCGGGATCGGCCGCCGTCAACGCGCGATGGATCTCGTCGACCCCGTCGCGTTCGAGCACGTCTTCCCATTTCCCGCGGACGACCGGATCCGTGGCCGGAAAGGCCCACTCGTCGAGCAGTGATTGCACGTACATCATCGATCCGCCGACGATGATCGGTCGCCGGCCTCTGGATCGGATGTCGTCGACGTCCGCGACGGCAGCACCCTGGTAGCGCGCAACGGTCGCGATATCGGTGACCTCGAGCACATCCAACTGGTGGTGCGGTATGCCGCGACGCTCTGCCACCGACAGCTTCGCGGTCCCGATGTCCATCCCTCGGTATTGCTGCATCGCGTCGATGTTGACGATCTCGCCGCCGAGCTTCTCTGCTAGATCGAGTGCCAGATCGGACTTGCCCGTGGCCGTCGGCCCGATCACCGCGATCGGAGTCGTGGACGGATCGTACGAGTCGGGTTCGTCAGGCACGGGACCACGTTCCGACGTAGTACCCGACGCCGAAGGGAGCCCCACGATAGAGCTCGGTAGCCGTGATGGTGTCCGAGCCGACCGTGGCCGCCAGTACCTGCCATGCTGACCGTCCGCCGACGCCGACCGCCGCGCACAGTTCCGCATCGAGGTTCGCCAGCGCATCGACATCGGCCGCGGCGAGGGCATCGTCGATCCGCTGCTCGATCGCTTCGGCCCGCTCGTCGAACGAGCCCGGTGCCTTCGCAGTCAACGTGTTCGCGCCGTCTGCCAGCACCAGAATGCCCCAGCTCTCGGACGACGCGTCGAGTTCGCGCCGCAGCTGCGCGCCGTGTGTCGCGCACCATCGGGCACTCGCGTCGGCGGGGACCGTCCGGACCTCGACCGCAGAGTCGGGATCGCTCGTTCCGCGCAACCAACCGGCGACAAGGACGGACAACGGCAGTTCGGGGTCCGGCAGAGTCGACGACGGTCGATCGGACAGTCGCACCACGATGTCGACGCCGAAGCCGCGAAACGTACCGACTGTGGTCGCGTCGTACGTCTCTTCGCTGTGATCGACACCGATCGCCATCCACCGGTCGACCTTCGACGTCAGCTGCGTCACCGCGTCGGCCGCGGCGGCACGAAGATCGGCCGTCTCGGCAGCACTGGAGCCCATCAGTTCGGGGACGAGCAACGGTGGAGAGGGCACCAGGGCCGCGGCACGAAACACGAACACCACGGTAGTCGGTGGCGCGACTTGGCCGGACGAGTCCACCTCGAGTCGTCTGAGCTGTTTCAATGGTCCGATCGGTCGTCACCTAGTTCAATGGTGTCCAGATCGCGAGTGAAGGCAGCCGTGACGCGCGGCAGAGATGAGGAACAATGACCGACCCGAACGCCGGCACGCCCACCGAGGCCACATCCTCGGATGCACCTGCCCCGACCCCCGGTGCCGCCCAGCCCGGCACCTCGACCACCGGCGGATCCGAGCCAGGCCGTGTAACCGAGCAAGGCAGTGCACCGAAGCCAGGCAGTGGCCCCAAGCCAGGCAGTGGCCCCAAGCCAGGCGGGGGGCCGAAGCCCGGTGGTGGCCCCAAGCCAGGCGGCCCAGGTGCTGGTTCTCCTCGTCCCGGCGGTTCGGCCGGAGCCAAACCCCACCCGGCGTCCTCGCACGTCGCCGCCGTGGTCCCCACGGTCGCCCCGGCAAGCGATCCAAGCAAGTTCGGCAGAGTCGACGACGACGGCACCGCGTGGGTGACCACCGCCGACGGCGAGCGGCAGATCGGGTCCTGGCAGGCCGGCGACGCAGCCGAGGGCCTCGCACATTTCGGTCGTCGCTACGACGACCTGGCCACGGAGGTCGGTCTGCTCGAGGCTCGATTGACCTCGGGCACCGGCGATGCCAAGAAGACCAAGGCCGCCGCCTCCTCGTTGCTGGAGAGTCTGCCGACCGCTGCGGTCATCGGCGATCTCGACCTGCTCGCCCGACGACTCGACGCCGTCGTCGAGCACTCCGACGCCGCAGCGGCCGTGGCCAAGCACGAGAAAGAACTCGAACGAGCCGAGCACACTGCTCGCAAGGAGGCTCTCGCAACCGAGGCCGAGCAGATCGGCAGCGAATCGACGCAGTGGAAGCAGGCCGGAGATCGGCTACGCGAGATTCTCGACGAATGGAAGACGATTCGCGGGGTGGACCGCAAGGTCGACGATGCCCTGTGGAAGCGCTACTCCAAGGCCCGGGAGAACTTCAACCGCCGCCGCGGCGCGCACTTCGCCGATCTGGATCGCGAACGAGGGGCCGCGAAAGTCCGCAAGGAAGAGTTGGTCGAGCGCGCCACGGCGTTGTCCTCGTCGACGGACTGGGGTCCCACTGCGGCCGCGTTCCGCGATCTTCTGGTGGAGTGGAAGGCGTCGGGGCGGGCTCCTCGCGACGCCGACGACGCCCTGTGGAAGAACTTCAAGGCTGCCCAGGACGTGTTCTTCGCGGCACGGAACGCGGCGGCTTCCGAGCGGGATGCCGAGTTCGAAGCCAACGCCGAGGCCAAGGAAGCTCTGTTGGCCAAGACTCACATCGATCCGAGCAAGGATCTCGATGCGGCTCGATCCGCACTGCGCGACCTGCAGGACAAGTGGGATGCCATCGGCAAGGTTCCGCGCGAGAAGATGCAGGAACTCGAAGGCAAACTGCGCGCGATCGAGAAGTCCGTGCACGACGCCGTGGAGTCGCAGTGGCGTCGTTCCGACCCCGAGGCGGTCGCCCGCGCTGCTCAGTTCCGCGAACGGGTGGCCCAGTTCGAGGATCAGGCGGCAAAGGCGACGGCAGCAGGAAAAACCAAGGACGCCGAGCGTGCACTGGCTCAGGCGCAGCAGTGGCGTGAGTGGGCCGACGCGGCCGAGAGTGCCGTAGACGAGCTGTGATTCGTCAACGGCACTCCTGACTGGGGACGGTCGGTCGGACCTAAGGGGCCGAGTGGCCGTCCCACAGTCGCAGCTTCTGTTCGCCCGACGCGGCCGCGATGCGTCGTTGTTCCTGAGCTGCGAGTTGCGAATTCGTCTTGTTCCACACTGCTTTGAGCCAGTGGAATGTCAACGCCATCACGGCGATCCACGCGATGATCAGACCGATCCCCGGCCCGGCGCCCTGCAGGTTGTCCGGCACGGTCTGCCTCGACCAGATCGAGAGCATCCCGAACACCGACGACACCGCGCAGCCGGCTAGCGCCGCCCAGGCCAACGCCCACATGCGGGTGACGAGCGCCAGTACGGACATGACCACACCGAACGTCAGCACCAGCACGACGAAGATCCGCGACGGCAGTGCAATCGATTCGGCGACTGCCGCATCGCTACCCGAGAGCACATCGAATCCGCTGGCAGATCCGGTGTGCGGCAACGCGAATGTGACCAGTAGGACCAGCACCAGCCCGGCCACGACCATGGCCCGCGCGCCGGGGTCCAACTCGGTCATCACCGCTCTCTCGGTTCGTCCGAGTTCCTCTGCGGATCGAGAAGGTACGACGCGGTCGGGTCCGTCTGTCTCGGTCATACGTTGCATCCTGTCTGCACCGGAAGCGGCGCCGGTGCGCCGATCGAGGGAAGTCCGAGGCCGACACCGATCGGTGCCGTCTTGGGCATGACGCCGCGTTCGTGGGCGTCGCCTGCTGCCGTGCGTCGGTGCGTGAGCACTCCCGCATCGGCGATGAGGTGGTACGGAGCGGCCGCGGTGAGGGTGGTGGTGACGACGTCGCCCGGGCGAATCTCGCTTGCTCTGTCGGCGTCGACGGCGAAGTGCACGAGTCGACCGTCTCGTGCTCGACCGCTCATCCGATGCGTGGCCGCATTCTTGCGCCCTTCACCGGTGGCGACGAGCAGTTCGACCTCGGTTCCGATCAGCGCCTGGTTGGCGGCGAGAACGATCTCTTCCTGCAACGCGATCAACCGCAGATACCGTTCCTGCACAACCTCTTTGGGGATTTGGTCGGGCATGTCGGCAGCCGGTGTGCCCGGACGCTTGGAGTACTGGAAGGTGTAGGCATTGGCGAACTTCGCGCGTCGCACCACGTCGAGGGTGTGCTCGAAATCCTCTTCGGTCTCACCCGGGAAGCCGACGATGATGTCGGTGGTGATGGCTGCGTGCGGCATGGCCGCGCGCACTTTGTCGATGATGCCCATGAACTTCGTCTGCCGATAGGACCTGCGCATCGCCTTGAGGATTCGATCCGATCCGGACTGCAGCGGCATGTGCAGAGTGGGGCAGATGTTCGGAGTGGACGCCATCGCCTCGATGACGTCATCGGTGAATTCGGCCGGATGCGGAGACGTGAAGCGCACCCGCTCGAGCCCCTCGATCGAGCCGCAGGCGGTCAGCAGCGACGCGAACGCGCCGCGATCACGAGGCATGTCCGGATCGGCGAACGAGGCACCGTAGGCATTGACGTTCTGACCGAGCAGCGTCACTTCGAGCACACCTTGGTCCACCAAAGCCTGCACCTCGGCGAGGATGTCGCCCGGTCGGCGGTCGATCTCCTTGCCGCGCAGCGCCGGGACGATGCAGAAGGTGCAGGTGTTGTTGCAGCCCACGGAGATCGACACCCAGCCCGCGTACGTCGACTCCCGCTTCGCGGGCAGGGTGGACGGAAAAGCTTCCAGGGACTCGAGAATCTCGACCTGGGCTTGCTCGTTGTGCCTGGCGCGCTCGAGCAACACCGGCAGCGACCCGATGTTGTGGGTGCCGAACACGACGTCGACCCACGGAGCCTTGTCGACCACCGTGTTGCGATCCTTCTGAGCCAGGCAGCCACCGACAGCGATCTGCATGTTGGGGTTTCGCGTTTTCGCCGGCCGCAACATGCCGAGGTTGCCGTAGAGCTTGTTGTCGGCGTTCTCCCGCACCGCACACGTGTTGAAGACGACGAGATCGGCATCGGTGCCGGCATCCGCCGGAACGTAGCCGGCCTCCTCCAACAGACCCGACAGCCGCTCGGAATCGTGAACGTTCATCTGACAACCGTGCGTGCGCACCTCGTAGCTGCGGGGAACTGCCGCCGACGGGTCGGTCACCGGCACGGGATCGGTACTCCCACGATCGGCCACGTCCACGGTCGGAAAAACACTCGTCTGCACCCCTCCAGGGTACGTCCATCGCACCGACCGGCCCGCCGGGGTCGCAGGCTCCACCACAGACTGTGCAGGGCCGATGCGGGCCGACAGTAAAGTTTCCATTACATAATCGAAGATGGCAGGCGAAAACGCCGGTCGGCGAGGAAACTACGCATAGGGTTTCGACTTATGACGCACGCCACCGACGCGCCGGCATCGACACCCCCGCCGGGCGCACCTTCGATGATCTCGCTCAAATCCGTCGACAAACATTTCGGTGATCTGCACGTCCTCAAGGACATCAACCTGGAAGTGCCGGCCGGTCAGGTCGTCATCGTCGTGGGTCCTTCCGGATCGGGTAAGTCGACTCTGTGCCGAACGATCAACCGGTTGGAGCCGATCGATTCCGGTGCCATCGAGGTCGACGGAGATCTACTCCCCGCCGAAGGAAAGGCTCTTGCGGCACTGCGTGCCGACGTGGGCATGGTGTTCCAGTCGTTCAACCTGTTCGCTCACAAGACAATCCTGCAGAACGTCATGCTCGCGCCCATGAAGGTGCGCAAGCAGAAGAAGGACGAGGCAGAGAAGAGCGCGTTGGCTCTGCTCGAACGCGTGGGCATCGCCAACCAGGCCGACAAGTACCCCGCTCAGCTCTCCGGTGGTCAGCAGCAGCGTGTCGCCATCGCTCGATCGCTCGCCATGAACCCCAAGGTGATGCTGTTCGACGAGCCCACCTCGGCCCTCGACCCCGAAATGGTCAACGAGGTGCTCGACGTCATGACCTCGCTTGCCAAAGAGGGCATGACGATGCTCGTCGTCACCCACGAGATGGGCTTCGCCCGCAAGGCAGGCGACCGCGTCATCTTCATGGCCGACGGAGCCGTCGTCGAGGACACCGATCCCGAAACCTTCTTCAAGTCCCCCAAGTCCGAACGCGCCAAGGACTTCCTCGGCAAGATCCTCGGTCACTGACCCGCTTCACCGTTCACCCCGTATACCCGAACCGATCCTTAAGGACATTCACTGTGAGAATCACCCGACCGCTTCGCTTCGGTGTCGCCATCGCCGCTCTCTCCATCGTCGCCACCGCCTGCGGCGGCGGCGAAGAAGCCCGCACCATCTCGAGCAGCGCCGAATCCGGCAACCTCATCGTCGGCATCAAGTTCGATCAGCCCGGCCTCGGTCTGCGCAATCCGGACGGCACCTTCAGCGGATTCGACGTCGAGGTCGCCAAGTACGTCGCAGGCAAGCTCGGCGTCGACGAGGCGAACATCGAATTCAAGGAGTCTCCCTCGGCACAGCGCGAGACCCTGATCGAAAACGGCGAGGTCGACTACATCGTCGCCACCTACTCGATCACCGACACCCGCAAGGAGAAGGTCGGCTTCGCCGGACCGTACTTCGTGGCGGGCCAGTCACTGCTGGTCCGTAACGACAACACCGATATCACCGGACCTGCCTCGCTCGAAGGAAAGAGGCTCTGCTCAGTCTCCGGTTCGACGCCGGCTCAGAATATCGCCGACGAGTATCCCGGTGTCCAGCTCCAGAACTACGACACGTATTCCGCGTGCGTCGAAGCCCTCAATAACAACTCCATCGATGCCGTCACCACCGACGACATCATCCTGGCCGGCTACGCTGCCCAGTTCCCAGGCCAGCTCAAAGTGGTCGGCGAGCCGTTCACCACAGAGAACTACGGCATCGGCCTGAACAAGGACGACACCGACGGTCGTAACAAGATCAACGACGCCATCGAGGAAATGATCTCCAGCGGTGCCTGGGAGCAGGCATTCGATGAGACCGTCGGTGCCTCGGGTTACCCGTTGCCCGAGGCCCCCACAGTCGATCGTTACTGATCCATCACGCCGCCGGGTACCGCTACGCAACCTTTGGTAGCCGTACTCGGTGGCCTGACTTCTCTCTGAGCCGTAAGGACCTGAGGCACCTTGAACCTATTGAGCAAGTACGGCAGTCAACTCGTCGAGGTATTCGTCACGACGATCCAGTTGACAGTGCTGTCGGCGATCGGTGCGTTGATCATCGGGACGCTGGTCGCAGCCATGCGCGTTTCGCCTATCCCGATAGCGCGAGCGATCGCCACCGTGTACGTCACGATCTTTCGTAACACCCCCCTGACATTGATCATTCTGTTCACCTCCTTCGGCCTGTTCCAGACCTTGGGTGTCTCGTTGGCGTCGCAATCCTCTCCAACGGGGCTCGTGGACAACAATTTTCGACTCGCTGTACTCGGCTTGAGCGTGTACACCGCGTCGTTCGTGGCCGAATCATTGCGATCGGGAATCAACACGGTGCCGGTCGGGCAAGCCGAAGCAGGCCGTTCTCTGGGCATGACCTTTACCCAGAACGTGAGCATTGTCGTGTTGCCTCAGGCATTTCGCGCAGTGGTCGGACCGCTGGGTAGCGTTCTGATTGCACTGACGAAAAACACGACCATCGCCTCGGTCATCGGTGTTGTCGAAGCATCGTTCCTGATGAAAGAGATGATCGAGAACGAAGCCGCGATCTTCGTCGTCGGCGGCATCTTTGCCCTCGGCTTCATGATCCTGACGCTCCCGACCGGGCTGCTGTTCGGCTACATCAGCAAGCGATTGGCGGTGTCATGATGAGTGATGCAGTAGCAGTCCTGTACGACGTACCCGGGCCCAAGGCAGTACTGCGGTATCGCATTCTGTCGGGCGTAGTCGCGGTCTTCTCCCTGGGAATCGCGTTCCTGATCTATCGCGCACTCGACTCCAAAGGTCAGCTGACCGCGGACAAGTGGAGTCCATTCCTCGAATCGACCACGTGGACCACGTATCTGTTGCCCGGTATTCAGGGAACGTTGATCGCCGCGGCACTGTCGATCGTGTTCGCATTGATTCTCGGTGCGGCCCTAGGTATCGGCAGGCTCTCCGATCACCGGGTGGTACGGGTGATCAGTGGCGCATTCGTCGAGGTGTTCCGCGCAGTTCCCGTACTCATCCTGATGATCTTCCTGTACGCGGTGTACGCCGACTACGAGGTCTTCAAGGTCAAGTATCTTGCCTTGGCTGCCGTGGTCACAGGCCTGACTCTGTACAACGGTTCGGTCATCGCCGAGATCGTCCGCGCCGGTGTCAATTCGCTGCCGAAGGGTCAACGCGAAGCCGCGTCGGCACTGGGCATGCGCAAGAGCCAGGTCATGCTGCTGGTCCTGCTCCCCCAGGCCGTCACCGCCATGCTCCCGGCGATCATTTCGCAGATGGTGGTGGCGCTGAAGGACTCGGCGCTCGGTTACGTCATCGGGTACGTCGAAGTCGTCCGCTCCGGTCAACAGGTCGGCGCGTTCTACAGCAACTATCTGCCGTCGCTGGTGATCGTGGCTGTCATCATGATCATCATCAACTCCGCGCTGACGAAGCTGGCCACCGTGGTCGAACGTCGACTGCGATCGCGAAAGCGTAAGGGCGGCACCGCCGATGTCGTTCCTGCTCTCGACGGCGGTCAGGCAGCCTGACCTAGCATCAGCTGAAACATTCGGAAATCCTTTACAAGTAAGGCCCGCAACACCGGTGGTGTTGCGGGCCTTACTGTTTCTCGACGGCACCGCCTCGAGGTGGACGATCACATCGAGTCGGGGCCGTCGAAGTCTTCGGTGTCTGCACCTGCGCGGTCGAGTTCTTCTTTGACCACCGCAAATGCCATTCCTTGCGAGTATCCGCGGCGAGCGAGCATACCGACCAGCTTGCGGACTACCTTGTCTCGCTCCACACGGGCATCCGGACCACTCGGATCAGGCAGCCTCAGGGTGCGAAATCGCTTGCGTACCAATTCACCTGCACGGTGGCGCTCGTCGTCGGCATCGATCAGATCCAATGCGCTTACAGCGAGCTCGCTGCTGACGCCCTTGTTTCGGAGCTCCATGCTCAGCGCGCGTTTGCCCTTGCCTGAAAACTTGTGCCGGGATTGGACCCATTGCTGCGCGAAGGACTCGTCGTCGACAAGCTTTGCCTTTTCGAGCCGGTCGAGAACTGCGGCCGTGATCTCGGCAGTGAAGCCCTTCTTCGCAAGATTCGCTTCGAGTTCGTGCCTGCTACGTGCTCGGTCGGTCAGCAGCCGAAGGCAGACATCTTTCGCCTGCGCCTCGGTGCCGCCACCCTCGTCTCGCTGCTGCACAGCGACAACAGGTTAGAAGTCGACCGGAGCGACTGCAGGCTCCTCCGCGGTGACGTCCGCGCCGATCTGCAGCTTCTCCATGATCTTCTTCTCGATCTCGTCCCGCACATCGGGGTTCTCGAGCATGAACTTGCGGGCGTTCTCCTTGCCCTGGCCGAGCTGATCGCCCTCGTAGGTGAACCACGAACCCGACTTACGAATGAAGCCGTGCTCGACGCCCATGTCGATCAACGAGCCCTCGCGGCTGATGCCCTTGCCGTAGATGATGTCGAACTCGGCCTGCTTGAACGGCGGCGCGACCTTGTTCTTGACGACCTTGACCCGAGTGCGGTTACCGATGGCGTCGGTTCCGTCCTTCAGGGTCTCGATGCGGCGGATGTCGAGGCGAACCGAGGCGTAGAACTTCAATGCCTTACCACCGGTGGTGGTTTCGGGAGAGCCGAACATGACGCCGATCTTCTCGCGCAACTGGTTGATGAAGATGACGGTGGTGCCGGAGTTGCTCATCGCGCCGGTGATCTTGCGCAGCGCCTGGCTCATCAGGCGAGCCTGCAGACCCACGTGACTGTCGCCCATCTCGCCTTCGATCTCGGCGCGCGGCACGAGTGCAGCCACCGAGTCGATCACGAGGATATCGAGTGCGCCCGAACGGATCAGCATGTCGGCGATTTCGAGGGCTTGCTCGCCGGTATCGGGCTGCGAGACCAGCAAAGCATCGGTGTCGACACCGAGCTTCTTCGCGTAGTCCGGATCCAGTGCATGCTCCGCGTCGATGAAGGCAGCGATGCCGCCGGCCCGCTGAGCGCTGGCCACCGCGTGCAAGGCAACGGTGGTCTTACCCGAGGACTCCGGGCCGTAGACCTCGATGACACGTCCACGCGGCAACCCTCCGATGCCGAGTGCCACATCGAGCGCGATCGATCCTGTGGGGATGACGGCAATGGGCTGGCGGACCTCGTCACCGAGGCGCATCACCGAACCCTTGCCGAAGTTCTTGTCGATCTGCGCGAGTGCGAGATCGAGTGCTTTGTCGCGATCGTATGCAGCCATCGTGAGCTCCCTGTGTCGTGTCGTTCAGCTGTGTCGTGTCGATCAGCTTTGTCGTCGGTAACGCTAGAACGGGGTACCGACAAGAAGTTTCTCTGGACCGCTCAGCAACCGTTGACACCAGCATAGGGGAACACGTGTTCGAGTCAACTACCACGACGTTCGACACGCCGAGCAAACTCGATCCGATCCGCAGAGCGCTACCAGCGTTCTCTGGGAACGTCGAACTCGTAGCAGATCGAGCGCCACACTTCCCTCGGGTCGACGCCCTCCTCGATGGCCTGAGCCCCGGTTCGTCCGATCCCGGACAGCACATGATCGGTCAACAGGGAATTGCCTCGAACGGAGCCGAACTCCTCGGTGAGCAGTTCACGAAATTCGGTCAGACGCACATCGTCAACCCTAACGTCCCGTCCCTCGCGCGTTCCGGGCGAGGACCTCGTGGCATACCGTCACCGGATCTTCGACGGACTTCGCGCCTGCCGCCGCCACGGCGGCAGCCCGGGCAAATCGCGGATCGGCGAGAACGTCGGCCACCGCGCCGGCGATCGACGTTGCCGTAGGGGGTCGCACGATCACGGCGCTCCCCTGACGCGCGGCCCGATTCGCCAGTTCCCACTGATCACCGCCACCGGGCACGGTCACCGCCGGAACTCCGTGAATGAGAGCTTTGGCCAACATGCCATGACCACCACCGCACACCACCACATCGGCGTGACGCAGAAGCTCGTCCTGCCGACCGAGGCCCGCATTCGCCCAGTTCGGCAGTACATCGGGGACCCCGTCGAGAACCGACGCCACGACCCGAACCCCGGTGCCGTCCAACCCTTTCAGCGCCATCTCGAGCATTCCCTCGGCACCGGTGAACGCCGTCGACGGGGCGACCATCACCAAAGGGGATTCGCCGTCCGGCAGCTCGAGCAGATCGTCGGTCGGCTCCCACAGCAACGGACCGATCACGTGCGCGTCCTCGGGCCAGTCGGGTCGCTCCACCTCCAACGCGGGAATGGTGGCAATCAGACGAGCACTCGGGCCCGGATCCCGGGCGGGTAGCCCGATACTCGTCCTGGCGAGGGAGCGTTGAGTCCGCCCCTGCGCGATCGAGCGTGCCGTCAGCGCGCGCATCACGGTATCGCGCAGCCTGCCACGAAGACCGGTGCCGGGAGCCAAGCCACTTCCGATGGGCGGCAACCCTTTCGAGGGTGAATACAGAGGATGGGGCGAGAGCTCGACCCAGGGTGTACCGAGCCGCTCGGCAGCCATGCCGCCTCCTGCGGTCAGGATGTCGGACACCACGAGATCGACGTTCTCCCGCTCGAGGTCGGGCAACAATTCGGTGGAGACGAACGCCGCGCGAGAGTGGATACGCTGTCCGGCGTCCAGATCGTCGTCCTCCGGTCGCGGTGTCAGTCCGCCCAACGGGAATGCCCGAAGCCCGAGCGCACGGGCGTCGGGCACCCAACGACTTCCGGTGAACAGGACCGGTTCGTCACCGGCCCGACGAAACAACAGAGACAGGGCAATGGCCGGAAACGCATGCCCCGGATCGGGCCCGGCCACCACTGCAACTCGCACCGGCCCAGCGTGCCACACCCGACTCCACGAACTCGACGCGTGTCGAGATCACTACAGGTCAACGAAATCCCGTCACGCACTCCGGGGACGCAGATAGGCATCGACCGCATACGCCATCTGGTGCATCACCTCGGCACCCGGGATGCGCTCGGACACCATCTCGGCGGACTGGACAGCCGACTGCACCATCAACAGCAACATCGTTGCCAACGTCGTGGGATCCCCGGGGCGAATCGACGAATCACGTTGTCCCACAACCACCAACGACGTCAAAGTATCGATGATCAACGATTGACTGGTACCGAGCCGATGCAGGATGTACGTAGCGAGCACATCGGAATCGGAACGCAGAATCTTCACGAACAGCGGGTGGATTCGGATCCGATCGGCAGCCTCGCCCACAGCGGACACGATCTGCTCTCGACCGGACGCGGTCGCGTCGAAGCTCGGTATGAGTGCGCTGATCTCGCGGGTGAGCAGGCTGGACACCACTGCCCGGGTATCCGTCCATCTCCGGTAGACAGTAGGTCTGCTGACCTCGGCTCGTCGGGCGATCTCGGCCAGGGTGGTGCGCCGGACACCATGCTCGAGGATGCACGATCGGGCCGCATCGAGGACGGAGTCTTCGATCGACTTCTCGGGCGCATCCGTCTCGCACGAATGCGTGGACTGAGACGAGGCAGGACTCGACACCGGTCGCTCGGTCACGTGCCACCCTTCACACTATGGGCCGAAGATCAGTACCACGGGCCGGATCAACTAATTTCGTTACTGTACCTCACGGCTTCGGTCACATTCGGTCCTCGATTCAGCGAGAGCACGAATCGGCAATCTACGCCGAAGAGAGACGACGGGGAATAGCGCCGGTCACCGACACGGCAATCGTCAACCCTGGCAAGCTGATCGACGTGACCGACGAATCCGGACGACCATGACCCGATCGGTAACAGTGCTGACCAATCCGACGGCCGGTGGTGGGCGCGCAGCGCATACCGGTCGGCGTGCCGTGGCACGACTCCGCGAACGCGAAATTCACGTCACGGCCATCGAAGGCCGCACCCCGGGAGACGCGTTGGCATTGTTGAACAGAGCCGTCGACAGCGGAACGGATGCCGTGGTCGCGGTCGGCGGCGACGGGCTGGTCAATCTCGTGATCCAGGTACTCGCCGGCACCGACACCCCGTTGGGTCTGATACCTGCGGGCACCGGAAACGATCTGGCCCGCGTTCTGGGGATACCTCGGGGCGATGCAGTCCGGGCAGCTGACGTCGTCGCCGACGATCTCACGCGAACGATCGATTTGGGTCGAGTCGGTGACCGGTGGTTTGCAACCGTCTTGTCCAGTGGTTTCGATTCCCTGGTCACCGAGAGAGCCGGTCGACTTGGATGGTTCGGCGGTCCCCTGCGCTACAACGCAGCCATGATTCTGCAGTTGGCCACGCTCGAAAAACTTTCGTACATCTTGGAATTGGACGATGCCGAACTTCGGGTCGACGCCACACTGGTCGCCGTCGGAAACGGCAGCTGTTACGGCGGCGGGATGGAGATATGCCCCGCGGCTCGAGTGGACGACGGACTGCTCGACATCACCGTCGTGCGGGGAGTGAGCCGAACTCGACTTCTCAGGATGTCGCCTACCCTCTACCGGGGAACGCACATCGATCTCCCCGAGGTCGACACCTACACGTCGGAACGGGTCACCCTCAGGTGCGAGGGAATCGTCGCATATGCGGACGGTGAACGCGTCGGCGATCTTCCGGTCACAGTGCAGACCGTACCGGGTGCTCTAAGGGTGTTCGTAGCCCGGAATCGCTCGTCGGGAGGTTGAGGGACAGACGAGTCAGAACTTGAGCGAAGGGTGGTCGTCGTTCGACGAGATCGCTTTGTACAGCCACACCAGTCCCAACACGATCGCACCGGCCACAACCAGCCAGAACACACCCTTGATGATGGTGCCGAGCAGCGCGAGTGCGATCCAGACCAGGACGATGAATCCGAGCACTTTCCAGAACATGTGGAACTCCAACCGTATCGACGCGCACCGTGTCGTGTCGCGTATTCCGATCTTGGCATCGGTGCGCTCCGAGCACATCGGGGTGAACCCTGAATTGTGTCAGCGGTGCCGCGCCCGAATCCGATCGATCTCGGTGAGTGCCTCGGCCCATCCTTGCAATCGGTCGGTGGCCGACTCGAGCTCGCGGCGGTGGACGTCCACAACGGTCGTCGATGTGAATGCAGCCGGTCCGGTCATGCGTGCAGCGGCCGCGACCAGTTGTTCGTATTGATCGACTCCGGCCGCGAGGTCTGCTGCAGCCGAATCTATTCCAATGCGCAGATGTTCACGTGTGGCGAAGCTGGCTGCCCCTGCTCGTTCCAGAGCGGCGATGTCGACGGCGACACCCTCGAGGCCCTGGGCAGCGTCCGAGGCCACACCGATCGTCTCTTCCACCTCGTCGGTCCCGATCGTCTCGGATCTCGCCAGAATTCCCAACAGCTCGAACAGACTCTTCTCGGCTCCGGCCAGCCGGGCCATCGGTTCGTATGCGGCAGATCCGCGCTGAGGCAACGTGCGCCTGGCCGGTATCCCCACGGGAACCGGCTGGGATCGCAGCCGTCGGAGCCGGGTGACCGCGAAGACAGCCGGAACGGCCATGAGCGCTGCACCTCCGCCGCCGACGAACAGCGACCACTCCGGTGCAGACAGCACAGCCAGTCCTGCTGTTCCTGCTGCCGTGGTGCTGGAGGCGGCTCCGAACCGTATTCCCCGTCGTCTGGCTCGACGAATCTTCTTCAGATGCTTGGCCCGAGGATCTTTTCGACGTCCGGCAGCATCGAACACGGACGCACCGACAGTGCGCGCCGATTCCGCCAGAGACCGCACCACCGCGCCCGACTCCGCTACCGCCGCGGTAATGGAGTCCCGATCGAGCGAAACGGCCGGCCGCTTACGACACCGGCCCGATTCGTGTTCTTTTCTACCCATGCCGAGAGTGGTGTCAGTCGACAGGCGTGTTCGTCCGGACGATCACGCCTGGGCCGGGGGCTCGGGCGTTGCGTTCGGGGACTTGGCGATCGACGGCTTGGCAGCAGCAGAATCGCCGGACGGCAGCGAGTCGCCCGCCATGGACGCGCGAATTTGCTCGAGCCGGCTGTGGCCCGCCATCTGCACCGACGCCTGCTGGACCTCAAGCATGCGGCCCGAGACGGTGTTCTGAGCCAACTCGGCCGAACCGAGAGCATCGGCGTAGCGGCGCTCGATCTTGTCGCGAACAGCGTCCAGGCTCGGAGTGTTACCGGGAGCGGACAGCGTGCTGTCCATCGAGCGCAGCGATTCGCTGACCTTCTCCTGCATTTTCGCCTGCTCGAGCTGGCTGAGCAGCTTGGTGCGTTCGGCGACCTTGGACTGCAGTGCCATTGCGTTCTGCTCGACGGCCTTCTTGGCCTGAGTGGCAGCCTGCAGTGACTGATCGTGCAGAACCTTGAGGTCCTCGACGCTCTGCTCGGCGGTCACCAGCTGGGCGGCGAACGCCTCGGCAGCATTGGTGTACTGCGTGGCCTTCTCGATATCGCCCGCTGTGGCGGCCTGATCTGCCAGCGTGACTGCCTGCCGAGCGTTCGCGTTGAGCTTCTCGACCTCGTCCAGCTGACGGCTGAGCTTCATCTCGAGCTGACGCTGATTACCGATGACGGACGCAGCCTGCTGGGACAGAGCCTGATGCTGCCGCTGCGCATCTTCGATCGCCTGCTGAATCTGAACCTTGGGGTCGGCCTTCTCGTCGATCTTGGAATTGAAGAGCGCCATCATGTATTTCCAGGCCTTGACGAAAGGATTAGCCATGGGGTGGTCCTGCCTCCATCTGTTGCGCCGCGGTGGCCGCGTACGGGTCGGCTGCTCTCGCAGTGACCGGAATGAACCTGTCCGTGCTGAAAAAGTCGGGTGTCTGGTCTGGGTCAGGAGTGGAAACGGAGTACTTTTCCGATCTTAGGCGGCAGCGAGAGCTCTGGCAGCAGGTGCGGGAATCACGACACGGGTATCGCCGTCGATGCGAGTTGCGACGGCCGCCTCGTCGGGTCGAGCGGCCGCGATGGACGCGTCGGACAGTGTCACGCTGACATCGCTCATGACATCCGAGAGCGGGACGGCGAGGGCATCGCAGATCGCGGCGAGCAGTTCGCTCGACGCCTCCTTACGGCCACGTTCCACCTCGGAGAGATACCCCAGGCTCACGCGTG
The DNA here is from genome assembly GCF_050321865.1 of Rhodococcus sp. IEGM1428. Taxonomy (NCBI): domain Bacteria; kingdom Bacillati; phylum Actinomycetota; class Actinomycetes; order Mycobacteriales; family Nocardiaceae; genus Rhodococcus; species Rhodococcus sp. IEGM1428. The sequence continues at coordinate 1,303,123 of NZ_JBNQFW010000001.1, read as the reverse complement.
CAGTATTCGAGACTTCACGCAGGGTTCGGCTCTGTGCGACGCGAGTGCGCCGCAGACTGTCGCCGAGTGCTTCACGCAATAGCAGCGCCATCTCGCTCCTCCTCGTTGGTGTCCGTACCGACGGCCGAGCCGTCGAGACGACAACGTTCATATCTCGTTCGTCCGGAGCCGTCATGATGTTCAACGTCCCAGTCGGTCCGATTGGTTCCCGACCCTATATGCCCGTTCACTCCAACACGCGCCGAAGCACCTCCGACACGTTTGCCAAGACTGTAACCCGCCGACGCGTTCACGAGGCGGACACTCCTCGGCGCAGCCGAACGGCCTGCACCACGTAATCGATGCCGGTGTAGACGGTCAGCAGAACCGCGAGAGCCATCAGCGCCATCGCGACGGGATCGACCGCACTCGGCAGCGGGCACAGGTACACCCCAATGGCGAATGTCTGCACCAGAGTTTTGACCTTCCCGCCGCGGCCGGCGGGGATCACACCGTGCCGGATGACGGCGAAGCGCACCGCGGTGATGCCGATTTCCCGCACCCCGATGATCACGGTCACCCACCAGGACAGATCGCCCAACATCGACAGACCGACGAGCGCGGCACCGATCAGTGCCTTGTCTGCGATGGGGTCTGCCATCTTTCCGAAATCGGTGACCAGACCGTACTTGCGTGCCACCTGGCCGTCGATCCGGTCGGTGATGGCGGCAACAGCGAATACTGCTGTTGCTGTCAGGCGCCAGGTGGTGTCGTGGCCGTCCCCCACGAACAACGCCGCGAGAAACACCGGCACCAGTGCGATTCGAAGAACCGTCAAGATGTTGGCGATGTTGAGCAACGGCACGTCGTCCGTTCCACCGGGGCCTGCGTTGCCATGTGGCAAATCTGTGCTGCGCGCACCACTCACGGCGCGGGAGCCACCGCTGACCGGGGCACGACTGTTTGCCTCACCACTACTCGACGGGACGCCCTGATCAGGCGCAACCGGCTCTGTCATAGTCGAACTCGCAAACCGACAGTGTCGAATCCGGCGGCAGGTCCACCCTCGCGCAGCGTCCACCCGCCGAGACGGGGACACAGCTCACTGAACGACACACGAAAAGTTTATCGGTTGCGGTACTGACTACTGTTCACCCCATGACTTCTGGGCCGAATCGGGCGAGTCGCGACAACGCAAATCCCGAATCCGACGCACATTCCGAGACCACGGACAGCCGCTCCGCACACGTCGGCACCCTCACCGTGCGTCGTGCCAGGACCTCGGACATTCCCGAGATCAAGCGCCTGATCGATATCTACGCCGGCCGGATTCTGCTCGAGAAGAACCTCGTCACGCTCTACGAAGCCGTACAGGAATTCTGGGTCGCCGAACGTGACGGCGAGGTCATCGGGTGCGGGGCATTGCATGTGCTCTGGGCCGATCTCGGCGAGGTACGAACAGTGGCAGTCGATCCCGCTGCGAAAGGGCATGGTGCCGGGCATCTCATCGTCGCCAAACTCGTCGAGGTCGCGCGTGATCTGGCGTTGCAGAAAGTGTTCGTGTTGACCTTCGAGGTGGACTTCTTCTCGCGGCACGGATTCGCCGAAATCGACGGAACCCCCGTCACCGCCGAGGTCTATGCGGAGATGTGCCGGTCGTACGACACCGGCGTGGCGGAGTTCCTGGACCTGAGCTACGTCAAGCCGAACACTCTGGGCAACACTCGAATGCTGCTGTCTCTCTGACAGAATTCTTCGGACAACCCCCGAATCCGGAAGAGAGCGCAATGCCCCTCATCGCCGTCAGCTACACCTACTCCCCCACCACCACGGACGGCCGCGACACCCATCGCGCAGCCCACCGTGCCTGGCTGGCCGAACTGCTCGAGCAGAAGACGCTGGTCTCTAGTGGCCCTTACGCCGACGGCAGCGGGGCACTGCTGCTGGTCGAGGGGCCGGACGCCGCGACCGTCGAAACACTCTTCGCGCAGGATCCGTTCGCGATCGAGAACCTCATCGAGTCGGCAACGTTCGACGAATGGACTCCGGTGATGGGCACCTTCACGTCCTGATCGCCCCGCTCACCCGGTTCGCGTGAATGAACCATTGCACTGCCGAGACGGCTGCAGTGGTTCATTCACGCGAACGGGGAGGGTCAGAACTCGTCCGAAGCCGGCTGCTCGTCCGGGTCGCCACCCTTGATCGACCACAGCAGACCGTCGAGCTCGTCCGGTTTGACGAGCACTTCGCGAGCCTTCGATCCCTCGCTCGGTCCTACCACTCCGCGGTTCTCCATCAGGTCCATCAAGCGCCCGGCCTTGGCAAAACCGACGCGTAGTTTGCGCTGCAGCATCGACGTCGAACCGAACTGGCTGGTCACGACGAGTTCGACCGCCTGCAACAGCACGTCGAGGTCGTCGCCGATATCGGGGTCGACATCCTTCTTGTCCGAGACCTTCGCTGCGGTGACGGTGTCGTTGTACTCCGGCTCGGCCTGGTTCTTGGCGAAGTCGACGACCGCCGCGATTTCCTCGTCGGTGATGAACGCACCCTGCAGACGTGTCGGCTTGCCCGCACCCATCGGCAGGAACAGTGCGTCGCCCATACCGATCAGCTTCTCGGCACCCGGTTGATCCAGGATGACTCGGGAGTCCGTCAACGACGATGTCGCGAAGGCAAGACGCGACGGGACGTTCGTCTTGATCAGACCGGTCACGACGTCGACCGAGGGCCGCTGGGTGGCGAGCACCAAGTGGATACCGGCGGCGCGGGCCTTCTGCGTGATCCGCACGATCGCTTCCTCGACGTCGCGCGGGGCGGTCATCATCAGGTCGGCGAGCTCGTCGACGATCGCGAGGATGTACGGGTAAGGCCGGTAGACGCGTTCACTGCCCAGGGGTGCGGTGATCTCGCCCGAACGGACCTTCTTGTTGAAGTCGTCGATGTGCCGGACCTTGTTGATCTGCATGTCCTGGTAGCGCTGCTCCATCTCCTCGACGAGCCAGGCCAGCGCTGCGGCAGCTTTCTTGGGCTGCGTGATGATCGGGGTGATGAGGTGCGGAATGCCCTCGTACGGCGTCAGCTCCACCATCTTCGGGTCGATCAGGATCATCCGAACCTCGTCCGGCGTGGCCCGCGCGAGCAACGACACCAGCATCGAGTTCACGAAGCTCGACTTACCGGAACCGGTGGATCCGGCCACCAGCAAGTGAGGCATCTTCGCGAGGTTGGCACTGACGAAGTCGCCCTCGATGTCCTTACCGAGTCCGATCACCAGCGGATGGTGATCCTTGCGCGTCGACGGCGCGGTCAGCACGTCGGCCAGTCGCACCATCTCACGGTCCGAGTTCGGTACCTCGATACCGACCGCGGACTTGCCGGGGATCGGTGCGAGCAGACGTACGTTGTCGGTCGCGACCGCGTACGCGATGTTGCGGGCGAGCGCGGTGATCTTCTCGACCTTCACACCCGGTCCGAGTTCGACTTCGTAGCGGGTGACCGTCGGGCCCCGGGTGAATCCGGTGACCGCGGCGTCGATCTTGAACTGCTCGAGGACCTCGGATATCGCCTCGATCATGGCGTCGTTGGCCTGGCTCCGCGTCTTGGGCGGGTCGCCGTCGATGAGCAGCGACAACGACGGCAGCGTGTAATCCCCATCGACGACGCGATCGACGACGATCTTGTCGTCCTCGGCTGCCTGCTTCGGTTCGGCCGCCTTGACGATCGGCTTGGGCTTCGGCCGCGCAGGATCGGGAGGCGCGTCGGGTACCGGCACTGCGGCAGCCGCAGGCGCGATGACCTCGGTGGCGGCCTCCGGGGCCGGGGTCTTACGGGCGCGCGGGGGCTTCGCGACCGGGATGTACTCCTCGGTCGGATAGTTGTCGTACGGGTCAGCGCCGCCGTGGACCGGATAGCCGTCGGCATCGAAGTTGGAGTCGTAGTCGCCGTAGCCCTCGTCTCCGAATTCGGACCCGAAGTCGGCCGGGTCGTAGTCCTCGTATTCGTCGCCCCGACTGTCGGTGCCGAACAGCGCACGCATGCGGTCCGGTACGTCGCGCACGGTGGTACCGGTGAGCAGCAGCACTCCGAACAGGCCGGCAAGCAGAAGCAGAGGCACGGCCAACCAGACGGTGAGGCCGTCGGCGATCGGACCGCCCGCCACGTACCCGACGAAGCCCGCACCCTCGGACCGGCCTGCGGCGTCGGTCGGCGAGCCAGCGGCCATGTGCCACAGGCCGAGGATCGGGAGGCCGAGAAGAATCGAGCCCAGAACCAGCCGAGGCCGCACCTCGGGACGGGGTTCGGACCGCATCAGAACGACCGCGATGCCGATGCCGAGAACGGGCGCAACATAACCGGCCTCACCGATGACGGCGCGGATACCCACCTCGATCCATTCACCGACGGGTCCCCCGGCACTGAACCACACACTCGCGGCAACAACGACGCTGACGGCAATCAGCCCGAGAGCGATTCCGTCCCGACGGTGTCCGTGCTCGATGTCGGCGGCCTTACCGACCGTCCTGGTCGTGGCACCGACACCTCGTGCCGCCATCGACCATGTGGACGCGATTCCGCGGCCGATCGCGTCGAGCGCACCGCGTGACTTCTTCTTGGTGGGCGGACGCCGTGACGCTGTTCCTCTCGCAGGTCCCTTGCCGCGAGACGACGCGCTCGCCCGAGTGGTCGCCGGGTTGCGCGGCGCGGTGGGCTTCTTCGGCGTCGTGACGGTGCGTGCTGTGCGACCGGTGCCGGACTTACGAGCCGTGCCGGACGCGCGCGAAGACCCGGATCCGCTGGATCCGGCCCTGGCGGTGGAGGTGCTGGTCTTTCCTGCCATGCACCCAGGCTAGTCGCAACAGCCCCGTCGAAACCATCCGCAACACCAGTAACAGCGGACAGGATGTGCGTCAGAAGCTCAGATCGAGCGCTTTCACCGCAGCGATGTCGCCCGCCGAACCCTCGAACTCGACCTCCAGCTGGTCTCGGCCGAACGCGTAGAGAAGCAGTTCGGACGGCTCCCCCACCACGGTCACACCGGTGCCGGAGCCACCCTTGAACGTGGCAGCACGGCCGTCCGGAGTGCGAGCATGCACCGGAATCGTCGCCGAGCGGTGCCCTGCTCGTCCGATGAACCGAACCTGCGGCCACAGTCGCTTCTCCACCGCGACCGGCAGTACTCGTCGCGTCCAACTCCCGGTGGCACGGCGCAGATCCTCGTGGTGAACGAACATCTCGCCGAGGTTGATCAGCGGATCCAGCAGAGCGAACGGCGACCACATCGGCGGTCCGGTGCGAACGTCCTCGACCACGGCCGCGAACGGTCGATTCGCGACGGAACGCTGAACCCGCTCGGTGTATCCGGCGAGCGGCGGCAGGAGGATTCCCGGCGACGCGTCGAGCCTTCGTTCGCGGACGACGAGGTGGGCGGCCAGATCGGCCGCAGTCCACTCACCGCACAGCGTCGGCGCGTCGGGACCCACGTCGAGAAGGGTCTGAACAAGTTGGGAACGTTCGTCCTGGGCAAGGCTCACGCGCTCCAGGCTACGGCCAGACGGAACCAGCGGCATCCTGCCGCGGGATCCCATCCTTTGTCTGGGTAACCTCCCAACAGTGCCGGTATCGGAAATTCTCGTCATCCTGCTCGCCGGCCTCGGTGCCGGTGCGATCAACGCCGTCGTCGGTTCCGGAACGTTGATCACGTTTCCGACGCTGGTCGCGTTCGGGTATCCCCCGGTGGTCGCCACGATGTCCAACGCCATCGGATTGGTGGCGGGAAGCGTCTCGGGGACGTGGGGGTATCGCCGAGAACTACGCGGACAGTGGCATCGACTGCGCTGGCAATTGCCCGCATCTTTCGTCGGAGCGCTCGGTGGAGCATGGCTGCTGCTGCACCTACCGGAAAAAGTATTCGCCTCTGTGGTTCCGGTTCTGCTCATCGGTGCGTTGATTCTCGTTGTCGCACAACCGAAAATCCAAGCCTGGGCCAAACGGCGATCGGAGGCTGCGGGTAAGGCGGCGAACCAGATCGGTCGCGGCCGAATGGCTCTGGTCACCATCGGCACTCTGCTGGTCGGCATCTACGGCGGCTATTTCACTGCAGCACAGGGAATTCTGCTCATCGGCGTTATGGGAGCCTTGCTCCCCGAGACGATGCAGCGGATGAATGCAGCCAAGAACTTGCTGTCGCTCGTGGTGAACATCGTTGCCGCAGTTGCGTTCACGATTTTTCGATTCGACGACATCAGTTGGCAGGCCGCCGGTCTGATCGCCGTGGGATCGCTGATCGGCGGTGCCGTCGGAGCCCGGTACGGCCGCCGGCTGTCGCCGGCGGCCCTACGCGGTGCCATCGTCGTCCTCGGCCTCATCGGCGTATGGCGACTGCTCGTCTGATCCCTAGGACTGCGTTTGCTCCCTAGGACTGCGTTTGCGGCTTGACCGCGATGATCGTCGGAACGATCATCGGCTTGCGCCGGTACTTGTCCGCTACCCACCGACCGACGACTCGGCGCACTGCCTGCGCGATGCGGTGCGTATCGGACACGCCGTCGGACGCCAGACGCTGCAACTCCGACTCGACGAGTTGACCGGCTTCCTTGAGTGCGGCCGGATCGTCGGAGAAGCCGCGACCGGACACCTCGGGTGCGGTCACCGCACGGCCGGTGGCCGAATCGACGGCAACACTGATCGCGATGAAGCCGCCCTCGCCCAGTACGAGACGATCCGACAGCGTCGAATCGCCGACGTCACCGACCGACAGGCCGTCGACGTACACGTGACCGACCGGAACCTGCCCGACGATCTCGGCGAGCCCGTCGACCATGTCGACCACCACGCCGTCCTCGGCCAGCACCACGCGGTCCTCGGGTACACCCGTCGCCTTGGCCAGCGCCGCATTGGCGCGTAGATGACGCCACTCGCCGTGCACCGGCATGGCATTGGTGGGCCGTACCGCGTTGTAGAGGTACAGCAGCTCACCCGCCGAGGCGTGGCCCGAGACGTGAACCTTCGCATTCTGCTGCGTCACGACGGTGGCGCCACGCTTGGCGAGGCCGTTGACCACAGCGAACACCGAGTTCTCGTTGCCGGGGATGAGCGAGGACGCCAGTACCACGAGATCGTTGGCCTTGACGTTGATCTGACGGTGCTCGCCCCGAGCCATCCGGGACAGTGCCGACAGCGGCTCGCCCTGCGAGCCGGTGGAGATGAGCACCAACCGATCGTCGGGAAGCGTTGCGGCAGTGTCGACATTGACCTCGAGACCGTCGGGCACCCGCAGATAGCCCAGATCCTGGGCGATCTGCATGTTGCGGACCATCGAGCGTCCGACGAACGCGACGCGACGGTTGTACCGCTCGGCGACGTCGATGACCTGCTGGATGCGGTGCACGTGACTGGCGAACGACGCGACGATGACGCGCTGCTTCGCCTTGCCGATGACGGTGTCGAGTACGCCGCCGATCTCACGTTCCGGGGTGACGAATCCGGGCACCTCGGCGTTGGTGGAGTCGACCAGAAACAGGTCGACGCCCTCGTCGCCGAGCCGCGAGAAGCCGGCCAGGTCGGTCAGGCGCCCGTCGAGCGGCAGCTGATCGAGCTTGATGTCACCCGTGTGCAGCACCAGACCGGCATCGGTCCTGATGGCAATGGCAAGCGCATCGGGAATCGAGTGGTTCACCGCGAAGTACTCGCAGTCGAACGGGCCGTGCTGCGTGTGCTGACCCTCGATGACCTCGACGAGGTTCGGACGCAGCCGATGCTCACGGCACTTGGCCGCGACGAGCGCGAGGGTGAACTTGGATCCGACGACGGGCAGGTCAGGGCGCAGACGAAGCAGGAACGGGACAGCTCCGATGTGGTCCTCGTGACCGTGCGTCAGAACTACTGCCTCGACGTCGGCCATGCGGTTCTCGATGTGCCGGAAATCGGGCAGGATTAGGTCGACACCCGGCTGCTGGTCCTCGGGAAAGAGCACGCCGCAGTCGATGATCAGCATCTTGCCCTGGTGCTCGAACACCGTCATGTTGCGACCGATTTCGCCGATGCCACCGAGCGCAACCACACGCAGGCCCTTGAACGGTGCCTTGGGCGGAGTTCCGAGGCGTTGCGTCGGATCGAACTCGCGGCGCGTGTCGGGACGCTGAGTGCGCGCCGAGTTCTGCACCATCGGCTTGCCCTGCCGGGCACCTGACGGACGGCCCTGTGTGGGGGCCGGCCGCTCGGACGGCGGTCCGGCGTTTCGGGTTGCGCGTCCGCGCGATCGGTTAGGTCGTGTCATACAAGAACTCCTGCCGCCCGCAGCTCTGCTGCGAGCAATTCGATGTGATCGATGCTCGGTGGCACCTGGGGAAGTCGTGGTTCGCCGACATCGATTCCGATGAGGCGGAGGCCGGCCTTCGAGGCGCTGACGCCGCCGAGGCGTGCGACCGAGCGAATGACCGGAATGAGGCTGACGTTGATCGCCTGCGCCCGCGCGATGTCACCCATCATGAAGGCGGTGTGCAGTTCGCGGAGGCGAGCGGGAACGAGGTGGCCGATGACACTGACGAAGCCCGTCGCCCCGACCGAGAGCCAGGGAAGGTTCAGTGGATCGTCGCCGGAATAGAACTGCAGGCCTGTCGAGGCGATCAGTTCCGCGCCTGCGTTCAGATCTCCCTTGGCGTCCTTGACCGCGAGAATCCTGGGGTGCTCGGCGAGTCGGCGCAATGTCTCGGTCTCGATGGGCACGACGGAGCGGGGAGGGATGTCGTAGAGCATCACGGGCAGGTCGGTTGCGTTCGCGACCGCGGTGAAGTGGGCGTACAACCCGGCCTGAGGAGGCCGCGAGTAATACGGGGTGACGACGAGGAGACCGTGCGCACCCGCACGAGCGGCATCGCGCGCCAATTCCACACTGTGCGCTGTGTCGTTGCTCCCGGCTCCAGCGATGATGCGAGCTCGATGACCCACCGCGGCGATCACGGCGCGCAACAGCTCGAGCTTCTCGTTCTCGGTGGTGGTGGGCGATTCGCCCGTCGTGCCGGCCAGAACCAGTCCATCGTTGCCTTGCTCGACGAGGTGAAGTGCCAGCCGAACGCCTGCGTCGATATCCAACTTACCGTCCGCCGTGAACGGGGTCACCATGGCGGTGAGCACCGTACCGAACACAGGCGCAACGGAAGGAGCGGCGTCACCGTAGGTCATGGCAGCAGATTACCCGGTGCTTTGCCCACTCTCGCGCAGCGGGACTCCCCGCTGACACCCAGGCGGGTGTACCCGGTTCCGACCCGATCCGAACCTTGCCGCTACACCTCGGTCACGAACGGGCTGCGGGCCACTTCCGTACCGTCCGGCAACGTCGAGATCTCGAAGTCGCCGAACACGTCCGGAGCCACTGACACGAGCTTACGCAGACATTCGACGGCGACGCGGCGAATTTCGACGTCCGCATGCTCCGAGGCACGCATCGACACGAAATGACGCCATGCGCGGTAATTTCCGCTCACCACCACGCGTGTCTCGGTCGCGTTCGGCAGTACCGATCTCGCTGCCTGCCGCGCCTGCTTGCCGCGCAACGCGGCATTGGTGACCGACTCCAACTTGCCCTCCAGGGCACCGAGCAGCTCGGTGTACGCCGCGCGACTGGCCTCCGTCGCGGTCGCGAACAGTGCTTCGAGCTCGGGGTCCCCCTCGATCGCGGGCGGCAGAACGACATTGGCGTCGTGCTCGGGAACGAAACGCTGCGAGAGCTGCGAGTAGGAGAAGTGCCGGTGGCGAATGAGCTCGTGTGTGCACGACCGAGAGATACCGGTGATGTAGAAGCTCACGCTCGCGTGCTCGAGCACCGAGAGGTGCCCCACGTCGAGCAGATGGCGCAGATACGACGCATTGGTGGCGGTCCGGGGATTGGGTTTGGACCAACTTTGGTAGCACGCACGTCCGGCGAACTCGACCAGAGCCTGTCCGCCGTCGGCGTCGGTGTCCCACGGGATGTCGGCCGGGGGGACGAATTCGGTCCGAGCAACGAGTTGCACTTTCAGCGCGACCGTTCGGGGCACCGCTCTACGTTCGATTTCTGATGACACCGCACAACACTAAGTGCGGACCACCGCATTCGGCGACGCGTGACGTCATCACGGATCGAACGACGCCACCGTAGCGCCTTGACTGACGTCAATTATGACGCCACACTGGCGTCATGGAATTGGACAAGTACACCGAGTCGCTACGCACCGATCTTCTTGCGGCTGCCGCCCTGGGAGACGAACACACCCGGCAGACGGCGGAGGCACTCGGAAAGACCGCGGAGGCCTCGGCCAGATTGATGCTGCTCACCGCGCTGTCGGATTTCGCGGCCGAGGTGTCGAACGAGGTGGACGGTCACACCGTCACGGTCCGCCTCGACGGGCCCCGGGCGCACGCCGATGTACGACGCGACATCCCGATTGTGGACATGGGCGTAACCGACGCACCCGAAGCCGAGGACTACCCGACGATGGACGACGTCTCCGGCGAAGTACGACGAGTGACGCTTCGGCTGGTCGAACAGATCAAGGAACGCGCCGAGGATGCCGCCAACAACAGCGGTGTATCTCTCAATTCGTGGTTGTCGCAAGCGGTTCAGGGCGCTCTGCGTGATCAGATGCGCAAGGATCGCGGCTGGAACAACTGAGGGGCGCTACTTCTTCTCGCGCCACTCCCGCTCGAACGGGAGCCGCCAAGCGTGTGGCGCGATGAGTTGATGAATTGCGTTGGGGCCCCAGGATCCCGGTGAGTACAGGCGCACCGGAGGCGGATCAGCCAGCAGCGGCTCCGATACCTGCCACAGTCGTTCGATGCCCTCGGCAGTGGTGAAGAGCGTGTGGTCTCCGTACATGGCGTCGAGGATCAACCGCTCGTAGGCCTCGAGTACGTCGCCGACGCGTTCGGTTTCGTGAATGGCGAACTGCATGCTGAGTTTGTCCAGGCGCATCCCGGGCCCGGGCCGCTTGCCGTAGAACGACAGCGAGACCTTGGATGCGTCCGCCAGGTCGAAGGTCAGATGATCCGGGCCTTGAGCGCCGACCCCGGACCCAGCAGGGAACATGCTCTTCGGTGGCTCGCGGAACGCTATCGAGATGATGCGTTGGCCTTCGGCGAGACGTTTCCCGCTACGGAGGTAGAACGGCACACCGGCCCAGCGCCAGTTGTCGATTTCGCATTCGAGTGCCACGAAGGTGTCGGTGTCGGAATCGGGCGCCACGCCTTCCTCCGATCGATATCCCGTATACTGCCCTCTCACAACGTTTTTCGGGTCCAGCGGCACCATCGATCGGAAGACTTTGTTCTTCTCTTCACTGATCGCGCGGGGCTCGAGTGCCGTCGGCGGTTCCATCGCCATGAAGGCCAGCACCTGGAACAGATGGGTGACCACCATGTCCTTGTACGCGCCGGTGGACTCGTAGAACCCTGCTCGACCGTCGAGGGCGAGCTTCTCCGGGATGTCGATCTGCACGTGATCGATGAAGTTGCGGTTCCAGATCGGCTCGAACAACCCGTTGGCGAAACGAAACGCCAGGATGTTCTGCGCCGGTTCCTTCCCGAGAAAGTGATCGATCCGGAAGATCTGGTCCTCGTCGAACGTTTCGTGCACCCGTGCATTCAAGGCGATCGCGCTCTCGAGGTCGGTGCCGAACGGCTTCTCCATGATGATCCGGGAACGCTTCACCAGATCTGCCGACGCGAGCGTATCGACCACTGCGAGTGCAGCTCTCGGTGGAACAGACAGGTAGTGCAGGCGTTTGACGCTTCCTCCCAGTTCGATCTCGGCCTCGGCCACAGCCTCTCCCAGCGCCGCCGGTCCTGCCTTCTGCGATACGTAGGTCAGTCGCGAGGCGAAACGACTCCATTGCTCGTCGCCCACTTTGCGACTCGAGTAGGTGTTGATCGATTCGCGAGCGAGAGCGCGGAATTCGTCGGTCGACATCTCTTCGAGCGATGTGCCGACGACGCGGATGTTCGGCGCGAGATCGGACAATGCCAGGTGCATCATTCCGGACAGGAGTTTTCGCTTGGCCAGGTCTCCTGTCGCCCCGAACAGCACGACGACCTGGGGTGGAAGTTCGGAGGCGGTATCTGTCCGGCGCGAAGTCACAGTGGAAATAGTGGCACCGATCCTGCCGACGTGCACTTCGGAAGAATTCAGGGCACTTCGGCAGAATTCAGCGCAACGCTGCCACGAGGTCGCCGCGCTCCCCCACCACTACTCGTTCGAGTTCGAGCCAGTCGGCCATCTCCCGGAGAACGTCCCGCAGTCGTGGAGCAATGTCGCGGGCGTCGCGGTCCCCCTCGACGTAGGCCGCAATGACGTGCAGTTCGGATTGCGCTCGCACCGCCTTCAGGTCGACGCGCGCCACCAACTGGCCGTCGAGCAAGAAGGGAAAAACGTAGTAGCCGTGAATCCGCTTGTGCTGCGGGGTATAGATCTCGATGCGGTAGTGGAACCCGAAGATCCGCTCCACCCGAGGCCTGAAGAAGATCATCGGATCGAACGGGCACAACAGGGCGGCCGCGGTTGCGGTTCGCGGTGTTCTGGCGTCTCGATGCATGTAGGCCGGCGCATTCCACCCTCGGACCGACACCTGCTCGAGAACGCCGTCCTCGACCAGGTCGGCGATAGCGGCCTTGGACTGTTTCTGGGAGAGCCGATAGTAATCTCGCAGGTCCGGCTCGGTACCGATTCCCAGTGCGCAAGAAGACTTTTCGATCAGCGCCCGCACCGCATCGGACTCTTCGACGCGCCTGTGCAGCACGGCTTCGGGAAGCACCCGTTCACTGAGTTCGTACTGCCGAACGAACCCGGAACGTGCAGGCACGCTCACCACGCCGGCAGCGAAGAGTTGCTCACAGACGACCTTGACGTCGCTTCGATCCCACCAGGGACCTTTTCGCCCGGGCTTCTCGACGTCCAGATGCTTCTCTATTTCACCCGCGCTGGCCGCGCCGTGCTCTCCGATCACGGCGAGAACATCGTCCACCAACGTCGGTTCACGGTCGAGAATGCGGGCGGCTCCGCCCCATCGACCGTGTCGATACAACTCCATGCGCCACCGCATCAGCGGCCAGTCCTCCACCGGCAGCAAAGCTGCCTCATGCGCCCAGTACTCGACCAACCGCCTGGGGCGTCGGGTGGTGTCGGTCCACGCGGCGTCGTCGACGATCTTTCTGTCGTAGGCGCCGACGCGGCTGAACACCGGCGCGTAATGCGCGCGCACCACCACCGACACCGAGTCGATCTGCAACAACCCGGTGGCGTCGATCGCGGCGTGTACTGACGCTCGGCCGGCCGGGGCGCTCCTGCTACGACGCGAAGCCAGCCCCTGGGCGGCCAAAGCAGTGCGTCGCGCCATCGCAGCGCTCATGTCTCGCATCGGGCCACCCTGTCACGACCCACCGACACGGTGCGTCAGGTGCTGAAGAGATTCTTCGCTTTGAGGATCAGCTCGTACAGTCCGTAGGCGAACGGCACGGACACCCACAGCCATGCGATCACCATCGTTCCCTGCATTCGCGCGGTGGTCATGCCTTGGCTCCTGTCGAGGTCGTCGAATCGGCGGGCGCAGCCGGATCGGATTCGTGGAATTTCGACGCCACCGGTTTGATGGCTTCGTTCGCCAGGAACCCGACGACCAACAATCCGATCATCACGTAGAAGGCCGGGAGGTACCGGCCGGTGGTTCCCGACTCTCCGGCGTCGGCGATGGCGTTGACGATCAATGGCCCGAGAACACCTGCCACCGACCATGCGGTGAGCAGTCGTCCGTGGATTGCGCCCACCTGGTACGTGCCGAACAGGTCCTTGAGGTAGGCCGGAACGGTTGCGAATCCAGCGCCGTAGAACGACAGGATCAGCAGTGCCGACACCATGAAGAGGATCTTGTTCGTATTGGTGAACAGTGCGATGTACAGGTAGAGCAACGCGCCGACGCCCAAGTACATCCGGTAGATGTTCTTGCGGCCCACCGCGTCGGAGACCGACGACCAGACGAACCGTCCGATCATGTTCGTCAACGAGAGGAAGGCAACAAAACCGGCTGCCGCAGCAGCCAGAGACTCCGGCGAGGTGGCGTCGGGAAAGAAGTCCTGATAGATACCCGAGCCTCGCTCGAGGATTCCGATACCGGCAGTGACGTTGAAACACAGCACAACCCACAACAACCAGAACTGCGGAGTCTTGACGGCGTTCGCGGCCGACACGTTGTGCGTGGAAATCATCGCCGACGACGCCGGCGGCGTCCATCCGGCCGGTGTCCATCCTTCGGCCGGCACTCGAATGAGAACGACCCCCAGCGCCATGAACACCGCGTACCCGACGCCGAGCGTCAGGAACGTCTTGGCTATCGAACCATCGGTGAAGCCGCCGAAGTTCACCATCAGTTGGCTGGTGAGGGGTGACGCGATGAGTGCACCGCCGCCGAAGCCCATGATGGCGATACCGGTGGCCATTCCCGGCCTGTCCGGGAACCACTTCATCAGCGTCGACACGGGCGAGATGTATCCGATTCCGAGGCCGATACCGCCGACGAACCCGTAACCGAATATCACCAGCCAGAACTGGCCGAGTGCCATGCCGAGTGCGGAGATGAGCAGTCCGGATACGAAAAAGACCAGAGAGACGGCCATCGCCCAGCGGGGACCGTTCTTCTCCACTCTGGTCCCGAAGATCGCGGCAGACAGGCCGAGCATCACAATGGCGAGCTGGAACGGAATAGCGGTGACGGTTCCGCTGAGCCCCAGGGCGTCGGGCTGTGAGATGGCGTTCTTGAACACGCTCCATGCGTACGCAGACCCGATCGCGAGGTGGATCGACAGTGCTGCCGGCGGTATCAACCAGCGACTCCACTCGGGCGTAGCAACGATTCTGGAGCGGTCGAGAATGGGAGGGTCATCGAAATCCCTTGGTATCGAGAGCGGTACAAATATCAACTATCCCCTGCAGTCAAACACGGGCACCGCCCTGCCTGCTCACAATCGGACATAGTTTCTTCACCGAACTCACTACATCGAGCCGGGCATCCTCGGGGCCGCGTAATCTGGGGACAGTGGATATCGAACGGTGGCGTAGCAGATTGCCGGTGAAGCGAGCCTCGGACGGCGAGGTGATCGGGTGGACTGTCGCACACAGCTCGAGTGGATCGACTCCGCGCGACGAACACGACGAGGGATACCTGGTCGATGCCGTCAATCCGGTGGGAATCACTGTTGCGCAGGGTGTGTCGTTGGAGGACGCGATTGCCGCCCTGGAAGAACGCGGACTGGCATCACTGTCGTTGCCGCACTGGACGAAAGCCCCGCTGCCTCTGCAGCTCGAGACCGATCTCCTCACGCCGCAAGATGATTGGCAGTGGCGTCGGGTATTGATGACGCAACTCGACGACAACCGAGTGTGGATCAGACCCGCGTACCCGAGTTGGCCGGAACGACTACTCGAAATTCCGTTGTCGATCCCGGCCGACGACGTTCTGCGACCCCACTCCCCCGCCGATTCCGACTGAGTCAATAGTTCTTCAGAACAGACCTCAGCGCATCTGCCAGCTGCGTCAACCCGGGTTCCTCCACGGGCAGATGACCGCACCCGTCGAGCATCACGATCTCGGTGTCTGCCCGGATGCGTTGTAAGAATCGGATACTGACCTGTGGCGGCGTCCATCGATCCTCGGCGGGATGGGTCAGCAGGACCGATGGGCCGTCGTACTCTTCGGGCCGGGTGTGCGCGTAACCGAAGAAGTCGGCGAGAAAGCCGACGGGAACCGCGACCCCTCCACCCTTGGGGTCTCCAGCGCACAGGTTCGACAGTTCGGAGTTCAGACTCATGTTCGCCATGTCGGCCATCCACCTGACGGGAACACGAACCCGACCCGCCACCGATGACACCGCCCGCAGCAGCTGGGGTGCGGGTCCGCCGAGGATGTCGAAGCGGGCGGCAGCCCGACGGGCGACCGGATCGGCGGGGTCGAGCAGACATGTGGCGATCACTTTGTCCACCAACCCCGTTCGATGTGCAACCTCGTAGGCGAGCATGCCGCCCATGCTGGCACCGAACAGGATCAACGGGCGGTCGTCGATCGACTTCTCCGCGACGACGAGGTCGCAGAGAAGATCGAGCCAGTCTCCGTAGCGCACCGACGCTGGATCAGGGACGACGGTGTCTCCGTACAAGGGCAGGTCGGGACACATCACTTCGAATCCCTCACTGGCTGCAATCGCGGCGTACGGCCACAACAGACCCGAGTAGCCGCCCGCTCCGTGCAGAGCCAGCACTCGGACCTTCGATTCGGGCCTGACCGCGCGCGCCACATGAACAGACGTGTCGCGCCACGTCCAGTACGTCGACTCGGGACCGCCGGTGGACGCTCCCTGGTACGCCGTGGGTAGAAATCGGCCGTATCGGTCGAAATCCATGATCGGATCGTAACCCTCAGTCGGACAGTACGGCCGAGACCGTGCCGCCCAGTTCGTAGCAGCGCTCGCGCGCCGCCTTTCCCCCGTCGGCGAGGTGCAAGGTGCCGAACACCTTCTCCAATCCCCAGCCCGACGCGATGGTCTCGACACCGCGTGCAGCACCCACGGTGTCGTTGTTGCCGTGAATCCATGCCCCGTAGGGCTTTCCGGCGACGGCGTCCAGGCACGGGTAGTAGACGGTGTCGAAGAAGTGCTTGAGCGCTCCGCTCATGTATCCGAAATTGGCGGGTGTGCCGAAGAGGAAACCGTCGGCATCGAGCACGTCCGGGACTGTCGCGCCGAGAGCAGGCACACTACGCACGTCCACCCCGGTGATCTCGGGATCACGCGCACCGGCGAGAACGGCCTCCAACAACTCGCGAGTGAGCGGGCTCGGGGTGTGATGAACGACCAGCAGAGTGCGCGGCATCGACCGTCAGCTCTCTGCGCGTTCCAGTGCCACCGCGCGTTTCATGGTCTCGCGAGCTCGCCCACGATCGCCCGCATAGTCGTATGCCCGCGCAAGCCGGTACGAGCTTCGCCAGTTGTCGGGATCCTTTTCCCACTCGGCCTTGATCTGCTGGAACAGCTCGTCGGCGGCATCGCGTTCGATTCGTCCCGACGGCATCCGAGGGAGGTCGTCGACGTCGAGTTCGAGGCCTTCCTCCCGCATGCGTGATGCCAGCCGCTGATGGTCGAAGCCCGCTTTGAGCGTCGCCCACACGATCCACAACCCGACGATCGGCAGCAGGATGACCCCGATCCCCAAGGCGATACTGGCCACCCCGCCGTTCTGGATCAGCGTCACTCCGCGCTGGCCGAGCAGGAAGAAGTAGAAGCCGAGGATCAACACCATCACTGCAATGATGGCGACAACCTTGGTCGCTTTGTTCACTGTCGATCAGCTCACAGATCCAGTAGCGGGTCGAGGCCGACGGTCAGCCCCGGCCGGGCAGCGATCTCTCGCACTCCGAGGAGCACGCCCGGAGCGAACGACGTCCGGTCCAGCGAGTCGTGTCGGATGCTCAGCGTCTCGCCCTGTGTCCCCAGCAGAACCTCTTGATGCGCAACGAGTCCCGCGAGTCTGATGGAATGCACACGCACTCCGTCGACGTCTGCACCGCGTGCGCCGTCCAGTTCGGTCGTCGTCGCATCGGGGCTGGGCGCGGTGCCTGCGGCGGCGCGTGCTTCGGCGATCAGCGCAGCAGTGCGGTACGCCGTGCCCGACGGGGCGTCGGCCTTGTTGGGGTGATGCAGTTCGATCACCTCGACGGAATCGAAGAACCGAGCGGCCTGCTGAGCGAAGCGCATCGACAGCACCGCTCCGATGGCGAAGTTGGGGGCGATCAGCACTCCCGTCTCCGGGGATCCGGCCAGCCATTCACGGACCTGTTCGAGCCGCGGCTCGTCGAATCCGGTGGTACCGACAACGGCGTGGATGCCGTGCTCGATCAGGAACTGCAGGTTGTCCATCACCACATCGGGGTGGGTGAAATCCACGACCACCTGGGCACTGCTGTCGACCAGGTTCGCCAGCGGATCACCTTGGTCGACGGTTGCCACGAGCTCGAGGTCGTCGGCTGCCTCGACGGCTGCGCAAATAGCCTGCCCAACCTTGCCTCGCGATCCCAGTACCCCTACTCGAACAGGTGCTGTTGCACTCACGTCGTACCCACACTCGTTTCTTCGTCGTCTCGAGGCCCTACCGACCTCAGAGCCTACTTTCCCTGTGGTCCGCACCGGCAGCTACGGTCGTCCGGTGACGTCCACTGTTCTGTTCGCCGACCGAGTCGATCTGGTCCGCGGGGGCCGATACCTGCTCAGCGATGCAACGATGAGGGTCGACGAGGGCGAGCACTGGGTGTTGCTCGGTGCCAATGGTGCCGGCAAGAGCACCCTGCTCAGCTTGCTGGGTGCCATCGTCCATCCCACCCGCGGTGCCGTGCACGTTCTGGGTCATCGCCTCGGCCGGGTGGACATGCGGGAATTGCGCACGCACATCGGCCACGTCGATCCACGGCTGAGGATCGACGCTCCGCTGACGCTGTTCCAGGTGGTGCTGACCGGGCTGACCAACACTCCCGACCTGATCCCGAGGTGGTCGGCCACCGAGAACGACATCGCCCGCGCTCACCGCCTCATCGAGTCCCTCGGTGTCGCCCATCGCACCGAGGCGTCATGGCACACGCTCTCGCAGGGAGAACGCGGCCGAGCGCTCATTGCGCGCGCCCTGCTCCCCGACCCTGCGGTGTTGCTGCTCGACGAGCCCGCCACCGGACTCGATCTCGCTGCCCGCGAACAACTCCTGAGTGCGCTCGATTCGCTGCGGGCCGAGCATCCGAACCTGGCGAGTATCCTGGTGACGCACCACCTCGAGGAAATTCCGGTCTCGACCACGCACGCGCTCTTGGTCCGCAACGGAAAAGTACTGGCGCAAGGGTCTGTCGACGCTGTGCTGACCACCGAAAACATCAGTGTCTGTTTCGACCATCCCATCGAGATCTCGAAGCAACGTGGCCGCTGGGTGGCCACGGCCTCGCAGAGCTGATGCTCAGTCGAAGACGATCACCTGACGGATCGCGTTACCGTCGGCCAATTCGTCCATGCCTCGGTTGATCTGGTCCAACGTGATACGCGAGGAGATCAGCTTCTCGACGGGAAGCCGACCCTCGCGCCACATCTGGGCGTACGTGGGAATATCGCGCGCCGGGACGGCGGAGCCCAGGTAGCTGCCGATGATCGTGCGCGCTTCCGCCACCAGGCCCAAGGGCGAGATGGACGACCGTGCGTCGGGTGCGGGAAGTCCGACGGTGATGGTCTTTCCCCCGGGAGCGGTTGCTGCGACCGCAGTCTCGAAGGCGCGGGCATTACCTGCGGCCTCGATCACGATGTCGGCCTTGATGCCCTTCTCTGCAAGCTCGGCGGGCGAGTAGACCTGTGTCGCACCGAGATCGGTCGCGGTGGACAGCTTGTCCGGCACGCCGTCGACACCGATCACCTCACCGGCACCGACCGATACAGCCGTCAGGACCGCCGCCATGCCCACTCCGCCGAGGCCGACCACCATCACCGACTGCCCGGGCTTCGGAGTTCCGGCGTTGAGCACCGCCCCGCCGCCGGTCAGTACCGCACAACCGAGGACCGCCGCGATATCGGCCGGGATGTCGTCCTCGACCGGAACCACGGACTTTCGACTCACCACTGCGTGGGTGGCGAATCCGGAGACTCCCAGGTGATGCTTGACCTCTTCCCCGTCACGGTGCAATTTGATGCCTCCACCGAGCAACGTGCCGGCATTGTTCGACGCACTACCCACGACGCAGGGCATCTGGCCGTCGGTGGCGCACCCGGCGCAGTCACCGCAGCGCGGCAGGAAGGTCATCACCACACGGGTCCCGACTGCGATGTCGTCGACGCCCGCGCCCACTTCCTCGACGCGGCCCGCGGCCTCGTGTCCGAGCAGCATCGGGACCGGACGAACGCGATTGCCGTCGACCACCGACAGGTCCGAGTGGCACAGCCCCGCGGCTTCGATTCTGATCAACAGTTCGCCGTCGCCCGGCGAGCCGAGCTCGAGATCGGAGATCGTGATGGGATGCGAGTCCGCGAAGGGACGAGATCGGCCGATTTCTTCGAGTACTGCGCCGCGAATCTTCATCCCGCCAGACTATGCGGCTGCGCCGCATGTGCGTGGAAATTCGTAGTGGGCTACGAGTTTCCGTGCACATGGGCCGCAGGCCCTCACAGCGGCAGACGTGGCCTGAGCAGGTGCGCAACCAGCGCCGTCCACCCCGTTTGGTGGGTGGCACCGAGTCCCTCGCCGGTGTCCCCGTCGAAGTACTCGTTGAAGCTGGGGTGCTCGCTCCACAGCGGGTCGGCACTGGACTCGATGCGATTGCCGTCGGCAGGCCTCTTGCCGTCCACCGGCCGGAACAGGCCGGCGAGACCGTTGTCGATCAGGTCCGCCGCGTCGGTGAGGGTGCGATGGTTGCCCGAGCCGGTGGGGATCTCGATGGTGAACGAGTCGCCGTAATACCGGCCGTAGGCGCGAAGCTTGTCGGCCAGCAGCACGTTGACGGGGAACCACACCGGACCTCGCCAATTGGAATTGCCGCCGAACATTCCGGTGCGAGACTCCCCTGGTTCGTACTCGATGGACAGGCTGCGGCCGTCGACGTCGAACGTGACCGGTTCGCGGTACGAGGCCGAGAGCGATCGAATTCCGAACTGCGACAGAAACTCTTCGGAATCGAACATGCGCGCGAGTATGCGCTTCAGCCGCTCGGGCTGGACGAGCGTGAGCAACATTCGCACCTCGCCGCCCTCACGCCGCGCCAGCAGCGGACTGACCATCTCTGGTCGCCGACGCTGGATCCACCGAAGGCGGGCGGTCAGATCGGGGCATTCTTCCTCGACCCACGGCGGAATCTCGGTGGCACCGAGGATGGGCAGCAGACCCACCATGGACCGGACGCGCATCGGCACCGCGTCGCCCTCGGGCTGGACGAGGACGTCGTAGAAGAACCCGTCCTCCTCGTGCCACAACGAAATATGCTGCGAACCGAACGAATTGACCGCTTTCGCAATCGAGAGGAAGTGCGAGAAGAACTTGGTTGCGACGTCGTCCCAGGCGCTGTCGTGCCGCGCGAGCTCCAAGGCGATCTTGAACATCTGCTGGCAGTAGAACGCCATCCAACTCGTCGCGTCGGACTGCTCGAGTCGGAACCCCGGGGGCAGCGGTGCGGATCGGTTGAACAATCCGATGTTGTCCATTCCGAGGAATCCACCCTCGAAGATGTTCGACCCCTCGGAGTCCTTGCGGTTGACCCACCAGGCGAAGTTGAGCAGCAGCTTGGTGAACACCCGAACCAGAAATTCGCGGTCGCGGTAACCATCGATGCGGTAGACGTGCCACGCAGCCCACGCATGTACGGGTGGATTGACGTCGCCGAACTCCCATTCGTACGCGGGCAGTTGACCGTTGGGGTGCATCGCCCATTCTCGGCACATCAGAACCAACTGTTCCTTGGCGAAATCGGCGTCCACGTGCGCCAGCGGAATCGCATGAAAGGCCAAGTCCCAGGCCGCGAACCAGGGGTACTCCCACTCGTCGGGCATAGAAATCACATCGGCCAACGCGAGGTGCCGCCAATGCGCATTACGACCGCCCGGGTCCTGCCTCGATCCCGGGGCCGGTGCCCCCACCTTGTCGCCTTCGATCCACTCTTCGACGTCGTACCGGTAGAGCTGCTTCGTCCACAGCAGTCCGGCGTAGGCGCGCCGTGCCACGTGCCGATCGGTGTCGGTGAGCTCGGCACCGATCACTGCGCCGTAGAACTCGTCCGCCTCCACTCGGCGATCGATGTTGACCGCGTCGAATCCGGTCCCGAACGTCTGCTCGTCCGGCCGGTTGGGCGACAGGCGCAGTTTCACCGATTCCGTTGCACCGGGAGCGATGTCGTCGAACCGATACCAGAATGCAGCCTTTGTTCCGGTCTGCTCGGGGTTGACGGCATCGATGTCGCCGTCGACGACTCGCCGTCCGATCCCATCCTTGGGATAGGCGGACAGGTTCTCCTGGCCCCACAGCGCCTCGGCGTTGGTTTCGTTGTCGCAGAACAGAACTGCAGGCGCGCCCTCGGCGCTGAGGTAATACCGCCCCAGAAACCCGTGGTCGACGGCGATGGCCTCGAGGCCGCCGGCCAGCAGGTCCGGTGGGGTCAGCCGATCCAGGACACCGCCGCGGTCGTCGCGTCCCCAGGACCACGTGTTGCGCAACCACAGGTGCGGCAGCAGATCGACCGACGCCGACTCGGGGCCGTTGTTGGTGATGGAAATGGTGATGCAGATGTCGTCGGGTGAGGCCTTCGCGTACGTGACCTGGACGTCGAAGAATCTGTTCTCGTCGAGAATGCCGGTGTCGGCCAACTCGTACTCCCGGTCGTCACGGCCGCGTCGGGCATTCTCTTCCCTCAGTTGGGCATAGGGATATTCCGCGTGCGGATAGCGGTAGAGCCACTGCATCCAGCTGTGCGTCGGTGTTCCGTCGACCGCCCAGAAGTACTCCTTGACGTCCTCGCCGTGATTGCCCTCCTCGTTGGCCAGACCGAACAGCCGTTCCTTGAGAATGGGGTCCTTGCGATTCCACAGCGCGAACGAAAAATTGAGGAACCCGAAGCGGTCGCAGATTCCGCCGATGCCGTCCTCACCCCAGCGGTAGGCCCGCTTGTGCGCCTGATCGAACGGGAACGACGACCAGGCGTTTCCGTCCTCCGAGTAGTCCTCGCGCACCGTGCCCCACTGCCGTCCTGCCAGGTACGGCCCCCACTGACGCCACGGGCCGCTGACGCCGGGTGATTCCGCCAACCGAGAGTGCTCGACGGTGGACGGGGTAGGAACGCTCACGGGATTGGTGGTCACGGCACACAGTCTGGTGGTTGGCGGTCAGCGATGCACGCCGACATTGGCAGCCAGGTAACCGACTCGGCGTTGCACCGCGGCGATCTCTCGGACTCCGTCGGTGAGCAGACTGCGCTCCAGGGGCGACAGGTCGGCCATGACCAGCACGTCACCAGGCCGGTGGCCGGCGGTGATCTGGTCGATCTGATGCGCCAGCCGTAAGCGTTGAAGCAGGGCGAACACTTCGGTGAGCACCGATACATCATCGTCGGAAAGCATTCCGTTGCCCGACGCTGCCGCGAGTCGTGCCGGGGTCGAGGCGGAGGCCATGCCGACCGAGAGCCCGCCCCAGCGAGCGAGGTTGACGATGGGTGTCAAAGCGTGAGCCTTGAGGTCGAACGTGCCGCCGCGCCGAGCCAGCACGTCGCGGAGCGATCGCAGCCGCGCGCGACCGGCGAGCGCATCGCGCAGTTGCAACCGCAGAGCATCGGGGTGATCGACCAGAAGTCGGCGATAGGCCTCCGGCACGGTGTGCAGTGTCCTCGGGCCCCACACCACTCTTCCGTCGATCATCAGTGAGGACATGATCAGGCCGGAGTCTTCTGCCGGATTGCCACGGTCACCGAAGGGGTTGCTGAGCCAGTGAGCTGCGGCCCTTTCCCACTGCCCGGCCGAGCGTGCGAATCGGGGCGAACTCGCGACCGCGCCGTTGGTGTCCGACGGCAGTCCGGCACCGTCCAGGCTCACGTGTACGCGGGCGGCCAAGTCCATCAGCGCCTCGTCGCGGGTTCGCGGCACCGCGTTCGATGTCCCCCGCGTGCCGGGGTCCGCGGTGGTGTCGGACCAGGTCAATGCACTGTCGACGTCCGAGGACGGCATGGCTTCCCGACGCGCCACACTGCCGAGGGTGATCCAGGCGAACCGGTCACGCGGCACTTCCGGCCGCGCCGACCATTCGATCTCGACGGCACGGCGGACGAGGCTGTCGACCACGACGGACAGGATCGCGCTGACCGCCATGGCGTCGGTGCCGCCTCGGAACAGATCCACCACCAAGCGCGGGACGAGCTTTCCTGCGTCGGCGAGTTCGGCGGTGGTCGCTGCGGACGTCACTGCCCGGCGGACCACGAAGCTACGCCGGGTGGACGCAGCATGCAGATCGGAATCCTCGACGACACCGAGAACCTCGCCCCGATCGGACAGCACGGGCATGTGCCGCAGCCCCAGCTCGAGCATGTCCATCAGGACGGTGCCGGCAAGTCGGTCCGCCGTGACGGTCTCGGCGGGCGACGTCATCACCTTCTCGATGGGAGTATCGACGCCGATCCCGGCGGCCACCACGCGAACTCGGAGGTCTCGGTCGGTGAAGATGCCGTGGCGCGACCCTCGAAGCGGAACAAGGACATACGAGCTGCCCTGCTCGGTCATGTGCCGGACGGCATCTCGAACAGTGGTACCGGCGGAGGTGAACACCGCAGGCGCAGAGACCAATTCACCGACGGTCCGGCCGGCGCTGCCCTCCACCGGTCCCCCACGGTATGCAGAAGAGGAGTTGACGGCATCGGCCAGGAACGCCAGACCGGTGGGCGTTGCGAACAACGGCCGAACCAGCGCACCGGGCAACTGCAGAACGACACTCGGTTCGGTAGCCCGCGCACAGAATTCGACGGTGCCACCCGAGAGCAGCGCCGAGAATCCGAATACCCCGCCGGGACCTACCGTGTCGATGGGAATGTCGGTGCGCGAGGTGTCGTCCGGGTGCGTGATCACCACACGCCCGGTACGCACCACCCACACGGTGTCGGCATCGGCCGAGGCATCCATCGGTGGACGGTCCACAACCCATGCACCACTGCCGTACTCGCGTTCGACGGCTGCTGCCGCAATCTCGGCCAGCACAGCCGGCGGCGCGCCCTGGAACGGTGGATACCTGCCGAGAAAGTCGGCAAGCGCCGATCTATCCTCCACGGATCAGGTCGGCGCACTTCTCCGCCATCGTCATCACCGTGATGTTGGGATTGACGTAGGGCAGCTTCGGCATCGCCGACGCGTCGACGACGCGAAGACGCGAAATTCCCTTGACGCGAAGCTCAGGATCGAGAACGGCCATGGCGTCGTCCACCGATCCCATCCGAGCAGTTCCGGCCGGGTGATAGACCGTGTTGTGCGTCTTGTGCACGTAGTCGAGCAGGTCCTCGTCGGTCACGGCCTCGGGCCCGGGGGCGAGTTCACGTTCGATCCATTCCGACAGTGGACCGTCTGCGGCAATAGAACGGGCCAGCTTCAGACCGGCAAGCATCACCGCGTCGTCGTGGCCGTCCGGGTCGGTGAAGTAGCGCGGATCCACCTTGGCCCGATCACGAAAGTCTCTGCTGCGCAATCGAACAGTGCCACGCGAGCGCCCCTGGGTCACGTTGGGCGTCAGACAGAAGCCGTTGTCGGTGGTCGGATAGCCCCAGCGAAGGGTGTTCATGTCGAACGGAACACTGCCGTAATGCATCATGACGTCGGGATAGTTCAGCGACGAGTCGGTCTGCGCGAACACCCCGATTTCCCACCACTGCGAGGAGGTGGTGACCATCGGCTTGCTCGCCTCCCAGAACACCAGTCCTTCGACGTGGTCGTCGAGGTTCTCGCCCACTCCGGGTGAATCGACCCGAACGGTGATTCCCATCTCCTGTAGCTGTGCCGCCGGTCCGATTCCGGAGAGCATCAACAACTTCGGAGTGTCGATGGCGCCGGCAGTGACGATCACCTCGCGACGTGCCGAGACGGTGTCGTAACCGGTCAGATCGGGGCGTTGGTACCGCACACCCGTCGCGGTCAGAGACTCGTCGATCAGAATCTCGCTGATCCAGCAGTCGGTGCGCACCTCGAGGTTGGGCCGCGATCCGATGATCGGGTGCAGGTACGCATGCGAGGTCGACATCCGCGAGCCGTCCTCACCCGCATTGATCTGAAACCAACCCGCACCGTTGAGTACGGGCGTACCGCGGTTGAATGCGACTGTGGGAAGGCCCATTCCGGCGGCCGACTCGAGCACCGCTGCACCACACGGATCGTTCGGTGGCACGTCGCGTATCCGCACGGGCCCGTCGTGGCCGCGGCCGGTGTCGTTGTTCTCCACGCGCGCAACAAAAGGAAGGATGTCCGACGCGCCCCACCCCGTCGCGCCTGCCGCCGCCCAATCGTCGAGGGTCTCCGCAGGCGGGTGAAAGGCGATGCAGGAGTTATGCGAGGAGCAGCCACCGAGCACTTTTGCCCGCGCATGCCGCATGAAGCTGTTGCCGCGCTCCTGCGGTTCGACGGGATAGTCCCAGTCGTAGCCGGAGTCGAGCAGATGCATCCACTCCGCCAGTTCGAGAATTGCCTTGTCGCCGACGTCGGTCGGACCTGCTTCGACGAGGCAGACACTGACGGAGGGGTCCTCGCTCAGCCGCGCAGCGAGGACACACCCCGCCGTCCCACCACCTGCGACGACGTAATCGAACTGGGTTTCTGTCACTGCACGCTCCTTCTAGTTGCCCGTGGAGGCATGTGATTTCAGAGTGCCGATGTGCTTGCGCCCCTTGATTGCGTACCACAACAGGCCGACGCCCAGGATGCCGCCGATGTAGACGAACGCACCGAACGTGTTGTACCAGGGGGTTCCGTACACGGCCTCGCGCGGCCACGCGAGGTTGATCGCCATTCCTGCGCCCCACACCACTGCCGCGATGTTGACCGGCAGGCCCCACCTGCCCATCGTGAAGTACCCGCCGGGCTTCAGATCTGCCGGCGGCCACTCACCCTTCACTCGTTTGACCAACAACGGCCCGGTGACCATCAGATACGCGAGGTAGATCATGATGATCGCGATCGAGGTGAGGACCGTGAAGATCTGCGGCTGACCGATGTTGACGACGAGAATGACGATGGCCAGCACGCCGATGGTCACCGCGGGTACCACCGGAGTCTGAGTCTTCGGATTCACCCGAGCCAGGCTCTCACCGAAGGGCAGCGCATTGTCTCGCGCCATGGCGAACGTCAGTCGGATGGCCGCGGTGTGCACGGCCAACGAGCACACGAAGACCGCGATGACGATGCAGATCAGGAAGACGGTGCCCAGCGGGCCCCACATCACCGATTCGACGATGGACTGCAGGCTGCCGTCGGGGCTGCCGAGGGAAGGATCGTTCAGGTCCGGCGCGGCCATGACCGCGAACACCAGGATGGCTCCGCCGATGACGAACGAGGCGAGGATGGCGCGCAAGATCGCTTTGGGCGCGGTCCGCCGAGGTTCGACGGTTTCCTCGCCGAGCGAGCTCGCGGTGTCGAATCCGTACATCACGTAACCCGACGCCAACGAGGCGACCAGGAAGGCACCGAGGTAACCGCCGCTCTCGCCGGCACCGTAGCCGTTGGTGGAGAAGAACACCTCGGGCCCCCGAGTGATGTTGGCCGCGAGCAGGATAGCGATGAGGACGGCCGCAATGAGTTCGATGAACACACCCGCACTGTTGATCATTGCCATCAGCCGAACGCCGAGCGCGTTGATCGTGGTGGTGATGGCGATCAGAATCGCACCGAGCAGCACTGCGTTGGCCGCGAAGTCGGTGTCGCCCGAGCCGTCGCCGATGATCTGGAACCCGCTCCAGATACGTGGCAGATTCAGCTGCAGAGCGAGGGCAACGGCGGCCAGTGTCACGATCGATGCCGTGAGCATCAACCAGCCCGCGGACCAACCGACGATCCTGCGGCCCAACAGCTTCGCCCAGTTGTACACCGATCCCGCCACCGGATACTTCGCGGCCAACTCCATGAAGCACAGTGCTACGCAGAGTTGGCCCACGAAGACTGCAGGCCATGACCACAGGTACGCCGGACCGGCGGTGCCGAAACCGAAGTAGAACAGCTGGAACGTGCCGGTGAGGATCGAGATGTAGCTGACGCCGGCGGCGAAGCTGGCGAATTTCCCGAGACTGCGGTCGAGCGATTCCTTGTACCCGAAATCGTCCATTCCGCTCGAGCTGTCGTTCAGTAATGCCATGTTCCTGGCCTTTCCCATCGTGCACTATCGGGTACCGAACCACCCCGCCGCTGTAGGTGAGGTGTTGTGCCAAATATGCTTCGCTTCTTGATATTCGGACATACCGGACGGACCGAGTTCACGGCCGTTCCCGGACTGTTTGAAGCCGCCCCATTCCGCGCCCGCCGTGTAGACACCGAAATCGTTGAGCCACACCGTTCCATGGCGTAGCCCACGCACCATTCTTTCGCCTCGCGCGGCGTCGGACGTCCGAACTCCCGCAGCGAGACCGTAATTCGTATCGTTGCCCAGCAGCAGCGCTTCGGCCTCGGTGTCGAAGCGCTCCACAGTGAGTATGGGCCCGAATGTCTCCTCCTGCACGATATTCATGGACCGATCGCAATGATCGAAAATCGTGGGCAGGAAATAGCTACCCTTCTCCAGAGCGGGATCGTCCGGTTTCGTTCCACCGATCACCAGCGTTGCACCCTCTTCGATGCCACCCGCGACGAAGCCTTCGATCTTCTCGCGTTGCGCCTGCGACACGAGCGGTCCGGTCTCGCTGGCCGGGTCCATACCCGGACCCATCACGATGGTCTTCGCGCGCTCTGCCACGGCGGCCACGAAACGGTCGGCCACCGATCCCTCGACGATCAGTCGTGTTCCGGCCGAACACACCTGACCGGAATGCAGAAACACTCCGGTCAGCACGTTGTCGACCGAGTCGGCGAACGACTGCTCGTCGGCCACCGCGTCGGCGAACACGATATGTGGATTCTTACCGCCGAGTTCGACGGCTACCTTGGTGACGTTCTCGGCGGCAGCGGCCAGGATATGTCTGCCTGTCGCCAACCCACCGGTGAAGGAAATGAAGTCGACGTCACGGTTTCGGGTGAGCGCATCTCCGAGAACCGCGCCGCTCCCCTGCAGCAGATTGACCACACCCGCAGGTACACCTGCTTCCTCGACCAGCTTGGTGAATGCGATGGTGCTCAGTGGGGTCACTTCGCTCGGTTTGAGTACCATCGTGCAACCGGCCGCAAGGGCCGGGGCGATCTTCCACGAGATCTGCAGCAGCGGGTAGTTCCACGGTGCGATCATGACGCACACACCGATCGGCTCGTGTACCACGCGGCTGAGAATTTCGGGCCGGTCGACATCGATCAGTCGATCCGCCTGCACCACAGCGAGATCGGCATAGAAGCGGAACACCGACGTGACGTCGTCGATGTCGATCTCACTCTCGCCGAACGTCTTTCCGGTATCGAGGGTCTCGATGTGCGCCAACTTCGCCTTGTCCCGTTGGAGCAAGTCTGCGATGCGATTGAGCAGATCACTGCGCTCACCCACCGTCACCGAGCGCCACGGCCCGTCGTCGAACGCGGACCGCGCCGCTGCCACCGCGCGCAAAGCGTCGTCGGGCGTGGCCTCGTCCACGACGGCCACCGTGCTGCCGTTGGACGGATCGACGATGTCGCGGGTCCCACCGTCACCGGACCCCAGCCACTGCCCGTCGACGAACAACGAGGGGCGCAATGCGGTCGGAACGAATCCTGCATCGGAGTCGGTCACTCGACACCTTCTTCCGTGTGTGGGCCTGATCGTGTGTCTACGGTATGCCCTCAGCGGCCGGTGACTCCATCGATCTGCTCGCGGATGATGTCCGCATGCCCGTTGTGCCGCGCATATTCGCCGATCATGTGCACGTAGACCATCCTCAGTGACATCGGTCCGCCTCGAAAGTCGACCGGATCCTCGAACGAGTGTCGGGCAGCGACCACGTCCGAGGCCGCACACTCGGCAGCGAATCGCGCGAAGTCCGACTCGGCACCCGATGCCGCCGCTCCCAGGAAGTCGGAGTCCTTACCCAACGCGGCGTCGTACATCGGGTCGAACGACATCGAAGCCAGTCGCTCTCGAAACCAGATGCGTTCGACCTTCGCGAGGTGACGGACGAGTCCGAGAAGGGAGACCGTCGAGTGCGAGAAAGGACGGCGCGCAAGCTGTTCGGCATCGGCACCGGCACAGATGTTCAGCAACGTGGCTCGGTGCCAGCGCAGCACTCCCTCGAGCATCGGTCTGTCGTCACCGACGAGTGGACCGTCGACCGGTTCCGGTGTGGGCGCTGTCCATGTCTTTCGCCGTTCGGTCATGCACCGATTGTCGAACATGCAACTGCACTGTGCAGCGCAGCGCATTACGGTGGGATTCATGACTATCGAAGATGTGGGCGGCAGACGAACGGTGACGGCGGACGAGCTTCTTCTCCTGGTGGGTGATCATCTGCTCATCGAAGAGGGTGTCGCGACCGGATTCATCGAAAGCGCGGGCCAGGTTGCCGAGAGCGTCGCGGTGACAGTGACCGACGGCGTCGACGGAACCACCACGACCGAGCGAGTCTTTCTTCCCGACGCCGAGGTGACCATCGAACCGGCCGACCGCGGACGCGCCCCCGTCACTCTGTGACTTCTCTGCCGGGCAGACGAATACCTGCTCAGAAGTACATTCGTGTAACTCGAACAACTCTGCTCACACCAGTCACACTGGCACCGAATTGAGCTAGGGTGGCGGAGACCCGTCACCACTCGAAAAGGACGTCAGTAGTGCGACAAGGCCGAGTACGACCGACCGTTCGCGTTGCGGTGGTGTCCTGTGCCGCCGCGCTCGCTGTCGGTTTCGGCTCGATCACCGCGGTTGCCGAGCCCGACGCGTCGGCCCCCGCAACCGTCGCCGAGGCAGTCCGTTCGGCCGACGCGCAGCAGTACAACGATGCGCAGAATGCTCTGGTCAAAGGCCGATACGACGCCGGTTTCGCCGCGCTGGATGCCGTTGCGGCCGCGGCACCGAACGATGCCAATGTGGCAGCGCTGCAGACGTTCTATGCCAACGCAACCGATGATGCCGCCACGCGTGCACAGCACTCGGCCCGCCTACGCACCCTGTCCCCTACGCTCGCCGACGCCGTCGATCGAGCCATCGCCGTCATCGACGACGCCGCGACCCGGACGATCGACTTCGCGCCGACGACCGACGGACCGCGGACCGCGATCGTGGTGCTCGGTCTCGGCCTGAACAGCGACGGCAGTATGGCCCCGGAGTTGGTCGAGCGGCTGCGCTCCGCCGTCGCGGTGGCAGAGCGCTCCCCCGAATCCCCCATCATCGTCACCGGCGGGAATCCGCAGAGCGGCATCACCGAGGCCGAAGCGATGAAGAAGTGGCTGATCGACAACGAGATCGCGGACGACCGCATTCATACCGAGGCCACCGCGAATTCGACGGTACAGAACGCGCAGCGCGCCACCTCGCTGGCCGCAGAGATAGGTGCTGAGAATCTTTTGCTCGCAACAACTCCCAGCCACCTTCGGCGAGCGATCTCCGATTTCGAGATCGCCGGTGCCGACGTGATCGGTGCTGCGACATCCACTCCCGACGATCTCCCGGATCTGCCTGCCCTCGCTCCGACGGCACGGTTGGGCATGACCGTCGACGCCACCAAGATCCTCGGGATACCGCGCACCTACTGACGCGTCCACCCTCGTAGCACCGACTCCGTCCCGGCATCGAACATCGCCCGACGAATCTCGTCGTCGGGGTTCGTCGGCATCGCCAACTCCAGCGACACCAACCCGTGCACGATCGCCCAGAACGAATGGCTGATCAAGTCGACCGATGCGCCGCTCATGGTGCCGGCCTCGACGGCGCGCGCTACCGCGGCCCGAAGCGGGTCCATCGCTGCGGCGGCGAGTTGCGCCTCTTCGGATACATCGACCGAACCCAGTACGCCGCCGAACATCACCGCGTACAGATGCGGGTTGTGCAGAGCCCAGTGCCGGTAGGCAACGGCAAGTTCGCGTAGATCGACCTCGGGGTCGCCGGTGACGGGAACGCTGCGTTGCGCGTCACCGAAACTCGAGAACGACGCAGCGAACAGGGCGACCAGCAACTCGGCGCGACCACCGAACAGCGAATAGATGGCCGTGGTCGAGGTGCCCTCCGCGGCCGCCAGCTTACGGAGAGACAGCGAGTCGACGCCGTGTTGGGCAACGCTTTCCGCCGCGGCCTCGAGTAGCCGGGTGCGTAGTTCGGCATCGTGAATTCTGGGTCTCGCCACTTGCAGAACTTACCACAACGGTGTTTTATAACAGTGTCACAGTAAGTTCACCTGCCCCGAACAGACGGGAACACGTCATGCAACCCATCATCGACGGCCGCCGCACGGTCGACGCCGACCGTGACACCGTCACGGTCTTCCTCATCGGAATGCGCATCAACAATCCCCTTGCCGTTCGCTCCTGGCTTCCCGCGGTGCGCGCGATGCCGCGGATGCTCAGCCATCTGGAGCAGGATCCCGCCTCAGGACTGCTCGACTACCACTCGTGGTTGGGTCGCACCACCATGCTGGTCAGCTACTGGCGCAACGCGGAAGACCTGACGCGATTCGCCTCCGATCCCGACGCACCACATGCACCCGCCTGGCGCGCCTTCAACCGATCGGTCGCCGCGACCGGGCACGTCGGCGTATGGCACGAAACCTACACGGCGACAGCACAGAACAGTGAAGCGATCTACGTCAACATGCCGTCGTTCGGCCTCGCTGGAGCCATCGGTGGAATCCCGATCGGCACAGGCTCGCACACCTGGAAGCAGCGAATGAAGTCTGCGAAGTAGGCCCCACGAGCTAGAGGAAGTTCCCCGCTCGCGTGGCGATATCGAGAACGGGCTGAGGAAAGACTCCCAGTGCCACGGTGACGACCACCGAGACCCCGATCGCGCACGACACCGATGCGGTGGGCCGCACCATGGTGACGGTCCGGTCCGTGGGATCGGTGAAGAACATCAGCACTATCACTCTCACGTAGAAGAACGCCGCGATCGCGCTGCACACCACACCGACCACGACCAATGCTGCTCCCCCGGCACCCGAGGCCGCGCTGAACACCGCGAACTTGCCGATGAAGCCGCTGGTGAGTGGGATACCGGCGAACGAGAGCAAGAACAGTCCGAACACCGCGGCAACGAGCGGTGAGCGTCGACCGACACCGGCCCACCGCTCCAGGTCGCCCACCTCACCACGTTCGTCTCGGGCCAGACCGATGACGGCGAATCCACCCAACGTGCTGAAGGCGTAAGCAAGCAGGTAGAACATCGTGGCCGAGGCACTCGAATCACCCACATCACCTGAATTACCCAGCGCGGTCACTCCGGTGAGGATGAACCCGGTGTGCGCCACGGACGAGTAGGCAAGCATGCGTTTGACGTCGGTCTGCGTCACCGCGACAACCGAACCGAGCACCATCGTCGCGATGGCTACCACCCACAGCATCGGCCGCCAACTCGACTCGAGACCGGGCAGTGCCATTCCGAAGATTCGCAGAATCGCACCGAACGCCGCGACCTTGGTCACCGTGGCCATCAGTGCGGTCACCGGCGTGGGGGCACCCTGGTAGACATCTGGAATCCACGAATGAAAGGGCACCGCACCGACTTTGAACAACAAACCCACAGCCAGCAGTGCGGTTCCGATCAGCGCGAGCGATCTTCCCTGACCGTCTGCGGCGATGGCGTCGGCAATGCCGTCCAATCCGACGGTACCGGCATAGCCGTACAGGAACGCGACTCCGAACAGGAAGAACGCGGACGAGAATGCGCCGAGGAGAAAGTATTTCAGCGCCGCTTCCTGGGAAAGTAGCCGCCGTCGCCGGGCCAGACCACACAGGAGATACAGCGGCAGAGACAGCACCTCCAGCGCGACGAACATCGTCAGCAGATCGGTGGACGCCGGAAACAACAGCATGCCGCCGATCGCGAACATCGCCAGTGGAAAGACCTCCGTCTGGGCAACGCCTGCGTCGATGGCCTCCTTCTCCGCGACGCTGCCCGGAGTGGTCGAGGCTTGCGGAGTGAACGAATCGATGCGGCGCTCGGTTCCGGCCCCGGTCAAGGCGACAGTGCGCTCCGCCAGCAAAGCCACGGCCGGGATTGCCACCAGCACAATGGTTCCCTGCAGAAACAGCGTCGGGCCGTCGATGGCCACGGCCCCGTTCATCGCATATGCCTCGGTGCCCGCCAGCCCGAGAACGGCCGCGAGAGCCGCCACCAAACCGGCCAGTGCAAGGCCGAGATGAACCCCACGACGTGCCCGCATCGGCACGAACGCTTCGACGAGGACCCCGAGAACCGCGACACCGAAGACGATCAACATGGGCGACAGCAGTCCGTACTGCACCTCGGGAGTGGTCATCGTTGACCTCCTGCACTGTCGACGATCGTGGATTGCACTGCCGGAGTGATGACATCGAGTGCCGGTTTCGGGTACACCCCGAACACGATCAGCAACGCGAGCAACGGGACCACCACCAACGCCTCACGGGGAACGAGATCGGAGATCTTCTCGCTGCCCTCTCGGACCGGCCCCGTCATCACCCGCTGATAGAGCCAGAGTATGTAGATCGCCGACAGAACGAGCGCACCGGTGGCCACGATCGCGGCGACGCCGTATCGACCGAATGTGCCGATCAGCACCAGGAATTCGCTGATGAACGGGGCGAGACCGGGTAGAGAGAGTGTGGCCAGACCAGAGATCAGAAACGTTCCGGCGAGCACCGGCGCGACCTTCTGGACGCCGCCGTAGTCGGCGATCGCCCGCGAACCGCGACGGGACACGAGAAAACCTGCGATCAAGAACAATGCGGCGGTGGAGATTCCGTGGTTGACCATGTACAGCGTGGCACCGGCCTGACTCTGGCCGGTCATCGCGAAGATGCCGAGGATGATGAACCCGAAGTGCGAAATCGAGGTGTAGGCAATGAGTCTCATCATGTCGGTCTGACCGATCGCCAGTATCGCGCCGTACACGATGCCGATCACCGCGAGCGTGATGATCCACGGGGCGAACGTCTGCGACGACTCGGGGAAGAGCTCGAGACAGAAGCGCAGCATCGCGAAGGTGCCGACCTTGTCCACCACCGACATCATCAGCACCGCCGTTGCGGGGGTGGACTGCACTGCGGCGTCGGGTAACCACGTGTGGAACGGCCACAGGGGCGCCTTGATCGCGAACGCAAGCATGAAACCGAGGAACAACGCGTTGAGCACTACCGGATCCACGCCGAGCCCGCCCGATGCCGCCGCGTCCGCGATCGTGCGCAGATCGAACGTACCGCCGTCGAACGGGCCACCCGCCCTGGCGGTGACGACGTACAACCCGATGACGGCAGC
This sequence comes from Rhodococcus sp. IEGM1428, assembly GCF_050321865.1. Classification (NCBI taxonomy): domain Bacteria; kingdom Bacillati; phylum Actinomycetota; class Actinomycetes; order Mycobacteriales; family Nocardiaceae; genus Rhodococcus; species Rhodococcus sp. IEGM1428. The sequence continues at coordinate 1,268,061 of NZ_JBNQFW010000001.1, read as the reverse complement.
CAGCATCACCAGGCCACCGAACAGGTTGTACAGCAGGAACTTCACTGCGGCGCGCGTGCGCTCGGTACCACCGAAACCACCGATGAGGAAGTACATCGGAATCAGCATCGCCTCGAAGAAGATGTAGAACAGCAGTACGTCCAAGGCGAGGAACGAAACGATCACCATCGACTCGACCACCAGGATCAACGCCATGTAGGTGTGCGAGACCCGGCGCGATCCGTAGTTCGCCACGCGGCTGCCGTCGTTCCAGCCCGCGACGAGGAGCAGTGGGGTCAGGACGGTGGTGAGCAACACCAGCACGAGACCGATTCCGTCGAGGCCGAGCGTGTAGCGCGCACCGAATGCCGCTATCCAGGAATGGTCTTCGAGGAACTGGTATCGATCGCCACCGGAGTCGAACGCGACCGCGAGTACCACCGACACCGCGAGTGTGCCGATGGCGAAACCCACGGCGACACCACGCGCGATCGTCGGACGATCCGCCGGCACCAGGGCGACGACGATCGCGCCGAGTACCGGCAGAACCCACAGGACGGTCAACCAGGGGATCGTCACAGGACCACCACCATCAGCACGACGAGAACGGCCCCGGCGAACATCGCCAACGCATAGGACCGTACGAAACCGGTCTGGAGGCCCCTGGATCGACTCGACACTCCGCCGATCGATCTCCCCACCCCATCCACGACCGCGTCGATACCAGCTGTATCGGCGTATACCATTGTGCTCGTTAGCTTTTGACCGGGTCGCATGAATGCTGCCTCGTTGAAGGCGTCGCCGTACAGATCGGCGCGTGCGGCTCTGGTCAGCACCGATACATCCTCGGGTGGGGTCGGGGGAACGTCTCGGGCGATGTACTTCCGGTAAGCAACGCCTGCGCCCACGAGTACCACTGCCAGAACTGTGACAGTGACGACCCAGGCAGGAATCGCGTGCTCCTCGTGCGCCGATCCCACCACCGGTTCCAGCCAGCTCTCGAGGCGGCCACCCACCGCGAGGAAAGCTCCCGATGCCACCGAGCCCACGGCCAACAGAATCATGGGAGCCGTCATCGTCGCCGACGCTTCGTGCGGATGTGCCTGCGCTGCCCACCGTTTCGGGCCGAAGAACGTCATCAGCATCACTCGAGTCATGTAGAAGGCTGTCAGACCTGCACCGAGCAACGCCACGCAACCGAGCACCACACCTGCCGCTCCCCCCGCCGCGAACGCGACCTCGATGATCGGATCCTTGGCGAAGAAGCCGGAGAAGGGCGGTACTCCGATGATGGCGAGGTAGCCGAGACCGAACGTGACGAACGTGATCGGCATCGCGGCGCGGAGCCCGCCGAACCGTCGCATGTCGGTCTCGTCGTTCATCGCGTGCATCACCGAGCCGGCACCCAGAAACAAGCCTGCCTTGAAGAACCCGTGCGAGAGCAACAGCACAATGGCGAAGGCGTAGCCGGACGGGCCGAGTCCGGCCGCGAGCACCATGTACCCGATCTGACTCATCGTCGAGGCCGCGAGCGCCTTCTTGATGTCGTCTTTCGCACAACCGATCACGGCACCGAACAGCAATGTCACCGCACCAACCGTGACGGTCGCTGCACGGGCGGCCGGCGACGCCTCGAACACCGGTCCGGATCGGACGATGAGATACACCCCGGCGGTGACCATCGTCGCCGCGTGAATGAGTGCGGAGACCGGAGTGGGGCCCTCCATGGCGTCGCCGAGCCACGACTGCAGCGGCACCTGCGCCGACTTTCCGCAGGCGGCCAGCAGCAACATCAGTGCCATCGCGGTGGCCACCGATTCACTCGCATCCCCGATTCCGGCGAACACCACGTCGTATTGCACCGACCCGAAGTTCACGAACATGATCATCAGGGCGATCGCCAGGCCGATATCGCCGACGCGGTTGACCACGAACGCTTTTCGAGCTGCCGAGGCGGCCGACGGCTTGTGTTGCCAGAATCCGATGAGCAGGTACGACGCCAGGCCGACACCCTCCCACCCCAGATACAGGCCGAGGAAGTTGTCGGACAGCACCAGCAGCAGCATGGCGGCGAGAAACAGATTGAGGTACGCGAAGAAACGCCGACGTTCCGCATCGTGGCTCATGTATCCGATCGAGTACACGTGAATGAGCGACCCGACTCCGGTGATCAACAGGACGAAACAGATCGACAGCTGATCGGCGCGCAGTCCGAAGTCGACCTGCAATTCGTCGACGGGAACCCAGCGGAACAGAGTCTCGGTGATCGCTCTGTTCGACTCGTCACGCCCGAGCATCGAGGCGAACACCAGTGCTGCAACCACGAACGACGACACCGCTGCTGCCGTCGCAACCAGGTGCCCCCACGGGTTGCAGCGCCGGCCACCGAGCAGTAGGACGGCCGCACCGAACGCCGGCAGAGCCGTGAGAAGCCACAGGATCGACATCGTTTCTGCTCCCCCGTCAGTTCTTCATCAGAGAGTTCTCGTCCATCGAGATCGAGCGACGAGAACGGAAGATGGCCATGATGATCGCCAGGCCCACCACCACCTCGGCAGCAGCGACCACCATGGTGAAGAACGCGAACAACTGGCCGTCCAGATTGCCGTGCATGCGGGAGAACGTCACGAACGCGAGATTGACTGCGTTGAGCATCAATTCGATGCACATGAACACGATGATGGCGTTACGCCTGACGATGACTCCCGCCGCGCCGATCGTGAACAGCAGAACCGACAGATAGAGGTAGTTCTCGGGATTCATCGCTCGTCACCCCCGTCCACCTTGTACTGGCTCCCTCGATCGGCGAACAGGGCGTTGACGGACGACTCCGACTCGCTTCCGTCCGGCAGCAGAGCGCGGCGATCCACGCCGTTGTGACGGGCGAACACACCGGGGCTCGGCAGCGGCGTCACCCTGGAGCCGTCGCGGAACCGGTCCTGCGACATCTCGCGCTGACCCTTCACCGGTCCCAGAGCCTCCCGGTGCGCCAGGATCATCGCCCCGATGGTGGCCGTGATCAACAGCGCTCCGGTCAGCTCGAACGCCCATACGTACTCGACGAAGATCAGCTCGGCCAGGCCTTCGACGTTTCCGGTGGAGTTGGCCAGGTCGAGCCCGACGAAATCGAGTCGACCGGCGCGTGCCGAGTCGCGCAGCAGCACCCCGATGATCAACAGCCCGAAGCCGATTCCGATGACGACGGCCGCGATACGGTGCCCTCGCAACGTCTCGGTCAAGGACTCCGAGGTGTCGACCCCGACGAGCATCAGGACGAAAAGAAACAGCATCATGACCGCACCGGTGTAGACGACGATCTGCACGACACCGAGGAACAGCGCCCCCTGCGCCATGTAGAAGGTCGCGAGCACCACCATGGTGGCGGCGAGAAACAGTGCCGAGTAGACAGCTTTCGTGCTCATCACCACACCCAGAGCGCCGAGGACCGCAACGACACCGAGGGTCCAGAATTGCACCGCCTCACCGGTGGAGGTTGCCTCGAGGGCGACTGACACTGTGGCAGTCATCGCACCGGACCGCGATCGGTGTCGGCCTCGCTCTCGGCACCGGTGACGGTGCCGCGGTAGTAGTCCTCGGCCGAACGCCCCGGTGCCATCGCGTGCGGTGGCGCCACCATGTCCGGCTCCAGCGGTGCCAGCAGTGAATCCTTCTCGTAGATCAGGTCTGCTCGGTTGTCACCGGCGAGTTCGTATTCGTTGGTCATCGTCAGAGCCCTTGTGGGACAGGCCTCCACACACAATCCGCAGCCGATGCACCGAAGATAGTTGATCTGGTAGACCCCGCCGTATCGCTCGCCCGGCGAGAATCGCTCGGTCTCGGTGTTGTCGGCTCCTTCGACGTAGATCGCGTCGGCCGGACAGGCCCACGCGCAGAGCTCGCAGCCGATGCACTTCTCGAGGCCGTCGGCGTATCGGTTGAGCTGATGCCGACCGTGGTAGCGAACCTCGGTCGGTTTCTTCTCCTCCGGATACAGTTCGGTCTCGGGTTTCTTGAACATCGTGGCGAAGGTGACACCGAAACCGGCGATGGGACCGAGGAATTCAGGCATCGGCGTTCTCCTTCTGTGACCGGGCCGGGTGTGACCGCGCACCGGCGTGCCGGCTCGCAATCGTCGCGCCCTGCTTGGGGATGGGAGGAATCGGGAATCCGCCTGCCACGGCATCGAATTCTTCGGTGGGCGGCGGAGGCAGAACGTTCCGGATACGTGCACGCTTTCGCAGCATGAGCAGCAGAGAACCCAGAACGGCGACCGCGAAGATCATCGACGCGACGAACGTGACGAGAGGCACGTCGTACCTACCGGTGCCGAGTACCCGCACCGTCGCGATCACCATCACCCAGATCAGAGCGACGGGAATGAGGATCTTCCAGCCGAAGTTCATGAATTGGTCGTATCGCAGCCTCGGCAACGTCGACCGCAGCCAGATGAAGACGAACAGGAACACCCACACCTTGACGACGAACCACAGCACCGGCCACCATCCCGAATTGGCACCGCTCCACAGACTCAACGGAATCGGAGCCCGCCAGCCGCCCAGGAACAACGTGGTCGCGAGCGCCGACACCGTGACCATGTTGATGTACTCGGCAAGCATGAACATCGCGAAACGCAAGGACGAGTATTCGGTGTGGAACCCGCCCACCAATTCCCCTTCGGCCTCGGGCAAGTCGAAGGGCGCGCGGTTGGTTTCACCGACCATCGCCGTCACGTACACCAGGAACGACGGCAGGAGCAACAGCACATACCAGGTGTTCTGTTGCGCAGCAACGATTCCGGACGTAGACATGGTCCCCGCGTACAGGAATACCGCAGCGAACGACAGGCCCATCGCGACCTCGTAGGAAATGACCTGCGCCGTCGAACGCAGTGCACCCAGCAACGGATACGTCGAATTCGACGCCCAGCCGGCCAGGACGATTCCGTACACACCCACAGAGGTGACCGCGAGGATGTACAGAACCCCCACCGGCAGGTCGGTCATCTGCAGCGGAGTCGTGGTGCCGAACACCGACACCTCGGGCCCGAACGGAATCACCGCAAAGGCCATGAAGGCAGGGACCACCGAAATGATCGGAGCCAGAATGTAAATCGGCTTGTCGACACCGGTCGGAGTGATTCCCTCTTTCAGCGCAAGCTTGATTCCGTCCATCAGCGACTGCAACAGTCCCCACGGACCGACCCGATTGGGCCCGACGCGCATCTGCATCCACGCCATGATCTTGCGTTCGGCATAGATCGCAACGAGCGGTGTGAGAACCAAGAATACGAAGACCGCCAAGGCCTTGCCGATCACCAACCACCACGGGTCGGTGCCGAACATCGACAGATCGGTCGGCGCGGAGACGATCACGATGCCTCACTTTCGCGTGGCTCCACCGTCTGTGCAGGCTCCGCCCTGCGCAGCCTGACCACCGCACCCGACTCCGCGCCGAGTGAGCGGTACACCGAGGAACCGGGCGAGTTCATCGGTACCCACACCACGTTGTCGGGTAGATCGGTTACTTTCAGCGGCAACGTGATCGAGCCACCGTCCGTCTCGACACTCACCCAGTCACCGGCCTCCGCCTCGATCGTCGACGCAGTCGCTGCGGACAGTCGGACCGTAGGCGGGCGACCGGTCTTCGCGAGATCGTCCTCGCCGTCCTGCATCCGTCCCGAATCGATGAGCATCCGCCACGTGGCCAGAATCGCCTCCCCGGGCTCGAGCGACGGCGTTTCCGCGCGCGGACTCACTCGGGCCACGGCGATCCGCGATCCGTTCCAGCCACCCAAACGGGTCAGCTCACTGCGCGCTGCAGCCGCGTCGGGTAGCGACAGCGCGACCCCCATCTGTTCGGCGATGGCATCGAGAACGCGTTGATCGGGCAGTACCGCGCCTGCCCCGAGCGCAGTGTCGAATGCGCGTGGTCTGCCCTCCCAGTCCACGAAGGTTCCCTGTTTGTCGACTACCGGTGCCACCGGGAACACCACGTCGGCGCGCTCGGTGACCGCGCTGTGTCGAAGTTCGAGACTGACCACGAACGCCGATCGATCCACCGCGTCGAGCGCAGCGCGCGGATCGGGTAGATCGTCCGGGTCGATTCCAGCAGTGATCAGAACGCGATCGGGACCGGCGTCCGCCAGTATCGCGCCGGTATCTCGACCCACGTCAGCGGGAAGTTCTGCCACTCCCCACACGGCTGCCACCTCGGCGCGCGCCGACGCATCGACCACAGGCCGCCCGCCCGGCAGGACATTCGGCAGTGTGCCGGCGTCGAGCGCGCCGCGTTCTCCTGCACGTCGCGGAATCCACGCCAACTTTGCTCCGGTGTCGTCGGCCAACTTCGACGCTGCGGACAGTCCGCCGGAGACAGTGCCGAGCCGCTCACCGACGAGAACGATCGATCCGGGCTCGCGGAGGAGTTGGGCAATGGATTCGGTGCCTCGATCGCCGACGTGCAATGCGTCGAGCCAGTGCGGCTCGTCGCCTGGAACCGATTGCAGCAGAACACCATCGAGTTTGCGTAGACCTCGACTGGCCCAGGGCGCGATCGAAGCCACCACCAGCCCCCGAGTACGGTGCGCCTTACGCAGTCTCAGGAACACCAGAGGCGATTCTTCCTCGGGCTCGAAGCCGACCAACACCACCACGGGCGCATTTTCGAGGTCGGTATAGGTGACTCCCAACCCGGTCCCTGCGATTCGACCGGCCAGGAAGTCGGCTTCCTCTGCGCTGTGACTACGGTTGCGAAAGTCGATATCGTTGGTGTGCAGTACCGTTCGAGCGAACTTGGCGTACGCGTAGGAGTCTTCGAGGGTCGATCTTCCGCCCACGAGTACCGCGGCACGACCGATGGACGCGGCCAATCCGGCTGCTGCGGCCGCCAGTGCAGCCGACCACGACGTCTCGATCAAAGCGCCCGACTCGTCTCGGATCATCGGGGCGGTGATGCGGTTCGGCTCGGTGGCGTAATGGAACGCCCAGCGGCCCTTGTCACAGTTCCATTCCTCGTTGACCTGGGGATCGTCTCCCGCCAGACGTCGAAGAACCTTGCCGCGTCGGTGGTCGGTACGTTGAGCGCAGCCTCCTGCACAGTGCTCGCACACGCTCGGCGACGAGGTCAGGTCGTAGGGTCGGGCTCGGAACCGATACTCGGTGTTCGTCAGTGCCCCCACCGGGCAGATCTGGACGGTATTTCCCGAGAAGTAGGAGTCGAACGGTTCGTTACCGAAGATGCCCACCTGCTGCACCGCACCTCGTTCGAGCAACTCGATGGACGGATCTCCGGCAACCTGAGCCGCGAAGCGAGTGCACCGAGCGCACAGGACACAACGTTCCCGATCGAGCAGAACCTCGGCCGACAGCGGAATCGGCTTGGGATAGGTACGTTTGGTCTCGGTGAACCTGGACTCGGTGCGGCCCGCAGCCATTGCCTGGTTCTGCAGTGGACATTCACCGCCCTTGTCGCACACCGGGCAATCGAGGGGGTGGTTGATGAGCAACAACTCCATGACCCCGCGCTGTGCCTTGTCCGCGACCTCCGACGTCACCTGAGTACGCACGACCATGCCGTCGTCCACCGTCGTCGTACAGGACGCCAACGGCTTGCGTTGCCCCTCGACATCGACCAGACATTGCCGGCAGGCCCCCACCGGATCGAGCAGCGGATGATCGCAGAAGCGCGGAATCTGCACACCCATCAACTCGGCAGCGCGAATCACCAATGTGCCCTTGGGAACACTGATCTCGTGGTCGTCGATGGTCAATGTCACCATCTCGACCCCGGTGACCGACTGCTCAGGGCTGGCAGGAGTGGAGCCCGCGGAACGACCCGGGGGTAGCGTCATGACGTCAGCTCCTCTGCCATCAGGGTCGATCGGTGCGGGTCGAACGGGCATCCCTGCTCGGTGACGTGACGGATGTATTCGTCGCGGAAGTACTTCAGTGAGGACACGATGGGGCTGGCGGCACCGTCTCCCAACGCGCAGAAGGACTTTCCGGCGATGCCGTCCGCGATGTCGAGCAGAGTGGCCAGGTCACCCTCGGTACCGGTACCACCGTCGAGGCGCCTGAGGATCTGCACCAGCCAGTAGGTCCCCTCCCGGCACGGTGTGCATTTGCCGCAGGATTCGTGTGCGTAGAACTCGGTCCACCGCAACACCGCTCGCACCACACATGTCGTGTCGTCGAAGATCTGCAGTGCCTTGGTACCCAACATCGATCCGGCGGCACCGACGCCCTCGTAGTCGAGTGGGACATCGAGATGGTCGCCGGTGAACATCGGTGTCGAGGATCCTCCCGGCGTCCAGAACTTCAGTTCGTGTCCCGGTCTGATCCCGCCCGCGTAGCCGAGCAACTCCCGCAGCGTGATTCCCAGCGGTGCCTCGTACTGGCCCGGACGGCAGACGTGGCCAGAGATGGAATACAGCGTGAAACCGGGCGACTTCTCGCTGCCCATCGACCGGAACCACTCGATTCCCTTGCGCAGGATCACTGGAACGCTGGCGATCGATTCGACGTTGTTCACCACGGTCGGGCGCGCGTACAGGCCCGCCACTGCGGGGAACGGTGGCCGCAGCCGAGGTTGCCCCCGCCGACCCTCCAACGAGTCCAGCAGGGCTGTCTCCTCTCCGCAGATGTACGCACCGGCTCCGGCGTGGATCACCAACTCGAGGTCGAAACTCGATCCGAGAACACCCTTTCCCAGATAGCCCGCCGCGTAGGCCTCGGCTACCGCGGCCTGCAGCCTGCGCAGCACCGGCACCACTTCACCTCGGACGTACACGAAGGCGTGGGATGCACGAATTGCGTACGCGGCGATCACGATTCCCTCGATCAGCGTATGCGGACTCGCCATCAGCAGCGGCATGTCCTTGCAGGTACCCGGCTCGGACTCGTCGGCATTGACCACCAGATAGTGCTCTCTGCCGTCGTTCTGGGGTATGAAACTCCACTTCGTTCCGGTAGGAAAGCCCGCACCACCCCTGCCTCGTAGGCCGGATTCCTTGACGAAGGCGATGAGGTCGTCGGGGTCCATCGCGAGGGCCTTCTCGAGCCCCGCATATCCGTCGTGACTTCGGTAGGTGTCGAGAGTCCACGAGTCCTTCTCGTCCCAGAACTCGCTCAAGACCGGCGTCAGGGCCATGTCACTCCCCCTTCGTCGATGGATCGGTCTCGGTGGTGTTCGGCTGTGGTGGCACGGTGGCCGAGGGCGCCGGTGCAGGCTTGTCTCGCACCGTCTCGGCTACTGCTTCGGCTCCGACATCGGGGGTCTCGACATCGGGGTGCCCGTCGTCCGGGTTCGATGCGACCTCGGGAGCAAACATCGCGTGCTCTCGGGCGTAGCGCAGACCGGTGAGAGTGGCTTCGCCTGCGCCACCGGATGATTCGACCGCCTCGGGGCGGTCATCGGGAAATCCGGCGAGAATTCGTTCGGTCTCACGAAACGTGCACAGTGGCGCTCCACGCGTCGGGGTGACCTGGGCACCGGATCGAAGTGCATCGACCAGATCCCGCGCAGACGACGGGGTGCTGTTGTCGAAGAACTCCCAATTGACCATCATCACCGGTGCGTAGTCGCACGCGGCGTTGCATTCGATGTGTTCGAGAGTGATGGTGCCGTCGGCGGTCGTCTCGCCATGCTCGATGTCGAGGTGGTCGCGCAGGGTGTCCATGATGGCGTCGCCGCCCATGACGGCGCAGAGGGTATTGGTGCACACGCCGACGCGGTACGTCCCAGTGGGCTCGCGGCGGTACATCGAATAGAACGTTGCGACGGCAGTGACCTCCGCACCGGTGAGTTCGAGTACGTCGGAACAGAATTCGATTCCTGCGGGGGTGAGGAAGCCGTCCTCGGATTGCACGAGGTGCAACAACGGCAGCAGTGCCGATCTGGCCTGCGGATAGCGCGCGACAACGATGGCGGCGTCGGCGTGCAGCCGGGCGAGCACCTCGGGGGCATACGACGTTCGTGCACCGCGCCCGGCCAGTTGCACCGCCTCGTCCGGGCGGGCTCCGAGTTGAATCAGCACCGGCTCCGAGTGCGGCTGCGCGGTCATCGGTCCACCCCACCCATCACCGGGTCGATACTGGCGACCGCGGCGATGACGTCGGAGATCATGCCGCCCTCGCACATCGCGGCCACTGCCTGCAGATTGGTGAAGGAAGGGTCTCTGAAATGCACTCGGTACGGCCGTGTCCCGCCGTCGCTGACGATGTGGACGCCCAGCTCACCGCGAGGTGACTCCACCGACGACAGCACCTGCCCGGCCGGGACTCGCATCCCCTCGGTCACCAGTTTGAAGTGGTGGATCAGTGATTCCATCGAGGTGTTCATGATGGTGCGCACGTGATCCTGCGAGTTGCCGAGGCCATCGGGTCCCGACACCAGATCGGCAGGCCAGGCGATCTTCTTGTCGTCGATGACGACGGGCCCCGGACGGAGGCGATCGAGGGTCTGTTCGACGATCTTGAGTGACTCCTTCATCTCCTCGACCCGGATCAGATAGCGCCCGTAACAGTCGCTTCCGGTGTCGGTCACCACGTCGAACTCGTAGCTGTCGTATCCGCAGTAGGGATCGGCGCGGCGCAGATCGTAGGGCAGTCCGGTCGATCGAAGCACCGGGCCGGTGACGCCGAGGGCCATGCATCCGGTGAGGTCCAGGTAGCCGACGTTCTCGGTTCTGGCCTTCCAGATCGGGTTGTCGTTGAGCATGAGTTCGAGATCTCGAAGGCGTCCGGGCAGCACCCGGAGAAGCTCGCGCACCTTCTCGATCGCATCGTCCGGGAGATCCTGAGACAGCCCTCCCGGACGGATGTAGGCGTGATTCATCCGGAGCCCGGTGATGGCCTCGAAGACGTCGAGGATCAGTTCTCGCTCACGGAAGCCGAACAGCATCGCTGTTACCGCACCCAATTCCATTCCGCCCGTTGCCAATGCAACCAAGTGGGACGAAATTCGATTCAGCTCCATCAGCATCACCCGGATCACCGTCGCGCGCTCGGGAATGTCGTCGGTGATGTCGAGCAGCTTTTCCACGCCGAGGCAGTACGCCGTCTCGTTGAAGAACGGCGACAGGTAATCCATACGGGTGACGAACGTGACGCCCTGGGTCCAATTGCGATACTCGAGGTTCTTCTCGATTCCGGTGTGCAGGTATCCGATCCCGCATCGAGCCTCGGTGACGGTCTCGCCCTCGATCTCGAGAATCAACCGCAGTACCCCGTGGGTGGACGGGTGTTGCGGACCCATGTTCACCACGATCCGTTCGGTGCCGGACCCGCGCGCCAGTTCGACGACGTCGTCCCAGTCCTGGCCCGATACCGCGTAGATGGTTTCGTCTGTTGCGCTCATCAGTTGTACGACCTGCGCTCGTTCGGGGGCGCGACCCGAGCGCCCTTGTACTCGATGGGAATTCCGCCCAGCGGATAGTCCTTGCGTTGCGGGTGACCGACCCAGTCGTCGGGCATCTCGATACGCGTCAGTGCAGGGTGACCGTCGAACACGATGCCGAAGAAGTCGTAGACCTCGCGTTCGTGCCAGTCGTTGGTGGGATACACCCCGCAGAGCGAGGGCGTGTGCGGATCTGCATCGGGCACGGCGACTTCGAGTCGCAGGCGACGTCCGTGTGTGATGGAGACGAGGTGATAGACCACATGCAATTCGCGGCCGACCTGATCCGGGTAATGCACACCCGATGCGCCCGTACACAACTCGAATCGCAGCTCCTCGTCGTCACGCAGCGTCCGGGCCACCACGGGAACACGCTGCCGCGTGAGATGCAACGTCAACTCGCCCCGATGGATCACCACGCGTTCGACGGCGTCCTCGTACGACACGGCATCGGCTTCGAGAACCGCGGCCAGCCGGTCGACCACTGCATCGAAGTAGCCGCCGTAGGGCCACACGGCGGTGTCGATCGCTGCCACCGGAGGCTGTAGTCGGCCGTAACCGGATGTGTCACCGGTGCCCTGGACACCGAACATCCCGCGGGGTCCGTGCGCGGTCATCGCAGCAGGCCTTTGAGATCGATCGTCGGGGTGGACGACAGCGCCGCGGCTTCGGCTGCCGCGCGCACCTGCTCGCGATTCACGCCGAGCGGCATTTCCTGAATCTTTTTGTGCAGCTCCAGGATTGCGTTGAGCAACATCTCCGGCCGCGGCGGGCAACCCGGCAGATAGATGTCGACGGGAACGATGTGGTCGACGCCTTGGACCACCGCGTAATTGTTGAACATTCCGCCCGAGGACGCGCAGACCCCCATGGCCAGCACCCATTTGGGTTCGGCCATCTGGTCGTACACCTGCCGCAGCACCGGACCCATCTTCTGGCTGACGCGCCCCGCCACGATCATCAGATCCGCTTGGCGCGGAGACGCGCGAAACGCTTCCATACCGAATCGGGCGAGGTCGAACCGACCGGACGTAGTGGCCATCATTTCGATCGCGCAGCACGCGAGACCGAATGTGGCCGGCCACAGCGAACCCTTACGGGCATATCCGGCCAACCCTTCGACGGTGGTCAGCAGAAATCCACTGGGTAGCTTCTCTTCGAGTCCCATCGATCACGCTCTTTCGCTTTCGCAGAATTGAGAACAAGCACCGTTCTTCGTCGAATCAGTCCCAACCGAGTCCGCCTCGCCGCCACTCGTAGACGTAGGCGACCGACACGTTGACGACGAACAGCGCCATGGCGACGAGCCCGAATGCTCCCAACACGTCGAGGTGGACCGCCCACGGATAGAGGAAAACGATCTCGATGTCGAAGATGATGAACAGCATCGCGGTCAGGTAGAACTTCACCGGAAATCGTTGGCCCGTAGGCGCATGCATCGTCGGCTCGATACCGCATTCGTAGGCGTCGAATTTGGCGCGGTTGTATCGCGCGGGCCCCACCATGGTGCCGACCATCACCGAGAACACCGCGAAAGCGATCGCAATGACACCGAGAACGAGAATCGGAACGTAGGCGTTCATTCGGGCATCCGCTCCCTCGATCGACGTCCGCGCCGACGCGAGGTAAATGCGACGACCGTACCAATGTGACCTGAAACACACAGTATGGGTTCGGTACGGATCTCGCGGGATTTCGAGCAGTCGAGTTTCGTAAACCGTTGACGCGCATGGGTCACCCGCCCTCGGACCCCCTTCTTCGATGTGATCCATATCACTCTGCCGCCACATGCGGTCCATGCAGCGGATGACGACCAATCTCCGAACATTTCCGGCCGCCCGACCCGGGCTGCCGACATCACGAAGGAGACACGATGAAGTCGATTTCCATCTCAGCGCTCGCCGCGGAGGGACTCGGCACTGCCCTGCTGGTCATTTTCGGTGTCGGCACTGCCGTCATCGCCGGAGACACCGTCGGGACCCCTGGCATCGCACTGGCGTTCGGGCTCACCTTGCTCGCCCTCGTCTACGCGATCGGCCCGATCTCCGGCTGCCACATCAACCCGGCCGTGACGATCGGAGCCCTGATAGCTCGCGCCATCACCCCGATCAAGGCTGTGTTCTACATCGCCGCCCAGGCGGTCGGTGCAGTGATCGGCGCGCTGATCGTGCTGGTGGTCGCGTCCGGCCGTCCCGGATACGACATGTCGTCGGACGGTCTGGGCACCAATGGATTCGGCACCTCCTCGCCCGGAGAATACGGGCTGGTGTCGGTAGCGGTGTTCGAGACGATCGCGACCGGCCTACTCGTCCTCGTCGTACTGGCCACCACGGCCCCCACCGTTCACCCCGTCGTGGCGGCCGGCATCCCGATCGGCCTGACCCTGACCGTGGTCCACCTGCTTGGCATCGGAATCGATTCGACCTCGGTCAACCCTGCTCGGTCCTTCGGCCCAGCCCTCGTCGCCGGCGGTCCTGCCCTGTCACAACTGTGGGTGTTCGTGGTGTTTCCCGTGCTCGGAGCGGTCATAGCCGGCTCGATCCACCGGTTCGCGCTGACGGTGCCCGCATCGGAAAAGTCGGTCTGACCTACCGCGATCGAGAGACCGGGGCGTCGACGCGTACCGAGTGCTGCCTCAGCAGATCGACCACTGCCCGTCCCAGCCGGATCGGATCCAAGGGGTGGGGAACGGCGGCCTCGGCGCGTGACCAGTCTGCCAACCACCTGTCGTCGGGGCGTCCGATGAGAACCAGCACCGGCGGGCACGGGTCGATCTCGTCCTTGAGCTGCTTCGCCAGGCCGAGGCCCCCGACGGGCGAGGACTCACCGTCGAGGACGGCCAAGTCGACTCCGCCCGCATCCAAGTGCTCGATGACGACGGCCGCCGTAGCGACGTCCACGTAGTCGATCTCGCCGAGCTCCGGATCCGGTCGAGTTCCCACTGCAGACTTCACCTGAGCGCGAGTCTCGGCGTTGCTGCTGTAGACGAGCACCCGCACACGAGCTGGTCGATCAGTGGCGTCGGACACACCGGCGATGCTACCGCGCGGCCGACGAGGAGGGGCCGAAACAGCCAGGGCGGAAGTGCATTCGACGTTCACAGTGTCGATCAGGATGCGATGGTGACGACCACCGCGGCGGGATTTTCCGTGGTGGTCACCGTGAACTCGGGTCGATCGGTACCCACACCGATGAACGACTGCGAGATTCCGCCGGGATCGGCCAGAAAGTCGACCGAGACCACGGCGGAACCTGCATCGTTGCGAATTCGTTCCGGCCCGGCATAAGCCGCCACGCTGTCATCGGATTCCGTCGACGTGCCCGACAGGTCGACCTGCACTATCGATTTCCCTGGCACCGCGACGGGTTCACTCGTGCCGTACCGCACCGCCTCGTCGACGTACCTCACGGTGTACGACACCGGACCGTTGCCTTCCAGCCGATATTCGACGGCCGAAGCCCCAACGAACACGACATCGGTGACACCGACCGGCGACATTCCCGGGTAACGGGCACCTTCGAGACTCGGAGGAAGCTCGTCGACGTAGGGAATCACGGCCGTTGGCGCTGCGGTGGGACCCGGAACAGCGAACGGATCTCCGACCACCAGGGAACCCGTGATCGTGGTGTAGTTCGTGCTTGCCGAGACCTCGTTCACTCGAGGTGTCACGTCACCGCCGGAGCAGCCCGCAAGGAGGGCGACCAGCAGTGAGCAGGCCGCCGAGGACGCGGCCGGCTCGCTGCGGTGACCTTCGTGCATCGACGTACCGTACCGAAGAAACCGTTCGGTTCGGTAGTGGTGCTTCGACGCGATTCGGTCACGATCGCGCCGACGGTCGATCCTGCTAGCGTCGGAGCATGGAGCCGAAAAGCTATTCGTCCGGTGAGCGTGTGTTCGGTCCTCCCAACGGGACGTTCGACGCAGATTGGGCTGCGACAGCACTGCGGTCCAACCGCCCCGAATTGGATCATCCCACCTCGGTTCGGCTCGTCGAACAGGCCTGGGAGCTCCTTCGGTCACAGGGACTTCGCGGCGAAGGTCTCACCCGGGCACTCGACCTGGAGCCCGAACTGGCCGCCGCGGTCTCTGCGGTCGCCACCGAGACCGCAGAGCTCTACCTCGACCCCCGGTAGCCGCCCGGTCAGGTTCTGTGGAGCCGATGCCGCACCAGGGAGAACATCAGACCGCCGAGGATCGTCAGCATCAGCATGCTCAGAATCCACTGTGCCGGCTCGTGTTGCCACAGCACGTCCTGTTGCGCGGAGGGGACGTGTGACCGGACGTCGACCGTCGATGCCCCCGCCGCGAACCCCCACCGCGCGGGCAGCAGCCACGACAGTTGATCGAGCACGATGCGTCCGGTCACCGGAATCAAGCCACCGCACAGTACGAGTTGCGCCATCACCGTGACCACCATCATCGGCATGACCTGCTCTGCGGATTTCGCCATCGCCGACAACGCCAGTCCGAGTATCGCCGAACACGCAGTGGTGGCTGCGATCACGAGCGTCAATTCGATTGCGCCACTGTGCACGAAAGAACCGGGCAGTAGCGACGCGGATTCGGGACGCCCCTTACCCAGCAGTACCAGTGACACCAGGACCAGCGCCTGTATCACCGCCACCACGCCGAACACCGCCGTCTTCGCCACCAGGTAGGCGCCGGGGTCGAGGCCTGCCGCACGCTCGCGCCGAAATATGGTGCGCTCGCCCACCAGATCACGCGCCGACAGCGACAGTCCCATGAAGCAGGCACCCACGATCAGCAACACCATGATCTGCACGGGTTCGGTCGGCGCGTCCTGACCCGCTGCTCCGAACCCGCTGCTGCCCGGAACGACCAGCGCCAGCACACCGAGCAGCACCGGCAGCACGGTCAAGAAGAGAAAGTAACCGCGATCCGCGGCGATGAGACGCAACTGTCGACGGGCAACGGTATCGAGTTGTCGACGGAAGGTCGTCGGGGAGCCAGTCCGGTCCGCGTCCACCGATCCGGTTCTCGGTGCGGACGGCGGCTGCGGACGGCGCGGTCGCCGCGCTCTGTACGCGTCGAACACCGAATCCGGATCTGCGGCGACCGCAGCGAACGCGTCGGCCCAGTCCGCAGTACCCAGAGCCTCTCCCACCTCCCCAGCCGGACCGCGATAGGCCGTCTTCCCACCTGGCGCGAGAAGCAATACCTGGTCGCACATATCGAGGTACGTCACCGAGTGAGTCACGACGATCACGACGCGCCCGGCGTCGGCCAACTGTCGCAGCATCGCCATGACCTGACGATCGAGAGCTGGATCGAGACCGGACGTCGGTTCGTCGAGGATGAGCAGTGATGGGCCGGTGAGCAATTCGAGCGCAACCGATGCGCGTTTCCTCTGCCCACCGGACAGGGCGTCGATTCGGGTGTCCGCATGCTCGGTCAGAGACAGCTCGGCGAGGACACCCGCGACGACAGCGGCCCGGTCCGATGCCGTGGTGTCGGGTGGGAGGCGAAGCTCGGCCGCGTAGGTGAGCGCCTGCGTCACGGTCAGTTGTCGGTGCAGCACATCGTCCTGTGGAACCATGCCGATGCGTCCGCGAAGGGCCGGGTACTCCGCATGTACGTCGTGACCGTCGAACATCACCGAGCCGGTGGTCGGCGCGATCACACCGGAAACGACCGTGGACAGCGTCGACTTGCCTGCGCCGGACGGTCCGATCAACGCGGTCAGCGTTCCGTGTGCAGCGTCGAGGTCGACCTCGGTCAGGAGCGTCGTGTTGCTCCCCACGACCAGTCCGACTGCGTGCACAACGAGACCGTCACCTGTCGTTTCGGCCGTCCTGGGCACGATGGCTCGGTCGACGACGAGAAAATCCACGTTCCCGATCGTGAACACCTGCCCGTCGAGCAGCTGCGTCGAGGTGACGCGGTGCCCGCCGACGTACGTGCCGTTCATGCTGCCGAGATCCTCGAGACACAATCCGTCCTGCCCCGCCGACACCCTGGCGTGCCTGCGCGAGACGAGAACGTCGGACACCACGACGTCGTTGTCGTCGGTGCGGCCGAGGGTCACGCCGGTCATCGGAACCGTGATCGGCACGTTGGGTCGAGCGAGAACGTACGCCGTCGAATCCAGCGGTTCGGTATTCGGGACGATGGTCAGCAGAGGGCCCGATCGCGGGTCACCGAGGCGTACGTCGACGGGGGCGAACACCGCGAGGGCATCGGAGATCGGCGAACCGTCGACGAAGGTTCCGTTGGCACTCCCGGTGTCTCGGATCGTCCACCGACCGCGCCACACCAGCTCGGCATGATGTCTCGAGACGAGCGGGTCGTGCACCGGCAGCAGATGACCGTCGTCTCGGCCGATAGTCACCGGAACTGCACCGTCGAACGTTCGGTGCACCGACCCGAAGCGCACCGTCACCGACGGAATCCCCCGACTGTCCATGGGCGGATCCTAGTTCGGCCCGAAGAACTGCTCGACGACGAACCCGGCGACGAGCACCGCCGTTCCGCCGATCTCGCCGACGATCAGCGCGTACATGAACACGTGCGTTCCGGGAACAGGCTGGACGAATTGGTTCTCGGTGTCCCGGCGGACTCCGTGCACGGTGTACCCGGCGATCGCACCCACGAAGAACAGCAACACCACCGATGCGGCGGTCAGATCGACCGGAACCGGCCAGGCACTGAAGTGCGCCAGAACTGCCAGCACCAGCGCGGCGAACGAGTACATCAGCGCCGCTCGATGGGCGATGTCGACGTATCGATGCGCCGTCCCGTCCGCCGAGGTCGACATCTGGCGATATTTCAGCACCCCCAACCCCAGAGCCCACAGCAACAGAAGACCGGCCGCGAGGACGATCACCTTCGTATCCAGCTCCAACTGCATCTTCGGCTCCCCCACTCGATTACGCGCCGAAGGTAGCACCGTCGCCTGCTTTGTTACCGTTCGGCAATGCCTGTCGATCCCGGACTGTCCCAGCGCGCGCACGGAGTCAGATTCGAGTGGGGTCTCTCGGGGGCCGATGCCATCGTCGACGGGGCGGACATCGCCGTGATCGTCGACGTCCTGTCGTTCACGACGACGCTGACGGTGGCGATGGATGCCGGTATCGACGTGATTCCGTGCCGATGGCGCGACGACCGAGCTTCGCAGCTGGCCGAAGAGTTCGACGCAGTCCTCGCCGTCGGCCGTTCGGCAGGCTCACCGGGCCGGATCAGCCTGTGCCCGGCCAGTATCCGAAACACTCCACCACCCGCCCGTCTGGTGTTGCCCTCGCCCAACGGCTCCACCATCGCACACGAACTCCCGAGCCGGGCCGGGCTGTGCATAGGCGCATCGTTGAGAAATGCCGCGGCGGTCGCGGCGTGGATACGTGCCGAGAACCCGACCGCCGTGATTGCCGTCATAGCGTCCGGTGAACGGTGGCCCGACGCATCACTTCGTCCCGCAGTCGAGGACCTGTGGGGTGCGGGTGCGGTCATCGCCGAACTTCTCGATTCCGGAGCAGCCGACGCGTCTGCGGAGGCGGTGGCGGCAGCAGCGGCGTGGCGGGCCGTGAAGCAGAGCGTGGCCTCCGAGCTGCTGCGATGCGCGTCCGGACAGGAACTGAACGCGATGGGGCATCCCGAAGACGTGGTGATCGCCGCCGAGACCGGCTCGAGTGGCTGCGTTCCGATTCTGCGCGACGGAATGTTCGTCGACGCAACTCGTCGACGGACGATCGCGGGATCGACAGAGGGCTGAAACGCCGAACCGACACGGCCGATCATGTCCGATATTTGGATCGGGACCCCTGATCACGGATCATACGGTGGTGAGTACGGAACGAGTCGCCCCGAAGACCACCGTCGTTGTACCGACGTACAACGAGCGCGAGAACCTCCCCAAGCTCGTCGAGTTGCTCGCCGGGTTGAAGGTGGAAGGGCTCGGCGTGCTGGTCGTCGACGACAATTCACCCGACGGTACCGGCGACATCGCCGACAAACTGGCCATCGACGGCCCTCTCGACATCAGTGTTCTCCATCGCACCGAGAAGAACGGACTCGGCCGCGCATACGTCGCGGGCATGACGCGGGCTCTCGACGAAGGCGCGGACATCGTGATCCAGATGGATGCCGATCTCTCGCACCCCACCGAGGTGATCCCGGCGATGATCGACAAGCTGAACACCACCGATGCGGCCGTGGTTCTCGGATCGCGATACGTTCCCGGCGGTGCCGTTGCCGCAGATTGGCCCTGGCACCGCAAAGCGCTCTCGGCATGGGCGAACTTCTACGTCAACACGATCCTGCGACTCGGCGTCAAGGACGCGACAGCAGGATTCAAAGCATGGCACGCGCGCACCCTGCGCACCATCGATGTGGCGTCGGTCGAGAGCAACGGGTACGCGTTCCAGGTCGAGATGAACTACCGGACCGTCAAGCACGGCCTCACTCTCGCCGAGGTGCCGATCACGTTCGAGGAGCGTAGCGAGGGCGAATCCAAGATGAGCCTGTCGGTCCAGCTCGAATCCGCCTTGGTGCCCTGGAAGTTGTTGCTGGGCAAGAAGAAGCTGTAACCGGCGCACCGGCCGCCATCGCGGCGTGAAGCGTCGGAATCCGCCTTCGGCCCCGATGACCTGACCGGTGATCGAACCCGAATCGGGCGAGAGCAACATCGCCACGACGGCTGCGGCCTCCTCCGGTGAGTTCCACCGACCGCGCGGCATGTGACGCTCTACGAATTCGTTCAGATCTGGGCTGGCCCAGCCGGTATCGGTGGGACCCGGATTGATCGTGTTGACCGTGATGCCTCGCTCGATCACCGCATCGGCCAGGGTTGGGGTGATCGACGCGATGGCACCCTTGCTCACCGCGTAGGGAATCTCTGTCGGCATGGGCCCCAGGTCCTGGCCAGAGGTGAACAGTACGACGCGACCACCGTCGGGATGATCGACGTAGCGCCGCGCGAATTCCTGCACCAGAAGCAGAGACGCTCGCACATTCACCGCCCACGTCCGGTCGAGCGACTCCGCCGTCATCGAACCCAGATCACCCAGCTGCGACCGCGCGTGGTTGACCACCAGAGAATCGATGCTGCCGAGCGTGGATTCAGCCGCGTCGAACAGGGTTGCCGGTGCCGCCGGATGGACGAAATCGATGTCGAGGTGGCCGAGCCTGTCGGTGGCAGTGGACAACTCGGCCAACACCTTCTGCGCTCCCGGTGTACCGGCTCCCCAGGGTTCGGTGACGTCGTAGCTGTCGCACGAGTGCGCAAAGACGCGGGTGCTCTCGCCTTTCAACAGCCGGCGGGTGATGGCGAAACCGATTCCCTCCCGCCGACCGACGCCGGTGACGAGGACTGTTCTGCCACGTGCCTGCGCGTCCGAGGTCATGCCGCGTCCTTGACCGTCGCGGCGTACACGTCGACGTACTCCTGCCCCGACAGGGTCGCCAGCGCTGCCATCACCTCATCGGTGGTAGCCCGCAGAATGGCTCTACTGTTCTCTCCCCCTGCGTATCTCGTGAAATCCAATGGTTCGCCGACGACCATGCGCACCTTTCCCGGCCGCCACATCCTCGAACCCACCGGGTTGACTCCGAGCGTCCCGTGCATCACCACCGGCACGACGGGCGCTCCGGTCTCGATCGCCACTCTCGCCAGCCCGGTCTTGCCCTTGTACAACCGTCCGTCGGGAGATCGCGTCCCTTCCGGATACACCGCCCACACTTTCCGTTGTCGCAGAATGCTTTTCGCAGCATCGAGCGCTGGAGCAGAAGCATCCGCCCCGCGGCGGTCGACGGGAACCTGACCAGTCGCGCTGTAGAACCAACGAAGCGCCGCGCCCTTGATGCCCCTGCCGGTGAAGTACTCGCTCTTGGCGATGAACGTGACCCGGCGACGAACCAGGAGGACGAGAAAGAACGAGTCGACGACCGTGAGGTGGTTGCCGGCGATGATCACCGGTCCCGTCGTCGGGAGATTGCCTCCACCGACCACCGACGGACGTCCGAGAACTCGGAGAATCGGGCCGATCAACACATATTTGAAGAGCTTATACCACATCGATCGTTCCTCTCGGCTGGACAACCTCTCGGCCGAGAGTAGACAATGTCTACGTGCCAGACAACCTTCGGACGCGGCTGATCGACGCGGGTGTACGCCTACTCGACAGCGAAGGGTTGGAAGGGTTGACCATCAGAGCGGTCACTCGCGAGGCCGGTGTCTCGCACGGCGCTCCCAGACGGTACTTTCCGACGCTGAGCGCACTCGCCGCGGCCGTGGCCCGAGTCGGCCTCGTCGACCTCGGGGCCGCGCTGAGTTCTGCTGCACAACAGTCGGATTCACCCCGAGATGCACTGGATGCGATGGCGCACGCGTACGTGCAATTCGCAGCGCAGCGCCCGGCGATGTTCGCTCTCATCTTTCGACACGACATGCTCGTGGGCTGGGGCGAGAATCTGCGACAACAATCGCGCCCCCTCTTCGAAGCACTCACCTCGACACTCGGCGCCGTCGCGCCGGAGAAT
The DNA here is from genome assembly GCF_050321865.1 of Rhodococcus sp. IEGM1428. NCBI lineage: Bacteria > Bacillati > Actinomycetota > Actinomycetes > Mycobacteriales > Nocardiaceae > Rhodococcus > Rhodococcus sp. IEGM1428. Next base: position 1,246,196 of record NZ_JBNQFW010000001.1, on the reverse strand, counting down.
CCACAGTTCACAGCGCTGAGACTGTGGACCTCCGTGCACGGAATAGCCGCGCTGCACTCCACCCGAGCATTCGAACCGATCACCGACACCTCGGCAGTGCCGGATCTGATCCGCTGTGCAGTGCGCGACGTGATCGCAGACGCTAGCGGACCAGGGACCTGACCGATGCCGGCAACTGACGAGCGTTCTTGTACGGACCGACCACCGCGGCACCGAACGGACGATCGAGCAGCACGGCGGCGACCTCGCGTACCTCGTCGTTGCCGACGCTGTCGATACGCGAGAGCGTGTCGGTGATGTCGCGGTGATTGCCGTAGTTCAGTTCGCTACGACCGATACGGTTCATCCGGGAACCCGAATCTTCCAGGCCCAGAACCAGTCCGCCGCGCAACGAGCCCTTCGCGCGAGCACACTCCGCATCGGTGATGCCCTCGGCCGCAACCTTGGCCAAGACCTCACGAATCACCGTGGTGACCTCGCCGAGATTCTCCGGCTGGCATCCCGCGTACACCGAGAACGCACCGCTGTCGGCAAACGTGTCCACCGAGGAGTACACCGAGTAAGCCAGTCCGCGCTCTTCCCTGATCTCCTGGAACAGGCGAGAACTGAGCCCACCGCCGACAGCCGAATTGAGCACGGACAACGCCCAGCGATGCCCTTGGTGTCGACCGAACGCCCGCACACCCAGGCACAGATGCGCCTGCTCGCTGTCACGGGTGGTCAGGCTCAACGTGGGAGCGTTGCGCAATCGTGCTGTGCCACCGCGCCTTTCGGCCGGCCGCACACCCTTCTCCAGATGGCCGGAGAATGCGCGGCGCACGAGCGAGACGATCTGCTTGTGATCGACGTTGCCTGCGACCGCCACGACCATGCGCTGCGGGGTGTAGCGGCGAACGTGAAACGAGTGCAGTTGGGAACGGGTCATCGATTCGATGGATTCGACGGAGCCGATGATCGGACGTCCGATGGGGTGATCACCGAACATCGCTTCCAGGAAGGCATCTCCCAGCAGATCCTCGGGATCGTCGTCGCGCATGGAGATCTCTTCGAGAACCACCTGCCGCTCGACGTCCACATCTGCCGATCTACACCGACCGCGAAGCACCACATCGCTGACCAAATCGATGGCGAGTGCCACGTCCTCGTCGAGCACGTGCGCATAGAAACACGTGCTCTCCTTGGAGGTGAATGCGTTCAGCTCTCCACCGACACCATCCATCACCTGGGCGATCTCGAGCGCACTGCGCGTCGGCGTCGACTTGAACAGCAGATGTTCGAGGAAGTGCGCGGCTCCGGCAACACTCGGTTGCTCGTCGCGTGAGCCCACTCCGACCCACACTCCGACCGACGCCGAGCGAACGCCGGGAACGAACTCGGTGACGACCCGAAGCCCGCCGGGCAGAGTCGTGCGTTGCACGCCGGCATCGATGGCGACGTTGTCCGAAACGGCCGAACGGTACGACCCGAGGGGACGTACCGTTCGGCTCGGTTGCTTCTTACTCAGCGCTGACCTCGGCGGGTGCCTCGGGAGCGTCGGCAGGAGCAGCTGCGTTGTCGTCTTCGACGGGAACGAGGCTGATCTTGCCGCGGTTGTCGATATCGGCGATCTCGACGCGCAACTTGGATCCGACGCTCACGACGTCCTCGACCTTGTTGATGCGCTTGCCGTTACCGAGCTTCGAGATGTGCACCAGCCCGTCGCGGCCCGGAAGCAGCGAGACGAATGCACCGAAAGCCGTTGTCTTGACGACGGTTCCGAGGAATCGCTCGCCGACCTTCGGCAGCTGCGGGTTGGCGATGGCGTTGATCATGTCGATCGCAGCCTGTGCGGACGGGCCGTCCGCTGCACCGACGTAGACAGTGCCGTCATCTTCGATCGAGATGTTGGCACCGGTCTGCTCGGTGATGGAGTTGATCATCTTGCCCTTGGGCCCGATGACCTCGCCGATCTTGTCGACCGGCACCTTGATCGCGGTGACGCGAGGTGCGTACGGGCTCATCTCGTCCGGGGTGTCGATGGCCTCGGCCATGACCTCGAGGATCGTCGTGCGAGCATCCTTGGCCTGCGACAGCGCGCCGGCGAGCACCTTGGAGGGGATGCCGTCGAGCTTGGTGTCGAGCTGCAGCGCCGTGACGAAGTCCTTGGTTCCGGCGACCTTGAAGTCCATGTCGCCGAACGCATCCTCGGCACCGAGGATGTCGGTGAGGGCGACGTAACGGGTCTCGCCGTCGACCTCGTCGGACACCAGGCCCATGGCGATACCGGCAACCGGGGCACGCAGCGGCACACCGGCATTGAGCAGCGACAGGGTCGAGGCGCAGACCGAGCCCATCGAGGTCGAGCCGTTGGAGCTCAGTGCCTCGGAGACCTGGCGGATGGCGTACGGGAACTCTGCCTGGCTGGGCAGAACCGGCAGCAGAGCGCGCTCGGCGAGCGCGCCGTGACCGATCTCGCGACGCTTCGGCGAACCGACGCGGCCGGTCTCACCGGTGGAGTACGGCGGGAAGTTGTAATGGTGCATGTAGCGCTTGGACGTCTCGGGCCCGAGCGAATCGACCTGCTGCGCCATCTTGACCATGTCGAGGGTGGTGACGCCCAGGATCTGGGTCTCGCCGCGCTCGAAGAGAGCCGATCCGTGGGTACGCGGGATGATCGCGACCTCGGCGGACAGCGACCGGATGTCGGTGATGCCGCGACCGTCGATACGGAAGTGGTCGGTGAGGATGCGCTGGCGAACCGACTTCTTGGTCAGTGCACGGAATGCGGCACCGATCTCCTTCTCGCGGCCGGCGAAGCTGTCTCCGACCGAGGTGAGAACCTGAGCCTTGACCTCGTCGAGCTTGCTCTCGCGCTCGGCCTTGCCCGCAATGGTCAGCGCCTCGTTCAGCGGGATCTTGGCGGCGTTCTCGACGGCCTCGAAGACGTCCGACTGGTACGCCGGGAAGACCGGGTAGTCGCCGGTGGGCTTGGCGGCCTTGGACGCGAGCTCCTGCTGGGCGGTGCACAGGGCGGCGATGAAGGGCTTCGAAGCCTCGAGGCCCTCGGCGACGACTGCTTCGTTGGGTGCGGTAGCGCCACCCTCGATGAGCTCGATGACGTTCTCGGTGGCCTCGGCTTCGACCATCATGATGGCGACATCTGCGTCGGCACCGGAGCCGGAGACGATGCGGCCCGCGACGACCATGTTGAACACGGCCTTCTCGAGCTGCTCGTTGGTCGGGAAGGCGACCCACTGCTTGTCGATCAGTGCGACGCGAACGCCACCGATCGGGCCGGAGAACGGCAGGCCGGCGATCTGAGTCGAGGCCGATGCCGCGTTGATCGCGACGACGTCGTACAGATCGGCGGGGTTGAGGCTCAGGACGGTGATGACGACCTGGATCTCGTTGCGCAGTCCGTCGACGAACGTCGGACGCAGCGGCCGGTCGATCAGGCGGCAGGTGAGGATGGCGTCGGTGGACGGACGGCCCTCACGGCGGAAGAACGATCCGGGGATCCGGCCCGCGGCGTACATGCGCTCTTCGACGTCGACCGTCAACGGGAAGAAATCGAATCCCTCACGGGGGTGCTTGCCTGCGGTCGTTGCCGACAGCAGCATGGTGTCCTCGTCGAGGTACGCGGCGACTGCGCCCGCGGCCTGCTGTGCGAGTCGTCCGGTCTCGAAACGGATGGTCCGCTTGCCGAACGTGCCGTTGTCGATGATCGCAGTGGCTTCGTAGACGCCTTCTTCGACGTCCAAGGTTGTGGTTTCCGACATGTGTTCTGTTCTCGTCCTCTCGTCTTTGCCGTGCCCGCGTGGACACACCACGAGCCCTCCTGGCTGTGGCGGCATACCTGTGCCGTCCATCTCCGAGATCTCGTCTCGGGACGCGGCTGCGCGGAGGCGGCCATCGATCGAAGCCCACCGGATCTCGTATCCGAAAGGCCACTACCGAAGACCGTCACCACGGCGTGACAGGCATACACGGCGGTGTGCGGATGCCGTGCATCCGCTTTCTCGTGCTGGCGAAACTGTTCGTGCGGTACAAACACAGATAGCCAACGAGGAACAGTCTAAGCACTGCCTCGTTGGCTACTGCACTATTGCTGCGAGTCCGGTGTATACCGGCGCGTCGAACCGTGCATCGGTGACAACCTCGCGTCGATGCGAATTATCGACGCAGACCCAGACGCTCGATGAGCGAGCGGTAGCGGGTGACGTCGACCTTGGCGATGTACTTGAGCAGACGACGACGACGTCCGACCAGCAGCAACAGGCCGCGGCGGGAGTGGTGATCGTGCTTGTGCATCTTGAGGTGCTCGGTCAAGTCGACGATGCGCTTGGTGAGCATTGCAACCTGCGCCTCGGGCGAGCCCGTGTCGGTGGGGTGCAAGCCGTACTCGCCGAGAACGGCCTTCTTCTGTTCGGTGGTCAATGCCACTGGTACTACTCCTGATCAATGACGTCCGCGTGAAAGGAAGCAACGCGTCCCGCCGATCGAACGAGCGGGATCGAAGCCGGTACAGCCGCCGCGGACCGCAGCGAGCACCGAGGGGACAGCCTATCAGGCTGTGCTCGCCGCCAGAATGGAGCGGGCACGATCGGCGTCGCGGCCCATTTCCTCCACGAGCGCGTCCATCGAGTCGAATTTCTCCATTCCGCGCAGCCGCTCGACGAAATCGACCGCCACATGCTGCCCGTACAGGTCGGCCTCACCGTCGAGCACGAACGCCTCGACAGTCCTGGTACGACCCGAGAACGTGGGATTGGTGCCCACCGACACGGCGGCAGGATGTCGCTCCCCCGGCGTGACCGTCCCCATGATCGGACCCGGCCCGAGCACGGTGAACCATGCCGCGTAGACGCCGTCGGCGGGAATGGCCGAGTACATGGGCGGCGCGACATTGGCTGTCGGATAACCCATTTGGCGACCTCGGCCGTCACCGTGCACAACGACACCCTCGACGCGGTGCGGTCGCCCGAGCGCGGCAGTGGCTGCAGCGACGTCACCGGCGTCCACGCACGATCTGATGTACGTCGAGGAGAACGTCACGGCGTGCTCGGCGAGCAGGTTGACTCCGTCGACTGCGAATCCGGACCGTTCGCCGATCTTGCGCAGCATCGGGACGGTACCGAGTGCCTTCTTTCCGTAGGTGAAGTTCTCGCCGACGACCACTTCGGCAACGTGCAGGCGTTCGATCAGGATCTCGTGGACGTATCGCTCGGGGGTGAGTTTCATCAGCTCGGGCGTGAACGGCATGACACAGAACACGTCGATTCCCAGTTCCTCGGCGAGTTCGGCTCGCCTCGTCAGGGTCGTCAACTGAGCAGGATGGCTCCCCGGCCGCACGACTTCCATCGGATGAGGATCGAACGTCATGAGCACGCTGGGAACGCCGCGCTTCTTCGCAGCGGCCACCGCTCGGCCGATCAGTTGCGCGTGTCCGCGATGAACGCCGTCGAAGACGCCGATCGTGAGCACGCACCGACCCCAGTCGGCAGGTACATCGTCGAGACCTCGCCATCTCTGCACACCGCGAAGCCTACGGCCCGACGGCCGCTCGGTCACTCTCGGCCAGGCGTGTCGCAAATGGCAGGTATGGACAAAAAGGTATCCCCACGGTAAATATTTCGGGGTGCCTAACTTTTTTCTTCGCACGAGTGGATTTCGCACTCGACGCGTCGTCGTGAGCTGGGTGGTGGCCGGCCTCCTGGTCGTGGCGTCGACCAGCTGTGCCCGCGCCGTGGGCGACGACGATCGGGCTGCACTCGACGACGGCAGACCGCTCGTACTGACGACGTTCACCGTCCTCGCCGACATGGCCGCGAACGTCGCTGGTGAACACCTGCGAGTGGAATCGATCACAAAACCCGGTGCGGAGATTCACGGTTACGAGCCGACCCCGGGAGACCTCCGCACTGCCGAGCAGGCCGAGCTGATCCTGGACAACGGACTCGGACTCGAATCATGGTTCGCGAAGTTCGTCGAACGTGTTCCCGCACCACACGCCGTGGTGAGTGCGGACGTGGAGCCGGTCTACATTCGCGACGATGCCTACGCCGGCAAGGCCAACCCCCACGCCTGGATGTCGCCGGTCGTCGCCGAGACCTACGTGCAGAACATCGCCGACGCGTTCGTCGCACTCGACCCCGCCAACACCGACGACTACCGAGCGAACGCGGTCGCGTACATCGGACAACTCCGCGAGGTCGGTACCGAACTCGATGCCGACCTCTCCGCACTGCCCGAACGTCAGCGTGCACTCATCACCTGTGAAGGCGCATTCGGCTATCTGGCCCGTGACTTCGACCTGCAGGAGGCCTACCTGTGGCCGGTCAACGCCGAACAGGAAGGAACGCCGAAGCAGGTGGTGCGCACCATAGATTTCGTTCGCGACAACGCTGTACCCGCCGTGTTCTGCGAATCGACCGTCTCGGACAAGGCGCAGCTGCAGGTCGCCGAGGACACCGGCGCTCGATTCGGGGGAAAGCTGTACGTCGACTCGCTGAGCGACGCGGCCGGCCCCGTACCCACATACCTGGATCTACTGCGCTACGACGCACGGTTGATCGCCGACGCACTGGTAGGAGAACAATGACCCGGAAGACTGGGACCCAGCACGACAGGGCCCCGCACGAGAACGGAGCAGCGCTGACGGTCGACACCGTCAACGTGCGATACCGCGACGTCGTGGCTCTCGTCGATGCCAGCCTCACGCTCGCACCAGGGCGGGTGTGCGGGTTGGTCGGCATGAACGGATCGGGCAAGTCGACGCTGTTCAAGGCCGTCATGGGCGTGGTCAAGCCCAACTCCGGCTCGATCACCGTGTTCGGCGGCGACCCCGCCCAGGCGCGCAAAGCAGGCACTGTCAGCTATGTGCCCCAGGCGGAATCGGTCGACTGGACGTTCCCGATCAGTGTGCGGGACGTGGTGATGATGGGCCGATACGGAAAGCAGAATCTTCTCCGTACTCCTCGAGCGGCCGATCGGCGCGCCGTCGACGAGGCCCTGCAGCGCGTCGACCTCGCCGATCTCGCGAACCGACAGATCGGCCAGCTCTCGGGTGGCCAACGCAAGCGCGCGTTCGTGGCCCGCGCCATTGCCCAGGAGGCGTCGTTGCTGTTGCTCGACGAGCCCTTCGCCGGAGTGGACAAGAAGACCGAGGCAACCATTACCCGGCTGCTGCGCGAACTCGCAGCAGACGGTGCATCGGTGCTCGTGTCCACCCACGATCTGCATGCCCTGCCGGACCTGTGCGACGAGGCGATCCTGCTCCAACAGCGGGTGCTGATGCACGGCAGTCCGATCGAGGTACTTCGCCCCGAAAACCTCGCTCTGGCATTCGGCATCGATCCGACGAAGATCGACGAGCTGGGCGCAGGCACTCCACGACCGGTATCCCGAACCTCGGAAGCGAGCTGAACCGTGTACGTGATCGACTTTCTCGTGGACCCACTCGAGTACACCTTCATGCAGCGCGCGCTCCTGGTGACCGTCACCGCCTCGATCGTGTGCGCGGTGCTGAGCTGTTGGCTCGTCCTCATCGGCTGGTCCCTGATGGGCGACGCGGTCTCGCACGCCGTTCTGCCCGGTGTCGCGTTGTCGTATCTGCTCGGTGCACCGTTCGCGATCGGAGCGCTGCTGTTCGCTCTCATCGCGGTCGGTGCCATCGGAGTCGTCCGCAACACCACCATCGTCAAGGAGGACGCTGCGATCGGCGTCGTCTTCACCACCTTGTTCGCGCTCGGCGTCGTCCTGATCTCGAAGTTTCCCAGCCAGATCGACCTCAATCACATCCTGTTCGGCAATCTGCTCGGCGTCTCGCAGGCCGACATGGTGCAGGTGTTCGTCCTGGGCGGAACCGCGCTGACCGTCATGATCGTCAAGCGTCGCGACTTCACGCTCTTCGCCTTCGACCGCACCCAGGCACGCGCCGTCGGAATCAATCCCACGGTGATCTCGGCCGTGATGCTGACCCTGCTGGCGCTGACCACCGTGGTTGCACTCCAGGCCGTCGGAGTGATTCTCGTCGTCGCGATGCTCATCACTCCCGGCGCGTCGGCGTACCTGCTCACACACAGCTTCGGCCGCATGCTCGTGCTGGCACCGCTGATCTCGGTGGGGTGCGCGCTGGTGGGGATCTACGCCAGCTTCTACCTCGATGTGTCCTCGGGAGGCAGCGTCGTGCTCACCCAGGGACTCGTCTTCGTGCTTGCCTACCTGCTGAGCCCATCACAGGGCATCGTCGTCCGCGCCCTGCGACAACGCCGACAGGTGCCGGCTGCTCCGGCCGGGTGAGATGTCTTTTTCCATTGGATTGCCTAAGCTCGGCGGCGTGGCGCAACAAAGAACCGATCCCGCACCGGCCGACGAGGGCGTCCAGCTGTCCGCGGTTGCGCAGGACTATCTCAAGGTCATCTGGACGGCCAGCGAATGGAGCGAGGACTCCGTCAGCACCAAGATGCTCTCCGAGCGCATCGGCGTCTCCGCCTCGACGGTGTCCGAGGCGATTCGCAAGCTCGCCGATCAGGGCATGGTCGACCACGCCCGCTACGGAGCCATCTCACTGACCGAGAAGGGTCGCCTGGCTGCCATCGGCATGGTGCGTCGGCACCGGCTGATCGAGACCTATCTGGTCCGCGAACTGGGCTACGGCTGGGACGAAGTGCACGACGAGGCGGAGATTCTCGAACACGCCGTCTCGGACCTGATGATGGACCGGATCGACGCCAAATTGGGCCACCCCGAACGCGATCCGCACGGAGATCCGATTCCGTCGGTCGACGGCGCGATCGAAACTCCGTCCGCGACCCGTCTGAGCGAGTACCTCGACGGACAGTCCGGCCGAGTCGCCAGAATCTCCGACTCCGATCCTGCGATGCTTCGCTACTTCGATTCGGTCGGTATCACGCTCGACCTGCCGATCACGGTGATCGAACGACGTGACTACGCCGGCACGGTTGCCATCGAACTGGCGCGGGACGACGCCACGGACTCCATCGACCTGGGCCATCGCGCCGCCGAGGCGATCTGGATGGTTCCCGCGAACTGATCGCCGGGCCGGTTCAGTGCCCGCGCAAGGTCGCGGGTCGCACGACCATGACCGAACTGGCGCGCTTGCCCTTCTCCTGAAGCAGAGCAATGGTGTGACCGGTCGGATCGACGGCCGCGTACACCCCATCGATTCCGATCGGATCCAGCCAGCGGCCCTGGCTCAGTGATTCCGCCTCGCCCGCATCGATCTGCCGGTGCGGAAAAGCGGTGCGTGCGGCCTCGTCGATATCGAGACTGACGGCCGGATCCTCGGCCAACTCCTCGAGTGTCCGCGCATGCTCGAGGGTGAAGGGACCGACGCGTGTGCGGCGCAGCACGGTCAGGTGACCGCCGACGCCCAGCGCCGCACCGAGATCTCGCGCCAGCGCGCGCACGTACGTCCCCGACGTGCACTCCACCTCCACATCGAGGTCGACGAAGGTGGCTTCGTGCTCGACGACATCACGCCTGGCCGTCACATCGAATCGGGTGACACTGACTTTCCGGGCGGCAAGGGTGAACTCCTCGCCGGCTCGAGACAGCTTGTGCGCTCGCTGTCCGTCGACCTTGATGGCACTGACACTCGCCGGCACCTGCTCGATGTCACCGGTCAACGCCGAGATCGCGGTCGCGATGTCCGAATCGGAGAGGTGCGAGGCCGAGACATCCGCCAGAACGTCACCCTCGGCGTCGTCTGTCGTCGTACTGCGGCCGAGCCGCACCGTCGCGGTGTACGACTTGGTGGTCAGTGAGAGCAGTCCGAGCATCTTGGTCGCCCGCTCCACACCGAGCACCAGCACTCCGGTCGCCATGGGGTCGAGAGTTCCCGCGTGGCCGACCTTCCTGGTGCGCAACAGTTTTCGACACGACGCCACGACATCGTGACTCGTCACGCCCGGTCCTTTGTCGACCACCAGTAAGCCGGCACCGACGAGACCGGACGAAATCTTTTCGCGAGCACTCACGAGAGAGCATTGTGCCAGGCGCGACCAGCCGGTCGTCACATCACCGAGATTGCCGTCATCACCAGTCCGCCGGCCACCATCCATCGACCGTCGAACGACGTCAGAGGAGGCCCGGAGACAGTATCGCCGGGCACCAGCAGTTCGGATCTGAACGTCCCGGAGATGTCGTCACCGGAGCCGGTGCGCTCGAAGGTGATGTGCGCGTCCTCGAAACCGAGCCACCGTCCGGTCAACGGCTCCCAGGCCTTGTACGTCGCTTCCTTGGCGCAGAACAACACTCGATCCCAGTGCACGTCCTCGCGGCCCGCGGTCGCGAGCCAGTCTCGCTCTGCCTCGAGGCTCACCGCCTCCAGCACACCGTCGGGTAGAGGCCCGTGCGGCTCGGCGTCGATGCCGACCGATCGCACCTGCATCGAATAGGCCAATACGGCACCGCGATAACCGTCGCAGTGCGTCAACGATCCGACCACACCCTTCGGCCACTGTGGCGCACCGGATTTGCCTCGCATGATCGGTGCGGGCTCCACGCCCAGCTTTCCCATCGCCACTCGAGCACAGTGCCGAGCCGAGGTGAACTCACGCTTGCGCTTGTCCACAGCCTTGGCGACCAACGGGGCTTCGAGTGGGTGGGGCACCAAATCCGGTGGGTCGACGAACAGTTCGGCCGAGACCACACCGTTCGGAAGTATGGATTCGATCACTTGCCCGCCCTCATCTTCTCTACTTCTGCTTCCATCTCGGGAGTCACGGTGAAGTGCCCGCCCCATTTGTTCAACGACCCCGGCGGATACTCGGGAACCGGAAGAATTTGTCGCAGAACGTTCTTCGGCAGTCCACGGCGCTGCCACTCGCGCGGGTAGCCCACCGACACCTCCTCGAAGCGAACGCCGTCGTAGTAGGTGGTACGCGGAATGTGCAGGTGCCCGTACACCGAGCAGATCGCGTTGTACCGCGTGTGCCAATCCGCCGTGAGAGTCGACCCGCACCACAGCGCGAACTCCGGGTAGAAGAGCACCTCGGTCGGCTGACGGACCATCGGAAAGTGGTTGACCAGCACCGTGGGAACGGTTGTATCGAGGGCATCGAGCCGGTCACGAGTGGCGTCGATGCGCGCATGGCACCACGCATCCCGCGTGGCATACGGCTGCGAGGACAGCAGAAATTCGTCCGTGGCGACGACGTTCTTCTCTCGCGCGATCGCCAGTCCGTGCTCCTTGTCCCGAGCTCCCTGCGGCAGGAAGGTGTAGTCGTACAGCAAAAACATCGGCACTATCGTCGCCGGACCACCCTCTCCCTCCCACAGCAGGTACGGATCCTCCGGAGTGACGACGTCGATCTCACGGCACAGGTTGACCAAGTACTCGTATCGGGCTGCTCCGTGGATCTGGACGGGATCTTTCACCGTCGTCCACAGCTCGTGGTTTCCGGGAACCCAGATGACCTTCGCGAAACGACTGCGCAGCAGTTCGAGCGCCCACTTGATGTCGTCGGTCTTCTCCGACACGTCACCGGCCACGATCAGCCAGTCGTCGGGAGACTCGGGGAAGATGTCCTCGGTGACAGGCCTGTTGCCCCGATGTCCGACGTGAATGTCGCTCACTGCCCACAGCTTCGCTGCCACTGATGACCCCTTCCGATCCGTTCGGCCGTCGACGTCGAGTCGCCGAACCGTCCGAGAACGTATCAACGCTCAATCCTCCACGGAGATTCCGCGGCGCATCCAGGCGGGGTGAAGCGGTAGCTCCCGTCATGACCGACGGTCCCGGCCGCCCTGGAGGCAATCCGGTCGCCTCAACCGCAGATTCGGCTATATAGTGCCTTTCATGGCTTTTTTGCGGACGACCAAGACAGCGCGGGTGACGCGATGACGGTGCCTCCGGTCCGCATTCGAGACGCTGCCGCACTGCTCGGCGTCAGTGACGACACCGTGCGGAGGTGGATCGACGGCGGCACACTCGCCTCGTTCGAGGACGAGACAGGGCGCAAGGTGATCGCCGGCAGTGACCTCGCCGCTTATGCGCGCGAGCATGCCGCGCCCCCACCCGAAGTGGCCTCCGGCGGCAGTTCTGCCCGCAACCGACTGGTCGGGCTCGTCACCGGAGTCGTCTCGGACACAGTGATGAGCGAGGTCACCATGCAGTGTGGGCCCTTTTCCATCGTGTCCCTGATGAGTACCGAGTCCGTTCGTGAACTCGGACTGGAGCCGGGCAAGGTGACTGTCGCGGTCGTCAAGGCCACCACGGTCATCGTCGAGACACCCTAGATCGCAGGAGATTTCAGTGCAGACACTCAGACCGGCATTCGTGGCTCTCGTTGCCGTCACTCTCGTCCTCACCGGATGCGACAGGGCATCCGAATCCGGTGCATCCGATCCGGCCGCGACCGGCAATACCGTCGGGGGTGACATCACCGTCTTCGCCGCAGCATCCCTGCGAGCGACGTTCACCGAACTGGGTACGCGCTTCGAGGCCGAGCACCCCGGCACCTCGGTCGAGTTCAGCTTTGCCGGATCCTCCGATCTGGCCACGCAGCTGATCTCCGGTGCACCCGCCGATGTCTTCGCCTCCGCGGATACGAAGAACATGACGAAGGCGGTCGACGCCGGCGTGGTGGCAGGTGATCCCGTCGACTTCGCCTCGAACACACTGACCATCGTCACCGCGCCGGGCAACCCGGATCGCATCACATCGTTCGCCGATCTGGCGAACCCCGACATTCTGACGGTGATCTGTGCACCTCAGGTGCCGTGCGGTGCGGCGACGGCAGCCGTGGAAGCCGCGACCGGCACGGACATACCGGCGGTGAGCGAGGAATCGTCGGTCACCGATGTACTGGGCAAAGTCACGTCGGGTCAAGCCGATGCCGGGCTGGTGTACGTCACGGACGCCGCAGGGTCGGGTGACGCCGTGACAGCAGTGCCGTTCGCGGAATCGAGCGAAGCCGTCAACACCTATCCGGTTGCGACACTGAATGGGTCCGAGAACGACGCCACCGCTCGCGCGTTCGCCGAGTTCGTCACCGGACAAGTCGGCCGAGACGTCCTCGCCCGAGCCGGCTTCGCCGCCCCGTGACCGTACGCGTCGCCGATGGCGGGCGATCGGCGGTAGGGGTACCGCTGTGGATCTTCGTTCCGGCGGCCGTCGGCGCGCTCGTTGTCGTGGCACCCCTTGCCGCGATGTTCACCCGCATCGACTGGTCGAACTTCGTCGGTCTCGTCACCTCGGAGTCTGCGGTCGCAGCGCTGGTCCTGAGCCTGAAGACGGCCACAGCCAGCACAGTGATGTGCGTGCTGCTGGGTGTACCGATGGCAATCGTGCTCTCCCGCAGCACTGTTCGTGGCCTGTCGGTACTCCGCTCCCTGGTCGTACTCCCTCTGGTCCTGCCTCCGGTGGTCGGCGGTATCGCCTTGCTCTACACATTCGGCCGTCAAGGCCTGCTCGGCGAACATCTCGAAGCGTTCGGAATCCGAATCGCGTTCACCACCTCCGCCGTCGTGTTGGCGCAGGTGTTCGTGTCGCTGCCGTTTCTCGTCGTGAGTGTCGAAGGCTCACTGCGTACGGCCGGAAGTCGCTACGACGTGGTTGCGGCGACTCTGGGGGCAACTCCGACCACCGTTCTGCGCCGCGTCACAGTTCCCCTGATCTTGCCTGGACTGATATCCGGTACCGTCCTCGCGTTCGCACGCGCACTCGGCGAATTCGGAGCGACCTTGACCTTCGCGGGCTCGCTCGAAGGAGTCACCCGAACCCTGCCGCTGGAGATCTATCTACAGCGCGAGGCCGATCCCGATGCCGCGGTGGCGCTGTCGCTGGTGCTGATCCTGGTTGCTGCCGTCGTCGTCGTCACCGCGCGCGGCACTCGATCGTCGGGTTCGCTGTGAGCTCGCTGCACGTTCGCGCCACTGTCGATGTCCGCGGCGTCGACATCGAACTCGACGTCGAAGAGGGTGAGACGGTCGCCATCCTCGGCCCCAACGGGGCCGGCAAATCGACACTGCTGCAGCTGGTGTCGGGGTCGGTGGCACCCGACGACGGCATCGTCCGGCTCGGTGAGGAGACGTTGACCGACACCTCGTCGAAGACCTTCGTTCCGATCCACGCGCGAGGTGTTGCCACTCTCGCGCAGGACGCACTCCTGTTTCCCCACATGGACGCTCGAACGAACGTCGCCTTCGCGCCGCGGAGCGCGGGTGAGAGCCGAGCGTCCTCGAAGACTGTGGCCGACACGTGGCTGGCCGCGGTAGGAGCCTCTCATCTGGCCGATCGTCGCCCGGACCAATTGTCCGGTGGTCAGGCCCAACGCATAGCGATCGCACGTGCTCTTGCCGCCGATCCTCGACTGTTGCTGCTCGACGAACCTCTTGCGGCGTTGGATGTCGAGACAGCACCGGCGCTCCGCAGAGTGCTGCGATCGGTAGTGCGCGACAGTTCCCGCACGGCGCTGATCGTCACCCACGATCTGCTCGACGTGGTCGCATTGGCCGACTCCGTCGCGATCGTCGACGGTGGGCGCGTGGTCGAGCGAGGGTCGGTTGCCGAGGTACTCGCCGCTCCCCGCAGCGAATTCGGTGCCCGGATCGCCGGGGTCAATTTGCTCTCCGGCCGCGCGGCCGACGCCGACGGCACGACCGCACTGACCACGAGCTGGGGCTTGACGGTCCATGGATCAGGGCAACACGTCACCGGGACGTCGCTGGTCGCGGTCTTCTCCCCCGCCGCGGTCTCGGTGCACCCGACAGCCCCCCATGCCAGCCCACGGAACGTTTTCGAGGTCGTGATCGACGAGATGGAGGTGCAGGGCTCCGGCATTCGCGTCCGATCTCGTCCGCATCCCGACGGCTCGCCCGGAATGGCCGCCGACATCACCCCCGCAGCGGTCTCCGATCTGGGGCTCGAGCCGGGGCGCAGCGTGTACTTCGTGGTGAAGAGCCTCGAAGTTGCACTGCATCCCGCGTTGCCGTCACCGTCGTAATTGACGATCGCTGCCGATCACCAGCCACTTACCGGACAGCACTCGCCCGGCCACCGCGAGCATGCGCAAGGCGACGAAGACACCGAGCCCGATCCAGATCCCCACCAAGCCCCAGTCGAAGACCAGAGCGGACCAGATGAACGGCAGGAAACCCACGACGGCACATGCCATGGTGGCGTTTCGTAGGAACGCTGCATCGCCACTGCCGAGCAGCACCCCGTCCAACGCGAACACCACGCCGGCGATGGGAATGATCGCAACGAAGATCCACCAGATCGCATGCATCTGATCGACGACCGATGCATCGGTGGTGAACAGGCCCGGGACGAACGAACGCCCGACGGCGAACACGCCGGCCAGGACCACGGCGAATACGGTCGACCATGCTGTCAAGCGCCATGCCAGTGCGCGCGCATCCTCGGTTCGGCCGGCACCCAACGCAGCCCCGACGAGGGTCTGCGCGGCAATTGCCAACGAATCGAGCATGAGTGACACCAAGTTCCACATGTGCAGCACCACCTGGTTCGCGGCGACCGAGGCGGCCCCGAACCTCGACGCGACCGCAGCCGCGGAGAGGAAGCAGGCCTGAAACGCGAGGCTGCGCACGATGAGATCGCGACCGAGTATCAACTGCGCACGCATCACCGACCATCGCGGACGCAGTTCGGTGCTTTCTCGAACCACCGCGACGACGAACAATGCACCGGCGACGCCCTGACCGATCACGTTGGCCACGGCCGATCCGACCAGCTCCAATCGTGGGAATCCGAACAACCCGTGAACCAGAAGCGGGCACAGTACCGCCGACACACCGAAGCCGAGCACAACGAAACGTAGCGGTGTCACGGTGTTCTGAACACCGCGCATCCACCCGTTTCCGGCCAACGAGATCAGGATGAACGGCACACCCAGCAGCGCGATGCGCAGCCACGCGATCGCCTCGGCGGCGATGTCGCCACCTCCGGTCAAGACCGACACCACAGGCTCGGCCGCGAGTTGCACGACCGCCACGATGACGACCCCGAGCCCGAATGCCAACCAGGTTGCTTGAACCCCCTCACCTACGGCATCGTGTTCGCGCCCGGCACCGTGCATACGAGCGGCTCGGGCAGTCGTGCCATAGGACAGGAAGGTCAACTGGGTGCTGACCTGCGCGAGTACCAAACCACCGATCGCCAGGCCGGCGAGCGCCAGGGCGCCGAGTCGGCCGACCACAGCGGCATCGAACAACAGGTAGAGAGGCTCGGCGGCGAGGACACCGAGAGAGGGAAGGGACAAGCCGAGAATTCGACGAGCGGTGACCGGCGAGGAACTCACGACGTGGACAAGGCTCCGCGCAGAGCGTCGATCACATCGCCGAGCTCACCGGTTGCGGTGTAACCGGCCGCGTTGTGGTGTCCGCCACCTCCGAGCGCACACGCCACCGCCGACACGTCCACCTCGGTCTTGGACCGCAACGACACCACCCAGACCGTGCCGAAGTCCTGCTGCTTGAGCACGGCAGCCACCTCGGCTTCGGACGTGGTGCGGACGATGTCGATGACACTCTCGATCTCTTCCGACCGCAATCCGGCCGCGTCTTCGCTCCGGATGACCGCGTACACCAACCCGCGCCCGTCGGCCGCCTCGGGAATCAACGATGCCGAACCGAGCACCGACCCGAGCATCGGCAGCCACTCGAACGGGTGAGTATCGAGCAGCTTGCGCGCGATGTGTGCGCCGTCGATACCCGTCGCCAGCAGTCTCTCGGCCAATAGATGTGAACCCGGGCGAACCCATCGGAACGATCCGGTGTCGGTGACCAGGCCGGCGAACAGCAGGTGCGCCAGATCGGCGTCGATCTCGACACCCCACTGGTCGAACAGCCGCGCGATCACAGCAGTGGTCGACTCCGCTGACGCATGCACCACGTTGACCGTTCCGAATCGGGTGTTGCTGCGGTGATGATCGATGACGAGGCTGGTCGACGCAGTATCGAGCCGGTCACCCAACGACCCCAGCCGGCCCCGACTTCCGGCGTCGACAGTGACGACCAGATCCACCGTGTCGGCCACCTTGTCGGCGTCGACCAGCAGGTGCCGGCCGGGCAGCTCGTTCATCGACTCGGGCAGAAAAGCCGGCGTTGCGAAGGCCACTTGCACAGCGGCGCCACGACGTTCGAGTACCGAGCCGAGCGCCAGCCCGCTACCGATCGTGTCCGCGTCGGGCTGCACGTGGCACAGAACGGTCACCGACGATGCACGTTCGAGCATCTCGATAGCCCGCGCCAGATCCTCGTCCTGCTGCGACTCTGCCCCCGAACCATCGGACATGTCAGTCGGCTTCGGCTGGCTCGACGGCCTCTGCATCGCCGCGGTCGGCGGGTGAATCCTCGCGCGGGGCCTTGTACGGGTCCGGGTCTCCGGCAGGTTTTGCGTTCGCACGCGCACGGGCCAGTTCCTCGTCGGCCACGCGGGCGCGTTCGAGAAGGTCTTCCATGTGGCGCGCGGTGTCGGGCACCGTGTCGGTCACGAACGTCAAGGTGGGTGTGTACCGCACACCCGTTCCGGCTCCGACCTTCGAGCGCAGCACACCCTTGGCCTTCTCCAGTCCTGCCGCGGCAGCCTGCAGATCGGGCGGAGTATCGAGGTCTTCGCCCATCACGGTGTAGTACACCGTCGCGTCGTGCAGGTCAGCGGTGACTTTGGTGTCGGTGATGGTCACGAAGGCGAGCCGCGGATCTTTGATCTCGTGATCGATCGCCGTCGCAACGATGGCAGCGATTCGCTTGGACAACTTACGAGCCCTGGCCTGATCCACCACGACAATCACACTCCTCTTTCATGGCCGGACGTCGACCGAAGTTCGACGTCCCGGCGGCTGCGATGTACACGCCTGCCGAACAGTGCTCGACAGGACTTCCCGAATCAATCCTCGGGTCCGAATATTCTCCGACGTACTGCCAACAATTCCAGATCGTGACGTTCGGCGACGTGCCGTTCGCATTCGTCCAGCTTGTCGTGCAGCAGGTCCACATCGGTTCCAGCGGCCGCCACTCCCAGCAACGACCGTCGAATACGTTCTCGTTCACCGGTTTCCGCAGCCGACACTCCCAACCTCTGCAGATCACCCAGTACCGGTTCCATCATCGACCGCTTCTCGGCCAGCGAACGTACGTCCCCCAACAACACGTCCAACTCCAGAGCACCCAGATACACGCTGACGTCCTTCGATCGGCTCCGACGACAAAGCCGGTGGCGGTACAACTGTCGTACCACCACCGGCTCGAAAGTCGGAGCGCAGTGTCACTCCCCTGGCTTCACCACCGAGCCGACGCGACCGGATGCGGAGCCGTTCGGCTCCGCATCTGTTCTAGTCGCGCGGCTTTTCACGGAGTTCGTACGCCTCGATGACATCGCCCACCTTGATGTCGGAGTACGTCACCGTCAAACCACACTCGTATCCCTCACGGACCTCCGTCGCGTCGTCCTTCTCGCGACGGAGCGAGGAGATCGTGACGGTTTCCGCAACAACGGCACTGTCTCGGATGAGTCGTGCCTTCGCGTTGCGACGGATCGTACCGGAGGTGACGAGGCAACCGGCGATGTTTCCGACCTTGGAGGAACGGAACAGCGCGCGGATCTCGGCCTGCCCGAGGGCAACCTCCTCGTACACCGGCTTGAGCATGCCCTTGAGGGCCTTCTCGATCTCGTCGATCGCCTGGTAGATCACCGAGTAGTACCGGATGTCGACGCCTTCGCGGTTGGCCAGCTCGGTGGCTTTGCCCTCCGCTCGAACGTTGAAGCCGATGATGATCGCGTTGGATGCCGACGCCAGGTTGACGTTGGTCTCTGTGACGCCACCGACACCGCGGTCGATGACCCGCAGTTCGACCTCGTCGTCGATCTGAATACCGAGCAGCGCCTCTTCGAGAGCCTCGACGGTTCCCGAGTTGTCACCCTTGAGGATCAAGTTGAGCTGCGAAGTCTCCTTCAGAGCTGCATCGAGATCGTCGAGGCTGATGCGCTTACGGCTCTTGGCTGCGAGCGCGTTCCGCTTGCGTGCATTCCGACGATCGGCGATCTGACGGGCGATCCGGTCCTCGTCGACGACCAGAAGGTTGTCGCCTGCACCGGGCACCGACGTGAAGCCGATGACCTGAACGGGCCGGGACGGCAACGCTTCGGTGACGTCCTCGCCGTGCTCGTCGACCATTCGGCGAACGCGTCCGTACGCGTCACCGGCAACGATCGAGTCACCGACACGGAGCGTTCCGCGGGCGATGAGCACGGTCGCGACCGGCCCGCGACCACGGTCGAGGTGGGCCTCGATGGCAACACCCTGAGCGTCCATGTCCGGGTTGGCGCGCAGATCGAGCGACGCGTCGGCCGTCAGCAGCACCGCTTCGAGAAGGGCATCGATGTTGGTGCCCTGCTTGGCGGAGATGTCGACGAACATGGTCTCGCCGCCGTATTCCTCGGCGACCAGACCGTATTCGGTCAGCTGCTGCCGGATCTTGTCCGGGTTCGCGCCTTCCTTGTCGATCTTGTTGACCGCAACCACGATCGGCACATCGGCCGCCTGGGCGTGGTTGATGGCTTCCACCGTCTGCGGCATGACGCCGTCGTCGGCTGCAACCACCAGGATCGCGAGGTCGGTGGCCTTGGCACCACGGGCACGCATGGCCGTGAAGGCCTCGTGACCGGGGGTGTCGATGAACGTCACGAGACGTTCGTTGCCCTCGAGCTCGGTCAACACCTGGTAGGCACCGATGTGCTGCGTGATGCCGCCTGCTTCGCCTTCGCGCACCGTGGTGTTACGAATCGAGTCCAGCAGTCGAGTCTTGCCGTGGTCGACGTGGCCCATGACGGTGACCACCGGGGGACGCTGTTCGAGATCGTCCTCGCCGCCGGCGTCCTCGCCGTAGGTGAGGTCGAACGAGTCGAGCAGTTCACGATCTTCGTCCTCGGGACTGACGACCTGAACGACGTAGTTCATCTCGCCGCCGAGCAGCTCCAGCGTCTCGTCGTTGACCGACTGCGTCGCAGTGACCATCTCGCCGAGGTTGAACAGTGCCTGCACCAGTGCGGCCGGGTTCGCGTCGATCTTGTCCGCGAAGTCCGACAGCGAAGCGCCGCGGGCGAGACGAATTGTCTCACCGTTGCCGCGGGGCAGCCTGACGCCGCCGACTGCGGGAGCCTGCATGCTCTCGTACTCGGCGCGTTTCGCCCGCTTCGACTTACGGCCACGACGGACTGCTCCGCCGGGACGACCGAATGCACCTGCTGCTGCGCCGCGCTGACCGGGACGGCCACCGCCGCCGGGACGACCCCGGAAGCCGCCTGCGGGAGCGCCGCCTGCGGGGGCACCACCGGGAGCGCCGGGGGCGCCACCGCCGCGGTAGCCACCGCCGCCGCCGCCACCCGGACGTCCGCCCGGTGCGCCGCCGGGGCGACCGGGGCGTCCTGCTGCGGGTCCCGGACGAGCCGAACGGGTCGGCATCGCACCCGGATTGGGGCGAGGAGGCATCGAGCCCGGGCTCGGACGAGGTCCGGCCTGGCCCGGAGCGGGACGCGGCCCACCCTGACCGGGAGCCGGACGACTGCCGGCCGACGGTGTGGCGGGACGAGGCCCACCCTGTCCGGGCGCGGG
This sequence comes from Rhodococcus sp. IEGM1428, assembly GCF_050321865.1. Classification (NCBI taxonomy): domain Bacteria; kingdom Bacillati; phylum Actinomycetota; class Actinomycetes; order Mycobacteriales; family Nocardiaceae; genus Rhodococcus; species Rhodococcus sp. IEGM1428. Next base: position 1,225,614 of record NZ_JBNQFW010000001.1, on the reverse strand, counting down.
ACGTCCGCCACCGGGGCGCGGGGCACCGGGAGCCGGCCGAGGAGCCGGTCGTTCCACGGGGGCCGAGGAGTACGGGTTGTTACCGACACGCGGAGCCTTGGGGCCCGGCTTGGGGCCGGGACCTGCAGGCTTGGGTGCTGCCGGGGCCTGCGTTGCGTCGCCGGTGTCGGCCGACGCTGCCAGTGCCTGCTCGACCGGAGCAGCGGGCGGAGCAGCGGGAGCGGCCGGTGCCGGAGCAGCGGGCGCAGCCGGGGGTGTTTCGACGGGTGCCTGTGCTACCGGGGCCACGGGTGCTTCCGGCTCTGCCTGGCGGGGTGCCGGCTTGGGTCCCGGACGGGGTCCACCCGGCTTTGCTGTGCCCGGTTTCGCGGTGCTGCCGGCGGCGCGATCGGCTGCTGCGCGACCGTTGGGTGCAGATGCGGCGGGTGCCGACGCGTCCGAGTTCTCGGACGGGAAGGACTCACGAAGTCGACGAGCCACCGGGGCCTCGACTGTGGATGATGCGGACTTGACGAACTCGCCCTGCTCTTTGAGCCGTGCGAGTAGTTCCTTACTGGTGACACCGAGTTCTTTTGCCAACTCGTGCACGCGGGCCTTGCCTGCCACTGCTCTCCTCACTGAGAGGCCGAGCGAGGCTTGGTGCCCGCACGACCTCGGGTTATCTCCGATGGACGTTCATCGTTGGTGCTTCACGGTGTGCTCATCAGTGCTGTTGCCTGTTCTTGTCGACGGGTGTTGCTCTTGTCGTATCCTCGGCCGGTAGTCGGCCGTGCTCGTCGAGCACGGCTGTCACTGCGGACGATTCCACATTTCCCGATATCCGAAACGCACGACCGAAAACTCGGCGTCGCTCCGCATTGTGCAGGCATTCTCGGTTGTAGTGCAACCACGCACCACGGCCGGGCATCGAATGCCGGATGTCGGGGACGAGAGCGAATTCGTGCGAACCAGCTTCTCGAACCACGATCCTCAACAGATCGGCGGCCGGAACTCGCTCCCTGCACCCGACACATGTACGAATCGGCCGGGCTTTCACAACCGGATACTCGCGTTCATGCTTCTGGGAAGAGACTTCGTTACCGGACCATCGACCACTCTACCGCTGTATTGCCTCGAACTCCGCATTCCGGCCCTATGCGCTGGTCGTCTCGGGTGCCGCCGCATCGCTGCGGATATCGATACGCCAACCGGTCAGTCGGGCAGCCAGTCGAGCGTTCTGTCCTTCCTTGCCGATCGCGAGAGAGAGCTGGTACTCCGGAACCACCACGCGAGCCGCGCGAGCAGCAGCATCCACGACCGTCACAGAGACAACCTTGGACGGTGAGAGCGCATTCCCGACGAACGTGGCCGGGTCCTCGTCGAAATCGATGATGTCGATCTTCTCGCCCGCCAGTTCACTCATCACGTTCCGCACCCGCTGCCCCATCGGTCCGATACAGGCACCTTTGGCATTGAGGCCCGACACCGTGGAGGCGACAGCGATCTTCGACCGATGACCCGACTCGCGTGCGACCGCCACGATGTCCACGGAACCGTCGGCGATCTCGGGTACCTCGAGGGCGAACAATTTGCGCACCAGATTCGGATGGGTGCGTGAGAGCGTGATCTGCGGACCCCGGTTGCCCCGAGCGACTCCGACGACGTAGCACTTGATGCGTTCGCCGTGTTCGTAGGTTTCGCCCGGAACCTGCTCGGCGGGAGGCAGGAGTCCGTCGGCCCCGTTGGCGTCGCTGCCGATGCGCACGATGACGGTGCCCTTGGCGTTGGCGCGCGTGTCGCGCTGGATGACGCCGTTGACGATCTCACCCTCGTGAGTGGAGTACTCACCGAACGACCGCTCGTGCTCGGCGTCGCGCAGGCGCTGCAGAATGACCTGGCGCGCGGTGGTGGCTGCGATACGCCCGAAGCCCTCCGGGGTGTCGTCCCACTCGGAGATCACGTTGCCGTCGGCGTCGATTTCCTTGGCCATCACGCGAACGGATCCGGTCTTGCGATCGACATCGATCCACGCGTTGGACTGGTGTCCCTCGGTGTGTCGGTAGGCGGTCAACAACGCGGTCTGGATAGTCGAGATCACCATCTCGATCGGAATTCCCTTGTCCGCCTCGATCGCCCGCAGTGCGGCAATGTCGATATTCACTTGTTCGACCCTTCTTCCGGTGCTTCCACATCCACGATTTCGTCGGTGTTCGCAGGCGAGGGCCTGCTGCCGACCACGCCACCCGCCAAGTCCATCTCCTCGGCGGTGGGCCTTGAAAATTCCACCTGCACAACAGCTTTCACAACGTCTGTCAGAACTATCGACCGCGTCGACAGCACGCCCTTCTCCTTGGTCACCACAGTGACCGAATCTCCGTCGAGTAGACCGACCCGACCGTCCAGCTTGCTCTCGGCCAACTCGATGCGCACCTTGCGTCCGCGGGCCCGACGCCAATGCCGCGGCTCGGTCAGGGGCCGGTCGATTCCGGGAGTGGTGACTTCGAGCGTGTACGGCGCTTCACCGAAATCCGTCACCGCATCGAAGGCGTCGGAGATCTCGCGGCTCAGCTCCGGGAGCGCGTCCAGGTCGATGCCCTCTTCTCGATCGACCATGATGCGCACCGCGCTGTGCTTGCCTGCTGCGACGACGTTCACGTCTTCGAGGTCGTAGCCACGTTCTCGAACGAGGTCGGCGAGTAGTTCGACAACCCTCTCCTTGGACGGAACAGGCATGTCGCGAACTCCTCGTGTGTAGTTGTGGGCGATCCGGCGAGCGGCAGCCGGACTGCGTTTGCCGAACCAACAGACTACCGCCCCGCGGACACTGCTCGTGACCACGCACGCGTCACGACACACGGGCATGGCACGTGCAGGCGCTGCGGTCTGGCACGATGTCGGGGTGCCCACGCCGATCGCCCCCTTTGCGCTCAGTCGCCGCGGGTTGTTCCGACTCGCCGGTGCCGCAGCCCTGTCTGCGGCCACCGTCTCCACCGTTGCGGCCTGCGCCCAGGACGAGATCTCCGGCCCCGCGCTCGATTCTCTGACCGCACAGCTGCGTGCTGCCCGCAGCGACGCAACGGATGCCACCGCGGCAGCGACCGCGATTCCCGACTATGCAGCTGCGCTCGGAGTCGTTGCGGCTCAGCGGACAGAGCACGCCGATGCGCTCGACACCGAGATCGCCCGCGCCACCGGTGCAACGACCGACACCTCCACGTCAGCCAGCACGACCACCGTCGCTCCCCCGGCTCCGCCACCGGACATCGCGGCGGTGCGGGAGATGTTGACCGCATCCGCTCGCAGTGCAGCGGACGCGGCTCGAAACGAAAGCGGTTATCGGGCCGGTCTTCTCGGTTCGATCAGTGCGTCGTGCACAGTGTCGGCTCTGGTGGTGCTGGCATGAGCGATCTCGGTCCGGAACAGCAAGGTCTGGTCGACGCCCTCGAAGCCGAGTACGCGGCGGTATTCGCCTACGGCGTCGTCGCGGCGTTCTCCAACCCCACGCGCGCCGATCTGGTCGCAACCAACACTGCTGCCCATCGCGCGCGCAGAGACGCGACCATCGACGCGCTCCAGGCAGCCAGTGTCGCCGTCGCCCTCCCCGATCCCGCATACGCATCACCGTTTCCGGTGACCGACGCGATCTCGGCCACTCAGTTGGCTGCCCAGGCCGAAATCGACACGTGTGTGGCGTGGCGTTCGCTGATCGAACGCAGCCAGTCCGGTGGTACACGCGAGATGGGAGTCCAGGCGTTGACCGACGCCGCGGTTCGGCTCGCGACGTGGCAACAGATCCTGGGGGTCACACCCTCGTCGACGGCATTTCCCGGTCGACCGTGACGGCCTCCGCCCCAGCGGCGGAACGACCCGGCATGAACAGTGCCGCGACCAGTCCGATCCCGACTGCTCCCGCGCCGACGAGTAGGGCCGGTGCCAGAGCGTCGGTGTAGCCGGTGGGCGTCAACGATCCGCCGTTACCGATGAACACGGCGGTCAGCACCGCGATCCCCAGCGCGATACCCACTTCGCGCATCGTGGAGTTCGCGCTGCTCGCCGTGGCGTGATCGTCGACCTTCATGTCGCGCAACACTGCCGTCGCGGACGGCGCGAACGTCAGGCCCATGCCCACGCCGGCCATCAGCAGCGCCGGGACCATGGACAGGTACTCGGTGTCGGGCCCGAGGATCAGAGCCATCCACACCAGCGACACCGACTGCAGCGCCAAGCCGCTGACCAGCAATCCACGAAGCCCGACGCGCTCCGCCAGCAGGCCCGCAATCGGCGCGACCACCATCGGCGCTGCGGTCCAGGGCAGCGTACGCAGGCCTGCCTGGAACGGTGTGTAGTGCATGACGATCTGCAGGTACTGCGCAAGAAGGAACACAGCTCCGAACATGCCGAGCGAGAACGTGATTCCGATGACGTTGGCGAGGGTGAAACTACGTGATCGGAACAGCGCCAACGGCAGTACCGAATACCGGGTGCGAGACGCTCGCACGACGAACGCGACGAGCAACACCGCAGACCCGATGGCACTGGTGAGCACTGTGGTCGACGCCCATCCGTCGTCGTTGCCGTGAACCACCGCCCACACCAACAGGAAGACGCCACCGCCGGCAAGCACCACACCGAGCAGATCGAGCGGCTGAGTCCGTCCCGTCGACTCTTTCAGCGCTGTGTAGCCGAGCGGTACTGCAACCAGTGCCACCGGAACGTTGATCCAGAAGATCGCCTGCCAGGAGATGCCGTCGACGACGGCTCCACCGACGACCGGCCCCAGGGCCACACCGAGGCCGGAGACTCCGCCCCAGATCCCGATTGCCATGGCGCGCTTGCCCATCGGTACCACCGCGGCCAGCAGGGTCAACGACAACGGCATGATCGCGGCAGCACCTACGCCCTGCACAGCCCGCGCCGCGATGAGCATGGCCGGGCTCGTGGCGAGTGCACTGGCCACCGAAGCGGCGGTGAAGACCGCGATGCCACCGAGGAACACCGCCCGTCTGCCCCACCTGTCACCGAGCGTCGCCGCGGTGAGCATGAACGTGGCGAAGCTCAGGGTGTAGGCGTTGAGGAACCACTGCAGCTGGCCGACCGACGCGTTCAGATCCTGCTGAATGACCGGCAGCGCGCTGGTCATCACCAGATTGTCGAGTGTTGCCATGAACATCGGTAGGGAAGCCGCGAGGATTCCCAGCCACACCGGAATCGACCGAGCGACAGGATGGTGTGCAGGCGGAGAGGCTGTAGCGGTCACGGCGAACGTCCCGTCTCGAGTTTGTAAGCATCGAATGATTACTTATGAACGACCGTAAGTTATCGACTGATAACCTGTCAATATGTCCGACACTCCCACGCCCAAGCCCAGAGCAACCCGGATGGACGCGGCCGACCGTCGAGAACTCGTCCTCGACGCCGCAACCCGTGCGTTTGCACGCGGCGGGTTCGCCGGAACGAGTACCGATGCGGTGGCGAAGGAAGCGGGCGTATCGCAGCCGTACGTGGTCCGCATGTTCGGAACCAAGGTCGAATTGTTTCGACTGGTCTTCCAACGCTCCATCGACGGCATCATGACGGCGTTCGACGGTGTGCTGGCCTCGGGGCCCCTGGACCCAGCCGACGACGAGACCTGGGCCGACCTCGGCGGTGCCTACGCCGATCTGGTGGCCGATCGCGACCTGCTGATGGTCATGATGCACGGGTTCGGCGCAGGGGCGGTACCCGAGATCGGCCGCCAGGCACGAGAAGGAATGGGCGCGATCTACAGCCAGATCCGCGACGGAACCGGGTGTTCGGAAGATCAGGCACGGCAGTTCATCGCGCACGGAATGCTGCTCAATGTCCTGATATCGATGCAGGCACCGGAGCATCCGGAGGACAGCGCTGGGCTGCACGAGATGACGATGTGCGCGTTCGGAACCAAGCTCGTTCCGGCCGATCCCGGACTGCTGTAAAGGCTACGGACGCATCTCGTACCGACCGTCGTACGAGACGACCTCGTTCCACACCGTCTCGAAACGGTCGCCGTCGACCACCGGCTTACGAATCGAATCCAGAGCCCACTGTTGTTGCGCAGCAGTCGACGACGGCTTCCCGTACAGCGCGACGGCATAGCCGGAGAAGTCCCTGATCTGGAAATCGAAGATCTGGTCCATCATCTCGTTCGAGATCTCGTCGGCCTGCTCGAGCAGGAGGTGACCGTAGACGACGAGCGAGAACAGGTGGCCCACCACGAGCAGAAAGTCGAGGTCCTTCTGCTGCGCTTCGTCGGGCGCGCACTCGGCGAGAAACGACCTGAACGCCTGCGCCTGCTCGTAGAACCGTCCGACATTGGGGATACCGGAGTGCTTCTGGTACACCGGATTCCAGTCGTGGAACCGCACCGAGCTCGCGCCTCTTGCCGGGCCTTGAGCGAAGAAGAAACTGTCGTCGACCGGCTCGGTTCGGGTGCCGACGTCGGGGTAGTCGGTGGGCGAGAACATGTACGCCGGCATGAACTTGAGCATCAGCGCAACGTTGACGTGCACGGTGCCCTCGAGCTTGGGAAGCGTTCCGATCAGCTGGGCGGCCTCACGGAAGTAGGTGTTCTTCTCGTACCCCTTGGCTGCGATGACGTCGTGCAACAGCCGAACGACGGTTTCGCCCTCCGAGGTGACCTTTGCCTTCGTCATCGGATTGAACAGCAGGTAGCGCCGGTCCTCGGGTCCGGCAGCACGGAAGTAGTCCACCGCGCGGGCGCTGAAGAGTTTCATCGCGATCAGGCGCGAGTAACCGTCGACGAATGCGCTGCGCACGTGCGGAAAATCGGTGACGCGATTTCCGTAGAGAATTCTGTTGTTCGCATGTGTGATCGCCTCGTAGAACGCATGCTCGCAGATGCCGACCGAACCGGTGCAGAGATTGAACTTGCCGACGTTCACCGTGTTCAGTGCCGCCGAGAAGGCATCGGCACCGGTGTGCAGAATGTCCTGCCCACGGACGGGGTAGCTCTCCAGCGAGAACGTACTGACGTACATCTGGCCGTGCACGACACTCTCGCGCAACTGATACGCGGGATGCGCGCTGTCGGCTACGAAGAACACGTACGAATCCGGTCCCTCGATATCGGTGCGCCGACCGAACACCGACACCATCCCGGCCACGTTGCCGTTTCCGATGTAGTACTTCTCCCCCGACGCGGTGAACTCGAGGTCGGCGTCGTCGGCCGAGGGCGTCAACAGCATGTCGGTGGAATACACGTCGGCACCGTGTGCCCGCTCGGACAAGCCGAAGGCCATGACTCCACCGCGGTCCAACTCGGCTGCGGCACGGCGCTTGGCGTCGTCGTTCGCACTCATCCAGATCGGCCCGAGCCCGAGGACGGTGACCTGCCAGGTGTACCAGTACGCCAGACCGTAGAACCCGAGAATCTCGCTGAGCGCAGCGTTACGCGCGGCGTCCCATCGTGTGTTCGGCAATCCGTCGGCGTACGCGGCGGGTGTGGAGAACGTCGCGAACAACTTCTGCTCGGCGACGAATTCCAGAAAGTCTGCCGGCCAGACGCTGTCGAGATCGTCCGCCAACAGCCTGCCTTTACCGCGGCTCTCGAACCACTCGATCAGTGCGCGCAGCTGTCGGCGAGAGTCTTCGTCGAGCTCGGCCGGGTCGAAAGTCGTCGGATCGAACAGCGAATACTGAGCCACGGTGTGACCTCTCCTAGTCGTTGACCCGAAGCTACCAGCGGGTAAACGACCGCGCAGAAAGATCGCGAGAGAAGTCCTACGGGGTGTGCCGCACGGCCTTCACGATCTCCTCGACCGCCGAATCGACGTCCAGTTCGCGACTCTCACCGGAGAAGCGGTCGCGGATCTCGACCTTGCCGTCGGCCCAGCCGCGGCCGAGAACGACCACGAGCGGAACGCCGATCAGTTCCGAGTCCTTGAACTTCACTCCCGGCGACGCCTTGCGATCGTCGAACAGAACCTCGATTCCCTGCATATCCAGTTGCGTTGCAATGGATTCCGCACCCGTACGCGCAGCGTCGTCTTTGTTCGCGATCACCAGATGAACATCGGCAGGCGCTACCTCCGACGGCCACCGCAGGCCCTTGTCGTCGTGCATCTGCTCGGCGATGACGGCAACCAGACGCGAGACACCGACGCCGTAGGACCCCTGCACCAGGCGGACGGGCTTACCGGCCTCGCCGAGGACATCGACCGAGAACGCATCGGTGTACTTGTACCCGAGCTGGAAGATGTGTCCGATCTCGATCCCGCGGGCACTGACGAGCGGACCACGACCGTCGGGAGACATGTCTCCGTCGCGTACCTCGGCCGCTTCGATGGTGCCGTCGGGAACGAAGTCACGACCGGCCACGAGGTTCACCACATGCTTGCCCTCGACATCCGCGCCGGTGATCCACGACGTCCCGTCGACGACCCTCGGATCAACGAGGTAGCGAACACCGTTGGCCTGCAACGCGCGCGGTCCGATGTACCCCTTGATCAGGAACGGATTGGCCGCGAAGTCCGCGTCGGTCAGCAAGGCGAACTCGGCGGGTTCGAGCGATGCTTCGAGCCGCTTCTCGTCCACCTCACGGTCGCCGGGCAGCCCGACGGCGAGCAACTCCCACTCCCCCTCGGCATTACGAACCTTGAGCAGGATGTTCTTGAGAGTGTCGGCCCCGGTGACGGTACGGCCCAGATCGGCACCGTTGGCCCACTCCACGAGAGTCGCGATGGTCGGGGTATCGCCCGTCTCGTAGTCGACTGCAGCCGGCTGCCCCTCGATGGGGATCGGCTCGGGTGCCGGTGTCGTGACGGCCTCGACATTCGCCGCGTAACCCGACTCGACGCATCGAACGTACGTGTCTTCGCCGATGTCGCTCTCGGCGAGGAATTCCTCGGATGCACTGCCGCCCATGGCACCGGACGTCGCAGCGACGATGACGTAGGAGACGCCGAGCCTGGCGAAGATGCGCTGGTAGGCCTCACGGTGGGCGGCGTAGGACTTCTTCAGTCCGTCCTCGTCCATATCGAAGGAGTACGAGTCCTTCATGACGAATTCGCGCCCGCGCAGAATGCCTGCGCGGGGACGCTCCTCGTCGCGGTATTTCGTCTGGATCTGGTACAGCGTGACCGGAAGATCCTTGTAGGAGTTGTACTCGGCCTTCACCGTCAGCGCGAACAGCTCTTCGTGGGTGGGCCCCAGCAGCATGTCGTTGCCCTTGCGGTCCTGCAACCGGAACAGTGCGTCGCCGTACTCGGTCCACCGATTCGTGGTCTCGTAGGGCTCGCGCGGCAGCAGGGCGGGCAGCGAGATCTCCTGCGCACCGATGGCGTTCATCTCCTCGCGTACCACGCGCTCGACCTGGCGAAGGACCCGCAAACCGAGGGGAAGCCACGAGTAGACACCCGGCGCGATACGACGAACGTAGCCGGCGCGAACCAACAGCTTGTGGCTGTCGACCTCGGCGTCGGCCGGGTCGTCGCGAAGGGTACGGAGGAACAGCTGCGAAAGACGGGTGATCACGGGTTGTCAGACTAGTCGGTTGCGCAGCACCTGTGAGCAGGTGGCCGTGCAGTGAGTAGCCTTGACCATCGTGCTGATTCTCCTTCCTCCCTCCGAGACGAAGTCCGACGGTGGTTCCGGAGCACCCCTCGATCTGGACCGACTGGCGTTGCCGTCGTTGCTGCCCCTTCGCCGAAAGCTCGCCGATGCCCTGGTCGAGTTGTCCGGCGACGTCGATGCCTCCATCACGGCACTCGGCCTCGGTCCCACCCAGGTCGACGAGATCGAACGCAACGCCCGATTGTGGTCCTCCCCCACCACGCCCGCCCTGCAGCGGTACACCGGCGTGCTCTACGACGCACTCGATGCGCCGTCGTTCACCAGGGCCGGTCGCGCCCGCGCACACGCGAGACTGTGGATCGGATCGGCGCTGTTCGGGGCCGTCCGGGCGTCCGATCCGATTCCGTCCTACCGGCTCTCCGGCGGATCGACGATTCCCGACTTCGGCACACTGCAATCACATTGGAAGCCGGAACTGTCCGACGCGATCCTCGCCGAGGACGAGGGCATCGTCGTCGACCTCCGCTCCGGCACCTATCAACAGCTCGGTCCCGTTCCCGGCGCGATCACCGCTACGGTGCTCACCGAGAAGCCCGACGGCAGCCGATCGGTGGTGAGCCACTTCAACAAGCATCACAAGGGACTGCTGGCACGCGCGTTGACGCTGACCACCGCCGAGCCCAAAGACGTGAAAGCCGTTGCGCGTGTGGCATCGAAAGCGGGTCTTCGAGTCGAAGTGGCGTCGTCGACCGAGCTGATCGTGCTCACCGAATGAGCGATATCCCCGGTCTGCTCCGCCGCGGTGCCGACGCGTCCGTGGGCAAGACCAAGAGCCAACGCGTCGCCGACGACGTCGCCGATCGGCTGGTGTCGATGGACGCGACCGCTCTCGGCTCTCTGGCACTGACGAACATGATCGAGACTATGTACGAAAACGGTTGGCAGCCCATGGATCTGGTGCATGTCGTGCGGCGTCAGCACACGGTGGCCGTGGCCACCCTTGCGGCGGCGGCACTGCTGCATCAAGCCGATCTCACCGATGCGGATTCGCGGGCCCCGCAGGACTGGGTGGATCAGATGTCGTCCATCTGCGAGCAGTTCCCGAAAGTTGCGACGAGGGTCGAGTCCACCCCCGACTTCCTGACGGCATACCTCACCTCCTCCGGCAAGTCCGACTACATCGCCGCCAGTGATCAGTGGCTCGATGTGCTCACCCTGCTCGGGCAATGGCAGACACTCCCCCGATGGCCTCAGCTCGGCCCCAAGCCGTCCCAGTGGCCGCGCACTCGTCCCACGCTGCAGGGCGTTTCCGGCTCCGACTCGCCGAACACCAAGATGCTGAGCAAGATTCGTGGTCTGTTGGCCAAAGCCGACGCCACGGACTTCGAGGAGGAGGCCGAAACGTTGACGGCCAAGGCGCAGGAGTTGATGACGCGCTACTCCATCGACACCATGCTGCTCTCGCAGGGCCACATCGATATTCACGGCCGACGAGTACATGTCGACGGCCCCCATGCGCCCGCCAAGGCGCAACTGCTGCACGTCGTCGGAACTGCCAACCGCGTCAAGGCGATCTGGGACTCCGAGTTCGCCGTCGCAACCCTGATGGGTGCCCCGGTGGACGTGGAACAGACCGAATTGCTGTTCACCTCCCTGCTGGTCCAGGCAACCCGCGCCCTCGGTCATTCGCCGGAGGCGAAGAAGCGCAAGAAAGCCGGCTCGGCTGCCTTCGGTAAGGCCTTCCTGTACGCATATGCGATCCGAGTCGGAGATCGCTTGACCGACGCCGATGCGCACGTACTCGAGGAGGCGCGCCACGACTCCGGTGATCTACTACCGATACTGGCGGCGCAAACGGTCGCAGTGGAGGCCGAGTTCGATCGATTGTTCCCGACGGCGAAGCCGATGCGCGGTCCGCGTCTGGACGCGGAGGGCTGGGACTCGGGCCAGGCGGCTGCGGATCGGGCCGACCTCTCGCGCTGAGGTGTGATTCCACTGCCGGCTCGCAAGGCAAAATGATTCTGTGCCCGAGACTCTCGACGACATCATGACAAGAACCTCGGAATTGCTCTCCGAGCGCAACATGGCCGCGCTGTCGACGTTGATGGCAGGCGTGTCGACGACCGATGCGGTGCGGATACTCGAGCGAGTCGACTCCGCTCGCCGCGCGGTGCTCTTTCGCCTACTGCCCAAGGACGAGGCGGTGTCGGTGTTCGAGCGGTTCGACGCCACGGTGCGCAGCGAGTTGTTCGAGAGCCTGCGTAGCGACGACGTCATCGCGCTGTTCGAGGACCTCGACCCGGACGACCGAGTCGAACTGCTCGACGAACTTCCGTCCAACGTCGCGCACCGGATGATGAGCGGACTCTCCGCCGCGGAGCGATCGCTGACGGCACCCATGTTGGGCTACGACCGGGGATCGGTCGGTCGACGGATGAGTCCCGAATACGTACGCGTGCACTCCGATACCACGGTGGCCGAGGCGCTCGATGCTGTTCGTCGTACCGGCGCGGATGCCGAATCGGTCTACCTCCTGCCGATCACCGACCAGCACCGCACGCTGGTCGGTGTGGTGACTCTTGCCGACCTGGCGACCGCGGCGCCGACGACCCCGGTGGGCGATCTGTACTCGGATCACCCGGTGGTGAAGGCGGACTCGTCCGCCGAGATCGCGTCCCGGCTGTGCTTCGAGCACCGTAGTCCCGCGGTGGTGGTCGTCGACTCGGAGGAACGGCTGATCGGCATTCTCACCCTCGAGCAGTCCGCGCGCATCCTCGAGGAGGCAGAGGACGAGGACGCCGCCCGGGCAGGCGGCTCGGAGCCACTACGGCGTCCCTACCTGTCCACACCGGTGCTCGCCATCGTTCGCTCCCGTGTGGTGTGGCTACTGGTCCTGGCATTGTCGGCAATTCTCACGGTGCAGGTACTCGAGATCTTCGAGCATGCTCTTGCCGCCGTGGTCACTCTCGCCCTGTTCATCCCTCTGTTGACCGGGACCGGAGGCAACACGGGATCGCAGGCAGCGACCACCGTCACCCGAGCCCTGGCACTCGGCGACGTCCGTCCGCGCGACATTGCCGCAGTGCTGTTTCGAGAGGTTCGCGTCGGCGCGACCATGGGTGCGATGCTCGGCACCCTGGGCTTCGCCATCACAGGACTCGTCTACGACTGGCACCTCGGACTGGTTATCGGAAGTACCCTGCTGTCGATCTGCACCATTGCGGCCACCGTCGGCGGTGCCATGCCGTTGGTTGCCAAGAAGATCGGCGTGGATCCGGCCGTCTTCTCGACGCCGTTCATCTCGACCTTCTGCGACGCAACGGGTCTGATCGTCTACTTCCTCATCGCGAAGGCCGTTCTGGGCGTGTGATCAGCCCTGCTCGTCAGCCTTTCTGGGCGTCTTCCTGAGCTGCCTGCGCCTGGGCGACCTGCTGCGGGGTGAATCGGATGAAGAGGGCCGCGAAGCCGGCTATCACGGCGCAGACTGCGCAGCAGAACAGAGCGAACATGTAGCCCGAGCTCAGTGCATCGAGTTGGCTCTCGTTCATCAGTGTCGCGGGCCCGGAGATTCCGCCCAGCGAGATGGTGCGCGAGGTGACCAGCGCTCCGATGACGGCAAGGGCCAACGGGCCACCGAGAGTTTGGGCAACCAGGGAAATCGCCGTCAACGGCCCTATCTCGGTGGGGCTGACCCCGGCGATGGCGCACAGCGGTAGCGGCACCACCGTCAGGCCGACACCGAAGCCGATGCCGATGACGGGAAAGAACAGTCCGGGAAAATACGACGAGTCCGCGTTCATCGTCGTGACCGACACCATGAGCCAGCCGACCATGATGACGGCACCGCTCAGAATCAACCAGCGGGGAGCGATTCGGGTCACCAGTTGCGAGGCCAGGAACGCCGCGGCACCGAGTCCGAAGGCGAACGGCACGAACGCCAGACCGGCATGAAGCGGGCTGTATCCCAGGATGTCCTGGACGAACAGGGCCACGTACGCGGCGAGGCAGAACATCACTCCGCCGGCGAAGAAGATGGCCACGAAGGTCGCGACCCGATCCCGGTTGCGGAACAGCGAGAACGGCAGCAGCGGATTGTCGGCACGACGCTCGACCAGCAGGAACAGTCCGAGGAAGAGCAACCCCGCGATCAGCGAGACGATGACGATCGGGTTGGTCCAGCCCAGTTCGGTGCCCTCGCTCAAGGCCAGGACCACGCCGGTGCAGCCCAGTGTGGCCAGAATCGCGCCGGGAACGTCGAGGGGCAATCTTGCGCCCACCGTCTCCTGCAGCGACACGACCGCGAGCACCACGATGACCACGCCGATCGGCACGTTGATCAGGAAGATCCAGCGCCAGGACACCTCGGTCAACGCACCGCCGATGATGAGTCCGGCAATGGAGCCGACACCCGTCATGGCCGCGTAGATCGCAATGGCTTGATTGCGCACCGGGCCGGGCGCGAAGGTGGTTGCCACCAGCGCAAACGCCGTGGGCGACGCCACTGCGGCCCCGACCCCCTGCAGGGCCCTGGCCGCGACCAGAGTGGCTTCGTTGACCGCGAGACCACACAGCAGGGACGCGATCGTGAACAGCACCACGCCGGCCAGGAACATCTTCTTTCGGCCGAACGCATCACCGAGTCTGCCGCCGAGGAGCATCAGCCCGCCGAAGGCCAGAGCGTACGACGTCAGCACCCAGTTGCGGCCGGCGTCGGACAGCCCGAGATCGGCCTGTAGGGGTGCCAGGGCCAGGTTGGCGACGGTGCCGTCGAGCACCACCATCAGCTGCAGGCCACTCAGGACGATGATCGCCATCCCGAACGCTCGGGTCGTCACCGGATATTCGATCTCGGTGGCGGAGGTCTGGGACATCGATGACTCAGGCACGAGCGTTCACGTTACCGGCGTTCACGGAGAAACCGGCAACGGTCCCGATAACCACGATGGCAGGAGGCCTGATCCCTGCTTCGCGAACGGCCTCGGCGACGGTGCTCAGGTTCGCCCGAACTTCACGCTGCGTACGCATGGTGCCCTCCTGCACAACGATGACCGGGGTATCGGACGGCCGTCCACCGGCGACGAGCACGTCGGCGAACTTCCCGATCCGCTCGACGGCCATCAGCAGCACGATCGTGCCCTTGAGCTTGGCGAGGGCGTCCCAGTCGACCAGTGAATCGGGGTGATCGGGTGCCACGTGTCCACTGACGACCACGAACTCGTGGGTGACGGCGCGATGCGTCACCGGGATGCCCGCAGACGAGGGCACCGAGATGGCACTGGTGATGCCGGGCACGACGGTCACCGGGATTCCCTCGGCAGCGAGGGCTTCGAGCTCCTCGTATCCCCTACCGAAGACATAGGGGTCGCCGCCCTTGAGCCGAACGACGAATTTGCCCGCTTTGGCACCGTCGATCAATGCCTGATTGATCGCTTCCTGCGCCATGGCACGCCCGTACGGAATTTTCGAGGCGTCGATGACCTCGACATGCGGACCCAGTTCGGCGAGCAGCTCGGGCGGAGCAAGGCGATCGGCCACCACGACGTCGGCGTAGGCAAGGAGTCTGCGGCCTCGGACAGTGATGAGATCCGGGTCGCCCGGGCCTCCACCGACCAGCGCGACGCCGGTCATCGGCGCGTGGGCCGAGTCGGCGACGACCCCGGACTGCAGGGCCTCGATCACGGCGTTGCGCACAGCGGCGGAACGCCGATGCTCGCCTCCCGCGAGCACACCGAGGGTCAGGCCGTCCCACTCGGCCGAGGCCGGAGTGACCGCCGTACCGTCCTTGGCGATGTCGGCTCGGACGCAGAAGATCTTGGACGCGGTGGCCTCGGCGACGATGGCGACGTTGGTGTCGGCCTCGTCCGTGCAGGCGATGGCGTACCAGGCGTCGGCGAGGTCACCCTCGCGGTAGTCGCGCAACTCGAGCGTCACCTGGCCTGCGGTCGCCATCGCCTCGACAGCAGGCGTGGCCTCGCGAGTGATCACGTGCACCACGGCACCGGAGGAGATGAGCAGCGGCAATCGCCGCTGCGCGACGGTGCCGCCTCCGACCACGACGACGCGTCGACCGTCCAGATTCAGGCCGACCAGATAGGGAGAGTCAGTCGCGTTCACGGGAAGAAACGCTACCGCGCGCGCTGCACTCGCTTTTCGTCCCATACGGGCTCACCGGATTCGTAAGCCTGCCCGGTACTGCCGAACACCAGAAATCGGTCGAAACTGCGGGCGAACCAACGGTCGTGAGTGACCGCGATCACCGTGCCCTCGAACGCCGCGATCGCGTCCTCCAGGGCATCGGCGGACATGAGGTCGAGGTTGTCGGTCGGCTCGTCCAACAGCAACAGCGTTGCGCCCGAGAGTTCGAGAAGCAGGATCTGCACGCGCGCCTGTTGACCGCCCGAGAGATTGTCGTAGGACTGCTCGGCAGCACGGGCCAGACCGTAGCGGTCCAATGCCCGGCCCGCGGCCTCCCGGCCCATGCCGTCACGGTGTTCGTTGCCCATGTGCAAGATGTCGAGCAACGTGTTGCCCGCAAGGTCCGGGCGAGTGTGGGTCTGCGCGAACAGTCCCGGGCGCACTCGCGCACCGAGGACCGCCGTGCCGGTATGGGGCACCGGGTCGAGTGCCAATTCCTGTACCGGCTCGTGCTCCTTCTCCGGATCGGTTCCGCCGTTGGCGAGCAGCCGCAGAAAGTGCGATTTGCCGGAACCGTTGGACCCCAACACCGCAACGCGGTCTCCGTACCAGATCTCGGTGTCGAAGGGCTTCATCAGACCGGTCAGTTCCAGAGCAGTGCACACCAGCGCTCGTTTGGCCGTCCGACCGCCTCGCAGTCGAACGGTGACGTGCTGCTTCAGCGGCACCGCCTCCGGGGGTCCGGCCTCCTCGAACTTGGCCAAACGGGTCTGGGACGCGTGGTATCGGGCGGCCACCCCGTCGTTGAACTTCGCCTTCTCACGCAGTCGCAACACCAGCGCACGAAGTTTGACCAGTTCCTCGTCCCACCGCCGCCGCAATTCGTCGAGCCGAGCATTCCGGTCCTCGCGGGCGGCGTGATAGGTCGCGAATCCCCCACCGTGCACCCAGGACGTAGCACCGCTCACTCCCGGTTCGAGGGTGACGATCCGATTCGCAGCGTTGGCGATCAGCTCACGATCGTGGCTGATGAACAACACCGACTTGTCCGAGTCGCGAATGGTCGCCTCGAGCCAACGCTTGCCGGGCACGTCGAGGTAGTTGTCCGGCTCGTCGAGCAGCAACAGGTTGTCGGGCCCGGCGAAGAGCGCTTCGAGCACCAGACGCTTCTGTTCACCGCCACTGAGCGTCGATGCGGCACGCCACTTGGCCCGGTCGAACGGCATGCCCAGTGCAGCGGTGGTGACCTTGTCCCAGAACGGCTCGAGATCGTAACCGCCGACGTCACCCCAATCCGACAGTGCCTGGGCGTACTTCATCTGGGTCTTCTCGTCGTCGATCTCGATCATCGTGTTCTCGGCGTCGTCGAGTGCCGCAGCCGCCGCGCGGACGGCAGGCGACGCAACGGAGAGCAGCAGGTCGCGCACGGTCGAGTCGTCGCGCAATTGACCGACGAACTGCCGCATCACTCCGAGCGAGCCGGAGCTCGACACCGAACCCTCGTCGGCGGTCTCGTCGCCGGCGATGATCCGCGTCAGCGTCGTCTTACCGGTTCCGTTCGGGCCGATCAATGCCGTCTTGGCACCGTCGCCCACCCGAAATCCGACTCCGTTCAACAGCTGCCTGCCGTCGGGCAGGAAGTACACGATGTCGTTGAGTTCGAGGTGGGCCACAACGAACCAGCCAACCTTATCGGCACCGCGATGGCCAATCGTTTACGACGACGCTCGTCTCTTCAGGCGAGGGCCGAGCCTTCTCTAGGCGAGGGCCAGGGTCGATGTCTCGGTCAGAACCTGCTCACCGGCATCGTCGACGTGAGCATGGCGCACCTGCAACCGCGCCGAATCACCGTGCAGGGTCAGCACCATGACGCCGTTGTCGAACCACGGTCCCGCCTCGGCATCCCATTCGACTCCCGAGGGGCCCACGTGCGCGGCTCGAGCGAGTTTCGACAGGATCCGAGCTGCTGGACGTTTGATGGCCAGCTTGTTGACCGCGCGGATAGGGAGATCGAGCGGATTGCGGAACGGAGACATGGTCAGTTGATAGGTGGCAGGAACATCTCGCCCACCGACACCGAAGTTCGCGTTCGCCACGTAGGAACAATGCACGTCGCCGGACAGCCACATGATGGAGGCAGGCTTGTTCTCGCCGCGGGAGAGCTCACGCGTCAACGCCGCCATGTCGTTGAACGAATTGGTGAAGGCGGCCCAGTGTTCGAGGTCGAGCGAGATCCGCATCTTCTCGGCCACCTTCGCCGGCATGGAACCCCAACTCCCCTGCGCCACAGCCTCGTTCCACTGTTCCAGGTAGTGCAGAGCGGGCAGCATGAGGTAGGGCAGCGAAGAACCGAACAGCAGGTGTCGCGGAGTGGCTTCGAGCGCGCGCTCGCGTACCCACGCCCACTCCTTCTCGTCCACCATCTCTCGGTTGTTCGGATCCAGATTTCGCGAGCACCGCGAATCGATCATGATCAGACGCGTGTCCCCGAAATCGCGGTAGAAGCTCCAGCGCCCCGTCTCGGGATTGCGGTCGATCCGTAATGCGAAGTCGGCCAACAACTTCTCGCGATCCGCGTCACTGGCAGCGGACCGGACCGCGGCGTACATCTCGTCCTGCGCCAATTCCTTCGGCGACAGATTGCCCAGGTGCTGGTACACCCAGTACGACGAGTACGCGCCGATCACGCGATCGTTCCACCACGGCCGAGTTTCGATGTCCCGACGCCAGGACGCGGACGAATTCCAGTCGTCCCGCAGATCGTGGTCGTCAAGGATCATGCACGACGGGATGCTCGCCATCAGCGTCCGTACCGGCTCCAGTCCCCACGACTCCCGATACAGCCAGGAGTACTCCTCGAAGTCGCAGATCTCGTTCTCCGCGTCGGTTCCGACGGCACTCCGCGGGCCCTCGCCGGATCGACGCCGAGCCTGTAGCCGTTCGACGATCTCCGGCGACGGGTCGTCGGCGTAGACCTGATCACCGAGGAGCAGCAATGCCTGCGGCCACCGACTCGGGTCCTCTTCTATCAGCGCGTTGCCCAGTCCGGCCAACGCGTCGGCTCCGATCTGTTTCAGAGATTCCTCGCTGTAGTTGTCGCCTCGCCGGCACGATCCGAACGCCAATGTGACGGGCCCCTGGGCGTCGACAGTGTGGATGGCCGCAGTGTGGCCTTCACGCGGCCAGACCTTGCGCTCATCGACGAACACCTCGTAGTACACCGCGGAATTGGCGGGCAGGCCTTCGAGTGGAACCAGCGCGTAGTGGTGGCCGTGGACACCCCACGTGCGTTCCGCCGCGCGGACGCCGGCATCGGTGACGACCGTTACGGTCGACGCTTCGGCCATCTCGAACCACAGGGTCGCGGTCTCGGTGCCGACGTACCGGACGATCGGGCCGAGCAGGACAAGGCTGTCGGAAGTCATTGGATCCACATTGCCTGCGTCGGCCCGCTTTCGCCAGTCAGTGGCGCGGATCGGTCCTCACGAGCGGGCCGCCACCACCACCTTTCCCCGTACGTGCCCGGTCTCGACCAACCGATGCGCTTCGCGCAGCTGCTCGGCATCGATAGGAGAGAGGACGGTCGTGACGGTTGTCCGCACCGCACCCGCGTCGACGAGCTCGGCCACCCTGGTCAACAACTCGTGCTGGCGAACAAGATCCGGCGCGTCGTGCATCGGACGCGCGAACATGAACTCCCAGTGCCACGAGATCGCCTTCGTCTTGAGCGGGAGAACGTCGAGCGTCTCGGGATCGTCGATCGCCACTATCTGCCCGAACGGTGTCAACAGGTCTGCATAGATCTCGACCTGGCCGGCGGAATGAGCAGTGAACACGTAGTCGATGCCGTCCGGAGCGACTCGACGTACGTCGCCCCGAAGATCGCGCCGATGGTTCACCACCTCCGCTGCGCCGAGAGAACGGACCCACTTCTCCGCATCCTCGTCCGCTGCTGTCGCGATCACCCTCACTCGGGGAGCGAGAACCCGAAGAAATTGCAGCACCAGAGATCCGACGCCGCCGGTGGCCCCCACCATCAGCAACGTGCCGGTGGACTCGGCAGTGATGCGGAGTTTGTCGAACAATCCTTCCCAGGCAGTGATCGCAGTCAGCGGCAACGCCGCGGCCTCCGCGAAATCGAGAGTGGTCGGCTTCTTCGCCACGATCCGTTCGTCCACCGCATGCAACTCCGAGTCGGTCCCGGGTCTGCCGAGGTCGCCCGCGTAGTAGACCTCGTCGCCCGGGGTGAACAGTGAGACGTCGGCACCGACGGCACGCACAACACCGGCCGCGTCGAACCCGAGGACTTTCGGCTCGCCGTGCGGGTCGTTGCCTGCGCGGACCTTGACGTCCACCGGGTTCACCGACACGGCTCTGACATCTACCAATATGTCCCTCGGTCGCACGTTCGGCACGTCGACTACCACATCGGTGAGGCTGGCGGGATCGTCGATAGGGAGCGAGCGGGTGTAGGCAACGGCTTTCATCGTCTCGGTCATAGCTACAGGATGGCCCGAACCCCCTGTCCACCGTCAAGGCAGAGCTCGACAACGGCAACGGTGACACCGTCCAGACCGAACCTGGGTACCGTCAACTCCGTCGAACCGCCGGCCAGCAGTGCCGCTGCTTCGGCGACGCTGGCACTTCCGACGGCACGCAGCACTCGGACCGACACGGTGGGCGTGACGACGGTCGACAGCTCCCTCGCCGAGTAGGTCACACCCCGAACCCGCATGCTCGACGCCACCGCCGCCACCAGATCCGCTTTCCGGTCGATCGATGCGATGGCCTCGACGCGCCAATTCGGTTGCAGGACGGCCCCGATCACGCGCACGATCTCGGCGGCCCCAACACCCGACCGGGCACCGATTCCGACCACCACCCGCATCGTCGACGAGCCCTAGACGCGCGCGTAATCGACTGCGGCGGAAACGAATCGAGTGATGGACTCGGGATTGCCCGCAGCGTGTGTGTGCAGGTAGGACGCGTGCACTCCGCCGCGGACGAAGCCTTCTCGAGCGGCGGTTCTGCCGTCCGGTCGCTGCCGATGCCAACCCCAGGCCGCCGGGGCGGCCTCGCGCACTGCGACGAGCTTCGTGCGATGGAACTCGTGGCCGGTGACACGGGTTCCCGCGTCGAACAGAGGCGACGCCTCGAGGGCGACCGCGTCTCGATACCCGAGAGTGAGCGTGTTTCCGAATTCCGCGTCGACGTCGATGACGCCTGCCATGGCATGACCGTCCAATTGTGTGGCCAGATAGAGCAATCCGGCGCATTCTGCGTGAACGGGCAGACCCCTGGCCGCGGCCGTCCTGATGTCGGTCAGCAGCAGTTCGTTCGCTGCCAGCGCGGCTGCGTGTTCCTCCGGGAATCCGCCGGGCAGCACGACTGCTGCTGTACCGGTGGGCAATCCGTCGCGTAATGGGTCGAACACAGCGACGTCGGCTCCGGCTGCGCGCAGAAGTTCCACATGCTCGGTGTAGCCGAAGGTGAATGCGGGACCACCTGCCACCGCGACGACCGGCGATCCTTCGGACCTACGAACCTCGTCTACCGGCTCCCACTCCGGCGCGAGTATCGACGAGCGAGCCAAGGCGCTCACTGCCTCCACGTCGACGAACTGCGCCACCAGCGCGCTCATCGCGTCGACCGCATCGGTGGCGGCACCACCGTGTTCGACGGCGGTGATCAGGCCCAGATGTCGTGACGGCACAACCAATTCGCTCATTCTCGGCAACGCGCCGAGCACCGGCACACCCACCCGCTCACACGCTTGACGCAGCACATCCTCGTGGCGTTCGCTGCCGACCCGGTTGAGGATCACCCCGCCGATGCGGACGCTGGGGTCGAACGTCGAGAACCCGTGCAGCACAGCCGCAAGCGACTGACTGTGGCCGCGGGCATCGACCACGAGAATGACCGGGGCACCGAGCATCGCCGCCACCCGTGCGGTCGATCCCTCGGCGGACGCCTCCCCGGGGCCGGTCATGTCGATCTTGCCGTCGAACAGTCCCATGACGCCTTCGACGACCGCGATGTCGCAGCCCCGGCTGCCGTGCCGGAAGAGAGGCCCGATTCGATCGGCACCCACCATGACCGCATCGAGATTGCGTCCGGGCAGCCCGGCCGCCAGACCGTGATAGCCGGGGTCGATGTAATCCGGACCCACCTTGAACGGAGCGACCTTTCGGCCGGCCGCACGTAGTGCGCCCATCAGCCCGGTGGCCACCGTCGTCTTTCCGCTGCCCGAAGCGGGGGCCGCAATGACCACGGCGGGGCACGACGGATTCACCATTCGATGCCTCGCTGTCCTTTGCGGCCGGCATCCATCGGGTGCTTGACCTTGGCCATCTCGGTGACGAGATCCGCGGCCTCGATCAGCTCACGGGGCGCATCCCGTCCGGTGATGACAACGTGTTGGTTGCCCGGTCGATGGGTCAGAACCTCGACCACCTCCGCGACATCGACCCAACCCCACTTGAGTGGGTAGGTGAACTCGTCCAACACGTAGAAGCGGTGTGCCTCCTGCTCGATCCGCCGGGCGATCTCCCGCCAGCCCTCGGCCGCTGCCTCGGCGTGGTCGACGTCGCTGCCCTTCTTGCGAGTCCACGACCAGCCCTCGCCCATCTTGTGCCACTCGACGGCTCCGCCGACACCGGTGCTCTCGTGCAGGTCGCCGAGAGTCCTGAACGCCGCTTCCTCGCCGACTTTCCACTTGGCACTCTTGACGAACTGGAACACTCCGACGTCGAACCTTTGGTTCCACGCCCGCAACGCCATGCCGAACGCAGCGGTCGATTTCCCCTTCCCCGGGCCGGTATGGACGGCGAGGACGGGCAGATTGCGGCGCTGACGCGTCGTGAGTCCGTCCTGCGGAACGGTGCCGGGAGCGGGTACACCCTGAGGCATCGCGCGCCCCTACGCCGCTGCGCGGACGACGGCGGTGACCTGCTCGGCCGACAGATCCTCCAGCGCCACGTAGCCACCACCGAGACGGGCTGCGAAATCGGCGGCCAGGCCGAGACGGACCATTCCCGATTCGCAGTCGACGACGACCGAGGCGATCTTGTCCGACGCGATACGTCCTGCGGCAATGCGCGCTCGGCCGACGGGGTCGGTGCCTCCGGTCGCTCGGCCGTCGGTCAGCGCCACCACCAGTGCGCGGCGCAGCGGGTCTCGAACCCGTTCTCGCAGAACCAGATCCCGGGCCTTCAGAAATCCCTGCGCCAACGGAGACCGACCACCGGTCTTCATGTTGCGCAACCGCGTCACGGCCACATCCACCGAAGACGTGGGCGGCAATACCGTCTCGGCTTCCTTGCCGCGCACGGTGATGACCGCGACCTTGTCACGGCGTTGATACGCATCGCGCAGCAGTGACAGCACCGCACCGGTCACCGCCGAGAGTCGATCTCGTGCAGCCATCGATCCCGAGGCATCGACGACGAAGACGATCAGGTTGCCCTCGCGCCCCTCCTTGATCGCGCCCCGTAGATCCGCGGGCTCGAGCTTCAACCGGCCGGAGGTACGGCCCCGGACGACCTGATGCTCGGCGGCGGCGAACAACGTGCCGATCAGATGCAGGCCTTTGCCTTGCTCGACTGTGGGCCGTACCGACCGTCCGTGTGAGGAGCGTGACCGCGAACGTCGACCCGGCGCGCCCTCTCCTACTCCGGGCACCTCGAGCAGCCGGGCCTTGAACTGGGCACCCGGAGTTCCTGCCTGCTTGTTCTTGCCCGTTCCAGAGGGCTGTGGCTCAGGGGTGCCCGAGGTCTCGGTGTCGGGCGACGACGGGGACGACGGGGACGACTCCGAACGCTCGGTCCCTTCGGCACTGTCCGGCACCGGCGCTCCCCCGTCACCGTCGGGCGTCGGGTCGGGATCTGGATCCGGTTGCTGCTCTGCCTGTTCCGCGGCGTCGCGCATGGCGTCGTCCAACTGCTTGTCGTCGATGCCCGGCTCGTCGAACGGATCGCGTCGACGCCGATGCGGTAGCGCCAGTTCCGCAGCGACCCGCACGTCTTCCTCTGCCACCTCGCTCGCGCCCCGCCACGCCGCGTGGGCGGACGCAGTGCGTGCCAGCACCAGATCGGCGCGCATGCCGTCGACGTCGAACGACGCGCAGAGCGCGGCGATACGCCGAAGTTCCTTGTCGCTCAACTCCACATCGTCGAGGATCTTCCGGGCGGCCAGAATCTGCTCGGCCACCGCGATGTCGTCGTCGCGGAATTGGGCGGCGAACGCGTGCGGATCGCGCTCGTAGTTCATCCGGCGGCGGACGACGTTCATCCGAACATCCACATCGCGCGAGGCCGTCACGTCCACTGCGAGACCGAACCGGTCGAGCAGCTGCGGTCGCAGCTCACCCTCCTCGGGGTTCATCGTGCCGACCAAGACGAATTGCGCTGGGTGCGAATGTGATACACCGTCACGCTCGACGTGTACGCGGCCCATTGCGGCCGCGTCGAGCAGTACGTCGACCAGATGATCGTGCAGCAGATTCACTTCGTCGACGTAGAGAACTCCGCGGTGCGCAGCTGCGAGCAGGCCGGGCTGGAAGGCGCGTTCGCCGTCACGCAGCACCTTCTCGAGGTCGATGGACCCGACCACTCGATCCTCGGTGGCTCCCACCGGAAGTTCGACGAGCTTTGCCGGTCGGGATCCGTCCTCGTCGTCCACTGCCGGCAGCAGCGTCGCGAGCGCACGCACCACCGTCGATTTGGCGGTGCCCTTCTCGCCGCGGACCAGCACACCTCCGATGCCGGGATGCACGGCGCACAGAATCAACGACAGGCGCAGTCGGTCCTGACCGACGATCGCACTGAACGGATATCCCGGTTCGGGAACACTTCCACCTTGCTGCACAGCTATGTCCCTTCGTGCCCGGAGTTCCGCGCCGGGCGTTCGGTAGAAAAACGCGAAGCCGGGCGGCGATCTGGCTGACAGGAGAATCTGCTCGAGCGAAGAAACTCCTGAACACAGTGGCGGGACCGCGCCTGATTCGTACAGGACTTCTCCGCAACCGACTTCGAACGGAACACTACCGCCGAACGAACGAATGCCACACACGGTAGGTCCGTGTGTGGCATTCGTTCCGGGAGTGGAGCCTGCGGAACGACCTCACCAATTCGGGAGTGGAGCCTGCGGAACGACCTCACCGATTATCGAGTACTGCGGAAGGTCAGGCCTCGCTCCAGGCGGTGCCGCCGCCCCGACGCATCGGGGTGTGCGGAATACCGTCCTCGAGAACTTCCTCACCGTCGGGCAGGAAGCCATGCTTGGCATACATGTCGACGAGGTAGCTCTGAGCATTGATGCGGCACGGCGCGGAGCCGACCTCGGCCAGCGCGGCCCGCAGGATCCGCGTGGTGTGGCCCTGCCCTCGGGCCGAGCGCTGGGTGCAGAGGCGACCGATGCGGAACGCCTTCTCCCCGTCGTCGTGCTCCTCAAGCAGACGGAGGGTGCACACCACCTCGCCGTCTCGTTCGAGCCAGAAGTGTCGTGTCTCGGTCAGCAGGTCACGCCCGTCCAACTCCGGATAAGCACATGCCTGCTCGACCACGAACACCTCGACACGCAGCTTCAACAGGTCGTACAACGTGTTGTTGGACAGGTCTAGTGCCCATGATCGTTTGAGAGCTGCTGCTTGCGTATTCATACCTTTTGCTATCACACACCCGTGGGCTGTGCGAGCTCACGCGAGTTTTCCAGCTCCAGTGTCTTCGAGGTCCAGGCCCAGACCTCGTCGAACAACGAGCTGTTCTGGGCCAGCTTGACCCCCAGCGACGGGACCATTTCCTTGAGCTTGGGCTGCCACGCGTCGTACTTGTCGCCGAAGCACCGCTGGAGCACGTCCAGCATGGCCGGGACGGCGGTGGACGCACCGGGCGAGGCACCGAGCAATCCGGCGATCGTGCCGTCCGCAGCGTTGACCACAGCGGTGCCGAACTCGAGCACACCGCCGCGACCCTTCTTGCGGATGACCTGCACTCGCTGACCTGCGGTGACGAGCTCCCAGTCCTTACCGATGACCGAAGGGGCGAACTCTCGCAGAGTCTCCACCCGATCCGCCTGCGACTGCGCCAGCTCGCTGACGAGGTACTTGACGAGCCCGAGTTCGGTCACACCGACGCCGAGCATCGACATCAGGTTGCCGGGCTTGACCGAGCCGGGCAGGTCGGTGATCTTGCCCTGCTTGAGGAACTTGGGCGACCAGCCGGCGTACGGGCCGAACAGCAGACCCTGCTCACCGTTGATCACCCGGGTGTCGAGGTGCGGCACGGACATGGGAGGCGCGCCCACCGAGGCCTTGCCGTACACCTTGGCCGAATGCTGCTCGATCAGTTCGGGGTTGGTGCACCGCAGCCACTCGCCGCTGACCGGGAAGCCGCCGAATCCCTTGATCTCCGCGATACCGGACTTCTGCAGCAGGTGCAGTGCTCCGCCGCCCGCGCCGACGAACACGAACTTGGCGTTGACGGTCTTCTTGGCTCCGGTCCGCTGGTTTGCGACCTTGACGTCCCACGTGCCGTCGGACTGCTTGGTGATGTTGCGCACATCGTGGCCGAAGTGCACGGTGCCGCCCGCGGACGAGAGGTAGTTGAGCAGCTGCTTGGTAAGTGCGCCGAAGTCGACGTCGGTGCCCTCCTGGCTCCAGTTCAGCGCTACCGGATCGGAGAAGTCGCGGCCCTTCGCCATCAACGGCAGTCGCGCCGAGAACTCGTCCTTGGAATCGATGAACTCCATTCCGGCGAACAGCGGGTTGCCGACGAGCGCCTCGTATCGCGCGCGCAGGTACTTGGCGTTGTCGGCTCCGTGCACGAAGCTCACGTGCGGAATGGGGTTGATGAAGTTCTTGGCGTCGGAGAGCACGCCGGTCTCGATACCGTGGGCCCAGAACTGACGCGAGACCTGGAACTGCTCGTTGACGTTGAGCGCCTTGGCGATGTCGACGCTGCCGTCCTTGTTCTGCGGCGTGTAGTTCAACTCGCACAGTGCCGAGTGGCCGGTACCCGCGTTGTTCCACGCGTCGCTGCTCTCGGCCGCGGCAGCATCGAGGCGCTCGTAGACGTCGATCGACCAGTTCGGCTCGAGCTGACGGAGCAGCGCACCGAGGGTGGCGCTCATGATTCCGGCACCGACCAGAACGACGTCGGTCTTGATCCGCTTACCCTGCTCTTCTTTTGACACTGGAGAATCGACTTCCTTGTCTGTGGAGGTCTCGACCGGAGAACTCTGCTGTAGAGGGCTATTCACCCGATGCGGTCAGGTTACTAGCTGGGCCTACCCCATCGGACACCACGTCAACCTGCTCTCGATTGTGCTCCTCGGACGCCGCTCACGGCGCCCACTACAGTTGTGATCTGTGACTACCTGGGTGCCCGACGTCCTCGGCGACGGCTACGAACAGACGACCATTCCTCTCGGTGACGATCCGGACGGAGAGGGGCAGGTCGAGGCCACACTGGTGCGGTATCAACCGTCCGGTGCCTCGAACTTCGAGCGCGCGGTGATCTACGTTCACGGTTTCACCGACTACTTCTTCCAGCGACACATCGCCGAGCACTTCGCGGCGAAGGGATACGCGTTCTACGCCCTTGACCTGCGTAAGTGCGGGCGTTCGCGCCGCGAGGGCCAGACTGCCCATTTCGTGACCGATCTGGCGATGTACGACGCCGAGTTGAACGAAGCACTGAGCCTGGTACGCGCCGAGCGTGCGGACGCCTCGGTGCTGCTGATGGCGCACTCCACGGGCGGCCTCGTTCTCCCGCTGTGGCTGAACCGCCTCAACCGTCAGGAAGGCGGGTCGGCCGGATTGGGCTTGGCAGGAGTCGTCCTCAACAGCCCGTGGTTCGACCTGCAGGGCCCACCCGCCATTCGCAGTGTCGGCACCGCAGCGATCGACGTGATCGGCCGATTCCGATCCAAGACGCAGGTCCCCGGTAGTGGGCTCGACACATACGGGCTGTCACTCGCTGCGTCGGAGAACGGCGAATGGGACTACGACCTCGACTGGAAACCGCTCGCGGGCTTTCCCATCACCTTCGGGTGGATTCGCGCTGTCCGCCACGGACACGCCGAGCTGCACCGGGGCCTCGACATCGGCATTCCCTCGCTGATTCTTCGCTCGAAGGTGACGCATTTCTCCCGCCGTTACAGCTCGGCCGTCGACGCCGCGGATGCCGTTCTGGACGTTCGCCAGATCGCACGTTGGGCCGGCTGCCTGGGCGACCGTACGACGATCGTGCCCATCGAGGGAGCCCGCCACGACGTGTTTCTGTCCACCGAGGGCCCGCGAGTACGGGCATTCGAGGAAATGGACGAATGGCTCGAGTGGTTGCACCGAGGAGAGAGCACCGACCATGCGTCGGGCAAGGACCACAGCGAGAGCGGGCACATTTCATGACCGAGCATTTCGACATCGCGATCATCGGCTCCGGATCGGGAAACTCGATCGCCGATTCGCGCTTCGACGACAAGAAGATTGCTCTGCTCGAGGAGAATTCCACATTCGGCGGCACGTGCCTCAACGTCGGGTGCATCCCCACCAAGATGTTCGTCTATGCAGCCGAAGTCGCTCGGACGGTGCGAGACTCGGCGAAGTACGGAGTCGACGCCCACGTCGACGCGGTGCGCTGGCGGGACATCGTCGACCGCGTCTTCGGACGGATCGACCCCATCTCCGAGGGCGGTAAGCGATACCGTGCCGAAGGCAGCCCCAACGTCACGTTGTTCGAGGGCCACGCGACGTTCGTGGGCCCCCGCACGATCGACACCGGCACCGGCACCGTCATCACCGCCGACCAGGTTGTCATTGCGGCCGGGTCACGTCCGACGGTTCCACAGGCCATTGCCGATTCGGGCGTCGCATATCACACGAACAGTGACGTGATGCGGCTGCCGGAGCTTCCCGAGCATCTGGTGATTCTCGGATCCGGTTACATCGCAGCAGAATTCGCGCACGTCTTCTCGGCGCTCGGCTCCAAGGTCTCGATCGTCGCCAGGAAGGACGGACTGCTGCGCGCGCTCGACGCCGATATTTCCAAGCGCTTCACCGAACTGGCGCGCGCCAAGTGGGACGTCCATCTCGACGCCGGCGAGACCCGTGCTGTGACCGAGGGGACGCTGCACGGCGTCGAACTGGCCGACGGCACCAAGGTCATGGGCGACGCGTTTCTCGTCGCCGTGGGCCGGGAACCGAACGGAGACAGACTCGATCTGGGCACGGCAGGCATCGAGCTCGATGACGAGGGCCGCATCGTGGTGGACGAATTCGGCCGCACCACGGCCGAGGGAGTGTTCGCACTCGGCGACGTCTCATCCCCTTACCAGCTCAAGCACGTGGCCAACCAGGAAGCTCGGGCCGTGCAGTACAACCTGCTGCAGGACGCGTGGCACGGCGACACCTCGGCACTCCGCGAGTACGACCATCGGTTCGTTCCTGCGGCCGTGTTCACAGATCCGCAGATCGCCGAGGTGGGCATGACCGAGGAACAAGCCCGCGACGCGGGGTTGGACATCACGGTCAAAGTGCAGAACTACGGCGACGTCGCCTACGGCTGGGCGATGGAGGACAGCGAAGGTCTGTGCAAGATCATCGCCGAGAAAGGCACCGGCAAGATCCTCGGAGCTCACATCATCGGCGCACAGGCACCCACGGTGATTCAGCCACTCATCCAGGCCATGAGCTTCGGGTTGTCTGCCCAGGACATGGCTCGGGGTCAGTACTGGATTCACCCAGGACTGCCCGAGGTGGTCGAGAACGCTCTGCTCGGTCTCGAACTGTAGTTTCGACCGTCTACCAGGGACTGGTGCGGAGCACGATCTCGGTAGCCAGCTCGGCCGATGCGTCGACGGGGATGTTCCGGGCCCCGTCGAGCTGAACCACTCGGAAATCCGAGTAGACGAACCGGCCACTCGCGTCGGCGGATGCGCGACCCAACGAGGACCCGACGACCAATGTCGTCGGTAGCTCGACAGGGGGGCAATCCGCCGCGCGGACGGTGCCCTGCTCGTCCGCGATTGCGGGGTGGCAACGGTTCACCGCGATCAGGCTGGCGAACCGTCCGAAGGTTTTCGCGGCCAGCGTCCACGCAGGTTCTGCGCCCGCGCCGCTGCCGACGAGGTGCACCCACGAGAGCTTCAGCTCGTCGAGAACAGCCAGGATCGCGTCGTCGGTGACGCCGTCGATGCTTTCCAGCGCAACGGTTTTCAGATCCGAGTTGTGCAGCCGTTCACTGACTGCGTCGTACACATCCACCGGATCACCTGCGTCGGGAAGCAACAGGACAGCGTGCCGACTGTCGGGGCCCGCCACTCGCACCGAACATTGCCCGCCCGCAGCACTCACATGCGTGAACTCCATGACGACGACGGTACTGCCTCTTGCGCATGCTCCGCATCGGTTCTATGGTTAGTTACATGAGTAATGAACCAGTGAGGCAAGCAACCTCCACGCACCGGCGGCGGTTCTGATGGACGAGGGCAGGCCGATCTTCTTGCAGATCGCCGAGCTCGTCGAGAACTCCATCATCGACGGATCGTTGGCCGAGGAAGAGCAGGTCCCTTCGACGAACGAGCTCGCCGCGTTCCATCGAATCAATCCGGCAACCGCGGGCAAGGGGCTCGCCAAACTCGTCGCCGACGGCGTCGTCTACAAGAAGCGAGGAATCGGCATGTTCGTCACCACAGGGGCTCGGGACGCTCTTCGATTCCGCCGCCGCGACCTCTTCGCCCGTCAGTACATCGATCCGTTGGTCACCGAGGCACGCAAGCTCGGGATGACCGTCGACGAACTCAAGACCATGCTCGACAACTGGGAGGCAGCACGATGAGCGTCCACACTCTCGGCTCGATCGGCGAACCCGGCACCATCGCCGCGTCGGCCACTCACCTGACCAAGAAGTTCGGCACGTTCACTGCTGTCGACGATGTCAGTTTCGGGATCGAACAGAACAAGATCTACGGCTTTCTGGGCCGCAACGGCGCGGGGAAGACCACCGTCATGCAGATGATGACCGCGCAGATGCGTCAGAGCGCCGGGGACATCTCGGTGTTCGGACAACGGCCGTGGGAGAACCCCGATGCGCTGAGCCACGTGTGCTTCGTCAAGGAAAGCCAGAAGTATCCGGACGATCTCAAGGTGAAGAACGCCATCTCGCAGGCATCCCACATTCTTCCGCACTGGGACGACGACTTCGCGGCCGAATTACTGCGGGACTTCGACCTGCCCCTGGGCCGCAAGATCAAGAAGCTCTCGCGAGGAATGACGTCGGCTCTCGGAATCGTCATCGGACTCGCGTCGCGTGCACCACTGACCTTTTTCGACGAGCCCTACTTGGGACTGGACGCGGTCTCGCGACACATGTTCTACGACAAATTGCTGGCCGACTACGCCGAGAATCCCAGGACGGTGATCCTGTCCACCCATTTGATCGACGAGGTCAGTGATCTGATCGAACACGTGATCCTCATCGACAAGGGCAGAATCGTGCTCGACGCCGACTCGGATGCGCTGCGCGAGGGTGCATTCGAGATCACCGGTCCCGCCAAGGCGGTCGACTCGTTCATCTCGGGACACAGAACTCTGCACCGAACCAGCCTCGGCACCAGCGCGCGGGCGACGATCGACGGCCGACTCACCGACAGACAAAAATCGGACGGTGCCGCAGCGGGGCTCACTATCGAAGCAATTCCATTGCAGCAGTTGATCATCGAACGCACCAATGCCGCAATCGAGGAGGCAGCGTCATGAAACGAATACTGAACGTCGCTCGAATCCACAACACCTCCTGGGCAACCACATTCGCGTGGCCACTGGGAATTCTCGCGGTCGTCTTCGTGATCACGTACGGCATCTTCCTCGTGGTTCCCGTGAACGAATCCGAGTTCACCTTCACCGGTGGAGTGTTCTCCGTGTACGGATTCGGGATCGCGTTCTATATCACCGCTATCACACAATGCTTTCCATACGCGCTCGGCCTGAGTGTCACACGGCGCGAATTCCTCAGTGCCACAGCCCTCGTGGGCGTCACGCAATCGTTCGCGATCGGCACCATCGTGTACCTGTTGTCGGTAGTCGAGGCCGCGACGGGAGGCTTCGGGAAGAAGCTTCGCATGTTCGGCCTCGCCCGCTATGCGACCGACAACGAAGTTCTACAGTGGGCAACTCTGGTGACCGGATTGCTGTTGATCGGCGGGATCGGCGCATTCATCGGCGTCGTCTACCGGCGCTACCGCACCAATGGCCTGTTCACCCTGGGACTCGGTGCGCTCGTACTCTTCGGCGGCGGCTCTGTACTCGTGACCTGGCAGAACTGGTGGCCCAACGTCGGAAGCTTCTTCACCGACACCCCACGCATCCTGCTGCTCGTGATCATCCCCTTGATCATCACCGCGGTGCTGTCCGCAGCCAGCTGGGTCGGACTGCTCAAAGCAACTGCGTGACAATCCTTTTCAACTCAGGATCGACGCCGTGCTCGATGAGATCGAGTACGGCGTCGACGTCGAGGTTGTCTTCCACCAGATCGGCCAGCAGGTCCAACTGTTGCTCCCGCAGTGCCGCGACCGACGTAGCAGGGGCCACCAGAAATCCCTCGCGACCCGACGTCGCCGCCACCCAGGTCACGAACGCGCGCCGAAAGTCGTCGGACTCGAGAAGACCGTGCCAGTGGGTTCCCACGACACTGCCGCGCACACTGCCCTCGCGAACGCCCGAAGACGCAGTCAGCAATGCATCGTCCCCGCTACGAACAACCCGTCCGTGATGAATCTCGTACCCGGACACCGAATGCGCATCGAACCGCTCTGCCCGACCCGACACCTGCGCGAGTACCTTGTCGGCTGCGAACTCGATATCGAGATCGAACAGACCGAGCCCCTCGACCACACCGACACCCGACTCCACCGCGTCCGAGATGGTTCGGCCGAGCATCTGGTAGCCGCCGCAGATACCCAGAACCGGCCGACCCGCCGCGGCGCGCTCGGAAATGGCACGAGCAAGACCGGTGTGCCGCAGCCACTCCAGATCCGACACCGTGGACTTACTGCCCGGGACGACCACCAGATCCGCATCCTCGAGCCGAGACGGCTCGGTGACCCAGTGCACCGACACTCCGGGCTCGCACGCCAGCGCCTCGACATCGGTCGTATTGGAGATTCTCGGTAGCCGCACCGCCGCAATACGTAGCCACTGGGATCCGACGGGGGGACGCGGCCTGCCCACCGGAGCATCGGCAACTGTTCCCAGGGAATCCTCCGCGTCCATCCACAATCCGTCGGCGAACGGAACGACTCCGTACGTCGGCCGCCCCGTCAGTGCATGCAACTGATCGAGACCCGGTGCCAACAGCGCCGGATCACCGCGAAACTTGTTGATCACGAATCCCGCGACGAGCGCTTGATCTTCCGGAGACAGGACGGCAACCGTGCCGAACAGGTGGGCGAGTACTCCCCCACGATCGATGTCGCCCACCACGATCACCGGCAGAGCAGCCGCAGTCGCCAGTCCCATATTGGCCAAATCGGTTGCACGCAGATTGATCTCGGCGGGCGAACCCGCTCCCTCGCAAATCACCACGTCGAATTCTGCACGCAGAGAGGCCAGCTCGTCGGCCACCACGGTTCGCAGCGCTGTCCGATGCTCGATGTAGTTGCTCGCACTCACTTGCGCCACCGCGCGCCCGCGCACCACCAACTGCGACGTCCGATCACTTCCCGGTTTGAGCAACACCGGATTGAAGCGGACACTCGGCTCCAGGCCGCAGGCCGCCGCCTGCATCGCCTGCGCCCGACCGATCTCACCGCCGTCGAGCGTGACCACCGAATTGTTGGACATGTTCTGCGCCTTGAACGGAGCCACCCGCACGCCCCGTCTCGCCAACATGCGACACAGACCGGCAACCAACACACTCTTGCCCGCATCCGACGTCGTCCCCGCAACCAGCAGGGCACCTTTCAGACTCACGGCATTGGGTTTTTTCTATTCACTCCGCAGGCTCCGCTCACGGCAGAGTCAGAATCTCGCTGCCCGTCTCGGTGACCACCAGGGTGTGCTCGAACTGCGCGGTCCACTTCTTGTCGTGCGTCACCACCGTCCAGCCGTCGTCCCACATCTCGGCGTTGATGGTGCCCAGGTTGATCATCGGTTCGATCGTGAAGGTCATTCCCGGCTCGATGACGGTGTCCACCGACGGCTGGTCGTAGTGCAGAACGACGAGACCGTTGTGGAAGGTGGTACCGATGCCGTGTCCGGTGAAATCCTCGACCACTCCGTACCCGAACCTATGCGCATACGACTCGATGACGCGGCCCACCACATTCAGTGCGCGACCCGGCTTGACCGCCTTGATGGCCCGCATGGTGGCCTCATGGGTGCGCTCGACGAGCAGGCGGGCCTCCTCGGAGACGTTGCCGGCCAAAAACGTTGCGTTGGTATCGCCGTGCACTCCGTCGATGTACGCGGTGACGTCGATGTTGACGATGTCGCCGTCCTCGATCACCGTCGAGTCGGGAATGCCGTGACAGATGACCTCGTTGAGCGAGGTGCAGCACGACTTCGGAAAACCCTTGTAGCCCAACGTCGACGGGTATGCGCCGTGATCGATCATGTACTCGTGAGCGATTCGGTCGAGCTCGTCGGTCGTCACTCCCGGTGCCACCGCCCGGCCCGCTTCCTGTAGGGCCCTGGCCGCGATCTTCGATGCCACCCGCATCTTCTCGATGACCTCGGGAGTCTGCACCCACGGTTCGCTGCCTTCGGCGACAGTCGACTTCCACGCATACTCGGGCCGCTCGATCGACTTGGGCACCGCGAGGACGGGCGATACGACGCCTGGTACGAGTGGCTGACGGGGCTTGCTCTCGGCGGTCACAGACATGTGCCCCAGAGTAGTCGGCCCCGTACCGACACTCCGCCCAGCGCAGGATGACGGGCCATCGAATCATCGTTCTCTCGAGCGGATATGATCTGGGTCACGTTCAATGCTGACTGCCGACGCTGATTGCCGACTCGAGAAAGGGAAGCACCATGGTTCATTCGAATCTGCTGCGCCCTCGTGACGGCGACGCCCTGCGCGCCGAACTACGCCAGGTGGCGGCAACGTCGAATGTGCCCGTCGTGTTCGGCGGCGAAGTTTCTTCGGAGACTCTGTATCTGAGCGAGTTCCAGGGCACCCGCACCCGTGGCCTCGACGGACTCGCCATCCCACCTCGGTCGGGCCTCGGTGGTCGCGTCATGGAGCAGCGCAGACCGGCAGCCGTGAGCGATTACGGATCGTCCATGTCGATCACCCATCACTTCGATCGACCGGTACTCGGCGAAGGCCTCAAATCGATCCTCGCGATGCCTGTGGTGGTGGCGGGAGTCGCTCGGATAGTGATGTATGCCGCAGTACGCGAGCGGGGCCCGCTCGGCGATCGCGTCGGCGACATCATGACGGCATCCGCGCGACGCCTCGGGCACGAGATCGCCGTTCGCGACGAGGTCGACCGCAGGGTTCGTCTACTGGCGACCACCCGTTCGATTGTCGATTCGGACCTATCGCGGGCGGCCGAACTGCGCAGCGTTCACGAGGAGCTGGCCGATCTCGCCCGCTCCGTGGGTGACGAGAAGATCCGGCGCAGACTCGACGCAGTCGCAGCGCGGGTGGCCGCGTCATTCGGCGAACAGGTGCCCCACGACCCACAGGTCCAGGAGATATCGCAGTCGTTGACGCCGCGTGAAATCGACGTCATCTCACAGGTTGCGTTGGGCTGCACCAACATCGAGGTTGCACAGCGCCTGTCGATCGGTGCCGAAACGGTCAAGTCTTACCTGCGGAGCGTGATGCGAAAAACCGAGTCGCACACCCGATACGAAGCCGTGGTGGCGTGCCGTCGGCTGGGCATCGTGACGTCCTGATCCGCCGCATCGGCTGGTCGCTCTCAGTACCCCGGCGGCAGCTGCTCGAACATCTCCCGGGTCACCGCGACAGCGTTGTCCGAGCTGCCCCCGCGCACCACGAGCGTGGCGAACGCAATGTCGCCTCGATAGCCGACGAACCACGAGTGCGAGCCGCCTTCGACCTCGGCCTCACCGGTTTTTCCGTAGACCTCACCCTGGTCTGCGATGCGCTCGGCCGTACCGCTGGTGACCACCGATCGCATCATCCCGCGTAGTCCGTCGACCATCGCCGGTTCGATCGGCGGGTGATCGCCGGTGATCACCGTGTCGCGTCCCACCAACAGGTTCGGCACCGGAGTCGAACCGTGGGCCACCGTCGCCGCGGCCAAGGCCATGCCGAAGGTGGAGACGACCACCTTGCCCTGCCCGAAGCCGTCCTCGGTGCGCTGGACGAGCTCGTCCGCCGGGGGCACCGAACCCGAGTCGGTCGGCAGCCCGACGACGTCGTAGTCCGGGCCGACACCGAACTGGGATGCCGCGACAGTCAACGCGTCGGGCGACATCTCGCTGGCCAGTTTTGCGAACGAGGTATTGCACGATCGAGTGAACGCGGTACTCATCGTTACGTCGCCGAGCGCGAACTCGTTGTAGTTGGGCACACTGCGCTCGCCGATCTCGATGCGACCCGGACACGGAACGGTACTGCCCGGGGTCGCCAGTCCGCTCGAAATGGCCGCGCCGGCGGTGATGATCTTGAACGTCGATCCGGGCGGGTAGAGACCGGCGGAGGCCACCGGTCCGTCACGGTCGGCAGCCGGGTTCTGCGCCACCGCGAGGATCGCACCCGTCGACGGTTGGATGACCACCGTCATCGCCTGTTCGGTGCGCGCGTTCACCGCTCGCTGCGCCGCAACCTGGATATTGCGATCGAGGCTGATCGAGAAGGATGGAGCGGGCTGCGGCGGAGTGTCGGTCAGGACGTCGACGTCGACGCCGTTGCGGTTGCTGGTCACCACGCTCCAGCCCGCCTGACCGTCGACCTCGTCGATGACGGCCTTCTTGACCTGACCCACCAGATCCGGCGCGAACGTGGGGTCGGTGGACACCAGATCCGACTCGTCGGATGCCGTGACACCGGGAATCTCGGTGAGCGCTGCCGAGATGGGCTGAAAGTCGCTCTCACGCAACAGCGCCACCGGATAGTCGCCGTCGACCGAGGTGGCCGACTCCACGATGGACTGAGCCGTGATCGACGCGTCGAACGGGGTCAACAGAGTCGACAACGCACTTGCCGACGCCACCACGTTGTTCGCATTCGTCGCGTCGAACTTGATTCGATGCACGACGCCGGGCACCAGAACGTCGGTTCCGGAACGCTCGTTGACGCGGGCCCGTGGGGCCGCCGTCGAGCGCAGCGACATGGTTTGAGTGTCGCCGAGCTTGGGATGGATGTCCGACGCCGTCCAGCGCACCACCCAGTCGCCCTCGCTGCGCCCCATGTTCAGCTGACCGTCGTAGGTCCACACCCGGTCCTTCGGCAGCTGCCACGTGTACGTGTAGCCGACCGTGGCGGTATCCCCGTCGACCTGCACCGACGTCGTCTGCGCCTCCAAGGACTCGGCCTGCAGATTGGTCCACGCCTCGGTCAGAGCGGTGGCCGCGGCATCGGGCTTGTCGGTGTCCGCAGCGGCGACTGCGATGTCATTGGACTCGAAGGCGGCGAGAAATGCCTGGGCCGCGGGCTCTGGGCCGTCGGGCTTGGGGGTACACCCGGTGAGCAAGCCGGCAACCACGGCTCCGATCGCCAGCACCACGCCGACTCGATACCGCATCTCGGTTGCACCACGTGATCTCATTGCGGCCCATCGTAATAGGGCGCACCCCTTACCGATGGCAACGAAACGCGGTTCGGGACAAGCTAATCGAGCAATACCGTGGTGAAGGTTGCCACCTGAGTCAGCCCGATTTTCGCGTACGCCCGCCGGGCGACGTAGTTGAAGCTGTTCACGTACAGGCTGGCGGTGCGGCCCTGACGAACGACCGAGTCGACCACTGCGGCGGTACCGGACGCACCGAGACCGTGTCCACGCCGGTCGGGGTGAACCCACACGCCCTGAATCTGGCCCACCGTCGCCGACTGCGATCCGATTTCGGCCTTGAACACCACTCGGCCGTCCTCGAATCGAGCCCAGGCGCGCTGCGCCGCAATGAGACTCGAGATCCGGCGTCGGTATCCACGGCCGCCGTCGTTCTGCCGGGGGTCGACTCCGACTTCCTCGATGAACATGGCGACGGCCGCAGTGAGGTACACGTCGAGCTCGTCGGGTCGAACGAGACGGACCTGAGGATCGGGTGGCAAAGACGAGCGCACCGACGTGGCCAGCAGTGGTTGCTCACCGCGGACCTCCCGGGCGGGGCCCCAGTCGGTCTCGAGCATCTCCCACAGCGGCAGCGTCAGTTCGGCCCGCCCGACCAGCGAGGAACACAATCGGGGGCCGCGGCACGCACGATCTGCGAACGACCGGAGGTCGTCGCTCGATCCGAGGAGTGGGACCAGGTTCGCTCCATAGAAGCACAAAGACTCGTCCGGGCCGCCCCTGCTCCACATCTCGCCGTGAAACGACCTCGGATCCAGTCCGGATTCTTGCACCCGGGCCGCAACCATGCAGGTCGCGACCGGGTCGGCGTCGAGCACCCGCAGCACGTGTGCGGTGTCTCGATTACCGAGAGGCTTCGCACCGAGGAGCTTGAGCACCTACCGACCTCCTGACCCACCTACCGCGTACACATCGACCGAGCGTGCACCGAATCATTCCAGAGAACGTGTTCCCCCGGTGGCAGTGCGACAAACCGGATGACGACCGGGTTCGTCCTGCTCAGCTGACGGTCACCACCGGAGCACCGCCGTCTGCGGACTCGTCCTTCTCGAACTCCTCGGCGATGCGCATTGCTTCCTCGATCAAGGTCTCCACTATCTGCGCCTCGGGCACGGTCTTGATGACCTTGCCCTTGACGAAGATCTGGCCCTTGCCATTGCCCGAGGCCACGCCCAGATCAGCGTCACGCGCCTCGCCCGGCCCGTTGACGACGCAGCCCATCACGGCAACGCGCAGCGGGATCTCCATGCCTTCGAGGCCCGCAGTGACCTCGTCGGCGAGGGTGTAGACATCGACCTGCGCACGCCCACAGGACGGGCACGAGACGATCTCGAGCTTGCGGGGGCGGAGATTGAAGGACTGCAGAATCTGGTTGCCCACCTTGATCTCCTCGGCAGGCGGTGCCGACAAGGAGACGCGAATGGTGTCGCCGATCCCCTTGGACAGCAACGCGCCGAAGGCGACGGCGGACTTGATTGTCCCCTGGAACGCGGGCCCGGCCTCGGTGACGCCGAGGTGCAGCGGGTAGTCGCACTGTGCGGCGAGCTGCTCGTACGCGGCGACCATCACGACAGGGTCGTTGTGCTTGACGGAGATCTTGATATCGCCGAATCCATGTTCCTCGAACAGTCCGGCCTCCCACAGCGCCGACTCGACGAGTGCCTCGGGAGTGGCCTTGCCGTACTTCTTCATCAGGCGGGGATCGAGTGATCCAGCGTTCACACCGATGCGGATCGGGATGTTCGCATCGCCTGCAGCCTTGGCGACTTCCTTGACGCGACCGTCGAATTCCTTGATGTTGCCGGGATTGACGCGCACTGCGGCGCAGCCCGCATCGATAGCGGCGAAGATGTACTTGGGCTGAAAGTGGATGTCGGCGATCACCGGGATCTGGCTCTTCTTGGCGATGATCGACAGCGCATCGGCGTCATCCTGTGTGGGGCACGCCACACGCACGATGTCGCAGCCCGACGCCGTCAGCTCGGCGATCTGCTGCAGCGTGGCGTTGATGTCGTGAGTTTTGGTGGTGCACATGGACTGCACCGAAATAGGGCTGTCACTACCCACTCCCACCGAGCCGACCTGGAGCTGCCTGGTCTTTCGACGTGGCGCGAGTACGGGCACCGGCGGTGCGGGCATTCCCAATCCGACTGACACGGACACAGTGGCCTTCTTTCCTAGCTACGACTGTCGAGTCTACTTAGAACAATTGAATCGGGTTGACGATGTCCGCCGTGAGCGTCAACAAGGAGAACCCGATGAAAACGACGATGACCACGTAGGTGACCGGCATGAGTTTCATGTAGTCCACCGGCGCGCCGTCGGGCAGCCCCCGGCGATTGCGAAAGATGTTGCGGATGCGCTCGTAGATGGTCACCGCGATGTGACCACCGTCGAGCGGTAGCAGCGGCACGATGTTGAAGGCTCCGAGGAAGAAGTTCAGAGACGCGAGCAATCCGACGAACAGTGACCAGTTGTCGTTCTCGGCAGCCTGGCCGCCGATCACGCTCGCACCCACGACACTCATCGGAGTATCGAGTCCACGTTCACCGCCGAAGATCGACTCCCACAGCGCCTGCACCTTGGTGGGAAGCTGCACGAGCGCTTTGCCGGTCTGGACGAAGATGTCACCGGTGAAGACGAACGTCTCGGGTACCGCCTCGATAGGGTTGTACCGAATATTCGGCGGAGCGATCGTGGAACCGCTGACGCCGACCGCGCCGACCGTCGTGGACGCCTTGGCTCCGGTGTCCGGATCGGTGATGACGTAACGCTGTACCTGCGTCACCGGAATCGTGAGATCGAGCGACGAACCGTCTCGCTCGACGGTCAGATCCACCGGTCCGGACGACGCCTGCACGGTCTCGACGACCTCGGACCAGTACTGCACCGGCTCACCGTTCACCGCTGTCACTACGTCACCGTCTCGTAGCCCAGCGGCGGCAGCGGGTCCGGTTCCGGAGCACGGTGCCAATGTGCCGTTCTCGGTCTGCGAGGGTGCGATGCACACGACATCGCTGACCTGGACGGTCGGCGGCGTCACCCGATCCGGTGTTCCCCAGCCCAGCACCAAGGCGTAGACCAGCACGATGCCGAGCACGAAATTCATCGCGATGCCGCCGACCATGACGACGATGCGCTTCCACGTCTTCTGGCGGTACATGGCTCGCTCGACTTCGTCGGGTGCGAGCTCGTCGATCGCCGTCATTCCGGCGATGTCGCAGAATCCTCCGGCTGGAATCGCCTTGAGACCGTACTCGGTCTCGCCGCGCCGGAAGGAGAAGATCTTGGGACCGAAACCGATGTAGTACCGACGGACCTTCATGCCGAGCGCTTTTGCGGTCCACATGTGTCCTGCCTCGTGCAGTGCGATCGACACACCGATGCCGATGGCGAACAGCACGACGCCGAGTGCGAACACCATGTGAGTCAGAGGCCCTTCTGCTTCAGGAGCTCACGCGCATGTGCGCGAGCCCAGGAATCCGCCGCGAGAACGTCGTCCACGCTAGTCGGCACCGCACACCAGTCCGCCCTACCGTCGTCGACCACCGCACGCACCGTGTGCACGATCTGCGGGAATTCGATGTGCCCGGCCAAGAATGCCTCGGCCGCGATCTCGTTGGACGCGTTGTACACCGCAGTCGTGCAACCGCCCAGAATGCCGGCCTCGCGTGCGAGCTGTACGGCGGGAAACACTCGATCGTCCAGCGGCTCGAAGTCCCAGGAGAACGCCGAGGTGAAGTCGAGTGCGCGAGCGACATCGGGCACGCGATCGGGCCACCCGAGCGCCAGACCGATCGGCAGCTTCATGTCCGGCGGGCTGGCCTGGGCGATGGTGGAGCCATCGACGAACGTGACCATGGAATGCACGATGGATTGCCGGTGAACGGTCACGTCGATCTTGTCGTACGGCACTCCGAAGAGCAGATGCGCCTCGATCAACTCGAGCCCCTTGTTCACCAGGGTCGCCGAGTTCAAGGTGTTCATCGGACCCATCGACCAGGTGGGATGGGCCGCGGCCTGCTTCGGGGTTACCGACTTCAGTTCGGTCTCGGTCCACCCTCGGAACGGTCCACCCGATGCAGTCAGGATCAACCGATCCACCTCGCTGCGGGTACCGCTTCGTAGGCACTGCGACAATGCCGAGTGCTCCGAGTCGACCGGCACGATTTGCCCGGGGGCGGCAGCGGCCAGTACGAGTTCGCCGCCTGCCACCAGTGATTCCTTGTTGGCCAACGCGAGCCGGGCACCGGTTTTCAGCGCCGCGAGCGTCGGTTCGAGACCGAGCGAACCCACCAGCGCATTGAGCACGACGTCAGCCGGAGTCGTCTCGACGAGCTCGGTGACTGCCCGTGGCCCACTGAGTGTTCCGGGAAAATCGAGCGCGGCGGCGGCGTCCGAGTCGGCGACGGCGACACGCTGGACACCGGTTTCGGCGATCTGACGACGAAGCAGGTCGATGTTTCCGCCGCCCGCTGCGAGACCGACCACAACGAAGCGATCCGGGTCGGCTGCGATTACGTCGAGCGCCTGGGTGCCGATCGAACCGGTGCTCCCCAACAGCAGCACGCGAATCGGCTCGGGGCGATCCGAGGTGGTCGTTCGCTCACTATGGTCTGGCACCGGTCCATTGTTGCCTACCGAGCCTGAGAAACCCCTATGCGCTCCGCCGATGCTGGCAGGGTGGACGGCATGGACGTCTCGAAGTACAGCGCAGCATCGTTCAACTACACCGATGTGGGGGCGACGAAGGGACCCTTCCCAGCGGGCTACCACTGCGTCGAGAGGTCGCGAGTGATCGGCTCAGGGCTCGACGACTTCGTAGCCGCAGCAGATGCTCTGATGCGGTGGGACATGCATCGCGGTGCCGGTCTGAAGATCCATTCGAGCGAAGATTCCGCCGTTCCCGACGCGGTGGTCGTTCTCACGCTCGGTCCGATCCGTATCCCGTGCAAGGTCGTCTACGTCATCGACGAGGCCAACCGACAGGGCTTCGCCTACGGCACGCTCGACGGACATCCCGAGTCCGGGGAGGAGCTGTTCCACGTCGACTACTCCCCCACGGATGGAACCGTCACCGCTCACATCACCGCGTTCTCGAGCCCCGGCCGCTGGTACACCAGGCTCGGCGGCCCGGTGGGAAGGCGCGTCCAGGCTCTGTTCACCGACCGGTATCTGACTGCGCTGGCGAAGGCCTGCAGTTCGCCGCGCTGAGTCAGGAGCCGGGCGGGTGTACGGCGCGCCAGTGCTCGGCGATGTCGATCCGCTTGGCGACCCATACTTTCTCGTGCGATTGCACATGATCGAGAAACCGTTCGAGGGCCGCGATGCGAGCGGGCCTGCCGACCAGTCGACAATGCAATCCGACCGAAAGCATCTTGGGGCTGCCGTGCTCGCCTTCGGCATAGAGCACGTCGAACGCGTCCCGAAGATGTGCGAAGAACTCGTCTCCGGTCGAGAAGCCTCCCGGTGAGGCGAATCGCATGTCGTTGGTGTCGAGGGTGTACGGCACCACCAGGTGATCGACCGTCCCATTGCCCGTGGACACCTTCTCCCAGTACGGCAGGTCGTCGGCGTAGGAATCGGAGTCGTAGACGAATCCACCGTGCTCGACGACGAGTGATCGCGTGTTCGGTGAATCGCGGCCGGTGTACCACCCCAGCGGGGCCGAGCCGGTCAGCTCCGTCAGGATCGCCACAGCCTCGGCCATGTGCTCGCGCTCGACGTTCTCGTCGATCTGCTGATAGGACAGCCACCGCAGGCCGTGGCAAGCGATCTCGTGGCCCAATTCCGCCAGTGCGGCAACCACTTCCGGATTTCGCTCCATGGCTTTCGCGACGGCGAACACCGTCAGAGGTAGATCTCGTTTCTCGAATGCTCCCAGTACTCGCCACACACCTGCCCTGGATCCGTACTCGTACAGCGACTCCATGCTCATGTGGCGGTTCGGAAACGCTTGTGCCCCGATCATTTCCGACAGGAACGTCTCGGACTTGGTGTCGCCGTCGAGCACATTGTTCTCCGCGCCCTCCTCGTAATTGAGGACGAACTGGACGGCGATGTTCGCCTCTCCCGGCCACTGGGCATCCGGTGGTGTTCGGCCGTACCCGACCATGTCACGGGGGTAGCTCAGCGGAAACTGGGTCAGCGGGTGCGGAAGGCGCTCGGACGTCACCGAGGCAGTCTCTCACCGAAGTCGACACTCGCGCCGGGTGAGCGCAACCCTGATGGCTACGACGGGCGGTCGTATGCCAATATTGTCGCAACGCGGCAGCCTCGACGCCTCGTGCGCACGTCAACGTGAATCATCACTCGAGAGGACCGACCGGTGGCAAACAACGAACTGGAAACCGCTTCGTACGACCAGGTCGTCGATACCCGTCACGAGGTTCCGGACGTGCCGTCCGCCGAGTGGGGATGGAGTGGCGAGTCGAACCATGCGATGCGAGTGGCCGCCATCGTCGTCGCCGCGTTCCTGCTCTTCATGATCATCGGCAATCACACCGGCAAGGTCGAGGACCTGTGGCTGATCGGATTCGCCGTCGCTCTGGTCGGACTGGTCGTGCGTGACGTGATCGTTCGCCGCAAGCCCCGCTAGCTGCCGGTCAGTTCTCGGCTGCTAGCTGACCGCACGCCGCGGCGATCTCCTGGCCACGGGTGTCGCGCACCGTGCACGAGACGCCCTGCGCAATCACTCGTCTGACGAATTCTCGCTCCACCTGCTTCGGGCTGGCATCCCACTCGCTGCCCGGAGTCGGATTGAGCGGGATCAGGTTCACGTGGACCCGGGATCCGAGCGCCTTGTGCAGCTTCTTGCCCAACATGTCCGCTCGCCACGGCTGATCGTTGACGTCCCGGATCATCGCGTACTCGATCGAGACGCGTCGACCGGTCTGATCGGCGTAGTACCGAGCCGCGGAGAGAACCTCTGCCACCGACCACCGGTTGTTGACCGGCACCAACGTGTCGCGAAGCTCGTCGTCTGGCGTGTGCAAGGACACAGCCAACGTGACGGACAATCCCTCGTCGGCCAACTTGCGAATGGCCGGAGCCAGACCGACCGTCGACACGGTGACCGAACGTTGGGAGAGTCCAAGACCGTCCGGTGCCGGTGAGACGATCTTGCGCACTGCAGCGACGACGCGTTTGTAGTTGGCCAGCGGCTCGCCCATCCCCATGAACACCACGTTCGACAGTCGGCCTTCGCCGCCGTGAACCACGCCGTCACGAAGATCGGC
This sequence comes from Rhodococcus sp. IEGM1428, assembly GCF_050321865.1. Taxonomy (NCBI): domain Bacteria; kingdom Bacillati; phylum Actinomycetota; class Actinomycetes; order Mycobacteriales; family Nocardiaceae; genus Rhodococcus; species Rhodococcus sp. IEGM1428. The sequence continues at coordinate 1,180,954 of NZ_JBNQFW010000001.1, read as the reverse complement.
CGCAGCCGAACGGACCTGGTCGACGATCTCGGCGGTCGACAGGTTTCTCGTCAGACCGGCCTGGCCGGTCGCACAGAAAGGACAGGCCATTCCGCACCCGGCCTGACTGGAGATGCACAGAGTCGCCCGATCCGGGTATCGCATCAGAACGCTCTCGAGCAACGTCCCGTCGTTGGCCTTCCACAGGGTCTTTCGAGTGTCACCGTCGTCACATGCCAGGTGCTTGATCGGCGTCAGCAACGTGGGAAAGAGATCGGCACCGACCTTCTCGCGAGCCTCGGCCGGAAGGTCGGTCATCTTGGTGGTGTCGGCTTCGAGCCGCGCGTAGTAGTGGCGCGCCAGCTGATCCGCCCGGAACGCAGGCAGTCCGAGCGCCTTCACCGCCTCCCGGAGGCCCTCTTTGTCCAGGTCGGCGAGGTGACGAGACGGCATGCCCCGGCGCGGCGCAGTGAAGACCAAGGGAAGATTCGGTCTCTTCTGCTCGGTCGAGGTGTTCGTTGCGTCGGCGGCCTCACTCATGTCTCCATTGTCCACCCGTTTGCCTCGCAGTCCTATTCGCGTCGGTTTCCGACCGTTGTCCGACGGGTACTGGCGACGTGGCCGGATGCGCGTGCATTCGACCTCCACGTGCGGAAGGATCATCGACATGGCCACCAGAGCTGAAGACAGTCACGAGGCATCGCTCGACAAGTCGAGCGCGGGCCTCCCCGGCGAACACAGTGCCTCGGGCGACCTCGCTCCGATCACCACTCCGGATTCGGACGGTCACTCGGCACCCGATCCGGAGTTCGTTCCCGAGCGGCAGGCCGCCGGTTCGAACGACATCGCCCACACTCGCACCGCTGCCCTGTGGACCGGCCTCGTGGTGGGAGCCGTGGTACTGGTCATTCTCCTCGTGTTCATCGTGCAGAACCTCGACTCGGTCACCGTGCAGATCTTCGCGTGGCAGCTCGATCTGCCGCTCGGCATCAGCATGTTGCTGGCCGCGATCGCGGGCGCCCTGGTGATGGCCATGGTGGGAGGGGCTCGCATCCTTCAGGTGCGACGCTCCGCGAAAAAGAAGTAACGCGGCTCGTGAACACTATGTACAGAAGCTGGCGCTGACTCACTGAATCGATCAGGCTGTGGGTGCCCCACTTCACTCGAGGAGCATGACGTGACAACTTTCATGGAGACACCAGTGGCATCCGGCGTTGCCCCCGACCGCGCGCGGTCCTGGCTGCTGGTGCCCGCAACCAAGCCCGACACCTTCGGCGATGCAGTCGCGTCGGGAGTCGATGCCGTCATCCTCGACATCGAGGACGCCGTCGCTCCGGCCAAGAAGCCCGCCGCACGCGAGGCTGTTGTTCAGTGGCTGAGCCAGGGCAATTCCGCATGGGTGCGCATCAACGATGCAACAACCCCGTACTGGGCCGACGATCTCGCCGCGTTGTCCGGTCTCCCCGGTCTGGTCGGCGTCATGCTCGCCAAGACCGAAAGCGGTGGACAGGTCGAGGCGACCGCGGCCCGCCTGGCACCCGGTACCCCGATTCTGGCGTTGGTCGAGTCGGCCATGGGCCTCGAAGCGGCTACCGAGATCGCCCGCGCGGATTCGACCTTCCGTCTCGCTTTCGGCAGCGGCGACTTCCGACGCGACACCGGTATGAGTGACGATCCACTGGCCATGGCCTACCCCCGCTCGCGCCTGGTCGTCTCCTCACGGGTGGCACGACTGCCCGGACCCATCGACGGTCCGACGTTGACCGCGAACGACAGCATCCTCGGACGCGATGCAGCCTTGACGCTGTCGATGGGCATGGCAGGCAAACTGTGCATGCACACCGATCAGGTGGCCATCGTCAACCGCGAATTGGCACCCTCACCCACGGACGTGTCCTGGGCACGCGATGTGATCGATGCTCTCGGTGCCGACGGTGCTCACGTCAAAGACGGTAGCGACCTGCCTCGGCTGGCGAAGGCGCTCAAGATCAGCGAACTCGCCGAGGTTTTCGGAATCTCCGGCGCGTCCTGATCACTCGGCGCTGAGGTGCGCGGGCTCACCTCAGCGCAATTCGACTCCCGTCGGTTTGTACCGAACGTGGATGCGATAGCGCACATCCAGAGCGAGTCCGTCGACCTCCCCTGCCGCCATACGCGCTACTCGCGGGGAGAATTCGATTCCCATCACCTCGCGCAAGGTCCGACGGTTGGGAAACGTCCATCTGGTGCCGACGCGGAGCAGCTCGAACCCCTGCGCATCGAAGAATGCCTCGACGGCCGCAGGGTCGTACTGCGGAAGATCCGCACGCATCCAGTCACCGTACGGCGACGCCGTCGCGTCGAGGTCGACCACGACCAGTGCGCCGCCGGGCCGGAGGACGCGCATCGCCTCTCGGATACCCGGACCGCAGCCGGGGCCGAAGAAGTACGCCGTGCGGGCATGAACGAGGTCGATGCTCGCGTCGGCGACCGGTAGCGAATCTGCTCGAGCGACCTTCACGTCGACGTTCGAGAGGCCGGCCACCCGCGATCTCGCCGCGGCCGCAAGCGGTTCGTGCGGCTCGATACCCAGCACACCGTCGGCATCGGCGGCAAAGATCGGAAGGTGAAATCCGCTTCCGCAGCCCACGTCGACAACTGTCTTGGACGCCCAGTCCGCGACCGACCTGATCGCCTCGAACACGGCACCGTCGACATCTTGAGCACGGTTCTCTGCCTCGTACAGGTGCGGCCAGTGCCAGATGTTGGGACTGGGGATCACCCCGCCGCGGTTTCCGCGCATCGTCCGATCGAGTCGTTTCAGAGCAGGACGGTGAAGACGAGCCATGCAACGAACGCCGACGGCAGCAGCGAGTCGAGTCGGTCCATGATGCCGCCGTGCCCGGGGAGCAACGAGCCCATGTCCTTGATTCTCAGGTCGCGCTTGACCTGCGATTCGATGAGGTCACCCAGGGTGCCCGTGACGACAAGCACGACTCCCAGCAACACACCGATCATCGAGTTCGCCTCGAGGATCAGGGTCACCGTCAGCAGGCAACCGATGACGCAGAAGATGAGCGACCCGACGAGCCCCTCCCAGGACTTCTTCGGGCTGATCGCCGGTGCCATCGGGTGTTTGCCGAACAACACGCCGGCGATGTAACCGCCGACATCCGAACAGACGACGCCGATGACGAACACCAGGATGCGGCCGGCACCGTTGTCCTGCAGAACCATCAGAACGGCGAACGAGGCCAGGAGCGGTAACCAACAGGCCACCAGAACGGTGACCGAGAGTTCTTCGAGGTAATTCTTCGGTGCGGTGCCGAACCCTTGACGGAGTAACAGCCACACCATACAGACCACAACGGTGCCCACCGCGGCACTGAGTACTCCGACGGCACCGAACGGCCAGCCCAGCCAGATCATGGCCTGACCGCCGAGAATCAGCGGGATGCGCGGAACCAGCACACCGCCCTCACGGAGCCGCTTGGAGACCTCGTACGTCGCGACCGCCAACGCAACCGCGACGACACCGATCCACACCAGCGGGACGAACACGAGCACGAGAATCAACCCGATACCCAAGCTGCCGCCGACGCCGATCGCGGCAGGCAGATTACGGCCGGCTTTCCCGGCGGACTTCGCGGCAGCGACCCCGGACGAGGCAGCGGGCGTACCGCTGCCCTCCTGCCGATCCGGTCCCACCACTGTCGTCAACTCCTCGCGATTCATCGTCTGCCGTCGTGAAAGCCACTCCCCTCGGAGGTCAGACCTCCATCAACTCGCCCTCTTTGCGCTTGACGAGTTCGTCCACCGACGCGGTGTACTTGGCGGTCGTCTTGTCGAGCTCGTTTTCCGCGCGCACGACGTCGTCCTCGCCCGCTTCGCCGTCCTTCTGGATTCGCTTGAGCTCTTCCATCGTCTTGCGGCGAACGTTGCGAATGGAGACCTTCGCGTCCTCGCCCTTGCCCTTCGCCTGCTTGACGAATTCGCGGCGTCGTTCCTCGGTCAACTGCGGCACACCGATACGAATCAGGTTGCCGTCGTTCGTGGGGTTCACGCCGAGGTCCGAGTTGCGGATCGCGGTTTCGATCGGCCCCAGCTGATTCGACTCGTACGGCTTGATCACGACCAGACGAGCTTCCGGAACGCTGATGCTCGCCAGCTGAGTGATCGGCGTCGGCGCTCCGTAGTACTCGATGACGATGCGCGAGAACATTCCGGGGTTGGCACGCCCGGTACGGATCGAGGACAGATCGTCACGTGCAACCGATACGGCCTTTTCCATCTTCTCTTCGGCGTCGAAGAGCGCTTCGTCAATCACGATCTGTCCTCCATCGTCTTCGTTCTCGATTCGCCCGCGGTCTTGTCGGTGACGTTCACGACGTGACCAGCGTGCCGATCTTCTCGCCCGCCACGGCGCGAGCAATGTTTCCTTGAACCAACAAATTGAACACCAACATCGGCATCTGGTTGTCCATGCAGAGGCTGAAGGCCGTCGCGTCGGCGACTTTGAGTCCCTGCTCGATCGCCTCGCGGTGGGTGATCGTGTCGAACATCGTCGCGTCGGGGTCCAGGCGCGGATCTGCCGAGTACACGCCGTCGACGCCCTTTGCCATCAGCAGCACCTCGGCTCCGATTTCGAGAGCGCGCTGTGCGGCCGTGGTGTCGGTGGAGAAGTACGGCATCCCCATCCCGGCCCCGAAGATCACCACGCGGCCCTTCTCCAGGTGCCTGCGCGCGCGTAGCGGTAAGTACGGCTCCGCGACCTGGCCCATGGTGATTGCCGTCTGCACCCTGGTTGCCACTCCCTGCTTTTCCAGGAAATCCTGCAGTGCAAGGCAATTCATGACCGTGCCGAGCATGCCCATGTAGTCCGAGCGAGATCGATCCATTCCGCGCTGCTGCAGTTCGGCACCACGGAAGAAGTTTCCGCCACCGATCACCACGGCGACCTGAACTCCGGTGGCCACCACCTCGGCGATCTGTTCGGCAACGTTGTTCACGACATCCGGGTCGAGCCCTACTTGGCCGCCACCGAACATCTCCCCACCCAGTTTGAGCATCACACGTCGGAACCCGGGACGGTCAGGGGCCGGATCGGTCATAGCTCTCCTCGGTACTCGTCGAACACTACGGTCTACTCACCGATCATCCTGCCCTATCGACACCCGATCGGTGGACACGGCTCCGACCTGCACTCCCACCTGCCCTGCGCACGAACGATGCCGCCCACTCGATGGAATCGAATGAACGGCATCGCCTCGACCGACAGGTGCGCAGACTAGCTGGCGCCGACCTCGAATCGAGAGAAGCGGGTGATGGTCACGCCGGCCTCGTCGAGAATGGCCTTCACGGTCTTGTTGCCGTCCTGAACCGACTTCTGCTCGGTGAGAACGACGTCCTTGAAGAATCCGTTGACGCGACCTTCGACGATCTTCGGTAGAGCCTGCTCCGGCTTGCCTTCTTCGCGAGCGGTCTCTTCGGCGATGCGACGCTCGGCCGCAACCAGATCCTCGGGGACCTCGTCACGGCTGACGTACTTGGCCTTGAGCGCGGCGATCTGCATGGCGGCCGCGCGAGCGGCATCGCCTGCGGCGTCGCCGTCACCGGTGTATTCGACCAGCACGCCGACGGCAGGCGGCAGGTCCGCGCTGCGCTTGTGCAGGTACGTCGCGGTGTTGCCCTCGTAGGACACGACGCGGCGGATTTCCAGCTTCTCGCCGATCTTGGCCGACAACTCGTTCAGGGCCGTTTCGACGGTCTTGCCGTTCAGGTCGAGCGCCTTGAGGGCGTCGACATCGGCCGGCTTGCCTGCTGCAGCCGTCGACGCGACGGACGCGGCGAACGTCTGGAACTCGTCGTTCTTGGCCACGAAGTCGGTCTCGGAGTTGATCTCCACGAGCACGCCACCTTCGGCGACGACGAGGCCCTCGGCGGTGTTGCGCTCGGCGCGCTTGCCGACGTCCTTGGCACCCTTGATACGCAGGTACTCGACGGCCTTGTCGTAGTCGCCGTCGTTCTCGGCGAGCGCGTTCTTGCAGTCCATCATTCCGGAGCCGGTGAGCTCACGAAGCCGCTTGACGTCGGCGGCAGTGTAGTTCGCCATCGTGGGCGAGCCTCCTCAAAGTCTGGTTACGGGCGTTGACGAAAAATGCTGTTCTCAGGCGTGATCGACGGGCTCACTTCAGAGCTGACGCGACGACCACCCTGACATACCGAAGCGGCCCCGGCCCACCCCACTTCGGTGAACCGGGACCGAATTCGATCAAGCCTGAGCGGCCGGTGCTTCCTCTGCTGCCGGAGCCTCTGCAGCGGGAGCGTCGGTTGCCGGAGCTTCCTCTGCTGCCGGTGCCTCTGTTGCCGGTGCGTCGGCTGCCGGTGACGCCTGCTGGAGCTGCTCGAGCTCCCATTCGGCGAGGGGCTCGCCTGCGCCGACCTCGGGCTTGGCGTCGGATGCAGTGTTCTGACCTGCTCGCGCCTGCACGCCCTCGGCGACTGCGGATGCGACGACCTTGGTCAGCAGCGCAGCGGAACGGATCGCGTCGTCGTTGCCCGGGATCGGGTAGTCGACCACGTCGGGATCGCAGTTGGTGTCGAGGATCGCGATGACCGGGATGTTCAACTTGCGAGCCTCGGCAACGGCGAGATGCTCCTTGTTGGTGTCGACGATCCAGATGGCCGACGGAACCTTGGCCATGTCCCGGATGCCACCGAGGGTGCGGTCGAGCTTGGTCATCTCACGCGTGAGCATGAGGATTTCCTTCTTGGTGCGTCCCTCGAAGCCACCGGTCTGCTCCATGGCCTCGAGCTCCTTGAGGCGGAGCAGACGCTTGTGCACAGTCTGGAAGTTGGTGAGCATGCCACCGAGCCAGCGCTGGTTCACGTAGGGCATGCCCACGCGGGTCGCCTCAGCGGCGATGGACTCCTGTGCCTGCTTCTTGGTTCCGACGAACAGAACCGTGCCATTGTGGGCGACGGTCTCTTTGACGAACTCGTAGGCCTTGTCGATGAAGGTCAGAGTCTGCTGCAAGTCGATGATGTAGATGCCGTTGCGGTCGGTGAAGATGAATCGCTTCATCTTCGGGTTCCAGCGACGGGTCTGGTGTCCGAAGTGTGTGCCGCTGTCGAGCAGCTGCTTCATTGTTACTACAGCCATGGCTGAAGAACTCTCTTTCGATGGTGCGGTTGACGCAGAGTGTCGGTGACCTCTGCCCTGGCGGCCGCTGGAGTTGCCGGACCTGCGAATCTCGAGGATCCTCAGGACCGCCGACAACCGGTTCTCGTATCGGTAGTTCTGCCGTGGCAGTCGATGCGAAGAAAGCGGACGCGCGAAGTCGACCCGTGCACGCACAGGCCGCATCTACGAGTGTAGACCTGCCGCGCCCCCCGTCATAACCAGGCCCGACTGTCAAGAGATTCCGCTACCTGTGGACAAAGAAGTCCGCCGTCCACAATCGACGTTCGCTGTCGTTTCGATGCTCGGATTCGGGAGATGGTCGACGGGTGAACATTCGTCTCGCACTACGGGCATCGTCGATCGGCGTCGTGGTCGCCCTCTCGCTCTCGACGGCGGTGGCATCGGCCGCTCCGGGCGACTTCACCTGGCCGTTGCAACCGAAGCCCCGCATCGTCACCCCGTTCGACCGCCCCGACCAGAATTGGCTTCCCGGACACCGCGGTGTCGACCTGGCCGCCGAGGAGGGCCGATCCGTACTGGCGGTGGCCGACGGCACGGTGGTGTTCGCCGGTTCGGTCGCGGGGAAACCCGTCGTGTCGGTCGACCATCCGGGAGGACTGCGATCGACGTACGAGCCGGTGACGGCCTCGGTTGCAGCAGGAACCCGGGTCCGACGCGGAACGGTGCTGGGTTCGCTGGCGTCCGGACACGAGGGCTGCTCGTCCGCATGTCTGCACTGGGGCATCAGGCGGGGCCGCGAATACCTCGATCCGACGGCTCTGGTGCGCACCCGTCCGATCAGACTGAAACCAGTGGACGGACCGAGCCGGTGATCGTCAGCGCGGGGGGCCGGAGTGTCTGCCGGACGCTGCTGGAAAATCGTCCGCGACCATGGCGGCGAGCTCGACGAATGCGCTCCTGGTCTGGGGGCGCAACATGTCGAGATCGACCACGGCACCCTCGGCCAGATGCTCGTCGAACGGAACGACGAGGACGGCTCGACAGCGCTCGAGAAAATGCTGCTGCAGCAGGTTCATGTCCACTGCCGACGAGCCAGGACGAACCGAGCTGATCACCACTACCGTTCGCTCGACCAGGTGTCCGTAACCGTGCAGCTCCAGCCAGTCCAACGTCGCCGCTGCACTGCGCGCACCGTCGACCGCCGGCGAGCTGACCAGAACCAGCGCATTCGCCAGTTGCAGCACCCCGTTCATCGCCGAGTGCATGATGCCGGTTCCGCAATCGGTCAGGATCAGGTTGTAGTAGACCTGCAGCATGTCGATGACGGCTCGGTAGTCCTCTTCGCCGAACATTTCCGACGCCGCCGGGTCGCGCTCTCCCGCAAGCACTTCCAGTCGACTCGGTGCCTGCGAGGTGTGCTCGCGAATGTCGGAGTAGCGCCGAATGTTCGGTGCGGCGGCCAACAGGTCTCGGACGGTCGACGCCGTCTGCCGCGGAACCCGCTCTCCGAGGGTGCCGAAATCGGGGTTCGCGTCCACTGCGATGACACAATCTCCCCGCAACGACGCGAACGTCGAACCGAGGCCGAGAGTGGTCGTCGTCTTGCCGACACCACCCTTGAGCGAGAGGAACGCGATCCGGTAGTCACCGAGCACAGGTTGGCGGATGCGCTCGACCTGATTTCGGTACCGCTCCTCAGCGGTCGACTCACCCGGATTGATGACACCACCGGTCAGCCGGTGAACGCCTCGACGCCATCCGGAGTTCGACGCGCGCTTGGGACGCTTGAGCAGCGAATCCGCGCCGAGGTCCTGACTGTTGGGCCGATACGGATTGGGGGCACCCGCCCACGGTTGGGGCGACCAACCTCCAGTCGGTGCCGGAAACTCCTCGGGCCGCGACTGTACGGGCAAGTGTCGGTTGGGCTCCGGGGCCACCGGACCCGGCTCGAGCGGCACGGGTGGGTTGTACCGGGGCGGAACGGCCCGTCGGTCGATCGAATCGGGCGTCTGCCAGGGTGGCGGCTGCCGAGGCGATCGCGAACTCGGCTCCGATGATGCAGGCCGAGAACCGGTCTCCGATGCCGTGCCGCTTCGGTCGCCGGGCTCCTGGCCCTGCGCCACGAAGTCCTGACGGCCATGCATCGACCACGGCTCCGAAGTACCTTGCGGTCGGTCGCGGTCCACGGTCCCCCGTATTCGGTCTTGTTGGTCGGTGATGACGCTACCAAACGCAGCGCCGCCGACGCTCGACTCACGCTCGGGGGTGAGCCTGATCGTGCACGGCACGCAACCGTTCGACCGATACGTGAGTGTAGATCTGCGTGGTCGCGAGGGAGGCGTGCCCCAGCAACTCCTGCACCACCCTGAGATCGGCACCGCCTTCGAGGAGATGGGTCGCTGCTGTGTGGCGCAAGCCGTGCGGACCGAGGCTGGGGCCACCGGGAACGGTGTCGAGCACGGCATGAACTGCTGTTCTGGCCTGCCGCTGGTCGAGCCGCCCACCTCGTCTACCCAGCAACAGCGCGGCCCCGGATCGCTCATCGGCCAATTCCGGCCTGCCGCTGACGAGCCAGTTCTCCAGTGCGTGTGCTGCCGGCATACCGTACGGCGCAGAACGTTCCTTGTTTCCTTTACCCAGAACGCGAATCAGGCGGCGATCGGTGTCGACGTCGTCGATGTCGAGTCCGCACAGCTCTCCGACGCGGACCCCGGTTGCGTACAGGAGCTCGACGATGAGCCGGTCTCTCAGCGCGATCGGATCGAGCTCGGCAGCACCCGATTCGGCAGCGGCCAATGCCTCGGCCGCTTGATTGTGGCGCAGTACACCGGGCAGAGTCCGGTGACTCGACGGTGCTGCCAACCGTTCTGCAGGCCCGATCTGCACCGCTCCCACCCGCTCGAGCCACTTGCCGAAGGTCCGCGCCGACGATGTTCGCCTGGCCATCGAGGTTCTGGCCGCACCGGCCGCCGAATACTTCGCCAACCAGGAGCGCACAGCGCGGAGATCGAGATCGGCGATGGTCGCTTCGGGGTCGGAGTCCGCCAGATGCGCGAGGAGCGATCGAGCATCCGCGACGTAGGCGCGGATGGTGTGCTCGGATCGCTCTCGACCGAGTCGAAGGTGTTCGGCGAACTCTTCGATGTGGATGCCGAGATGGGGCGGCAGCGAATCGGTCATCGGCTCAGCTTGAGCGCTCCCACGCTCCGCGACAACCGGACACGCCGACCGTCACGAGCCGTCGCCCGTTCAGGCGTCGACACCGGCTTCGGCCTGCGCGAGCTCGCGCTTCCACACTCGGAAGTTCTCCTCGGTCCGCCCTCGACGCCAGTAGCCCGAGATCGATGCCCACTCGGCACCGACCCCACGCTCCTTGCGAATGTAGGGCCGGATGTTGTGCATCACGGCCTGGGCCTCACCGTGCACGAAAACCTGCGCCTGGCCGGGCAGCCATTCCGTGCCCTTGACTGCTGCGATCAAGGGAGCGTTGTCGCCGGCCAGGTCGTCGCCGACGTCGTTCGAGGATGCACCCCGGTGAACCCAGGTGACATCGACGACGGCGAGCGTCTCCATGTAGATCTCGTCGTGACGGTCGGCAACTTCGATGAAGACTTTGGCGATGGCGTCTTCGGGCAGCGCCTCCACGGCGGCCGAGATAGCGGGAATCGCCGATTCGTCACCTGCGAACAGATGCCAGTCCGCGTCGGGTCGAGGGACGTACCCACCGGACGGACCGAAGAACGACATCTCGTCCCCCGGCTTCGCCTTAGTGGCCCACGGCCCGGCAACTCCTTCGTCGCCGTGCACCACGAAGTCGATCGCGATCTCGCGCGCACTCGTGTCGACGGATCGAACGGTGTAGGTGCGCATGATCGGATCGTCGTCGGTTCCGAAGAACAGCTTGACGTAGGCGTCGGTCTCCTTGATCGCGTCGAAGTCGTCGAAATTCTCTCCGCCGAGGTACACCCGGTACATGTGCGGGGTGAGCGCCTCGGTGCGCAGGACGGACAGGGTGGTTTTCTTGCGTGGCACTTCGGACCCCTCTTCGAGCGAACGACGTCGATGCGTGCTGCACCGACTAAGCATTACCTAACACCCTACCTTCGGGGCACGGCGAGCGTGGTGTTCATCCCCGCACCACGCGGAACCACCCCGTCTCGTCGCTGGCAACGAAGCCGTCCATTTCCAGCACAGGCAGTGCAGCGCGCACCTTGCCGATCGGCACACCGGACTGTTCGGACAACTCGCGGCTCGACAGCGACCCGGTTGCCGGCAACGCGTCGTAGATCAACAATCCGGTCTCCGAGAGCGCATCCGTCTCCCGAAAGAGGTCGGGCCGCCATTCCTCCGGCGACCCGAGGGCACCGGCCTCGGCAACGACATCGTGCGAGCTCGACACCAGCACGGCCTCGCCGTCGCGGATCATGCGATGGCACCCCTTGGACGTGGGTGATGTGACCGGGCCGGGAACCGCGAGTACCGGACGACCCAGTTTTTTCGCCCATGCCGCAGTGTTGCGAGCCCCGCTGCGCCACCCTGCCTCGACCACCACTACTGCCGATCCGAGTGCCGCAACGAGTCTGTTGCGAGCGAGGAATCGATGCTTGGCAGGGGTGGTGCCCGGTGCGTATTCGCTCAGGACCAGCCCGTGATCGGCTATCTGTCGCAGCAATCGCGAATGCCCCGCCGGATACGCACGGTCGACGCCACAGGCGAGCACCGCCATCGTCGTTCCCTCTACTCCGAGAGCCGCCCGATGCGCCGCGGCATCGATCCCGAAGGCCGCTCCCGAAATGATGGTCCAACCGTCGAGTGCGAGGTCTGCCGAAATTTCTGCGGTCACGTGATCCCCGTACGGGCTCGATGCACGGGTCCCCACGATCGACACCGATCTTTCGGTGGCCGTTGCGACGGGCCGATTTCCGAGCGCCCACAACGCAATCGGAGGACAGGTGTCCACCCCTGCGGTCAGACCCGATCCGTCGAAGCCGAGGAATCTCCACGCCGGCCACTCGTCGTCGTCGGGAGTGATCAACCGGCCACCCAGCGCGCCGATGTGATCGAGATCGGCTGCAGCGGTGTCGATGTGGGCACGTACCTCGAGCCGCTCGCCCAATCGGCCTGCCCGCACCGCCGCAGCGGCCGCTTCCGGGCCGTGCGCCGCGGCATGGTCGACCACGAGTCGATGCGGGCCCTGCGCCACCCGCGACAGATATGCCCACGCGAGTCGGCGTGCGTCGTGGGTCATGCCACTCCCCTGTCGCGGAAATCCAGTGCGGCTCCGACCTCGTCGGCACCCGGAACCGTGCCACCTGCGAGGTCGCTCAGCGTCCACGCCACCCGTATCGCCCTGTCTGCTCCCCGCGCGGTCAACGATCCGTTCCGCAGCGCACGCTCCACCGGCGCGAGCGTCGAGCGCGCCAGCCGAAACCGTTGCCGTAGCGCAGGTCCCGGGACTTCTGCATTTGTTCTCCAGCCGAAATCCTGCCACCGGTGGGCGGCCGCGTCCCTGGCTCCGGTCACGCGTGCGCGGATCTCACTCGTTCCCTCCCCCACCTCGTCGACCAGCGCTCCCGTCGCGACACCCATCATCTGTATGCGGAGATCGACACGGTCCAGCAACGGCCCCGAAAGCTTTCCGAGATATTTGCGCCGAGCAGTGGGCGCACAGACACAATCGACCTGTCGCGCAGGTGCGCACGGGCACGGGTTCGCCGCCAGAACCAGCTGAAATCGAGCCGGATATCTCGCCACACCGTCTCGACGAGCAATGCGAATCTCACCGTCCTCCAACGGAGTCCGCAGAGCCTCCAGTACGCGAACGCTCATCTCGGCGCACTCGTCCAGAAACAGGACTCCGCGATGCGCGCGACTGACCGCTCCCGGCTTGGCCATTCCCGTTCCCCCACCCACCAAGGCGCTCACCGACGTCGAATGATGAGGTGCAATGAACGGCGGCGATGTGATGAGCGGTCGCGCAGTGGTCAACAACCCGGCCACCGAATGGATGGCCGTCACCTCGAGCGCCTCGGACTCGGTCAGCGGCGGCAGAATCCCCGGAAGACGCTGCGCCAGCATTGTTTTGCCGATTCCCGGCGGACCGGTCAACATGATGTGGTGTGCGCCTGCGGCGGCGACTTCCAGAGCCCACCGGGCATCCGCCTGTCCGGCTACATCACTGAGATCCGGATAGATCTCCTGATGCCACTCGGTCGGCACCGGCGATTCCAAGGCTTGCTCGCCGCGAAGCCACGCCACGACATCCCCGAGCGAGCCTGCGCCCAACACGTCGATACCGTCCACCAGGCCCGCCTCGGGTAGACACTGCATCGGGACCACCACCCGTTGCCAACCTGCACCCTTGACCGCAAGCACACCGGGCAAGACCCCGCGAACCGCCCTGAGCCGGCCGTCCAGAGCGAGTTCGCCCAGAAACACCGTCTCCGACAGACTCCCGCGCGGAATGGCCTTCGCCGCATCGAGAACAGACAACGCGAGAGCGAGGTCGTACACCGATCCACCCTTGGGCAACGTTGCGGGCGACAGCGCGAGAATCACCCGGCTGTCCGGCCACGTGCCACCCGAGTTCTTCACGGCAGCTTTCACGCGATCTCGCGACTCGTTCAGCGCGGTATCGGGCAGACCGACCAGATGAGTGCCGGGCAAGCCCTGCCCGATATCGGCTTCGATTTCCACCAGCACACCGTCGACACCGTTGACCGCAACCGAATGCGCTCTCCCGAGTGGCATCAGAACGCAGCCCGGATGTGAGTGATCACCGGATTGTCGTCTCTCCCGACCACGATCGCGATCACGTCGAATCTGATCTGCACCCACGGACCCTGTTGCAGGGCAAGCCACGACAGCGCAAGCCCCCTGATCCGCACCTGCTTGGTGTACGTCACAGCCTCGGCAGGCGTTCCGTAACCGATTCCCGAACGCGTCTTCACCTCGACGAACACCATGGTGTCACCCTCGCGCGCGATGATGTCGAGCTCACCGGATCGATGCCGCCAGTTCCGCTCGATCACCTCGAGCCCGATGTCCTCGAGATGGCGCACCGCGAGGTCCTCACCGCGCGCACCGAGTTCCTGATTGGTCGCCATATCCGCATTCCTCCACTCTCCGGCCGTACTTCGCGGCCGATTCGGTGGTACCGAAGGTGGCACGTCCGAATCGAGGAGAAACAAAGAATGCGCAGGTGGGCGATTACCCTGTGGACAACTGCTCGCCTGTGCACGAACGGGCAGATGTGCGGAGACAAATTGTCGGCATTGTCGGACCTTCGTGTTACAGCGTGGGCGAGTTACAGCGTCGGCGAGTGACAACGGCCCTGAGGCAGTGGCCCCCACGCACAAAACTCCGCCCGAATTCAGAATTCGGACGGAGCTGATGCCGAGCGTCGACACCAGGAAACGGGTGCCGGTGGAGCGTTTTGTGGCACCGACGAAGTCGGCGCTACCGGATGATCAGTGGGCGGCCTCGTATGCTGCCTGCACGTCCTGACTGATGCGGCCCCGAGCACTGACCTCGTGGCCGTTCTCGCGTGCCCATGCTCGAATGTCCTGAAGATCGACTTTTCCGCGAGCCGGTGCCGGAGCAGCGCCGCCCTTACGGGTACGGCGTCCGGAGACCTTCTCTGCGTGCTCGATCCAGAAAGCCAACTGTTCATGCAATTCGTTTGCATGCTTGAGGTTCAAATCGATGCGGTACTGGTTTCCACCGATGCCGAATTCGATGGATTCACCTTGGCCGTCTTTGATTACCGATCCATCGACATCGTCGATCATCTGCACAAGCGTCTTGCGTGCCATCTCGTACCTCTTACACGTCTGGGGGATGTGATATTCAAGTTCTACCACCGATTCTCGTATCGGCGCAAAGAAGTGCTGGTGTTACGCAACGTGTCGAATCGGCGAATATCAGTCCGGATATGGTGGCACATTTCGAGAAAATAGACGTCGGAATCGAATGCCTTTGTTACGCAGTTACTTTCGGGACGAGAATCTCCCGTGCCGTTACCTGCCGGAGCTGGCCCCCACCGAAACCGACGATGAAACAGGACATGCGGAACGATTTGGTCGGCTGTCCAATTTCTCGAACAATCACGGTCATAATCGGCGAACACCGGTTCGACAACTCGTCGGCGCGAGGCCTGGTGTGTTTCACACGCCCGCGAGCCGTCGTCGGCTGCCGCGTGCCGCGGCGTTCGCCGCAGCGAGCTATTCCGGAAGGCGAAGGTCTGGTTTGTCCAACTCTTCGATGTTGACGTCCTTGAACGTGATCACTCGGACGTGCTTGACGAAACGGGCGGGGCGATACATATCCCACACCCACGAATCCGACATCCGCAATTCGAAGTAGATCTCACCGTCGGCGTTGTGCGGAATGAGTTCGACGGAGTTCGCCAGATAGAACCGACGTTCGGTTTCGACCACGTAGTTGAACTGACCTACGATGTCCCGATACTCGCGATACAGCGAGAGCTCCATCTCGGTTTCGTACTTTTCGAGATCTTCGGCACTCATCGGTTTCTTTCATCCTCCAGTCGGGCGTGAAAAGCAATCATCGCGCACCTGCGTCGCGGCAGTCCATTCGCCCCACGGCGTCGCCGTTCCGAGTGGTGCCTGCGGCACGACCCACGGGTGGATCCCCAGCCGAGCCCGCGGCCGCCGCAGCGACATTCGCATACGACATTCGATGTTCTCGGCTGGGGCCGAGAGCGATCATGGCGGCCGAATGAGCCCGCGTGCTGTAGCCCTTGTGGACGGCGAATCCGTAGCCCGGAATCTCTTCGTCCATCTGTACCATCAGCCGATCGCGTGAGACCTTCGCCAGCACGCTCGCGGCAGCGATGCACGCGGCGGTGGCGTCGCCGCCGATCACCGGTAGCGACGGAACCGGCAGGCCGGGCACCCGAAAGCCGTCGGTGAGCACGTACCCGGGGGTCACTCCGAGCCCGGCAACTGCGCGACGCATTCCCTCGATGTTCGCCACGTGCACCCCGATGCGATCGACCTCGGCAGCGTCGATGAACACCACGCTCCATGCCAGTGCCAGCTTCTGGATCTTGGGGAACAGTTCCTCGCGTCGGCGCTCGGTCAATTTCTTCGAGTCGTCCAGATCGGCCAGCGCTGCGTGGGCGCGCGCACCGAGTACGCATGCCGCCACCGTCAACGGGCCGGCGCACGCTCCCCGACCTGCTTCGTCCACGCCCGCAACCGGCCCGAGACCTCCGCGCTCCAAGGCCGACTCCATCGTCCGCAAACCGGCAGCCCGCCGGATGACCGGACGTGGCGGCCACGACGACCGCGTCAGAGTCGCTCGTGCACGGGGCACGCGGCGGGGGGCCGTCGTCATCGACCTTGAATGTCGGGAGAATCCAGGAGGCCGGTCCGTGACGGTGGCAGCGCAATGAAGACAGCCTTACCGATCACGTTGTCGATCGGAACGGTACCGGTGAATTCGTCGGTGACGTGATAGCGGGAGTCTCGTGAGTTGCTCCGGTTGTCTCCCATCACCCAGATGTTGCCCTCCGGAACGGTCACGGGGTCGAAGCAGCGTCCCGACTTCAGTTCGGTATCGCAGGTCATCGTCCCGGGCGCGAACGGGAAATCCATCTGAATGTACGGCTCGTCCAAGGGCTTTCCATCGACGAGTACTCGGCCCTGATCGTCACAGCACTCGACGGTCTGACCGCCGGTGGCAATGACGCGCTTGACCAGATCGTTCTCGTCCGGGGCGACGACGCCGATCAAGGAGCCCACTTCTTGCGCCCCGCGGACAATCGAATTGTCGGAGCGCTGCGAGACGAATTCGTCGTTCCAAGAATCCGGACCACGAAAGACGACGATGTCGCCGGGCTTCGGGTCTCCGAAACGGTAACCGATCTTTTCGACCACGATCCGGTCGCCGGTACAGCCCGCGCAGCCGTGCAGAGTCGGCTCCATCGATTCGGACGGGATCAAGTACACCCGAGCGACGAATGTCTGGAGCAGAAAACTCAACACGAGCGCTACCAGAATGAGAATCGGAAGCTCTCGCCAGAACGATCGTGGCTTGCGATCCCGACGCTTGTTCTGCGAAGACTCGTCGTCGGGCTCATCGGTCGGATCCTGTGGGGACTGCGTCACGTCAACAGGTTAGCCGGAACGCTCGTCTGCACGGCCGGACGGTCTCTGCACCGGCGTTTCGGACCGGCCGAGACGCATCATGCCGCGCCGCCCGAAGGGGCGACGCGGCATGATGGGAGCTATGTGGAGCCGGGCGAAACCGGTCAGCGCTTTTCCTTGATCTTGGCAGCCTTGCCACGCAGATCGCGGAGGTAGTAGAGCTTGGCGCGACGGACGTCACCGCGGGTGAGGACCTCGAACTGCGCAATGTTGGGGCTGTGCACCGGGAAGGTGCGCTCGACGCCGACGCCGAACGAGACCTTACGAACCGTGAACGTCTCGCGAACGCCACCGCCCTGACGTCGGATGACGACGCCCTTGAAGATCTGAATACGCTCCTTCGAGCCTTCGATGACCTTGACGTGCACGTTCAGGGTGTCGCCGGGGCGGAAATCGGGGATGTCGCCACGCAGCGACTGATTGTCGAGAAAGTCCAGAGTGTTCATCGGTTGTGCCATCCTTGCGTTCTGCGCTTGAGTAGAGGAACCGAGCGGCTCGCTGACTGCGCGGCTCGACTGGTTCGTACTCCGAGTGAGGTCCGTGCCTGCTAGAGGCAACCCGACCATTGTGCCAGACCATGATGCCTACGGCGAAATCGACTCCGCGCGGGGTGAGACGGCAGCACCCGACACCGGTGCCGGCACCACCACACGCGCCAACTCGTCCTCGGTGGCCTCGCGTGCATGGACGATACTCGGTTTGCCCGCGATCGCGTCCTGCAAATAGATCT
This sequence comes from Rhodococcus sp. IEGM1428, assembly GCF_050321865.1. Classification (NCBI taxonomy): domain Bacteria; kingdom Bacillati; phylum Actinomycetota; class Actinomycetes; order Mycobacteriales; family Nocardiaceae; genus Rhodococcus; species Rhodococcus sp. IEGM1428. The sequence goes on along the minus strand of NZ_JBNQFW010000001.1, from coordinate 1,162,950 downwards.
TGGCTCTGATGAGCGGTCTGCGCCAGCGCTTCTCGCGCCGCAGAGCTCTCTCCATCTTCTTCGGCCTGCTGGTGTAGCGCCACCTCGCCCACGGCGCGCTCGGTCGGCTCAACCGAATCGCCGCCAACACGAGGATCGGCAGTACGAACAGCCCTACCAATCCGGTCCAGATCTTGCCCTTGAGCAGGACGATCACGCAAAGGGCCAGATTGATCAGCGCCAGGAGTGCCAGCGCGCTGCGCACCCACGGATCGGGGTCGGCCCGAAAGTCTGCCGGGCTCAACAGCTCCAAAGGATGGAAGCCGAGCAGCAGCAGACCGGTGAACGCGAGGGCCGCAAAGACGGCATCGACCGACGTGCGGCCCTGTTCCGACCAGTAGACGTCGCGGAGGTAGAAGATCAACGCGAACTCGTCGAGAACGAGCGCAGCGCCGATGCCGAAGACGGCGGCCAGTACCGCGCCGATCGTCTGCGATCCGTCGACGTACACCGCGATCAGGCCGATCCCTGCCAGCAGCATCAACACGATCCCGAACACGACGTGATGTATGTGCTGGCCACCGGGAGTGATGTTGCCGGGCCACCACTTCACATCTGCGCGAATCATCCTCACGCTGAGCCGGATCAGCAGAAAGCCCAGCAGCAGTCCCAGGAGGAAACACAGCAGTGGCAGACGACCGTGATCGATGACCCCGTGTTGCAACCACCTCACGTGCGTCTCACGTCCTTCCTACCGAACGACCGGCGAGTCGGACTTCACACTATTCGTGATCCGTGCCGCCCAGGACGGCATCGACCACCGAGCCGTCCCTATTTTCCGAATCCGGCCTTCCGCAGCGCGTCGGCCATCGAACCGGCCGCCGGTGCGGCCTGCTGGCCGCCGCCGCGGCGTTCACGCTGGGGACGTGAGTCTCGTCCGCGACTGCCCTGGTCGGCACCGCCGGCTCGCCCCTGGCCCCGCGGACGTTCGCCCTGTTGTCCACGTGGGGCGTCCTTTCCGGCGGAGGCCCCAGGCTCGTCGTCCAGTCGCAGGCTCAACCCGATGCGCTGACGAGGGAGGTCGACCTCCATGACCTTGACGCGCACGACGTCACCGGATTTGACGACCTCACGCGGGTCCTTGACGAAGTTGTGCGACATCGCAGAGACGTGAACGAGACCGTCCTGATGCACACCGACGTCGACGAAAGCACCGAATGCCGCCACGTTGGTCACGACGCCTTCGAGCGTCATCCCCGGCTTCAGGTCGGCCACCTTCTCGATACCGGCCGCGAAAGTGGCGGTCTTGAACTCCGGACGCGGATCGCGTCCCGGCTTCTCCAGCTCGGAGATGATGTCGGTGACAGTGGGCAACCCGAATCGTTCGTCGACGAATTCCGCGGGATCGAGGCGGCGCAGGAGGGCCGTGTTGCCGACCACTTCGCGCACTCCGACACCGGCCTTGCCGACGATGCGGCGCACTACGGGGTACGCCTCCGGGTGCACGCTCGACCGATCGAGTGGATCCTCTCCCCCGGAGATGCGGAGGAATCCGGCGCATTGCTCGAAAGCTTTGGGGCCCAGGCGTGGTACGTCCTTGAGGGTGCTGCGGCTGGCGAACGGTCCGTTCTGGTCGCGGTGCGCCACGATGCTCTCGGCGAGCGAGCCGGCAATTCCGGATACCCGCGACAGCAGTGGCACCGACGCTGTGTTGACGTCGACACCGACCGCGTTCACCGCGTCCTCGACGACGGCGCCGAGAGAACGAGCGAGCAGGGTTTCGGAGATGTCGTGCTGGTACTGGCCGACGCCGATGGACTTGGGATCGATCTTGACCAGCTCGGCCAACGGATCCTGCAGCCTGCGTGCGATCGAGACCGCGCCGCGGATCGAGACGTCGAGTTCGGGCAGTTCACTCGAGGCGTACGCCGACGCCGAGTAGACGGAGGCACCGGCCTCGGAGACCACCACCTTGGTCAGATTCGCAGCCGGGAACTTGGCAATCAATTCTGCTGCCAGGGAATCGGTTTCGCGTGACGCCGTACCGTTTCCGATGGCGATGAGCTCCACTTTGTGCTTGGCCGCGAGGCCGGCGAGAGTGGCCAGTGCCTGATCCCATTTGCCCTGCGGCTTGTGGGGATAGATGGTGTCGTAGTCGACGACCTTTCCGGTCGCGTCGACGATGGCAACCTTGGTGCCGGTACGGAAGCCCGGGTCGAGGCCCATCGTGGTGCGGTTGCCCGCCGGCGCGGCGAGCAGCAGGTCTTTGAGGTTGCTCGCGAACACGTCGACGGCGTCCTTCTCGGCGGACTGGCGCAGTCGCATACGGGTGTCGAGGGAGACCGTGACCAGCATTTTGGTACGCCACGCCCATCGAACGGTATCGAGCAGCCACTTGTCGGCGGGCCGTCCTCGATTCGCGATTCCGAACTTGGTGGCGATCCGACCCTCGTAGACGCTCGGCACCCCGGGCGTCGGTTCTTCGCGCTCGGGCTCGAATCCGAGCGAGAGTACTTCTTCCTTCTCGCCTCTGAGGGTGGCGAGGATGCGATGCGAGGGCAGGCTCGTGAAGGGTTCGGAGAACTCGAAGTAGTCCGAGAACTTGGCACCCTCCTCCTCTTTGCCCTTGCGGACAGTGGCAACCAGCTTGCCGGAGGTCCACATGAGTTCGCGTAGTTCACCCACCAGGTCGGCGTCCTCGGCGAAGCGCTCGACGAGAATCGCACGCGCGCCGTCGAGCTGCTCCTGATCGAACTGCGCCGGATCCGTCGTGGGGTCGGAGAACAGGGCATCGGCCACGGGCTCGTGCCCCGCTTCACGCGCAATCTGGGCTTTCGTCCGACGCTTGGGCTTGAACGGCAGATAGATGTCCTCGACGCGCGCCTTGGTATCGGCGAGCATCAGAGACTGCTCGAGGGCGTCGTCGAGCTTGCCCTGACCACGGATGGATTCGATGACGGCGTCTCTGCGCTCGTCGAGCTCACGGAGGTACCGCAGCCGCTCGTCGAGCTGACGCAGCTGCGCATCGTCGAGGGTGCCGGTGACCTCCTTGCGGTACCGCGCGATGAACGGGACCGTCGAGCCGCCGTCGAGCAGTTCTACGGCGGCCCGAACCTGTTCCTCACGAACGTCGAGTTCTTCGGCTATGCGCTTGTTCACAGATTTCAGAGCAGTGGTCACGGCGATGGACCCTACCGCTACTGTGGGACAGGTCGGTCAGCGGTTCAACGTCTGGGAGAGATGCACGCATGGTCAGGGTGTCTCGATTCCTGACTGTCGTCTGTGCCTCCCTGCTCTTCACCGCAGGTTGCTCGGTTCCACCGGACGATCAACCCGGCGACTCCGCTGCGAAAGCAACCGCCGAGACCTCCGCGTCGCCCTTTCCCGACATGCAGAAGGTCGACGGCGTCGCTCTGGAAGCCCGAATTCCTATGGCGATCGCGTCGGCGCAGGCCCGAGGTGCCGACGTCGACTTCGCATTGCTCGACCGCGACACCGGGTCTTTCTACAGCAGCAACGCCGACATACAGGTCGAAACCGCATCGGTGTCCAAGCTCTTCATCGCCGACGAAGTGATGTTCCGAGCGCAGTCGGAGAACCGCCCTGTCTCGGCCGACGAACTGGCCACCATGACCAGCATGCTGGAGCTCTCCGACGACAACGCCGCCTACACCCTGTGGTACCGCTACGGCACGTCCGACATCGTCCGCGCGGTCGCGGCCCGATACGGATTGCAACGCACGACGGCACCGGGCGACGATCAGTGGTACAACACCGAAACAACGCCGAGCGACCTGGTCGGGTACTACGCGGGCTTGCTCAACGGCAGCGGCGGACTGACGACTGCGTCGACGGACGTCATCATCGGCATGCTGCGGCGTTCGGCACCGATTGCCGCAGACGGCTACAAACAACATTTCGGAATCGTCGACGGTCTACCGGGCGAGAGCGTGCACGCCGTCAAGCAGGGCTGGATGTGCTGTGTTTCCGATCGGTGGGTGCACTTGTCCACCGGCACGATCGGGGTCGACAATCGCTACGTCCTCGCTCTGTCGTCACGGGAAGACATCTTCTACGCCGACGACATGGAGAGCTATCCGGACACCGCGGTGGTCGACGTGAGTGACGATGCCAGCGCCCTACATGCCAGGGACACTCTCACTGGATTCGTCTCGATGCTTTTTCCTGGCGGCACGATCAGCTGAATTGCTCAGTCGCCGAGCAGATCCGGGCGACGCTCGGCGGTCCGAGTCAACGACTGGGCCCGACGCCATGCCGCTATCTTCGCGTGATCGCCGGAGAGAAGGACGTCGGGAACGTCGAGTTCGCGCCACCGGGCCGGACGCGTGTAGCTCGGCCCTTCGAGCAGACCGTCGGAGAACGAATCCTCCTGGTGCGACTGTTGATTGCCGAGTACTCCGGGCATGAGTCGAACCACCGCCTCGGCCATCACCAGGACGGCCGCCTCGCCGCCGATGAGCACGTAGTCGCCGATACTGACTTCTTCGACGCGTACGCGGCGCGATGCGTCGTCGAAGACCCGCTGATCGATTCCTTCGTACCGGCCGCACGCGAACACCAGATGTTGCTCGGTTGACCACCGTTCGGCCGTGCGCTGGGTGAACGGAACACCGGCGGGAGTAGGAACGACGAGGAGCGAATCCTCGGTCAGCACGTGGTCGAGGGCATCGCCCCAGACCGTCGGCTTCATGACCATCCCCGGTCCGCCGCCATAGGGTGAATCGTCGACGGCCTTGTGCACGTCATGGGTCCACGATCGCAGATCGTGAACCTCCACAGAGACAAGACCGCGGTCGATTGCCTTGCCCAACAGAGCAGTTCGCAGCGGAGTCAGGTATTCGGGGAAAATGGTGACGACGTCGAGGCGCACGATCTACTCCGGGTCCAGCAGGCCCTCGGGCGGATCGATCTCGATCGTCTTGTCGGCCAACGACACCGACGTGACGATCGCGGCCACGAAGGGAACGAGAATTTCGGCGCGTGTGTCTCCGCCGGACGTCGCAGCAGGAGTGGAGCCTGCGGAACGACCGAATTCAGGGGCAGGCCGGATGGAGAGCAACTCCCCCGCGGCCGAGTGCAGGACTTCGCGGACCGTTCCCACTGCCGAACCGTCGGCCAGAACGACGGTGAGTCCTTCGAGTTCGTGATCGTAGAATTCGTCCGGATCGTCGGACGGCGGCAGATCCGTGGACTCGACGATGAACAGAGTTCCGCGAATCTGGTCCGCGGTCGTCTTGTCGTCGATGCCGTTCAGACGCAGCAGAAGCCGCCCGGAGTGTTCCCGGACGGCGTCCACCGTGTACGAGGCGGGAGCAGCGTTCGATCGAGGCTTGCGGCCGCGAAGAACGGTCCCTACTGCGAAGCGGTCGTCGGGGTCGTCGGTGCGAACCTCGACGACGACTTCGCCTTTGATGCCGTGCGACTTTGCAACACGGCCGATGACCAGCTCCATGATTGTGTGCGTGACCTAGTGGTCCGTGTCGACCACATCGACACGAATGCCGCGACCACCGATACCCGAGACGAGTGTGCGCAGCGCCGTGGCGGTACGACCGCCGCGACCGATGACCTTGCCCAGATCGTCGGGGTGCACGTGAACCTCCACGGTGCGACCACGACGGCCGGTGATCATCTCGACGCGAACGTCATCTGGATTGGCGACGATGCCGCGAACGAGATGTTCGACGGCATCGGCGACAACGGCACTCACTTCTCAGCAGCCTCGGCGGCCGGCGCGTCTGCCGTCTCGGTTGCTGCAGCGTCGGTGCTCTCCGCAGCGGCGTCGTCGGACTTCGGAGCCTTCTTCTTCTTCGCGGTGGTGGCCTCGCCCTGCGGCTCGGAATCTGCCTGCGCCAGTGCGGCGTTGAACAGGTCGAGCTTCGACGGCTTGGGCTCGGCGAGGCGGAGGGTTCCCTCGGTGCCGGGCAGACCCTTGAACTTCTGCCAGTCGCCGGTGATCTTCAGCAGGGCCTCGACAGGCTCGGTCGGCTGCGCGCCGACGCCCAGCCAGTACTGCGCACGCTCGGAGTTGATCTCGATGACGCTGGGGTCCTGCTTGGGCTCGTACGTGCCGATGGTCTCGATCGCACGGCCGTTACGGCGGGTACGAGCATCGGAGATGACGACGCGGTAGTGCGGGGTGCGGATCTTGCCGATACGCATGAGCTTGATCTTGACAGCCATGTTCTGGTGGAGCCTTTCGAAAGTTGGTCACGGCGCAATTCAGCGGTTCACACGGCATGCGAACCCGGTTTTGCGTTGAAGGTTGTTGTGACCGCCGCGCGGTACGTAACCGGAAGACGGGCGAACAGCTGTTCATTGTGCCAGACGAGCACCGCGAACCGTGAATCGCCCTCGGCAACGACTCGCTCAAGCAAGCAGGATCACGAGGGCAGGCAGAGTGTTGTTCATCGAGTGGGCCGTGGTCGACGCCACGATCGAGCCGGTCCGCATTCTGGCGATGCCGATTGCCAGCCCGCCCCACAGCAGAATCACGAAGCGCCACCATTCGCGATGCCAGATGGCGAACACGACCGCCGTGATCGCCAGGACCACCCATCGATTGCCCAGCCAGGCCATCGGCATCGGGCGGGTGCGCTTCTCGAGCGCGCCCCACAGCATGCCGCGAAACATCGTTTCCTCGCAGATCGGTGCGCCGATCCAGATCCATACGGCCAGAGTGACTTTCCATCCGACAGCCGTATCCGTGACGTTGCCCAGTGGGGTCTGGTCCTCGAGGTCGAGGCTAGACAAGAGCACCAGCGCGAGCAGTAGACCGCCGACCACCGCGACACCACCCCAGGCCAGTCCGGATCGAACCTGACCCAGCAGTTCGGAACTGGATCTGGGAAGACCGAAATCCACGACGGGACCGTTGCCACGAGACATCGAGATCGCCACAGCCAGTCCGGCGGCGAGCAGGCTGGGAATCATGATGCCCACGACGAAGAGAGAGGAGGTCTCGGTCGTCACGACGAGTCCGAGAAGCAGGAAGCCCGCCAGATTGAGGCCGAGAACGAGCGCTGCCGCCGGTAGTCCCCATCGCTGGCCGCGTCGACGCTGGTGAGCGGCCTGTTCGGCCCGCCAGTAGGTCTCGGACAGTCCCGAGCCTTGCTGCTGAACGTGATTCATCGGTGCCAATCCGGCCCAACTCGGGCGGTTCGGGTCGAACTGCCCGCCGCTGTTGTACGGATCAGTCATCACCGGCCTCCGATCTTCTCGTCGTGCTGGCTCCTCTGTCGGTCACGCGTCCGCGCAGTATCACCAGCTCCGGGTTGGCCAGCACGTCCGGTCCTCCACGTGGATCCTCGGAGTAGACGACGAGGTCTGCGGGTGCGCCGTGCTCTAGCCCCGGTCGTCCCAGCCAGGACCGAGCGTCCCAGCAGGCAGCACCGAGGGCGTCCGTCGGCGAGAGTCCGACGCGCGCGAGTGCCGCGACCTCGTCGGCGATGCGACCGTGGGCGATCGACCCACCGGCATCGGTTCCCGCATAGATGGAGATCCCGGCATCATGGGCCCGTCCGACGGTGTCGGCGACGCGGGCGTGCAGCGCCCGCATGTGCCGGGCGTAGACGGGGTATCGGGTGGCGGAGTCCGCGATTCCGGGAAACGTCTCGATGTTGATGAGCGTCGGTACCAGCGCAGTTCGGTGATCGACCATCATCTCGATGGTCTCGTCGGTCAGACCGGTGCCGTGTTCGATGCAGTCGATTCCCGCCGCGATCAGTCCGGGGAGCGCATCCTCGCCGAATACATGGGCGGTCACCCGCGCGCCCTCGGCATGAGCAGCGGCTATGGCGTCGACGAGGATCGAGTCGTTCCACAGCGGCCGAAGATCGCCTACCGAGCGATCGATCCAATCGCCGACGAGCTTGACCCAGCCGTCACCGAATCGAGCCTGCTGTGCCACTGCCTCGGGCAGCTGCGACTCGTCCTCGATATCGATGGCCAGACCCGGTATGTACCGCTTCGGCGATGCGATGTGTCGGCCTGCTCTGATGATCCGAGGAAGGTCGTCCCGCTCGTCCAACTCGCGGGTGTCGACCGGAGACCCGGCGTCACGAAGCAGCAACGCGCCGACGCCTCGCTCGGTTTGTGCCTGCCGGATCGAGCCGCTCAGATCCGTGTGGCCCCCGCCGTACTCGATTCCCACATGACAGTGGGCATCGACGAGACCGGGCAGAATCCAACCACCGTCGTGCACGAAATCCGCGTTCGCAATCGGCTCCACGGAGAAGAGACCGTGGTCGATCCAGAGATCGACCTCGGACCCCTCCGGCATTACGCGCCCCCGCACCCGCATCGCCGACACGTGCGGCGCTTACTTCTTCGGCAGTTTCAGCTGAGAGAGATCGATGCCTTCCAGCCCTGGTGGCAATTGGTCGAGGCCCTTGGGCATGGACGACAGATCGGGCATTCCTGCCGGCATTCCACCCGGCATTCCGGGGAATCCACCGCGGATCTTCGGCTGTGTCGGGCCGCGAGCACCCTTCTTGCCTTTCTTGCCCTTCTTGTTGTTCCGCACCTGCTTGCGCGCGCCCGGCATGCCCATGCGACCGGCCATCGCCGACATCATCTTGCGTGCCTCGAAGAATCGATCCACCAGCTGATTGACGTCGGACACCTTGACGCCCGAGCCGTTCGCGATACGGAGTCGCCGCGATGCGTTGATGATCTTCGGGTCGGTTCGCTCCTGCGGCGTCATGCCGCGGATGATCGCCTGAACACGGTCGAGTTGCTTCTCGTCGACGTTGGCGAGTTCCTTCATCTGACCCGCACCGGGCAACATGCCCAACAGATTTCCGATGGGTCCCATCTTGCGGACGGCCATCATCTGCTCGAGGAAGTCGTCGAGCGTGAGCTGTCCCGAGCCGATCTTGTTGGCGGTCGCCTCGGCCTGTTCGGCGTCGAAGTGCTGCTCGGCCTGTTCGATGAGGCTGAGAACGTCGCCCATGCCGAGGATCCGGCTGGCCATACGATCGGGGTGGAAGACGTCGAAATCCTCGAGCTTCTCGCCGGTCGACGCGAACATGATGGGCTGCCCGGTCACCTCGCGGACACTGAGTGCTGCGCCGCCACGAGCGTCGCCGTCGAGCTTGGTGAGCACAACGCCGGTGAAGCCGACTCCGTCGCGGAACGCCTCGGCGGTACTGACTGCATCCTGGCCGACCATGGCGTCGAGAACGAACAAGGTTTCGTCCGGCTCCACCGCATCGCGAATTCCAGCGGCCTGGCTCATCAGCTCGGTGTCGATGCCGAGGCGGCCGGCGGTGTCGACGATGACCACGTCGTACTGCTTGCTCCGCGCCTCGGCGATGCCGGCTCGCGCGACCTCGACGGGATCTGCAGCCGAGACACCGAGTGCGTTGTCACCGCCGCCGATCGACGTGCCGGGATGCGGCGCGAACACAGCTGCACCCGCGCGCTCGCCCACGATCTGAAGCTGGCTGACGGCACCGGGGCGCTGCAGGTCGCAGGCAACGAGTAACGGAGTGTGGCCCTGGCCCTTGAGCCATTTGGCCAGCTTGCCTGCCAACGTCGTCTTACCCGAACCCTGCAGGCCGGCGAGCATGATCACCGTGGGCGGGTTCTTGGCGAAGACGAGTCTGCGGGTCTCGCCGCCGAGGATGCCGACGAGTTCCTCGTTGACGATCTTGACTACCTGCTGCGCCGGGTTGAGCGCGCCCGATACCTCGGCACCTTTGGCACGGACCTTGATGCGGTTGATGAACTCCCGCACCACGGGCAGGGCCACGTCCGCTTCGAGCAGGGCCAGACGGATCTCGCGGGCCGTGGCGTCGATATCCGCACCGGACAGTCGACCTTTGCCACGCAGGTCCTTGAGAGTCCCGGCCAACCTGTCGGAAAGGGATTCGAACACCGATTGCACTCCTGAGCTAGCCGATCACCGAAAACGAGCCGAATCCGGCACGGTCACCAGACTAGCGCCAGCCCAACCTGCCGTCGCTGGGGCGTGCGGCAGCCGTGTCGTTCGACAGACTGACGTGTCGCTCGGAGATGGCACCGAGTCAGGCGTTGCGCGCGGAATCGTTCCATGTCACTGCCACTCCCCGCGTCGAGAGCCACGATGCGGGATCGACCTTGACGCCCGAGGGATCGTGCACCTCGAAGTGCAGATGCGGACCGGTCGATTGGCCACGATTGCCCACCGTGGCGATCTGCTCGCCGGCCGACACGCGCTGACCGGTCTGCACCGAGAAATCGTTGACGTGCCCGTAGATCGTCTCGGTGCCGTCGTCGTGCTTCACCTTCACCCAGAGACCGAACCCGGATGCCGGGCCCGCGTCGGACACCGTGCCGTCGGCGGCCGCGTAGATGGGGGTCCCGATGGGTGCCGCGATGTCGAGGCCGCTGTGCTGGGCGCCCCATCGCGATCCGAAATTGGACGTCAGCACGCCCGCCACGGGCTGGACCGTGGCTTTCTTCAGCGAACGCAGACTCTCGAGCGGTGACGCACCACCGGTACCCAGCTGACCCAGACCCACGTCGTCGAGCCATTGTTGCGCTGCAGCACCGGGATCGGTAACTCCGAATGCAGCGAGCGGACCGGGACTCGGTGCGGCGCTGGGCTCCGCTGTGGGCGCGGTCTCGGAGGGCGTCGACTCCGGCGATGCGGGCTGCGACGGGGGTGCCGACTGTGGGGGCACGAACTGCGGGGGCACGAACTGCGGTGGGACGAACTGCGGAACCTCGAACTGCGGGGGTACGAACTGGGGTAGCTCGAATCCCGCCGGGAGCAGCCCCTCCGGGACGGCGAAGGGAAAACCTGCGGCGGGCGGCTCGGGGATCGGAGCGGCACCTGCGGTGCCCGCCCCCATCGACGTCGCGCCGACGACGATCGCACCGGTAGCCGCAACGATGGTCGCGGCCCGTCGACCGGTGTCCGGGGTCACTTCTGCGGCGCGGTGTTTGCCGGGCGTCGTATCCGTTGCTGTGTCGGCCGGTGTGTAGATGTTCGACCGTCGGTGGGATCCCACAGTTCGTGCCTCTCGCATTAGCAGCAGTGGAGCCTGCAGGAACGACTCGTTGGTCCGGCGGTGTGGATTCTGCGGAAGTGATCTCGCCGAGTCGTCCTGCGTGTGGTGACGAACATAACAAATTGATATCGGGGGTAAACCCACCGGCCGTAAGTTCGTGAGAAGTCACCACGGAGTGTCGGTTTGCGGTTGTGTTCCGACCAGCGGTCAAGTGCCTTCCGGCTTCTCCGGAGGCTTGGGCGGTTCCGGGGCCGGTACAACCGCGAGCAAGGCTCGTTCGAGATCCTCTCGGACCGCCCTGCTGTCCGCTCCCGCCAGGTCGATGCAGAAGGAGTCGACCACCGAGCTGCCCAGTGTCGACACGCGAGCCCAGCGGATATCGGATCCCTGCTGTTCGATGGCACTGGCCAGCCTGCAAAGAAGACCGAGCCGGTCTTCTGCTCGTAGTTCGAGCACTACCTGACCTGGTTCGTGGTCGTCGAACCAGAGCACCCGAGGCGGAGCCTGCGCGTAGAGAACCGGTACCGCCGAATCCTCGCCGTCGTCCTCGACGGTCTCGGCTCTGGCGTCGCGTTCCTTGGCGTCGAGTACCGCGACGAGGTCGAGTTCTCCGGCCTGAGCGCGGATGATCTCCTGTCGGAGCAGACCGGCCTGCGGCGGAGCTCCGAACAGCGGCGCAACGTCGAACGAGTTGATCGCCGACCCCTCGTGACTGCCGAGCGAGGCAGAAAGCACGCGCAGCGAGTGCAGCGCCAGGACTCCGGCAGCGTCCGACAGCAGTCCCGGGGTGTCGGGCGCGACGACCGTGACGACGAAGGTGTGGAGCCCGTCGGTCGGCGCGATGTCGACGTGCACACCTCCCCGCGCGGCCAGCTCGATGTGAGCCGGGTCGAGTGGGTCCGGGGATGGCAGAGACTCCCCCGCCATCACCAATCGACAGCGTCGCACGAGCTCGCGAATGAGCGACGCCTTCCAGTCCCCCCAGACTCCGGGACCCGTGGCGAGCGAATCCGCTTCGGCGAGAGCATGAAGCAGCTCCAGCAGGATGGTGTCGGCACCGAGTGCGTCGACGACGGTCTGCACGGTTGCAGGGTCGTCGAGGTCGCGTCGGGTGGCGGTCTCCGGTAGCAGGAGGTGGTATCTCACCATCGACGTCAGCAGCGCCACATCCGACGGCCACAGCCCGAGCCTGTTACCGATCTGGATTGCGAGATCTGCTCCGACGACGCTGTGGTCGCCGCCGCGACCCTTGCCTATGTCATGTATCAGCGCGCCGAGAACCAGCAGATCCGGACGCGCGACTCTGGTGGTCAAAGCGCTTGCGTAGGCAGCAGTTTCGACCAGATGCCGATCGACGGTCCACGTGTGCACCGCATCTCGCGGCGGTAGGTCGCGTACTGCGCCCCACTCCGGAATGAGTCGGCCCCACAGGCCTGTTCGATCGAGCGCTTCGATGGCCGCAATGGCTTTGCGACCCGATCCGAGCAGCACGAGCAGATCGTTCAGAGCCTCCTTCGGCCAGGGCTCGCGGAGTTCGGGTGCGCTGTCCGACAACCGGTTGAGTGTCGATGCCGACATCGGCATTCCGGTCTGTGCCGATGCCGCGGCGACGCGCATGATCAGGCCCGGATCCTTGTTCGGTCGTGCGTCACGGGCGAGTACCACCTCACCGGCGTGTTCGACGACCCCCTCGTCCAGCGGACGACGAACCGGGACACGACGAAGACGTGAAAGGCCTTTCCTCGGCAGCGAATTGCCGGCAGTACGCAATCCGACATCGACCGAGTAACTGATGGTGCGAGCGGAATCGCTCAGCACGCGTGCAAGATCGAAGCGATCGCCGATGCGGAGCGCGGCACCGATTTCATCGGCGTCCTGCGCGCGCAGTTGATCCCGCGCTCGGCCGGCAACACGGTGCAGCTCGGTGCGGACGTCGAGAAGTCTTCCGTGCGCGAATGCCAAACCGCCACCGGGCGATTCGGGGCCGAGACCGGGCATACCGTCGGTGAGTTGGGCGATGGAGAGGGCGTCGAGAAGCTGTACGTCACGCAATCCGCCGCGGCCACTCTTGAGCTCGGGCTCGGCGCGGTGCGCGATTTCACCGCTGCGCGCCCACCGGCCGCGGGTCTGCTCGATCAACTCGTCGAATCGTCCGCGAATTCCGGTGCGCCACTGGCGACGTACGCCGCCGATGAGCAGATTGCTCAACTCGACGTCGCCGGCGATATGGCGGGCCTCGAGCATCCCGAGCGCTGCCGTCATATCGGCCGCGGCTACCTGGAGAGCCTGCGGCACCGTGCGCACACTGTGATCGAGCTTGATATGGGCGTCCCACAGTGGATACCAGAGCTTGTCGGCGACCTCGGCCACGATTCGCGGTTCGAGATCGTCGTGCAGCAGTATCAGGTCCAGATCCGAGTACGGCAGCAGTTCACGGCGTGCCAGACCGCCGACAGCGACGATCGCAAAGCCCGAGTCCGGTTTGATCCCCAGCTCGGCACCTTTGGTGGTCAGCCAGAACTCGTGGAGATCGACCAGAGCCTGCCTCAGCGACGGAGCATCGAGGCGACGGTTGCGCGTGCCGCCGTCGAGCAGTTGTTTTCTGGCGCGAGCGAGATCTGCTGCAGCATCGCTCGTGCCCTTCGATGCGGAGCCCGTGGAGACCGAAGGCCCCGATCCTGACGCTTTCGCGCCAGAACCGGGGCCCCCGGCCCGAGACCCTTTGGGGTCAGAGTGCATCGGCGCCACGTTCTCCGGTGCGGACTCGGATGACCGAATCGACCGGGGAAACCCAGACCTTGCCGTCACCGATCTTGCCGGTGCGAGCGGCCTCGACGATGACCTCGACGACCTTCTCGACGGCAGCGTCGTCGACGACTACCTCGACACGCACCTTCGGAACGAAGTCGACCGAGTACTCCGCACCTCGGTACACCTCGGTGTGGCCCTTCTGACGGCCGTAACCCTGAACTTCACTGACTGTCATTCCGAGTACGCCGGCCTGCTCCAGCCCCGTCTTGACGTCCTCCAGGGTGAACGGTTTGACGATTGCCGTGATCAGCTTCATTTTTGATTCCCTTCACAAGACCTCGAGTGCCCGTTGTCGTACGGTGCAGCGTTCACGTCTATCTCTACCTTGTCAGGCGAAATCATATGCAGTCTCAGCGTGCTCGGCTTCGTCGATGCCGTTGGCCTCTTCCTCGTCCGACACGCGCCAGCCGAGAGGCTTGAGCGCGAACGCGATCACCGCGGTGACGATCGCGGTGAAGATCAGCGCGAACAGTGCGATGACGATCTGCACCACGAGCTGCTTGTAGTCGCCGCCGTAGAAGAGACCGGTCTCCGAGCCGAGGAAGCCGATTCCGATGGTTCCCCACAGGCCTGCGACGAGGTGCACGCCCACGACGTCGAGCGAATCGTCGTAGCCGAACTTGAACTTCAGGCCGACTGCCAGAGCGGAGAGAACACCGGCGATGACGCCGAGGATCATGGCGCCGACAGGCGTCAGTGCGCCTGCGGCCGGGGTGATGGCGACCAGACCGGCCACGATGCCCGAGGCAGCGCCGAGGCTGGTGGCATGCCCGTCACGGATGCGCTCGGTGATGAGCCAGCCCGCAATGGCCGCTGCGGTGGCGGCAGTGGTGTTCACCCACGCCACACCGGCGATGCCGTCGGCTGCGAATGCGGAACCTGCGTTGAATCCGAACCAACCGAACCACAGCAGTGCAGCACCGAGCATGACGAACGGAAGGTTGTGCGGACGGTAGGCGACCTTGCCGAATCCGGCGCGCTTGCCGATGATGATCGCCAGAATCAGGCCCGCGATACCGGCGTTGATGTGCACGACAGTGCCACCTGCGAAGTCGATGGGAGCCACGTTGGCGACAGTGTCACCGTCGTCGTTGACCATCGTTCCGAAAATCTTTGCAGCCAGACCCTTTTCGGACCCGGAGAGCAGTCCGCCACCCCACACCATGTGGGCCAGCGGGAAGTACGCGAGGGTGACCCAGATGCCTGCGAATGCCAGCCACGTGCCGTACTTGACGCGGCCTGCGATGGAGCCGCTGATCAGTGCGACCGTGATGATCGCGAAGGTGACCTGGAATGCCACATCGATGATGTTGGCGTATCCCCATGCACCGGCGATGTAGTTACCGTCGGCATCGGTGATCGAATCCTTGAGTCCGAAGAACTCGAACGGGTTGGCGAAGACGCCACCGATGTCCTGGGTTCCGTAGGACATCGACCAACCCCACAGGAAGTAGATGATCGAGACGACGGCCATTGCTCCGAACGACATCATCATCATGTTCAACACGGACTTCGACTGCGACATACCGCCGTAGAAGAACGCCAAGCCCGGCGTCATCAGCAGTACCAGAGATGCTGCAATCAGCATCCACGCGGCGTTGCCGGAGTTGGCCAACATATCCTCGGGACTCACGTACACCCTCCATTCTCCTGCACACCGGTTGGCGCGCCGTTACGCAAGAAGAGTGGTTTCACGAAGTTTCATCCGTGACACTCGGGTGTTTCGGACATGTGAACGCATGACCGAATTCTGTTGCAAAAAGGTTTCGTGCTGGCGTTTGTGCTTTTCGCCCGGTTCGCGGACAACCCGAAGGGCTCGATCAGCCGAGCAGCGCGTCGACGAACGCTCCCGGCTCGAACGGGGCCAAATCGTCGGCACCTTCACCGAGACCGACGAGCTTGACGGGCACCCCGAGTTCACGCTGCACCTGAAAAACAATGCCACCCTTGGCGGTTCCGTCCAGTTTGGTCAACACCACACCGGTGATGTCGACGATCTCCGCGAAGACACGAGCTTGGGTCAGCCCGTTCTGGCCGACGGTCGCGTCGAGAACGAGCAGAACGTCGTCGACGTGGGCCCGCTTCTCGATGACTCGCTTGACCTTGCTCAGCTCGTCCATCAGACCCGATTTGGTGTGCAGGCGTCCCGCCGTGTCGACCAGAACCACGTCGACTCCGTTCTCGATTCCCTTGCTCACCGCGTCGAATGCGACAGCAGCCGGATCTGCGGCCTCCTTGCCACGCACCACCTCGGCACCGACTCTCTCGGCCCAGGTCTGCAACTGATCGGCCGCGGCCGCGCGGAACGTGTCGGCGGCTCCGAGCAACACTCGCCTGCCGTCCGCCACCAGCACGCGAGCAAGCTTGCCGGTGGTCGTGGTCTTGCCGGTGCCGTTGACTCCGACCACCAGCAGCACGGCAGGCGCACCGTCGTGCGGAAGCGCTCGAATCGACCGATCGAACTCGGGATGAAGTTGCGCAACGAGAATCTCGCGCAGAAGTGCTCGCGCATCGGACTCGGTGCGGATACTGCGCGCCGCCATCTGCTCGCGCAGGGTGCGCATGATCTCTGCGGTGGTCGCAGAACCGATATCGGCGATCAGCAGGGTGTCCTCGACCTCTTCCCAAGAATCCTCGTCCAGGTCACCGCCGCCGAGCAATCCGAGCAAGCTCTTGCCCACCGCGGACTGAGAGCGCGCCAGGCGACCGCGGAGCCGATCCAGCCGACCCTCGGTGGGATCGATGGTGTCCAGTCGAGGAGCAGGAGCCTCGGCGTCCACGGCCGGTTCCGGCACTGCGGGCTCGGCCGGCTCAGGGGGCTCGACAACCGGCTCCTGAGGCTCGATGACCGGCACCTCGGGTTCGAGCACCTCCGGCTCGTCCTGGGTGGGAGTGGGTGCCACCGGCGTCGGCTCGACCGGGGAGGTCTCGACGGGCTTCGGGGTAGGTGGAACAGGCTTGGGCGCAGGTGGAACGGGCTTCGGGGCAGGCGCGACGGGCTCGGCGGTCGCCGTGCCCTGGCTGAACGAGAAACCACTGCCCGCCGTATAGCCACCGGATCTGTCCTTGGTGGCCGCGTCCTCGATCCGAGCCGCCTCGTCCGACTTGAGCGACACTCTCCGCCGACGGGAGAGCACCAACCCGACGACGAGAACGACCAGTAGGACAGCGGCGATCGCCGCGACGATGATCCACGCTTGGTTACTCACGTACCCCATCCTGTCAGGCGTTCACGGCCGTTGGTCACCGGTGGTGCTCCGCCCGAGAAAAGCACTGTCCCCCACCCGAGCCGTGTCGATAGCATCTGTAGGCATGGAGTGGACGACGGTGCGCGATGCCGACCGATTGACGGAGATGTTCGGCCAACCGAGCTTTCGAGCCGCGAACAAGGACCGCAGCACACTGCACCCGCTGGATGTGCAATGGCTCGCTGCCTCGCCCTTCTGCCTGATGGGTACCTCGGACGCGAGTGGACGATGCGACGTCTCCCCCAAAGGTGACCCGCCCGGCAGCTTGGTCCACGTCATCGACGACGCCACGATCGCCCTTGCCGAACGTCCCGGCAATCGTCGGATGGACGGCTACCGGAACATTCTCGAGAACCCTTTCGTCGGATTGAACTTCTTCGTGCCGGGGCGCGGTGACACTCTGCGCATCGCCGGTCGCGCGTCACTGGTGACCGATGCACCGTTCTTCGACGAACTGCAGGTCAAGGGCCACCGGCCGATCATGTGCCTCGTCGTCGACATCGAGCAGGTGTTCCACCACTGCGCCAAGGCGTTCATGCGGTCCAAGTTGTGGCAGCCGGAAACATGGGATGCGGAGTCCATTCCCGATGTCGCGTCCTTGACGAAGGCATTGATTCCGCAGGCCCCCGAGACCGTCGAGGAGCTGCGCGAGTACTACGGACCCTCGTACGCCGAGCAGCTCTACCCGAAGCAGTAGGCGGGACCGGTCCTACGAGACCGCGTCCGGTTCGACCACGGGTGCTGTCTCCGGCTCGGCTACATCCACCGCAACGCGTTCTCGGTTCAATCGCTGCGAGATGACCGTGGTGATGCCGTCACCGCGCATGCTGACGCCGTACAACGCGTCGGCCACTTCCATGGTCGGCTTCTGGTGCGTGATGACGATCAGCTGCGACTTCTCACGGAGTTGCTCGAACAACCCGATCAGTCGGCGCAGGTTGGTGTCGTCGAGTGCAGCCTCGACCTCGTCCATGACGTAGAACGGTGACGGCCGGGCGCGGAAGATGGCGACCAACATGGCGACTGCAGTCAGCGACTTCTCGCCGCCCGAGAGCAGGGACAGTCGCTTGACCTTCTTGCCCGGTGGACGCGCCTCCACCTCGATTCCGGTGGTGAGCATGTCCGACGGGTCGGTCAGAATCAGCCGTCCTTCGCCGCCGGGAAAGAGCTTGGCGAACACGCCGGTGAATTCTCTCTCGACGTCCAGCCAGGCCTCGGTGAAGACCTGCAGGATGCGGTCGTCGACGTCGGCGACCACGCCGAGCAAGTCCTTGCGCGCGGACTTGACGTCCTCGAGTTGAGTGGACAAGAAGTTGTAGCGCTCTTCGAGGGCTGCGAACTCTTCGAGAGCCAACGGGTTCACTTTGCCGAGTGTGGCGAGATCACGTTCTGCGCGTTTGGCCCGCTGCTCCTGAGTGGCGCGATCGAACGGCATCGGCGCGGGGGCCACAACCTGCTCACCGCGTTCCTTGGCGGCCTCGTACTCTGCCATCTCGAGCTCGGTCGGGGGCAGCGTCGCATCGGGGCCGTACTCGGCCACCAGATCGTCGAGGCCGATGCCGTGTTGTTCGAGAATCGTCGTTTCGAGTTGCTCGATTCGCAGTGCCGCCTGCGCACGGGCGACCTCGTCCCGGTGGACGGCGTCGGTGATGGACGCAAGCTGGCCTTGCAGGGCCCGAACCTGTTCCTTGACCTTGTCGAGTTCGACTGTGCGCGTAGCGCGTTCGGCGGAGAGCTCGTCGCGCCTTCGGGCCGCCGCAGCCACCACCGAGGCCAATCGAGCGGCGAGGTCCTCACCCGATTCGCCGACGGCAGCAGCCACTGCGGCAGCGTGCCGCCGGGCGGCGCCCTCGCGTTCGGCTCGTGCCCTGGCCTCGCGTTCGGCTCGCGCCGCTCGACGCAGCGAATCGGCTCGGCCCCGCAACGACTGCGCGCGCTCCTCGGCGGTTCGTACGTTCAGCCGCGCCTCGACCTCCACCGCGCGCACTTCGGTCAGTGCCGCAGCCGCCATCTCGCGCTCCATGGTGGTCGCCGCGTCACCGCTCTCGCCGTCTCCAGCGAAACCGCTCTGTTCGTCCTCTGCCGTCCGCAAACTGTCCTCGAGCTCACCCAGGCGCTCGATCGCTTCTTCGCGGCTCGCTTCGGCAGAACTGCGCTGGGTCGCCAATCGCGCGGATTCTGCGTGCGCCGAACGCGCCAGCTGCCCCAAGCGGCCCAACTGCTCGTACACAGCGGCCATCGCAGCATCGGATTCGTTCAGGGCTGCGAGCGCCTGCTCGGCGGATTCACGCCGGTCGCGCTGTTCCGCCAACGCGCCCGAGAGCGCGGCGTCGAGCTCCTCGGCCCGGCGTACTGCTGCCGTCAGCTCCACCGTCGACGTATCGATCGCCGACTGCACTTCCAGGGTGCTGGGTCGACGGTCCGATCCGCCGGTGACCCAGCCCGGCTCGACGACGTCGCCGTCCGTGGTCACGGCACGCAGTCGACTCGAATCCGAGACGAGCCGGTGCGCCGCGTCCAGCGAGTCGACAACCACCACACCGTCGAGCAATGCCGCCATCGCTCCGGCCAACCGATCCGGATACTCGATCAGGTCGAGTGCCCACCGAGCACCGCTCGGTAGCGTAGGCCGCTGAATTGGTTGTGCCGCAACAGTATTACCGTGCACGATGGACGCGCGACCGCCGTCGGCAGCGCGTAGGGCAAGCACGGCAGCGCGCGCGGCATCGAAGGATTCGGCGTGCGCAGCATCGGCCGCCGGACCCATGGCGACGGCGATCGCGATCTCGTACCCCGGCTCGACCGTGAGATGGCCGGCGAGCAGACCGGACAGACCGTCCTGCTGGTTCTCCACCAGCCATCCGGCACCGTCCTTGCGTTCGAGGCCCATGGTGAGCGCCTCGATCCTGGCCTCGAACGATGCCACCCTCTTGCCAGCGATGCGCTCTTCGGCCTGCAATTCCGATACCCGGGCGTCGGCATGGCGTAATGCGGCGACCGCTCGTTCGTAATGGGTGTCGAGGCTGAGCTCACTGGCGTCGAGGGTGCCGATCTGGTCCTGGACGCTCTCGAACTCACGTTGAGCCGACTCGCCGCGTTCTCTGGCCTCGTCGATGGCCACCGAGAGCCGCGCTACTTCGGCGTCGATGGACTCGACCTTGGTTCTGAAGGTGTCGACTCGACCGGACAGGCGCGCGAATCCTTCGCGGCGGTCGGCAACCGCGCGAACAGCGGCGAGGTGAGCACGCTCGGCGGCCGCGGCAGCAGATTCGCGCTCGGCGAGCTGTTCGCGGGCCGCTTCGAGGGTTTCCCGCGCCATCTCGACGGCCTCGACGAGTTCCATTTCTTCCTCGGCCGCGCGCTCGGCCTGTGCTTCGAGCTCGTCCGGATCCTGCCCGCGACCGGTGCTCTGGACGGCGTCCAGATGCCGAGCACGTTCGTGCGCGATGCGGACCGTCGCATTCACGCGTTCGGCCAGCGCGGACAGGCGAAACCACGTCTGTCCGGCCGCTTCGGCGCTCGGTGTCAGCCGTGCCACCGCCTGCTCGTGTTCTGCGAGCGCTACGGTTCCGGCTTCGAGGGCATCCTGCACCATCGCGTACTGCTCGCGAGCCGCTTCCTCGTCCTGGGTCTGGTTCGCGAATTCTTCACGTCTGGCCACCAGGTCGTCGGCCACCAACCGCAGCCGAGCGTCACGCAGATCTGCCTGCACGGTCTGCGCGCGACGCGCAACCTCGGCCTGCCTGCCCAGTGGCTTGAGTTGACGGCGCAATTCGGTTGTGAGGTCCGTCAGCCGCGCGAGATTGGCCTGCATCGCGTCGAGCTTGCGTACGGCCTTTTCCTTCCGCTTGCGGTGCTTGAGCACCCCGGCGGCTTCCTCGATGAAGGCCCGCCGGTCCTCGGGACGCGATTCGAGGATCGCCGCCAGTCGACCCTGACCGACGATCACGTGCATCTCGCGGCCGATACCGGAGTCGCTGAGCAACTCCTGGACGTCCATCAACCGGCACGAGCTGCCGTTGATCTCGTATTCACCGGCACCGTCCCGGAACATGCGTCGGGTGATCGAGACCTCGGAGTAGTCGATCGGCAGCGCACCGTCCGAGTTGTCGATCGTCAGAGTCACCTCGGCGCGGCCGAGGGGTGCGCGGCCGGACGTACCCGCGAAGATGACGTCCTCCATCTTCCCGCCGCGCAACGCCTTGGCACCTTGTTCACCCATCACCCAGGTCAGAGCGTCCACAACGTTGGATTTACCGGAGCCGTTGGGGCCGACCACGCAGGTGATTCCAGGCTCGAAACGAAGAGTCGTCGCCGAAGCAAAGGACTTGAAGCCCTTGAGCGTCAGACTCTTGAGATACATAGCGTCCGTACTTTACCGGTACGACGCAGCGATGTGCGCCGAGCCGTCCGCGGGCGGCGGCGGGTCACCGTTCCACGAAGCCTGTGAGGCCACCGCGGGCGCTCTCCCAGCTCTCGACGACCAGTGTGACCGTGCCCGGGGTGCCGCCGCCTCGGAGCAATTCCAGGAGTGCGTCGAGGCGCTGACGCGGACCCTCGGCTATCACCAGAACGCGTCCGTCCGCGTGGTTGGTCGCGTGCCCGACCAATCCCAGCTCCAGCGCACGCGAGCGAGTCCACCAACGAAACCCGACCCCCTGAACCAGGCCGTGCACCCATGCCGTCAGCCGTTCGTCCGTCATACCGGACTCAGCTTTCGGACCGTTCCGTCGAAACTCGTGGCGTACAACGCCTCCGAATCGAATCCGACTCCGCCGAAAGCAACCGACGAAGTCAACGGCACCCCAGTCGCGATGACACAGGACGATCCGGTCTCGGGATCGACACGGACGACCCTGCCCGCGAGATTCTGTGCGAGATAGACCGTTCCGTCGTCGGCCACGGTCAGATCGTCCGACATCGTGAGCGGTCCGAATCCGTCGACGCGAATGCGCGTGGACGGCCCCGCCGGGTCCTTCTCGTCGAGCACAATCACCGTCGTTTCCGGATCGAACGTAGTGGCCACGTAGATGTTTCCGCCGCCGACGCCGATTCCGTTGGCCGAACCCAGATCGGTACGCGCCGTCGACACCGAAACGACCGACCCATCGCCGCCGACTGCGATGCGAGTGAGCCCCGACGCGCCACCGAGATTTCGGGTGGTGAACAGATCGCCGGTCGCGGAGCGGGCCAGGCCGTTGGGCATGGTCAGGCCCGACGCGTACGTCGACCTGGCACCCGTGCCGAGATCGATCTTCTCGATCGTTCCGGTCCGCATGTCGAGAAGTCCTGCGGCAGCACTGTTTCCGGTCGTGAAGAATAGAGTGTCTCCGTCCCGTACCAATCCGCCCGGTGACTCGACGCCCGACACGAGAGTGCCCCGGTCCCCGTTCGGTGCGACGGTACGCAGAGCGCCCGGTCCGACCGGCGAGGTCTCGGAGACGATCATCGAGCCTCTGCCGTCGAATTCCAGATTCTCGAGCAGCCCGAATCCCGATGCCACCATGCTCACCGACCACCGAGTGCAGGTGCTCGACGCCTCCGCGGTGGGAGACAGGGCAACCGACGCTGCGAGAACAAGGCCCGCCACGACGGCGGCTGCCCCCACCTTCATCAGGCGTCCACGTCGATGTCCAGGTTGATCGTCGTACCGGCTTTCAGGGTCCGCCCCACAGTGCAGACCTTGTCGATCGCCCGCTCGACGACGGTGAGCAGTCGCTGCTGCGCATCGGGGTCCATCGCGCTGAGGTCGACGCGGAGGATCTCGTTCAATTCCGGATACAGCTCGTTCTCACGATCTGCTGCACCGGACACTTCGACGGTGGCGGAGTAGTCGTCCCCCAGTCGACGCGAGAGCGGTACGTCCGAGCTCATACCGGTGCACGCTGCGAGCGCGATCTTGAGCAGCTCGCCGGGAGTGAAAACGCCCTCGACCGACTCGGAACCGATGAGTACTTCGGCTCCTCGCGAGCTGCGACCGGTGTAGCGACGGGTGCCTGTGCGCTCGACCCAGAGGTTGGTCGGCGTGCTCTGTTCTGCCATGACCGAAATACTAGGCGGGCGGGTCAGGAGTGGAGCCTGCGGAATGACCTATCCACACAGGAGTGGAGCCCGCGGAATGACCTATCCACACAGGAGTGGAGCCTGCGGAATGACCTGTGAGCTCTCAGGTGCGGATGTGTCGGGGTCGCGGCTGGCAGGTGGGGCAGCTGAACGAGGAGCGGTTCATGAACTTCTCACGCCTGATCGGTGCTCCACATCGTGAACAGGGCAGACCTTCCTGTCCGTAGGCGTCGAGCGACCTGTCGAAGTAGCCGGACTGTCCGTTGACGTTGACGTACAGCGCATCGAACGAGGTACCACCCTGCGCCAGGGCCTCCCCCATCACCGCGTGCACGGCAGTCAGCAGTCGACGAAGAGCAGGCCGGGTCAACGTTTCTGCGATGCGGTTGCCGTGAATCTTCGCCCGCCACAGAGCCTCGTCTGCGTAGATGTTGCCCACGCCGGACAGCACGGTCTGATCGAGGAGAGCCCGCTTGATCTCGGTGTGCTTGCCGCGCAACACGTTCACCACGGATTCCGCGTCGAACAGCGGGTCGATCGGGTCTCGCGCGATGTGCGCCACCGGTTCGGGTACCGGTGTGCCGTCCACCGTCACGATCTGGGCGAGAGCCCAGCCGCCGAATGTTCGCTGGTCGACGAACCGAAGATCGGTACCGTCGTCGAGTCGTGCCCGAATCCGCAGGTGCTTCTCGTCCGGCGCGGACGGCGGCTGCACCAGCATCTGTCCACTCATACCCAGGTGCACGACAGTGGCGAAGTCGCCGGGCTCCATCACCAGCCACAGATACTTCCCACGGCGCCGGGCCGAGGAGACGCGCTGACCTCGCAGCTGACCGATCAGATCGAGGCCGCCGAGATCGTGTCGACGCACGGCACGGGGGTGCAGGACCTCCACCGAGTCGATGGTCTTGCCCACCACGTGGGATTCCAGACCGAGCCTGACGACTTCGACCTCGGGCAGTTCGGGCATCAGGAAGGGTTGGTCGTGGGCGCGTCGGCTACGGCAATGTCGTTGCCCGACAGCGTATTCCACGCCAAACTGGCGGCCTTCTGCTCGGCTTCCTTCTTCGATCTACCGACTCCGACACCACGGGGAAATCCACCGATCAACACGGTGGCAGTGAATTCTTTGTCGTGGTCGGGCCCGGTGGACGCAATCTCGTACGCGGGAACGCCGAGCGCGCGTTCTGCAGTCAATTCCTGCAGGCTCGTCTTCCAGTCCAGACCTGCACCGAGCTTGGGAGCGCGGTCCAACAGGCCGGCGAACAGGGTCAGTACAACGGTGCGAGCGACGTCGATGCCGTGTTGCAGGTGAATCGCACCCAGCATCGATTCCATACCGTCGGCAAGGATGCTCGGCTTGTCACGTCCGCCGGTCTGCTCCTCACCCTTGCCCAGCAGCAGATGCCGACCGAGACCGCCGTCACCGAGACCGCGCGCTACTTCAGCCAGGGCGTGCATGTTCACCACGCTTGCCCGGATCTTGGCCAGCTGGCCCTCGGACTTGGTGGGGTGCACCGCGTAGAGATGCTCTGTCACCGCCAGGCCGAGCACCGAATCGCCCAGGAACTCGAGGCGCTCGTTGGTAGGAAGACCACCGTGCTCGTAGGCAAACGAACGATGCGTCAGTGCCAGGGTCAACAGTGGTTCCGCCAGAGAGACACCGATAGCGGCGAGGAGCGACTCTCGGTCGTCCCCGCCGCTGACGGCAGTAGAACTATTCTTCTGTGAATCGTTGTTGCGACGATCCACTACTTCGTTGGTCACCGGAGCGGGAATCAGACCGCTGCGACGACCTGGCGGCCCTTGTAGGTACCGCACGAAGGGCACGCGATGTGGGGCAACGTCTTCTCGCCGCATCCACGGTTGGGGCACGTCACGAGGGTGGGCGCAGTGGTTTTCCACTGTGCACGACGCGACCTCGTGTTGGAACGCGACATTTTGCGCTTCGGGACAGCCACTTACTTCTCCTCGGCTTCGTTGTTCACAAGTTCTGTGCTCGGTTCTGGATCCACGCCAAATTTGGCTGCAAGTCCAGCCCAGCGAGGATCAATTGTATCGTGACTGTGGCCGGATTCAGCAATCGCCAGGCGAACGCCGCATTCTGGGCACAATCCCTCGCACTCGTCACTGCAGACGGGGTGGAGTGGAAGCTCCAGACCGACCGCGTCGACGATGACGGGTTCGAGATCTATCAGGTCGTCGACGATGCGGTGAATCTCGTCCGCATCCGTGGTCTCCTCGGTGATGCTGTTCGGGTATGCGAACAGTTCGGTCAAGTAGACGTCGACGTTGCCGCTGACCGGATCGAGGCACCGCGTGCACTCGCCGGCAGTGGCAGCTCGTACGGAACCGGTGACGAGAACGCCCTCCGATACCGCCTGCAACTGCAGATCGAGCGAGACCGGGACTCCGGCTTCGATGGCGATCGCATCGAGGCCGATTCGGGAAGGAGCCGGAACCGTCCGCTCGACGGTCTTCGTCGACCCGGGTCGACGACCGAGGTTGAGGATGTCCAGAACGAATCCGGCGTCCAGTTCAGGACGGGTCGTTCTCTTGGGCGGGGGCACGGCTGTTCTTCCTTACTGTCGGTTTGCCTACTGTCGGTAAGCAACCCCACAACGATACGCATGCGTGCATACGAGGGCAAATCACCGCCCTCAGTGTCGGCTGCGACGGCCTTCCTGGCTGCCGTACGCGGGTTCGCCGTACGGCTCGCTGCCGTATTCCGGGACACCGGAACCGGTTCGAAGTTGCTGACGTCCACGGCCGACGGAGCGAATGGTGCCGCTGAGGAACTCCTCGAACTCCGCGAGTTTGGTGTCGACGTACACGTCGCATTCACTGCGCATCCGATCGGATTCGGCATGGGCACTGTCGATCACGCGCGCCGACTCGGCGTGCGCGGCCTGCACCACCTCGGTCTGGGACACCAACCGGTTCTGTTCGGCGGTGCCGTCGGCCACCGATCGCTCGTAGGACAACGTGCCGGACTCGATCATTCGGTCGGCCTCGGTACGGGCCCGAACGGTCAACTCCTCGTACTCGCGCTGGCCCTCGAGCACCGTCCGCTCTGCTTCGGCCTCGGCATCGGCCACGAGCTGCTCGGCATGCGCCGACGCCTCGGACACCATGCGGTCCGCCTGCGCCTTGGCATCGGCGAGAATGCGATCGGCAGAATCCCGAGCGTTCTCGACGGTGTCCTGCGCTTCGGCGTTGGCGGTTCCGACCGTCTTCTCCGCTGTGGCCCGAGCATCGCCCACGAGCTTGTCGCGATGGTCCAGAACGTCCTGCGCGTCGTCGAGCTCGCCGGGGATGGCGTCACGAACATCGTCGAGCAGTTCCAGGACATCGCCGCGCGGGACGACGCATCCAGCGGTCATCGGAACGCCGCGCGCCTCCTCGACAATGGCGACGAGCTCGTCGAGCGCCTCGAATACGCGGTACACCGGTTACCCCAATCGTCGAATCTGCCACTGCACGTGCCGACCGCCGAGCGGTCGAGCTACACAGTGCTGCACTTGTCAGTCTGCCTGCCTACACGCGCGTCGGCGCTATACCCTCCCGGTGTGTCGCTCCGCGAACTAGTCGGCGGCGCGCTCGGCGATACGAGCGGTCAGTCGCTCCTGCACGAACGGCGGCAGCATCCCGGTGACGTCTCCCCCGAAGGTCGCGACTTCCTTGATCAGCGAACTGGACAGAAAGCTGTGCGCTGGATTCGCCGGGAGGAACAGCGTGTCCACCCCGGTGAGGGTTCGATTCATCTGCGCCATCTGCAACTCGTAGTCGAAATCGACCGAGCTGCGCAGACCCTTGACGATCGCCGAAAAGCCTTCTTGCCGAGCATAATCGACCAACAGGCCGTACCAGGAACCTACTCTGACGTTGGGTAGATGCTCCGTGGCCACCTCGAGCATCTCGATTCGCTCGTCGATGCTGAACATGCCCTTCTTGCTCTTGTTCACCATCACCGTGACCACCACCTCGTCGAACGCGGCGGCGGCTCGCTCGAAGATGTCGAGATGACCATTGGTCACCGGGTCGAAGGATCCAGGACACAGTGCGCCAGTCATGCCCGCGAACTTATCAGCCGATCCCGGGATCGGTCGTCACGATCGTGCCGCGATCTCGATTCGACTCTCCCCGTACTTCTTCGACTTCTCCGCTACCAGACCGTCCGGCCACTCCGTCTCCGGCGACCGCGACGATCGCTCGAGTACGACGACCGCATCGGGTGCAAGCCATCCCCCGGTGACGAGCCTGTTGAGCAGATCCGTCACCGCACTGTCGGTGACGGCATACGGCGGGTCGGCGAGCACCAGGTCGTATTCCGCATCCGGTACCCCCGCCAGTACCGAGGCCACTGGGGCGCACTTGACCGACGCGCCGGCCAGCCCGACGGACTCTATGTTCTGGCGCACCACCGCCGCCGCTCGTGAGTCGGACTCGACCAGTACCGCCGACGATGCGCCGCGCGAGAGCGCTTCGAGCCCGAGCGCACCCGACCCAGCGAACAGATCGAGAACCGCGGCACCGTCGAAGTCCATCCGGCTCTCGAGCGAGCTGAACAGAGCCTCCCGCACCCGCTCGGATGTCGGGCGGGTGCCCTGGCCAGGAACCGAGAGCCGCCGGCCCCCTGCGACCCCCGCCACGATCCGCGTCATTCGCTCCCGGCCTCTTCGCCCGTCGACCCCCCACCGACGACGACGAGCAGATCGCCGCCCTCGACCTGCTGAACACCCGAGATCGCCAGCCGGGTCACCGTGCCGCCGCGAGGCGCGGTGATCGCCGCCTCCATCTTCATCGCTTCGATGGTGGCGACAGTGTCACCGGCCGAAATCTTCTGTCCCTCTTCGACGGACAGGGTTACGACACCGGCGAACGGTGCCGGGATGTGACCGGAGTTCGATCGGTCCGCTTTCTCGACCGTCGGCACCTCGCTCGAGATGGATCGATCGCGCACCGACACCGGTCGCAGCTGACCGTTGAGAATGCACATGACGGTGCGCATGCCACGCTCGTCGGGGTCGGAGATCGCTTCGAGCCCGATGAGCAGCTCGACTCCCTTCTCCAGCGTGACGCGATGCTCTTCACCTTGACGCAGCCCGTAGAAGAACTGGTTGGCCGACAGCCGAGTCGTATCGCCGTACTTCTCGCGGTGTGCCTCGAGTTCCGCCGTCGGGCCGGGGAAGAGCAGGCGATTGAGAGTCGTACGGCGTTGCGCCGACGTGCCGTCGAGATTCTTCTCGTCCTCGTCGGTCAGCGGCGTGACCGGCTTGCCCGCACCTCGGCCTTCGAGAGCCTTGGTGCGCAGCGGCTCGGGCCAGCCACCTGCAGGAGTTCCCAGATCGCCACGGAGGAATCCGATCACCGAATCGGGGATGTCGTATCGACTCGGGTCTTCGGCGAACTCTTCGGCCGATGCTCCCGCACCGACCAGAGCCAGGGCCAGATCACCGACGACCTTCGAACTCGGCGTCACCTTGGTCAGGCGACCCAACATACGGTCTGCTGCGGCATAATTGGCCTCGACCGTCTCGAATCGATCACCGAGTCCGAGCGAGATGGCCTGCTGCCGCAAGTTGGAGAGTTGACCGCCGGGAATCTCGTGCGTGTAGACACGGCCGGTCGGTGCCGGCAGTCCGGACTCGAAGGGCGCGTAGACCTTTCGCACGGCCTCCCAGTAGGGCTCGAGATCGCAGACGGCCTGCAGATCCAACCCGGTGTCCCGGTCGGTGTGGGCCGCTGCCGCAACGATGGCCGAGAGCGCCGGCTGGCTGGTGGTTCCGGCCATCGCCGCGCTGGCACCGTCGACGGCGTCGGCACCGGCCTCCCACGCTGCCAAGTACGTGGCCAACTGACCACCGGGTGTGTCGTGCGTGTGCACATGTACGGGCAGATCGAAATTCGACCGTAGCGCCGTCACCAACGTCTTGGCCGCCGGTGCGCGCAGCAGCCCGGCCATGTCCTTGATCGCGAGTACATGCGCTCCTGCATCGACGATCTGCTCGGCCAACTTCAGGTAGTAGTCGAGGGTGTACAGGTCTTCGTTCGGGTTGGACAGGTCCCCGGTGTAGCTCAGCGCCACTTCGGCCAGCGCAGTTCCGGTTTCGCGCACCGCATCGATTGCAGGGCGCATCTGATCGACATTGTTGAGCGCGTCGAAGATGCGGAAGATGTCGATTCCGGTGTCGGTGGCCTCGGCGACGAAACTGCGGGTCACCTTCTCCGGGTACGGGGTGTAGCCGACGGTGTTCCTACCGCGCAGCAGCATCTGAATTGCGATGTTGGGGATGGCTTCTCGCAGACTTGCAAGTCGTTCCCACGGATCCTCGTGCAGGAAGCGCAGCGCCACATCGTACGTAGCACCGCCCCACGCCTCGATGGAGAGCAACTGCGGCGTCGTACGTGCCACGTACGGGGCCACACCCAGCAATCCACTCGTGCGCACACGCGTGGCCAACAAGGACTGGTGCGCGTCACGGAAGGTGGTGTCGGTGATGCCGAGTGCCTTCTGGTTGCGCAGATCTCGGGCAAAGCCTTCGGGCCCGAGGGCGAGCAATCGCTGACGCGAACCGTCGGGAATCGGCGCGGAGAAATCGACCGCAGGAAGTTTGTCGTGTGGGTACACCGGGGACGGACGCTCACCGTGCGGCTTGTTGACCGTCACATCGGCAAGGTAGGTGAGAATCTTGGTGCCACGGTCACCCGAGGAGCGCGACGTCAGTAGTTCCGGTCGCTCCTCGATGAACGAGGTGGTGACCCGGCCCGCGGTGAAGTCGGGGTCGACCAGAACCGCTTGCAGGAACGGGATGTTCGTCGCGACGCCGCGAATCCTGAACTCCGCCAACGCACGTCGGGCCCGCGCCACGGCCGTGTCGAAATCACGGCCACGGCAGGTGAGCTTGACGAGCATGGAATCGAAGTACGCGCCGACCTCTGCGCCCAGCGTCGTACCACCGTCGAGCCGAACCCCGGCACCGCCGGGAGTGCGGTAGGCGGTGATGCGGCCGACGTCGGGCCGAAAGCCGTTCGCTGGATCCTCGGTGGTGATGCGGCACTGCAACGCGGCACCGCGCAACACGATGTTCTCCTGCTGCAGACCGAGGTCCGCAAGCGTCTCCCCCGAGGCGATCCGCAACTGGGACTGCACCAGGTCCACATCCGTCACCTCTTCGGTGACGGTGTGCTCCACCTGAATTCGCGGATTCATCTCGATGAAGACGTGATTGCCGCGGGTATCGAGGAGGAACTCCACGGTACCGGCACACGAGTAGTCGATCTGCTTGGCGAACGCAACGGCGTCTGCGCAGATTCTCTCCCGCAGCTCCGAGGGCAGGTTCGGTGCCGGTGCCAATTCGATGACCTTCTGGTGCCGACGCTGCACGCTGCAGTCCCGCTCGAACAGGTGCACCACATTGCCCTGGCCGTCGGCGAGAATCTGGACTTCGATGTGCCGGGGATCGATCACGGCCTGCTCGAGGAACACCGTCGCGTCTCCGAAAGCCGACTCCGCCTCGCGCGCAGCAGCTTCGATGGACTCACGCAACTGCGCCGGTTCGGCAACTCGTCGCATCCCTCGGCCACCGCCGCCCGCCACTGCCTTGACGAACAGGGGAAAGGTCATGGTCTCCGACGCTGCGACGAGCTCGTCGATGTCGGACGAGGGTTCCGACGACGCCAGAACCGGAAGCCCTGCCGCTTTCGCTGCCGCGATAGCGCGTGCCTTGTTGCCGGTCAGCTCCAGTACATCGGCGGACGGGCCGACGAAGGTGATGCCGGCCTCGGCACACGCAGCGGCCAGATCCGGGTTCTCGGAGAGGAATCCGTACCCGGGATACACCGCGTCGGCCCCGCTCCTCTTGGCCGCGGCGACGATTTCGTCGACCGAGAGGTACGCCCGTACCGGATGGCCCTTCTCCCCGATCTGATATGCCTCGTCGGCTTTAGTCCGGTGCACCGAGTTTCGGTCCTCGAACGGGAACACCGCAACGGTGGAGGCACCGAGTTCGTAGGAAGCACGGAAGGCACGGATGGCGATCTCGCCGCGGTTGGCAACCAAAACTTTGGAGAACATTGGCTCAACTTACCCGGCAGCATGGGCCTCCGAGGCGTACTGATCTCACCATTCGGGACGAATTGTTCGATTCTCTCGACTGAAACGGTGCAGTGAAGGCCTACTGGCTCCCCTGGTCGTTCCTGCAGGCTTCACTCCTGTCCGGTCAGGACTTCTGTAGGTAGTCGACCCGGTCCGATCGCCAGGCCGACCGCATCATCGACGCGATGCCGGGATCGTTCGCCAACGACGGGTCCCGTGCGAACAACGTCCTCGCGCAGTCCTGTGCGTCGGCGATGATGTCCTCGTCGTCGATGAACGACAGCAGCCGAAGGCCACTGACCGTGCCGGACTGTGCGGCCCCGAGTACGTCGCCTTCTCGCCGGGTGGCGAGGTCCAGTTTTGCCAGCTCGAAGCCGTCGTTGGTCGCGGCCACCGCCTCGAGCCGGGCGAACGAACCGCCCATGGGACTGAGGTAGCTGATCATGATGCACAGACCCTGGTGTCCGCCTCGACCGATTCGACCACGCAACTGGTGGAGTTGACTGACCCCGAATCGGTCGGCGTCCATGATCACCATGACCGTCGCATTGGGAACGTCGACGCCCACTTCGACCACCGTCGTACACACGAGGACGTCGATCTCGCCCGTATTGAACTCGGACATGGTGATGTCCTTGTCGTCACCCGACAGTCGCCCGTGCAACAACCCCACCCGGAGATCGTGCATCGGACCGGCAACGAGGGTGTCGTACATGTCCACCGCGGCCGTGGTCTCCGGTCCGTCGTCGGACTTCGAGGCGGTCTTCTTCTTGCCCGTCTCGGCGTCGTCGCCGTCGCCGATCCGCGAGCAGACCACGTAGGCCTGGCGTCCGGCAGCAACTTCCTCACGGATGCGTTGCCACGCTCGATCCACCCACGTCGGCTTGGCTCTGGCAGGCACGACGTTGCTGATGATCGGTGACCGGCCGCGCGGAAGTTCTGTCAGTACCGACGTCTCGAGATCACCGAGCGTCGACATCGCGATGGTGCGCGGGATCGGTGTCGCCGTCATCACGAGCAAGTGGGGACTGGTGTTGCCGCGGGCCTTGGCCCGCAACGCATCTCGCTGCTCGACACCGAATCGGTGTTGTTCGTCCACGACGACCATCGCGAGATCGAGAAACTCCACGCGATCCTCGATCAGGGCGTGGGTACCGATCACGATCCCGGCGTCGCCGGTCACGGCATCGAGCAGTGCGGACCGCTTGGCCGCAGTGGACATCGAACCGGTCAGCAGAGCGACCTTGGTCGCGAGTTCGTGCGATCCGAGCTCACCACCGGCGGCAAGACTGCCGAGCATCGACCTGATCGATCGCGCATGCTGGGAGGCGAGCACCTCGGTGGGTGCCAGCAGCGCACACTGATGACCGGCATCGATCACCTGCAACATCGCCCGGAGCGCGACTATTGTCTTGCCCGAGCCGACCTCGCCCTGCAACAGCCTCGACATCGGATGTGGCGCAGACAGATCGTTGGCGATCTCGGCCGCGACGTCGTGCTGACCGGCCGTCAATTCGAACGGCAGCCGCCGATCGAACTCGACGGCGATGCCGTCGGTGATCGGCGGGCATCGCGCGGCCACCCGAGTCGATGCATCGCGGCGACGGTCCGCGAGGACGAGCTGTACGGCCAGAGCCTCGTCGAATTTGAGCCGCTCACGGGCGGAGTCCTTGTCCTGCGCGGTGTCGGGGAAGTGGACCGACCGCAGCGCGGTGTCGATGTCGACGAGTCCACGTTCTCGGCGCACCGATTCCGGCAGCGGATCGGTCACGTCGTCGAGTTGGTCGAGGACCTGCCGCACGCACCGCATGAACGTCCAACTCTCGACGTCCTTGGTGGCCGCGTAGATGGGAACGAACGCCCGATCGAAGACCGACATGTCGACGGATCCCGAGGCATCGACCGCACCGCGGGCCAGACCGGCCAGCGTTCCTCCGCCGACGATGCGACCCGCGGGCACGACGGCTCCGTCGTTGTCGTCTCCGCCCAGGATCACGTAGCTGGGGTGGGTGAGATTCCATCGCTTGCCGAAGTACTTCACCTTGCCGGAGAACATTCCCCGCCGACCTGGCACGACTACGTGCTTGAGCTTGTGCGGACTGAAGAAGGTGGCCTCGATCCGCTGTCCGTCGGCGGCGAGGGTCACTGCGAGGAACTGGCCGTTGCGATTCTTCATCGAACGCAGCGTCGCGGACTCGACCGTGGCGACGATGGTGATGTGCTCGCCCTCGGGGGGCTCGGTTTCACCGAGTTCGGAACCGTGCGTCATGTAGCGATGCGGATAGTGCCGCAGCAGATCCTCGACGGTATGAATACCGAAGGTGTCTGCGAGCGGGGTCGCCGCCGCGACTCCGAGAACGTGATCGAGCCGGTCCACCAGCGTTGCCATAACCGAGATTCCCTATTCCACTCCGAATTGCACGAGGTCTCCAGGCTGCCCACCTGCGTAGACCACCACGTCGACCCCGGGATGCGCGCCCGTCACGTACTCGGCCAGACGATCACCGAAGTCCGCCGAAGCCTGAGCCCCGACGAGCACCGTCACCATCTCTCCGCCGGTGGCCAGAAGCTGATCGATCAGACGGCACCCGGCGTCGAGCGGGCGCGCGGCAACGATCACCACCTCTTGCCCCGCCAGGCCGATGCTGTCGCCCGGCTCGCACATACCCACCCACGTGAGCGACCGCTCCTGCGCGATGCGCAGTGAACCCCACCTGGTTCCCGCCGCCGCCTCGGACATCGTGAACGCATCGTCGACCGCAGCCCTGGCGGCGTCGTGCACCGCGAGCGCGGCCAATCCCTGCACCATCGCCGAGCACGGCAGCATCATCACGTCCTTGCCGTCGGCTCGGGCCGCGGCACCGACGGCAACCAGTTCTTGCGCCGACAGCGCCCCGTTCGGTAACACCAACACCTCGCGATGCTTGGCTGCGACAATTGCTCGGTGCAGTACCGAGGAGTCGATCGGCTCGTCACACCGCACCACCGTTGCGCCTTCCTGAACGTAGAGATCAGCGGCACCGTCACCGGCCACCAGCGCCAAAATATCGCGTCCCACCGACAACGCCGGTCCACGGCGTGCGTCGCCGCCGCCCCCAGCCTCGAACTCGGCCAAGCCGAAGCACGAGATGCGCACCCCGCGAACGCTTCCGGTGCCGATTCCGCACTCGACAGCAGTACCGGGATCTGCGGTGTGAACGTGAGCGGACCAGGCCCCGGATCCGTCACCGGCAACCACCACCGAGTCGCCGAGATCGGACAGAGCAGCGCGGAGGGCAGTTGCCTGCGCGTCGTCGATCCCGTGGACGACGTAGACCACCTCGTACCCCAGGGGCCGACCGTGGGTGGACACCGTCACCGTCTCGGGTGTTCCGGTACAGCCGTCGGTCGCGCTCGATCCGTCGCCGACGAGTGTCCGCTCACGATTCTGTGGGCGGTGATAACGCCTGCGCGGCGGGATTCGGCCGGTCACCACTTCGACCAGCGCATCGAAAACGACCGAGAGCCCGAGGGCTCCGGCGTCCACGACCCCGGCCTCGCGGAGTTCGACGAGTTGGTCGGTCGTGCTGTCGAGGGCGCGAGCAGTGGCCTCGGCGATGTCGATCACCAGCGTGGAGAGGTCGACATTGGCGTCGTGCGCCGCAGCATCGCGGTCGGCGGCGGCGAGCACGGTGAGCATCGTGCCCTCGACGGGAACGCTCACTGCATCCGAGACCAGGACCTGCGCGCGTCGCAGCATCGCCTGGATCGACACGGTGTCCAGTGGGCCGTCCGCTGCAGCCTCGGCGACCGCGCGCAGCAACTGGGAGACGATCACACCCGAGTTACCGCGGGCACCCGCTACCGCGCCGACGGCCAGTGCACGCCCGATGGCCCGGGTGTCCGCGGCGGGTCCGGCCCCTCGCATCGACTCCACCGCGGCCCGGAAGGTGAACATCAGGTTGGTGCCGGTGTCCGAGTCGGGGATCGGGAACACGTTGAGCGCATTGATCTCGTCGCACCGGGCGGTGAGGGAATCCACGCACCGGTAGGCCCACCGTCGCAGGGCCGCGGCATCGATCGAATCGAGAACGTCGACCACGTCGAGCAGCCTCCCCCGCGTTGCACCGATACCCTTGTCCGAACTCCGGTCGCGGACAGTGCCCGAAGCTTAGTCGGGCATGATCGGTGGTGCGCCGCCGTGAGCCCTCACGCAGCGTCTGCCGTGGCGGTTTGGTGATTGCGTGCTGCGCCGCTATTCTTGCAGGGTTGCCTCGAGGCGATCTTCACGCATTGCAATCCTTGCATCTGCTCGTAGTTCGTTTCGATGTCTTCGACCACATGTATCGATCAACATCTATCAAGGAGTTCGCGACTATGGCTGCCGTCTGCGACGTATGCGCCAAGGGGCCCGGCTTCGGTAAGTCGGTCTCGCACTCGCACCGACGGACCAACCGTCGTTGGAACCCGAATATCCAGACCGTTCACGCTCAGGTTGCGCCTGGTAACTCCAAGCGCATGAACGTGTGCACCTCCTGCTTGAAGGCAGGCAAGGTGGTCCGGGGCTGATTTCGGCCTCGCTCTTCGATTTCCTCCACGGCCTCGACTGCGTGCGAGCACTGTGCCCCGCCCCCGGATACTCGGAGGCGGGGCACAGTCGTTCGTGCTCCCGTTCCGTTCTGTTACACAGCCGATCGGAACCGTGACGAAGATGGCGAATCACGGGCACCGGCCGGTGACACCGGCCGAGCAGTCTCGAACGCATGGCGACCACACGCACACTCTTCGTCTCGGCGCTCGCAATGCTGACGCTCACGGCATGCTCGAATACAGAGCCCGACACGCCGACGGCCGCGCACTACCTGGCCACTCAGCCCGACTCGGGGCCGGCCGGCGGTGAGATAGACGACCGGATAGGCCTCGACAACACCGATCTTCCCGCACTGGCCCGTCTCGACCCCGTTCTGCTGAAAGCGCTGCACTCCGCCGCTGCCGATGCGACATCGTCCGGGGTGGATGTGTACGTCACCTCCGGATGGCGTTCCGCGGCGTACCAGCAACGCTTGTTCGACGAGGCAGTACGCCGCTACGGCAGCACCGACGAAGCCAGACGATGGGTGCACACTCCGAACGACTCCAAGCATGTCACCGGACGGGCGGTGGATGTCGGACCGACGGATGCCGCCGACTGGATGATCCGACACGGCAACGACTACGGCCTGTGTCAGACCTATGCCAACGAAATGTGGCACTTCGAGATGGCGACCACTCCCGGCGACACATGCCCGGCCGCACTCGACGACCCGTCCGACGAACGAGCGGAGGGCCGACGATGACACGGGTCGAACCGAGGCGTCTGGTCGCCGCGCTGGCATTGCTGAACCTGGGAGTTCTCGTCTACTACCTGGGCGTGTTGACGACCGCTGGACAAACGGTGGATCAGGAACTGATGGTGAGCGCCGAAACACTGTCCGGAGACCTCGTGGACGTCTGCGCCGAATTCGTCGACCTCGTCGCACCGGTCTCGGCCGCAGGAGCGGTTCTCGTCGCATTTCTGATCATGTTCAGCGGCAACAGGATTGCCCTGACGCTGCGAGTGGGAATCATGACACTCGGACCGATTGCGACGGCCTGGATTCTCAAGTACTCGCTCGATCGACCGAACCTGGACGGCCTCGTCCAGCACAATTCCTTTCCCAGCGGCACCCTCACCTGCGTCACGGCTGTCGTCTGTGCGGTGTACTTCGCAACCGCTTGCCCCTGGCGGATCGTCGTCGCGATCAACGGAACACTGCTCGTCCTCGGAACTGCCGTGTCGGTCGTCGTCCTGAAATGGCACCGCCCCAGTGACGCGCTCGGCGCGCTGCTGCTCGTCGGATGCTATGCCCTGGCGGTCTCCGCATTTCCGATCAGGATCTCCGACCCCCGACATTCGACGCTGGCCGACCCCGACAACGAACGTCTCGCGCAGGTGTGAGCCCTGTACCCTTGGCCGATCGCGATTGCCCCTACTACACAAGGTCTTCGACATGGTGAACATTCTCTTCGTGGAGGACGATCCAGCTGTGGCCGAAGCAATGACGTTGGGGCTGAATCGACTCGGTCACTGCGTCGACCATCGCCCCGACGGCAGCGGTGATCTCGACAACGCGCTCGCCGCCGCCGAGATCGTCCTGCTCGACCTCGGTCTCCCCGGAGCCGACGGTTACGAGATCTGTCGACGGATTCGAGCGCAGAGTTCGATCCCGATCATCATCCTCACGGCCCGCTCCGATGACATCGACACCGTCGCGGGTCTGGAAGCCGGTGCGGACGACTACGTCGTCAAACCCGCAAGCCCACGAGTCCTGGATGCTCGCATCAAGGCTGTGGTCAGACGATCGACCGAGACGACACCCGCCGCGGCGACGGCAACGGCAACGGCAACGGCAATCGTCGAGCAGTACGGCGATGTGACCGTCGACCGTTCGTCGCTACAGGTGAGGAAGGGCGGAACTCTGCTGGCGCTGACACCGACCGAGCTTCGGCTCCTGCTCGCCCTGACCGAGAACGTGGGTCACGTGCTCAGCCGAGGCCAATTGTTGTCTGCAGCATGGGATCAGGACTACCTCGGTGACTCACGGATCGTCGATGCCGCGATCCAGAGACTACGGGGAAAAATCGAGGACGACCCTGCCGCACCGGTCGCCATCGAAACGGTGCGCGGGTTCGGATATCGATTCGATCCCGGCCCGGCTCGTTGATGCCGTCTCGGCTGCGAGTCGACGGCCTGCGTACTCGACTGGTCCTCGTGTTCATCACCATCGTCGTGATCATCGCCGGTGCCACTGCCGGTGTGGTGTCGTTCATGGCGCGATCGTGGATCTACTCCAACGCGCAGGACGTGGCGACGGCGCAGTTCCGCGACGAGCTACGGAACGTCGACGGGGCCCAGGTGACCCGAACGACGGCATCCGAACTGAGACAACTCTTTCCGTCCGACGCGACGTTGCTCGTCGGCGACGACGAAGTGCAACGGGGATCCGTCGACCCGGCCACGCTCTCCCCCGACTTTCTGTCCGGGGTGGACGGTCGCGGAATCATCCGTTTCGTCCGACTCGACTCCGAACGGATCATGCTGGCCATGTCGGTCCGTGTCTTCGAGTCGAACGACCCGGACGGCGACGAAACGCTTGTCACGGCCGTCGCCATTCGGCCGCTCGAGGGCGTGCAGGACAAGTTCGACGATCTTCTGCGCGCCGTGGCCCTCACCCTGGCGGGCGGAGTACTGGTCAGTGGTCTGCTCGGATTGTGGATCGCCTCGACCCTGGTGCGTCCGCTGCGACGCCTCGATCGGGCCGCTGCCCGCGCCGCCGAGGGTGATCTGAGTGTTCGACTCTCCGAGGAGGGCGTGACCGAACTCGCCGAGCTGACGACGACCTTCAACACCATGATCGCCAGAAACGAGACGGTCATTCGCGGGTTGGAGGAGTCGGAAGAGCAGGCGCGCAGGTTCGTCGCCGACGTCTCCCACGAGCTGAGAACTCCACTGGCCGCACTCGTTCCGGTCGGCGAGATACTCCGAGAGGAAATCCCCCAACTCTCGCCCGATGCGGGAGCAGCCGCCCGAATAGTCAGCGGTGAGATCGGCAAGCTCACTCGGCTCGTCGAGGATCTCATCGAGATGTCTCGTCACGACGCACAACAGGCACGCCTCGTTCTCGACGACGTCGACCTCGTCGAGCTCGTCCGACACTCGCTGGCCCGCCGCGGATGGGCAGAGAGCGTCGAACTGCGTGGGCCGGACACTATCGACGCCACCGTGGATCCACGACGCATCGACGTGGTGGTCGCCAACCTCGTGGGAAATGCCCTGCGTCACGGCGAGCCCCCGGTACGCGTGGAGATGCACGCTCGTCCCGAGTGGGTGGACGTGACAGTGGTCGACCACGGGCCCGGAATATCACCGGAGGACAGCCACGCGATCTTCCGACGGTTCTACAAGGTGGACACCGCTCGTCGACGCAGCGAGGGCAGCGGTCTCGGACTGTCCCTCGCCGCCGAGAACGTGCGCCTGCACGGCGGCACCATCACCGTCGGCCGGGTGGATTCGAGCACGGTGTTCAGCGTCCAGCTGCCCCGTCTTCGACCCCGGTAGCGGTCCCGGCAGTGGGATCGCGCATCCGTGCCCGAGTACGCCGGCCCCACGGCGGAACAGAAGAGTCGGTTAGAGTCCCGAACGTGACTTATTCGGACGCAGACATTTCCAGCAAGGTCGGCATCGAGGACGGTGTACTGCGCATCGTCGTCGCCACCGAGGCAGGCGGTGCCTCGCTCGACCTCGAAGGCATCGCCGACGGCACCTCGGCCCTCCGCTCCGTCAACGCCGGTACGAGCGCAATCGGAAGCGTCCTGCTCATCGGACGGGGACCCAATTTCTGCGCGGGCGGCAATGTCCGCGATTTCGCCGGTGCGGCCGATCGCAGTGCCTTCGTCGGTTCCGTCGCAGACACGTTCCATGCTTTCGTTCGTGAGCTCGCATCGGTCAGCGTCCCGATCGTCGCCGGGGTACACGGCTGGGCCGCCGGTGCAGGCATGAGCCTGGTGTGTCTCACCGATATCGCCATCGGCGGACCGTCCACCAAGCTGCGCCCCGCGTACCCCTCGATCGGATTCACTCCGGACGGAGGAATGTCGTGGACGCTGCCCCGCATCGTCGGTTCGGGCCGCGCGATGGACATTCTGCTGAACGACTCGATCATCAACGGCGAGGAGGCAGTTCGTCTCGGGATTCTCAGCCGACTGGTGGGCGACGACATCGTGGACAGCGAGGCCGAGCGCCTGGCTCGAACCCTCGCCAACGGGCCGACATCAGCGTACAAGGGAATCAAATCGCTGCTACAGGCGTCCGAATCCGCAACTCTGACAGAGCATTTGGATGCCGAAGCCGCATCGATTTCGGCGGCCGCATCCTCGCCGGCCGGACGAGAAGGCGTCGACGCGTTCGTGGAGAAGCGTCGTCCCGATTTCTCCTGATCCGATCACGGCAACGTCCGATCACGGCAACGTCCAGTCGATCGGCTCGTCTCCCCCCTCGACCAACAACTCGTTGACTCGACTGAAAGGCTTGGACCCGAAGAACCCGCGTGACGCGGACAGCGGTGACGGGTGCGCAGATTCGATGTACGGCACAGATCCGAGCATCGGCTTCAGAGTCGCAGCGTCGCGTCCCCACAGAATAGCCACCAGACCCGGCGCGTCGGGATTCTCGGCTCGGGCGACGAGAGCCCGAATAGCCTGCTCCGTCACCGCTTCCCACCCCTTCTTTCGGTGCGATGCGGCCTGCGACGGTTCGACGGTGAGCACCCTGTTGAGCAGCATCACGCCACGGTCCGACCACGGTGTGAGATCACCGTTGCTGGGCGTGGGTAACCCCAGGTCGTCGGAGTACTCCTTGAAGATGTTGCTCAAGCTGCGCGGCACGGGCTTTACTTCCGGTGCGACGGAAAAGCTCAGTCCCACTGCATGTCCCGGTGTCGGATACGGATCCTGACCGACGATGAGGACCCGGACACGGTCGAAGGGATAGCGAAAAGCGCGCAGAACGTTCTCTCCTGCAGGCAGGTAGTGCCGACCGGCGGCAAGCTCTTCCCGCAGAAAGTCGCCCATCGCAGCAACATTCGACTCGACGGGAGCAAGGGCATCCGCCCACCCCGATTCGACGCTCTCGGCGAGCGGCCGGGGCGTCATCGGTCGATCCGGCGCAGCGCGTCGCGGTAGTACGCGGCATTGGCCGAGTACATCTGTACGTTGATGTCCACATGCCCCTCGGGGACCTGGTACCCCTCCCGGATCTTCGCGGGAACACCGAGCGCCATGGAACGTTCGGGAACGACGAACTTGAACGGCACCACTGCTCCCGCCCCGACGATCGAACCCGCCCCGATCTTCGAGCCGTTCAGCACCACCGAGCCCGAGGCGATGAGGCAGTTGTCTCCGATGACCGCACCTTCGACGTGCGCATTGTGCCCGAGTACGCATCCGGAGCCGATCACCGTCGCGTCGATCGGTGTGCAGTGCACCACGGTCCCGTCCTGGACGTTGGTCCCCGCACCGATGGTGATGGTGCCGTAATCCGCCCGCAGAACTGCGGTGGGCCACACAGACGATCCGGCCGCGAGGGTCACCGCTCCGATCACGACCGCGTCGGGGTGGACGTAGGCGTCGGGATGAATGTCGGGTTCACGATCACCGAGTGCGTAGATAGCCATCTCAGCAACTTAGCCGACTCGATCGGACGTCGGCCGCGTTCACTCGCTCTCGAAGCTCGTCCACCCCGATCTACCCGAATGAACGCGTCCGTCGACGGTCACCCGATTCGCCCGATCGTCACCGACGTGCTCGACACGACCGATCACCGTCCATTCCGCCGGAACGGCACTGTGATCGCCGAA
The DNA here is from genome assembly GCF_050321865.1 of Rhodococcus sp. IEGM1428. NCBI lineage: Bacteria > Bacillati > Actinomycetota > Actinomycetes > Mycobacteriales > Nocardiaceae > Rhodococcus > Rhodococcus sp. IEGM1428. The sequence goes on along the minus strand of NZ_JBNQFW010000001.1, from coordinate 1,121,321 downwards.
CGTTCCGACCAGAGCATGGTCCTCACCGCCCGTGAGTACCCAATCCAGCGCATCGACTCCCATTGTCGTTGCTGCCGAACGCAATTCGGTCGGAATATCCAACAGCTCGGGATCGATGTTCATTCGGACGTTCGATGCATCGGCTATGTGGCCCAGATCGGACAGCAAACCATCGGAGACGTCGGTGAGTGACGTCGCGCCGGCCTCGGCGGCCCCGACCCCTGCCCGGTACGGCGGGACGGGAACTCGGTGTGCGTCGAGCACAGCGTCGTGGCCCGTTCTGTCCGCGTCCGCAAGCAGTAGCGCCAGTCCGGCGGCCGACCAGCCGAGCCGACCGGCGTAAGCGATCAGGTCACCGACACGCGCGCCCGATCGCAGCACCGGCGCCCTGCCCTGAAGATCACCGAGGGCGGTGACCGAGATCACCAGCTCCGGTGACTGCACCACGTCGCCACCGACGATGGCCGATCCCGCGGCAACCGCCTCGAGCCACATGCCCTCGTTGAGGCCGTCGGTCACCCGCACCGGCGTATCGGCCGGGCATCCGAGAGAGACGAGAAATCCCGAGCACCGAGCGCCCATCGCGGCGATGTCCGCGCCGTTCTGCGCGATCGCCTTGCGGCCGATCTGCACCGGACTGGACCAGTCCAGCCGAAAGTGCCTGCCGTGCACCAACATATCCGTCGATGCCGCGATTCTTCCGTCGGGCGCGGCGACGACGGCCGCGTCGTCACCGGGCCCGACGATGGTCGACGGAGGTTGCACGCGGTCTGCGACGGCGCGGGAGATCACCTCGAATTCGCCGAGCTGCGCGACGGTGGGTTCGGTGTCTGCGGCCGACTCGGTGCCGGGGTCGTCGATGATGTTCCTCCTCGAGAACGCGGTGCGTGCGCGACGGACTCGCGCGGAGCACGTGGCCCGCCTGCGGTACCTTTCAGAGGCGGCCGGGACAGCACCGACGCTGCAGGTTACGTGCACAGAGAACGTAGTCGACCCAACTTACAGTCGAGAAGTCCGGCAGGGAAAGGGACCACCGATGGTGCAAGCATTCGTTCTCGTTCAGACCGAGGTGGGCCGCGCGAGGGCCGTCGCGCAGCAGATCGAGGCCGTCGACGGAGTGGTCTCCGCGGAGGCCGTCGTCGGGCCCTACGACGTCATCGTGCGCGCCGACGGTGCATCCGACGCCGAGGTCGCCGAGATCGTCTCCCGCATTCAGAAGGTGGACGCCATCACTCGGACTCTCACCTGTCCGGTCGCTCCGCAGCCGACCGCGTCGGTCGGATAGCTCGTGAGCTCGACCGACGCAGGCAACGACGCCCACGACGACAACACCGACGGCAAGACCGACACCGACGGCACCCGCGAACAACGACACCCCGCCGTGATCGCCACCGCGATCGCGTTGCCGGTTGCGTTGGTGGTCGGAGTTCTGGTCGCCGCCATTGCGGTGAACCGTTCGCCGGTCCACGATCCGGTCGCGTTGGGCCCGGTCGACTCCCCGGACGCCACGAGTGCGCAATGTGCGTCGTTGCTCGACGCCCTACCCGAGGATCTGGGCGACTACACCGCAGCCGAGCTGGCCGACCCTGCGCCGGCCGGGGTTCGCGCGTGGGTCTCGGCCGAGGAGAACGCCGAGCCGGTCGTGCTGCGCTGCGGCCTGACCCGCCCGGTCGGGTTCGATGTGGCTGCGCCGCTTCAGGTCATCGACGGCGTCCAATGGTTCGAAGTGTCCGGGGAAGACGACGGAATCGACGCCAGCACATGGTTCGTCGTCGATCGAGGTGTCTACATCGCCCTGACCATTCCGGGCGATTCCGGTCCGACGCCCCTGCAGGATGCGTCATCGGCGGTGTCGAACGCACTACCCCAGCAAGCCCTCGATCCGGCTCCGTTGCAGTAGCGGACGGAACTAGCGCAATCCCGTCCCGCGGGCGAGCGCGGTGTCGATCAGGGTGGTGATCAGCGTCGGGTAGTCGACCCCGGATTCCGCCCACATCTTGGGGTACATCGAGATGGAGGTGAATCCGGGCATCGTGTTGATCTCGTTGATGACCGGGCCGTCTTCGGTGACGAAGAAGTCCACCCGCGCCAGCCCCTGACAGTCCAGCGCCCGGAAAGCGGCAACGGCGAGTTCGCGGATGCGGTCGCTGGTCGCATCGTCGAGAGCAGCCGGGATGTCGAACTCGCTGACGTCGTCGAGGTATTTGGTGTCGAAGTCGTAGAACGCGTGATCGTCGACCTCCGCATCCGGAATGCGGATTTCGGCAATGGCGCTCGCGCGCACAGTTCCATCCGGAAATTCGAGGACCCCGCACTCGACCTCGCGGCCGTGGATCATTCCTTCGACGATCACTTTGGGGTCGTGTTCACGCGCGACGGCTATCGCGGCGTCCAATTGATCCCACTCGGTGATCCGGGAGATACCGATCGACGATCCGCCTCTGGCCGGTTTGACGAACGCGGGCAACCCGATCCGGTCCCGCTCGACCGCGGTGAGGTCGTCGGCACCGCGGCGAAGTACGACCTGGCGACCGATCGGAAGCCCTTCGGCACCGAGCAGCTTCTTGGTGAATTCCTTGTCCATTCCGGCCGCGCTGGCCAACACCCCTGGCCCGACGTACGGGACGCCCGCCAACTCGAGCAGGCCCTGCAGTGTTCCATCCTCGCCGTACGGCCCGTGCAGTACCGGGAACACCACGTCGACAGATGTGAAGACCGTTGCGCCGTCTCCCTCGCCGAGAGCGATCAGCGCACCGGCGTGGCCCGGGTCGGTACTGAGGGTCAGTGCCGCACCGGCCTTGTCCACGGTGGGCAGCACCCGGTCGTGAATCGTCAGTGCACCGGCATCGGAGGAGCCGAGAACCCAGGCACCGTCCGGGGTGATGCCCACCGGGACCACCTCGTACTTGGCCGGATCGAGATTCTGCAGCACGCTACCTGCCGATACACAGGACACGGCGTGCTCGCTGCTGCGGCCACCGAAGACGACGGCGACTTTGATGCGGGGAGTACTCACGGTGAGAAACCGTACCGTCGCTACCCGCTCGGCGCGGATTCGCCCTGTCGGTCGCGAGCGCGCGAACTCTGCCTCACTCGGGCTTGATACGTCGTCCCAACAGGTGACCGACCGCATCCGGAACGGACATGCCCCCGTGACACACCCGGTGCACCGCATCGGTCAGCGGCATCTCCACGTCGTAGCTCTCGGCGAGCGCACGCACCGACGTGCAGGACTTCACGCCCTCGGCAACCTGTCCGTGCGCTGCTTCCTGCGCGCTTTCGAGGGAACCACCCGAACCGAGGCGCTCACCGAACGTGCGGTTGCGCGAGAGGGGCGAGGAACACGTGGCGACGAGGTCGCCTACGCCGGCCAGACCGGACAACGTCGACGGCTTGGCACCGAGTGCTACGCCGAGTCGGATTATCTCGGCCAAACCCCTGGTCATGATCGATGCGAGAGTGTTCTCTCCGTATCCGACGCCACTGGCCATCCCGCACGCGAGGGCGATGACGTTCTTGCAGGCTCCACCGATCTCGGCACCGATGACATCGGAGTTCGTGTACGGCCGGAAATAACCGGTGGCGCAGGACTTCTGGATCTCCAGGGCGCGCTGGGAGTCCGAGCATGCGATGACGGTCGCGGCAGGCTGTCCCTCGGCGATCGGGCGCGCAAGGTTGGGCCCGGACAGACACGCCACCCGACTCGGATCTGCTCCGGTGACCTGAGCGATCACCTGGCTCATGCGCATGAGCGTGCCGGTCTCGATTCCCTTGGCCAACGACAGCAGTGTCGCGTGCGGCGGGATCGAGTCGGTCCACTCCCCCAGGTTGGCCCGCAGACTCTGTGACGGCACGGCCAACACCACGATGTCGGCTCCGTCGAGAGCACGAGCGGGATCACTCGATGCGTGAATCGACGAGGGCAGCTCGATACCCGGAAGGTAGTCCTTGTTCTCGTGGTCGTCGGTGATGGATGCAGCGAGCTCGTCACGGCGGGCCCACATCGTGACGTCGGTCCCGGCATCGGCCAGTACTTTGGCGAAAGCCGTTCCCCACGACCCCGAACCCATCACCGCTGCTCTGCTCATGCCGCCAACCCCTCACCTGCTTGCCGATGCCCTCGTTCTTCGCGCGGCATCACCCTAACTCGCACACCGGCTCGGGCGGTCGGAGTCGGCACAGATCCGCGACGCTGGCAGGATCGAGCACCATGGGTGCACACCGATTCGACGACGGCGACCGAGTGGCCGCGTCGTCCGACCCTGCCCGCCGTGTTGTCGCGGTCCTCATCGCGGTGAAGGATCTTGCGGCGGCGAAGTCGCGGTTGGCGGCCGACTTCTCGGGCTCCGAGCGAACCAGTTTGGTGCTCGCGATGCTCAGCGACACCGTGGCCGCCGCAGACGCCGTATCGGTGGTGGATTCGGTCACGGTGGTCACCCCGGATCCCCTCGTCGCCGAGACCGCCCGCAGAATCGGCGCGCGAGTGTTCGACGAGCCGGTCGGCGATCCCGCACAGCCACCGGACGCACGTCTCAATCACGCGTTCGCGTCCGCGGCGGCCGTGTTGCGACGCGCCGAGGTCGTCGGCCGGCGACGAGGGCACGACGACGACGCCCGGATCGACATCATCGCGCTGCAAGCCGACCTGCCGGCCATGCGTCCCGCCGAACTCGCTCAGGCATACTCTGTTGCGCCTCGCGGAGGCCGATCACTGGTGGTCGATCACCACGGCACCGGTACCGCCGCATTGATACTCAAGGACTCACCCGGCGAGCTCGCACCACTGTTCGGGGTTGATTCCGCACGCCGCCACGCGGAGTCCGGCGCACAGAAGCTCGACGGCATCTGGCCGGGTCTGCGGCTCGACGTCGACACTGCGGTGGACGTCCGCAGTGCACACCGGCTCGGGGTCGGGCCGGCAACGGCTGCCGTCCTGCGCTCGCTCGGTTGGAGTGACGACGCATCGGCGACAACTGCGTGACCGAGTTTCGCCCATCGGAGTTTCACCCACGCCGGGTATGAGGGATGATCGTCCGGTGAGCAGAGACGACGCGCAGCCGGCCAACGAAGATCCGTCGAGGGAGACCGGGGAAGGCACCGGTTCGGAGCCGGTATGGAGCGCTCCGATCGCAGCGACGATGCCGAGCATCCCCTCCGCGCTACCGGCCGCCACACCGCAGTCGGTGGACATCACCACCGTGCTCCCCGAAAATCGCTATCTCAATCGGGAATTGAGCTGGCTCGACTTCAATTCACGTGTCCTCGCTCTGGCGGAGGACTCGTCGCTCCCCCTGCTGGAACGGGCGAAGTTTCTCGCGATCTACGCGTCGAACCTCGACGAGTTCTACATGGTTCGAGTGGCCGGTCTCAAACGTCGTGACGAGACCGGTCTTTCGGTTCGATCCGCCGACGGTATGACTCCGCGTGAACAGCTCGCGGTGATCGGCCAGCGCACCCAGGAGCTGGCGCTCAAACATGCGCGAGTACTGCTGGATTCGATTCTGCCGGAGCTCACCGCCGAAGGCATCGCGATCATCCGGTGGTCGGATCTGGACAGCGACGAACGTGCCCGGCTCTCGGAGTACTTCACCGAACAGGTCTTTCCAGTACTCACACCACTGGCCGTCGACCCCGCTCACCCGTTCCCCTACATCAGCGGCCTGAGCCTCAATCTCGCTGTGACGGTGAAGGATTACTCCACAACCGGTGAGCATTTCGCTCGCGTGAAGGTCCCCGACAACGTCGATCGCTTCGTGCGGGTCAAGCGCGGCGAAGGCTCGCACCGCATCGACGCGTTTCTGTCGATGGAGGAGTTGATCTCGGCGCACCTCGACGTACTCTTCCCCGGCATGCAGGTCGTCGAGTCTCACGCGTTCCGCATCACGCGCAACGCCGATTTCGAGGTCGAGGAAGACCGCGACGAGGATCTGCTGCAGGCGCTGGAGCGCGAGCTGGCCCGTAGGCGTTTCGGCTCACCGGTCCGCCTCGAGATCGCCGACGACATGACCGAGCACATGCTCGAATTGCTGCTGCGTGAACTCGATGTCGACCCCGGCGACGTCATCCAGGTACCCGGACTGCTCGATCTGTCGTGCCTGTGGCAGGTCTACAGCGTCGACCGTCCCAATCTGAAGGACGCACCCTTCGTTCCGGCGACCCACCCGGCGTTCGGCGAGCGCGAGACCCCCAAGAGCGTCTTCTCGACGCTGCGCGACGGCGATGTCCTGGTGCATCATCCGTACGATTCGTTCTCCACCAGCGTCCAACGCTTCATCGAGCAAGCAGCGGCCGACCCGCAGGTGCTCGCCATCAAGCAGACGTTGTATCGCACGTCGGGAGATTCCCCGATCGTCAATGCGCTCGTCGATGCAGCCGGTGCGGGCAAACAGGTGGTTGCACTGGTCGAGATCAAGGCACGTTTCGACGAGCAGGCCAACATCGAATGGGCGCGCAAGCTGGAAAAGGCAGGCGTGCACGTGGTGTACGGCCTCGTCGGTCTCAAGACGCACTGCAAGACCTGTCTCGTGGTGCGCCGAGAGGGGTCGGTCATTCGCCGGTACTGCCACATCGGAACCGGCAACTACAACCCCAAGACAGCGCGCATCTACGAGGACGTCGGTTTGTTCACGTCGTCCCCGGAGATCGGTGCCGACCTCACCGATCTGTTCAACTCGCTCACCGGCTACTCACGAAAGTCCAAGTACCGCAACCTACTCGTGGCACCGTACGGAGTGCGCCGCGGCATCGTCGAACGCATCGAGGCCGAGGTCGAACACCTCAAGCAGGGACGTGCGGCGGGGATTCGTCTCAAGGCGAACGCGTTGGTCGACGAGCAGGTCATCGATGCGCTCTACCGTGCGTCCATCGCAGGCGTTCCGGTCAAGGTGGTCGTTCGCGGTATCTGCGCGCTCAAGCCGGGAGTTCCAGGACTGTCGGAGAACATCGAGGTTCGCTCCATCCTGGGCAGGTTCCTCGAACACTCGCGAGTTCTGCATTTTCAGGGTGCCGACGAGTTCTGGATCGGCAGTGCGGACATGATGCACCGCAACCTCGATCGCCGAGTCGAGGTGATGGCTCAGGTGAAGGACACACGACTGGCGAACCAGCTGAGCGAGATCTTCGACTCTGCACTCGATCCCACCACGCGCTGCTGGGAGTTGGGACCGGACGGCGGCTGGGTCGCGTCACCGGCGCAGGGTGAGACAGTCCGTGAGCATCAGGTGGAGTTGATGCGTAGCCGGAGGAATCAGGCGTCCTGATGGGAACCTCCGATGGCTCCCCTCGCGCCAACATCTTTGCGGCCGGTTCTGTTCTGTGGCGACGATCTCCGCGCAGCGACGGTGCCGTCGAGATCGCGTTGGTACACAGGCAGAAGTACGACGACTGGTCGTTCCCCAAGGGAAAGCTCGATCCCGGTGAGACCGCTGTCGATGCGGCAGTCCGAGAAGTCAAGGAAGAGACCGGATTCGACTCGCGACTGGGGCGGTCACTGTCCTACGTCACATACCCGATCCCGGGCCACCGTCGGATGAAGAAGGTCCTCTACTGGGCGGCGGAGGCAACCGGCGGTGAGTTCGTCCCCAACGAAGAGGTGGACGAGGTGCGCTGGATAGCACCCGCAGACATCGGCCGCGAACTCTCGTATCCCATGGACCACAAGATTCTTCGCCGGTTCGTGGCCAAACCTGCCGACACCTCGACGGTCCTGTTGGTCCGTCACGGCAGCGCCGGCTCGCGATCGCGGTACAAGGGCAACGACGTCGATCGCCCGCTCGACAAGACCGGACGACGTCAGGCCGAGTCACTGGTCTCGCTGCTTCGGGCATTCGGGGCCGACGCGGTGTACGCGGCCGACCGTGCCCGGTGTGTTCAGACGGTCGCTCCGTTCGCAGAGTCGTTGGGTGCGGAGATCACCCCGGAGCACCTGCTGTCCGAGGAGGGGTATGCCGATGACCCCCGCAAGGGGCGTCATCGCGCTCGCGACATAGCCGAACTGCCCGGCACGCCCGTTGTCTGCAGCCAGGGCAAGGTGATCCCCGACCTGATGCGCTGGTGGGCCGAGAAGGACGGAATCACGTTGCCTGCCAACAGGAATCGAAAAGGCAGCGTGTGGGTGCTCTCGCGTCACGACGGCAGGCTCGTTGCGGCCGACCACATTGCCAGCCCCCTACCCACCCTCGTCTCCGGAGACTAGGGGACGCAACACGAACGACGGTAAGGCCCCCGACTCGATATTCGAGTCGGGGGCCTTACTTGCGTTCCTGCGAGATGCGAAGCCTGCAGGCTCTACTTCTTCGCTGCGCGCTTCGCGGGGGCCTTCTTGGCCGGAGCCTTCTTGGCCGGAGCCTTCTTGGCTACGGTCTTCTTGGCTGCCGTCTTGGCCGGAGCCTTCTTGGCGGGTGCAGCCGTCGTTGCAGCCTTGCGAGCAGTTGTCTTGGCCGGAGCCTTCTTTGCAACTGTCTTACGTGCGGTGGTCTTCGCGGGAGCTGCCTTCTTGGCTGCAGTCTTCGCGGGAGCTGCCTTCTTGGCGGCGGTCTTCGCGGGAGCTGCCTTCTTGGCCGCAGCGGTGGTTGCCTTGCGGGCGGTCGTCTTCACGGCTGCCTTCTTCGCAGCCGTCTTCTTTGCCGCCGCAGTCTTCTTGGCCGGAGCCGCTGCGGAACCGCGCTTGACGGCGGGTCCGGTGGCGGGCAACTTCTGTCCGCCTGCGATGACTGCCTTGAACTGCGCACCCGGACGGAATGCCGGAACGTTGGTCGGCTTGACGCGAACGGTCTCGCCGGTGCGGGGGTTGCGCGCGACACGCGCTGCGCGACGACGCTGCTCGAACACGCCGAAGCCTGTGATCGTGACACTCTCGCCGCGGTGCACTGCACGCACGATGGTGTCGACGATGTTCTCGACAGCCTCTGTGGCGCTCCGCCTGTCAGACCCCAACTTCTCGGTCAGGGCGTCGATCAGCTCTGCCTTGTTCATGGAATTTCCTCCGCTATATGGTGGCCCATCGTCGGACCGACTACTACAACGGTAAACCCCAAGTCGTCAAGAGTCTATGCGCCACGCCAATTTTCATTTTGGTGTCGCGGAATGATTCACGGCCGCATAGCGTGTCGGACCCCCACGCGGTCAGCTTTCGGTCGGGGTCTCGATCCGCGCTGGGAGCGTCAGGGGTTTGTATGAAGGCCTTGACTTTTCATACTCCGTAATGGCCTCTACCTGGCGTAATGTCAATCCGATGTCGTCCAGACCTTCCAGCAGACGCCACCGGGTGTAGTCGTCAATCGCGAAGCGCACCACCAAAGTTCCAGCCGTCACGGTCTTGTCGACGAGGTCGACAATTATTTCCAGACCGGGCTGTTCTTCTAAGGCTTTCCACAGCAATTCGACGTCCGACTGTTCCACTTCGGCCGCCAGCAGACCGGCTTTGCCCGAGTTTCCACGGAAGATATCTGCGAATCGGGACGCGATCACAACCCTGAAACCGAAGTCCGACAGCGCCCAGACGGCATGTTCGCGTGACGATCCCGTACCGAAATCGGGTCCGGCTACGAGTACCGAGCCACGGTTGTACGGCTCGAGATTCAGGATGAAGTTCGGATCCGAGCGCCACGCGGCGAACAACCCGTCCTCGAATCCGGTGCGCGTCACCCGCTTGAGGTAGACCGCGGGGATTATCTGATCGGTGTCGACGTTGGACCGCCGAAGCGGAACTCCGATACCGGTGTGCCGGGTGAAAGCTTCCATCGAATTGTCTCCTATGGGTTCGATCGATCCGAGCGAGGACGCGTTCTACGCGAGATCCGCCGGAGAGGACAGGGTTCCGCGGATTGCGGTAGCAGCAGCAACCAGAGGCGAGACGAGATGAGTACGACCACCTTTGCCCTGCCTGCCCTCGAAATTGCGGTTCGAGGTCGACGCCGATCGCTCACCAGCCACCAGTTGGTCCGGATTCATCCCGAGGCACATGGAACATCCAGCCTGGCGCCATTCGGCCCCTGCGGCAGTGAAAATGTCGCCGAGGCCTTCCTCCTCCGCCTGCGCTCGTACCCGCATGGAGCCGGGTACCACCAACATTCGCACTCCCTCGGCAACTCGGTGTCCCTCCAGAACCGACGCAACGGCACGCAGATCCTCGATCCGGCCATTGGTGCAGGAACCGACGAACACGGTGTCGACGGCGATCTCACGGATCGGCGTGCCGGCTTCGAGACCCATGTACTGCAGGGCCTTCTGCGCCGACGACCGCTCGCCCTCGTCGGTCATCGACTCCGGATCGGGCACCGTACTTCCCAGCGGCGCACCCTGACCCGGATTCGTGCCCCACGTAACGAACGGCGTCAACGTATCGGCATCGATGTGGACCTCGTTGTCGAACACTGCATCCGGATCCGTCGCCAGCTGGTTCCACGACGCCACTGCTGCGTCCCAGTCGGCTCCCTGCGGTGCGTGCGGGCGACCCTTCAGGTATTCGTAGGTGATCTCGTCGGGGGCGATCATGCCTGCCCTCGCACCGGCCTCGATCGACATGTTGCAGATGGTCATTCGCGCTTCCATCGACAGCTTGCGGATGGCCTCACCGCGGTACTCGAGGACGTAACCCTGCCCGCCACCGGTACCGATCTTGGAAATGACAGCAAGAATCAGGTCCTTGCTCGTCACGCCGGGTGCCAGTTCACCGTCGACGGTGATCGCCATCGTCTTGAACGGGCGCAGAGAGAGAGTCTGCGTGGCCATCACGTGCTCGACCTCGCTGGTACCGATGCCCATGGCGATCGAGCCGAAGGCCCCGTGCGTCGACGTGTGACTGTCCCCGCACACGACGGTCATACCGGGCTGGGTAAGACCCAGCTGAGGTCCGATGATGTGCACGATGCCCTGATCGAGATCGCCCATCGGGTACAGCCGCACTCCGAATTCCTCGCAGTTTCGGCGAAGGGTGTCCACCTGGGTACGCGAGACGAGATCTGCGATGGGGGCGAAGATGTCGGCCGTGGGGACATTGTGATCCTCGGTCGCGATCGTCAGATCGGGGCGGCGAAGCCCGCGGCCGGCCAACCGGAGACCGTCGAACGCCTGCGGACTGGTCACCTCGTGTACGAGGTGAAGATCGATGTAGATCAGATCGGGCTCACGAGCGCCGCCTTCTCCTCCGCCTCGGACCACCACGTGCTGGTCCCATACCTTCTCCGCCAAAGTCTTCGGTGTATCGGACATCGGTCTCGTCGACCTCGCCTTCCTGTCGTCGCGTCGGCGAACTTCGCTGGTTCACCTTGCGTCTCGTCTCGACATCATGCCTCTCGGCGCGCTGGAGATCTCACAGTTGTGCAATCTCAGCATTCGGGAGGCTAATATCGTTCTATGAGACAGCATAGCCTGGCCGGCCTCGTCGACAAATCGAGTGGCATCGGTGTACTCGACAAGGCAATGGCGGTGCTGCACGCAGTGGCCGAGAAGCCCTGCAATCTCGGCGATCTGTGCGCTCGCACCGCCCTCCCCCGCGCCACCGCTCACCGACTCGCGGTCGGCCTGGAGACCCACCGACTGCTCGTTCGAGATGCCGACGGCCTGTGGCACACCGGGCCGGGCCTGGGAGAACTCGCAGCGAGCGCGTCCGACGCATTGCTCGACGCCGCCGCCTCCGTGCTCCCACGCCTGCGCGAAATCACCGGTGAAAGTGTGCAGATCTATCGGCGGGAAGGAACGGTACGTGTCTGCGTGGCGTCCATGGAGCCCCCGACAGGCCTTCGAGACACAGTGCTCGTCGGCGCGCGACTGCCGATGACAGCCGGTTCCGGTGCCAAAGTTCTACTGGCATGGGCAGACTCGCACACTCAAAGAACCGTTCTGCCCGATGCAGAATTCGGCGAGCGCGTCCTCATCGAGGTACGACGCCGCGGCTGGGCGCAGAGCGCGGGCGAGCGCGAACCTGGCGTCGCCAGCGTGGCGGCGCCGGTTCGCGACGGCAACGACACTGTGGTGGCGGCGATCTCGGTATCGGGACCCATCGATCGAATCGGACGCAAGCCCGGTGCGCGCTGGGCCGCGGATCTTCTCGCAGCAGCCGACGCGCTGCACAAGCGTCTCTGACCGATGCTCTCCGGCCACGGTCGGACAGCCGAAAATCAGCTGAGCCCGCGGCGAGAATGGAGTACCTTCGTCTCGAGCGGCCCCACCGGCCGGTCGCCTACTGCGAGGAGTCACCCATGCCCGAATCCGGCAGTGAAGAATTGAAGAAGAAGTTCCGCGAGGTTCTGGAGCAGAAGAACAGCAAGGCCCACAATTCCGTCGAGCACAAAGACGGTGGACCGAAGGTCAACAGCACCCACGGACCGGCCGACCATCAGAAGATGTTCCGTCGCAAGAGCGTGTGAAGCATCCGGCCCGAAACGACAACACCCTCTCGATCCGAGGATCGAGAGGGTGTTGTCAGTTGTAGCCCCGACGGGATTCGAACCCGCGCTACCGCCTTGAGAGGGCGGCGTCCTAGGCCGCTAGACGACGGGGCCAGGAACTTCACCTGCATTGTTTCGAGCTTGTAAGTGCCGAGTCAGCTTAACTGCCTCGGCACCGGCGACAAAATCGTCGCTACCTGCTCGCTGGGGTACCAGGACTCGAACCTAGAATGGCGGTACCAGAAACCGCTGTGTTGCCAATTACACCATACCCCAATGGACTTGAATCGAACTGCTCACCGACATCGGTGTGCACTGCGTTTCGAGCCGGGATAGAGACTATCAAAGGTGCATACCCATTCTCCAAATCGGCTGCTCAGAGCCTCCAAAACGACGCTGTGGACGCGCTCCGACAGCGCTCGACCGGCGTCTGTCGCCGATGCACGAGCCCGCACTGCCCCTCGGGTCGCACGTACAGCAGACTTGATCTTCGTGACCGCTCGCACACACCGCACAATCCGATGAAGGTCGTGCTCGTACCTCGCGGCGAGCAGGCGGTACTGACGTATCTCGACGACGACTGTGCGATCCGAGGCGTACCCACCGTGGTCGAGGATCCGGCCGCAGCAGTTGCCGATCTCGAGGCGTCCGAACGGCCGAGATGGGTATGGGAGGACACCAGCCGGATCTACCCTCGTCTCCTCGAACGTGGGATACGCGTGCGCCGTTGCCACGATCTCGCTCTGGTCGGCGCGATTCTGGCGATGCGAACCGGCTCCGCAGCTGTCCCATCCGCACCCGCAGACCTGCGACCGGGACTGTTCGACGCGGATCCGCACTCCGACCCCGCAGACGTGGTCACCGAGTACCAGCGTCAGTTCGAGCACATCGGTGACGACCGCGCACTGCACCTACTGGCGGCAGCGGAATCGGCCGGGGGTCTGGCCGCTGCGGAGATGACCCACAGCGGATTACCGTTCTCGGCAGCGGCGCACCGGCGTCATCTCGAGTCGATGCTCGGGGCCCGTCCGGTCGATGGTTCCCTCCCCCCGTCTCTGGTTCGGCTCGAAAGCGAGATCTCGTCGGCGTTCGGCCGACGCGTCAATCCTTCGTCTCCGGTGGAGGTGGTGGCCGCGTTCGCACGCTCCGGAATCGAACTGACATCGACTCGCGCACACGTCATCCGCGAGATCGATCACCCTGCCGTCCCTCTGCTGTTGCGCCATCGCGATCTCTCGAAATTGCACAGTACGAATGGGTGGGCTTGGCTGGACTCGTGGGTGCGGGGCGATCGGTTCCGGCCGGTCTACGTTCCCGGTGCCGTGGTCTCGGGCCGGTGGGCAAGCCGCGGCGGGGGCGGTCTACAGATTCCGAAACCGTTGCGAGCCAGCGTGATCGCCGATCCCGGACATACGTTCGTCGCCGCCGACGCCGGACAACTCGAACCCCGCATTCTCGCGGCGATGTCCGGCGACCCACGCATGGTTGCCGCTGCCGGTACCGCTGATCTGTACGCACCCGTGGCAGCAGAGTCGTTCGAGGGCGATCGAGGCAAGGCCAAGGTCGCCGTTCTCGGAGTTCTGTACGGCGCGACGTCGGGTGAGGCTCGCGGTCTGCTGACGAGACTGCGGGCCAGGTTCCCCGGTGCGGTGGGACTCGTCGAAGAGGCCGCCCGCGCCGGCGAGCGGGGTGAGGTCGTCCGTTCGTGGCTGGGTCGGGCCTGCCCACCGCCCTCGGCGCAGTGGTGGGCCAGTGGTGACGCTCACGCACGTGGACGATTCACCCGTAACTTCGTGGTACAGGCCACCGCTGCGGAATGGGCGTTGTGCTTGTTGGCCGATCTGCGCGGACGATTGCGGGACGAGATCGGAGCCGGGAGTGGCGAGTTGGTGTTCTTTCAGCACGACGAAGTGGTGGTGCACTGCCCGACGGTCGATGCAGACACGGTGTCGGAAGCCGTTGCAGCGGCGGCATTGTCGGCTACCCGGTTGATGTTCGGCGATACGGCCGTGCGGTTTCCGATGGAGACGAGAATCGACCGCTTCTACGGCGTTTCGGCTTCCGATTCGGAGTCGGAGTCGGAGTCGGAGTCCGACTGAGCACTCGGTGGGTCCTCGAACGTCACCTCGATTTCCTCGAATGCTGTGCTGCGCTGCGCCTCTGCCTGTCCGGTGTAGGTGAGCTTGTCACCCTCGGTCAGTTCCACGTCGTCGGTGAAGGGTGCCAGAAGGGCTCGCGGGAAGAGTCGATCGACACGAACGACGTTGATCTCGATGCACATCACCACGGACAACGAGGTGACGTACAGAAACGCGAGCAGTCCGAGCACCACGGCGAACACTCCGTTGGTGACGGTCGCATTGCTCACCACGTACTTGACGTAGACGCTGCCGAAGCTCTGCAGCAGTTGCCAGATGATGCCCGCCGCGATGGCACCCGGCAGGACGTCTCGGATGGACAGGGGCCTGGCGGTCGCCAAGCGGAAGGCAACGACGAACACCGCGACGTACAGGAGGGTGGCCACGGTGAAAACGATCGGGCCGGCCTCGGGACCGAAATATCCTGCGGCACTGAGCACATTGACAGCCGTGATCGTGAGGGTCGCGATCCCGACAGTACCGAGCAGGCCCAACCCGCGCACGCGGGCGCGGATCGGATCGGGGCGCACGTTCTTGGGCACGGCCCACGCGGTGTTGGTCGCGTTCTGTAATGCCACCGACACACCGAGCCCACCGTAGAGGGATCCGAGTCCACCGACGACCAAACCCACGACACCGCCGCTGATTCGATCCGGCTGCCCGAGTTCGTCACCGATCACCGGAATCTGCCCCAGCGCCGAGTCGAGGATCTGTTGTTGCAGTTCGGGGCTACCGACCAACACGATGCCCAGAACCGTGGAGAACAACAGGAGCGCGGGAAACAGCGAGACGAAGGCGTAGTAGGTGATCAGGGCGGCAAGATACCCGCCCTGATCGTCGACGAACTTGTACACCACCGCAATGGGATATCCGAGAACCGGCCGCCTGCGCTGCAGTCGGTCGAGTCGATCGGCGACACTCATGTGTCGAAATCTCCGACCGAGCGTGACGGCCCGCGACGAACCGCCGTCACGCGATACGAGTGCGTGCAGCAGCCAGACGAGCGAGGGTCCTCTCGCGGCCGAGCAGTTCCATGGACTCGTAGAGCGGCGGGCTGATGTGCGACCCTGTCACTCCCACTCGAACCGGAGCAAAGGCCTTGCGCGGCTTGAGCTCCAGCTTCTCGATCAACGCGTCCTTGAGAGTCGCTTCCAGGTCCGCCGTGGTCCAGGTCTGCAACGCCGTCAGTGCCTCGACAGTGGCGTCGAGAACGGGTGCGGCATCGGGGCCGAGGTTCTTGGCTGCAGCAGCGGGATCGATCTCGAAGTCCGCCTCGTCGACGAACAAGAATTTCAGCAGTCCCCATGCGTCCGACAGCACGACGATGCGGGTCTGCACCAGATCGGCCGCGACGGCGAAGATCTTCTCGTCGACCGGCTCGGTGAGATGGCCTCGAGCGACGAGGTATTCGCGCAAGCGCGCCGCGAAATCGTCCGCTGCCAGCATCCTGATGTGCTCGGCGTTGATCGCGTCGGCCTTCTTCTGATCGAAGCGCGCCGGGTTGGAATTGACCGACGAGATCTCGAACGCCGCCACCATCTCGTCGAGCGAGAACACATCGTGGTCGTCCGAGATGCCCCACCCGAGAAGGGCGAGGTAGTTCAGCAACCCCTCGGGGATGAATCCCCGATCGCGGTGGATGAAGAGATCGGCTTCGGGATCACGCTTGGACAGCTTCTTGTTGGCCTGGCCCATCACGAACGGCAGATGCCCGAACTCCGGGGTCCGATCGGCCACGCCGATTCGGATCAGCGCCTCGTAGAGGGCGAGCTGACGAGGGGTCGACGACAGCAGGTCTTCGCCGCGCAGCACATGGGTGATCTTCATCAGTGCGTCGTCGACGGGATTGACCAACGTGTACAGCGGAACTCCGTTACCGCGGGTCAACGCGAAGTCCGGTACGGTTCCCGCCTTGAACGTGGTCTCCCCGCGTACGAGGTCGTTCCAGGTCAGATCGTGATCGGGCATACGCAGCCGTACGACGGCTCCACGCCCCTCGTCCAGAAAGCCCTGCCGCTGTTCCGGAGTCAGATCGCGGTCGAAGTTGTCGTAGCCGAGCTTGGGGTCGCGCCCGGCGGCCTTGTGGCGAGCTTCGACTTCCTCGGGCGTGGAAAACGATTCGTAGGCTTCACCGGCGTCGAGCAACTGTCGAACGACGGCCGTGTGCTGATCTCGACGCAAAGACTGACGGTAGGGCTCGTACGGACCGCCCACCTCGGGACCCTCGTCCCAGTCGAGACCGAGCCAGCGCAATGCGTCGAGCAGGGCGGCGTAGGACTCCTCGGAGTCGCGTGCGGCGTCCGTGTCCTCGATGCGAAAGACGAAAGTTCCACCGTGATGCCTCGCGAACGCCCAGTTGAACAGCGCTGTTCGGATGAGTCCGACGTGCGGGGTACCGGTGGGAGACGGGCAGAATCGAACGCGTACGGCTGCTGGAGTGGTCATCGTTGCCCTACTTCTTCGCTGCGACGGGATTGGTCAGGGTACCGATTCCCTCGACGGTGATCGACACACTGTCACCGTCGACGATGGGTCCCACTCCCTCGGGGGTTCCGGTGAGAATGACGTCACCGGGGAGCAGCGTCATCACTGCGGACACCCACTCGATGATCTTCGGAATATCGTGCAGCAGAAGCGAAGTGCGGCTCCGCTGCTTGACGACACCGTCGACCTCGGTCTTGATCTCCAGATCGGAGGGATCGATCGAGGTCTCGATCCACGGCCCCAGTGGGCAGAAGGTGTCGTGCCCCTTGGCACGAGTCCACTGCCCGTCGTTCTTCTGGTGATCACGGGCCGAGACGTCGTTGGCGACGGTGTATCCGAGCACCACCTCGTACGCCTTCGACGCGGGAACATCCTTGCAGGGACGACCGATCACGATGGCCAGTTCACCCTCGTAGTGCACCTCGTTCGACGACGACGGCAGCACGATGGCCGCACCCGGGCCGACGATGGAGGTGTTCGGCTTGATGAAGATCACGGGGTCCTTCGGTGCCTCACCGCCCATCTCGGCCGCGTGAGCGGCGTAGTTCTTGCCGATGGCGATGACCTTGCTGGCGAGGATGGGAGCGAGCAGTCGGACGTCGGCCAGCGGCCACGACCGACCCGTGAACGTGGGTGTGCCGAAAGGATGTTCGGCAATTTCCTTCGCAGTCTGCGAGTCACCCTCACCTTCGATACTCACGAATGCCACACCATCAGGACTTGCAATTCGACCGAGACGCATGCCCGAAGTCTATCGACCGTCGTTCTTCACACGTCGACGCCGTCCGATCCGTTGATCCTTCGCCGGTGTAATGTTCCGAACAGGTTCCATATTTCAAGACTGAATGTTCACATAGTGAGATCGTGAGGACGGAATGGACGCCACGAAGCAGTTGTCCGGTATCGGCGAGACACGACGGTGGTTCATGCTCGTACTCGGAATGCTTGCCCAGACTGCAGGTGCCGTCTTCATCAACGGTGCTGCATTTCTCATTCCCGCTCTGCACGACGACCGAGGGCTCGGCCTTGCCACGGCAGGATTCGTCGTTGCGATGCCCACCGTCGGCATCATGTTGACCCTCATCGCATGGGGCGTGCTCGTCGACCGGATCGGCGAGCGTCTCGTCCTGGTGATCGGGCTCGGGCTCACGGCCGCCGCGAGTGTCGCTGCAGTGGTCAGCACCTCCATTCCGGTGCTGGCCGTTCTTCTGCTGATCGGCGGTATGGCGGCCGCCAGTGCGAACAGCGCGAGCGGACGAGTCGTGGTGGGATGGTTCCCGCCGCATCGCCGTGGATTGGCGATGGGTATCAGGCAGATGTCGGTACCGCTGGGCGTGGCCGTTGCAGCACTGACCATCCCACCCATCGCTCGGGACCACGGCGTCGGAGCGGCTCTGCTCGTACCCGCCGCCGTGTGCGCAACAGCCGCACTCCTGTGTCTCGCTGTCGTCGACCCCCCGCGTCCCAATCGCACCGATGCGGCGGAGCAGGGTTTGCTCGACAATCCGTACCGAGGCAGCAGGCAACTGTGGCGCATTCACGCCACGTCGATCCTGTTGGTGGTCCCGCAGTACGTGGTCTGGACGTACGCGCTCGTCTGGCTGATGACCGACCGAGGATGGACGGCAGCGGCGGCGGGCGTTCTCGTCACGGTCACGCAGATTCTCGGCGCACTGGGCCGGATGTGCGTCGGCGCACTGTCCGATCGGGTCGGCAGCCGCATGCGGCCCCTACGGTGGGTCGCGGTGACTGCCGCCGTCAGCATGCTCGGACTCGGAGTGGCCGACTGGTTCGACTCCCCCGTCGCGATCGTGCTGCTCGTCGTCGCGTCCGTAGCCACCGTTGCCCCGAACGGTCTTGCCTTCACCGCTGTCGCCGAGATATCTGGACCGTATTGGAGCGGACGCGCCCTCGGCGTACAGAACACGAGTCAATACGTGTTCGCGTCGGCCGTGCCGCCGGTGTTCGGGGCACTTGCGGCGGTCAGCTTTCCCATCGCATTCCTGGTGTCGGCGATCTTCCCCGCACTCTCCGTGCCGATCGTCCCCGACGATCCACGTCCCGAGATTCCCGCCGAGAATTCCGACAGTGCCGGCTGATCCAGCACGGCGGGGATATCCGGAAACACGACATGCCACGGTGGGCAGTCGGCCTACCGTGGCATGTCGTGTCGATCGAGCTACAGGCGAGCGGCGATTCGTGCGCCGATCTCCTTCGTCGACGCCGCCGTCGTCCCTCGCTGCGCGAGATCCGCTGCGACAGCGGCTTCCACTCGCGCGGCTCCCGCCGCATCTCCGAGATGATCGAGCAACAGCGACACCGACAGGATGGCAGCGGTCGGATCTGCCTTCTGCTGTCCGGCGATGTCGGGCGCACTACCGTGAACCGGCTCGAACATGCTCGGGTTGGTACGGGTCGCATCGATGTTTCCGCTTGCGGCCAAACCGATTCCACCGGTCACTGCGGCCGAGAGGTCGGTCACGATGTCGCCGAACAGGTTGTCGGTGACGATCACATCGAACCGACCGGGATCGGTGACGAGGTGAATCATCGCGGCATCGATGTGCTGATATGCGACCTCGACGTCCGGGAATTCCGCGGCAACCTCGTCGACGGTGCGAGCCCACAGGCTGCCTGCGAAGGTCAGCACATTGGTCTTGTGCAGCAGCGTCAGATGCTTCCTCCGAGTGAGCGCTCGCTCGAAACCGTTGCGCACCACCCGCTCCACGCCGTAGCGCGTGTTGACGCTGACCTCGGTAGCGACCTCGTGCGGCGTACCGACCCGAAGCGCACCACCGTTTCCGGTGTAGGGCCCCTCGGTGCCCTCGCGCACGACGACGACGTCGATCTCCTTGTCGCCGGCCAGCGGGCCGACAACTCCGGGATACAGCTTGGCCGGACGCAGATTGATGTGATGATCGAGCGCGAATCGAGCGCGCAGAAGCAACCCGCGTTCGAGCACACCACTGGGTACCGACGGATCGCCGATGGCTCCCAACAGGATTGCGTCGTGCTCACGCAGTTCCGCCAACACCGAGTCCGGTAGTAGCTCCCCGGTGGCGTTGTAGCGGCGCGCACCGAGGTCGTACTCGGTCTTCTCGGTACCGGGCGCGACCACGTCGAGCACGGCAAGCGCCTCGGCGACGACCTCGGGTCCGATTCCGTCCCCGGCGATGACGGCCAGCTTCATCTCACTCCTCGTAGTTCGTGTTGGTCCGATCGGCTGCGGCGATCAGGACAGGTCGACCAGCTCGATGGTGGAGGCACCCACCGCGGTCGCGATGCTCGCACTGAGCTCGGCCGGAACGTCCTTGTCGACGCGCAACAGAATCGTTGCGCCGTCACCCTCGGAGTCCTGGCTCAGCGCAGCGGCCTGAATGTCGATGCCTGCATCACCGAGCAGCGTGCCGATCCGGCCGAGACTGCCGGGCTGATCCGCGTAGTTGACGATGAGGTTCTTGCCCTCGGCGCGCAGATCGAAGTTGCGACCGTTGATGTTGACGATCTTCTCGACCTGCGTCGTCCCGGTGAGAGTTCCGGCGACGTTCAGGACCGTTCCGTCGCCGTACACGGCCCGGACGTCGACGACGCTGCGGTGGTTCTCGCTTTCGGACGCCGTGGTGACCTCGGCGGTGACGCCACGCTCCTCGGCGAGCGACGGAGCGTTGACGAACGTGACCGAGTCCTCGATGACCGCAGAGAACAAGCCCCGCAACGCCGACAGCTTGAGGATCTCGACGTCCTCGGCGGCCAGTTCGCCGCGTACGTCGACCGAGAGCGACGTGGGAAGCTCGGTGGACAGTGCGCCCAGCAGTACGCCCTGCTTGCGCACGATCTCGAGCCACGGCGAGACCTCTTCGCCGACGGCCCCACCCTTGACATTGACCGCGTCGGGCACGAATTCACCTGCGAGAGCGAGCAACACGGACTTGGCCACATCGGTGCCTGCGCGGTCCTGGGCCTCGGTGGTCGACGCGCCGAGGTGCGGGGTGACGACGACCTGGGGCAGCTCGAACAACGGGCTGTCGGTGCACGGCTCGGAGGCGTAGACGTCGATACCGGCGGCGAAGACATGACCGCTGGTGATGGCGTCGGCCAGCGCCTGCTCGTCGACCAGACCACCGCGAGCGGCGTTGACGACGATGACACCCGGCTTGGTCTTGGCGAGGGCTTCCTTGCCGATGATGCCCTTGGTCTCGGGCGTCTTCGGCAGGTGAACCGAGAACATGTCTGCGCGCTCGAGCAGCTCGTCCAAGCTCACCAGTTCGATACCGAGCTGCGCCGCGCGGGCAGCGGAGACGTAGGGGTCGTAGGCGATGATGTGGGTTTCGAATGCGGCGAGACGCTGCGCGAACAACTGACCGATGCGGCCGAGGCCCACGACACCGACGGTCTTGCCGAAGATCTCGACACCGTTGAACTTGCTGCGCTTCCACTCGTGCTGACGCAGGGTGGCGTCGGCAGCGGGAATCTGACGCGCGGCCGCGAGGAGCAACGTGACTGCATGCTCGGCGGCGGTGTGGATGTTGGAGGTCGGTGCGTTGACGACGAGGACGCCGCGCTCGGTGGCTGCGGGTACGTCGACGTTGTCCAGGCCGACGCCGGCGCGGGCGACGATCTTGAGATTGGTCCCGGCAGCGAGCACCTCGGCGTCGACCGTGGTCGCGGAACGCACGAGGATCGCGTCGGCCTCGGGAACCGCGGCGAGCAGCGCGGGACGATCCGGGCCGTCGACCCAACGGACCTCGACGCCGTCACCCAGTGCCTCGACGGTGGACTGCGCAAGTTTGTCGGCGATCAGAACGACAGGACGGCCTGGCTGGCTCACGTGAAGAACTCCCTAAGTCGGTTCGAGACTGTTGACGGTAAAAATTTCGGAGCTGGTGCAGCAGAAACAGTTTAGTGGCCGGCGACGTCGAGCTGCGACGCCACCGTCGGGCACGCACCGAAGGGCACCGCCACCTTGTGTAGCGGTGCCCTTCGATCAGTGTGCGTGCGAACGCGATTCGGCGAGAATCATGCCGTTTCGGTGATCGGACGATCGACCCAGCTCATCAGGTCGCGCAGCTTCTTGCCGGTGACCTCGATGGGGTGCTCGGCGTTGGCCTTGCGCAGGCCTTCGAGCTCGGTGTTGCCGTTCTCGACGTTGGCGACCAGGCGACGAGTGAACTCACCCGACTGGATGTCGGCCAGAATTGCCTTCATGCGCTCCTTGGTACCTGCGTCGATGACGCGAGGTCCCGAGAGGTAGCCGCCGAACTCCGCGGTGTCGGACACCGAGTAGTTCATACGAGCGATGCCGCCCTCGTACATGAGGTCGACGATGAGCTTGAGCTCGTGTAGCACCTCGAAGTACGCCATCTCGGGGGCGTAGCCGGCCTCGACCATGACCTCGAAGCCGGTCTTGACGAGCTCTTCGGTGCCACCGCACAGCACGGCCTGCTCACCGAAGAGGTCGGTCTCGGTTTCTTCCTTGAACGTGGTCTTGATGACGCCTGCGCGGGTTCCGCCGATGCCCTTGGCCCACGACAGTGCGAGGGCCTGGCCCTCACCCTTCGGGTCCTGGTCGATGGCGATGAGCGCGGGAACGCCCTTGCCGTCGACGAACTGGCGACGCACGAGGTGGCCGGGGCCCTTGGGTGCGACCATGCCGACGGTGACGAACTCCGGAGCCTTGATCAGGTCGAAGTGGATGTTGAGGCCGTGGCCGAAGAACAGCGCGTCGCCGTCCTTCAGGTTGGGCTCGATCTCTTCGGAGAAGATCTTGGCCTGAGCGGTATCGGGTGCGAGCACCATGATCACGTCTGCCCACTCGGACACCTCGGCGGGCGTACCGACCTTCAGGCCCTGCTCCTCCGCCTTGGCGCGGGACTTCGAGCCTGCCGCCAGGCCGATGCGAACATCGACGCCGGAGTCGCGCAGGCTCAGAGAGTGCGCGTGGCCCTGGCTTCCGTATCCGATCACAGCGACCTTGCGGCCCTGGATGATCGACAGATCAGCATCGTCGTCGTAGAACATCTCGACTGCCACTGGTTGTTACCTTTCCTCTTGGGTTTTACGTGTGTTCGTCACCGGGGCCGCTACCGCGACGCAGTGATCGATTTCGGTCCACGTCCGACGGCAACGACTCCCGACTGAACTATTTCTCGAATTCCATAGGGGTCCAACATCTTCAGCAACGCGTCGAGCTTCGAGCGGGTGCCCGTCGCTTCGACCGTGACTGCCTCGGGCGAGACATCGATCACCTTGGCGCGGAACAGGTTCACCGTTTCGATGACCTCGCTGCGGACGCTGGCGTCGGCTCGGACCTTGATCAGCACCAACTCGCGAGCCACCGAGGAATCGTCGTCCTGCTCGACGATCTTGATGACGTTGATGAGCTTGTTGAGCTGCTTGGTCACCTGCTCGAGCGGAAATTCGTCGACGGTCACGACGATGGTCATGCGTGAGATGTCGGGAATCTCGGTTCCGCCGACGGCGAGCGAGGAGATGTTGAAGCCGCGACGCGAGAACAGTGCGGCGACGCGGGCCAGCACACCTGGCTTGTCCTCGACGAGAACGCTGAGGGTATGGCTCGTGCTCACAGGTCGGTGCCTTTCACGTCGTTGTTCATCGGGTGCGGCGCCTGCTCGCGTTCCATCGCGTCGTCGATTCCCGGCTCGCTGCCCACGGTCTCGTCCTCGTCGAACAGCGGCCGAATTCCGCGGGCGGCCATGATCTCGTCGTTGCCTGTTCCGGCGGCCACCATCGGCCACACCTGGGCGTCGGCACCGACGATGAAGTCGATGACGACCGGACGATCGTTGATCGCGCGTGCCTGAGCGATCACGGCATCGACGTCCTCTTCCCGCTCGCACCGCAGACCGACGCAGCCCAATGCCTCGGCAAGCTTGACGAAATCGGGGATACGGACGGCACCGTGCGTACCGAGGTTGGTGTTGGAGTAGCGCTCTTCGTAGAACAGGGTCTGCCACTGCCGAACCATGCCGAGGTTGCCGTTGTTGATGAGCGCGACCTTGATCGGGATGCCCTCGACCGCGCAGGTCGCGAGCTCCTGGTTGGTCATCTGGAAACAACCGTCACCGTCGATGGCCCACACCTCGGCGTCGGGCAGGCCCATCTTGGCTCCCATGGCGGCCGGAACCGCGTACCCCATCGTGCCGAGGCCACCCGAGTTGAGCCACGTGCGCGGCTTTTCGTAGTTGATGAACTGCGCGGCCCACATCTGGTGCTGGCCGACGCCGGCACAGTAGATCGCGTCGGGACCGGCGAACTTGCCGACCGAGGAGATCACGAACTCGGGAGACATGGAACCGTCGGACGGACGGTCGTAACTCAACGGGTACGTCTTGCGGATGCCGTCGAGGTAGACCCACCACTGCTCGAGATCGAGAGTCGTTCCGGTCGCGCGATCGGCCCGCAGAGCCTCGATCAGCTCGGTGATGACCTCGCCGCAGTCGCCCACTATCGGCACGTCCGCGTACCGGTTCTTACCGATCTCGGCGGGGTCGATGTCGGCGTGGATGACCTTGGCATCCGGCGCGAAGGACGAGAGCTGACCGGTGACGCGGTCGTCGAACCGGGCACCGAGCGTGATCAGCAGATCGCTGCGTTGCAGAGCGGCGACCGCAGCGACCGTGCCGTGCATACCGGGCATGCCCAGGTTCAGCTGGTGGGTGTCGGGAAACGCCCCGCGCGCCATCAACGTGGTGACAACCGGAATGCCGGTCAGTTCGGCGAGCTCGAGCAGTTCTGCAGAGGCGTTCGCCTTGATGACGCCGCCGCCGACGTACAGCACCGGCTGCTTGGCATCGGCGATGTAGCGCGCTGCTTCACGAACCTGCTTGCCGTGCGGCTTGGTGACCGGGCGGTACCCGGGCAGACGCATTTCCGGTGGCCACGAGAACGTGGTCTGTGCCTGCAGCACGTCCTTCGGGATGTCGACGAGCACGGCTCCGGGACGACCCGAGGCCGCGATGTAGAACGCCTCGGCCATGATGCGCGGAATGTCCGCGCCGTCGGTGATCAGGAAGTTGTGCTTGGTGATGGGCATCGTGATACCCGAGATATCGGCTTCCTGGAAGCCGTCGGTGCCGATGAGGCTGCGCGCGACCTGACCGGTGATCGCGACGATGGGCACCGAGTCCATCTGTGCATCGGCCAACGGGGTGACGAGGTTGGTCGCACCCGGGCCGGAGGTCGCCATGCAGACGCCGACCTTGCCGGTCGCCTGGGCGTAGCCGGTCGCTGCGTGGCCTGCACCCTGCTCGTGACGCACCAACACATGGCGCACCTTGACGGAGTCGAAGAGCGGGTCGTAGACCGGTAGAACCGCGCCACCGGGAATGCCGAATACGGTGTCGACGTCGAGTTCTTCGAGGGCTCGAACGACCGACTGTGCGCCGGAGACCTTCTCGGGCGCGACGTGACGTCGCGATCCGTTGGTCGCCGCTTCTGCGGACGGGCTGCTGGTCGACGGGCTTGCGGCCGGCCCCGACTTACGAGTCGTGGGCCCCGGGCGTGCGGTTGGTGCGCTCACTGATTGCTTCCTCAGGAATGTGAAATTGCTGGGCGATCTCTGGGCAAGAAAAAACCCCCGTCAGCGAGTGCTGTACGAGGGTGGCGCGTCGATGCGAGTTTGAACAACCGGCTCAGGCGTTGACGCGCCGGCCGATTACGAGTATCCAATTCCGCTTCACGCGCTCGACGGTAGGCGCGCGCACAGGGAAGAGTCAAACTCGTCACGACGCAATCCCATTATGTGAGATCGCGTAGATGCAATGCGAAGATGAATGGGTGTCGTCTCCGCAGCAGTCCGAACCACCTCGGCCATCATCCCACACTGCCTCCGAGGCACCGAACGGTGCCGAGGGTCAGCAACCGTCGACCACGCAGGTCATTCGCATGCCGCGCCTTGCCCTGCTCGGCGTGGCGCTGCTGCTGTTCGGCACAGCGCTGCCGGCGTTCAGCTGGCCCGCGGCTCTGGGCTGGCTGCTGATCCTGCCGATCGTTGCGTTCGTCTGGGTGCTTCGGGTGCGCACCGTCGTCACTCCGGACGCGATCACCGCTCGACGGTTCGTGGGTTCGGACGTGATCGACTGGAATTCGGTGACGGGTCTGCATTTCCCGGATCGCCGCTGGGCGCGCGTCGTCCTGAGCGACAAGAGCGAGAAATCGCTGCCGCTGGTGCGGTTCGATCTCCTCCCCCAACTCGCTGCTGCCAGCGGCGGCCGCATCACCGATCCGTACGCCGCTGCCGCTGCCGCAGAAGAAAAGGCCCGAGCGGAAGCCGACGACGCCGAGGGTGAGCAGGCACCGACCGACCGGTAGGCGACGGCGAGTAGCCTCGTCCGTGCGAGAAACCGCTGCAACGAACGAGGACTACGCACATGCCGCCGCTACGCTCACGGGTCACCACTGTCGGACGCAACGCCGCGGGCGCACGCTCGCTGTGGCGCGCCACCGGAATGACCGATTCGGATTTCGGTAAACCCATCGTCGCCATCGCGAACTCGTACACCCAGTTCGTCCCGGGCCACGTGCACCTGAAGAACGTGGGCGAGATCGTCGCCGCCGCCGTCCGCGCGGCCGGCGGCGTTCCCCGTGAATTCCACACGATCGCCGTCGACGACGGCATCGCCATGGGCCACGGCGGCATGCTGTACTCGCTGCCCAGCCGCGAGATCATCGCCGATTCCGTCGAGTACATGGCCAACGCGCACACCGCCGACGCGCTGGTCTGCATCTCCAACTGCGACAAGATCACTCCCGGCATGCTCAATGCCGCGATGCGCCTGAACATCCCGGCCGTCTTCGTCTCGGGCGGACCGATGGAGGCGGGTAAGGCCGTCGTAGTCGGCGGTGTCGCACAGGCGCCGACCGACCTGATCACCGCGATCTCCGCCAGCGCGAACGATGCCGTCTCCGAGGAAGGCCTCGACGAGGTCGAGCGCAGTGCCTGCCCCACATGCGGATCCTGCTCGGGAATGTTCACTGCGAACTCGATGAACTGCCTCACCGAGGCGCTCGGCCTGGCGTTGCCCGGTAACGGCTCCACCCTGGCCACTCACGAGGCCCGTCGAGCGCTGTTCACGCGGGCCGGCACCACGATCGTCGACGCCGCGTTGAAGTACTACCGCGACGAGGACGAGTCCGTTCTCCCTCGTAACATCGCCACGCCGGCCGCGTTTCGCAATGCCATGGCACTGGATGTGGCGATGGGCGGATCGACCAACACGGTGCTGCACACCCTCGCTGCCGCGCAGGAAGGTGAGGTCGACTTCGACCTCGAGACCATCGACGCCATCAGCCGCAGGGTCCCGTGCCTGGCGAAGGTCTCACCCAATTCCGATTACCACATGGAAGACGTGCACCGTGCCGGAGGAATTCCGGCTCTCCTCGGCGAACTGCGTCGCGCGAACCTGCTCGAAACCGACGTCTCGACCGTGCACACGAAGAGCTTCGACGAGTGGCTTGACACCTGGGACATCCGATCCGGAAAGGCGTCCGACGAAGCGATCGAGTTGTTCCACGCCGCGCCCGGTGGCGTCCGCACCGTCGAACCGTTCTCCACGAGCAACCGCTGGTCGTCTCTCGATACCGACGCTGCGGGTGGCTGCATCCGCGACCTGGAACACGCTTACACGGTCGAAGGTGGCCTGGTGGTGCTCCGCGGGAACATCGCGGTCGACGGTGCCATCCTCAAGACCGCAGGCATCGACGAGGACCTGTTCGCGTTCCAGGGCCCCGCGCTGGTCGTCGAATCGCAGGAAGAGGCCGTCTCGGCCATTCTGCAGAAGAAGATCCAACCCGGCGACGTGCTGGTCGTTCGCTACGAGGGACCCAAGGGCGGCCCCGGCATGCAGGAGATGCTGCACCCGACGGCGTTTCTGAAGGGTGCCGGTCTGGGCAAGGTCTGCGCGCTGATCACCGACGGCCGCTTCTCCGGCGGAACCTCTGGCCTGTCCATCGGGCACATTTCACCCGAGGCCGCAGCAGGCGGAGTCATCGGGCTCGTCGAGAACGGTGACCAAGTTCGGATCGACGTCGCCTCACGCACCCTCGAAATTCTCGTGGACGACGAGACCCTCGAGACGCGCCGAGCGAAGATGACCGCGTCCGAGCGTCCGTGGCAGCCGGTGGACCGCCAGCGCACGGTCACTACCGCCTTGCGCGCGTATGCGGCCTTGGCGACATCGGCCGACAAGGGTGCCGTCCGCTACGTGCCCTGAGAAACAGCAGAACCCATGTGCGTGGCGCTACGAAGTGCCACGCACATGGGTCCGATCGATGTCGGGGATCAGCGAGCGACGGGGTTGGCGCCGTTGAGGAAGATCCAGATGCAGACGCCGGCGGCGATGCCGACGACGAGTGCCAGCAGCGATCCGATGCGCGGTCGAGTGGCCCACCCACGGCGACCGTCGAAAGCGATCTTTCCCGGGCCCGTGAGAATGATTGCGGCCGCGGCGAAACCGAGAACTGTCTCGTACTCGACACCGCTGCTCCCGGAGAACTGCAATCCTGGCTCTGCGGCCTGCTTGAAGCACCACGCATTGATGATGGTCGCCAGCACGGCTGCGCCCGCGAGGGGCGTCGCCAGACCCAGGATCAACAACGCGCCGCCCAGCGTCTCGCCCGCAGCAGCCGCGATCGCGAGAATTTCCGAGTAGCGGAAGCCCGAGGTCTCCAGCAGATTCTGGAATCCGTCGAGTCCCGGCCCGTTCCACAGGCCGACCAACTTCTGCAGACCGTGACCGAGGAATACCGCTCCTATCGCCACGCGCAGGACGAACAAGCCGAGATCGGCGCTACCACGACGAGCGGGCACCTCGACTGTCTCGGTGCGAACCTCGGGCTCCGGGGTGACTGCCGCCCTGGACGCTGTGGCTCCCGAGCCCGCCGAGGTACCGAGGTACTCGGTGGAGTGATCGGAGTATGCGGTCGAGGAGGTGCTGTCGGCCGACGCACCGGTGGTGGGCGAATCCGCGTAAGCCGACGGCCGATAGGCCTGGATCTTCTCGGTCGGCTGCGCGTCGGTAGAACGCGCATCGGACGTCGACGAGTGCGGAAAGTCGAGCTCGTCGTCGGTCCGAGGCAATCGATCCGAACGCTGGGCACCGAACGCCGCGGTCGGTGCGCCGGAGGTGTCGCCTCGATCCGGGGCGGATGTACCGGACGCAGAGCGCGAGGGTGGGATCTGTTCGGTGGGGTTGTCGTACGGGCTCTCGGCCGGTTCGTACGGCTGGTCCGGCCGGTTGGGGTCGCGCGGTGTATCGGTCACCTCTCCACAGTAGAGCCGATATGTGCCGATTCCCCTCATGGCCGCGTGGCGAGTCCGCGCCACTGCTGACGTACCGTTCGAAGGATGAAGCCGGTCGGAGCGTCACCTCGAAGTGCCACTACCGCTGTCGTCGCACTCTCCATGACGGCCGCCTTGCTCGCTGGGTGCGCCCGCTTCGACGACTCGAATTCGTCGCCGTTCACCCCTGCACCCGAGGTCGGTGCCGCCGAGTTGCAACCGACGACCCCCAGCGAGGCACCGCCGTCGTCGGATCCGAATGCTCCGCCCCCGCCGTCGGGTCCCTGCGTCGATCCCGACCCGTCGGTGATCGCGACGTGTCTGGACACCACGGGCGGCCTCGTGGCCCTGCCCGACGGACAGAGCGCGCTGATCGCCGAGCGCCGCACCGGTCGCATCATGGAGGTCGCCGCCGGCCGCACACCGCTCGAGGTGGCCCGGATAGCGGTCGATGGCAGCGGAGACGGAGGCCTACTGGACATTGCGCTCTCTCCGACGTACGCCGAGGACAGGCTGCTCTACGCCCTCGTCACCACCCCCTCGGACACCAGGGTGGTTCGGCTCGCTCCCGGCGACGTTCCCAAGGACATCTTGACCGGCATTCCTCGCGGCGCGACAGGCAATCGTGGGTCCATCGACTTCTACACGCCGACCGAGCTGCTCGTCCTCACCGGTGACAACGGCGACCCGGCCGCAGCCGTGAATCCGGATTCGTTGTCCGGCAAGCTGTTACGAGTGACGTCATTGTCCCCGACGTCCGATCCCCCGCGTCCGCAGATCGCACTGAGTGGAATCGGGACGGCAGGCGATGTGTGCACCGACGGTGCCGGGAACATCTACGTCACCGACCGCACCGCGATCGAGGATCGCTTGCAGCGCATCGACAAACTCGGCGCGGTGTTCTCTCCGGTATGGACGTGGCCGGACCGCCCAGGTGTCGCCGGGTGCGCAGCAGGCGACGGTGGTGTGGCCGTAGCCCTCACGACGGCGAAAGCAGTTGCAGCGCTGACCACCGACGCAAACACCGGAGCCGTGTCGGCCGAACCGACGCTGCTGATCCAGGACCGCTACGGACAGCTGAACGGGGCAACGAGCTCAGCCGACGGTCAAATTTTGGTCGGCACGGTGAACAAGAGCGGTGCAGAGCCCGGCCCCACCGACGACCGCGTCGTCAAGGTTCCCTTCCCCGGTGGCGGCGGCGGCGGTATCGACTGATCGACATAAGCCTGCGGCCGAGCGCACGGTGCGCTCGGCCGCGGGCTATGTCGACGATCAGGACTGGCCGCAGGCCTCGAGGACGAGTTCCTTGACGCGGGCCGCGTCGGCCTGACCGCGCGTCGCCTTCATCACCGCACCCACGATGGCACCGGCAGCTTGAACCTTGCCGCTGCGGATCTTGTCCACCACACCAGGATTGGCAGCGAGTGCCTCGTCGACGGCGGCCTGCAACTTGGTGTCGTCCTTCTCCAACACGAGGTTACGGTCGGACATCACCTGAGCCGGCTCGCCCTCGCCTGCCAGCACCCCGTCCACCACCTGACGAGCACCGTTGTTGTTGAGCTTGCCGTCGGAAACCAACGCGGCCACTTCCGCCACCTGGGCCGGCGTGATCGACAGATCGGCCAGCTCCACTCCGGCCACATTCGCTTGCTGCGACAGGTACGACACCCACCAGGACCTCGCGGCCTGTGGCGACGCACCCGCATCCACCGTTGCCGCGACGAGCTCGAGCGCCCCGGAATTCACCAGGTCGCGCATTTCCTCGTCGGAGACACCCCAATCCTTCTGGATCCGGCCGCGTCGGAGCCACGGAAGCTCGGGCAGGGTCTCGCGGAGCTCCTCGATCCAGTCCGCGTTCGGAGCGACGGGCGCAAGATCGGGCTCGGGGAAGTACCGGTAGTCCTCTGCGGTCTCCTTTTTGCGGCCTTTGGTGGTGGTTCCGTCGGATTCCTGGAAGTGCCGAGTCTCCTGAACCACTTCTCCGCCCGCTTCGAGAACCGCTGCCTGACGGCGCATCTCGTACCGAACGGCAACCTCGACACTCTTGAGCGAGTTGACATTCTTCGTCTCGGTGCGGGTGCCGAATTCGGTCGCCGTCTTCTTCATCAGCGACACGTTGGCGTCACAGCGCAACGAACCTTGGTCCATGCGCACGTCGGAGACGTTCAGCGACTTCAGCAGATCTCGGAGTGCGGTGACGTAGGCACGTGCCACTTCGGGCGCGCGGGCTCCGGTTCCCGTGATCGTCTTCGTCACGATCTCCACCAACGGCACACCTGCACGGTTGTAATCGAGCAGCGAATGCGACGCGCCTTCGATGCGGCCGGTCGCTCCGCCGACGTGCGTCGACTTGCCGGTGTCCTCTTCCATGTGCGCGCGCTCGATCTCGACGCGGAACGTGCTGCCGTCGTCGAGCAGAACATCGAGGTAGCCCTCGGTGGCGATGGGCTCGTCGTACTGCGAGATCTGATAGTTCTTCGGCTGATCCGGGTAGAAGTAGTTCTTGCGAGCGAACCGACCCCACGGAGTGATCGAGCAATTGAGCGCCAACCCGATACGGATTGCAGATTCCACGGCAGCTGCGTTGACCACCGGTAGCGCGCCGGGAAGGCTCAGGCACACCGGGCACACCTGCGTGTTGGGCTCGGCACCGAACGCGGTGGGGCAACCGCAGAACATCTTGGTCTCCGTACCCAGCTCCACGTGGACCTCCATGCCCAACACGGGGTCGAACGTGGCGAGCACATCGTCGTAATCGATCAGATCGACGGTTGCAGCAGTCATGGTCCGTAGTTTATGCATTGCATACGACGCGCGAGTAACCACGTGCACTGGTTACCGTGCACGGGTGACGCACACCGAGAAGCAGACGCTGTCGATGACCGTGCTGATGACCCCGGACATGGCCAATTTTTCCGGCAACGTCCACGGCGGCACCATCCTCAAATTCCTGGACCAGGTGGCGTATGCCTGTGCCAGTCGCTACGCCGGGGCGTACGTGGTCACCCTGTCGGTCGATCGAGTCGTCTTTCGCGAGCCCATCCACGTCGGTGAACTCGTCACTTTCTCGGCATCGGTCAACTACACCGGCCGCACCTCGATGGAAGTCGGGATTCGCGTGGAAACAGAGAACATTCAGCGCGGTGAGCTGCGGCACACCAACAGTTGCTACTTCACCATGGTCGCGATCGGCGACGACGGCAAGCCGGAGACACTCCCCCAGTTGACGCCGACCACCGACGTCGGTGCTCAGCGATTCGAGGCAGCGCGGCGACGACGCCAACTGCGCCGAGAGACAGAAGCACGCGAGGCCGAGATCCAAGAGGCCGCCAGTCGCATGTGACCTCCCGGGGTGCCGGTTCAGCCGAAGAACGCGGCGGCGTCGTCGTATCGGGTCTGCGGTACCCGCTTGAGCTGCTTGGTCGCCTCGGCCAAGGACACCAGGCCGATCTCGGTGCCCCGCAACGAGACCATCTTGCCGAAGTCGCCGGCGTGCGCCGCGTCGGTCGCGTTGACGCCGAACCGAGTCGCGAGCACGCGGTCGTAGGGCGTGGGGGTTCCACCGCGCTGGACGTGCCCGAGCACGGTGGTACGAACTTCCTTGTTGATGCGACGTTCGATCTCGACACCGAGCTGGTGAGCGACTCCGGTGAATCGAACGTGACCGAACTCGTCGATGCCGCCGTCGAGAAGCTTCATCGAGCCCTCCATCGGCTTGGCTCCCTCGGCGACGACGCAGATGAAATGTGAGTCTCCACGCTGAAAACGCTTGCGCACCAAGGTGCATACTTCCTCGACGTCGAACGGCTGCTCCGGGATGAGCGTCATGTGCGAGCCCGACGCCAATCCGGCGTGCAGCGCAATCCACCCCGCGTGCCGACCCATCACCTCGACGAGCATCACCCGCTGATGGGATTCGGCGGTGCTGTGCAGACGGTCGATCGCGTCGGTAGCGATCGTCAGTGCCGTGTCGAAGCCGAACGTGACGTCGGTGCAATCGATGTCGTTGTCGATGGTCTTGGGCACCCCGACCACAGGCACTCCCTCTTCGGACAACCACGCGGCAGCGGTGAGGGTTCCTTCGCCACCGATCGGAATCAACACGTCGATGCCGTTGTCCTCGAGGGTCTGCTTGACCCGATCGAGTCCGGCACGCAACACATCCGGGTTGGTGCGCGCGGTGCCGAGCATCGTGCCACCCTTGGTGAGCAACCGGTCGTTGCGGTCGTCGTTGCGCAGTTGCACGCGGCGATCTTCGAGTAGGCCGCGCCATCCGTCCTGGAAGCCGACGACCGTGGAGCCGTACCGCGCGTCAGCGGTACGAACCACTGCGCGGATCACCGCATTGAGCCCTGGGCAATCGCCGCCTCCGGTCAGAACTCCGATGCGCATCGATTTTCGCCTCTCTGCTTACGGATCCGTGAAGTGGACCCGATGACGGTCGTCAGCCTAATGGGGCGTGGTGTGGTGCGCGCGTCGGTACCGCCCGCCGCTCACTTCGGCGTCACGACGCCGGTCTCGTAGGCCAGCACCACAGCCTGGGCACGATCGCGTAGGCCGAGCTTGGCCAAGACCTTGCCCACATGGGTTTTGACGGTCTGTTCGGCCAGGAACAGCGAGCCCGCGATCTCGGAATTGGACATGCCGGTGGCAATGAGTTCGAGCACCTCGCGTTCACGCGGAGTCAGATCGCTCAGCCGCGGCGACGTGTGGCGGCGCGCTCCGCGACGGGCGGTGACGTCCGCGATGAGCCGTCTGGTCACCGACGGCGCCAGCAGGGCATCGCCGGCGGCGACGACGCGCACACCTCGAATCAATTCCTCGGCCGGCGCATCCTTGAGCAGAAAGCCGCTCGCGCCGAGTGCCAGCGCCTCGTAGACATAGTCGTCGATGTCGAATGTCGTCAGCATCAGGATGCGCACCGGCGACGGGAGGGAGGCGGACAGGATTGCTCGCGCGGCATCGAGACCGTTCATCTCCGGCATCCGAACGTCCATCAGCACCACATCGGGCAACAGGCGAGCTACCTCGCTGACCGCCGTCCTGCCGTTGTCGGCGTCCCCGATCACCGAGATGTCGGCCTGAGCGCCGAGGAGGGCCCCGAACCCCTGCCGTACCATCGCTTGGTCGTCGGCGATGAACACCGTGGTAGCCACGCCCGTCAGCCTAGGCGAGTTCGTCCGCGACCGTCCACGCCGTCGAGGTAGGCATGCCGTTCGGAACGTGCACCGCCACCTCGAATCCGCCGTCCGGTAGGGCGGAAGCGTGCAGCCACCCGTGTGCTGCCCGCGCTCGGTCTCGCATGCCCGCTATCCCGTGCCCGCCGGTATCCGATCCAGCGGTAGGTCCACCGATCTTCGGTGACGGCGCATTGACCACGGTCATCACGACGGTGCTCGGCCCCACCGTGATATCGACGGTCACGGCAGCCTCGGGGGCATGGCGCGCAGCATTGGACAACGACTCCTGGAGGATTCTGTACAGCGCTAAACCCGTTGTGTCGGAGATCGATTCGATCGGTCCGGTGATGTTCCAGCGCACGTCCATCCCGGCCCTGCGGCTCGCGTGAAGGGTGCGTTCGAGATCGAGTGCGTTCGGTGCCGGTGCGTCCTGCCACGGCTGCCCATCACTACGGAGTACGCCGAGCATTCCCCTGATCTCGTTGAGCGCCTCGCGCGCCGTGGCACCGATCGACGCGAATTCCAGCGCGGCGGCCTCGGATACGTCGTCGAGTCGATACGGCGCACTCTGCGCCTGCACGACCACCATCGACATGTGATGCGCAACGACGTCGTGCAGATCCCGAGCGATCTTCGCCTTCTCCTCGAGAACCGTGCGCCTGGTGCGCTCGAGTTCGCTGACCTCCTCCTGCTGGGCAAGTTGCCTGCGGGAGAGGACGAGCCAGCGGATCAACAGTCCGAACACGACGACCGCCGTGAGACCGACCGACCAACCGATTCCGTCCGAGCCCGGCATGTATGCGAAGAACACCAGCATGCTGGCCAACCAGGCCAGCAGCAGCACCGAAGGCGGAGACCGCAACGCGACGGCGAACAGCAGCGACAACAGGACGAGAATGTGCACTACCTGCCACGGATAGTCGTACCCCGGAGTGCGGTCGAACGCTACCGGAATGACCAGAGCGGACAGCGCCGACACCGCCCACCCCAACGCGGGATTGACTCGAATCAGCACGAACGGGAAGGCCGCGAGTGCGCCGACGATAGGCATCAACGGCGGCGAGACATGATGGGTGACGGGCAGTGTCGGCCATGCGATCGAATACAGCACCGCACCGACGACAACGATCAGCACGTCGACCGAACGGACGCCGGCAATTCGAGTCGGCATCCGACGCCTCGCCGCTCCGGGCTTCGATTCTCCTGATCTGTTCTTGCGCACGGACCGAGCCTAGGGAGTGTGGGCCGACGAGGACGTCATACCTGAGTATCAGTTCCGCACACACCTACGGTATCGAACCGGCCGCACACCGAGACCGCCGGTCACTGCAGAACGAGACCTCGGCGCGATGCTCGTCGAGCATCTCGCTTCGTAGCGTCGAATGCCATGAACAGGAACACTTCTCGCATCGCGATGTGCATCGGCGCAGCCACGATAGCGGTGATTGCTACCACCGGTGCCGCGTCGTCCCCGTCGTCCGCACCCGACAGGACATCGCCCGTCGCCGTAGCGGTGCACGCGCTCGTCGCCGAGTCGGCAGACGCGGCGACCCGAGCGATCCCTGCCGACTTCGCATCGGTGATGGGCTACCGACCGATAGTGCTCGACGCCATGGCAGAGAATCCTCACGGGGACTGTTCTTCGCCCGTGCCGCTGCCATCTGAATTCGAACCCTCCTGCAAGGCACACGATCTGGGCTACGACCTCTTACGGTATGCCGCTGCGACAGGCAAGACCGTGGACCCGCACTGGCGCCGAGCCATCGATGGTCAGCTGGAAAGCCGTCTGCACGCCGCCTGCATCGAGCGAACCGATGACGGATCCCGCCGGGCGTGCGACGCCGCCGCATCGGTGGCCGCGGCGGCCGTGGACATGAATTCGTGGCGGCAGTCGTTCGGCGCACCGGTGGCCGAACCCGCACTGCCGATCGCGCTGGGCGGCGCAGCCTTTGCCCTGACGACGCTTTCGGTTCTTCTGACGAGCCGATACGTGCGCGCACGAGTATCGGTACCCGAGATCGGCGAAGACGCATGATCGCCTCGATCACCGGATCCTCCGGGCGTATCGGCTCTGCTGGGACTGCTGTTGCACCACCACTCTCGACGGGAATACGGCTGCCACGAATCGGGACCTCCATTGCGCTCACAGCTGCAGTGTCGATGTCGTCGGCTCCTGGGCTGCTCCCCCGTCCAGCCGTCACCCAGGCACTGTTGATCGGCGTATCGATGGCGATCGCGCTCGCCCTCGCATGGTCGGCCCGGCACGCTCTCGGCACGCGGCGACCCGCCGGCTTCGGCGCGCGGGCGTGGGCAGCGGGCACGGGAACGCTGATCTCGATCGGTGCGGTGTACTCGAATATCCTGTGGCAGAACACATTACGATCCGAGATGGGCACCAGAGCAGTGGACTGGCACTACGCCGTCGACGTCGTCGGTGGAGCGGGATGCGTCGCTCTCACCCTGTGGGGAATCGGACTCGCCACCCGAAGAGTATGCACTGCGCTCGGCGGTGTGCGATCGGTCGTTCTGATCGCTGTCGTCGGCGTGCTGTCGTACGTTGTTGCCGCG
Source organism: Rhodococcus sp. IEGM1428 (assembly GCF_050321865.1). Taxonomy (NCBI): domain Bacteria; kingdom Bacillati; phylum Actinomycetota; class Actinomycetes; order Mycobacteriales; family Nocardiaceae; genus Rhodococcus; species Rhodococcus sp. IEGM1428. The sequence goes on along the minus strand of NZ_JBNQFW010000001.1, from coordinate 1,084,264 downwards.
CCCGCGCTCTGGTCGGCAATGTCCAGTTCTTTCTCGGCTTCGAACTCTGTGATGGACGATACGGTGACCGCCCCGATTGCGACGACGAGATCAGGTGGTCCCGACTCGCTCGTTCCGTGGGGCACGCTGGGCAGAGAAGGCAGAAAGTTCGTGTCCGGCGGCTTCGTCCCCGGTTCCGTGCGCACGTACGTCGGCCTCGACTCGGCACCCACGCTCGATCGACGCGTCGCGTTGGCCGTCGCGGACATGGAACGCGCGGGCGCCTTCGATCGCAGTGTGGTGGTCGTCGCGATACCGACCGGATCGGGCTGGGTGGACGAGAACGCGGTCACAGGTGCCGAAAGCAGATTCGGCGGGGATGTCGCGACCGTGGCCGTGCAGTACTCGAACAAGCCGAGCTGGGCGACGTTCATGTTCGCCGAGGACGATGCACGCAGCTCGGCCGAGGCAGTTGCACGCGCAGTCGCTGCGCGGGCAGCTACGAAATCGTCACCGCCGCAGATCGTCGTGTACGGCCAGAGCCTGGGGGCGGTAGCGGGCAGCGACACCTATCTGTCTCTTCGTCGGACCGATCCGCTCGTCTGCGGAGCAGTATGGGCAGGCCCACCCGCCGGAGCCGTGAACACCGACGGCGCAACGGTGCTCGCCAATTCCTCGGACCCCGTCGTCCGATGGTCTGCAGATCTGCTGTGGTCGGCTCCCGATTCGGCGGCAACTCGTCACGATGCGCCGACGCCGATGTGGCTACCGCTCGTCAGCTTCGTCCAGACGTCCGTCGATCTGGCTGCGGCCCTCGACGTTGAGGCCGGTCACGGCCATCGATACGGAATCGACCAGGGCACCGACATGCCGCTGTGCCGGTGACGACCGGCCTCGTGTCATGGCGTCGGTGAGTCAGTCGAGCAGTCCCAATCGTTCTCCGAGCCAGTCCATCTCGTGTTCCAGGGCTGGAGCCCATACCTGCATCGAGTGTCCGCCGGGTAACTCGCTGTAGTGAACGTCGAGACCGGCAGCCGCAGCAGCCTCGAAGGCCCGCTCGGTCTGCGGCCTGAATTCTTCGTCGTCGGAACCGGCGACGAAGGCACCGGCCGAATCGGGAAAGCTGTTACGCGACAGTATGTTCAATGGCGTCGAGCGTTCGAATCGAGCCTGGTTCGCCGGAGTGTCCGCTCCGAATGCTGCGGCAACCGATTCGCTTCTCGTGCCGCGACGTTGCTCGTCCTCACCGGAGATATCCAGAAACGTCGGGTACACCGACGGTGCAGTCACCGCAAGCTGCAGGGCGCAGGTTCCTCCGTAGGAGTACCCGCCGACCGCCCATGCCCGTGGATCCGGGGACGCCCGGAAATTCGACCGAACCCATTGCGGCACATCGACAGAGAGGTAGGTCGCCGCATTTCCGAGGTCCGAGTCCATGCACATCGGATTGGCCTCGGTGTCACCGAGACCGTCGGCAACGATGACGATCGGGGCAGCACCCTCGTGACGGGCCGCGAAAGCGTCCATCGTCTGCATCAAGCGGCCACCCTCGATCCAGTCGACGACGTGACCGGGTTGGCCGGTGAGCAGCACCAGCACCGGCAGGTCGTCGGCACCGGCGTCGTACGAGGCCGGAAGGTAGATCGTCGCGGGCCGCGCGTCGAAGTGCGACACCGTGCCGGGCACCTCGAGATCGACCAGTCTGCCGTGGCCCTCGACCGGAACGACAGGTTGACGCCCCAGAGCGAGCGCCACCGTGGGATACCGGGTGACGGTCAGATTGGTGAGTACGGCCGCTGCAACCAGTACCGCTGCCAGCAGACCCAGGGCACTCAGCGAACCGAACACCGGCCCCAGCCCTGAGCCGCGCCGAACCCGCACGACGACGGCACCGATCGTGGCCAGCGACAGTACCGCCGCCACCGTCAGTGCGACTGTCGGCACGGCACCGGAGAGCAGAGGTAGATGAGCCAGGTCTACAGCCCACCGATGCAGCACCTCGTACTACCTCAGATCGCCGCGAGCGGCCTCGTAGGCGGCGCCGACACGGTAGAGACGTTCGTCCGCGAACGCTGGAGCCATGATCTGAAGTCCCACGGGCAGACCGTCCTCGGTGGCAAGACCCGACGGCACCGACATCGCGCAGTGGCCCGCGAGGTTCGTCGGCAGCGTGCACAGGTCGTTGAGGTACATCGCCATCGGATCGTCCACCTTCTCCCCCAACGGGAATGCCGTTGTCGGGGTCGTCGGTGACACCAGCACGTCGACCTTCTCGTAGGCGGCATCGAAGTCGCGTGCAATGAGGGTGCGCACCTTCAGTGCCGAACCGTAGTAGGCGTCGTAGTATCCGGCCGAGAGTGCGTACGTTCCGATCATGATGCGGCGCTTGACTTCCGGCCCGAACCCTTCGGCACGGGTGATGGCCATGACCTGCTCGGCGCTGTGCTTGCCGTCGTCGCCGGCCCGCAAGCCGTATCGCATACCGTCGAACCGAGCGAGGTTGGACGACACCTCGGACGGCAGAATCAGGTAGTACGCGGCCAACGCGTGCACGAAATTGGGGCACGAGACCTCGACGACCTCGGCACCGAGTTCGGTGAGTGTGGTCACCGCGGCATCGAAGGACGAGATCACACCGGGCTGGTAACTATCGGAATGCAATTCCTTGACGACCCCGACGCGAACGCCCGACAGGTCGCCGCGAGCACCCTCTCGTGCCGCTGCGACGACGGGCCGAACTGCCGTGTCGACGGACGTGGAGTCCCGCGGATCGTATCCGGCGATCACCTCGTGCAGCAGCGCGGTATCGAGCACCGTGCGCCCGCACGGACCACCCTGGTCGAGCGAGGACGCACAGGCGATCAAACCGTAGCGCGACACGCTGCCGTAGGTCGGCTTGGTTCCCACGGTGCCGGTCAGTGCGGCCGGCTGGCGAATGGATCCGCCGGTGTCGGTGCCGATGGCCAACGGTGCCTGGTACGAGGCGAGCGCCGCCGCGCTACCACCCCCCGAGCCACCGGGGATCCTGGTCGTGTCCCACGGGTTCTTGGTCGGCCCGTACGCGGAGTTCTCGGTCGACGAGCCCATCGCGAACTCGTCCATGTTGGTCTTGCCCAGCACCGGGATACCCGCTGCGCGCAGCTTCGAGGTCAATGTCGCGTCGTACGGCGAAACCCAGCCGTCGAGGATCTTCGAGCCGGCCGTCGTCGGCATGTCGGTCGTGGTGAACACGTCCTTGAGAGCCAACGGGACGCCGGCCAGAGCGGACGCGGGCGCACGACCTGCAGACAGTCCCGCGTCGACGTCGGTAGCCGCGGACAGTGCCTCGACCGATGCGACATGCAGGAATGCGTGCAGGTCTCCATCGACCTCCGAGATCCGGTCGAGATGCGCCTGGGTCACCTCGACAGCGCTGATCTCGCGCGCGTGAATTCGGGTGGCGAGCTCGGATGCATCGAGCTTCGTCAGGTCGGTCATTCGCTCTCTCCCAGAATCTGCGGTACCGCGAAACGGCCCTCTTCCGCGTTCGGTGCGCCGGCGAGCGACTGCTCCGGCGTCAGTCCGGGAACGGTCGTGTCGGGGCGGGTCACGTTGACGATCTCGCTGGGGTTGGCCGTCGGCGGAACATCGTCGGTAGCCACCTCCGCCACGGCTTTGACGTGGTGGAGAATCGAATCCAGCTGACCGGCGAACTCGTCGAGTTCGGCGTCGCTGAGAGCCAAGCGCGACAGCCGGGCGAGGTGAGCGACCTCGTCGCGGGAGATGTCAGGCACCGCGTGGACCCCTTTCACACTGTAGGAGTGGAGCCGGACGAAACGACCCCATGTTTGTGCAGCACGAACCGAACGGGTCCGCGAACGACGTCCAGCCTAGTGCGGAACGTCGCGCAGGCTTCACGCACTCCTCGTGGGCGCTCCGGGTGTCAGAATTGTCACTGCCCGCGTTGCGGGACGTGCCGAACAGGTCGAAGATGCAAGGATTGCTCGCGCCGGGGTGCAGTGTGTTCCCAGGAGTGGAGCCTGCGAAACGACCTCGGAGCTACATCCACCCGTCAGCAACGAACGATGGCGCTGGGGTGGCAGTAGTACGCCAGAAGTCGAAAGGGAGCGTGACATGTCCTACCTGCTCCGCGTTCAACTGCCGGACCGGCCGGGCAGTCTCGGATCGTTGGCCGTCGCGCTCGGTTCGGTCGGCGCAGACATCCTCTCCCTCGACGTCATCGAACGCGGTGACGGATACGCGGTCGACGATCTGGTGGTCGACGTCGCGCCCGGTTCCCTTCCCGACACGCTGATCACGGCCGCCGAGAACCTCGACGATGTCCGGGTCGATTCCATCCGGCCGTACACCGGAGTCCTCGACACCCACCGCGAACTGGAATTGATCGATCGCGTCGCCGCTGCATCCGACGACCGACTGCAGGTACTGGTCGATGGGGCCCCTCGGGTTCTACGAGTGGGGTGGAGCACCGTGGTGGCCACCAACGCACACGGCCCGTTCCGCCTGGTGGGTAGCTCCGGAGCACCCGAGACCCACGCCGCGGAGCTGCCGTGGTTCCCGTTGGCGGCTCCCGCTGCGCTGGACGCAGATGCAGAATGGGTTCCGCAGGTGTGGCGAGACATGGATACCCAGATCGCCGCCGCTCCGCTCGGAAACACCGGCACCGTACTCATGTTGGGAAGGCCGGGTGGGCCGGAGTTTCGACCGTCGGAGGTTGCCCGGCTCGGTTACCTCGCCGGCATCGTGGCCACCGTCCTGACCTGACGCAGTCGCATCAGGTCAGTCGTCCGATGCAGGTTCGGTATCGGCGGGAGCCACCGCCTGGGGTCCCTCGGTCAACAACCGTGTGAACCCCGACTCGTCCAGTACCGGTACGCCGAGCTCGATCGCCTTGTCGTGCTTGGATCCCGGGGACTCGCCGACGACGACGAACGCAGTTTTCTTCGACACCGAACCCGCCGCCTTCCCGCCGCGGAGCAGGATCGCCTCTTTGGCCTCGTCACGTGAGTAGGAGGTCAGCGATCCGGTGACGACGATCGACAGCCCTTCGAGATTTCGCTCTATGGAGGCATCGCGCTCGTCTTCCATCCGCACGCCTGCGGCCCGCCATTTGTCGACGATGGCTCGATGCCAGTCGACGTCGAACCATTCCGAGACAGCGGCCGCGATGGTGCCACCCACCCCGTCGACCGCAGACAGTTCCTCTACGGACGCCGCCTCGATACGTTCGAGACTGCCGAACTCTCCGGCCAACGCGCGGGCTGCCGACGGCCCCACGTGCCGGATGGACAGGCTGACCAGAACGCGCCAGAGCGGCTGGTTCCTCGCTACGGCCAAGTTGTCGAGCAGCTTGCGACCGGTCGCCGAGAGCGCTCCCGATTTGGTGCGGAAGATCGCCGTCTTCATCAGGTCCGTCTCGGTGAGCGAGAACAGATCGCCCTCGTCCTCGATGGCACCGGTGGTCAACAGGTCGGATGCGGCCTCGTACCCGAGTCCCTCGATGTCGAATCGCTGCCGCTCGGCCACGAAGAACACCCGCTCGCGCCGCTGTGCCGGACAGAACTGCGAGTTGGGGCAGCGCAGGTCTGCGTCACCCTCCTTGGCCGGAGCAAGTGGCGTCGAGCACTCCGGGCATTCGGTGGGCATGACGAATTCGGTCTCGTCACCGGTCCTGGCGTCGACGACAGGGCCGAGAACCTCCGGAATGACCTCACCCGCCTTGCGGATCGTCACCGTGTCGCCGATCAACACGCCCTTGCGCTTGACCTCGGAGGCGTTGTGCAGAGTTGCCAACGACACCGTCGAGCCGGCTACGAGAACCGGAGTCATGTACGCGAACGGGGTCACTCGGCCCGTCCTGCCCACGCTGACACGGATGTCGAGCAGAGTCGTGGTGACTTCCTCGGGTGGGTACTTGTAGGCGATGGCCCACCTCGGTGCTCGAGACGTCGTTCCCAAGCGCCGATGCAGCGACATCTCGTCGATCTTGACCACAAGCCCGTCGATTTCGTGTTCGACGTCGTGTCGGTGCTGGTCCCAGTAGACGACCTTCTCGACGACCTCGTCGATCCCCCGCACGCGCGTCGTGTGCGTGGAGATCGGCAGGCCCCACGCGCGGAGTGCCTCGTAGGCGTGCCACTGCGAATCGGGGGTGAAGCCCACCATGCGCCCGAACCCGTGGCAGATCATTCCCAGGCGTCGTTTGGAGGTGACGGCAGGATTCTTCTGTCGCAGCGACCCTGCCGCGGAGTTTCGCGGATTGGCGAACGGGGGCTTGCCCTCCTCCACGAGGGAGGCGTTGAGAGCCTGGAAATCCTCGAGGCGGAAGAAGACCTCCCCACGCACTTCCAGCACCTCCGGCACCGGGTACTCCGCACTGCCCGTCAGGGTGTCCGGGATGTCGTCGATAGTGCGTGCGTTGAGGGTCACATCCTCGCCCGTACGTCCGTCGCCGCGGGTGGCACCACGAACCAGAGTGCCGTTCTCGTACACCAGATTCAGCGCGACGCCGTCGATCTTGACCTCACACAGGTAGTGCAGATCCGGCCCGGCCTCGGTCTCGACTCGTCTGGCCCAGGCACGAAGCTCGTCGTGGTCGAACACGTTGTCCAGGCTCAGCATTCGTTCCAGATGGTCCACGGCGGTGAATTCCGTCGCGAAGCCGCCTCCCACGAGTTGGGTCGGCGAGTCCGCGGTCCGTAGATCCGGGTGTGCATCTTCCAGATCGTTGAGCTCACGCAGCAGAGCATCGAATTCGCCGTCGGACACGATGGGCGAATCTCGAACGTAATAGCGGAACTGGTGGCCGCGCACTTCCTCGGCCAGCGTCTGCCATCGCTCGCGATCGGCAGAGGACGCAGCATCGAGTTCTACACCGACGGTCCCTGCGCTGTCGTCGGTTCCTGCGGGTAGTTCGGTCGGCTCGGGCACGACTCGAAGATTATCCGACCCCACCGACAGCGACCCATCGGCCGACACCGTGCCCCTAGCGACCCATGAGACCCAGCAGCAGCGTCGCGGCCACGAGCGCCACCGCGCAGATACCGGCGGTCAGTGCGAAACCCGTCACGAAGGAGTCGGAGTAGATGCCGCCGAGCACGGAGGCCATCACAGACAACAACACTCCGGCAGGCAGTCCCCGTCGTTGGGCATCCGATAGCCGATACATCGGACGATCATCGCAGAGGTCTCGGGCGAGCACACCGGCGCACCGCGCTACGGGCACAGTGCGGACTCAGATCTCGTCGATCACCAGACTGTTGCCGCCGGACTGCTTGGACCGGTACATCGCGGCGTCCGCCGTGCGTGCCGCTCTACCGACCACCGACGTTCCCACGTCCCACAGGGCCGAGTCCTCCCGCAGCAGAGCCATGCCGACGCTCACGGTGACGGGGATGTCGTCCCGGTGGTCGCAGAGCACCCGAACGATGTCGAAGCCGAGATCGACCATCACCTTCGCGTCACCGACCAGGGCGACGAGGAATTCTTCGCCGCCGGTTCGGGCGAGGACTCCCCCCTGGTGCCGAACCAGGCGACGCAGTCGGTCGGCGACTCGAACGATCACGTCGTCGCCGCGGCTGTGTCCGAATCGGTCGTTGACGGACTTGAACTTGTCGATGTCGACGACCATGAACGCCATCGACATATCCCGATAGTTGGCCTGCTGCCACAGGTCCAACAGTTCGCTGTCGATGCCTCGCCGGTTGTACACCCCGGTCAGTGGATCGAGGACCGAACGCTTGGCGTCGTTGGACAGCGTCGTCCACGCCACCTGAGCGAACACCGGCACTCCCACGGTCGCCAGGAGCAGCACAACGGTGGCGGTCGCGACAGCGGGCCCGTCGATGTAGTCCACATCGTCGTTCATCACCGTCACGAAGGTGCGGATACCGAAGCCGACGATGAACGTGGCGGTCCACACCAGGTGCGCCACCAGCAGGCGTGGACTCAGGAAGTAGGTGCACAGTGCGCCCGTGATGGCGAACAGAACTGTTCCGATGAGTGAGGCGATGGGGTCGTACAGAATCAATACCGAGGTCGTGAGAATGTCGCCGAAGGCGAGAAAGCCGATGAACCACGTCTTTCCAGGGATCGGCCCGAGCACACACCGAGCGGCGACGGCAACCTGGATCACGAGCACCAGCGCGACCCAACCGATCGCAGTCGTTCCGCGAGGCCCCAGGTCACTGAAGAGCATGAGGATCGAGGTCAGCGCGTACATCATCGTTGCCGTGCCGAAGACGACCCGAATGATTCCGGTCAGCGGGCGGGTCGATCTGTGGTTGAGAATCCACTCGAAATCGTGCGGCGCTCGATACCAGTCGGAGGTGGCAGCAGCGAGTTTGGCCAACACACCTCGACGGTGTCGGCCGGAACGCCGGAGGGAGGCAACCTCATCGAAGTCGCGACCGCCTGATGCCATGTTCCGAACTCCCACCGATTCGATAGACCCCCGACGGCCATGTGAATAGTGTCACACCTGTTCGACGTCCCAATACTCGTGGGGCGCGAGGTGGCGGAGTCAGCGCCCGGTCACTCGAAGCGACTGTGCGATCTCACAACGAATCGGGCGAGTCGGCGAATGCGGCGGCCACGTCGCGGGCGAGTCCTGTTGCGCGACGGGCCCACTCCGGCGTGCTGCCGGCCAGACCGCAACTGGGCGTCACCGAAATCTGTGATGCGAGCACAGAACGATCGAACCCGAGGCGGTCGATCAAGGTCACACCCGGCTCCGCGAGTTCCCGCCAACCCGTGGGTCGCTCGGGGGCCGCCGCTGGAATCAAGCCGAGCATCAGCGTCTTTCCCGTCTGCAGCAACTCGCCGATCCCGTCGAAGTCGGTGCGGCGCAGTCCGGTCGCGTCCACGGCAACCGCAGCCGCGCGCGAGCGACGAAGCAGATCGAAGGGGACATCGGAGTCGCAGCAATGCACCACGACCGGGAGCGCAATGGTCTCCATCAGCGAGTCGAGCAGTTCGAGTGCGTCGGGTTCGGGAACCGAACGCACGGTATCGAGCCCGGTGATCCCGGTCAGGCTGCCGGCCAGAACGGCTGCGAGACTGGGTTCGTCGAGCTGGACCACGACGTCGACGCCGAGCCGACGCGCCACCTCCGCGCAGTGCACCCGAAGCCCCTCACCGAGGGCTTCGGTGAAATGCCGGACGGCTCCGCGGTCGGTCAAAGCCCGATGCCCGTGCCGAAGTTCGACATTGGCTGCCATGGTGAACGGTCCCGCGGCCTGAACCTTGATCGTGCGGCCGCTGCCCCGAAGCCCCGAGACCTCCCACAGTTCCTCGAGCACGTCGAGGTCCTCGGCGAGAAAATCGCCGGCCCGACGACCGGCAAGCATCGGACGGGGTACGACCCGATATCCGGACGTGCGCACGTCGAGTTCGACGTCGACCATGATGGCTCCGGTGCGCCCGATCGTGTCCGCACCCAGTCCGCGTGCCGGGAGCTCGACGATGTGCGGTAACTCGTCGAACTCACCGAGGACGATTGCGGCAGCCTCACGGATGTCGGTACCCGGCCAGGAACCGATACCGGTTGCAAGTCCTGCGAAATCGCTCGCGGTCACTCGCGCTCGGATCGAGTGCCCGAGATGGTCGAGCTGCCGATGACGATGTCTCCGTGAATGTCCTTGCGGTACAACACCGCTGCCTGCCCCTTGGCAACTCCGGTGAGTGGAGCGCGCAACTGGATCTCCACCCCGTCGCCCACTGCCTCGGCGACGGCGTCGGTCAGCCCGCCGTGCGCGCGAACCTGGACGATGCACTCGATGGGACCGGTCGGGGCGACGCCTTCGGTCCACACCGCACGGTCTCCGCTGATGGCCCAGACATCGAGCTTCTGCGCGGAACCGACCATGACGGTGCCGCTGTCGGGCTCGATCGAGGTGACATAGCGCGGGCGGCCGTCGGCGGCAGGCCCTTCGACTCCGAGTCCCTTGCGTTGACCGATTGTGAAACCGTGCACACCGTCGTGGTCGGCCAGTTCGACTCCGGTGTCGGAGTCGACGACCTTGCCCGGGCGCACTCCGATGTGTGCGCCGAGGAAGGCGCGTGTGTCCCCCGAGGGGATGAAGCAGATGTCGTGGCTGTCCGGCTTGTCCGCAACGGCCAGCCCGCGCTCGGCTGCCTCCTCGCGGATCTCGGACTTGGGAGTATCGCCGATGGGGAACATCGCACGCGAGAGTTGGCCCTGGTTGAGCACGGCCAATACGTAGGACTGGTCCTTGTCCGCGTCCACGGCCCGGCGTAGCACTCCGTCGTGCAGCTGTGCATAGTGTCCGGTGGCCACGGCGTCGAAGCCCAGTGCAAGAGCGCGGTCCGCCAGCGCGGAGAACTTGATCTTCTCGTTGCATCGCAAGCAGGGGTTGGGAGTTTCGCCGGCTGCGTACGACGCCACGAAGTCGTCGATGACGTCCTCTTTGAATCGGTCGGCGAAGTCCCAGACGTAGAAGGGTATTCCGAGTACGTCGGCGGCCCGGCGAGCGTCACCGGCATCCTCTTTCGAGCAGCAGCCGCGCGAACCCGTGCGAAGCGCACCGGGCGCGGTCGACAGTGCCAGGTGAACGCCGACGACATCGTGGCCTTCGTCCACGGCACGAGCCGCGGCCACCGCCGAGTCGACTCCTCCGCTCATTGCAGCCAGAACACGCATCAGCGATTTCCTCCTCGAGCTCCGACGCCGGCCAATCCGGCGGCACGAGCACGTTCGACGACCTGCGGCAGCGCCGCAAGCACAGTGGTGACGTCTGTCTCGGACGATCCGGCCCCCAGGGAGAACCGCAACGATCCACGGGCCACGCCAGGATCGAGGCCGAGCGCGATCAGCACATGACTGGCACTGGCCACGCCCGCGGTACACGCGGAGCCCGTCGAGCATTCTATTCCCGCGGCGTCGAGCAGCATCAACAGCGAATCGCCCTCACAACCGGGAAACGTGAAATGAACGTTTCCTGCCAATCGGTCGTCACCCTCGGGACCATTGAGGATGACGTCGGGAACGGTGTCTCGAATTCCGGCGATCAACCGATCACGCAAAGCACCGAGTTCGGCACGGTGCCGTGACGCATTCTGGGTGGTCGACCGCAGCGCAGCTGCCATGGCGACGACGCCTGCGGTGTCCGGAGTGCCCGAACGCACGTCTCGCTCGTGGCCACCGCCGTGGAACAACGGAACACACGGAACCTGGCGACCCAGCAGGAGTGCGCCGACGCCCTGGGGTCCGCCGAACTTGTGCGCGGCGATGCTCAGCGCAGACAGACCGCTGTCCGCGAAACTCACGGGCAGATGTGGGACAGCTTGGATCGCGTCACTGTGCATCGGGACGCCGTATTCGGCGGCGACGGCTGCCAGCTCGGCGATCGGCATGACGGTACCGATCTCGTTGTTCGCCCACATCACGGTGACGAGGGCGGTCTCGTCCGCGTGCAGGGCCAGTTCCGCTCTCAGTACCTCGGGAGTCACCCGGCCGTCGGTGTCGACCGGGAGCCACGTGACAACCGCGCCGTCGTGGGCGACCAGCCATTCCACGGCGTCGAGTACGGCATGGTGTTCGACCGAGCTCGCGATGATTCTGGTCAGCGTGGGGTCGGAGTCACGGCGCGCGGCAAAAATGCCCTTCACGGCGAGGTTGTCGCTTTCGGTGCCACCGGAGGTGAAGATCACCTCGGACGGGCGCGCGCCGAGGTCCGCGGCGATCGACTCGCGAGATTCCTCCACCCGACGCCGGGCCGATCGGCCCGAGGTATGCAGCGAGGACGCGTTTCCGACGGTCGTGAACACAGAGGTCATCGCCTCGATCGCACTCGGCAACATCGGGGTCGTTGCTGCGTGATCGAGGTACACCGGTGGCCGAGACGGGGCGGGAGCAGTCGTACTGCGCACAGAAGGCATAACAGGCTAGACGATACCCGCTGCCCGGAGCGCGGACCTACCTGCGCAAGGCGGGTCCGCGCTCACGTCGGTCGACGCTTCGGTCAGGCTGCCGCTACCGTCGGCGCACTCGGGCGGCGCTCGGCTTCGGCCACGACCTCGCGCACTGTGACCTGGTGCACTGTGGGGTCGTACACGTCGTCGCGACGAATCGCCACCTCACAGCGGCGAGCGAGGTCGCGCCTGTCGCTGCCAGGTGCCTCCGGTGCCGTGAACTCCACTTCCGCCCGCAGTCCTCGAAGTCGGAAGATCCGGCCGATGGACGCGCCGATGGTTTCGTCTCCGACGAAGCAGGTCGCCGTGGTCTGCTCTCCGGTTCGGTCGAGGTACCGCAACCGGATCGGCTGCACCCAGGTCTCGGAATCGATGGCCGCCTGCAACAACGCCGGGCGCAGCGAGCCGTAGGCGCGCCCACACCAGGTGGTGGCTTCGGGGAAAACGACGACCGATCCACCTTCTCGGACTCGGTCGGCCACCTGCTCGACGACACCGGGCAGCTGATGCAGGCGGGCTCGATCGATGGGGAGCACTTTCATGGCCCGCGCCAGCCGTCCGAGCACCGGCCAGTCGACCAGGTCGGCGCGCGCAACGAAGGTCGAGGGCCGGACAGCGGTGAGCACGATCACGTCTGTCCAGGAGATGTGCCCGGAGACATGCAGAGCTCCCCCGGATGTTCGAGATCGTTCCCGGTCCGAGCGGGCATCGAGGACTGTGAGGTCGATACCGATGGCCAGCAACAGCATCCGAGAGCCGAGACGCGTCAGCGACCGACGAACCCGAGGAAAGGGCACGCCGAGTACGACCAACACCGGCAGCAATCCGAAAGCAGTCAGTGCCAGCGCGACGCGCAGGACGAGAACGATCCGTCTCACCGTCGGCGGGTTCTTCGGTAGACAGCCGTCGCTGCACGGCGACGACGGCATCCACGCATGGGCGTGCACGATCGGCTGCGTCACCGGGCACCCGACTCGAATGTCGTTGCAGCCGAACGCAACCGATCGAGATAGCGGGTGTTGGCCTCGTGCAGCCCGAGCAACGCGACGAAGTCCGCCACACCGAAGTCGGGGTCGTGTGCAGGCTCACCGCAGATGGAGGCCCCGAGTCGGAGGTATCCGTTCATCAACGGCGGCATGGACGTTCGCTTCGCAGGTGCGATGTCGACCAGGTCGACTCCGTCGACGACGACCGGAGAGTAGGGCCTGACCCGTCGATCGGGCGTCGTTGCATGCTTGCCCAACAGGCGGTCTCGCACGCTTCGGACATTGGCCCCGAGAGGTTCACCCGGTGCGGATTGCATGGGAACCGACACGCAGCCCATCACCCACTCGTACCCCGTCACATCGAGGTAGTGCAATATTCCCGCCCACATCAGGCCGAGGACCGATCCGGACCGATGGTCGGGATGTACTGCGGCTCTACCCATTTCGACGATGTTCATACCGACGGGATCGAGTGCGGAGATATCGAATTCGGTTGCCGTGTAGTAGCCGCCTGCGGCCACCGCGGCCGGTGGCGGCAACATGCGGTAGCAGCCGACGAACGTGTCGGTCCACTGGTCACGGACGAGAAGGTGGTCACAGAATTCGTCGAACCGATCGGCGTCGAGGCCGTCGGGGTCGGTGGGAACAGCAAATCCCGGCTCGGACGCGAACACGTCGTAGCGCAAACGCTGCGCCGCGAGTCGGTGCTCCGGGTCGGTGGACAACACGAGTGAGTAGCGGTCGGTGGCCGGGACGATCGATGCAGTCGAGCTCATGACGGAAGTGGTCATGAGGTGTGTCTAACGACCGGGGAAGACCACCGGGCATCGTCGGGGAAACGTGTCGGGAGAGTTTGCGTGAACAAGGTTGCGCAGCTCGACGCAACAGGCCCTCACCGCTCGTGCGGTGAGGGCCTGTTCGGAGAACAGCGATACTTGCTATCCCTTGTGCTTCTTGACTGCGTCGGTCAGCTGCGGCGCGACGTTGAACAGGTCACCGACGATGCCGTAGTCGGCGATCTCGAAGATGGGAGCCTCTTCGTCCTTGTTCACTGCGACGATGGTCTTCGAGGTCTGCATTCCGGCGCGGTGCTGGATGGCTCCGGAAATGCCGAGTGCAACGTACAGCTGCGGGGAGACGGTCTTACCCGTCTGGCCCACCTGGAACTGGCCGGGGTAGTAGCCGGAGTCGACGGCGGCGCGCGAGGCACCGACTGCGGCACCGAGCGAATCGGCGAGCGCCTCGACGACCGAGAACTTGTCGGCGCTGCCGACGCCACGTCCACCGGAGACGACGACCGTCGCCTCGGTGAGCTCCGGACGGTCGCCGCCCACGATCGGGTCACGCGAGGTGACCTTGACGGTGCCGTCTTCCTGCGCCGGGACCTCGACGGTTTCACGAGTTCCTGCTCCGGCCTTCGGCTCGGCCTCGACTGCGCCGGGACGCAGCGAGATGACCGGAACGTCGCCGTTGGCCTTGGCCTCGACGGTGAACGCGCCGCCGAAGATCGAGTAGACGGCACTGCCGTCGTCGTTCAGCGACACGACGTCGTTGTGGTAGCCCGAGCCCAGGCGCGCTGCGAGCCGTCCCGCAACTTCCTTGCCTTCGATCGTGGCCGCGGTGATGATCGCCGCAGGCGAGACCGACTCCGCGAGTGCCGACAGGACGTCGACCTTCGGGGTGACCAGGAATCCGTCGATGTCGTCGGACTCGGCGGCGTAGATCTTCCCGGCACCGGCTTCGGCCAACGCATCGGCGACCTTGTCGGTGGTGCCGACCGGACCGGTGACGACCGCGGACGGCTCACCCAGTGCGCGAGCGGCGGTGATCAGCTCGGAGCTGACCTTCTTCAGTGTTCCCTCGACGTGCTCCACGAGCACGAGTACTTCTGCCATGACTTGCTCCTCGTTTGTCTTCGATTGCTCGGTGGGGCGGGATCAGATGATCTTCTGGCCTACGAGGTAGGTGGCGATCTTGTCGCCGCCGTCGCCCTCGTCGGTGAGCCGCTCGCCGGCAGTCTTGGGAGGCTTGGGGGTCGACGAGGTGACCGTCGTACCCGCATTGTCGACTCCGACGATGCCGTCCTCGACACCGATGTCGGCCAACGTGATGGTCTGCACCGTCTTCTTCTTGGCGGCCATGATGCCCTTGAAGGACGGGAAGCGAGGCTCGTTGATCTTCTCGGTGACGCTCACGATGGCGGGCAGCGTGGCTTCGAGGCCGAAGATGCCCTCGTCGGTCTCGCGCTCGCCGGTGACCTTGCCGTCGGCGACGGTGAGCTTGCGCAGCTGCGTCAGTGCCGGGATCTGCAGGTATTCGGCAATGATCGCGGGGACTGCACCGGTGCGTCCGTCGGTGGCCTCGTTGCCGGCGATGATGAGATCGGCCGGCTCGTCGTTCTCGAATGCGACGTTGCCCAACGCCGCGGCCAGGGCGTACCCGGTCTGGATGGCGTCGGAGCCGTGCAGGCTCGGGTCGTTGAGGTGCACTGCACTGTCTGCACCCATCGACAGCGCCTTGCGAATCGCATCGGTGGCGCGATCGGGGCCTGCGGACAGCACCTTGACCTCACCGCCCTGCGCTTCCTTGATGAGCAATGCCTCTTCGACGGCCCGCTCGTTGATCTCGTCGAGCACCGCGTCGGCGGCCTCGCGATCGAGGGTGTAGTCACCGTCGGTGAGCTTGCGCTCGGACCACGTGTCTGGAACCTGCTTGATCAAAACAACGATGTTCGTCATGGGTCTGCGTCGACCTCCTGGTCATGTTCTGCTGATCGTGAGTGTTCTAACGGTTCGTGCAGTTCTGGTGGTGCAGTTCTACGGCCTGGGACGAGGTTACCTCACCGTAGTTACTCATGGGTAACTTACCTCCTCGTCCGTCCGACCATACATCTGCGCCCCGACTGTTACGGAGACCACGTTGGCTTACCTCTCCCACGCCTCCACTAACCTTCCGTCGGTGAACGATTCTTCGGCTCAGGCACCGGTACCGGAACCACTCCCCCTCACCGGCGAGAGAACAGTGCCGGGTATCGCCGAGGAGAACTACTGGTTCCGCCGACACGAGGTGGTCTACCGAGCTCTGGTCGAGCGGTGCCGAGACTGCACCGTACTCGAGGCCGGATCGGGAGAAGGCTACGGAGCCAACATGATTGCCGATGTTGCAACGCATGTCATCGGTCTCGACTACGACGCCTCTGCGGCCACGCACGTGCGTGCGCGTTACCCCCGGGTGACAATGCTGCGCGGCAACCTCGACCGCCTTCCGTTCGCTGATTCCACCGTCGACGTCGTCGTCAACTTCCAAGTGATCGAGCACCTGTGGGACCAGGGAGCGTTCCTCGCCGAAGTGCATCGGATTCTCAAACCCGGCGGCACGCTCCTGATCAGCACACCCAACCGAATCACGTTCTCGCCGGGCCGCGACACACCGCTCAACCCGTTCCACACCCGCGAACTCGACGCCGCCGAGCTGACCGAACTTCTCGTCGACGCTCGCCTCGAGGTAACCCAACTCACCGGGGTCCGACACGGCAGTACGTTGGCCGCCCTCGATGCCAAACACGGCGGCTCCTTCATCGACGCGCAGATCGAACGGGCTCTGGCAGGCGAGCCGTGGCCGACCGAGCTTGCCGACGACGTCGCGGCGATCACGATCGACGACTTCGAGATCGCCGCCGACCGCATCGACGAGAGCCTCGACCTGGTTGCGATCGCCAACAAGAGCTCGAGTTCGGTGATCGGGTGACATCCGGCACCACCGTGCCGGGCATGTTCTCTCTGGTGCTGCACTCCCACCTCCCCTGGCTGGCCAATCACGGCAGATGGCCCGTCGGCGAGGAATGGCTGTACCAGTCGTGGGCCGACTGCTACCTGCCGCTCACCGCGGCCCTCGAGCGACTGGCCGACGACGGCCACACCGATGTGCTGTCACTCGGTGTCACCCCGGTTCTGGCCGCCCAACTCGACGATCCACACTGCCTGTCGGGTATGCATCACTGGCTCGGAAATTGGCAACTGCGGGCCCACGAAGCGGCCGATCGCGACCTGTCCGTTCGCGAACACCGAGGTGCCGCCGCTGCCCTCCGACAATTCGAGACACGCTGGCGGCACGGCGGATCCGCAGTGCTTCGGCCGCTGCTCGACGCCGGGACGGTCGAGTTGTTGGGCGGCCCGCTCGCGCACCCGTTCCAGCCACTGCTCCATCCGCGTCTGCGAGAGTTCTCCCTCCGGGAGGGCTTGCTGGACGCTCGCGCACGCTGGGGCACCGCCCCGTCGGGCATCTGGGCACCGGAATGCGGCTTCACACCCGGCATGGAAACCGAGTACGCGGCCGCCGGAGTCTCGCACTTCATGGTCGACGGCCCCGCGATGCGCGGCGACACCTCGCTCGGCAGGCCGGTGTGGGATTCGGGCGTCGTCGCGTTCGGCCGAGATCTTCCGGTCAGCTATCGCGTCTGGTCACCCAAATCGGGCTATCCGGGACACGGTTCCTACCGCGACTTCCACACCTACGATCACGACACCGGCCTCAAACCCGCCCGAGTCACCGGCCGCACCGTCGCCTCGAACGACAAGGCCCCCTACGATCCCGCACGGGCTGCGGCCACGGTGGACCGCCACGTCGCAGACTTCGTGGAGGTGGTTCGTCGACGCCTCGTCTCGGAATCCGATCGGATCGGCCGTGACGCTCTGGTCGTGGCCGCATTCGACACCGAGCTGTTCGGACACTGGTGGCACGAGGGCCCTCAGTGGTTGGAGAAGCTCATGCGCGCACTCCCGGCCGCCGGAATCGCTGTCGGCACGCTGAACGACGCGCGCGAGCAGGGGTACGTCGGTGCACCGCTCGAACTACAGGATTCCTCGTGGGGATCGGGCAAGGACTGGCGGGTGTGGGCAGGAGACGATGTCGCCGACCTCGTTGCGCTCAATTCCGAAGTCTCCCGGACCGCGCTCGACGCCGTCGATTCCGCTCGGGAGCACCGACGCAGCAACGGTGGGCCGGAACTCCGCAATCGGGTCAGCGATCAGATACTGCGTGAGACACTGATGGCAGTGGCCAGCGACTGGGCATTCATGGTCAGCAAGGACTCCGCCGCCGGTTATGCGCGGGAACGCGCGCACGTTCACGCGCATGCTCTGCGCGAGATCGCTGCTGCGGCCATCGGCGGTTCGACAACCCGAGCGGCCGAACTGGCGAGGCAGTGGAACCGCGCGGACGGATTGTTCCCCGCGTTGGACGCGCGCCGCCTACCCGGCGCGCACCGTGGCAGCGAGCCTGAAACTGCAGGGGGACGTCGATGAAGATTCTGATGGTGTCGTGGGAATACCCACCCGTCGTGGTCGGCGGACTCGGCCGCCACGTTCATCACCTGGCGACCGAACTGGTCCGCTGCGGACACGAGGTCGTCGTCCTGTCGCGTCGACCCACCGGAACCGACGCCGCCACGCACCCGACCTCGCATCACATCGAGGACGGCGTTCTCGTCGTTGCCGTCGCGGAGGACCCGGCTCACTTCGTCTTCGGGGAAGACATGCTCGCGTGGACCCTCGCGATGGGTCACGCGATGGTCCGGGCCGGTGTCGCGCTGGGTAAGCCGGGTCTGGGCGAGGGCTGGCAGCCCGACGTCGTCCACGCCCACGACTGGCTCGTTGCGCACCCCGCCATCGCTCTGGCCGAGTTCTACGACGTACCGCTCGTCTCGACCATCCACGCCACCGAGGCCGGACGTCACAGTGGCTGGATCTCCGGTCCCGTCAACCGTCAGGTGCATTCCGTCGAATGGTGGCTGGCCAACGACTCGGATGCGGTCATCACCTGCTCGGCGTCGATGCGAGACGAGGTGACCACGTTGTTCGGTGTGTCCGAGTCGTCGGTCTCGGTCATTCGCAACGGAATCGACGGATCCACCTGGACCTTCCGACGACGAGAGCCCCGATCCGAGCCCGCGAAGCTGCTCTACGTCGGCCGGCTCGAATACGAGAAGGGCATCCAGGACGCAATCGCCGCCCTCCCCCGTATTCGGCGGAGCCACCCGGGTACCACTCTGCACATCGCCGGTGAGGGAACGCAGTTCGCTTGGTTGGCGGGGCTGGCGCGCACACACCGGGTGAGCCGGGCAGTGTCGTTCCTGGGCAACCTGGACCACACCGAGTTGCTCGGTTGGCTGCACGGAGCCGACGCCATCGTCCTGCCGAGCCGATACGAACCGTTCGGCATCATCGCCCTCGAGGCCGCGGCCGCAGGCACACCGTTGGTCGCGTCCACCGCAGGCGGCCTCGGCGAAGCAATCGTCGACGGTGTCACCGGTCTGTCCTTCGCGCCCGCGGATGTCGCTGGGCTCGCCGCGGCCGTGCGGAAGGTGCTCGACAACGCCGACGCCGCGCAGGAACGGGCGGTAGCGGCTCGAGAACGCCTCGATGTCGACTTCGACTGGAAACACGTCGCCGAGGCGACGGCCCGGGTCTACCTGGAAGCCAAGCGTAAGGTTCGCCATCCGCTGGGCCGTCCGCACATCGTCGAACGCGCTCTCCCCGGCCGTACCTGAGCCACCCGACGTGCACTGAACTTCGTAGTGGGCGACGAAGTTCCGCGCACCTGACTGTCAGCTCTCCCGCGCCGCCTCGGCCTGACCGAGGGCCTTCTTGCGTGCAATGTCCTCCAGCGCCGCAATGTATTTCGCGCGTTCTGCGGCACCGGCTTCCCACGCGTCCTTGCGGTTGCGGACGACTTTGGCCGGGGCACCGACGGCGATGCTGTAATCGGGGATCTCGCCCTTGACCACCGCATGGGCACCGAGTACGCAGCCGCGCCCGATCCTGGTCTCGCGCAGAATGGTCACCTTGGCGGCGACCCAGGTGTCCGGCCCTATTCGCACGGGCCCCTTCACGATTCCCTGGTCCTTGATGGGCATGTTCACGTCGTCCATCCGATGATCGAAATCGCAGATGTAGCACCAGTCGGCCACCAGCGTCGACGCGCCGATCTCGATGTCGAGGTAGGTGTTGACGACGTTGTCCTTGCCGAACACCACCTTGTCACCGATCCGCAGCGAACCCTCGTGGCATCGAATGGCATTGCCGTCGCCGATGTGTACCCAGCGCCCGATCTCGAGACGCGAGAGCTCGGGGGTGGAGTGGATCTCGACGTTCTTGCCGAGAAACACCATGCCCCTCAGAATCACGTGCGGGTTGGCCATCTTGAACTTCGCAAGTCGGTAGTACCGCACGAGATACCAGGGCGTGTACGCCTTGTTCGCGAGCACCCAATCGAGGGACGCACGCGTCAGGAAACGCGCCTGCTCTGTATCGCGTCGTCTCGACCCGCGCCAGCGTGTCCGCAGCGGCGCGTTCCACATACTCGTCATGGTCGTTCACCCTAGTTTCTCGTTCGCCCGCTCTCTGCCGGCACCCGTCGGCGGGCTAGGGTTGCCTGTCGACTGTTGCCAGTCGGCGCAGGAGAACAGGACGCCCCGGCACCGCGTCGGGCACGGAAGACCTCATGGGGAGCGATCGATGCACGGCGTCAGTGCCCACGGCAGGACCGGCAGAAAGGTCACTGCGTTCACCGCTGCGGTTGTGCTGGTGACATTGAGCGGCTGCAGTTCCGACACCGCCGCCATCGAACCGCTCTCACCCGATTCGTGGCCAGCCTCCCACGCGAACGCGCACAACAGTGGATCGACCGCAGTGTCGGTCGACTCTCCCCTCACGTTGGACTGGACGCGGCCCACCGGCGGCACCGTGAGCTCTCCGGTGTCCATCGGCTCGACGGGCCAGATGTTCGTCACCGCAGCCACCGAATCCGGGTGCAACCTCTTCTCCTTCGAGATCGACTCCGCTCGCAAGCGCTGGTGCAATCGCGTCGGGCCATCGGTGGTGACGGCAACGCCTACCGTCGACTCCGCGATCAACGTGTACATCGGTGACGACGGCGGCATGAACTCGTACAACGATCACGGGCAACTTCGTTGGCGGACACCGGTGTACGGGGTACCGAAATCGGCACAGTTCCTCGGCGACGGGAGCGTGCTCTCGGTGACCCAGATGGGTCAGGTCAGCGTTCTGGACACCCAGAACGGGCAGCTTCGAGTGCCCATCCTCGACCTCGTTCCGACGCCGAACTTCCTCACCGATCCGAACTCCGATTTTCAGCCGGTCGACACCGGGCTCGCCGAGTGCAGTGCGGGAGGGTCGGAGTGCGTCGTACCAGCAGCACCCGCGGTCGACACCGCAACCGGAGCGATCTATCTCACACTGTGGCGTCCGGGTTCGATTGCGCCGCAACTTGTTTCACTGCAGTACAACCGCGACGGCTCCCCCGGACTCACCGAACGCTGGTCGTCGGACCTCTTGCCCGCGGGAGTCGCGTCGTCTCCGGTGCTGTCCGAGGACGGGTCGACGGTCTACGTGGCCGACGTCGACGGCCGGTTGACCGCGTTCGACACCGCAGACGGGCGTCAGAAGTGGACCGAGGGCACCGGACTCGGAGTCGGGGCGTCCCCGTCGATCGCCGCGGACGGCACCATCGTCCCCGCCGGAGGTGACGGCACCTTGATCGGATTGCGCGACAACGGCGATTCAGTCGAGCGGGCGTGGGTGCGCGACGACATCGAGCAAGCAGGAACAGCAGCACAATCCGCAGACGGCCGCGGCCATACCGTCGTCCGCGACGGCGACGGACTGGCGCTGCTCACGTTCGATTCGGCTACCGGCAACACAGTGAACTCACAGCCTGTCCCCGACGTCGTCGGCGGCACAGTCGGCACGTCCATCGGGCCGGACGGGCAGGTCGTCACCGCGAGCTACCTGGGTGAAATCTTCACCTACACCGGCTGATCGATCGCCCCGGGCGCGCAGACGAAGGACACCGCGGACCGATCGATGCGGGTGATGACCACCGAGAGCGCGACGGTTCCGCGAAGCTTGAGCTTGGGCCGCAGTAGCGCGGGATCCACGTCGACTCCGCGCACGAGAATCTCGACCGAGCCGCAATCCATCCGATTCAGTTGCTGCCGAAGCACTTTCTCGGAGAACTTCGACTGCTCCAGAACCCGGAAGCCACGTACCCCGGCCGGTACCGTATCGCCGGTCAGGTATGCGATTCTCGGATCGAGTTGCCACAGACCGAATCTGGCCCCGTAGTGACGAACCAGACCGGCCCTGATCACTGCACCGTCGGGGTCGACGATGTAGCGCCCTGGCGGCCGTACCGGAATGTCGTCGGATTCCGCATCGGTGATGTCCATTGAGCTGCCATCGGAGCGAAGAACTGCCGCACGACGCCGAATACCCTTCTCGCTGAGCCCTTCCGACCAGAGGCAGGCCTCGCGCACTCCTCCGTCGAGCGAGACCACCTCTATCTCGCCAGGCCAATCGACAGCGTCGAAGTCGAGACCGGGCGCGCATTTGACGACCAGATCTCGGCCGCGATAGGCGTCGAACAGGTCCGGTAGCGGAGGTTGCAGCGCTGCCGGATCATGGCGTCGCCGCCCGCCCGCTCGGCGGCCGGGATCGGCCACGACGACGGTCCCCCGCGTCGTCGGTGTCAGTGCGTCGGCCCGCAGCAGGGTGGCGGCAGGCACGTTGTGCGCGGCCATCCGAAGCCGGATCGGGTCGAGATCGCTCCCCACCGCCAGCTCCGCCGATCCGACCAGCACGGCCAGTTCACTGCCGATGGAGCACGTGACGTCGTGCACTCGACGACCGGCCAGTCGCTCGGCACGCCTGCGCGCCACGAGTGTCGGAGTGGCTTGCTGGACGGCGTCGTCGGTCACCAGCCAGTGATCGGACTCGAACAACTTCACTCGGGCCTTGCGGCGGACCGTGACGGTTTCGGTCAGGGCACTCGCGTGGTCGGGGAAGCGAGTGCGCACCGACGCTGTGTCGCGCACCGAGGTTCGAGCGTTCAGCTCGAGATGGTCGACCGCAGCAAGAGCTCCGGCACCGGCCTCGCTTCGTAGGAAGTCGAGGTCGGTGCCGGTGAATTCGTAGCCCACTAGCGGACTCGGAGTCTGCGGCGGTCCGAGCCGATCAAGCGCGAGGAGCAGGTTTGGTGCCGGTGATCATCACGTTGTAGAACAGCCCGCGCGGCACCACGTGCTGCAGCACGTTCTCGTCGACCCAGCTCAGTGTCTTCCAACCGCCGAAGGCGAACTTCGCCCAGTTCCAGCCCAGCTTGCCGGCGGGAACGGCTGCCTCGAAGGTCCGCACCGGCCAGCCGAGCAGGGCGGCGGCGAACTCTTCGGTGTTCGCCTGCACGCGCTCGGCACCGGCCGACAGCGCGATGTTCTCCAAGTCGGTGGGATCGAATGTGTGCAGGTCGACCACGGCCTCGAGCGCAGCGGCTCGAGAAGACTCGTCGAGCTCTTCCTGCGGCTTGCGCCAGCTCGCCAGGAACGGCAGCTTCGTCACGCGAGTGGTCGTTTCCCAGGTGATGCGTCCGAGCCAGCGAGCGTAGAAGTTGCCGACGGTGGTGGGTTCGCCCGCGAAGACGAACCGCCCGCCGGGCTTGAGCACGCGCAACACCTCGCGCAGGGACTGCTCGACGTCCGGGATGTGATGCAGCACAGCGTGTCCGACCACCAGATCGAACGTGTTGTCGTCGTACGGAATGGTCTCGGCATCGGCAACTCGGCCGTCCACGTCGAGACCGAGGTGCCCGGCATTACGCAGTGCAACCTTCACCATTCCCGGTGACAGGTCGGTGACCGAGCCCTTGTCGGCAATACCCGCCTGCATCAGATTGAGCAGGAAGAAACCGGTTCCACAGCCCAACTCCAAGGCGCGGCCGTACGGCAGAGCGGCCTGCGCGTCGGCATCCCCGGAGACAGCCTGATCGAACCTTCCGCGGGCGTAGTCGATGCAACGCTCGTCGTAGGAGATCGACCATTTGTCGTCGTAGGTCTCGGCTTCCCAGTCGTGGTAAAGCACCTGCGCCAGTTTGGTGTCCGATCGCGCGGCCTCGACCTGTTCGGCAGTGGCGTGCGGGTTCGGGGCAGGATCGACCGTCCGGTCGTCGGCCTCGGCCGGGGCCGTCACACTGGAGATCGATCGATTCACACCGTCGTGGGGGCTTGCAGTCATCAGGCGAGCCTACTATCCGGTAGCTGTGAAACAACTCCGTCGGTCGACGGGGATTGCGTCACCGCCCGGTGAAGGTCGCTTTGCCCGGGCCGTCGGCCACGAAGGACTCCATCCCGATCGTGCGATCGTCGGTGGCGAACAGCGCCGCGAACTGCTGGGCCTCGATCCGAAGGCCGTTGGTGAGATCGACGTCGAGTCCCTGGTCGATCGACGCTTTTGCGGCGGCGAGCGCCCGCGATGCGCCCTTGGTGAATTGCATGGCCCACGCCCGCGCCGCGTTGTACACCTCGTCGGGGGCCACCACCTCGTCCACCAGACCGATCCGCAGGGCCTCCTCCGCGCCGACGAAGCGGCCGGTGAAGACCATGTCCTTCGCTCGACTCGGGCCGATCAGCCGCGCGAGTCGTTGAGTGCCGCCGCCGCCGGGAATGACACCGAGGAGCACTTCGGGGACACCGAACTTGGCGTTGTCTCCGGCAATTCGACGATCGGCGCCGAGGGCGACCTCGAGTCCACCGCCGAGCGCGTATCCGGTCACGGCAGCGACTACCGGCTTGGGGATGGTGCTCAGCGAGCCCAGAGCGGACTGCAGGTCTCCGGCGATCTCCGCCATTTCCGCCGCCGACAGCGCCACCATCTCCTTGATGTCCGCACCGGCCGCGAACACCTTCTCGCCGCCGTAGACGACGACCGCCTTGACGTCGGTGTTCACGGTCGCTTCCCGAGCCGCCGAACGAATCTCTTCCTGCATCTGACGATCGAGTGCATTCATCGGCGGTCGGTCCAAGCGGATGGTGCCGATACCGTCGGATACTTCGAGATTCACGAACTCAGCCATGGGCCGAAAGGCTACCCGGCGACAGTTCAGCGATCGGCCCAGGGATGTCGCGCTCCGGCGTAGTACGCGTCGTCCCCGTCGAAGATCACCCGGACCGCGCCGTCTTCACGGCTGAGAATCGGCAGGATCGGGGTGATGTCACGTTCGTGATCGACTACGTCGGCGACGGTGTCGAACCGAGACAGTGCGTCCAATTGGCTCCAGGTCGGTGGGAGCAGGATGGTGTTTCCCTGTCGCCAATCCGCCAAAGCATCACCGGTCGAACGCCAACTCACCGATGCTGCTTCGCTGGTTTCCCCGTCCGCCTTCTGGCCTTCCGGGAGCACTGCGACGAAGAACCGGGTGTCGTACCGTCGCGCTTCGCCCACCGGTGTGATCCAGTGCGACCACGGCCGAAGCAGGTCCGAGCGCAACACCAGGTCGTGTGCGGTGAGAAATTCGGCGAACGAGAGTTCGCGGCGCTCGAGTCGACCTCGCTCCGCGGCGAACGGAGCAGTGTCGGCAACGATGGAATCCGGTGCCGACCCGGCCAGGAGCACACCGCACTCCTCGAACGTCTCGCGCGCCGCGGCGCACACCAGTGCTTGCGCCTTGCCCTCGTCGGTTCCGAGGCGTTCGGCCCACCACGTGGGCGGTGGGCCTGCCCATCCCACGTCGGCCGCGGCGTCCGATGGATCGACACCGCCTCCGGGAAATACCGTCATTCCGCCCGCGAACGCCATTCCGCCGACCCGTTCGAGAAGAAATACTTCTATCTCGGAACGGAGGCGTCCGTCACGGATCAGGATGACTGTCGAGGCGTCACGCGCAGGTACGTGATCGGCAGCACTGTTCGAGCTCATGAAAGGCAACGTACCGCTGAGCAGCTCCGCGAGATCGGGGCGGTCCAGCGCTAGCGTCGGTGCGCACCGGCAGCCCGAGTGCGACGGGCGAAGAAGCGGCCATCGACACGGTCGAGCGCGATCGACTGGCTGAACGCCTCGGTGAGGTTCTCCGCGGTGATGACATCGTCCACCAGCCCCTGGGCCACCACACCGCCTTCCTTGAGCAGCAACGCGTGACTGAAACCCGGGGGGATTTCCTCGACGTGATGGGTGATCAGCACGGTGGCAGGGGAATCCGGGTCGGCGGCGATATCGGCAAGACGTGACACCAGTTCCTCGCGACCGCCCAGGTCGAGACCCGCCGCAGGCTCGTCGAGCAGCAGCAGTTCGGGGTCGGTCATCAACGCACGCGCGATCAGAACCCGCTTGCGTTCGCCTTCCGAGAGGGTGCCGTAGGTGCGTGTGGCGAGATGCTCGGCACCGAGACTTTCCAGCATCTCCACAGCGCGCTCGGTGTCGACTGCGTCGTATTTCTCGCGCCAGCGTCCCAGCACGGAGTACCCGGCGGAGACCACCAGATCGGACACGAGCTCGTCGGCTGGAATGCGGTGGGCCAGCGAGGACGACGACAACCCGATCCGTGGCCGAAGTTCGGAGACGTCGGCTTTGCCCATGACCTCGCCGAGAACGTGGGCGACACCCGACGTCGGATGGATCTCGGCTGCTGCGATGCGCAGCAACGACGTCTTTCCGGCACCGTTCGGCCCGAGGACGACCCACCGTTCGTCCAGTTCCACCTTCCAGGTGACGGGCCCCACCAAGGTCACACCACCACGGCGGACGACGACATCGGTGAAATCTACGAGCAGGTCGGGATCCGGTTCAGACACGACGCCTATCTTCCCGCACATCGACCCTGCATTCACGGCAGGATGTGCACGCGTGTCGCCCAATCACGATCTGCCCGCCAGCGCCCATCGAACAGAGGACCAGGAAACTGGCTCCAATCCACCTGGATCGCCGTTCCCCCTCGGTGCCACGGTGATGTCGACTGGCACTCAATTTGCAGTCCACGCGCCCGAGGCCGACGGCGTCGAGGTGTGCCTGATCGATCCCGACGGCGGCGAACGGCGAGTAGAACTGACGACCAGCACGTTCGGAATTCGACACGGATTCGTTCCGGGCGTTCGACCCGGTGACCGATACGGCTTCCGAGCGCACGGCCGGTGGGATCCGCACGCGGGGCGTCGATTCAACGGTGCGAAAATTCTGCTCGACCCCTCCGCCCGTCAGGTCAGCGGAGAATTCGGAGACCCGTCGGCTCTGTTGGCGTACGAAGACGATCCGTTCGGGGTGCCGAGCACTCGTGATTCGCTCGGGCACCTCCCCCTCGCCGTGGTTCGCGCACCTCTCGCTCACGCCGGTCGACCGGCGCGCCCGTCCGTGCCCTGGGACCGCACCGTTCTCTACGAGCTGCACGTGGGATCGTTCACTGCCCGCAATCCTGCTGTTCCCCAACATCTTCGCGGCACCTACCTGGGACTCGCCCAACCCGCGGTGCTCGAACATCTCGCACGTATCGGCATCACGTCGGTCGAACTGCTGCCGGTCCACACCACCTTCACCGAGCCCGGCGTGCGCGCCCGCGGAATGCGGAACCACTGGGGTTACTCGACGGGGGCGTACTTCGCGCCGGATCCACGGTTCGCCGCCGTTCCCGGCGACGAGGTCGACGAGTTCCGCACCATGGTCGACGCGTTGCACGGCGCGGGGATAGAGGTGATCCTCGACGTCGTCTACAACCACACGTGCGAGTCCTCGGTCGACGGGCCGTCGATCAGTTGGCGCGGCCTCGACGCTCCCGGCTACTACCTTCTCGACGGACGCGGATCGGACGTCGACCTGACCGGCTGCGGCAACACTCTCGACTCGGCGTCGCCCGCGGTCGTGCGCATGGTGTGCGACAGCTTGCGCTACTGGGTCGACGAGATGGGCGTCGACGGGTTCCGGTTCGACCTCGCGAGTACTCTCGGCCGGCCCGGTGGTTGGCGATTCGATCCTCGCGCACCGCTACTGACCGCGATAGCCGTGGATCCCCTTCTGGCCCAGGTCAAGCTGATTGCCGAGCCGTGGGATGCCACCGGCGCCGGCTACCAGGTCGGTAACTTCGGAGTGGCGTGGTCGGAATGGAACGATCGCTACCGCGACACGGTTCGGGGCTTCTGGGCGGGCCAGCACGGCGTCCGTGAACTCGCCTCCCGCCTGGCCGGTTCCGAGGATCTGTTCGCGGGTAGCCGCCGACTGCCGTGGGCGTCGATCAACTTCGTCACCGCACACGACGGATTCACCGCCCGCGACCTGGTGTCGTACGAACGAAAGCACAACGGAGCCAACGGCGAAGAGAACCGAGACGGAACCGACAACAACTCCTCGGTCAACCACGGTGTCGAGGGCGAGACCGACGATCCGTCCGTACTCGACGCGCGTGGTCGCCACGTGCGCGCTCTCCTGGCCACGTTGACCCTCTCGACCGGCACGCCGATGCTGCTTGCCGGCGACGAACTGGGCCACACGCAGTCCGGCAACAACAACGCGTACTGCGTTCCCCAGGATTCACCGATCGAGGACTCCTGGGCGATCGACTGGAACAGCGCCGATCAGGACATGATTCGATTCGTCGGTCGGTTGCTCCGTGTCCGAGCGAGCGCTCCGACGCTACGACAGCAGGAATTCTTCACCGGCCGTGCCACTCCGACCGGTCGACCCGACCTGGTGTGGTTCGACTCTGCCGGTAGGGAATTCGATACGGATCGGTGGAACGACGACTCGGTACGCACGATCACGGCGTGGGTCGACGGTTCCGACGTCCGCTCCTACAACTCGGACGGCGGGCAGGTCGACGATGCGAGTTCGCTCTTGATCCTCCACTCGGGCGGACCCGCTGAGATCACCCTTGCCTGCCCGAGTTGGTCGACGTCCCGGTTCGTCCCGGTACTCGATTCCTCGTTCCCGGACGGAGTGCCGCCGAATACGGCTGCGCTGGAGGCAGGTTCGACGATATCGGTGACCGGCTCCACGGTGCTGGTGTTCCGCAGCGCGGGCAGGTAGGTCATGAACAGCTGCACGAGCGGACCGACCCCGAGAGCGTAGAGCACCGTTCCCAGGCCCAGCGTGCCGCCGAGCAGCCAACCGGTGAGCACGACGGTCAACTCGATTCCGGTACGGGTGAGCCGGATCGACCACCCGGTTCTGGCCACCAGACCGGTCATCAAACCGTCACGTGGGCCCGGGCCCATTCCGGCACCGATGTACAGGGCCGTGGCGAAGGCGTTCACCACGATTCCCGACACCATGGCCAGCGATCGAATCACGAGTCCGTCGAGATGCGGCAACAGTGCCGACGTCGCATCCACGGCCACTGCGATCACCACGACGTTGCTCACGGTCCCCAAACCCGGACGTTGCCGCAGCGGAATCCACATCAGCAGGACGGCCACTCCGGTGATCGCGGTGATGGTTCCGAAGCTGAGCGAGACGTGGCTTTCGAGGCCCTGATGAAACACATCCCAGGGATTGACACCGAGACCACCGGCGATCATCAAGGACATGGACGCCCCGTACAGCCACAGCCCGACGTAGAGGGCAGCCAACCTGGACGGGAGACGACGGCCGACGACTGCGCGAAGTGGTGAGGTGAACATGCTCCCAGTCTCCGGCAGTACTGGATACGTTATGGATAGCCAGTTCTACGACAGTGGACCCCCAACTGAAACACGCCGACTCAGCGAACGGCGATCACCGTCGTCGAGCCAGGGGCCACTTCGGTGAAACCCGCATCCCGCACCGCGACGGCACGCCCGCCCCGAACCTCGTCCAGTGCACGGGCCCACTGCTGCGGATCGGCCGGACGCACCGAGCACGGGTAGCCTGCCGACGCCCACTCTCGGCACTCCTCCACGCTCATCGCTCCGGCCAGCAACATCGAGGCATGCCCCACCTGAGCGGCAGCCTTGCCCACCGTCATGGACAACGAAGCATCGACCCACAGCACTGGGCCCGCCGCCGGCGGCGGTGCTTCGTCGGATGGAACGTCGGTGCCACCGATCTGCAGGCGCTTTATCCTCGGATCGAGGTCCCCGACGCGACCGGGAACCAATGCCCGTGCCGATGCACCGCCCACGTCGATCGTGACCCCCGGGACATCCTGTGCGGCAGTCCATTGCGCACCCCGTGCCCGACGGGCAACTTTGCGAATTCGAGCCGACGTCCATTCTGTGAAGGCATCGTGCCACGAGGCGCCTGAACCCACACGCGGGTCGAGGCACAGCATCACCGTGGCCCGGGCGGCTGCCTCGAGCAACTCGCTGCGCAACGGCGGATCCGTCTTCGGGATGTGCAGGACCAACGGCATGGCCAGTACGTCCGCCGGGTCCGATGGATCCTCGGCTCCCCCGTACCCACGGGCGAGTTCGGCGTGACGCGAGTCGAACGTGTTCTCGGCCGAGAACTCTTCGGCATCGTTCTCGCCGGTCACCTCACCTGTCGCATCCTCGAATTCGGGATTGCCGACTTCGGGATTGCCGGCCGGGTGCGCGCTGCTCATGGGATCGGGACGCGACGGACTCCCCCGTCGACAGCATCCGCAGCTTCGATCTCGTTGCGAGTGACGCCGAGGATGAACAGCACCGCATCCAGGTACGGATGCGAAATGGCGGTGTCGGCAATTTCGCGCAAGGCAGGCTTGGCGTTGAAGGCGACGCCGAGGCCGGCCGCAGTGAGCATGTCGATGTCGTTGGCTCCGTCGCCGACCGCCACCGTCTGCTCCATCGGCACTCCCGATTGTGCTGCGAATTCGCGTAGTGCGGTCGCCTTCGCCGCTCGGTCGACCACTTCACCGATCACCCGGCCGGTGAGTTTGCCGTCGACGATCTCGAGAGTGTTCGCCTTGACGTAATCCAGTTCGAGCTCGTGGGCCAGACCTTCGATGACCTGCCGGAAACCTCCGGAGACGACTCCACACGCGAACCCGAGTCGCCGAAGAGTCCGAATGGTGGTCCGTGCCCCCGCCGTCAGCTCCAGGCTCTCTCCCACCTCGTCGATGACAGATTCATCGAGACCAGCCAGTACGGCCACCCGCTGTTCGAGCGACTCCGTGAAGTCGATCTCACCGCGCATCGCCGCTTCGGTGACAGCCCTGACCTCGTCCTCGCGGCCGGCACGTGCAGCCAACATCTCGATGACCTCGCCCTGGACCAGCGTGGAGTCGACGTCGAACACGATGAGCCGCTTCGATCGACGCGCGATGCCGGCCCTTTCCACTGCGACGTCCACACCGATTCCCGCTGCGATCGCCGCAAGACCGGTGCGGAGTGCGACATCGGCGTCCGGCGACGTGTCGGTTGCAGTCACCTGCAGTTCGAGGCCCGTCACGGGGTAGTCGGCAACTCCGCGAATGGAGTCGATGTTCGCGCCCTGACGGGCCAACTCGCGCGAGATGGTGCTGAACGCTCGCGCGGTCACAGGTCGCCCGAGAACGACGACGACATGGGTGCCCAAACTCCGACCACCACTCTGCGCGGCCCCGATCTCGACGTCCACATGGACCCCGACCGTGGCCATGGCGTCCTCGAGCTCCTCCTGAAGCGCTTCGGGATCGCGTGGACAGGTCAACAGAACACCGAGGGTCAGCCTGCCGCGAATGACCACCTGCTCCACGTCGAGAAGGCTCACGTCGTGCCGAGACAGTGCCGCGAAGAGCACCGAGGTCACGCCCGGCTTGTCGGGTCCCGTCACCGTCACCAGTACTGCGGTGTCGTTCGACTTCACCGGATCTCCCTTTCACTCGGCCAGTGGCCGGATACGTCTTGTGGTCACCTCGCGATGAACGGGCGAACCCGAACGCGCCACGAGATTGTCGCAAGCGAAGAGCCCCACCCGGTAGCCGGGAGGGGCTCTCGCTGTGCTGTGACTACCTGGGGTCGGGGTCTCCGGACCCTTCGTGATCGCTGGTGGCGATCGGAGCCCGGCGGGCCTGCTCGAGGACAGCGGTCGTTTTACCGCCGTGCGCACCCGGGCCCACGTGAGCTTCCGCGCGCATCCGCTCGACCATGTGCGGGTAGTGCAGCTCGAATGCCGGGCGCTCGGACCGGATACGAGGCAGCTCGGTGAAGTTGTGCCGCGGCGGCGGGCACGAGGTAGCCCATTCCAGCGAGTTGCCGTAGCCCCACGGATCGTCGACGGTGACGACCTCGCCGTAGCGGTAGGACTTGAAGACGTTCCAGACGAACGGCAAGGTCGAGGCACCGAGGATGAATGCACCGATGGTGGAGATGATGTTCAGTTCGGTGAACCCGTCGGAAGGCAGGTAGTCGGCGTAGCGACGCGGCATTCCCTCGTTTCCGAGCCAGTGCTGGACGAGGAACGTGGCGTGGAAGCCGAAGAATGTCAGCCAGAAGTGCCACTTGCCGAGGGCCTCGTCCATCATCCGGCCCGTCATCTTGGGGAACCAGAAGTAGATGCCGGCGTACGTCGCGAACACCACGGTGCCGAACACGACGTAGTGGAAGTGCGCGACCACGAAGTAGGTGTCGGTGACCTGGAAGTCGATCGGCGGCGACGCCAGCAGAACGCCGGTCAGTCCGCCGAAGACGAACGTGATCAAGAAGCCGATGGAGAACAACATCGGTGTTTCCAACGTCACCTGGCCACGCCACATGGTGCCGACCCAGTTGAAGATCTTCACGCCCGTGGGCACCGCGATCAGGAACGTCATGAACGAGAAGAACGGAAGCAGCACTGCGCCGGTGGCGTACATGTGGTGCGCCCACACCGCAATCGACAGGGCGGCGATGGCAATCGTCGCGTAGATCAGACCCGAGTAGCCGAAGATCGGCTTGCGGGAGAAGACCGGGAACACCTCGGAGACGATTCCGAAGAAAGGCAGCGCGATGATGTACACCTCGGGGTGACCGAAGAACCAGAACAGGTGCTGCCACAGCAGCACTCCTCCGGTTGCCGGATCGAACAGGTGCGCACCCAGGTGGCGGTCGGCCGCCAGGCCGAGCAGCGCCGCCGTCAGCAGCGGGAAGGCCAGCAGGATCAGGATCGACGTCACCAGGATGTTCCAGGTGAAGATCGGCATGCGGAACATCGTCATACCGGGGGCGCGCAGGCAGATCACCGTGGTGATCATGTTGACGCCACCGAGGATGGTGCCGAGACCGGCGACGGCCAGACCCATGATCCACAGGTCCGCGCCGACGCCCGGCGAATGCAGAGCCGAGGTGAGTGGGGTGTACGCGGTCCAACCGAAGTCGGCTGCGCCACCGGGAGTGATGAATCCAGCTGTGGTGATCAAGGCACCGAACAGGTACAGCCAGTACGAGAACGCGTTCAACCGCGGGAACGCGACGTCGGGTGCACCGATCTGCAGCGGGAGGATGTAGTTGGCGAACCCGAACACGATGGGCGTCGCGTACAGCAGCAGCATGATGGTGCCGTGCATGGTGAACAGCTGGTTGTACTGCTCGTTGGACAGGAACTGCATTCCCGGCACGGCCAACTCGGCGCGCATCAGCAGCGCCATCAGTCCACCGACGAGGAAGAACGCGAACGAGGTCGCGATGTACATGATCCCCAAGACCTTGGGATCGGTCGTCGTCACCGCTTTGTGCAGGAACGAACCCTTCGGTCCCATCCTCGGCGGGAACGGCCGAGCGGCATCCACCGCGGGAGCGGGCCTAGGCGCTAGGGCAGTCACAGATCCTCCTGATTGCGCGTCCGACCCCGAACCACGAGGCGACGTCATCTAGTCGTGCGCTCCTCGAATCGTAGACCGTCGGACCGGCACTTGCCGAACCGGTCCTACCGTGTGTCGTATTGGGCTGATTCGACATCGCCCGGATCGGGCGATCTGCCTGCGCTGGGGGCCTTTCCGCCGCAACGGACGCCATGCGAACGCGGTCGATTCCGTGGCCTCGCCGGTGCCCGTTCGAGTGTTCTGACAGAACGGCCTTCCGATACTGTGTGAGACCACCCGATCCGTCGAAGGAAGTCCCGCGTTGCCACTCCATCTGCGAGTCCCCCGTTCGTGTGCACCGCGCAGGACCGGCGCTGTCGTTGCGGCATGCCTTGCCGCGGCTGTGACGTTGGTCGGCTGTTCCGATTCCGAGGCACAGGACGACGCCTCCACCATCGTTCGGAGTACCACGAACATCGCCGGTGCGGGGGTGGTCGGTAACAACCGGGACACCGTAGGACTGTGTCCGGCACTGGCCCCACTGGACCGGACCGGAGTCGAAGGCGATACCCGCCCCGTCGGGCACGCCGAGGGAATCAGCGCCATCCCTGCGGACCCACAGCGCATCGTCGTTCTCGACGCGGCAGGCCTCGACGCCAGCTGCGCAGTCGGGATCTGGGAACGCGTCGTCGGCGCGGCGACACTCGACCCCGACTTCCGGGGAGACGGAGACCAACCGTTGTATCTGGGTACGGGCTTGGCGTCCGTTCCGTCGGTCGGCCCGGTCGGAGCTCCCGACCTCGGAGCGATCGCCGCGCTCGACCCCGATCTCATCCTCGGTGCCGATTCTCTCGGCGCCGAGACCTACGACTCCCTGAACGCCATCGCGCCGACCGTGTTCACCGGGACCGGTCAGGGCTGGAAGGACACGTTTCTGCAGTCCGCGGCAGCATTGGGTCGGGGGCAAGCCGGTTTCGAACAGCTCGCGTCGTTCTCAGCGGATGCCGAGCGGGTCGGCCGTGAGATCGACTCCACTCAGACGCAGGCGTCGGTCATCCGGTTCGGCGCGGACACCATCGAGGTGGACGGTCCGAACTCCTTTGCCGGTCAGGTGCTCGCCGAGGTGGGTGTCGCGCGGCCGCAAAGCCAGCGCGATGCCGATTTCTCCGTGGCGTCGGACAACCTAGATTCGATCGAAGGCGACATCGTCTACGTGCGATTCGCCGGCCCCGATGGCGAGACCTTCGGCCGCGAGGTGATGGACAGCGACACATGGCACGCTCTCGGCTCGGTCACCGACGGGCGAGTGTTCGCGGTGAACGACACGGTCTGGTCCGGCAGTGGAGTTGTCGCGGCGCGCGCCATCCTGGCCGATCTGTCCGCTTCCCTGAACGCTTACGTGTCCTGACGCAATGCCCATTCCGGAATTCGTGCAAGCGCTCCGCAGCGTCGTCGGTACGTCACCGCTGTGGTTGTCCGGTGTCAGTGCGGTCGTTCTCGACGACGACCGTCGAGTGCTGCTGACTCTGCGAGCAGACAACAACACCTGGGCCGTGGTCTCCGGAATCCTCGAGCCCGGCGAAGAACCTGCACCGGCTGCGCTTCGGGAGATCCGCGAGGAGACCGGCGTGGAGGCCACGATCGTGCGGCTGACGAGTGTCGACGTGACGGAGCCGATCACGTACCCCAACGGCGACGTCGCGCAGTATCTGGACATCACGTTCCTCGCCCGCTACATCGGAGGCACCCCACATGTCGCCGACGACGAGAATCTCGACGTAGCCTGGTTCGCGCTCGACGGGCTACCCGACAACCTCACGGCCACTTCACGATTGCGAATCGAGAAAGCTATCGCCGACGACCCGTCGGCGTGGTTCAGGCGCTGACTCCCCCACCGCACCGAGGACACCGAACCGAGGACACAGCTCCACCGAACCGCCCCCTTTCGATCGATAATGTGATATCACTTTAGTATCAACATCGAGAGGGAGGTTCTCATGTCCGCACCCGCTACCGTCGCCGAGAAGCCGACGGGTACACCGACCACGACCATCGCCGAGCGCACCGGTTGGGATCTGCCCGGCTGGTCGATGCTCGGCATCGGTCTCGCGCTGTTTCTCGGCGGAATCGCCGCGTTCGTACTCGGACTCGTGTTCACGGTCGTCGGACTCATCGTGGCCGGGGTCGTGCTGTTCGTGCTCTCTCTGCCTGCGCTCATGGGACTGACTCTGGTGCAACCCAATCAGGCTCGCGTCCTTCAGCTGCTCGGCAGTTCGTACAGCGGCACCCTGCGTACACCGGGGCTGCGCTGGACCAATCCGTTGACGTACCGCAGGGCCATCTCGACGCGAATCCGCAACCACGAGACGGGCCAGTCGAAGGTCAACGACGCCGACGGCAATCCGATCGAGATCTCCGCCATCGTGGTCTGGCAAGTTGCCGATACGGCCCTGGCATCGTTCCAGGTCGACGACTACGAGGAGTTCGTCGCCGTCCAGACCGAATCGGCCGTCCGTCATATCGCCGGCAGCTACCCGTACGACGCCGAAGGTCGAATGTCGTTGCGAGAGAACGCCGACGAAATCACCGCTGCGATGTCGGAGGAGGTGCACGCGCGGGTGCGTTCGGCAGGCGTGGAGGTGATCGAGACCCGAATCAACCGTCTTGCCTATGCCCCGGAGATCGCGCAGGCCATGCTGCGGCGCCAGCAGGCGGGAGCGGTCATCGCGGCGCGTCAGCAGATCGTCGAAGGCGCGGTCGGCATGGTGGAGATGGCGCTGTCGAAGCTCGAGGAGAAGCACGTGGTCGAACTCGACGAGGAGCGGAAGGCGACCATGGTGTCGAATCTGCTCGTCGTGCTGTGCAGCGACCGCGACACGCAACCCGTTGTCAATACCGGATCGCTGTACCAGTGAGCCATGACCGTCGAGCGTAAGAAAATACTGCTTCGGCTGGACCCGGCGGTACACGACGCCCTCGCCCGCTGGGCTTCCGACGAACTCCGGAGCACCAACGCTCAGATCGAGTTCCTCTTGCGAAGGGCACTGAGCGATCAGGGTCGAATGCCCAAGGAAGCCAAAGACATTCGCGCGCCGGGCCGCCCACCGAAAGAGTGAGCGGCACGGCGCGCGAAGGGGCCTCTAGAAGTCCCAGTCCTCGTCTTCGGTGTTGACGGCCTTGCCGATGACGTACGAGGAGCCCGAACCCGAGAAGAAGTCGTGGTTCTCGTCGGCGTTCGGGGACAGTGCCGACAGAATCGCCGGGTTCACATCCGTCTCGTCCTTGGGGAACAGACCCTCGTAGCCGAGGTTGTTCAGTGCCTTGTTGGCGTTGTAGCGCAGGAACTTCTTGACGTCCTCGGTCAGACCGATCTCGTCGTAGAGGTCCTGGGTGTACTCGACCTCGTTGTCGTACAACTCGAACAGCAACTCGAACGTGTAGTTCTTGAGCTCCTCGCGCTGAGCCTCGCTGACCTTCTCGAGGCCCTTCTGGTACTTGTATCCGATGTAGTACCCGTGCACGGCCTCGTCGCGGATGATCAGTCGGATCAGGTCTGCGGTGTTGGTGAGCTTGGCCCGCGACGACCAGTACATCGGCAGGTAGAAGCCCGAGTAGAACAAGAACGACTCGAGCAGCGTCGACGCGACCTTGCGCTTGAGCGGATCGTCACCGTGGTAGAAGTTCAGTACGATCTCGGCTTTGCGCTGGAGGTTGACGTTCTCCTCGGACCAGCGGAATGCATCGTCGATGTCGCGGGTGGAGCTAAGGGTGGAGAAGATGGAGCTGTAGCTCTTCGCGTGCACCGACTCCATGAACGCGATGTTGGTGTACACCGCCTCCTCGTGAGGAGTGATGGCATCCGGGATGAGACTGACAGCGCCGACGGTGCCCTGGATGGTGTCGAGCAGCGTCAACCCGGTGAACACGCGCATCGTCAACTGCTTCTCGACCGCGGTCAGAGTTGCCCACGACGGGATGTCGTTGGACACCGGCACCTTCTCGGGCAGCCAGAAATTACTGGTGAGGCGCTCCCAGACTTCGGAGTCCTTGTCGTCCTGGACCCGATTCCAGTTGATCGCGGAGACACGATCGATCAGCTTGATACGCGTCGAATCGGCTGGACTGTGCGGTGTGCTCTGTGCAGCGGTCATTTCATCCCCATCGTGAGGTTGTGTGCAGTGCGTCGGGGTTCTTGTAAAACAATCTAGCGACTCGCTGACCGGAGAACATTCGAGGGGACAGTCGAGAAACTTCGTGGCGGTTGACGTTGCCAGGACAATCTTAAATCACAAGGCAGTAATTTGCTGACGACCCGCCGAGATTTCGAGAACTTCCTTGGAGGCTTGGAAGTCTCGAATACTGTTGCGACACAACAAGAGCGGCAGCGAAGCCTTTGCTTCGCTGCCGCTCTTTACTAGGTCGCTAAACCCGCTGCGTGATCGTTCCGCCTGGGTTTCGCCGGGTCGCTGCTTCAGACACGAAACGACCAGTACTCGCCGATCTATTTACAGCGGTGTTGTTCGATGTGCCACTACCCACACGCTCAGTGGTCGTCTTACTCGGCCACCTCGCTGCTGCAGCTCTACTCACGAACCGACCACTACCTGCACTTCTGTTAACACTGCGAGCCATGACAGCTCACCTCCCTTTCAGGAGGTCGCGCCCCAACCGGAGGCCCAACTGATTGTTGGAAGATTCCTCGTATAGCCTTGGGATACCTGAAAGGGTGGTCCCAATTCGTTGGGGCTAGAGGGGCCGAGCATTGCAGTGCTCGGCCCCTCACATCTTTGTCGACCGACCGAATCGGCTACAGCATGCAGGAGACGCAACCCTCCACCTCAGTGCCCTCGAGGGCCATCTGACGCAGACGGATGTAGTACAGCGTCTTGATGCCCTTGCGCCATGCGTAGATCTGCGCGCGGTTGATGTCGCGAGTGGTGGCGGTGTCCTTGAAGAACAGCGTCAACGACAGGCCCTGATCGACGTGTTGTGTTGCGGCAGCGTAGGTGTCGATGATCTTCTCGTACCCGATCTCGTACGCATCCTGGTAGTAATCCAGGTTGTCGTTGTCGAGGTACGGCGCCGGGTAGTAGACGCGGCCGATCTTGCCTTCCTTGCGAATCTCGATCTTCGACGCCACCGGGTGAATCGACGAGGTGGAGTTGTTGATGTACGAGATGGATCCGGTCGGCGGAACGGCCTGCAGGTTCTGGTTGTAGATTCCGTACTCCTGCACCGACGCCTTCAGCGCGGACCAGTCGGCCTGCGTCGGAATGGTGACGTCGGAGTCGGCGAACAACTTCGCGACCTTGGGCGTAGCGGGTTCCCAGACCTGGTCGGTGTACTTGTCGAAGAACTCGCCCGACGCGTACTTGGAATCCGGGAAGCCCTTGAAGTACTGGCCACGCGCCTTCGCCAGCTGGTTCGACGCCTGAATCGCGTGGAACAGCACGGTGTAGAAGTAGATGTTGGTGAAATCGATTCCCTCGGTGGAGCCGTAGTGGATGCGCTCACGGGCGAGGTAGCCGTGCAGATTCATCTGCCCGAGGCCGATCGCGTGAGAATCGTTGTTGCCCTGCTCGATCGACGGCACGGAGAAGATGTGCGTCTGGTCCGAGACCGCAGTCAGACCGCGGATGGCCACGGCGATGGTCTTACCGAAATCGGGTGAATCCATCGTCTTCGCGATGTTCAGCGAGCCCAGGTTGCACGAGATGTCCTTGCCGACATGGCTGTACGAGAGGTCGTCGTTGAACGTCGACGGCGTCGAGACCTGGAGAATCTCCGAGCACAGGTTGGAGTGAGTGATCTTGCCCTTGACCGGGTTCGCGCGATTGACGGTGTCCTCGTACATGATGTACGGGTAGCCGGACTCGAACTGCAGCTCGGCGAGAGTCTGGAAGAACTCACGCGACTTGATCTTGGTCTTACGAATCCTCTTGTCGTCGACCATCTCGTAGTACTTCTCGGAGACGTCGATGTCGGCGAACGGCACTCCGTAGATGCGCTCCACGTCGTACGGCGAGAACAGGTACATGTCCTCGTTCTTCTTCGCCAGCTCGAACGTGATGTCGGGGATGACGATTCCGAGGGACAGCGTCTTGATGCGGATCTTCTCGTCCGCGTTCTCACGCTTGGTGTCGAGGAACTTGTAGACGTCGGGGTGATGCGCGTGCAAGTACACCGCGCCCGCGCCCTGGCGGGCACCGAGCTGGTTGGCGTACGAGAACGAGTCCTCGAGCAGCTTCATGATCGGGATGACACCCGAGGACTGGTTCTCGATGCGCTTGATGGGCGCGCCGGCCTCGCGAATGTTGCTCAGCAGCAAGGCAACTCCGCCGCCGCGCTTGGACAGCTGCAACGCAGAGTTGATGGATCGGCCGATGGACTCCATGTTGTCTTCGATACGTAGCAGGAAGCAGGACACGGGCTCACCGCGCTGCTTCTTGCCGGAGTTGAGGAAGGTGGGCGTCGCGGGCTGGAAACGGCCGGCGATGATCTCGTCCACGAGATCGGTGGCCAGGGCTTCGTCCCCGGCTGCGAGCGTCAGCGCCACCATGCACACGCGGTCCTCGAAGCGTTCGAGGTAGCGCTTGCCGTCGAACGTCTTGAGCGTGTACGAGGTGTAGTACTTGAACGCACCGAGGAACGTGGGGAATCGGAACTTCTTCGAGTACGCGTGGTTGATCAGGAACTTGACGAACTCACGTGAGTACTGATCGAGAACCTCGGGCTCGTAGTAGTTCTCCTCGACCAGGTAGTCCAGCTTCTCGTCCAGGTCGTGGAAGAACACGGTGTTCTGGTTGACGTGCTGCAGGAAGTACTGATTGGCAGCCTCGCGGTCCTTCTCGAACTGGATCTCGCCGTTGGGGCCGTAGAGATTGAGCATCGCGTTGAGGGCGTGGTAGTCCATGTCGCCGTCGCCGCGAATGGTTGCGGGCGCGGGTGCTGCGTCGGTGATGGTCGGTGCCACGGCGATGCTCCTACTGGTATGTGGTGGGTGGTGCTCTAGTGCGTGTGGGCGGCGCGGCGGACTTCACGTTCCCAGAAGTCCTCCAGTCCCTCGCGGACTCGCACTACGTCCTCGGGGGTGCCCATCAACTCGAATCGGTACAGATACGGAACCGCACATTTCTGCGAAATGACATCTCCGGCAAAGCAGAACGAATCACCGAAATTGGTGTTTCCGGCAGCGATGACCGCTCGTATCAACGATCGGTTGTGCTCGTCGTTGAGGAACTTGATCACACGCTTGGGGACATAGTTGGTATCTCGCCCGGCGTAGGTGGTCCCTCCCCCATACGTCGGAACGACGAGAACGTAGGGGGAATGGACTCGAAACGTCCCGTCGGGATCACGGAGCGGAATGCGCGTTGCGGGGATGTCCAGCTTCGAGACGAAGCGATGCGTGTTCTCGGATGCGCTGGAGAAATACACCAGTGAGTGGGAAGACTGCGGTTGCGAACTCACCGCTCACTCACTTTCTCGTTCTGTTCAAGCAGCGTTCACTGCGAGGGTCTTGATGCGATCCGGACGGAAGCCGGACCAGTGATCGTCACCGGCGACGACGACAGGAGCCTGCAGGTAGCCGAGAGCCATGACGTAATCACGCGCCTCCGGGTCCTGCGAGATGTCGACGACCGAGTACTCGATGCCGGCTTTGTCGAGAGCGCGGTAGGTGGCATTGCACTGAACGCAGGCGGGCTTGGTGTAAACGGTGATGCTCATGGTGTCCCTCTTTCCGTTGTCGCCATCGGGTGCACCGATGGCGACCGATGTGCTCTGCGTATGGCACCGAGAACATCTCCCGCTCAGGGCGACTTCGACCTGCTCGAACCCGCTTTCGCTGGTTCTTCGAGTTGTGGCCTCTCGGTCGGACAAACACTACACCTAGTGTCCGACATCTGACTACAACACGAGATGTTGCGAACAACAAGCTTGGTATTCGCTGGTCACGGCGTTGCCGGCGGATGATCGGCGCGTCACCTCGGCGTGTCGCAGGTCACATATCGCGGGTGTCATTGGTCACTACCCGCCGTCGCACCGACAGTGACGTCCCCCTACGGCGACCGTTCCCCTTACACACGAGAACGGCCCCTCGGAACAGATCCGGGGAGCCGTTGTCGTCGTATGCGCGACCGTCAGCGTTGACGCGCCTTGAATCGCGGTTCTTTCTTGTTGATCACGAACACCACCCCATGGCGGCGGACCACCTGTGCACCGGGCTTGTTCTTGAGCGATTTCAGAGAGTTTCTCACTTTCATGAGCCCACTCTACATGAAAACGATTACCGATACCATAAAGGGATCAAGCGCTCACGAGGTCGTTCGAGGCCTTGACCAACTCGGCCACCACGTGTCCGATCTCTCCGGACACCTCGGCGTTCTCGCTCGGGTGAGCCGAGCCGAACTTGTCCATGGTGCCGCCGATGGAGAGTTGGACATCCTCGAGCACCGACCCACCGGCGATGCGAACGGCCTTGCTCGTGTCCTCGTGCGCCCATTTGGCACCGTTGCCACTGGGCGATGCGCTGATCACGACGACCGGCTTGCCGACCATGGCACCCGCACCGTAGGGACGCGAGAGCCAGTCGATGGCGTTCTTCAGCACGGCAGGAATGGTGCCGTTGTATTCGGGCGTGACCAGCAGCAGGGCCGACGCCTTCTCGGCAGCAGCCCGCAGAGCGAGCGCGGCAGCAGGCACGGAACCTTCGACGTCGATATCCTCGTTGTAGAAGGGGACATCTCCGAGTCCGTCGTAGACCACGATCTCGGCACCGGCGGGTGCCACGGTGACAGCGGTCTCGGCAATCTGCTTGTTCACCGATTCGGCGCGCAGGCTTCCGACGAGAACGAGTACGTGAGCGTCTGACATGAGATCTTCCTTCGAAAGTTCGGATGACGTGATCGTCACGTCAATTCATACCATCCAAACGGACCATGGTCCACTTATGTTCCCCGGCAGGGTAGGCTGAACCCCGTGACCGGCCCGATGCTGCCCATTGCGGGTGAGGACTCCGAACGATGCGACGCAGCACGCAACCGTCGGCTGTTGCTCGACGCCGCGGCGGATCTGGTGGCGACCATCGGAGCCGACGCCATCACCATGGACGCGGTGGCGACCAAGGCCGGAGTGGGCAAAGGCACCGTGTTCCGCCGTTTCGGCAACCGCGCTGGGCTGATGCGAGCCCTTCTCGATCACACCGAGCAGAAGTTGCAACGCTCGTTCATGTTCGGCGATCCACCACTCGGTCCAGGTGCCGATCCGATCGACCGACTCGTCGCCTTCGGCCGGGCTCGGCTCGAATTCGTCAACGTTCAGGGCGAGGTGTTGCGCGCTGCCGAGACATCGGCAGACGCGCGTTACTCCGCTCCGGCGCACATGGTCAACTTCACTCACGTCCTCTCGCTGCTCCGCGCAGCCGGTGTGGATGGGGATCTCCCACTGCTGACGCACTGGCTGCTCACACCACTCGAAGCCACTCTGGTACTACACCAGTACCGCGATCTCGGAATGCCGATGGACCGGTTGGCCGACGGCTGGGAAGACTTGGTACGCAGAGCAACTCGCCCTCGTTAGCTCGCCCGACTCAGATGTTCTCGACCGCCACGGCCGCGGTGTGCAACGCCACACCGTAGGAGCGGCCGTGCCCCGCTGCATGGACGGCGAGTGGGTGCAATTGGTGAAGTGGAATCCGCTCTCGCCACCCTGCCCGCAGCGGATGTACCGTCTCGTACCCGTCTACGACGCCATCCAGGAACGGGCACCCGAAGAGCGCCAACATCGCCAGATCGGTCTCACGGTGCCCGCCGTGCGCAGCCGGGTCGATCATCACCACGCCCGCCTCGGTCCAGAACACGTTGCCGCTCCACAGATCTCCGTGAATTCGGCTCGGCGGCTCCGCATCGTCGAAATCGCCGCTCGCAACGCGTCGGCATGCCGATTCGACGGTGGCAGCCTCCGTAGGCGTCACGTTGCCCGCGTCGACGGCGATTCGCAGAAACGGCAGCACCCGTTCGGCTGCGTAGAACTCACCCCACGCTCGGTGCACCGAATTGCTCATGGGCCGAGCCCCGATGAACAATCGGCCGGGGAACGGCGCACCGTCGGAGCCGACCGGCGGCGCCCCGAATCCGGCAGCTCCACCGTTGTGCATTCGCGCCAACACTCGACCGAATCTTCCTGCCGCAGGCAGCGTGGGACGCGCCGCGATCAGGCGCTCGAGTTCGATGTGCGTCGGCCCGTGCCCGAGGACTCGGACAACGGGCGCGCCCGCCTCGCCGAGCCAGTGGAGCCCGGTTGCCTCGGCGGCAAAGAAGTCGGGATGCGCCTGGGGGTTTCGTTTGACGAACGTATCGGAGGGTCCACTCACGAAGATCGACCCTACGCACGGCGTGTGCGCACGACCGCAGCCCTGCCGACGTCATTAGTATGAGCTGATGGGATTCATCAACTCGGAAGTGCGCACGAGCATCACGCGTGAGCTGGCAGTGCAATCGACCATCGATCCGGTCACGGAGGTTCGCCGGAGGGTGGA
Source organism: Rhodococcus sp. IEGM1428 (assembly GCF_050321865.1). NCBI lineage: Bacteria > Bacillati > Actinomycetota > Actinomycetes > Mycobacteriales > Nocardiaceae > Rhodococcus > Rhodococcus sp. IEGM1428. The sequence goes on along the minus strand of NZ_JBNQFW010000001.1, from coordinate 1,040,347 downwards.
TTTCCTCAAGGATTACCTGTCGTCGACCCCTGCAACGGGCTTCGTGCTCGGTATCAGTGGCGGACAGGACAGCACGCTCACCGGCAAGCTCGCCCAACAAGCCGTGACGGAGCTGCGAGCCGACGGCCACGAGGCCGAGTTCGTCGCCGTTCGACTCCCCTACGGCATACAGGCCGACGAGGACGATGCGTCGATCGCCCTGCGGTTCATCGACCCCGATCGAACCGTGACGGTCAACATCAAGGCTGCTGCCGACGCGTCGGCGGCCGCCACGGCAGAAGCATTGGGCACCACCGAGGTCCGCGATTTCGTTCGGGGCAACATCAAAGCTCGCCAGCGCATGGTGGCGCAGTACGCCATCGCCGGAGAACTCGGCTACGTCGTGGTCGGTACCGACCACGCTGCCGAGGCCGTCACCGGGTTCTTCACCAAATTCGGTGACGGCGGTGTCGACCTGACTCCGCTCACAGGCCTGAGCAAGCGTCAGGGTGCCGCTCTGCTCCGTGAACTCGGTGCACCGGAGAGCACGTGGCGAAAAGTCCCCACTGCAGACCTAGAGGACGATCGTCCTGCACTGCCGGACGAGGAGGCCCTCGGCCTGACGTACGAGCAGATCGACGACTATCTCGAGGGCAAGGACGTGACCGACGACGTCGCCGACAAGCTGGAGAAGATGTTCATGGCGACCCGTCACAAGCGTGTGGTGCCGGTGACGCCGTTCGACGACTGGTGGAGGAGCTCCCACTGAGCCGGGCGATCGGACGCCGAGCCGAACCCGACGATCAGCCGCCCGCGAACGGCGGCAGCACGTCGACCCTGCTGCCGATCGCACGGCCCAGATCGCGGGTGAGATCGTCTCCGACGAGATAGGCCGAGACTCGCAGGATCGGGTCCATCGGTGCGCCGTGCCGGGACCGGATCACCTCTCGCAGGTCTGCGAGAGTGGCTCCGACGGGCACGGTGACGTACTCCGAGTCGCACCCCGACGCGTCGACCGCGGCGGCGAAGTACCGCACTTCCACCTCGGTCGAGGACCCCGTGTCCCCGTTCGACTGCACGTCAACCACCGATCGCTCCCATACTGCGGGTCGGCGGCACGAAACCCTCGGCGTCGATACCGTGTCCGGCCCACTTGTTCCACATCGCGCCACGCCACACGGCGGCCAACTCGTCGTCGGTGGCACCGCCCCGCAGCGCCGCGCGCAGATCGGTCTCGTCGTCGCTGAACAGGCAGGACCGAATGGTTCCTTCGGCGGTCACTCTCGTGCGGTCGCAATCCCCGCAGAACGAGCGCGTCACCGACGCGATGATTCCGACGGTGGCGTCGGTGCCGTCGACGCTCCATTCCTCCGCCGGTGCCGACGGATCGGCGCGCCCCACCTCACGCAGGTCGAACTCGGTGGACAGCTCGTCGAGCAAGGTCTGGGCGTCGATCATGTTCGCGCGAGCCCACTCGTGGTCGGCATCGAGAGGCATCTGCTCGATGAACCGGAGGGCCACCCCCTCGTCGAGACACCAGCGCAGTAGATCGACCGCACCGGACAGCGTGTCACGCATCAGAACTGCATTGATCTTCACCGGACCGATGCCCGCTCGCTTCGCCGCTCGGATGCCGGCCAGCACCGAGGGCAGTCGGTCGCGTCGGGTCAGCCGCGCGAAATCTTCGCGGTCGACCGAATCCAGGGACACGTTGACCCGGGTCAGCCCGGCATCGGCCAATGCCGCGGCTCGATGCTCCAAGCCCACAGCGTTGGTGGTCATCGACAGAGGTACACCTGCCGCAGCGTCGGAGCACAGTCGCAGAATCTCGTCGAGGTCGCGGCGCATGAGGGGCTCGCCGCCGGTGAACCGCACGTCGCGTATACCCAGCAGCCGAACGGACACCGACACCACTCGCGCGATCTCGGCCGGCGTGAGCAGGTTCGCGGCAGGAATGGCCGGAAGCCCTTCCTCCGGCATGCAGTAGGTGCACCGCAACGAGCACTTCTCGGTGATGGAGATACGCAAGTCGCGCGCGACTCGGCCGAAGCGGTCGATCAGATGGGGTACATCCGGCCGATCCGCCACGGAATTCCCCTGCGGCGACCGATCGGTCGGAGCAGCACCGCCGAACACCGGAATGCCCAGCGAGGTGACACTGTCCACCGTCACCTCGTACCTCACCTTCGTCGATCGCGATCACGCCTGTCGCAGACGTGTCTACCCAGTATGCCGCAGCCCACACTCGCCGGCGTTGTCGGCGTGCTTAGGATTGGCACCCATGACTGCTGAGCACAAGCGCGCGATCACCGGACCAGCGCAGTGAGCGCCGTATCCGTCGAGGAGCACGCCGCCGCGGTCGAGACTCTTCTCGCGGCGCTGGGCACCAGAGCGGCGCAGCGAATCCCCCTGGCCGAGGCCCTGGGACGAGTCTCGTTCGAGGATGTGCGGTCGCCGGTCGACCTGCCGCTGTTCCGAAATTCGCAGATGGACGGCTACGCAGTCGATTCTCGTTCCGTCACCACGACCCCGGTGACGCTGGAGGTCTCGACGATCATCGCCGCAGGACCGACGGAACTGGCAGTTCTCGCTGCAGGTAGCGCGGCGAAGATCATGACCGGCGCACCCATTCCCGACGGGGCCGACACCATCGTCCCCGTCGAGGACACCACGATACCGTCGGAAGGTTCGGTGACGATCGAACGAGGCCGCGGCGCAGGCGAATTCGTTCGTGAACAGGGAAGCGACGTACGCGTCGGAACAGTTCTGGTCGAGGCCGGGCGAGTACTCGAACCCCGACACATCTCCGTTCTCGCGGCTGTCGGTTTTGCCGAGGTCGCCGTGCGTTCGCGCCCTCGCGTCGCCGTCGTGACCACCGGTGCGGAACTGGTCGATGCCGGATCGACTCTCACTCCCGGCCAGATCTACGACTCGAACGGCATCACTCTCGCGGCGCATCTGCGGGCCAGTGGCGCGGAAGTGATTGCGGTTACGCGTAGCTCCGACGACCCGAGGCGATTTCGCGAGGTCCTCGACGAGGCAACACGATCGGCGGAACTGGTCATCACGTCCGGCGGCGTCTCGATGGGCGACTTCGAGGTGGTCAAGGACGTCCTCCGGCCGCTCGGCGGCACCTTCGGGTCGGTCCGCATGCAGCCGGGCGGGCCGCAGGGCATGACCTTGTTCGACGGTATTCCTGTGCTCAGCTTCCCCGGCAACCCCGTCAGCACAGTTGTGTCGTACATCATGTTCGCGCGCAACATAGTTCGGCGAGCAGCCGGTCTTCCACCGGTGCTTGCGAGCACAGCGATCTTGCACGAATCCATCGTGTCACCGCCGGGCCGTCGACAGCTTCTCCGTGGCCGATTGCGTGACGACGGCCGGGTACAGCTCGTGGCAGGCCCGGGCTCCCATCTGGTCGCGGCGCTGGCATGGGCCGACGTTTTGATCGACATCGACTCCGAGACAACTGAACTCGCCGAAGGATCCCACGTGGAGGTATGGCCGCTGTGACCACCGACGCCCCGCACACCCACCTGTCTCATCTCGACGATCAGGGCCGCGCTCGCATGGTCGATGTGGCACACAAGAAGGAGACCTCGCGCACGGCCGTCGCCGCCGGTGAGTTCGTCACCACTGCCGAGGTCATCGCGCTCGTGCGCGCGGACGACATGCCCAAGGCCGATGTACTCGCCACTGCCCGCATCGCGGGCATCTCGGCGGCGAAGCGGACGTCGGAGTTGATCCCGCTGTGCCATCAGCTCGCACTCTCGTCGGTGAAGATCTCGTTCGGTTTCACCGACTCGTCCATCACGGTCGAGGCCACGGCGCGCACCACCGGACGCACCGGGGTGGAGATGGAGGCCCTGACTGCGGTCGCGGTCGCCGGATTGACGCTGCACGACATGGTCAAGGCCGTCGACCCGGGTGCCACGATGAACGGCGTCCGACTGATCACCAAAGACGGTGGCAAGCATGGCCATTGGCAGCGAGACGGGGAACCGGTCACTCCCGCCACCGAGGCCGCCCCGACGCTCGACACGACGCGATCCGCAGTGGTGCTGGTGGCCTCCACCGGCGGCGCGAACGGTACTCGACCGGACACCACCGGCCCTACCATCGCGTCCTGGTTGACCGATCGAGGCTTCACCGTGCGCGGTCCGCTGGTGTACGCCGACGCCGACATAGCAGCGGGCCTGCAGGACGCGTTGCGCGGCGAACCGTCGTTGATCGTCAGCACCGGAGGCACCGGCGTATCCCCCACCGATGCGACTCCCGAGGCAACGGCAGCTCTGCTGGACATCGACATGCCGGGGATCGCCGACGCGATCCGCACCCGCGGAACGTCCGCGACGCCACACGCGGTGCTCAGCCGAGGCGTTTCGGGGCTCATCGGCCGCACGCTGACAGTCAATCTGCCGGGCTCGCCGGGGGGCGTCAAGGACGGTCTCGCGGTTCTCGATCCACTACTCGACCATGTGTTGGCCCAGATCGCCGGAGGAGGACCCCACGATGAGTGAACTCGTCGCACGAATTTCCAGTGAACCGTTGAGCACCGCCGAAGTGGAGGCAGCCGTACAGGATTCACGCCACGGTGCAGTCGTTCTGTTCAGCGGGATAGTCCGCGACCACGATGGTGGCCAGGCAGTGGAAACTCTCGAATACCGCGCCCATCCCGACGCCGAACGTTTCTTGAACCGATGCTGCTCCGAGGTCTCCGCCGAGACCGGCCTCGAGGTCGCTGCGGTACATCGCGTCGGAGACTTGCGCGTCGGAGACCTCGCGCTCGTGGCAGCCGTCGGATCGGCCCATCGCGCGGAAGCGTTCGAGGCCTGCGCGCGATTGGTCGAACGCATCAAGGCCGAGGTCCCGATCTGGAAGCGGCAGGGATTCGAGGGCGGACGCACCGAGTGGGTCGGACTGTAGGAGTTCTACCCGGCGTCCAGATAGCGGTGGACGGGGAGCATCGACGACGCATCGCAGTGCTCGTTGGGCTCACGCACGCACGCGCGTAGTCCTTTCTCGACGGCCGCTGCATCGAGGTCGGTGCCGATCAGCACCAATGATGTCTGTTCGGCCTCACCGGGCGCCCACGACGTCGCCTCGAACCGAATGTGTCGACCAACGGTGTGCACGATGAACTTCTGCGAATAGCCCGGTACGGCAAAATGCACGACACCTTTGATGCGGTAAAGGTTTCCGGTGGGATTCTCCAGAAACTCGACCATTCGTCGCGGTTCGATGGGCTCGGTGCTGACGAACTCGGTGTGCGAGTACTGGGCATGCAGGTGATGCTCATGATCGTCGCCGCTGTGGTCGTCGTCCCTGTGGTTCTCCCGTAGGAGCTCGTCGAACGACAACTGAACGGGAATCGCCGATTCGACGGAAAGGTCGTCCCGACGGTCGAACAGCAGCAGCGGATCCACTCGACCGAACGCGACAGGGACGACGGGGACGTCCCCCACGATGGACCGCACGGTGGACACGACCGCGGAGCGGCCGGACTCCGAGACCGCATCCGACTTGTTCAACACCACCAGATCTGCCAACTGCAGATGCTGGTCGATCTCGGGATGCAGTACGCGGGTCTGCGGAAATTCCACCGCGTCGACCACCCCTACGAGCCCGCCGTAGACGATGAACTCGTTCTCGCTGCCTCGGACCATTCGGATCAGATTGCGAGGTTCGGCGAGGCCACTGGCTTCCACCACGATGACATCGATCGCCGAACGGCGATGCGCGAGGGCGTCGAACATCGCGTCCATGTCGCTGATGTCCACCGCGCAACAGATGCATCCGTTGCCGAGGGAGACCATCGAGTCGACCTGTCCCGCCACGAGCATGGAGTCGACGTTGATCGCTCCGAAATCGTTGACCACGACGCCGATTCGGATCCCCGCATCGTTACGCAACAGGTGATTGAGCAGAGTCGTCTTGCCCGCGCCGAGGAAGCCCGCGACTATCACCACCGGAATTTTTCGACGCGTCACGGCGTCCGAGACTACCGGGCAGCGAGAATCTGTTTCAGCAGGCCTTGCGCGAAAGTGGACACACTGCTGACGTTCTCCGGGGTCGCGAGCCCCTTCAAACCGTCCACTCCGAACGTCTCGATGTATGGCGAGACGCTTTCGAGCAATCGCGAGAGCGCGCTACGGCCCTCCACAGCGGTCTTCGTTCCGGTGGTCGAGGACGTGCTGGGCGCAGCGGTGTCGGTCGTCTTCGCAGCAGGGGCGGCTGCAGTCGTCGTCGGGGCGGTCGCATTCTCCGCGGCCGGGGTGGACGGAGTCTCGGCACCGAGCAAATAGTCGATCACTCCGGTCGAAATTGCGATCGCGTGCTTCAACTGACCGTCCGAGCTCTCGAGAAGGGCCGCGTCGTCGGGGTTGGATCCGTTGCCCATTTCGACGAACACCAGAGGGACAGTGGTCAATGCCGGCCCGGCCACATCCGAGCGCTCCTGGATTCCCTCGTCCACGCCTGCGTAGTTCGCCGGGGCGAAGCCGGCCCGAACGTACGAGTCTCGCATCAGCTTCGACGCCGAACGTCCTCCTTCGGACTGGGCTGCGTCGGCCGCTGCGTTCGGAATCGGCAACGTGGGCACGATCAGATGAAATCCGTGCTTACCGGTATCGGTTGCCGTGCTCGTGGAGTCCGCGTGAATACTCACCGCGACGTCGGCTCCGGACTCGCTCGCGGCACGCGCCCTGTCGTCGACGCATCCGCCCCACCCCGAGTCGTCGGCACGGCTCGTCTTCACCGTGGCACCCAGGCTCTCCAGACTGGACCGAACGAGTTCGCTGACTTTCCAGTTGATCGTGTGTTCGGGCACGCCGTCCACGGTGGTCATTCCGGTGGTCTGGCAATCCTTCGTCCCGCCGCGTCCGTCGTCCACCTGACGCTGCAGGTTCTCCGAATGTGCCGTGCCCTGGTGACCCGGGTCGAGGAAAACCGTCTTACCCGACAACTCGCTACCGGTAGTCGACGGTGACGGGGTGGACGGGGTGGACGGGGCAGCCATGGCAGGAGCGGCGACGATCACACCCGCACCGAGCATTCCCGCGCATATCAGAGCCGCTGTTGCCGACCTGGTGATTCGTGCAGATTTCATATGCTCTCGAGCGCACCGGAGTGACTGGTGGCGCTACTCCCCTCTCGGCCCCTCGGTTGCGCTGATCGGAGCGAGTCGCCGACACCACGGGACACACACGAAACAGCAGACACTTGCGCCTCAAGTGAACCAGATGTCGTCATCGACGCGCCTCGGATGATCTTTCGTTAGTGAAATGAGTGCGTTCCGTAATCGATCCGTTGCGAACGCGCCGCCACGTCGCACATCGATAAGCCGGCTCCCCCACTCGAACCACCACGAACCGACTCGGGGATGGAAAAGCGCCTACGAACCGGCCAGTCTGTCTTTGATTTCGATAAGGACCTAGGTCGTATCGGGACAATGTTCTCGCATATACCTCTGCGTTTCGGCGACCGCCCGATCCGATTCCCGACAATTCTGCGAATCGCGTAACAATTCCCCGGCCCGCGTGGATAAGCACATTGTTCGGCCGTATAGTCGTCTCAGTTCGATCTGGACATCCCCGCATCATCCCCTGCACCATTGGAGAGCTTCAGCATGGCCAGAAAAGTCTATGTGCAATTGGTCGACGACATCGACGAAAAACCGATCGAATCCGGTGGCGAACACATAACCTATTCGGTCAACGGGGTCAGCTACGAAATCGACCTGAGTGACAAGAACGCCAAGGAATTTCATCGCAAGCTCGACTATTACATCGAACACTCCACCAAAGTCGGTGGAAAGCGGACGAAGAAGTCGAGTACCTCTGCGACCGGCGCGAAGCGCGACGCCAATCAGACCAAAGCCATCCGAGAATGGGCCAAGGCGAACGGCCACAACATCTCCGCGCGAGGCAGAATTCCCGCCGAGGTCGAGCAGGCCTTCGACGCAGCCCACTAGTCACCGCTGACCTACAGCACCGAAACAAGAAAAAGCGCCGCTCGAGAGCGGCGCTTTTTCGTTTCCTGAGACAGATCACGTCGGTGAAGCTGACCATCTCGGTGGAGCTGACAATCTCGGTGGAGCTAAGGGGACTCGAACCCCTGACCCCCACACTGCCAGTGTGGTGCGCTACCAGCTGCGCCATAGCCCCGAGTTACTGCGTGCGACCGCTCATGCGGTTGCTCGAACGAAGTTACACCATCGGTCGCAACAGCAACAAATCACCTGGTCCGGCCGGTACCGAGAACTCGACCACCGGCCGCACCCACGGGGGTGGATCAGTTGATCGAGGCCAGCCATTCCGAGTCACCGAGCGCGTCGACAACCTGTCCGTCGACCAGTACCCCCGGCGTCCCGCGCGCTCCCGACGCCGCCAGAGCGTCGCGTCCGGTGTTCGCGTCCGCCACCGCGGCATCTCGTTCGGTTCCGCCGGCAATGCACTCCGTTGCCAGCTCGCTCGCTCCGGAGGAACGAGCGAGCTCCGCTAGTTCCGCATCGGTTCTGTCCGAGTCCGCGCCTTCGACCGGGCGGAATTCGGAGTCGAACAACCCGCCGTGAAAAGCGGAGTAGACCCGGGCGTTCTCCGTCGCTGCCACACAGTGGGACGCCGCGACGGCACGCGTCGAATAGTCACCCGAGGCCGACGACGGATCGAGAAAATTGACCAGGTGGTAATTCACCGAGACAACGCCATCGTCGATTTTCTGAGCCAACTCCTGGCCGTGCTTCTCTTCGAGATCGCCGCAGAACGGGCACATCGGATCTTCGTAGACATCGATCACACGCTGCGCTCCCGGACGCGCCAGCTGCACCACGCCGTCACCTGGCAACGACAATTCGACCTCGGGATTCTTGACGGTTCCGTAGCCGTCGTTGCGTGGGGCGTCGCTTCCGCTCTGCCACATGATCGCAACCACGACGACTATCACCACCACCAAGAATGCGATACCGCCCAATACATAGGTCACTGTGTTGGACGTCGCCTGTGGCGTGTGTTTCGTACTCGATGTCTTCTTCTGGCTCACAGAGCGAATACTACGGATGTGCGTGTCAGGTGCGCTCGCGCTCGAGGGTGTCGGGTACGCGAGACCACCAGAGTCCGGCCACCAGAAGCAGCGCACCGGTCACGGCGAAAGCCGGGCCGAACGAGACCCGCTCCACGATCATCCCGGCCACGATCGGGCCGATCACCGCACCCACGTCGGACGCCATCTGGAAGGCAGCCAGTACGGGTCCTCCGCGCGCCTTCGAGCCGATCACGTCGGCGACCGATGCCTGCTGGGCAGGACTCATCAGGCCCGATCCGATTCCGGCGATCAACGACACCACGAGGAACAACACCGGATCGTGCACATACCCCATCACGACGGTGCCCAGGCCGCACACCGCCAACCCGGCCAGCATGAAGGGTTTGCGTCCGCGTACGTCGGACAGGCGACCTGCACTGGTGAGAACCAGAGCGTTTCCCACTGCGAACACGGTCAGAGCAATACCGACGAACACCTCGGATCGCTGCATCGCCTCGACGACGAACAACGGCACCAACGCCACCCGGACACCGAACACTGCCCAACCGTTGGCGAAATTCGACGCCAACGCGGCCCGATAAGACGGGATTCGGAGAGCAGCGAGCAGCGACATCGTCGGCGGTGCCGAGCCCTTCTCCGGTTTGACGAGCTCGGAGTTGCCGAGGGTGAAATACACGACGGCGGCAGCGATCACGAGAGCCACGGCATAGATGACGAACGGCACCCGCAGACCGAAACCGACGAGCGCGCCGCCGACGAGTGGACCACCGATGGTTCCCAACAAGAATGCGGTCGCATAGAGCCCGGAGATGCGGCCCCTACTGGTCGGTGGACTGATTCTGATCAGCAGTCCGAGAGCCGACACCGAGAACATCGTCGACCCGATTCCGCCGAGTCCGCGAAACACCAGCAGCTGCCAGTACGTCTGGGCCAGAGCGCACGCGCCGGTGGACACCGCGACGATCAGCAGTCCGATCAGGTACACGGGTCGTTCGCCGAGCCGCTGAACCAGAGCGCCACTGGCCGGTGCGAACAGCAACCGCATGAGAGCGAAAGCACTGATCACTGCCGACGCGGCGGTATAGCCGACACCGAATTCTCGGGCGAACTGTGGCAGGGCAGGCGCAACGATGCCGAATCCGAGGGCGATGACGAACGCCGCCGATACCAGTACCCAGATCTCCGGTGGGAGTGTGCTTCCGGGTTGGAATGCCGGCTCGGAGGCCGAGCTGTCGTGGTCGGGTGGGGACGAGTCGGTCACGAGCTCTCGAGAGCGGACGACACCAATTCACGTGCTGCATCTTGGACCTCGGCGAGGTGCTCCTTGCCATGGAACGACTCCGCGTAGATCTTGTACACGTCCTCGGTACCGGACGGGCGCGCAGCGAACCAGGCGCTCTCCGTCGTCACTTTCAGGCCACCGAGTGCAGCTCCGTTGCCCGGAGCCTCGGTCAGCGTTGCCGTGATCGGTTCGCCTGCCAATTCGGTTGCGGTGATCTGGTCGGGCGAGAGCTTGGCGAGAACGGCCTTCTGCTCGCGCGTGGCCGGTGCGTCGACGCGGGCGTACGAGGGATCGCCGAACTTCGCGGTGAACTCCCCGTAACGCTGGGACGGCGTGGATCCGGTGACTGCGGTGATCTCCGACGCCAGCAGCGCGAGGATGATGCCGTCCTTGTCGGTGGTCCAGACGCGACCGTCGTGTCGGAGGAACGACGCCCCGGCGCTTTCTTCCCCGCCGAATCCGAGATCGCCGGCGAGTAGGCCGGGTACGAACCATTTGAATCCGACCGGCACCTCGAGCAGACGGCGGCCGAGGCCGGCCACCACGCGGTCGATCATCGACGAGCTCACGAGGGTCTTGCCCACCGCCGCCGTGGGCGACCACCCGGGCCGATGAGTGAACAGGTAGTCGATGGCAACAGCGAGGTAGTGATTGGGATTCATCAGGCCACCGTCGGGGGTGACGATGCCGTGCCGATCGGAATCGGCATCGTTGCCGGTGGAAATGTCGAATCGATCGCGTGCAGCGATGAGCGACGCCATCGCGTTCGGCGACGAGCAGTCCATCCTGATCTTGCCGTCGGTGTCGAGCGTCATGAAGCGGAACGTGCCGTCCACCAACGGATTGACGACGGTCAGATCGAGGTTGTGTCGCTCGGCGATGGCGTCCCAGTAGTCGACACTGGCTCCGCCGAGCGGATCGGCACCGATCCGAACACCGGCCGCGCGGATCGCATCGAGATCGACGACGTTCGGCAGGTCGTCCACGTAGGTGCCGAGGAAGTCGTACCGCGAGACGCTCCCCGCGAAGGCCTGCGCCAGTGTTACGCGCTTGATGCCCGAGATACCCTCGCGCAGAAGATCGTTCGCGCGGGCTGCGATGACCGACGTCGCGTCGCTGTCGGCCGGCCCGCCGTGCGGAGGGTTGTACTTGAAGCCGCCGTCCCGTGGCGGATTGTGGGACGGAGTCACCACGATGCCGTCGGCCTTCGCCGCCGGGCCCGACTCGTTGTGGCGAAGGATGGCATGACTGACGGCAGGGGTGGGCGTGTACCGATCCCCCGAATCGACCAGTACGTCGACGTCGTTGGCGGCCAACACTTCCAGAGCCGTCGTCCAGGCCGGTTCCGACAACGCGTGGGTGTCCCGGCCGATGAACAGGGGCCCGGTGATGCCTTGCGCAGCGCGGTACTCCACGATCGCCTGCGTCGTCGCCACGATATGGGCCTCGTTGAACGCCGAATCGAGGCTCGACCCTCGGTGTCCGGACGTACCGAAGACCACCTGCTGACTCGGGTCGGACACATCCGGAACCCGCGAGTAGTACGCCGTCACGAGTTGCGAAAGATCAACCAGATCCTCCGGCAGTGCAGTGGTTCCAGCTCTCTCGTGCGCCACGATGCGCCTCCTCGTTGTGGTCGAACCGAACTCGATCGATGAATCGAACTCCTCGACAACCCTAGCGCCGCTGCCCCACCCGCGAGCTACTTGCTGGGTCCTTTCGGCGGCCGTGGGAGGAAATAGCTGGTCCGCTGCTGGTATTCGCGATACCCCGGACGTTTCTCCATGCTGCGCTCCAGCAGCCGTGCACCGGTGGCGAACACCAGGAAGTACGTCATCGCGATAGGCGACAGCAGTGTGAACACTCCGGGCCAGGCCGACGCCGAGACGAGGAACAGCCCCCACCAGACTGCCGAGTCCCCGAAGTAGTTGGGGTGCCGCGTCCAGGACCAGAGACCACGATCCATGATCTTGCCCTTGTTCGACGCGTCGGCCTTGAAGGCTTTCAACTGCGCATCGCCCACTGCCTCGAACGTCCATCCGAGCATCCAGACCAGTACGCCGAGTACGACGACGGTGGGGACCGATCCGTGTGCGACAGCGGATACCTGCAACGGCAGTGACACGAACCACAATGCAATTGCCTGCGTCAGATAGATCTTGCGCAGGGCATACAAGGTTTCGTTTCCGGTGGCCTTGGAGAGCAGTTCGGTGTAGCGCGGATCCTCACCGTGCCCGCGTGAGCGCTGAAAGACGTGCAGTGCAAGACGAAGTCCCCATACGCCGACGAGCGCGAGCAGAAGCAATCGACGCCACAGTTCACCTGTTCCTGTCGCAGCCGAGATCAGCGCGATCAGAACGAAGCCGCCGCCCCACGTCACGTCCACGACGTTGTGCCGTCCGATACGCGCGCCGATGAGGGCGGTGACGATCATCAGGACAGCGGTACCGCCGAGGCTCGCCAGCGATACGGTCAGGAAGTCCGACCAGTTCATCCGGTGGTCGTCCAGGTCGGCCGCACCGGTTCCATGTCCGATGGTCCGTGCTCGGACCTGACCGCCAGGATCTGGTCGACGCCCATCCTGTTGTCGCGGAATGCCATTCCGCCGCCGATGAGATACAGCCGCCACACGCGGGCGACCTCTTCCCCGACCATCGCCACCACGTCGTCGAAGCGCGCCTCGAAGCGCTCGGTCCAGACGTCGACGGTTCGCACGTAATGCTCCCGAAGCGCGTGGACGTCGCGAACCTCGAGGCCGGCCTCCTCGATCATTGCGACGGTCCGCCCGACCGGGCGCATGTACATGTCCGGCGCGATGAACGATTCGATGAATGCTCCGCCGCCGGGGTTGTCGCCTTCCCTCCGCGACATCTGCTGGATCAGCACGCGGCCGCCGGGCTTGACGTTGGCGTGCAGTGCGGCGGTGTAGGTCGGGTAGTTCGCCTCCCCCACATGCTCGCCCATCTCGATCGACGCCACCGCGTCGAACGGACCGTCCGGAATCTCCCGGTAGTCCTGGATTCGGATCTCGACGCGGTCCTGCAGCCCTCGATCGGCGATTCGCTTGTCGATGAAGGCTTTCTGTTCGCGCGAGATGGTCACTCCGACGACATGCGCTCCGTACTCCTGAGCCGCATGCAGGCTCAGGGACCCCCAGCCGCAGCCGACGTCGAGAAAGCGTTGCCCTGCGCGCTTGTCGAGCCCGATCTTTCGACACACGAGGTCGAGTTTGTCGCGCTGGGCGTCATCGAGGGTGTAGTCCGGCGCATCCGAGGTCCAGTACGCCGACGAGTACGCCATGTGCGAATCGAGGACCAGCTCGTAGAAGTCGTTGGACAGGTCGTAATGGTGGCTGATCGCAGCGCGGTCACGGAGCATCGAGTGCAGCCGCCCCTTCACCGAGGCCTGCGACACGGGCGGCGGTAGTGGGCGGCCGAACACTCCGAGATCCTTTGCCAGCCTTGCCAACCGCAGCAGCGACGCCGGCCCCGGTCGGACGGCCGAGAGTCGGCGCTCACGCACCACGCCCCAGACGTGATCGAGAGCCGCGGCAAGATCCCCGTCGACGTCCAACTCCCCGGTGACGTACGCCTGCGCAGCACCGAGTTCGCCAGGGCTCCACAGCAATCGACGAAGGGCGCTGGGGCTCCGCAACAGCACTCTCGGTGCCGAGTCATCGCCTGCGACGGATCCGTCCCACGCCTGCAGCCGAACGGGAAGCGGGCCACCCACCAGGGGTTCTATCAACTCGGCAATCCGATGCGCGACACCGCCACTGCGATGGGTCCGGTCCACGGAAAGTGTCGAGGTGGTCATCGGTTGTCCCTTCGGTCGAGCACGATCTGCTGAACATCGAGGTACCCGGATCGAAATCCGGCCTCCGAGTAGCACAGGTAGAAGTGCCACATTCGCGCGAACACCTCGTCGAAACCGAGATCGGATGCCTCGCTGCGGTATTCACGGAATCGACTGTCCCACAGAGCGAGGGTTCGCGCGTAGTGGTCGCCCATGGACAAACGCTCGCGAACCCGAAGTGAGGTGTGCTGCTCGGTCACCTCCTCGATGGCCCGCACCGACGGCAGGAACCCGCCGGGAAAGATGTACTTGTGTACCCAGGTGTACGTGTTTCGGGTAGCCAGCATTCGATCGTGCGGCATGGTGATGGCCTGGAGGGCAACCCGCCCACCCGGCGCGAGCAGCGCGTCGATCGTCTCGAAGTACGTTCCCCAGTACTGATGCCCGACAGCCTCGATCATCTCGACCGACACGATCGCGTCGTACTCGCCGTCGACCAGACGATAGTCGAGGAGATCGATCTGAATTCGATCTCCGTAACCCGCAGCGGCACAACGCTTCCGGGCTAGTTCCTGCTGTTCGGTCGACAATGTCACCGACCGTACCGTCGCACCACGAGCGGCCGCACGGATAGCCAGCTCGCCCCATCCGGTGCCGATCTCGAGAACCCGGCTTCCATCGCCGACGCCCGCGCGGTCGAGAAGACGGTCGATCTTTCGGCGCTGAGCGTCGGCGAGCTCCTCACTGTCGTTGCCGCTTCCCGCTCGGGCGAACAACGCACTCGAGTAGGTCATCGTCTCGTCGAGGAAGAGTTCGAAGAGGTCGTTCGACAAGTCGTAGTGCCGTGAGATGTTGGATCGCGTGTTCTTGGTCGTATTCCGCTCGCTCCGTGGAGGTTTGGGGATATAGAGCCCTCGGAGGCGCTGCAAGGACTTGGGAATCAGCGACGCCATTCGCCGGGCGAATACCTCGAGCACGGCAGTGAGGTCCTCGGCGTCCCAGTCTCCGGCCATGTATGCCTCACCGAATCCGATGAGTCCACTGTCTCCGACCCGTGCGGCGAAGTCGTGTGGCCGATAGACGGTCATCAACGGTGCGTCGGCCGACCCGGCCCCGATCACTTCGCCCTCGGGCATCGCAACCCGGACCTGCAATCCCGCGACCGCACGACGGAAGAGTAAGTCGGCGACGGGCGCGGCGGCAGCAACCTTCATGCCACCGGGAACATGGGCGATCTGAGGCCAGACCCGCGGATCGACCGACGGGCGCGGACCGGCAGCGGAACCGTACGGGTTCGACACAGAATTGGATTTCGACACAGTTGTCATCTGTGGGCCCCTTCCTTCTGAATTCTTCGTTCCCCCGGAGGGGCAGGTTTCTGCACGATCTTCAGACCCCGCGCCCAGAGCCGAATGCCTTGCCAGCGGATCTGTATCACCACTCGCAAGGGCGCAATCGGGATCTCCAGTGCGGTGCGCAGAATCGACCGCGTCGTCACCTCGCGTCGACGGCCGTCGACGGTCGCGACGAACGGAGGGTGACCGGGACGTTCGAGGACGATCGACAGCCGGAGCGCGGCGTCCGGCTCGGGCAGCTGCATGGAGTACTCACCGTCGACCTCGTTGAACGGCGAGACGTAGAACTCCTTGGTCGTCCGTGCCGCGCCGCGGCGATCGGTGTGCAGCAGATACCGGTATCGCTCGCCGTAGGTGTTGTGCACCTCGGCCACCACGCAGCGGAGGTCTCCGTCGCGGTCGTGACACCAGTACACACTCAGCGGGTTGAACGTGTGTCCGAACACCCGGGCGCTGGCCAACATCGTGATCCGTCCGCCGCCCAGATCGATACCGTTCTCCGCCAGGAACGCATCGACGTTCTGACGAATGGTGGCGTCGGGGTCGCCCAGGTGATCACGTGAGTCGAACGATGCCAGCGGTCGCAACATCCGCGGCAACTCGGGGAGCGCGTCGAGGTCGACGAACCAGCTGTAACTCTTGTACGAGAACGCGTTTCGAATCGGCGCGCGTCGCACGTGATCGATCCGAGTGAGATACAGCGCCGCTCCGTGTGCGCGGGTGGTCGGAAGAACGGACGTCAGAGCCACGTGGCCCCCACCCGTTGCGCAGCGCGCGCTCCGGACAACGCGCCGTCCTCGTGGAATCCCCAGCCGTGGTACGCCCCGGCGAACGCCACCGTATCGGTGTCCAATTCGGGCAGCCGACGCTGCGCTGCCACGGATTCGGGGGTGTACTGCGGGTGCTCGTAGGTCATGTCGTCGAGCACCGCGTTCGGGTCGATGCGATCCGCTCCACCGAGGGTGACCAGCATCCTTCGATCGGTGTCGTCCAACCGCTGCAACCTCGTCAGGTCGTAGCTGACCAGAACTCGATCGGGCCTGGCGCTACAGGACGGGAGGTGGTAGTTCCACGAGGCCCGCGCCCTGGTGTTCTTCGGCAACACCGACGAGTCCGTGTGCAGTGCAGTGTGATTGACCGAGTACGGCATCGCACCGAGAATGCTGTGCTCGAGCGCGGTCGGTTCTGCGAGCATCTTCAGCGCGGCACCGGGATGGACCGCGATCACGGCGGCGTCGAACGTGCGGAGGTCGTCGCGACCGTCCCGGATCTGCACAAAGTCCTCGGACCTGTAGACCGCGCGTACCGGAGTATCGAGCAACACCTCATCGATGTGCGACGCAACCCGGCGAACGTATTCGATGGACCCGCCCGTGACGGTACGCCAGGTGGGAGATCCTGTGACGGTGAGCATTCCGTGGTGCTGAAGAAAGGAGAACAGGTAGCGAGCCGGGTAAGCGAGCGCTGTGTCCGGATCACACGACCACACCGCCGACACCAACGGCGTCATGAAGTGGGATTCGAAATATGCCGAGAACGAATGGTGTTCGAGAAATGCACCGAGTGTGATCTCGGAATCCGCCGAGTCCGGGCTGTCCAGAAGTTCGGTCGCCAGCCGATGAAAACGCTTGACATCGAGCAACATCGACACGAATCGTGGTTTGAACACCGCCGTACGTTGCGCCAGGATTCCGCGCATGCCCTGGCCGCCCGAGTACTCGAGCCCGCACCCGTCGCAGCGCACGGACATGCTCATGTCCGAATCCTGGGTGGGTACGTCGAGTTCGGCGAACAGCCGAAGCAGCGTCGGATACGTGCGGTCGTTGTGCACGATGAACCCTGTGTCGACGCCTACCGGACCGTCGGGGCCGTCGACATAGTGCGTGTCCGCGTGACCGCCGAGGCGGGATTCTGCCTCGTACAACGTCACCGACGAGTTCTTCGACAGTGCGTATGCGGCCGTCAGGCCGGCGATGCCGCTCCCGACCACCGCAATACGACGGCGCGTCACGACTGCCTGCCCATGCAGTCGGCCTTGGTATCGGCGGCAATGCCGAGGACGAAGTCACGCGTGGCCCTCGACCAGACCCGCGGATTACGGAGCATGAAATGCCCACCCGGAACGGAAAGGTAGCGAGCAGTCGCCCCTCTGGATGCTGCTCTCTCGGTCGCACGGCGCGAGGTTCTCGGATCGGTCCACTTGTCGGCAGTGCCGTGTACGACGAGTAACGCATGGTGCGCGCCGAATGCGTCGGCTTCCACACCCTCCGGCCACCACGGGGCCAGGGCCACCACACCCACGACAGAAGGATCGTCGACCAGGGCAGCGGCGGTGCGGCCACCCATCGAATGGCCGACGACCACCACGTGAACGTCAGGATGCTCGGCGCGGATTCGGTCCAGCGCCCAGCGGGCGTCCTCGACCGGAGACCGTTCGGGGGCGTTCCAGCCGCGGAACCGGTACTGCAATTGCTGCACCGAAATGCCGCGTTCGCGTCCCACGCGCCGAAGCATCCAGGTGAACGGCCACATTCGCAGGCCGGCCAGATGCCAGGGCCGACTGCGCGCCCGGCTCACGTCCTTGCCGCCGCCGAGGACCAACACGACCAGTGCAGGGTCGGACACCCGCCTGCCGGTGCGCAGTACTGGAGTCGGCTCGTTGCTCATGCCGGTTATTCGGCACCGAGGCCGCTTCGGGTGGGGTCGGTTCGGACGGGGCGATTGTGACCTGTCAGACACAAAGAAGAAGACCGGGCCGAGAGTGTGTCTCTCGGCCCGGTCTTCTGCGGTGGAGCTGCCGGGAATCGAACCCGGGTCCTCTGCTGCATTGCCAGGGCTTCTCCGTGTGCAGTCCGCTATGTCTCTACTTGGATCTCCCGATCTCGCGAACAAGTCAGGATGACGATCCCAGCCACTGTTTGATGTTCCTCATCATCCCGCGGCCGGATGAATCGGTGAGCCCTCTAGCTGATGCCAGTACCCGGGCCGAGGGCAAGCCCGGACTGACAGACACGCAGTCGCTACTTAGGCAGCGAGTGCGTAGTCGCGCTGATTGGAATCGGCGCTTATAAGGTTGCGATGACGCTTACGGTGGTCTCTCGCCTGCACCGACACGCTTCCCCTGACTCAACATACAAAGTCGAAACCGTTCAGCCCCGTATGTTCCCGAACACTGTGTCCGGGCTGTTCAGTGTAACGCCTCGCATGGACACATTCATCCCATTAACTTCTCGCACGGCGATCCGTGGCGTGCGATGCGGCATCCGCGTCCACACGCTGCACCACTGTGCGCAGCATTCGGCGCGCCACGACCAACCGTGCCGGCAGTGAGGCGTACCAGACTGCGCGACCGGCCAGTCCACGCGGGAAGAACACCAACCGCTGCTCGATCGTCGGCTGCTTCGCGGTTCCCCCGACCGTGAGGTCCAGCCACGCCTCGCCGGGCAGCCGGGTCGAGGACTTGAGCCGGGTGGTGTGTTCGATGCCCGACGCCGACGCGTCGGGTCCGGTGGCGTCGCGACGCCAGCCGGTGAGCACGTCTGCGTCGGCCAATCGTTCCAATGCAGGCCGGATCGCACTCGACTCCGCCGTACTTCTGGCGACCCGAGTGTCGGTGTACACCACTTCTCCGGCCCAATCCGGGTCCGACGGAAGTGGATCCGACGGTGCCGCGGTACCGGTGGCGTCGGTCCACCTCGTCTCGACCTCGCCGTCGTCGATCTTGCGCAGTGCCAGCCGAACCGAATCGCGGTAGCCCGTCAGACCGTTGTCCGGGCGGGGCACGACGGCGTCGATGTCCATCTCGTGACCGACGGCGTCGTACTGCAGCGATTCGATGAGCGGCATCGCCAGCCCGCGCGGAATGGGTGTGACCAACCCGATCCAGTGGCCGGCCAATCGCGGAGTCAGCACCGGAAGCACGATGATGCGACGCTGCCGCAGTCCCGCGACGTCGGCGTAGATGTTCATCATCTCGCCGTACTGCATGACGTCCGGACCACCGATGTCGAAGGTCCGGGATTCGGCGATCGGTGCGCTCGCGGCCCCGATCAGGTAGTGCAGCACGTCGCGGACAGCGATCGGCTGGATTCGGTTGTGTACCCACCGCGGCGTGGTCATCACCGGAAGTCGGTTGGTCAGGTGGCGAATCATCTCGAACGACGCCGAACCCGATCCGATCACGACGCCCGCCTGCAGCACCACGGTGGGAACGCCCGACTCGATCAGAATGCGTCCGACCTCGGCACGAGACTTCAGGTGGGGCGACAACTCACCGGTGGGCGGGTGCAGTCCACCGAGATACACGATGCGACCGACGCCGCACTCGGCAGCAACGGCCGCGACGTTCTCGGCGCTGTCGCGTTCGGTATCGGCGAAATCGGAATGGCCTGCGGTGCCCATGGAATGCACCAGGTAGTACATGATGTCGACTCCGGTCAGCGCCTCCTTCAGCGATTCCCGGTCGCTCAGATCACCGCGGACGATCTCGACATTCGCCGCCCACGGCACGTTGTCGAGCTTGCCGGGGGTGCGAGCAAGCACTCGGACCCGGTACCCCTCGTCGAGCAGACGCGGTGCCAGACGCCCGCCGAGGTATCCCGTGGCACCGGTCACCAGCACGCGGGGTGGGCGTCCGTCGTCCTGAACCACGGGGATGTCGGACGGCGAATCGGAAGCTGTCATAAACGAGGTCATTACCCCCGAGCGGTCCAGTTCAACCTGCGAGGGCAATCATCGCGATCGCGCCGAGCGCCAACGCCATTCCGATCTTCTGCAGAGTGCCGACTCTCTCGCCGAGCATCACCATGGCCAGCAAGACCGTTGCTGCCGGATAGAGCGAGGCAATGACGCTCACCAACGACAGAAGGCCGTCCTGATAGGCGTAGATCAGGGCGGCATTGGCAACCACGTCGAGCACACTGACGAATGCCGCAAGTTTGAGCACGCTGCCGTGCGGGGGCGAGAAATGCCCGGAAGCCAGAGCTACCACCCAGACCACCGCGGTTGCCGACGCACGCGACGCCGCGAGCGGCCACAGTCCACTGCCGTCGCCTATCCGATGCAGAAAAATGAACGCGAAAGCGAACGTCACGCCCGAACCGACCGTCAACCAGGCCACGGTTCGGGTGAACTTCATCTCCCGACCGCCTGCCACTTCACCGGTCACCTCGTCCGGGGATTCCTTGCTGACCAGCACCACGGCCACCAGGGCGACTGCGATGCCGACGAACGCGATGATGCCGGGACGCTCGCCCATCGACAGCCCGACCAGCACCGGGATACCGGCGACCAGTACCGCGGTGACAGGCGAAACAACGGCCATCGGACCGGCGGCGAGCGCCAGATAGAACCACCACACCGCAACGCCGCCTGCGACACCCGAGGCCAGCCCCCACAACATCGCAGAGAGCTCGATCGTGCCGCCGACGAACGGAGCCACGAGCAGAACGATCACCAGCGACAGTGGGTACGAGACGATGACCACGCGCAGTGCCGCTACCCGGCGGGATGCGACACCGCCGACGAAATCGCTCACCCCATAGCCCACAGCAGCTACCAGAGCGAGCAGAACAGCGGTCAGCGCATGCCCTTCACACGACGCCCCAGCTCACGAGTGACCTCGCGTTCGGCGGTGCGCTTGGCCAACGACTGTCTCTTGTCGTAGTCCTGCTTGCCCTTGGCCAAGGCAAGTTCGACCTTGACCTTGCCGTCGGAGAAATACATCGACAACGGCACCAGCGTGAGGTTGCCCTCTTTGACCTTGCTTGCAAGGCGGTCGATCTCGCGACGGTGAAGAAGCAGTTTGCGGTTTCGCCGCGGCGCATGGTTGGTCCAGCTACCGAGCGTGTACTCCGCGATGTGCAGTCCGCGCAGCCAGATTTCACCGTCGTCGACGGTCGCGAAGGCGTCGACCAGGGAGGCTTTGCCGTCGCGCAGACTCTTGACCTCGGTTCCGACGAGGGCAACTCCGGCCTCGAGGACGTCGAGTATGGAGTAGTTGTGCCGCGCCTTGCGATTGGTCGCGATGGCCTTGCGGCCCTTCTCTCTCACTGCAGGGCCCTTTCTCGAGCATTCGCCGCGTGGAGCGGTTCCACGGGCAACCGCTCCAGCATAGAACCGAACGACAAGCGAATTTATTCGCGCACGTACAGGCGCAGCGTGATGTATGCCGTCACTGCTGCCATGCCGACTCCCACCAGCGCGAGGAACGGCGAGACGAGGAGGACGTCACTATTCGAAATCCGGGCCAGAATATTGGCCTGATACACGTCGGACAGAACATCGTCGATGAACATGTTCTTCGCAGTGAACAGGCCGGCGATGGCGAGCGCGGATCCGATCAGGGCCGCCACCACCGCCTCGAGCAGGAACGGCAGCTGGGTGTACCAGCGAGTGGCACCGACCAACCGCATGATGCCGACTTCGGTTCGTCTGGTGAACGCAGCGATCTGAACCATGTTGGCGATCAGGAGAATTGCGGCGATCGCCTGCACCGTGGCGATCGCGAAGGCAGCGTTCCGCACACCGTTGAGCACGCTGAACAATCGCTCGACCAGATCGCGTTGATTGAGCACGCTCTGCACGCCCGGTCGATTCTCGAAATTGTCGTTGATCACCCCGAACCGCTCGGGATCACTCAGGCGAACCTTGAACGACGCGGGAAAGCTGTCGGCACTGACCAGTTCGGCCAGTTCGGGCTGATCCTTGAACACTCGCTCGGTGGCGTCCTTCACCGCATCCTCACGATTGAGGTACTGCACAGAGACCACCGATGGGGTGTTCTCCAGATCCGATCGCAGGGTGGCGCAGGTCTCCTGTGCGCAGTCGGCATCCGTTGCGGAGATGTCGTCCGTGAGAAAGATCTGGACTTCCACTCTGTCGAGGAAGATCTGCTGGGTCTTTCCCGCCATCTGCACCACGAGCAATCCGCCGCCGAACAGGCCGAGGGATATGGCTGTCGTCAAGATCATGGCGACCGTCATGGTGATGTTGCGGCGAAGTCCGGTGAGGACCTCACTGAAGATGAAACTTGCGCGCATCGCGGAATCCGAGCCCTTCGATTCGTTCGGTCGAGAAGTCTGAGCGGTCCTGTCCGGTGGGCGGCGTCAGCGCCCGACGCCGTAGACCCCGCGGGCCTCGTCACGAACGACTCGTCCGTTGTCGAGTTCGACGACGCGGCGGCGCATCGAGTCGACGATGTGGTTGTCGTGGGTCGCCATCAGCACAGTGGTTCCGGTGCGGTTGATGCGCTCGAGCAGCAACATGATGTCCTGGCTGGTGTCGGGATCCAGGTTTCCGGTCGGCTCGTCCGCAAGCAGGACCAGCGGGCGATTGACGAAAGCTCGGGCAATCGCCACACGCTGCTGCTCACCACCGGACAGCTCGTTCGGCAGACGATCGGACTTGCCGCCGAGTCCCACCAGGTCGAGAACCTCGGGGACGGTGCGTTTGATCATCGAACGCGGCTTGCCGATCACCTCGAGCGCAAATGCCACGTTTTCCACCACGGTCTTCTGCTGCAAGAGACGAAAGTCCTGGAAGACGCAGCCCATGCTCTGCCGCAGTCGCGGGACGCGACGGGCCGCCAGCCGGTTCACGTGGAAGTCGGCAACGTGGATGTCACCGGAGGTGGGCGTCTCCTCCTTGAGCAGCAGCCGCATGAACGTCGATTTGCCCGAACCGGACGGGCCGATCAGGAACACGAACTCACCCTTGTCGATGGAGACCGTCACTTTGTCCAGGGCGGGCCTGGTGGAGGTCTTGTAGGACTTGGACACATTCGAGGTGCTGATCACGGGTCGCCAGTGTAGTCCTTACCCGCCGGTAACCGTCGGAACCGTGCGGGTACCACGGCGAGTCCCGAGAGACGGTAAAGGCAGCGTCAGCGCGATGACGTCGGTGCAGGCTGGGTGGGAATCAGCGACTGAATCGCCGGCGGAATCGGCACGCCGAACGGCGCGGTCGTCGTCGGCGAAACTGTCGTCGTGGTGGCCTGCTGTCCGGATTCCTCGACGGTTCCCGACTGCTCCGGATCGACGGTGGCCGACGGAGTCGGCGAGACCGTGGTTGTCGAGTATCGCTGCTCGGAGGTCTGGGGCTGGTTGTAGGGGGTGAGCTCGGACGGATCGACAGCGACAGGGCCCTCGATCCGCTGCTCGTCCCTCTTGGCGATGTCGGCACTGACCTGTCCGTAGAGCAGGCCCGTAAGCACGAAGCAGATGCCGAACGCGACGGTGGATGTGCGGACGCGGCCGTAGATCTTGGCCGGAATGCGCCACTGCCGCCAATTTCGTTGCGAGCGTTCGGTTCCGGTATCAGGTGAACTCACTGGTCTTCCGTCCGATCTCGTCCCGACGATTCCGGTGCGACCCCGGCCGTACTGACGTCGGGGGCAACGTTGATGCCCTCGGGCTGCAGAGCGGCGGCCACTCGCACTCGAAGCTCTCGCCCCACCTGGAACTGCTTGCCCGGCAGCGTCCGCGCGACCAAGCGCACGTTGACCTGCCCCACCTCGATGCTCTCCACTCCCATCACGGTCGGTTCGTCGAGCAGGAGCGGACGCAATCGCGTGTCGGCGAATGCGTCACGGCCGACTGCACGGAGCAACGCGTTCACCTGGGTGAGATCTGCGGTGCTGGGGACCGGGACGTCGACGACTGCGCGCGCCCAATCCTTCGACAGATTGATCGCCTTGACGATCTGCCCGTTCGGGACCGTGATGACCTCGCCATCGACGCTGCGCACCCGAGTCACTCGGAGCGTCACGTCCTCGACGGTGCCCTCGGCGTCCTCGGCCGATCCGTTGACGGCGATCTGGACAACGTCACCGAAGCCGTACTGCCGTTCGGTGATGATGAAGAACCCGGCCAGAATGTCCTGCACTACGCGCTGAGCACCGAAGCCGAGGGCGGCACCGATGACCGTCGCGGGTGCCACGAGACCACCGACGCCGAATCCGAAGCGACGCAACACTTCGATGGTGACGAGGATGTAGATGAGCGTGACCAGCACCCACGTGATGACCTGAGCCAGGGCATGACGGTGTTTGGCGGCCTCGGACCGCACGAGTGCGTCGCTGTGCTGATAGTTCTGGTCGATGCGGGCAGTGATGCGAGATCCGGTCCAGGTGACGAACCGCGCGCCCAGCAGCCCGCCGAGGATGTACAGAACGATTCCGAGGGCGTTCAGCTTCAGGTCGAGCGTCGGGTTCAGCCAGCCTGCCATCAGATCTACTGCTCCCCTCGCATTCGCCATCGAATTCCGGATTCCAAGAATCCATCGATGTCTCCGTCGAGAACAGTAGACGGATTGTTGACCTCGTACTCGGTACGCAAATCTTTGACCATCTGATATGGGTGCAGCACGTACGAGCGCATCTGGTTACCCCACGAGCTGCCGCCGTCGCCCTTGAGCGCATCCATCTCGGCGCGCTCTTCCTTGCGCTTGACCTCGAGCAGCTTGGCCTGCAGCACTCGCATGGCAGAGACCTTGTTCTGCAACTGCGACTTCTCGTTCTGACAGGTCACCACGATGCCCGTCGGGATGTGCGTCAATCGAACGGCGGAGTCGGTGGTGTTGACCGACTGTCCGCCCGGTCCGGACGAGCGGTAGACGTCCACGCGAATGTCGTTCTCGGGGATCTCGATGTGGTCGGTGGTCTCGACGACCGGGAGAACCTCGACCTCGGCGAACGAGGTCTGGCGTCGACCCTGGTTGTCGAACGGGCTGATCCGCACGAGCCGGTGCGTACCTTGCTCCACCGACAACGTCCCGTACGTGTACGGAGCCTTGACGGCGAAGGTCGCACTCTTGATTCCGGCCTCTTCGGCGTAGGACGTGTCGTAGACCTCGACCCCGTAGCCGTGCTTCTCGGCCCAGCGGATGTACATACGCATGAGCATCTCCGCCCAGTCGGCGGCATCGATTCCGCCGGCACCGGAACGGATGTTGACCAACGCGTCACGCGCGTCGTACTCCCCGGACAACAGGGTCCGCACTTCCATGGCTGCGATGTCCTCACGCAGGGATGCCCGTTCGGCGTCGGCATCGGCGGTGGCCGACGCGGCCGCTTCACCTTCTTCGCCCTCGGCGAGCTCGTACAGAACAGGCATGTCCTCCAGGCGCTGCCGAAGCTCCTCCACGCGGCGCAGTTCTGCCTGCGCGTGGGACAGCTGACTGGTCACCTGCTGCGCGTGTTCCTGGTCGTTCCACAGGTCCGGTGATGCGGCCTGGTGTTCCAGCTCGTCGATGCGTCGCCGCAGTTCCTCGACGTCGAGTACCGACTCGACAGTGGACAGAGTGGTGTCGAGCTCGGCCAGGTCTGCAGAAACGTCGGGATGCACGAGAGTCAAGGTTACCGGCACCCGAACCCTCGCCCGACCGCCCCCGAACCCGGACGGGACCGCCCTGGGCGAATGGGCACCGTCGTCGAGGGTTCGAACCGTGCTGATTTCAACTCTCGTCAGGCCATCGGGTGACTGCTAGTTTTCGGCTCATCGACATATTCGCATGTCGACATGCCTGTCACCGCCCGGTGTCGGCCACACCTGCAGTACACAGGAGCGTCGTATGACCGTCACCGATCAGTACCTCGACAACAACAAGGCCTACGCCGCCCAGTTCGACGGTCCCCTGCCTCTGCCACCGTCGAAGCACGTGGCAGTGGTCGCGTGCATGGACGCCCGACTCGACGTCTACCGCATTCTCGGTCTCGCCGACGGCGAAGCCCACGTGATTCGCAATGCCGGCGGTGTGATCACCGACGACGAGATCAGGTCGCTGGCCATCAGTCAGCGTCTGCTCGGCACCAAGGAGATCATCCTGATCCATCACACCGACTGCGGCATGCTCACCTTCACCGATGACGAGTTCAAGAAAGATCTGCAGGACGAGACGGGCATCAAGCCGAACTGGGCTGCCGAGTCGTTCACCGACCTGGACCGCGATGTTCGCCAGTCGCTCGCCCGCATCGAGCAGAGCCCGTTCGTCACGAAGCACGAATCCATTCGAGGCTTCGTATTCGATGTCGCAACCGGGAAGCTGAACGAAGTCACCGGATAGACCCCGCCACCCATATCGCCGCGTACGAGCAAGCCCGTGCGCGGCGATAGTCTTCTCCGGTGACCGACTACTCCGCCGATCTTGCCCTTGCCCTCAGGCTCGCCGACGAGGCCGACGCCATCACTCGTCGACGATTTCTGGCCATGGATCTCTCGGTGGACTCGAAGCCGGATCTCACACCGGTGAGCGACGCAGACCTGGCCGTCGAGACGATGATTCGCGGCGAGCTCGGTTCGGAGCGTTCCGGCGATGCCTTGCTGGGCGAGGAGTTCGGCGGCACCGCGACCTTCAGCGGTCGCCAGTGGGTGGTGGATCCCATCGACGGCACCAAGAACTTCGTGCGCGGCGTGCCCGTGTGGGCAACGTTGATCGCTCTGCTGGACGACGGCGTACCGCGAGTAGGAGTCGTCAGCGCCCCTGCATTGAACCGGCGATGGTGGGCCGCACACGATCAGGGAGCCTGGACGGCATCGGACGGGGGCACTCCGCGCAACATCACGGTCTCGAAGGTCGATTCGTTGGCGTCGTCGAGTCTGAGCTTCTCCAGCCTCTCAGGCTGGTCCGATCTCGGTATCAGAGACCGATTCCTCGATCTCACCGATGCCGTCTGGCGGGTGCGCGGTTACGGCGACTTCTTCTCGTACTGCCTGGTCGCAGAGGGCGCGGTCGATATCGCGGCCGAACCTGAAGTCTCGCTGTGGGACCTGGCTGCGCTCGATGTCCTCGTGCGCGAGGCCGGCGGCGACTTCACCGCACTGGACGGCACCGAAGGCCCGCACGGCGGCAGCGCGGTGGCCACCAATGGCCTACTGCAGAGCGAGGTACTCGAGCGACTGTCCCCCGACGCCTGAATTACGACTACAGAACCGCAGCGAGAACCAGCGCAATCAGCGGCGTGATCCCCTGGACGAATGCGGCCCGGAAGTACTTGGCACCACCGGTGGCCAGAACCAGAGCGGCTCCGACGATGCTCGCGCACGCGAAGTAGACGATCGCGTCGCCCGCGGATCCACCGACGAGGAGGCCGACCACGATTCCGACGGCGAGAAACAGGTTGTAGAAGCCCTGATTGAAGGCCATCGGCTTCACGACGTCGGCGTCGTGCTGGCTCGCGACTCCGAAGCGGGACCACACAGCAGGCTTGGTCCACACCACACTTTCCATCACGAAGATGACGACGTGAAGGGCTGCGGCGAGGGCGGCGAAGATCTGAGCGGTGAGATGCACGGAAACAGCCTGTCACATTGATACGACGCACGATACGAACTGCTGTTGGGGTGTCGTGGGCCACCGGTACTTACTCGACAGTAGACAGCTAACTTACTCGGGAGTAAGATCTGTGAAGTCCGTGACCGACGCCGAGGAACTGGTGATCATGAGCAAGCAAGACAGTGTGGTCGACGCGAAGCGCCCGAAGGTGCCCCGCGATACTTCTGCGGTTGGCCTCAACCCGTTCAAGAGAGATGCGATCGGAACCGCGATGCGCGTTCTGACCGCCATCACCGGATCTGAACTGGCGGAGAAGTACAACCTCCGCCAGACGATCGACCGGGTGACGTACGAGAGCACCAAGACCGGGTTCAAGACACTCGGCGCGGCCAATCGCACGTTCGCCAAGGTCACCGGCGGCGGCAAGCCCAAGCGTCTCGACGACGGCGCCGCCAAGAACCTGAGCTACTTCGACCTGACGCCCGACGACGAACAGCGCATGATCGTCGAGACGGTCAAGGAGTTCGCCGAGGAAATCCTCCGGCCGGCCGCCTTCGACGCAGATCACAACGCCTCCTCACCGGAGGATCTGGTACGCCGATCCGCCGAACTCGGCATCACGCTGATCAACGTCCCCGAGGAACTCGACGGTGCCGCCAGCGAGCGCGGAGCCGTCACCAATTCTCTCGTCGCCGAGGCACTCGCCCACGGCGACATGGGCCTGGCACTGCCCATCCTCGCGCCCAGCGGTGTCGCCGTCGCTCTCACCCAGTGGGGCACCGACGCACAGCAGAAGACGTACCTCCCGGCATTCGTCGGCGAGAAGGTGCCGAACGCCGCGGTGGTCGTCAACGAACCCCGCGCCCTGTTCGACCCGTACGCGCTGCAGACCAAGGCCGTCCGCTCCCCCAGCGGCTACAAGCTCAACGGCGTCAAGAGTCTCGTGCCTGCTGCTGGAAGCTCCGAGCTGTTCGTCATCGCCGCAGAGCTCGAGGGCCGCCCGGCATTCTTCATCGTCGAGTCCGACTCCAAGGGCCTGGTCGTCGAAGCCGACCCGAGCATGGGTCTGCGCGCAGCAGGTCTGGGCCGTCTGATCCTGACCGACGTCGCAGTGCCCGAATCGGCTCTGCTCGGCGACGGTGACGCAGATCAGCGGGCCGCCGAGTACAGCGCTGCCATCGGCCTCGCACGACTCGGCTGGGCATCACTGGCCGTCGGTACCAGCCAGGCCGTACTCGACTACGTCGTTCCCTACGTCAACGACCGTGTCGCCTTCGGTGAGCCGATCAGCAACCGTCAGGCCGTGGCCTTCATGGTCGCCAACATCGCCATCGAGCTCGACGGCATGCGGTTGGTCACGCTGCGTGGTGCGTCTCGCGCCGAGCAGGGACTGTCGTTCACTCGTGAGTCTGCGCTGGCTCGTCGACTCGCTTCCGAGAAGGGCATGCAGATCGGTTCCGACGGCGTGCAGCTGCTCGGCGGTCACGGCTTCACCAAGGAGCACCCGGTGGAGCGCTGGTACCGCGATCTGCGGTCCGTCGGCGTCGCCGAGGGCATCGTTCTCATCTAGCTCGCCGCCCCGAATTCCATGGCACTCACCCAAGGACATACACGATGATCAATCTTGAACTTCCCAAGAAGCTTCGGGCGCAGGCGAATCAGGCTCACCAGGTCGCTGCCGAGATCTTCCGCCCGATTTCCCGCAAATACGACCTCGCCGAGCACGAGTATCCGGTGGAACTCGACACGATGGCGTCGATGGTCGAAGGCATGTCCGACGCCGGTGGCGAAATCGGCGGCGCAGCCGGTGGCCGCGAGAAGGACAGCGAGTCCGCTCCCAAGCCCAGCAAGACCGCGAACTCCAACGGCGGCAACATGTCTGCCCTGGTCAATGTGATCGAGACGTGCTGGGGCGACGTCGGCCTCACCCTGTCGATCCCCTACCAGGGACTCGGCAACTCGGCGATCGCCGCGGTGTCCACCGACGAGCAGCTCGAGCGCTTCGGCAAGGTATGGGCCTCGATGGCCATCACCGAGCCCGGCTTCGGTTCGGACTCCGCAGCAGTCACCACCACCGCTGTTCTCGATGGCGACGAGTGGGTACTCAACGGCGAGAAGATCTACGTGACCGCCGGTGAACGATCCACCCACATCGTGGTGTGGGCAACGGTCGACAAGTCGCTCGGTCGTGCAGCGATCAAGTCGTTCGTCGTCCCGCGTGACGCTCCGGGCCTGTCGGTCGCTCGCCTTGAGCACAAGCTGGGCATCAAGGCGTCTGATACAGCGGCACTGCTGCTCGAGGACTGCCGCATTCCGAAGGACAACCTGCTCGGTACCGCCGAGGTGAACGTCGAAAAGGGCTTCGCCGGCGTCATGCAGACGTTCGACAACACGCGTCCCCTGGTCGCAGGTATGGCAATCGGCGTCGCCCGCGCAGCACTCGAAGAGCTGCGGTCCATCCTCGTCGATGCCGGAGTGGAGATCTCCTACGAGACCCCCGCCTACAACCAGCACGCGGCTGCCGCGGAATTCCTGCGGCTCGAAGCGGACTGGGAAGCTGCCCACCTGCTCGCACTGCGCGCAGCGTGGATGGCCGACAACAAGGAGCCCAACTCCTTGCAGGCCTCGATGTCCAAGGCCAAGGCCGGCCGCTCGGCAGTCGACATCACCCTGAAGGCGGTCGAGTTGGCCGGTACCTACGGCTACTCCGAACGCCCGCTGCTCGAGAAGTGGAGCCGCGACTCCAAGATTCTCGACATCTTCGAGGGCACGCAGCAGATCCAGCAACTCATCGTTGCCCGACGCGTACTCGGAAAGTCGTCGGCAGAACTGAAGTGACACATCCGGCTCGTCGTCGAGCCACACGGTGACGAAAGCGGCATCGGACCATCGGTCCGATGCCGCTTTTTCGTGCACTGCAGAAAATTTCGGACGCCGGTGTCGATATCGTGTCTTCTCGAGCGTCGTCTTCGTGTACGGCGACTCACGCCGCGACACCGAGGTATCGAACCCAGGAGCGCACCATGAAGTACATCCTCTTGATCAACGCAAACACCGCACCGGGAGCAGCTCCGGGTTGCAGCAGCGTGGAGGACTGGATGACCTACGAGAAGGAAATGAAGGAGGCGGGCGTCTACGTCTCCGGTCATGCGATGGCGGACCTCACCACCGCCACGGCGGTGCGCGTCGATGCCACCACCGGAGAACGCACCGTCACCGACGGGCCGTACGCCGAGTCACACGAAGTACTGGGCGGCTACGACGTCATCGACGTTCCTGACCTCGATTCCGCACTCGAATGGGCGACGCGATGCCCCGGTTCGAAAGACGGCGGCACCGTCATCGTTCGTCCACTCGCAGAATTCTGACCCACGGGGTCGTTCGGTGAGCGAGTCCGAGGTTCATCGAGCGCTCGACTCGGTCTTCCGTGCCGAGCGCTCGATGCTGCTCGCGTCGTTGGTTCAGCGCTACCGTGATCTCGATCTCGCCGAGGAGGTGACGTCGGATGCCATCGAGGCGGCTCTGAAGCATTGGCCGATCGATGGCATACCTTCCAAGCCCGGAGCCTGGTTGCTCACCGCTGCCCGCCGAAAGGCGGTCGATCGCCTGCGACGCGATCAGACGCTCGCTGCGAAGATCGGAGTGCTGCAGGCCGATTCGGATCGGAGCGAACCGCATCCGCCGAGTCCGCTCGACGAAGATCTACCCGACGACCGACTGCAGTTGTTCTTCACCTGCGCGCATCCGGCGCTTGCGGCCGGCGACCGCCTCGCGTTGACCCTTCGGTGTCTGGCCGGTCTCACCACCGCCGAGGTCGCGCGTGCACTACTCATCCCTCCGGCCACGGCAGCACAACGAATAGTGCGAGCCAAGAACAAGATTCGCGTCGCCCGCATACCCTTTCGAGTTCCGGGCTCGGACGAGTTGGCCGGCAGAGTGCCGATGGTGCTCGAAGTCGTCTATTCGATCTTCACCGAGGGCTACTCGGCGACGTCGGGCGACCGTGTGGGGCGCATCGACCTCACCACCGAGGCGATCGGCATGGGACGCCTGTTGCACGCAGCACTGCCGACAGAGTCCGAGGTGACCGGCCTGCTGGCGTTGATGTTGCTGACCGACGCCAGACGCCGCGCACGAATCGACGCGCACGGCGATATTGTGCTGCTGGCCGATCAGGACCGGCGATCGTGGAACGCCGAGCTCGTCAGGGAAGGGACGGAACTCGTGGTCGACGCACTCCGCGGCGGCCCGAGCGGACCCTATGCGCTGCAGGCAGCGATCGCCGCGCTGCACGACGAGTCGCCGAACACCGACAGTACCGACTGGACCCAAATCGTTGCCCTCTACGACATATTGATGGATCGGGGCCCGAATGCGATCGTCGCATTGAACCGAGCAGTTGCTCTTGCCATGCGCGACGGTGCCGCCGCCGGCCTGCGCGAGCTGGACCTGCTTGCCGACGAACCGTCGCTGCGCCGCTACCACCCGTACCCGATGGCGAAAGCCGATCTGCTGCACCGACTCGGCCGGCTCGACGAGGCGGCAGAGCAGTATCGACAGGCGCTGGACCGTGCACGAACAGCACCGGAGAAGCGACTGCTCCAGCGTCGCTTGGCCGACGTGAACGGCATCGCTCAGGCAGACAGAACAGAGTCGACCTGAATCGAGCTCAACGGCCGATCGGCGTACACCAGGCGAACTGCGTCGGCATCGGGATTGCCGACGTCGGGTCCACGGGTGATCAACTCCAGGCCCGCGCGCTGGGCCACTCGGGCCGACGCGACGTTGTGTTCGAGGAGGTACGCCACGATCGGCAATTCGGGCTCGGTTCGGTGCGCGCGCTCGACTGCGATCTCACACATCTCCGCGGCGTACCCGTTTCCCTGCGCGTCGGGATGGAGGCGATAGCCGAGATTCCAGAACGCGTTCTGCCGCTTCGAGCACCCGCCGTAGCCACTGATCGTGCAGCTGCCGCGCTCACGAATGATCCACGTGGCCAATCCATCCCGCCGCCACTGGTCCACCCAGCCCAGCAACATTCGTTCGGTCGCGCTGAGATCGGTGTGCCGCAGGCTGGGAAAGTGGGTCCACGACTGCGGATCGCTGCAGATCGCGTACAGCGCATCGAGATCCGTGACGACCGGCTCGTCGAGATCGAGACGCGAGGTTCGTGTTTGCACACCGTGGATCCTAAGGGGAAGAAGTCTGGTAGACCGGTGGTACACGATCGAGCGAAGGGTGTGACCGTCATGGCCGAGTGGGTCAAGAAGATCGAAGAGAACGCGAAGGGCCTCATCGCAGAGGCAGAGCAAGAACTGACGGCACTCGAGGGTGTGGACACGGTAGACCTCACCGCCGATGACACCGACGAGTCCGAGACGGTCACCAGTGACGATGGGCGCGAGCAGGTTTCGGACTGAACCGTCGATGTCCAGTCGACACACGTGGTCCACGACAACCCACGACTGGTCGGTGGACGTCGATCGAGACCATCTCGCGAACATCAGAGCTCGGCCCGACGAGTACGCGCCGGGTGGAGAGCTGCATCTGATTCTCGAGGTTCTCGTGTACGCGCCACGATCGCACCGAACAAGTTCCTGACGGTGTCGGTGAGATAGTCGACCGATCAATCGTCGAATACGGACCAGCAGATACTGTTTCTCTTCTTCTGGTCTTCCAGCACCAACTCACGCACGCTCTCCGGCAGTCGATCCCGCTGCCACCGGAGTTCCTCTCGCCCGGCAACTGTCTCCCTGCCGGTAGGTGCGGCGGCCCTGGCCGCCTTGATCGCGTACGCAGCCGCTCCGAGGTCGTGTTCGGGTACGTGTGCCACACACGCGGCCTGGCCGGCGGCGTAGGCGGCGAAGCGTGCAGCGCCGCTCTGGGGCCGTGCCGCACCCATGCTGTGGCCGCCGAGGGCGCGGGTCGCCATCATCGCGAGTTCACCGCGTGTCCACGCCCGAATGCCCTCGATTGCCTCACGCGGCCGCGAATCGGACGGCTCGGCCACCTCGAACAATCCGAGCACGTGTTCCGCACACTCGGCGGCCCACAGCGCGAGACTTCGATGGTCGGCGTCGGACAACAAGCCGCCGCGGTGCACCGTGATCAGCCGTGGATCTCTGACGGCCGGGAGAATCATGCGTCGATGAGAACACGAAAGAGGCCCGAGACAATAGTCTCGGGCCTCTTTCGTAGTGGTAGCGGGGACAGGATTTGAACCTGCGACCTCTGGGTTATGAGCCCAGCGAGCTACCGAGCTGCTCCACCCCGCGATGCATCTACGAAGTTACTCCCGCGCGTACGGCCAATGCAAATCACGTGACGATCGCGTGCCTCCACGCCCGCCGGACGCATGCACTCGAGGCAGTCCTTCTCCGCGTTTATCACGTCGAAGCGCATAGAAAATAGTGCTCCGCGTCTCTTTTCATGCGTGTTTCACGTCACATAACAGTCGGGTTACGAAGGGGAAACATTAGCGCCACGAGCCCAGCTGAGCTGGCAAAAGACCCCCACCCGTCCCACCATGTGGTCATGTGTCGTCCCATTTTCGCTCCGTGACGCTGAGTGAATCCTCGACTACCTTCACGGACGGCCCTAAACCGCTGGGCCTGCACCACCCCGCCGCTCCCTTCGCTCTGCCCCGCGGGTGTGGTCCCCAAGACGTACGGGGGCAGAGCCGCGACGATACGAAGTGCCTGGTCATTCTCGCCATAACACCGGCGAAACGATTGCAGGCCAGTCGCGCCAGTCGAGCGCGGAGAGGATTCACCCCGAATGACCACACAGAACAATTTCGGCAAGCGTGCACTCGGATTGGCCGCCATCGCAGGTGCCGTCGTAGCAATCCCCCTCGGCCTCTCTGCCGGAACCGCCAGCGCAGCCACCCACAACTGGGACGGCGTCGCACAGTGCGAAAGTGGTGGCAACTGGAGCATCAACACCGGAAACGGCTACTACGGTGGCCTGCAGTTCTCGCAGAGCACCTGGACGGCCAACGGTGGATCCGGATCGCCCGCCAACGCATCCAAGGCAGAACAGATCCGCGTCGCGGAGAACACCCTGCAGAGCCAGGGACCGGGCGCATGGCCCGTATGCGGACAGCAGCTGACCACCGGCACCTCCACGCCCGCACCCGAGGCCGCTCCCGCGCCGAAGGCCGCTCCGGCTCCGGCACCCGCACCGGCCGTCGCACCGGAGGCTGCAGCCGCCACACAGGCTGCACAGGGCGCATTCGATGCAGCATCCAAGTTGGCCGACCAGTACGGCCTGAGCACTCAGTTCCAGCACCTCGTCGCTGCGAACTCCCCCGTGCTCGCGCCCATCGGACGCTGATCCCGAGCAGTTCACACGAGCTGCGGCTTCACAACGAAAGAGCCGCCTCACCGATACGGTGAGGCGGCTCTTTCGCTCATGTCAGCGGGACCCGACCGAACAGATCAGCTACCTGCGCGGTTGTAGGCGTCGACGGCGGTCTGCAGATTCTCGAGTGCAGTGCCGAGATCCGCAAGGTTTCCGCTCTGCTGCGCGGTGCGCACAGCGGAGAGAGCAGAATTCAAACCGGAGACGGCCGCATCCCGGGTCGTCGAAGAACCGGTGGCCGGTGCCGGAGTTGCCGAGGGCGTGCCGCCGTCGGACGGCGTCGTCTCGGGCACGGCACCCGGCTGGGTGGTGCCGTCGGTCTCACCGGGTGCGGTGACGGTCCGTCCGGCACCCGCTCCGAACACCTGCTCGATGGCTTCGGGCAGGGTCGCGGCATAGCCGACTCGTCCCTCGTACGAGACCAGCACTCGAATCAACTGCGGGTACGCCGATGCCTCGTTGGTACGCGAGGCGTACACGGGCTCCACGTAGATCAACCCGCCGTTGCCGACCGGAAGGGTCAGCAGGTTGCCGAACTCGACAGTGTTCTCACGGCGCACGATGCCCAAGCTCTCGGACACGTCCGTCGTCGTCGTCATCTGGTTCTGCACCTGATTCGGACCCTGAGTGGATGTATCCGTCGGCAATCTCAGCACGGTGATCTTGCCGTAGTTTTCCGGATCGGAATCTGCACTGACGTACGCGCCGAGAACTTCACGCCGGTAACCGACCAACGCACTGGTCAGCTGGAACGACGCCTGGTTCTCCTCGTTGGAGACATCGGACGCGACGACGTAGTACGGCGGCTGCTTGGCCGAGGTGTTCTCCGCCGTCGGGTCCGTCGGAACTTCCCAGAAGGCGTTGTTGGTGAAGAACTCTCGCGGATCGTTGACGTGGTACTTGGTGAGCAGCTCACGCTGGACCTTGAACAGGTCCTCCGGGTAACGGAAGTGATCGCGAAGTTCGTCGGACACCTGATCCTTCGGGATGACGGTTCCGGGGAACACGCCTTCCCATGCCTTGAGCACAGGATCGTTCTCATCCTGTTCGTAGAGCTTGACGGTGCCGTCGTAGGCATCGACAGTGGCCTTCACCGAGTTCCGGATGTACGACACTTCCCGGCTCGGCAGCGCACGCGTCGTGGTGGACTCGATGCTGTCGGCAGTGGCGTCTTCGAGCGACATCCGCTGGGCATACGGGAAGTTGTCCAACGTGGTGTAGCCGTCGATGATCCAGACGAGCTTGCCCTCGACGATCGCCGGGTAGGTCGATCCGTCGGTGGTCAACCAGGGTGCAACCTTCTGGACCCTGTCGCGGGGATCGCGATTGAACAGAATCTTCGACTCGTCACCGATCACACTCGAGAAGAGGATGTTGCGCTCGGCGTACTTGCTGGCGAACACCAGACGGTTGAAGAAATTGCCGATGTTCACCCCGGCCGCACCGTCGTAGGTGTAGCTCTTGCTGTCGGTGTCGTACTCGCGAGGCTCGCCGGTGGAACCGACGATCGAGTAGTCGGCATCGGAGTTGGCGATGACCGGTCCGAAATAGATGCGCGGCTGATCGAGGTCGCCGGGGCCGTCCTTGCGAATCGAGCCCTCGGCATCGTTCTCGATCCAGTTCACCTGGTAGTTGGGGTAACCGCCCCGTCCGCCGCTGGATTCGTCGGCGACGGCCTCGTCGACGGAGTTGGCGGGTGCTGCCACGAAGCCGTTTCCGTGGGTGAACACCGTATGGCGGTTGATCCAGTCGCGCTGGTTCGCGTCGAGCGTCTGCGGTGAGATCTCGCGCGCGGCAACGACGTAATCGCGTAGGTTGCCGTCTGCATCCGGATACCGGTCCACGGCCAGCGTGTCGGGGAACCCGTAGAAGTTTCGGATCTGACGCTGCTGGGTGAAGGTCGGTGCCAGGATGTTCGGGTCGAGCAGACGGATGTTGGACATCGTCGCCGACTCCGACGCCACCTCACCGGGGCTCAACGCTGCTTCGCCGGAGTAGTTCCGATAAGTGACCACGTCATCGGTCAACCCGTACGCGGCTCGGGTGGCCGCGATGTTGCGCTCGATGTACGTGCTCTCCTTGTCGGCCGCGTTCGGACGCACCGAGAACTGCTCCATGACCAACGGCCAGACAGCACCGATCAGGATCGACGAGAGCACCAGCAATGCCGTGGCCAACGCCGGAATTCTGAGGTCGCGCAAGAAAATTGCCGAGAAGAACGCGATCGCACAGATCACTGCGATGGCCAACAGAATGAGTTTCGCCGGCAACACGGCATTGATGTCGGTGAATCCGGCTCCGGTGAATGTCGGCTCCTTGCGACCGCTCGACAACAACGTGTACCGGTCGAACCAGTAGGCAACGGCCTTGAGCAGAACGAAGCTGCCGGCGATGACAGCGAGTTGAATTCGCGCCGAGCGGGTGAGTGCACCTTCACGTCCGGCGAGGCGGATCCCGCCGAATACGTACTGCGTCACCAGGTTCGCGAAGAACGCAACCAAGATGGCAACGAACAGCCAGTTCAGGATGAATCGGTAGAACGGCAGGTCGAACGAGTAGAACCCGACGTCGAGGCCGAACTGCGGGTCTTTCTGGCCGAAGTCTCCGCCGTGCAGGAACAGCTGCACGGTCACCCAGTTGGTCTGGGCGATCATGCCGGACAGGAATCCGAACACCACCGGAATTCCGATGCCGAACAGGCGCAACCGGCTCATCACCGTGGTGCGGTACCGCGCGATCGGATCGTTGGGACCGGCCACCGGAACGAACACCGGACGGTTGCGGTACGCCAACAACAATGCGGCGAACACGATGAGTCCGACGACCAGAGCGACGACGAGGAAGATCACCAATCGTGTCAGCAGCGTAGTGGTGTACACGCCACGGAAGTCGACTTCGCCGAACCACAGCCAATTGGTGTACATGTCGATCAGACGGGGACCGATGAGTAGCAGACCTGCTGCTACCAAGGCCAGTACGAGCAAGATCCGGCTTCGCCGCGACAACGACGGCATACCGGTGGGGGGCCTCATGCCCACGAGCCACACTCCAACTTCGGGCGACGCCGACGGCGCCGCAGATGACTTAGGCGGTGCACATTCCGTGCACCGCATGTCCGTTTCGCCCTACTGTACGTACGTTGATCCTACGGCTGCGACACCCGTACTGCGGCCACTGTCGACCGCAGGTCAGGAGGGTCGGCATCCATAGAACCATGCGGATGCGAGGATAGTGCCGTGAGCAACGACAGCGACGGACTGCCCGGCCGAGACGAGTTCGGTGACGAGTTCGACCCCGAGTCGGGTGGACAGGATGTGGCGCAGGCTTTGGCCCGGTGCGCGCGTGAAGTAGCGGACTTCGTCGACGCAGGCGGATGGCACCAGGCACCCCAGATGTTCGCCTTGGTACCCACAGCAACTCTTGCAGCAGCGGAACCCGGTCTGCTCGACGACTTGGCCGACGGCGCAGCTCTGACTCCGATTCAGCAGCACTCACTCCCCGAGGACATCACCGGCGGCTCCCCCGCCCTGGACGAATTCCTCGCCACCTCGACGTGGCCCGAGGGTGTCGTCGGATGCGCTCTGGTGCAAGAGATCGTCGTACTTCCCCCGGCCGCCGAATCGACCCTCGACGATGCCTTGATGCCGTTGCTCGCCGATCCCGACGCAGCAGACCGAGCGGCCCGCTCGGCCGCCGAGAACCATCCCGAGAAGCGGGATGCCCGGTTGATCGTCGCGGTCCTCAAGGACGGCCCATCGCTGACACTGCTGCAGTTGCACCCGGACGAGGACGCAGACCCCTTCGCGCCGATCGACCTTCGCGTCGCAGAAAATCTGGCACCGAACGTCGTACACGGGCTCTACGCCACCTTCGACACCGTCGAAGACGACTGAGCCGGCCCGTCGAAGACGACTGGTAAGGCCGCCGACGCCGGGACTCGAGACCGGTCAGCTGCAGGACGGCGCGTCGGCACCCGAGCCGATCGCCTGCAGCGCCTCGACAGCACTGTCCAGTGACTCGACGCGCACCAGGCGGAGTCCGTCTGGAACGTTCTGCGTCGCCTCACCGCAGTTCGCGTCCGGAACCAGGAACGTGGTGGCTCCCGCTTCACGGGCGGCGATCAGCTTGTACGGAATGCCGCCGATCGGGCCGACCGTTCCGTCGGCATCGATGGTTCCGGTGCCTGCGACGAACTCTCCGTTGCTCAATTCGCCGGGACTGAGTTTGTCCACCACGGCGAGGCTGAACATCAGTCCGGCCGAGGGTCCGCCGACGTCGGCGAGGTTGAACTTGACCTCGAACGGGACCCCGGGCTGCTCTTCGGGAGTGACGCCGAGGTAGCCCTTGGATGCGTCGTCGGGCCGCGCGCCCAGTACCACCGCACTCGTCTGCGTCGTACCGTCTCGCACGTACTCGATGTCCAGCGAATCACCCGGCGCTCGGGCGCTGACGGCCTCACGCACTGCCGACGCGGTGGCTACCGGGCTGCCGCCGACCGAGACGAGCGTGTCACCCACGTTCAGCACCCCGGCGGCGGGTCCGTCCTCGGCCACACTCGCCACAGCCAGCGACACAGGTAGATCCAAGTGGTGCAGGGCGGCGAGTTCGGCGCTGGACTCGGACTCCTCGAAATCCGCTTGGTTGCCCTCCTGCACTTCTTCCTTGGACTTGTCCGGCGGATAGACCTCTTCGCGCGGAACGAGGCCCTGACGACCGCTCGCCCAGAAGCCGATGGCCTCGAACAGATTGAGCTGGTCACGCACGGCCACGGTCGTCATGTTCAGATGACCTGTCGTCGGATCGACGTCGGTTCCGTCGATCTGCACCACGGGCACACCGTCGACATCGCCGAGGGTGTTGTATGTGGGGCCGGGGCCGAGGGCGGCGAACGGAACGGTGACGACCGATCCGGTGACGCCCAGCACCACCACCGGTACCAGCGCAGCGACAAGAGTGGCGATCCTTCGGTTCACTCGGTAGACACTAGATCCGAACGCGCGGCGCTGTGGATACCGCCCCTGCCGGAGCCCGTTGCGCGCGGCGCCGAGTTCGTTCTGCGCACAGCGTCGAGCTTCGTCTGTTCGCCGTCAGCGTGACGATCTTCCGCGCTCCCCGTGCACATGGCTTGTACCGTTGAGACATGAGCAATTTTGGTTTCGGTGCTTCCGACGACGACCCGGACAAGAAGAAGGATCCGGACGGTTCGGGCAACCCCGCCGGTTTCGGCTTCGGCGGCGAGGGCTTCGACCCTGCCCAGCTGGGCCAGATGCTCACCCAGTTCGGTCAGATGCTCAGTGGCATGGGCGCTGCCGGTGCCGGTGGGGCCGGTTCCGGTCCGGTGAACTACGACTTGGCCAAGCAGCTGGCGCGTCAGCAGATGGGTGATTTCAGCCCGGTGTCGGCGGGCGAGCGAGAGGCGATCACCGACGCCGCACACCTGGCCGAGCTCTGGCTGGACGGGGCGACGACGCTGCCTGCCGGTGCTACGAAGACCGTTGCGTGGACGCCGGTCGACTGGCTCGACAACACGATCGACACGTGGAAGCGGCTGTGCGATCCGGTCGCCGAGCAGATTTCGGGTATGTGGACATCCGGTCTCCCCGCCGAGGCCCAGGAGATGGCCGGGCCCATGATGGGCATGCTGACGCAGATGGGCGGCATGGCCTTCGGCTCGCAGCTCGGTCAGGCCCTCGGACAGCTCTCGAAGGAAGTACTCACCTCGACCGACATCGGCCTACCGCTCGGACCGTCGGGCACGGCGGCGTTGTTGCCGTCGGCCATTGCGTCGTTCAGTGAGGGTCTCGAGCAGCCCGAGCGTGAGGTTCTGGTGTTCCTCGCGGCGAGGGAGGCTGCACACCAACGGCTCTACAGTCACATTCCGTGGTTGCGGCAACGGGTTCTGGCCACGGTCGAGGAATACGCGCGCGGGATCCGGATGGACTTCTCGGCTATCGAGGAGGCAGCAGCGGGCCTCGACCCGTCCGCGCTGACCGATCCGTCGAAAATCGAAGCAATTCTGCAGCAGGGTGCCTTCGAACCACAGACGACGCCGGAGCAGAAGCATGCCCTCGAGCGGCTGGAGACACTTCTGGCCCTGGTCGAAGGATGGGTCGAGACCGTGGTCGCGGCTGCGCTGGGCGACCGGCTGCCCGGGGCTGTGGCACTCGGCGAGACCATCCGCCGACGTCGGGCGTCGGGTGGCCCGGCCGAGCAGACCTTCGCCACGTTGGTCGGCCTCGAACTGCGACCACGCAAGGTTCGCGAGGCAGCCGAGCTGTGGCGCCAACTCCTTGCCGCAGCCGACATCGAGGGACGCGACGGAGTGTGGGCCCATCCCGACCTGCTGCCCGACTCGTCGGACCTGGACAACCCTGCGGCGTTCATCGACCGCGTCGTCGGTGGTGGAACATCGAACTTCGACGACCCGATAGCACAGCTCGAGGCGATGGAGGCCAAAGAACGCGCGGAAGCCGAACAGGCCGCGGGCAAGGACGACGAGACCAAGGGCGACGAGAGCACCGACGGTGATCCCGAAAAGGGTTCATCCACAAGCTGACCCAGTAGATTTCGGACGAGTACCATTTCTCCGTCGAACGCCTGCTCGGAGGCACAGCCACCCTGTGGATAACGTGCCTCGGGCGGGCGTTCTCGGGAGTGTTCGCTGTCAGAGTGTGTTCCATGATCACACCGACCGTTCGACTCGATCCTGCGGTGGCAATACTGCCTCGACGGGACGGCACCGTTCAACTGGGCTGGAGCCCCGAGACCAGCGTTGTCGTCACTCCGCCTCCCGGTGCCGAGCCGGGTTCGATACTCGAGCTGCTCCGGCTCCTCGCCGCAGGCCGCTCGAGGCCTCATATCGTCTGTCATGCAATGACATTGGGGCTGTCCGCCAATCGAACATCGGCGATGCTGGGCGAGTTGGAGGAGTCCGGGTTGCTGATGCACGGCACGAGCGGGCCCGCCGGGTCACAGCACGCTACGCCGGACCGGCCGGGGACGGTACGGACCATCCACCTGGTCGGGCGGGGTCCACTGTCGGACGCATTGGCCTCGGGCCTGAGTAGGACCGCCGCCGAGGTGAGCCGGTCGAGCCTGACGCCCACGCGTTACCCACAGTCGGCGGTGAATTCGTGGACCTACGACGTCGTCGTACTCGCCGACGATCTGGTCGCCGAGCCTCGGTTGGTGACCGATCTGGTGCGCATCCGCATCCCGCATCTTCAGGTTCGGCTGCGGGACGGGAAGGGTGTGGTCGGCCCCTTCGTACTGCCCGGCCGAACGAGTTGCCTGCGCTGCGCAGATCTGACTCGCTGCGACCTCGATCCCGAGTGGCCGCATCTGTCGGCTCAGCTGCTCGGCACAGTCGGCCAGGCCAGCAGCGCAACGGTGCTGGCCACGGCCGCGTTTGCGTTCGCTCAGCTCGAACCCCTCATCGGCCGTTCCGACGCGTCGATGCCCGAGACCGCCGACTGCACGATGGAGCTGGATCTTGCAGCACGTGCAACCACGGTGCACAAGAGACTGTGGTCCAAGCACCCACACTGCGATTGCTGGCATTGACCAGACACGGTCATCTCGGCCGATACGGGCCGGTCCGAGCAATTGTCGGAAGGTTCAGCCATGATGGAGTTGTGTCTGACATACCGCGCCGTGGATCGACTCGTACTGCAAAACTGGCCAGCATTCCACTGGGAATGGCGGGCCGTGCTGCTGTGGGCTTCGGCAAGAAGCTTGCCGGCGGAAATCGCGACGAGATCGATGCGGACATGGCCGCCAAAGCTGCAGAACAGCTCTTCTCCGTTCTCGGAGAGCTCAAGGGCGGTGCCATGAAGCTGGGGCAGATGCTCTCGGTGATGGAAGCCGCCGTTCCCGAGGAGTATTCCGAGCCGTACCGGGAAGCGCTGACCAAGCTCCAGGCGCAGGGTCCGCCCATGCCGGCAAAGACGGTCCACAGAGTGTTGGATCAACAACTCGGAACGGCGTGGCGATCTCGCTTTCTCGATTTCGACGACACTGCGATCGCCTCGGCGAGCATCGGCCAGGTGCACCGGGCCACGTGGTCGGACGGACGGGACGTCGCAGTAAAAATTCAGTACCCGGGTGCGGACGATGCATTGCGCTCCGACCTCAAGACTCTGTCGCGTTTCGCGAACCTGTTCAGCACCGTGCTCGCGGGCACCGACGTCAAGCCGGTACTCGAGGAGCTCACTGCCCGCACCGAGGACGAGCTCGACTACCGTATCGAGGCCTCGAATCAACGGGTGTTCAGCAAGGAGTTCGCGGGCGATCCGCAATTCGCAATACCCAAAATCGTTGCCAGTGCGCCCAAAGTCGTTGTCAGCGAATGGATGACGGGTCGACCGTTGGCCGACGTCATTGCAAACGGAACGGCCGAGGAACGGAACCGGGCGGGCGAGCTACTTGCCCTGTTCGCGTTCGTGTCACCCGCTCGGGCGAAGTTGCTGCACGCCGACCCGCATCCAGGAAACTTCATGATGCTCGAGGACGGGCGCATGGGCGTCATCGATTTCGGTGCGTGCGCTCCGATGCCCGACGGTCTTCCGCCGGTTCTCGGCCGGATGGTCTCCCTCGCCCGCGACGAGAAATTCGACGAACTCGTGGTGTTGTTCACCGAGAGCGGTTTCGTTGTGCCGGGCCGAACGGTGACAGAGAAAGAAATCGCCGACTACCTGCGTCCCTTCACCGACCCGATCCACACCGAGTCGTTCCACTTCACCCGCGCGTGGCTGCAGAAGGCCGCGGGTACTGCCGCAGATTTCAACAGTGCTCAGTTTCGCACTGTTCGAGCCTTGAACATGCCCGCCGAATACGTGATGATCTTCCGCGTTCTCGGTGGACTGGTGGGAATCTGCGCCCAGCTCGACGCCTACGCGCCGTACATGGCAATCCTCACCGAGTGGATGCCCGGCTTCACCGACTGAACGATTCGGTGAAGCCGGGGATCCGTTCCGGAGATCATGCTGCGTTCTTACGTGGTCGTCCGCGAGGACGCTTGCGGGCGATGACCACTCCTTGATCGAGGATCTCCCCGCCCCATACGCCCCAGGGCTCGGCACGGTCCAATGCCGCATCCAGGCAGGTACGCCTGATGGGGCATTGAGCGCACAGCGCCTTTGCCTGCTCGAGTTCGGCAGGGGTGTCGGCGAACCACATGTCGGGGTTCGCCGCTCGGCAGGGTACGGACAGCTGCAGCTCGGCCAATTCGGTCGAGCCCAACTCTGTGGAACACCTTGCGGCGTAGGCACTTTCGGACTCTGGTCGGCATGTCGTCCGGATCGTGGCGGTTGACACGTCGGTCTCCTCTACTTTTCGTGCGGCGTCGTTGTCGGTTCGAGGGGTGATGCGAACCATGTCGGCCTCACGTTCGGGTAGAGGGACTACCTGAACGACAAAGGCCACGGTCCGCGTTGTGCGGGTCCGTGGCCTGGTGGGCTTGTCGAAGCGTCTACCTACTGTGAAGTCGGTGTCTGCTGTCGAGCACGGACGCGCCTGGTGCGCGGTGACGTCGGGCTGCCTGAGCAACGGCTTTCGCTCCTGGTGCCAGGGCAACCTGGGCGGAA
This sequence comes from Rhodococcus sp. IEGM1428, assembly GCF_050321865.1. NCBI lineage: Bacteria > Bacillati > Actinomycetota > Actinomycetes > Mycobacteriales > Nocardiaceae > Rhodococcus > Rhodococcus sp. IEGM1428. The sequence continues at coordinate 995,678 of NZ_JBNQFW010000001.1, read as the reverse complement.
TTCGACCCCGAGGCCGCGTAGGCGGACTCGTGCATGGGGCCGAAAGCGGAGGAACGAATCCACGTCTGCGCAACAGAGCCTGCGGCGGCGGCATGAGTGCCGAGGGGGGCAACTCCGAAGGGTGCCGTGCCGAGGACAGGGCTGAACGCGACGGTTGCATCGGCAACGGCGGCGTGGAATGTGTTGATCATTTCTTTCAGCTCCTGTTCTGGTCTCGTTGGCGGATTGGACAGTGCGCGATCTCCCGCGGCACGTGAAACAGACTAAGCCCCCTGCCGATATCTGCACAAGTTATTTTTGACCAGCAGTTTCTCGGCGATTTCTACCCGCCCGGTCAGCTGTCCGTTGCGCGCACGACTGCGAGCACGTCTTCGCCGAACCGCTCCAACTTCTTGGCTCCGATTCCGGGGATGGCGACGAGTCCCCGCTCGTCCTGCGGCTGCTGCTCGGCGATGGCAGTGAGCGTGTTGTCGCTGAAGACCACATACGCCGGCACTTTCAATTCACGGGATTTGTCCAGTCGCCACGACTTCAGGGCGTCCAGCAGGGCGATGTCGACGTTCGACGGGCAGCTCTCGCATCGACCGAGCATGGTCGCGGACGTCCCGATCAACGGCTTTCCGCACAACCGGCACTTGGGTCCGGATTTCTTGGCAGCGGGGGCCGCGATGCGTGAGGCGGGCGAATCCTCGGGCACGAGACCGATGAGAAACCTGGACCGCCGGCGGGACTTGCGCCCACCCTCGTTGCGGGCGAGCGCCCAGGACAGATGCAGGTGGACTCGGGCGCGCGTGACACCGACGTAGAGCAGTCTGCGCTCCTCCTCGATCGCGGCCTCGTTGTTGGCGCTGGGGTCGTTACCGATCGCGTGCGAGATCGGCAGAGTCCCGTCGGCGAGGCCGACGATGAACACCGCGTCCCATTCCAGCCCCTTCGCCGCGTGCAAGGACGCCAGCGTCACACCCTGCACCGTCGGAGGATGCCGCGCTTCGGCACGTGCCGCGAGCTCCCCCAGCAGTTTCTCCAGGGTCAGGTCCGGCTCGTGAACGAGAAGTTCTTCGGTGAGTTGCACCAGGCCGCCCAACGAGGCCCACTTCTCGCGGGCCTGCGCACCGGTCGGCTCGGTTGCCGTCAGGCCCAGCGGCGCGAGCACGGCACGCACCAGAGCCGTCAGACCGTCGCCGGACTGCGCGCCGTCGGGCAGATCGTCCCGACCGGCCGCCTGCCGCAGGGCGTTGACGCCCTGCCGCACCTCGGGTCTGGTGAAGAAGCCTTCCCCGCCGCGCACCTGATACGGAATCTTCATTTCGGTCAATGCCTGCTCGTGTGCCTCGGACTGAGCGTTGATGCGGTACAGAATCGCGATCTCGGCCGGCTCGACCCCTTTGGAGATCAACCTCTTGACCGCCCGCGCCACACCGTCGGCCTCCGCCGGCTCGTCGTCGTACTCGAAGAACTCCGGCTCGGGCCCTGACTCCCGCTGACCGATCAATTGCAGCCGGGTACCGGCAATACGTCCGCGAGCGGCTCCGATGACACGATTCGCCAGCGACACCACCTCCGGCGTCGACCGGTAGTCACGTTCGAGCCGAACCACGGTGGCCTCGGGGTACTTGCGAGAGAAGTCGAGCAGATATCGAGGGGATGCGCCGGTGAACGAATAGATCGTCTGATTCGCGTCGCCGACGACGGTGAGATCGTCGCGATCGCCCACCCAGGCGTCGAGCACACGTTGTTGCAGCGGTGTCACGTCCTGGTATTCGTCGACGACGAAGCAGCGGTACCGCTCGCGGAACTCGTCGGCCACCGACGAGTGCTCTTCCAACGCTGCGGCCGTGTGCAGGAGGAGGTCGTCGAAATCGAGCAACATGCCGTCACCGCCTCGAGACTTGAGCTCCTCGTACCCGGCGTAGACGGCAGCGACCTTGGCGGCGTCCATCGGAACGTCGCGGCGATTGCTCGCTGCGATACGCGGGTAGTCCTCGGGTGCGATCAACGATCCTTTGGCCCACTCGATCTCACCCGCGAGATCGCGGATCGCGTCGGTCGAGGTCGACACTCCGGCGCGATTGGCCGCCTGCGAAACAACGGTGAACTTGCGATCGAGTAGCTGCCAGCCGGTGTCTCCGACGACCTGCGGCCAGAAGTATTTGAGTTGCCGCATCGCCGCGGCGTGGAACGTACGGGCCTGCACGGGAGGTCCGTCTCCTCCAACCCCGAGCTCGCGCAGGCGGCCGCGCATCTCGCCGGCAGCGCGAGCGGTGAACGTCACCGCCAGTACCTGCCCCGAGGACACATGCCCCGCCGAGACGAGGTGCGCGATACGTCGAGTGATCGTGCGGGTCTTGCCCGTGCCGGCACCGGCGAGGACGCACACCGGGCCACGAGGAGCCAGTACGGCCGCGGATTGCTCCGGATCCAGTCCGGTGGTCATCGCGTCGTCACCCATGTGGACCATTGTGTCAGTGCGCACCGACAGTTCCGCCCGGGCCTGAACCTGCCGGAACAATGGCGTCGGTGCTCCTGTTGACTCTTGTCGTGACCACTACCGAGAACACTCCGCAGACCCCAGCCGCACTCACCGTCTACTCCACTACGTGGTGCGGTTACTGCCGCCGACTCAAGACCCAGCTCGACGAGGCGGGAATCACATACGCCGAGATCGACATCGAGCAGAACCCGGAAGCCGCCGACTTCGTCGGAAGCGTCAACAACGGCAACCACGTGGTGCCGACCGTCCTCTTCGCCGACGGCTCGACTGCAACCAATCCCGGTCTGGCCGAGGTCAAGCGCGCGCTGTCGCTCTGATCCAGCGTCAGGCCGTGGCCGCCCACGCTTCGAGCATTCCGCGCGCGATCGAGATCGAACCGGGGAGCAGCAATCGGGAGGTCGAGTCCGACCCCCAGTCGCCCAGCTCCAGCGCCGCGACAACCTCGGCTCGATCGAACCAGTGGGCTTCGGCGATCTCGCCGTCCTGGAAAAGCAACGGCTGCTCCGGGTCGGCGACAGCCGAGAACCCGATCATCACCGAACGCGGGAACGGCCACGGCTGGCTACCCAGGTAGTCGATGTCGGAGACGTCGAGGCCCACTTCTTCCTTGATCTCCCGTGCCACACACGTTTCCAGGGATTCGCCGGCCTCGACGAAACCCGCCAGAACCGAGAATCGCCGCTCGGGCCAGGCCGGTGCGCGTGCCAGCAGCACTCTGTCGCCGCCGTCGTGGACCAGACAGATCACTGCGGGATCGGTGCGGGGAAATTCCTCGTGGCCGGTGGACGTACTGGTGCGAGACCACCCCGCGTTCGACGGAACCGACGGAGCGCCGTCGAGCGAGCTGAACTGCGCGCTCGCATGCCAATTGAGGATCGCCAGCGCACCGGTCACCATCGACAGTGCAGTGCTGTCCAGGCGATCACCGTCGGTACGCAGGTCGCCGAGCGTGCCCTCCAGGATCTCCACCCGCCTGGTCCATACGTGCCGGTCCCCGTGGATTCCGAGAAAGACCGCATCAGCGGTGGGTTCCGGTGCAACATCGACGGCGGGAGTGAGGATCAAGCCGTCCTCGTCCACGCCGAATCTGCCTCTGCCGTCCACGTTCAGCAGTCGGCCGGTCGACCAGCCTGCTGCGAGTGCGGCGGTGTCTCGGCGTAATTCCTCGGCCCTGTTCAGCGGCGACCGGGAGAGGCGAGGTGGGTGAGCGAGGTGGAATTTCGGCACGCTCGGAACCCTACTCGGACTTCGTTACTCACCCACACGACGGATGTACAGCAGGCGATCGGACGCCTCGACGGCATCGACTTCCGGGGTGCCGACCCGGAAGAGTTTGCCGCCCCGCACGACTCCGAGCACGATGTCGGTGAGGTGCCGCGGCGAGCCGCCCACCTCGTCGCGCTCGACTTCACGCTCGGCGATCGCGAAGCCTGCCTCCGGCGTCAACAAGTCCTCGATCATCTCCACCACGGACGGTGTGGAGGTGGCGATGCCGAGCAGCCGGCCCGCGGTTTCGGAGGAAACGACCACCGAATCTGCACCGGACTGACGCAGCAGGTGGGTGTTCTCCGCTTCCCTGATGGCCGCGACGATCTTGGCCTTGGGAGCGATCTCGCGGGCGGTCAGAGTCACCAGCACGGCGGTGTCGTCTCGGTTGGTCGCCACGATGATGGCCGACGCATGCTGGGCTCCGGTGAGTCTGAGCACGTCGGACTTGGTCGCCGAGCCGTGGACGGTGACCAAGCCCAGGGCCGACGCGGCATCGAGCACCGTCTGATCGGTGTCGACAACGACGATGTCGGACGCCGGTACGCCGTCTCCGAGCATCGCGTCGACTGCGGTTCGGCCCTTGGTGCCGAAACCGATGACCACGGTGTGATTGCGCACGCTGCGTCTCCATCGCTGAATTTTGAATGCTTGCCTGGACCGCTCGGTGAGTACCGACAGCGTCGTTCCGACCAGCAGAATGAGGAACAGGACCCGAAGTGGTGTGATGACAAGAATATTGACCAGCCGCGCCGACGGGCTCATCGGCGCGATGTCACCGTATCCCGTCGTCGACAGCGATACCGTCGCGTAGTAGAACGCGTCCAGGAAGGACAGTTCGCCGTTCTGGTTGTCGCTGTAACCGTCACGGTCGAGGTACACGACGAACGCTGCGAGAAACAGGATGCCGAGCGCCATCAGTACCCGTTTGTAGATCGCGCTCCACGGACTCGATTCCAGCTCCGGGACTCGGAGCACTCCGACCAGCGCGAAGTCGGGCTTGTCGGTCAGCGCACCACTGTCGCTCAGGTGCGCGCGCAACCTACCTGCCACGTGGCCCGCCCAAGTGTGCGCAGAAGTCGAGATCATTCACGGCACGCAGCGTAACCCCATGCAACGAATCTGTGCCGACGACTCGGGATGTGGCACGGTAAGTGCATGACACAGCGACCAAGTCAGGCAGCCGCACTGCGCCTCGCCGGACTGCTCACCGGAGCCGGCATTCTCCATTTCGTCACCCCGACGTTCTTCGACGCGCAGGTTCCGACGGCATTGCCGGGCTCGGCTCGCACGTACACCCAGGTATCGGGAGTCGCCGAGCTCGCGGTGGCCGCAACACTTGCCACGCCTCGCACCCGCCGCCTGGGCGGCGCACTCGCGGCCGCTCTGTTCGTTGCCGTCTTCCCCGCCAACATCAACCTCGCATGGAAGTACGTGCAGAGCTCCAAGACTTCACCGGCGCTCAAAGCAGCCATGATCGCCCGTCTGCCACTGCAGATCCCGCTGGTCACCGAGGCTCTGAAGGCTCGTCGGAACGCGCAGTAGCGTCGATCGGCGTCGATACGGCCGAACCCTCGAGAAGTTCGGCCAAAGCTGCTGCGTCCGGAAGGTTCTCGGGCGAGATGGTGTGGCCGCTGCGGACATAGTGAAACGCCGCGCGTACGCGGTCCAGCGAAACCGGTTCGGCCTGCCCGATCGACATCAGCTCGGCCCACGCCAATCGGTAGGCCGCGAGTTGCATCGCCACTGCCTGCTGTTCCGTCGCCGTCGGCTCTGCACCGGTTTTCCAGTCGACGACGGTCCAGCCGCCGTCGGGGTCGGCGAACACGGCGTCGATTCGACCGCGCAGCACCGTGCCCGCCACGGACGTCTCGAACGGGACCTCCACCTCGACGGGGCTGCGCAGCGACCATTCCGAGTCCAGAAACGCCTGCTGCAACGTTTCCAGGTCGACGTCGGCCGACGCACCGGTATCGGCCGAGCCCGGCAACTCGTCGAGGTCGAGCAACCGGGTTGCACCGAACCGCCGCTCGACCCAGGCGTGAAATGCAGTTCCTCTGCGCGCCAATGGGTTCGGAGGAAACGGCAACGGCCTGCGCAGTCGCGATGCCAGGCCATCGGGATCTGCGGCCAGGTCCACCAACTGCGTCACCGACAGGTTGCCCGGTAGTGCCACGTCGACTCCCGCGACCGACCTCGCTGCCCGCTCTGCCAGCAGGGTCTCGACATCGGCAGCCCAGTTCTCCGGGTCGGTCAGGGTTGGGTCGTCCGTGTTCTCACTCGAATTGCGCTGCGCCGCATCACCATCTGCCAGTGCGCGTAGTACCTCGCGCGCACCGCTCTCGACCGCGCCACGTCTGGGTCCGAGCGGGTCTCGCGGCCAGGACGCCGTGTGCGGCACAGCTCCGAGTGGGTTCTGCACTCCGTCCTCCGGAGCCGGGACCCACTGCTCGATCACAGCCGCGGCGTCGGCGGATCCGCTGACCTGACTGTGCAATTCGTCGAGAAACTCCGACGGCCCACGCGACTTCGTCGACGTCTGGTCCCAGTGGTGCGCGGACACCAACAGCACCCGTTCGGTTCGGGTCAGAGCCACGTAGAACAGTCGCCGATCCTCGGCGAGCCGGCGCCGGGCCAGCGCATCCTTGTGGTTCTTCACTGCATCCTCCAGATCCTTCCGGTTGTACAGCTGGTCGAGTTCGAGAACCGGAACGCCCTCCGAGCCCTCACCGTCCAGTGCGCGATCACCGCGCAGCGACGGCGGCAATTCGGCCATGGCTCCGAGCCACGTCGAGGACGCGTTCGAGGACGGGAACACGCCTTTCGCTACGTGCGGCACGGCCACGACCTCCCATTCGAGGCCCTTCGCGGAGTGGACAGTGAGCACCTGAACTCGATGTGGGGCGACGTCGACCTCGCCTGGTGCGAGGCCGTCCTCGACCGTCTCCGCAGCAGCGAGGAACGACAGGAATCCGGTCACCGTGGCGGTGGGATTGTCGGCGTAGTCAGCCACCACGTGGGCGAATGCATCCAGATGTTCGCGGCCGACTGCCCCGTCGGTACCGATCGGTGTGCGGGCTTGCGCTTCGACGCCGATGTTCATGATCCGCTCGATGTCGCCGACCAATTCCGTCAGCGGTTGCCCGATTCGATCGCGCAGCAGGTGTAGTTCACCCGCGAGGGCGACGATCCGCCGGTAGCCGGCCTCCGAGTATCGCTCGGCCGGACCAGGATCGGCAATGGCGTCTGCCAGTCCCGCCTGCTCGGACTGCTCGCCGGGAAGTGCGCGGCCGAGTGCGGCCTCCAGCGTCTCGGGGTCGTCGACCCGACCCGCGGTGCCGTACCCGCTGCGGATCTCGAGTTCTCGGGCGCGCTGGGAGAGTGCCCGCAGATCCGTCGGGCCGATCTGCCACCGAGAACCGGTGAGGATGCGCATCGCGGAACTGCCGGCAGTCGGGTCGGCGACCAGTCGCAGCATCGCGATGATGTCTGCCACCTCGGGAACGTGCAGCAATCCACCGAGCCCGACGACCTCCACCGGCAACCCACGGCTGCGCAGTACCTCTGCGATGGGTTCGGCATCGGCGTTGCGTCGCACCAGAACTGCAGCGGTGGGCGGCGGCCGATCCTGCACGAGGGCCGAGCGGTACTCCCCCGCGATCCGGTCGGCAATCCACTCGCGTTCGCCCAGAACGGTCTCGGTGACGGCAATTCGGACGTCTCCGGGAACAGCTCCCGGACGGGCCCGCAGAGTCGGGACCGGAACACCGACGCGGCGCAGTGGATCGGTGATCAGGTTCGCCAGAGTCAGCGCTTCGGGCGGATTCCGCCAGCTGGTGAGTAGTTCCAGTCGAGGGGCCGGGCCACCGTCGGCCTGCGGAAAGTCGGTGGCGAACCGTGGCAGGCTCGCTGCCGAGGCACCGCGCCAGCCGTAGATCGATTGCATCGGATCGCCGACCGCCGTCAGCGCCAACGTGGGGTCGCCGCCCGATCCGAACAGTGACGACAGCAGGACGCGTTGAGCGTGCCCGGTGTCTTGGTATTCGTCGAGCAGTACCAGCCGAAAACGTTGCCGTTCGGCTGTTCCCACCTCCGCATGGTCGGCCGCGACCCGCGCCGCCATCGACATCTGCGAGCCGAAATCCAGTGCTCCCTCCCGGCGCAGAGTCTGGCCCAGCCGTTCCACCAACGGCAACAACCCGATTCGTTGATGCTGCGCGTCGAGGATGTTCAGCAACTCTTTGGTGGGGCCGCCGCGTTGTCGCGGGCCCGGCCCGAGCGTGTGTACCAGTTTCTCCAACTCCACGTGTGCCTGCCGCAGCTCATCGGGATCGACGAGATGCTCGGCCAACTGGCCCGAGAGCGCCAATACCGCCTCGGTCACCGACGTGGGGTTTCGGTCGGTGTCCAGGTCGCCGTCCCAGGTGCTGACGACGCGGTGCGCCAGCTGCCACAGTTCGGTTTCCGAGAGCAGTGTCGCGGACGGTTCGATCGGCAGCAGCAATCCGTGCTCGGTGAGCAGTCGGCCTGCGTAGGAGTGATACGTGCTCACTTCGGGCTCGGCACCGAGAATCCGTTCCCGCAGTGCCAGACTGGGATCGAGTGCGCGCACCAGATCGGATCCGGCCAGCCGAGCCAGCCGCGCCCTGATCCGAGACGTCAACTGCTGCGCGGCCTTTCGCGTGAAGGTCAGGCCGAGCACCTGGTCCGGGTCGACGAAACCGTTGGCCACCATCCACACCACACGGGCGGCCATCGTCTCGGTCTTGCCCGCCCCCGCTCCTGCCACCACGAGCATCGGGCCGGGCGGGGCCGCGATCACCGCAGCCTGCTCGTCGGTCGGCGGATGCTTCTGGCCCAGTGCCCGGGCGAGCTCGATCGGCGACACCCGCACCGAACCGGTCCGTTTCTTCGTCGGTGTCGTCACTGCTCGGTCACCTGCCTGCCGGTCTCGTGTGCCGGGCAGCTGGACTTGACCGGGCAGTGCCTGCAGCCGTCGTTCACGCGCGCCTCGAATGTCGGCCCCTGCGTGGCCGACGCTGCCTGGTGCACGGTGTCCCGCCACTCCTCGAGTTTCTCCGGCGTCGGAACCTCCTGTACGCGCTGAGTCGCCCCGTCCTTGTTGTGCGGTTTGGCAACGAACACCAGCCGGGCTCCGCCGGGTTCGCCCGCGGGCTCGCCCTCGATCGCACCGGCTGCAGCAGCAACCTGATAGGTGGCCAGCTGGTGGTGGTTACGTGCGTCCTCCTTCGACATGACGGTCTTCGCCGTCTTGACGTCGATGATCACCGGCCGACCGTCCGGGTCGTGTTCGAGTCGATCGATACGTCCACGCAACGCGACCGCCGGCTCGTTCTCGGACCGCGCTTCCAGGACGCCGTCGACCTGTACTTCCACTCCGGCCTCGGTGAGCTCGCCTCGACTGCCGTGCAGCCAACTCTCGAATGTCTCCAGCATGGCCCCGGTTCGATCCAGCTCATGCCGCGAGTACCACTGCGAACCGAGATCGACTGCGTCCCATGCTGTTTCGAGTGCACGACGAAGTTGCTCCGGTGGCATCCGACCGGCCACTGCCTGAACGAGAGTGTGCACGAGAGTACCGGTGACCGCATGGGTGTTGGTGCCGTCGTTGCCGCCGTGACGTTCGAGCATCCACCGCAGCGGACAGGTGGTGAGTTGTTCCACCGTCGACGGAGACAGCGGCACCGGGCCGTCTCCGAGCTGCCACAACGGCGCGTCGGTGCTGAGCCCCGCCACCCCGAACCACTCGTCCGGATGCGCGCCTCGGACACCGGCGTCGGCGAGAGTTGCCAGATGGCGAGCAGCTCGGGCTCGCTTGTCCGGATCCTGCTCGGCAACGACTGGATCGCACACGACACTGCGCAGCTCGGCAACCAGCATCGGCAGCGCCAACACCCGATGTGCGGACTCGGGTGCTTCGAGCGGAAGGAGGGACTCGCCGTCGACGTCCACCCCGCGCAGTTCGTCGACGAAGCGGGAACGAACGAGGTCGGCATCGCCGGTACTGGAATCGACGGCAGTGACGAGCAGAGTCGATCGAGCGCGGCTGCACGCGACCAGAAACAGCGTTCGCTCCTCGGCGAGCAGGGGTGCCGATTTCGACAGACGCCCGTCGAGTGCTGCTCCGGCGTCGAACGTTCCGGACACGAGGTCGACCAGGGTGTCGGTTCCGAGGAGGCTTCCGCGCGCTCGAAGGCCCGGCCACAAACCTTCCTGAACCCCGGCCACCGCAACGAGCTCCCATTCCCGACCCGCAGCAGAGTGCGCACTGAGCAGGGTGACGGCGTCGGCCCGAACCGTGGCGCGATGCGAGTTCAGAGTGGGAATCTCCTGCTGCGCAATGTAATCGAGAAATCCGCCGATCTGTGCCCGCGGCAGTCTGTCGACATAGGCTGCCGCCGCATCGAACAACGCAACCACTGCATCGAGGTCACGGTCCGCCTGGGCACCGGCCGAGCCACCCCACGCGGACGCGCCGGCCCACCGACGTTCGAGACCCGATGCCTGCCAGGCTGCCCACAACACGTCCTCGACACCGCGACCCGTCCGGGCAACCGCTCTCGCCTTTCGGATCACGCCGAGGGCTTTGCGCAGTGGCGCGGACTCCACATCCGACAGTCCGCCGATCCATCCGGTCTTTCCACGAGAATCGTCGGTGAGGACGCCCCTGAGAAGTTCGGCCGAGTCGCGTTCACCGCCCGATGCGAGCTCGAGTCTTCTCATTCCCCGACGCAGTCGACGCAGACCCACCGGATCGGCTCCGCCGATCGGCCCGGACAGCAATGCCAGTGCATCTTCACCGTCGAAGGTCGGATCGGAGATCGCACGCAGTACCAGCAGTAGACCCACCGCCCCGTGCTGGCGATGCAGCGGAAGCTCGGAGGTGGGCGTGACCATCGGAACACCTGCTGCGTGCAGTGCCCGGCGCAACGGTGCAACGGTCCTCGGCACCGACCGCACCACGATGGCCATCTCGGACCACGGCATGCCGTCGATCAGATGGGCCCGCCGCATGGCATCGGCGATGATCGCAGCTTCCTTGGCCGGCGAGGACGCGACGTGCACCCGCCCCGCAGGGTTGCCGAATCGGGCAACGGCCACCGGCTCGGGACACCGGTGTCGACCCAGCCCGGGCAGACGCCTCGCCACGATATCGGTCAACTCGGCAACCTCTGGCACGGACCGGTGATTGCGCGTCAGCACCACTCGTCGTGGCGAATTCACCTCGACCAGGTCGGCCACGAATGTGGGATCGGCACCACGAAAAGTGAACACGGACTGATCGGGGTCCCCCGCGACGACGGTCGATTCGGTGTCGGTACCGATCAGCCGAACCAATTGTGCTGCTTGCGGATCGAGGTGCTGAGCATCGTCGACGACGAGGTGGCGGATGCGGGCACGTTCACTGCGGAGCAGTTCCGGGTCGGTGGCGAACGCCATCAGCGCGGCACCGATGAGCTCGGCGGCATCCAGCCCCGGTGCCGTGGCTCCCGCAGCTTCGACGCCCACTGCTCCGCGCAGCAACATGGCTTGCTCGTACCGAGCGGCGAACCGCCCGACCGCAACCCACTCGGGTTTGCCGTGCTTGCGACCGAGTTTGACGAGGTCTTCCGGCCCGATTCCGCGTTCGGCGGACCTGAGCATCATGTCCCGCACCGCGGTCACGAACCCCGAGGTGCCGAGCGCCGGACGCAACCGATCTGGCCATTCCGCGGCACCGTCTTCGAGGTCGCCGCGCAGCATCTCGCGCACCACGGCGTCCTGCTCGGCACCGGTCAGCAGCCGCGGTGGCGGGTTGCCGTAGAGAGACGCCTGGAGTCTGAGCACCGCGAAGGCATAGGAGTGCACCGTACGTACCAACGGTTCGCGTGTCGCTCTCAGCGCGTGGTCTCCACTGAAGAGGCCGGAGGTGATCACCTCGCGCACCGCGGTTGCCGCCCGTTTGGACTGTGTCAGCACCAGAACCGATTCCGGGTCCCCGGAGACGATGCGCGAGACTGCGTAGTCGGCGACGAGCGATGTCTTTCCCGTTCCAGGGCCACCGAGTATCTGCCACGGATTCCACCGGGGTGCGCCGTGCGCCGCCTCCACCGCCGAATCCGGTCGTGACGACAACAGCTGAGCAGCCGCGCCGACCCACGTGCGGGCGGGCCGAGCCACCTTGGGTGCACGGACGAGGGTGACCGCCGCGCCGTGTCTGCCGTCCGTGCTCATGAGTACTGATGCAATCACGGACCACCGACAACGCTCGCCTCAGTACCGAGGCACCCGCACCGGACCGGCAGAATCCGCGGCGGCACGCCATGCGGCATAGTGGTCGACGTGCCCGAGTTGAATCTGCATACGTTCGGACCCGCAGACGGTCCTGAAATCCTCGCCGTTCACGGTGTGACCGGTCATGGTGCCCGCTGGTGGCATCTCGCCGAGAATCACCTGCCCGAAGCTCGAATTCTGGCTCCCGATCTGATCGGCCACGGCTATTCCCCGGCCACGCCGCCCTGGGACATCGACGCGCAGGTCACGGCTCTCAAAGCCGTACTGGACGCCCACGCGCGCGGTCCGGTCGTGGTGCTCGGACATTCGTACGGCGGCGCGTTGGCCGTCCATCTCGCGCAGAGGTTCCCGGACGCGGTGCGGGCGCTGGTTCTGCTCGATCCCGCGATCGCTCTGCCGCCGGACGAGCTGCTCGAGGTGGCCGAGGCCACCGCGAAGTCCCCCGATTACACCGACGCCGACGAGGCGCGATCGGAGAAGATCCACGGGGCGTGGGCGGACGTACCCACCGAGTTGCTCGACCGCGAGGTCGCCGACCACCTGGTTCCCGCCGACGGCGGAAAGGTGGCGTGGCGTATGTCGATTCCGGCGATCGTTGCGACGTGGGGCGAGCTCGCTCGTCCGATCGTGGTACCCGCCGAGAGCGTCCCGACCATCGTGGTTCGGGCCATGCGCGTCGAACCCCCTTATGTCACCGACGAATTCCTTGCCGCGCTGCGAGAGAAACTCGGTGAGAACCTGCGCACCGTCGAGCTGGACTGTGATCACATGGTCGGCCAGGCCAAGCCGGTCGAGGTGGCCGAGCTGGTGCGATCCGTGCTCTAGATGGCCCCGATCACCGAAGACCAGGTCGAGCGAGTGCGCGCATTGGTCGCGTCCATTCCCTCGGGATTCGTCGCCACGTACGGAGACATCGCGGCCGCGGCAGACCTGTCGAGTCCACGCATCGTGGGATGGATCATGCGCACCGACTCCGCCGACCTCCCGTGGCATCGCGTCCTCGGAGCCAGTGGCAGGCCCGCCCCGCACCTCGCCACCCGGCAGCTCAAGACGCTGCGCAGCGAAGGAGTGGCAGTCCGCGACGGCAGAGTGCCGCTGAAGTCGATTCGATTCGACTTCGGGTCGCTCCCATCGCCGCTCGAGTCGACCACTAACCTCGGAGGATGAACATCAGAGACGGGCTCGGGCAATTCGATCCACGCCCCGCGGCGAAGTTCGCACTGTCGAAGGCGAGCACCTTCGTCGCCTCTGCCGGACTGGTCGTCGACGAGGTCTCGGGCACCCGGGTGGCGGGTCACATCGACTTGACGGACGAGCATTTCACCCCGTGGGGCGTCGTACACGGCGGGGTCTACACGACCGCTGTCGAGAGCGCCGCCAGCATCGGTGCCAGCGAGGCCGTGAAGGATCGCGGTGAGTTCGCCGTCGGAGTGCACAACGGCACCGACTTTCTCCGCGCGAGCAAGGGCGGACGCGTCGACGTTCTCGCAGAACCGTTGCAGCAGGGCCGTGTTCAGCAATTGTGGCTGGTCACGATCACCGCCTCCGACAGCGGAAAGATCATTGCACGCGGGCAGGTTCGGCTACAGAACGTGCCCCTGCCGACATGACAGCGCTCGCACCATGACGCCGGTCTGCGATGCGATCGTCCTCGCCGGCGGTCGCGGATCGAGGATGGCCGATCCCGAGCACCCGACGTCGCCGCAGGAGGTCGACAAGCCGGCCTTGACCGTCGGCGGCCGTCGAATGGTCGACATTGCGGTGGACGCTGTATCGAGCTGCCGCAGAACGGTTCTGGTGGGTCCCACACGCGCCGGGGTGGCGGACCACGTTGTCCAGACCCGCGAGTGGCCTACCGGCGGTGGGCCCGTTGCGGCCCTCGCGGCGGGACTGCGATCCCTGAACGACAGTGCAGATTCAGAGCACACTGCAGATCTGGTGGCCGTCGTCGCGGCGGACATTCCACTTCTCGACTCCGCCGCGATAGGGTCCCTGATCGATTCCATCGCACACTCCGCAGCACATGCTGTATTCGCTCGCGACAGCGCGGGGCGCACGCAGTTCCTGCTGGGAGTGTGGCAGCATTCAACGCTACGATCCGCTGTGGCACAGCTGGATTCGGTAGACGGTGCACCGATGCGTCGCATTGTTCCGGTCGATCATCAGGTCATCGCGCTGCGCGATATCGAGGACTGCGACACCCCCGCCGACCTCCTGGCCGCTCGCCTCGCCGCGCAGCCGTCGCAGACGCTCGAGGTCGCGGACGCATTGGAGCGCATTCGAAGCCGCCTCCCACCGCTGCCGATCCATCGAATTTCCTTGCAGGACAGCGCCGGGACCGTCCTCGCAGAACCCCTCGTGTCCCAGACCGCGTTGCCGGCAGTGGACATCTCCGCGATGGACGGTTACGCCGTCTGCGGCTCCGGGCCGTGGACGCTGCGGCCCGATATCGCGTACGCAGGAAGTGTCGACGTCGCCGGACTCACCGCCGGAACAGCGGTGCGCATCGCGACCGGCGCTGCGCTTCCGCCTGGAGCGACGTCGGTGGTGCGCGACGAGCACGTGACACACGATCCGGACGGGTCGGTGCGTCGACTGTCGACCACAGCCGAGTCCGACGACACACGTCGGTGCGGCGAGGACTGGCTGCCGGGCACCGAGCTGGTCGCCGCGGGAACTCCGATCGATGCGGCGGTACGGTCTCTCGCCGCCAGCGCGGAAGTCTTCGACGTGACGGTACGCGGTCCGGTCCGTGGTCGAATAGTGATCAGCGGCAACGAGATTCGATCGAACGGGCCGCTGGCCCCCGGTGAGACCCGGGACGTTCTCGGATCGGTGTTGCCGGAGTACCTGGCGCACTGCGGCATCGCGGTCGTCGATGTGACACTGCTCGACGACTCGGCGACGGAATTTCGGGACATCCTGACTCGCACGCATGACGTGGACGTCATCGTCGTGGTCGGAGCCACCGGTGGGGGTGCCGCCGATCAACTGCGCTCGACACTCGCACTGCTCGACGCGAAGCCCATCGTCGGGCGGATGCGGGTCCGACCCGGCGGTTCCCAGATCACCGCGGCGCTGCCCGACGGCACAGTGGTGCTCGGCTTACCCGGCAACCCCCTGGCGGCCGTCGGAACGGCACTGCTGACGGCACCCGCGATCGTCGACGCGTTGACCGGCAGAACGGTGCGTCCACCACGAATGGGCCTGTTGTCCAATGCCGCGGACGTTCGATCTGCAGTCTCTCGCCTGGTCCCCGTCACCGTCGACGGCACGCGTTGGCGGGCAGACAGCGAGGTACGCACCACACATCTGGCTCACCTGGTCGGCCGGGATGCGCTCGCACTGGTTCCGGCCGAGATCAGCGCCGACGAACCGGTGACCATCCTTCCGTTGCCGTACTGAACGATCCGCTCTCCAGCGATCGGACGCCCTCGAAGTAGCGGGCCACCACCAGATCCACGATTGCTGGATGGACCCCCAGCGGCTCACCGACGCCGTCTGCACCTGCGTCGGCCAAACGATTGTGAAAGAGCCCGCGCGCCAACAGATACGACGCAACGAAGATTCGTGCGTGTCCCTCCTCCCGCAGAGCCGACACCGCCTCGGACACGGTGGGGCCAGCGGTGGCGACGTACCCGATGCGCACCGGGACCCCCGCGACCTCGGCCAGCATCGCTGCTGCTCGAACGTGTTCTGCCAGCGCTCGGGGGTCGGACGACCCTGCGGCGGCGAGCACGATCGAATCGCCTGTGCGCCAACCGGTGTCGCGTAGCCGGTCGAGCATGACCTCCGCGAGTACGGGGTCCGGTCCCAGAGCACGGGTGACCGCGACCGAGCTATGAGCGCTTTCGGCAATTTCTCGCGGTACGTCGGTGTGGACGTGATAGCCCGACGCCAGGAATGCCGGAACCACGACCGCCGACCCGGGGGTGCCGCGCAGCACTTCGGCCGGGGACGGCCCGAGTACGTCGACGAACGCCACGCGAGTCGTACCGATCTGCGTCGACACGGCATCGGCAAGTGCGGCGATCATCTCGACACCACGGGGGTTTCGGGTGCCGTGGGCCACCAACACCGGAGTCGGAGTCATCAGTACTTCCCTCCTTCGACGACGGCCACACGCGCGTGCACGGCGGGCTCCTCGGAGTCACAGTCCGGTTCGGTCTCGACGTGATCGAGTGCGATCCGATACCCACGCTTGACCACGGTCTGGATCGCCTTCGGCGCGCCGAGAGAGGACCGGAGTCTGGTCATCGCTGTTTCCACCGCGTGGGTGTCACCTCCGCCACCGGGCAAGGACGCAAGCAAGTCCTCCCGGGAGACGACGCGTCCAGGATTGCGAGCGAGCGTCTTCATCAACGCCATTCCGGCCGGCGACACCGGTCGCACTTCACCGTCGACCACGACGCACCGGCCGCGCACGCTCACCACGTGTCCGCCTGCATGAAGACGACCGGTCCGCCTCGGCAATTCCTCGGCGATATGCCGCGCCAGTGCGCCCAAACGCGCTCTCGCCGGCTGCGTGGTGGCCACGTTCAGTTGTTCGAGGGGTGCTGCCGTCACCGGCCCGACGCACACCGGAAGCACCCGCATACGCATCGATTGCAACAGGGGTTCGAGCACCCCGTTCTCGTCGGCGCGCATCAGCATCGACGCCACCGCGGGCGCGGAGGTGAAGCTGAGTGCGTCGAGATCGCCGACGACGACGGCTTCGATCATGCGGTCCATCGGACCCTGGTCGTCAGGGGCCGTCCAGCGATACACCGGCACCGGAACCACTTCGGCTCCGGCACAGCGCAGTACCTCGCAGAAGTCCGGGATCGGCTCCCACTCGGTCGTCGCGCCGTGCAGTTGCACGGCGATACGTTTGCCCTCGACCCCTTCGGCGAGTAGACGCTCGAGTACCTCCGCGGAGGATTCGGAGGCGGGCGACCATTCCTCGCGGAGATCGGCGGCCCTGATCGCACCCGTTGCCTTGGGGCCGCGGGCCAGCAACCGGGACGCCCCGAGCGCAGCACCGAGTTCTTCTGCCTGCCCCCATCCGTCTGCGGCCTCGACCCAGCCTCGGAATCCGATTCCCGTTGTGGCGACGGTAATTTCGGGCGGATGCGCGATGATCGCCGCGGTCACGCGTTCCAGCTCGGCATCGTCCGCGAGCGGGATGATGCGGATCGCAGGGGCATGCATCACGGTTGCTCCCCGCCGCTCGAGCAGAGTTGCGAATTCCTCGGCCCGACGCGACGCCGTGATCCCGACGGTGAACCCGGCCAGAGGCGTTCCTGCCCCGGCGATTTCGCTCACGTAGAGCCGCCGCGGACGAGCACGACACCCTCGACGCAGGAGACCTCGAAGGATCCGAGACCGACCTCCGCATCGTCGAGGCAGCGCCCGTCGACCAAGGAGAAGACCTGCTTGAGCAACGGTGATGCGACCGTGGGCTCGCCACCGCGGTCACCCACGAGGCCGCGCGACATCACCGCTGCGCGTCCGTACGGATCGATGTTGCCCACCGCGAACAGTCGTCCGTCGTCGAGCAGAAACAACGCCGCCTGGGTGCCTCCGCGCAGGAGCACCGCTACCCCGCGCCCCGGAATCAGCGTGTCCAGCGTGCAGGCCGGGGTCCAACTACGAGCAATGTCGTTCGGTACCGCTGTACGTGAGTCGATGACAGTCATGGCGTACCTCCTGGTCAGCTATTCCACGTTGTCAGTGTTTCTGGGCCGTTAAGTCGCGATTACTCACCTGTGCACATGCACTCAGTTTCGTGACCTGGCGGATGTCAGGCCGGGTCGGTCCTAGGCACCGACGCGCGGCATTCCCATCAGCACGGGGATCTTGCGTGCTCCGGAGTCGTCGAACGCAATGGTGGGATCGGCCTCGGCCGGTGCGTTGACGAACGAGACGAAACGACCGAGCTTCTCGTCGTCTTCGAGCACGCCGGCCCATTCGTCCTTGTAGCCGGCGACGTGGCGCTCCATGTCGGCTTCGAGTTCTGCGCCGATACCGAGGCAGTCGTCGCACACGACGGCTTTGAGATGATCGAGTCCCCCGTCGAGCGACTCGAGCCACGGCGCGGTGCGCTGCAGTCGGTCTGCGGTGCGCACGTAGAACATGAGGTACCGATCGATGTAGCTGACCAACGTGGTGTCGTCCAGATTCGAGGCCAGCAATTGAGCGTGCTTGGGTGACTGGCCGCCGTTTCCGCCGACGTACAGGTTCCAACCGCCCTCGGTAGCGATGATTCCGACGTCCTTTCCACGAGCCTCGGCGCATTCACGCGCACAGCCCGATACCCCGAACTTGATCTTGTGCGGGGACCTCAGCCCTCGATAGCGGTTCTCCAGGTCGACGGCCATCCCCACCGAATCCTGGACACCGTAGCGGCACCAACTGGAGCCGACGCAGCTCTTGACCGTGCGCAGCGACTTCCCGTATGCCTGGCCCGATTCCATGCCTGCGTCGACGAGGCGCTTCCAGATAGCAGGCAACTGCTCGACGCGGGCACCGAACATATCGATGCGCTGTCCGCCCGTCACCTTGGTGTAGAGCCCGAAATCGCGAGCGACCTCGCCGATGACGATCAGCTGCTCGGGCGTGCATTCACCACCGGGCATCCGCGGCACCACCGAGTACGTGCCGTTCTTCTGGATATTGGCCAGGAAGTGATCGTTGGTGTCCTGCAGCGAGGCCTGCTCGCCGTCCAGAATGTGATCGGAGGACGTCGATGCGAGTATCGACGCGACGACGGGCTTGCAGATGTCGCAGCCGGTTCCGCTGCCGTACTTGGCGATCAGCGACGAGAAGGTGCGTGTGTTCGTTGCCCGAACGATCTCGAACAGCTCGGCCCTGGATTGAGAGAAGTGCTCGCACAAGGACTTCGAGAGCACCACCCCGGATGCGGCCAGCAACGACTTGACGGACGGCAGACATCCGCCGCAGGTGGTGCCCGCGGTGGTGCAACTCTTCACGGCCGCCAGATCGCACGCTCCGTCGGCGATGGCCGAGCAGATGGCCCCCTTGCTCACGCCGTTGCAGGAGCAGATCTCGGCGTCGTCGGGCAGCGCACCGATACCGACCTGTTCGGCTGCCGGTGAGATCAGGGCTCCGGGGTCGCCGGGTAGTTCTCGTCCGACGAGCGGACGCAGCAGCGAGTACGCCGAGGCGTCGCCGACGAGGATGCCGCCGAGGAGGGTCTTCGCGTCGTCGGTCACGACGAGCTTGGCGTACGTTCCCTTGGGTGCATCGCTGAACACCACCTCGAGAGCACCCGGAGTGGCCGCCATCGCGTCGCCGAAGCTCGCGACATCGACGCCCATGAGCTTGAGTTTGGTGGACATGTCGGCACCGGGGAATTGCGCTGCGCCGCCGAGCAATCGGTCGGCCACCACCTCTGCCGTCGAGTACCCGGGGGCAACGAGGCCGTAGCATCGGCCCTCGACCGCGGCACACTCGCCGATCGCGAATACGGCGGGATCGGAAGTAGTGCAACCGATGTCGACCATGATGCCGCCGCGCTCGCCTACCTCGAGGCCACTTTCGCGGGCCAGGCGATCCTGAGGACGCACACCGGCAGAGAACACCAACAGCGCGGCGTCGATGGTGCTGCCGTCGCTCAGTTCGACCGTCAAGCCGGCGCTGTCGTTGTTGGAAATCGACGATGTGCCTACTCCCACATGGACGTTCAGCCCGAGTTCGGTGACGAGACGAGCCAACAGCGCGCCTCCGCCCTCGTCGACCTGCAGCGGCATCAATCGTGGGGCGAACTCGATGACGTGCGGAGTCATGCCCATCTTCTGCAGCGCGTTTGCCGCTTCGAGACCGAGCAGACCTCCGCCGACGACGACCCCCACGGCACCGGGGCCCGCTGCGTCCGCCCGGGCTCGGATCTTGTCCAGGTCGTCGAGGGTCCGGTAGACGAAGCAGGCAGGTAGATCGTGCCCGGGGATCGGCGGCACGAACGGATAGGACCCGGTGGCGAGCACGAGCGCGTCGTACTCGACCGTGTCCCCCGCGGAGGTCTCGACGGTCCGGTGGTCACGGTCGATGCGATCGGCACGCACGCCGGTGCGCATCTCGACGAGTGTGTCGCCGGGGTAGTCGTTGCCCGCCAGCGCCAGCTCCTTGTGGTCCCAGGCACCGACGTAGGACGACAGGCCCACTCGGTCGTACGCCGGCAACGCTTCCTCGCAGAGGACCGTGACCTTCCACTCGGCCGCCTCGTCGCGCGCACGCAACGCTTCGACGAACCGGTGCCCGACCATTCCGTGACCTACCACTACCGCGTTCTTCATTGCGGGTCCTTCCGAATTTGCGTTGTCGTGCAGAGTGTTTCGTCCGACCAGCCAGAGAGCGTCAGACGGCTACCGAAGCGTCGGCATCGGCAGAGCTGGTCTTGCGCAGGTAGATTGCCCAGGTGACGATCGCGCACACGATGTAGAAGCCGAGGAACACCCAGAACGCGGTGGTCGCGGACTTCGCAGTGCCCGAGTACGACGCTCGCAGAACCAGATTGATTCCGACACCGCCGAGCGCGCCGATCGCACCGGCGATACCGATGAGAGCGCCGGACATCTTGCGCGACCAGTGCTGCTGCTCGTCGACCGTCATGCCCTGAAGCTGAACCGATTTCGCGGCGAAGATCGCGGGGATCATCTTGTAGACCGATCCATTGCCCAGGCCCGAGAGCAAGAAGAGTGCGATGAATCCGATGACGAAGAGCACCATCACCGTGCCGCTCGCCGCCCCGGGCGTCGAATCGTCCCAGGTGCTGGCCGCGACCAGAATTCCGGTGGAGAAGATCATGGCCACGAACGTGTACAGGGTGATCTTGCCGCCGCCGATCTTGTCTGCGAGCTTGCCGCCGAACGGCCGCGACAGCGATCCCAGCAATGGACCGAGGAAGGCGATCTGAGCAGCCTGCAGCGAAGCCTGCGCCTGAAGCGCGGGAGTTGCCGGGGCCCCGTCGGTGAGTCCGGCGAGGAAGTTGATCTGCAGCACCTGGCCGAACGCGAAACTGAAGCCGATGAACGAGCCGAACGTACCGATGTAGAGGAAGGCGACCCACCACGCATCGGAGAACTTCAGCACGTCGATCATGGAGCGGCCATTGGTCTTCTGGTTGTCGAGGTTGTCCATGTACAACGCGGCACCGACGGCGGCGATCGCGATGAACACCAGATACACGGCGCAGACGATCTCGGGCGCGGTGTTGCCGATGGTGGCGATGACGAGCAACCCGATGAGCTGGATCACGGGCACGCCTATGTTGCCGCCGCCTGCATTCAGACCGAGTGCCCAACCCTTTTCGCGCTGGGGATAGAACGCATTGATGTTCGTCATGGAGGATGCGAAGTTGCCGCCGCCGAGGCCGGCGAACGCCGCCACGATGATGTAGGTGGTGTACGACGCCGGGTTCAGCATGAAATACATCGTCAGCACCGTCGGAATCAGCAGCACCAGTGCGCTGAAGATGGTCCAGTTTCGCCCACCGAACTTGGCGGTGGCGAAGGTGTACGGGATCCGAAGGATTGCGCCGACGAGTGTGGGCACGGCCACGAGGAAGAACTTGCCGGCCGCGTCGATGCCGTAGACGGACAGCGGCATGAACAGCACCATCACCGACCAGATCGACCAGATCGAGAAACCTACGTGCTCGGCGACGACCGACCAGATCAGATTGCGCTTGGCGATCTGCTTGCCACCGGCCTCCCAGGCCTCGACGTCCTCGGAATTCCAGTGCGCGATGTGATGGTTCACGGACACGGGCACTGTTCCGGGCGGAACCGTCGTCGTGGTGGCTGAGCCGGCGTCTGCCGAAGCGCTGCGAGAAAGGCTGGTCACGTTGTGGCCTCCTGATCGGTGTGTGAACCGAACATAGGAAAGCCATGTTGCCGCGGCGCTGCGCGCGATGACTCGTTGATTAACTTGGTCTCACGCGCCGTCGAGTTCCGACGTGAGCTGAAGCGTCAACGTTCATCGAACGTCACCAGGTGTCTTCGAGCATCCTCGGTCGACAGCACAGGAATCCTCCGACCAGCAGCACCGCTACGCACCCGGTCAGCAGCACGAGCGGCAGTCCCCATCCACCGGACAGCGTGTGCAGCTGACCGAACAGGATCGGACCGGTCGAGGACACCACATAACCCAGCCCCTGGGTGAACCCCGACAGCGAGGACGATCCGACCGGGGTGCGCGTCCTGAGGTTGATCAGCGTCAGCGACATCGGGAAGGTCATGGTGCCGAGGCCGACTAGGCACACCCACACCACGGTTCCGGCAGCCGGAGACCAGTGCAGTCCTGCGAAGCCACCGAGGTAGCACGCGGCCGCGACAACCACGATGCCGTACGGATTCTTCACGCGCGCGCACAGAGTCGGGGCGGCCAGAGAGGTGATCAATCCCATTGCACCGAACGCGGCAACCGACGCGCCGGCCAACGCCTCGCCGATGCCTGCGTCGATCAGAAGCGTCGGCAGCCACGTCAGCATCGCGTAGGTGATCAGCGACGTCATCGCGAACATCATCACCATTCCCCACGCCAGCGACGATCGATGAATTCGGCCGCTCGGCGGCGCGTGCACCGCCGAGGATCCGGCCTCGGCCGAGACATCCCTCTCGTCATGGCCGCGACGTGCCACCACCACACCGAGCCACGGCACGGTGGCGGCCACTCCGACGACGGCCCAGACGCCGATGGACACGCGCCAACCGTGGGCGTCGGCGACGGGAACGGCCAGTAGAGGCGGGATCATGGTGCTGACCTGCAAGGCACAGATGTAGATGGTGCTCACCACCGCCAGGCGGTCGGAGAAGTACCGCTTGACCAACGGCGGGATGACGACGTTTCCGATACCCATGCCTGCGAGGGCTATTGCGGACAACGCGAGCAACGACGCGGTGTTCGGCGCGAACGCCCGAGTGGCCATACCGATGGTGGTGAGCGTCATGGCGAGCAACGCAGCTCGCTCGAGGCCGGTGCGCTTGGCGAGAAACGGCGTCGCCAGACCGAACACGGCGAACATCGCCGGCGGCAACATACCGACGAGGCCGATCACCGTGGAGCCGAACTGAAGGTCGGTGCCGATCCTGCCGAACAGCGGGCTGATCGAGGTCACGGCGGCGCGCAGTGTCAGCGCAGACAGCACGATCGCAGAGAAGACGAGAATTCGACCGCGCACGAGCGAGGTACTGCGGAGGCGGGTATCGGGAACGGTAGGCGCACTCACCGCGTAATCATAGGATGACCGGATCATCGGTTGCAAAGCATTACTATCGACGGCGAAACGTTCACAGTCCGAGGAGCCCACGTGCGGCAGGTCCAGCGATCGAGCCTGATAACCCAGGTCACCGCACAGTTGCGTGACGAGATCACGTCGCAGAGATGGCCGGTGGGCACCCGCATCCCCACCGAGCCGGAATTGTGCGAAATCACCGGGACCGGTCGCAACACCGTTCGCGAAGCGGTCCAAGCCCTCGTGCACGCCGGCATGGTCGAGCGCAGACAGGGGTCGGGCACCTTCGTCATGACCTGCTCCGACCTCGGCGGCACCCTGGGTAAGTACTTCTCGGACGCCCGGCACCGCGACGTCACCGAACTCCGCCAGACCCTGGAGGTCACTGCAGCTGCGCTCGCCGCCGACCGACGCGACGACGAGGACATCCGAGTCATGCTGGGCGCGCTGAAGGATCGCAACGCGGCGTGGTCGAACGAGACCCCACTGGCGGACGCCGTCCGGATCGACGCGCGCCTGCACCGCGCCATCGTCGCAGCCAGTCATAACGCGATCTATCTGGAGTTCTACGACTCACTGCTGCCGGTGATCCACGACGCCATGCGCCACCATGCCATCGAACACGACGACGACTACGTTGCCGAGCACACCGCACTCGTCCATGCCGTCATCGACGGAGACGCCGATCGTGCGTCGGATGCAGCTCGATCACTGTTCCACGAACTGTCCGAACCACTCGCTCGCGCAACGGAATCTACAGAATGAGACGCACCAGGTCCGCTGTTCGTGCGAGACCCGGAAAGGCCTCGGACGTCGAACGCGGATGGAGCGCGTGAACAGCGAGACGAAACATCAACGCGCGCAGCAACATCTGTGGCCACTCGGGTAGATCGTCCCAGCGACCCACCAGACCGTCGTCGGCGTCACCCCAGGACAGGGCGTCCACCACCGCTACTCCGGCGGCCCACGGTGCCGGACGCCAGTACGGCGTGATGTCGCTGATTCCGGGTGCGTCACTGCCCGAGAACAGCACCGTTCCGAACAGGTCGCCGTGTACCAGTTGATCCGGTGACTCGACGGGTTTACGCAGTGTCGCAAGCTGTTTGACCAACTCGAGACTGCTCTTGCCGTCGTTGGAGGACGGCTCGGGTGCGCCTGCTCCGCGTGCCGATCGGAGGGGGACGGCCTCCCATGCTGCTCTGTCGGCTGCGACGAACACGTCCACATCCGCCCACGGTGCAACGGGTGGCTGAACCAAGAATCGGGGACGCTCCAGTTGCGCCGTCGCCGAGTGCAGACGCAACGACAACGAGACCACCTCGTCGTGCCGGGGCTCGGGTTCGCCGGCCACGAACGTGTCTGCGCGCCAGCCCGACACGACGTACCGACCGTCGGTGGAGCGCACAGGGCGAGCGAGTCGAACTCCGTCCACCGTCAACGTCTCGCGTACCTTGGCCGACCAGGCCGCGCGGGCGTGGTCGGCCACCGGAGACAGCACGACGTCACCCAGACGCCACCCACCGTCCCAGTCCGCTCCGAGGGGTGCCGGCTCGACATCACGCAGCCCGAACGTGGAGATCACGTGCTGAGGGGGTTCGACAGAGCTCACGCTCGCCACGCTACCGCCGATCGGTGCGTCACTGCGCACGACGCGCACACGCGCGCCGCTTCAGTAGATGGGCAAACCAGGGTCTATTTGCTTGGCCCACTCCACTATTCCGCCCTGCAGATGGGACGCGTCGGCAAAACCGGCACCGACGACCGCGCTGAGCACTTCCGCGGACCTGATGCCGGTTTTGCAGTACAGCACGATCGGCACGTGCTGCGGCAGCTCGGCCATGGCCGCACCGGAGAGGATTCGATCCTTGGGAATCAGACGTGCGCCGTCGATGCGAACGATGTCCCACTCGACCGGTTCACGCACGTCGATCAGAGCAACCTCGCGCCCGGACTCCAACATTGCCCGTAGCTGAACCGGGGTAACTTCCTCGCCGACGGATTCGACGGCCGGAACAACTCCACAGAATGCCTCGTAGTCGATCAACTGGGTGATCGGGGTCCGATGCGGATCGCGGGTCAACCGCACCGTTCGATAGCTCATCGCCAGTGCGTCGTAGATCATCAATCTGCCCAACAGCGTCTCGCCGATGCCGGTGATCAACTTGATGGCCTCGGTCACCATGACCGAACCGATCGAAGCGCACAGAACTCCCAGCACGCCACCTTCGGCGCACGACGGCACCATTCCCGGCGGCGGAGCCTCGGGGTACAGGTCGCGATAGTTGATGCCCACTCCCCCGGGTGCTGCATCCCAGAACACCGAAACCTGGCCCTCGAATCGATAGATCGAACCCCACACGTACGGAATGCCGACCAGGGCAGCTGCATCGTTGACGAGGTACCGGGTTGCAAAATTGTCGGTGCCGTCGAGAACGAGATCGTAGTGTCCGAAGAGTTCGAGCGCGTTCGAGGAATCCAGTCGAACCTTGTGCAACGTCACCTCGACGCCGTCGTTGAGTTCGAGAATCGAATCTCTGGCACTGTCGGCTTTCGCCCGGCCCACATCGGACCGACCGTGGATGATCTGCCGTTGCAGATTGGACAGTTCGACATCGTCGAATTCCACGATTCCCAGAGTCCCGACACCTGCGGCTGCGAGATAGAGCAGTGCAGGTGAACCCAACCCCCCGGCACCGACGACGAGTACACGGGCGTTGCGGAGGCGCTTCTGACCGTCCGTTCCCACGCTGGGAATGATCAGATGACGGCTGTATCGCGCTACGTCCTCGGGCGTCAGTTCGCCCGCGGGTTCGACCAGCGGAGGTAGGTGGACCACGATGCAGCGACGCTCCTCGACTCGACACGGCGGCCGGTGAGCCCGATCGCCACGTTCGAATCTAATCCCCCAGCTGGTCCGAAACCCAGCCGGTCACGCTCGCGGGTACGGCCACGGATTGAATCGACATGTCTTGCCGTCCATGGGGACTACGCCCTCCGGATCCAGTCGCGCGATGTCGTCGTTGGACGTGCCGAACGTCTGTTGCATCATCACCGGTGCCAGGCCGCCGTCGGCCTCGCACGGCTGGTGCTGCTGGTAGCCGATTGCGTGGCCCACCTCGTGGTTGATCTGATACTGGCGGTACGAGCCGATGTCTCCTTGGAACGAGATCGCCCCGCGAACCCATCTCGGCTCGTTCAGGACGACTCGCTCGATGCCCGGGTTGTAGCAGGAGACTTCGAGTTGAATGTCGTACCCACACGCCTGCCGGATGGACATCTGCGACGTCAGCGAGATCCTGAAGTCGGGGTCACCCTGGTCGATTCGCCGAAACGCGAAACGCGGGTCGTTCGTCCAGCTCTTGGGATTGGCGAGTGTCTGGTCCACCAGGCGGCCGAACGACTCGTCGCCGCCGAATCCGACCGTGTCGACACCGTCCTCCACCTCGACCGTGTACGTGAACACCCGCTCGGTCCCTTGGCCCACCTGCTCGGTGGAACCGGCCACGGTGTGCCACGTGCCGGCACCCTGGACCGCGAAGGGGCCGCCGTCCGGCAGTTCACCCGAGGAGATCGACGACGCGAAATTACCGTCCGCCTGTGGCGGTACACCGATGATTCCGGTGCCCGAGGTCGTGTCGGAGCTCAGAGTGCCGAAACCGGGATCGGCATTGGTGGACTGCGCCGCGGTGCCGGTGACCGGGTCGCCAGTGCGCACGGCGTCGAATACCACGAGGGCAGTGACCACGATCAGAACTGGAACCGCGTATGCCCGCCACCCGTACGTCGAGGCGAACTTTCCGATCTTGCTCTGCTTGCGGACGTCTCGGTCGGGTCGACGATTGCGTTGCTTGACCTCGCGCTGCGTCGGATCCCACTGCGCGCGCAATGGTTGGTGAGAACCGCGGCTACCCACCGTGCGTGGAAAATCGTCCGACCGATCGTCGTACTCGTCGTCGACGCCGCCCGACTGCACACCACCGCGGATACGCGGTCCGCCTCGGTCAGTCACTCGATCACGATCTCACAATCCTCACCGCCCGCTGCTCGGCACGCCGACAACGAGACCGGAACTATCGGGTTCTCGGTACGGAAACATCCTACAAACAAACCGTTCGACGTGATCCGGGTTCGAGCAATTCGTTCCTGGTCCCCCAGGATCCCGACCGTGCCGGACGCCACGAGTATCGTTGCCCGTGATCTGCGCTACGAGTAATCCGAACCGATGGCCACCCGCCGGAAGTTCACGACGGATCGCTCGCTGTCGAACCAAGACGAGCGCAGTTGTCGACGCGGATGGGAACGGAATTGATGACAGATCTCGACGACCGGAGGTCCTCGGACCGGCCGGCCACCACCGGCAATCGACGCAGCGCGCGGCTGCCACGCGATGCCCGTCGGGCGCAGCTGCTCGCCGCTGCGAGCGAAATATTCGTGACCCGCGGCTATCACGCGTCCGGAATGGACGAGATCGCCGAATGCGCAGGTGTCAGCAAGCCGGTCCTCTACCAGCACTTCCCCGGGAAGCTCGAGCTGTATCTGGCGGTGCTGCAGAGCTACGTCGACACGTTGATCGCAGGCGTTCGCCAGGCCCTTCGCTCGACCACCGACAACCGACAGCGCGTACGCGCCGCGGTACTGGCGTTCTACGATTTCGTCGACACCGACACTCAGGGCTTCCGCCTGGTTTTCGAGTCCGATCTGATGGGCGATCCCCAGGTCAACTCGCGCGTCGAGCAGGCGACCGAAGCGTGCGTCGACGCCGTGTTCGATCTGGTCGCGCACGACTCGGGACTCGACCCGTACCGGGCCCGCGTGCTCGCCGTCGGTCTGGTCGGAGCGAGCCAGTTCACGGCCCGATACTGGCTGGAAGCCGACCGGCCCATATCCAAGGAAGACGCGGTGGACACCACCGTGTCGCTGGCCTGGGGCGGTCTGTCGCACGTTCCGCTGCAAGCCCCGTAGGAACCTCTTCCCGTCAACGCCACGCGCCCCTCACTCGTAGTCGAGTGAGGGGCGCGTGGTGGTTTCCCGGCCGTATCAGGAGGTCGCGAATCCGACCTTCCGAGCATCGGACGGACCGATCTCGACGTACGACACCTTGGCGGCCTGGATCAAGAACTTGCGTCCCTTCTCGTCCTCCAACGACAGCACTCCATCCTTACCGGCGAAGGCGGTCGACACGAGCGCTTCGACCTCGGCCGGGGACTGCGTGCTGTTCACGACGAGCTCACGGGAACTCTCCGAAACACCGATCTTGACCTCCACGGTCAACCTCCGAACTCTCGACAACTCTGCTCACGCCAGGCTAGTGCAGCGGGGTCGACCCAGACGCCCGACGCCCTGTGCTGTCAGCGAACACTGCCCTGTGCTGCCGGCGAACACCGGCGTCGGACGGGTCAGTCCAGGCCGAGCGAGGACATCCGCTCCGAGTGCTGTTCCTGCATCCGATCGAACAGTGCGACCACTCCGTTGAGGTCGCCCGAGGCGGTGATGACGAGGTCGGTCAGCGACTCTCGTTGCGCGAGCACGAACTGCGCCTGGGTGATGGCCTCGCCGAGCAGGCGGCGACCCCACAGCATCAGCCGCGCCTTGTCCTGCGAGCTCGCCCGAACCCGCTCGGATACTTCGTGGACGACGAACTCCGAATGCCCGGTCTCGGCCAGCACGTCTCGCACGATCTCGGCGACGTCGGGATCGAGGCTGTGCGCGATCTGCCGGTAGAAGTCCGCTGCGATCCCGTCGCCCACGTAGGCCTTGACCAGGGACTCCAACCACGTCGACGGAGTGGTCGACGCGTGGTACTCGTCCAGAGCACGCACGAACGGAGCCATCGAGGCATATACGTCGAGACCCCGAACGGACAACGCTCGCTCCAGCGTCTCGAAGTGACTCATCTCCGCCGCCGCCATGCTGGCCAGGGCCACGCGCCCCTCCATCGATGGCGCCATACGCGCATCCTCGGCCAGCCGATAGAAGGCCGAGATCTCGCCGTAGGCGAGTACCGCGAACAAGTCCGGAACTCCCGGGTGATCGTGCGCGATGGCCGGCTCGGCCGGCTCGGCCGGCTCGGCCGGCTCGACGAGCGTGGTGGATGCATCTATGGACGACGACGACTCCGGCGAGTGGGCTCCCATGGGTGGCAATCGTAGTCCCGTGCGCGACGCCCCGCCTCGGCGCGCGTCGTACCTGCCGTGACCGGCCGACGATGGTGAATTCGGCTCGGCAAGCTACCATGGTGCTCGATCGTCGCTCGCGGACCGATGGAACGGACCGAAGAACACGTGATGGTCATCGATAATGTGCGCGCACCTGATCCGGGTCGCCTCGACAGCTTCGCCGCAGCGGACATCGCAGTCCGTGGCCGCGCTGAGGCTGACGGCGACATCACATCGGATTGAGGGCATCGACTTCGGCCGGCAATAGGCCTGTGCCCTTCCTTGTGCGCGCGTTCGAACACGAGGAAGGCCAGTCCCCTGAGCAAGATAGTCATCGACCAAGAATCCGAGACCGGCGACACGACGTTGTCGGCTCAACTGGACGACACCCACGTACCTCCCACGTTCGCGGAACTGAACGTCGACGCGGCCATCGTTCGCGCTCTCTCCGAGATGGGAATCGAGCGCACCTTCGCCATCCAGGAGCTGACGCTGCCGCTCGCCATCGCGGGTGACGACCTCATCGGTCAGGCACGTACCGGCATGGGCAAGACGTTCGGCTTCGGTGTTCCACTTCTGCACCGGCTCGCCACGGACAACTCCGGCACCACTCCGCTCGACGGCACTCCGCGTGCCCTGATCATCGTGCCGACCCGTGAACTGTGCGTCCAGGTCAGCTCCGATCTCGAGAACGCCTCCAAGTACCTCAGCGGTGCCAACGGACCCGTCAAGGTGCTCTCCATCTACGGTGGCCGCCCGTACGAGGCTCAGATCAGCGCGCTGCAGAACGGGGTCGACGTCGTCGTCGGAACTCCCGGCCGTCTGCTCGACCTCGCCAAGCAGAACCACCTGATTCTGGGCAAGGTCGGCGTGCTCGTTCTCGACGAAGCCGACGAGATGCTCGACCTCGGGTTCCTTCCCGACATCGAACGCATCCTCGGCATGGTGCCCGACAAGCGTCAAACGATGCTGTTCTCTGCCACGATGCCCGGCCCGATCATCACGCTGGCGCGCACCTTCCTGACGCAGCCGACGCACATCCGGGCCGAGGAAGCGGAGTCCTCCGCCGTCCACGACCGCACCGCCCAGCACGTGTACCGGGCGCACGCACTCGACAAGGTCGAGATGGTGGCCAAAGTCCTCAAGGCCGAGGGCCGCGGCGCGACGATGGTGTTCACTCGCACCAAGCGCACGGCTCAGAAGGTCGCCGACGAGCTGTCCGAGCGTGGCTACTCGGTCGGTGCCGTGCACGGTGACCTCGGTCAGGTCCAACGCGAGAAGGCTCTCAAGGCGTTCCGCACCGGAAAGATCGACGTCCTGGTGGCCACCGATGTCGCAGCACGCGGTATCGACATCGACGACGTCACCCATGTCATCAACTACCAGTGCCCCGAGGACGAGAAGACCTATGTGCACCGCATCGGTCGCACCGGCCGTGCCGGACGCACCGGCATCGCCGTCACCCTGG
This sequence comes from Rhodococcus sp. IEGM1428, assembly GCF_050321865.1. Classification (NCBI taxonomy): domain Bacteria; kingdom Bacillati; phylum Actinomycetota; class Actinomycetes; order Mycobacteriales; family Nocardiaceae; genus Rhodococcus; species Rhodococcus sp. IEGM1428. The sequence continues at coordinate 964,770 of NZ_JBNQFW010000001.1, read as the reverse complement.
TCGACTGGGACGACATCCCCCGCTGGCAGCTGATCGACAAGGCGCTCGATCTCGGTATGCCGGATCCGGTCGAGACCTATTCGAGCTCGCCGCACCTGTTCACCGACCTCGGTATCGCCACGGACGCCACCGGCACTGTGCGCAAGGCACCCTCGCGCGCCCCGGAGAAGGCTGAGGAAGACGGCGAGACCGACGCGGCAGCGCCGGCCGCGGACGCGTCGTCGGCAGCGACCAAGCCCCGCCGCTCGCGCAGTCGCCGTCGCACTCGTGCAGGGCAGGGCGGCGACACCGCAGGCTCCGCCGCGGCGTCGAACGATTCCCCATCTGCCGCGACTTCGGTTGGCGAACAGTCGGATACGACCGACACGGCGTCCGCCGACACGGCCACGAAGACTGCCCCGCGCCGCCGCAGGCGCCGTCGCTCCAGTGGATCCTCGGCCGATGCCGGACCGTCGACTGCGAGCGCTTCGGAGTAGTCTCCCGTCGTGCTGGCTCCAGAACGTCGGACGAGAACCGACCTCGTCGTCGCCGCCGTCATCGCAGTTGTGGTGGTCGTGGCCGCGAGCATCGCCTGGTTGACCGGCGATGCCCGCGGCACCACGTCGATTTCCGCCGCGGAGCCGCTGCCTCAGCCCGAGCCGGCAGCGTCGGTGCCCACAGCTCTCACCGAACTGTGGCGTGCGCCGAGCGCAGCAACGGATCCCGCGCGTACCCCGGCTCCCGTCGTCGCCGGATCCACGGTGGTGACCGCCGATGGTGGCTCCGTCGTCGGCCGTGATCCGCGGTCGGGCGAGCAGTCCTGGTCCTACACACGCGATCTCCCGCTGTGCTCGGTGGTCGCAGCATGGAACACGGCAGTCGCGGTCTACCGCGACGATCGCGGTTGCTCCCAGGTGACCGAACTCGACGGATCCACCGGGCAGCGCAAGGCACAACGTACGTCCGACGCCGACGATGCGGTTCGCCTGTCGTCCGACGGCACTTATGTGACGTCGAGGGGCAACACCCGCATGGAGTTGTGGCGATCGGACATGGTGCGCACCCTCGAGTACGGTCGAGTGGATGCTCCGGTCAATCCTGGTAGTCAGCCGAGAACCGGGTGCACCCTGCTGTCCTCGGCGTCGACGAACTCGCGGACGGCCGTGCTGGAGCAGTGCCCGGGCGAGGCTGCTGCGCGCTTGTCTCTGATCAACCCTGCTCCCAAGGACGCGAGTGAACCCGAAGAGTACGGGTCGACGGTGGTGCCCGAACTCGTTCCCGGGCCCGACTCCCCTACGGCCGGACGCGTCATTGCCGTCACCGGAACCGTTGTCGCGCTGTACATTCCAGCCGAGAACGGCGCGCCCGATCGGATCGGACTCTACGACAACACGGCTTCGCGGATATCCGAATTCGACCTCGCTTCCACCCTGTCCCCCGAGCAGGACTCACCGAATTCGCCTGCGACGAAGGCAGGCTCGGTGTTCACCTGGTTCACCGGCGCCGGGGTGCAGGCGCTCGATTCCACCGGCCTGTCCCCCGTGTGGTCCATCCCCGGAGCCCTCGGAAGCGGAGCCGTCATGGCCGGCCGGCTTCTCGTCCCCGTGCCCGACGGTATCGCGGTGGTCGATCTCACCACCGGCATGTCGATCGACGAGATACCCGTGGACCGAGGCGACTACATCGGCCCGGTGCAGACGTCGGTCATCGGCGATGTGATCGTCGAGCAGCGCGGTGACGACGTGGTCGCTCTGGGCTGATCAGGCCGTCGTTCGCCCGGTTCTACACAGCCGGATCGTAAGTCTTCAGCTCGGCTCCGTCGTTCCAGTGCGCCAGCAGGTTCTCGGCAAGTTCTCGATACGCCTGCGCGCCCTTGTTCTTTCGCCCCGACAGTACCGTCGCGCCCGATGCGCTGGCCTCGGCGAAGCGAACGGTCCGCGGGATCGGCGGCGCGAGGACCGGGAGCGAATATCGGTCGGAGACATCGCCGAGCACGTCCCTGCTGTGGGTGGTTCGAGCATCGAACAAGGTGGGGAGCGCACCGAGCAGCGTCAGGTCGGGGTTGGTGATCTGCTGCACCTCGGACACCGTTCGCAAGAGCTGCCCAACTCCCCGATGGGCGAGGGTTTCGCACTGCAGAGGTACCAACACCGACTGCGCGGCGGTGAGCCCGTTGAGGGTCAGTACCCCCAGTGACGGCGGGCAATCGATGACGACGACATCGAAGTCGTCGAGTATGGGAGCGAGCGCGCGCTTGAGTGCGAATTCGCGACCCGCCCGCATCAGCAGGAGGGCTTCGGCACCGGCGAGATCGATCGTGGCCGGCAACAGGACGATTCCTTCCGCCGTTTCGATCAGCACGTCCTCCACCTTGGCGTCCCCGGTCAAAACCTCGTGCACGGAGGAATCGAGCTTGTCGGGGTTGTGCCCCAGAGAGAACGTCAGGCAACCCTGCGGGTCGAGGTCGACCACCAGGACGCGTCGGTCGAGCGCGTGCAGCGCTGCTGCGAGCGAGGCCACCGTGGTGGTCTTGGCCACGCCGCCCTTCTGATTCGCTACCGCAAGAATTGTCGTCACGGCTTTGATCCTTGCTTACATTCTGCGGATGAGCGAGAGTTCGGCACCTCTCGGCCGCGTCAGTGCAGGACGATCGGTGCCGCCGGCCCCTCGCTCACGTGCTTGGTTCGGGGCAGGAAGAACGCGGGAACGAACGTGGCGACGATGAGAACCAAGGCAACCATGAAGGTGGTACCGAAGGCTCTGGCCGAGATGTCGAACGCATCGGCCTGGTTGGTGGCGGTGAGTGCGGGCTTCTGCTGAGCTGTCAGCACCACCGACATCAGGGCGGTACCGATCGAGCCGGCGGCCTGCTGCACGATGTTCATCAGAGTGGAGCCGCGAGCGACGGTTTCGTCGGTCAGTGTCTGCAGGGCCGCCGTCATGATCGGCATCATCGTCGATCCGAGGCCGAGGCCCATCACGAACAGGGCACCGATCAGCAGTGTGTAGGACGTGCTGGTGCCCACCTGCGTGAACACCGCCATACCCGCGGTGATGAGCACCATGCCCACGAGCACGATTCTGCCGGGGCCGGTCTTGTCGGCGATCACCCCCGCGATCGGCATCGCGATCATCGCGCCGATGCCCTGCGGGGCGAGCAGGAGCCCAGCCGACAGAGTCGATTCGCCGCGCAACAGGAAGTAACTGGGGAACAGCAGGCCCGCGCCCATGAAGGCCACCATGAACAGCGTCGTGGTGATCACGGCTACGGACAGCGATCGGTTCTTGAACAGTCGCAAGTCGATCAGCGGGTGCTCCACACGGAGCGCGTGGAACACGAACAGGACGATCAACACCAGGCCGACGAGAACCGGCGCCAGCACCTTCACGGCAAGGACGGTCTCGGTTTCGACGACCGAGGACGCGCCGTAGAGAAACAGTGCCAGACCGGGCGAGAGCATCAGCATGCCGCGGAAGTCGAAGGATTCGGACGGAGTCGGGTTGTCCCTGGGGAAGATGGCCACAGCGGCGACAAGCGCAACGATGCCGATCGGCAGGTTGATCAGGAAGATCCAGTGCCAGCTCGCTGCCTCGATCAGCCAGCCGCCCAGAATGGGACCTGCGATGGGCCCGATGAGCATGGGAACACCCAGCACGGCCATCACTCGGCCGATGCGCTCGGGACCGGCAGCGCGGGTCATGATCGTCATGCCCAGCGGCATCAGCATGCCGCCCCCGAGCCCTTGCAACACACGGAACACGATGAGCGAGGTGATGTCCCAGGCGAAGCTGCACAGCACCGAACCGAGCACGAACAGCACGAGCGCGGTGATGTAGAGCCGTTTGGTTCCGAATCGGTCGGCGGCCCACCCGGTCAGGGGTATGACGGTTGCCAGCGCGAGCGTGTAGCCCGTCATCGTCCACGCGGCGTTGGCGTATGTCGTGTCGAACACGTCGGTGAATGTCCGGAGCGCGACGCTGACGACGGTGACGTCGAGGATGGACATGATCGCGCCGAGTACCACGACGCCGGCAATTTTCAACAGCGCTCCGTCGAGCTTCTGCGGTGCGTCGGTCGCCGCGGGCTTGGTCAGGTCGGTCATGGTTCTCCAGATCGGTGATCGAAAGCTACGAGGCGTTCCGAGGCCGCGAAGGGCTCGGAGCCGAGGCGCACGGCGGCGAAGATTCAAGTGAGGGTAACCGGCCGGTAGGTCTGTGCTCAATGGAATTTTCGGACACATATCCGGGACGACTATGACAAAGGCCACATCGCGGTTGCAGGCATGATCGTCTCCATGACCACACACGGCGGCGTCGAGGCCGGCAGCGTTGTCCTCCTACGGCACGGGGAGACCGAATGGGCCCTGGCCGGCAAACACACCGGAAGTACTGACGTCCCTCTCACGAGCGTCGGCGAGCAACAGGCTGTCGACGCCGGCTCACTGTTGCAGCTGCTGAAGTTGCGCGATCCGCTGGTGATCTCGAGTCCGCGGGAGCGCGCCCGTAGAACCGCGGACCTGGCGGGCCTGCAGGTCGACCGAACGTGGGATGCGTTGTCGGAGTGGGACTATGGAGACTACGAGGGCATCACGTCGACGCAGATCCACGAGACGGTTCCGCACTGGACCGTGTGGACGCATCCGTGCCCCGGTGGTGAGTCGATCGGTGACATCGCGGTGCGGGTGGAGCTGGTGCTCTCGGTCGTCCTACCGCTGCTCACCGACCGTGACGTCGTGTTGGTCGGTCACGGCCACTTCTCCCGCGCGCTCATCGCCGGCTGGACCGAGGCTCCGATCACCGAGGGCAAGCGGTTCGCGCTCTCGCCTGCCGCGTATTCGCTACTCGGGTTCGAGCATTCGTTCCGCCAGCTCGTCGCGCACAACGTGCATCCCTCGATTCTGACCGCAGCGTCCGCTCGAAAGGAAGACCGTCGATGATCCGCCGCGCCACCGAGGCCGATGTTCCCGCCATCACCGGTTTGGTCCACGAGCTCGCTGCGTACGAGAAGTCGTCGTCACTGTGCACCGTTCGAGACGAGCACCTTCGTCGTGCGCTGTTCGGTGCCCAGCCGTCGGTGTTCGCGCACGTCGCCGAGCAGGAGGGGGTCGTGGTGGGGTGCGCACTCTGGTTCCTGAACTTCTCCACGTGGGACGGCGTCAACGGTATCTATCTCGAGGACCTCTACGTGCAGCCCGCTGCGCGAGGAGGAGGCTTCGGAAGAGGATTGCTCGCCGCGTTGGCCGCCGAGTGCGTCGCCCACGACTACACGCGGTTGACCTGGTCGGTTCTGGACTGGAACACCCCGTCGATCGGCTTCTACCGATCGTTGGGTGCGCAGCCGCAGGACGAGTGGACCACGTTCCGGTTGACCGAGGACGCGTTGGCCGAGTTGGCCGCGACGGCGCGGTGACGGTTCGGTTCAGCCGAGCTCGTCGTCGACGTCGCTGTATTCGGCTGCCATCCACCGCGACGAGGGCGGGCTGAACAGCAGAACGAGCACTCCGATCACCACGATGCCGAGAACGACGCCGTAGACGGTCTGGTGCGACCCGGTCAACAGCGACCAGACGACGGGCAGCAGGAGCAGCTGCACAACGGTGGCAATGGCCCTGCCCCAGCGTTTGCCGAGGATGAGTGCGACGCCCGCAGCCCCGACTCCGACACCGAGGACTCCGAACCACCCGGCGGTGCCGTAGCCATTGGCGACCGCGTTGTCTCCTTCGCCGGAGACCGCCCGGACGAGTAGAACGAACGCGGCAATCAACGAGGCCGCGCCCTGTGCTGCGACGAGGACCCCGGCGGATCGGAAGGTGGCCGGCGGACCGATGTTCTCGGGTGTTGAGGTGGGCACGCGACCAGCCTAGGACCCGGGAGTGGAGCCTGCGGAACGACCCAGGCCGACCGAGAGTGGAGCCTGCGGAAGGACCCAGGAACTGGGCAAGAGGAGCCTGCGGAACGACCCAGGCCGACCGGGAGTGGAGCCTGCGGAAGGACCCAGGAACTGGGCAAGTGGAGCCTGCGGAACGCCCCCGATAGTGTTGGATCTCGTGCGTGCGCTGTTGATCGTCAACCCCAATGCGACTTCTACGACGGCTGCGGCTCGGGATCTGCTGGCCCATGCGTTGTCGAGTCGTGTTCGAGTCACTGTTGCGCAGACGACTCACCGTGACCATGCGTCGGAACTCGCGCGCAGTGCCCGTGAGGACGGCATGGGTCTGGTGATCGTTCACGGTGGTGACGGGACGGTCAACGAGGTGATCAACGGCTTGCTCGGGGTGCCGTTACCGACGTCGATGCAGGCGGTGACGATCGGTGCCATTCCGCCGATCGCCGTCGTTCCCGGCGGCAGTGCAAACGTGTTCGCGCGATCACTCGGCATCGCGGCAGATCCGGTGGCGGCGACCAATCAGTTGATCGGCCTGCTCGATGCGCGAGCTCGGCGAACGATCGGGTTGGGTCATTGTGACAATCGCTGGTTCACGTTCAATGCGGGTATGGGTCTGGATGCCGATGTGTGCCGGGCGATCGACGCCGGACGCAAGGACGGCAAGCCGGTGTCCGCGACGCGGTATCTGCGGTCGGCTGTGCAGGAATTCTTCAAGCACAAGCGTCGGCCGGCGCGGTTGACGGTGGAGGTTCCCGGGCAGGAGCCCTTCGAAGGTGTGCACTACGCGTTCGTGTCGAATTCGAGTCCGTGGACCTATCTGAACGAGCGGCCTGTGCACACCAATCCCGGCACGGGTTTCGATTCGGGTCTCGGTGTGTTCGGGATGCGTTCGACTGCCCTGTTCCCTACGCTTCGGGTGTCGCGACAGTTGTTGGCCAAGGGAGCAGAACCCAAGTCGCGCAAGCTGATTCGAATCGACGACGTTCCCAGTGTCCGCATTTCTTCCACCGAGCCGGTGGGGTTGCAAATGGATGGGGACTACTTGGGCGAACGTACGGAAGCCGAGTTCTTCGCCACTCCCGATGCGCTGGAAGTTGTTGCTCCGACCATGTGATACGCGGTCGTTCCTCGTGCACAGGGATGCCAGAAGGGCAGTTTCCTGCGAAAAAACGAGCGAAATCCGGCAGCTCAGGGTACAAAGGAGCGCAGAAGGCTAAAGCGAGCCTAACAGAGTGAGCTTGACCACGGTCACGCGCGTATCCCTTGACTTCACCTGAGTTCGTGAAAGCATTCACAAGCAACAGTGCGGAAACATTGGTTACCCACTCGTGAACAGAAGAGAAACGAAACGGCGCTTCGGCGCCCGGTAAGGAGCAGAGGATGGACTGGCGCCACAAGGCAATTTGTCGCGATGAAGATCCGGAACTATTTTTCCCGGTGGGAAACAGTGGCCCGGCGCTCGCGCAGATCGCCGATGCCAAAGTCGTCTGTACTCGGTGCCCCGTCACCGCTGAATGCCTGTCCTGGGCACTCGAATCCGGCCAGGACGCAGGAGTATGGGGCGCAATGAGTGAAGACGAGCGCCGTGCACTCAAGCGACGCAACGCACGTACGCGCGCACGCAGCTCCGTCTAGGACGCACACGCAGCAACCCGGAGGGCCCGGTACCCGCGCAAGCGGATACCGGGCCTTTTGCATGCCACGGGCCACCGACCGCGTAACGCAATGTTCACCGACGAGGCGTCAGGCACGCGGTGCGCGACGCCCCAGTGGGACTCTCAGCATCGCGTCGGTTCCGCCACCCGATGCCGGATGCAGGCCGAGCGAACCGTTCAACTCGACCGAGACCAGAGTGCGCACGATCTGCAGTCCGAGACCGTCCGAGCGTTCGAGGGAGAACCCGGTAGGCAGCCCGCGCCCATCGTCGTGGATGACGACGTCCAACCATTTCGCGGAGCGATCGGCGCTGATTCTCACCACTCCGGCAGATCCGGCGTCGAAACCGTGCTCCATCGCGTTCTGTACCAATTCGGTCAGCACCATCACCAGCGGTGTTGCACGCTCTGCCGAGAAGACTCCGAGCTTGCCTTCTCGTGCCACCCGGACCCGAGGATTGACTGTCGCGATGTCGAGCATGATCGGCACCAAGCGGTCGACGATCTCGTCGAGGTCGACCTCTTCGTCCACCGACATCGACAACATTTCGTGAACCACGGCAATGGACGTCACCCGACGGACCGATTCCGCCAGCGCTGTACGTGCTTCCTCGTTCTCCAGGCGACGAGACTGAAGCCGGAGCAGGGCCGCGACGGTCTGCAGGTTGTTCTTCACCCGATGATGGATCTCCCGGATGGTCGCGTCCTTGCTGAGCAGGGCGCGATCGCGTCGTTTCACCTCGGTGACATCACGGACGAGCACCGCAGCACCTGCCGACCGCCCACGGGGCTGAAGCGCGAGGGTGCGCACGAGAACGGTGGCCCCGCGAGCATCGACCTCCATTCGATGGCCCACATTGCCGCTGAGGGACGACCGAATGTGGTCGGCAACCTCTTGTGAGTCGAACGGATCGGTGACCAGCGATCGAGTGACCGACGCGAGATCTCGGCCGGACAGTTCCGTCGTCAGTCCCATCCGGTGGTAGGCCGACAGCGCGTTGGGGCTCGCGTAGTCCACCCGGCCCTCGGTGTCCACGCGAATGAAGCCGTCGCCTGCTCGGGGAGACGAGTTCACGTCGGTGCGCTCCTCCGGTGTGGGAAACGTTCCTTCGCTGATCATCAGACACAGATCGTCGGCGCATTCACGGTAGGCCACCTCGAGCGCACTGGGCGGTCGAAGCTGAGCCGGGTTGGTGTCACGCGTGAGCACCGCGATCACGTGCTCGCCGCAGCGCACCGGAATGCTCTCGCTTCGCGTCAGGACGCCGCCCTGGACGATCTCACGTTGCTGCAGAGCGACCATCACATCCGGATGCTCGGACTCGGAAATCGTGGTGCCCACGATGTCGTGTGTGAACACCGTCGGCGCAGTGGTCGGCCGACACTGGGCAACACACAGCACGTCGGCGGTTCCGGTGGACACGTCGTCGGTACCGACCCACAACAACACGTCCGCGAACGAGAGGTCGGCCAACAGCTGCCACTCCCCCACAACACGTTGCAGGTGGTCGACCGCAACGCCCGGGAGGTCGGTGTGCTCGGCCAGCAGGTCACTGAGGGTCGACACGAGATACCGGTCGGCCGTGGCTCAGGACACGACGGCGATGAGGTCGCCCTGTTGAATGACGTCGCCGACGGCCACATCCACGGACGTGACCGTGCCCGCCGTCTCGGCCAGCACCGGAATTTCCATCTTCATCGACTCCAGGATGACCAGGGTGTCACCCACCTCGACCGCGTCACCTCGAGCCACGACTACCTGAAACACCGTGGACACCATCTCCGCGCGAACGTCCTCGGACATCGGCGAACCCCTCTCTCACGTCACCACGAACCGCGCTGGACACCCACCGGAGACCAGGCCCGTCACAGTAAGCCAATCACACGTGGGAGACTGTACTGAACAAACGAGAGGAGCCCATCATGGGAAAGCGTGGACGTAAGAAGCGTGCTCGTAAGGGCAACAAGGCCAACCACGGCAAACGTCCGAACAGCTGACGGTTTGCCACAAGCCGCGAGGGGCCGAGAAGCAGATGCTTCTCGGCCCCTCGTCGTTCGGTGGGTCGTCGTTCGACCCGTCTTCGGCTACTCGGAGTCGACCTGCCGAGTGAGCACGGTCCGGCGGATCTCGATGCTCAGCCGTTCACGGAGACCGGCCGGTGCCTGGTCCCCTCCACACTTGCGCGAGATCAGCCGCTTGACCTTCTCTTCGATTCCGTAGGCCTCGAAGCACGACCCACACTCGTCGATGTGCTTCTGCAGGCGCGTTCGGCTGGCCTCGTCGCACTCGTTGTCGAGCATGATCCACACGTCCGCGATGACTGCCGAGCAGTCGAGTCGCTCGAACTGCTCGTCTCCGTCGGTGTTGCCGGTGCCCGTCACTGGACTACCTCCTGCTCGTGCCGGTCGACTGCGCCGTCCCGGTTGAATCCACGCTCGCGTGCCACATCGGCCAGCAGTCCTCGGAGTTGTTTGCGTCCGCGATGCAGACGCGACATCACCGTTCCGATGGGCGTTCCCATGATCTCGGCGATCTCCTTGTACGGAAAGCCCTCGACATCGGCGTAGTAGACGGCCATTCGAAACTCTTCGGGAAGGGACTGCAACGCCGCTTTGATGTCGTCGTCCGGCAACGCGTCCAGCGCCTCCACCTCGGCGGAGCGCAGTCCTGTCGACGTGTGCTCGGCGGTCGCAGCGAGCTGCCAGTCGCTGATCTCGTCGGTGGGGTACTGAGCGGGCTGACGCTGCTTCTTGCGGTAGGAGTTGATGTAGGTGTTGGTGAGGATCCGGTACAGCCAGGCCTTCAGGTTTGTACCCTCACGAAACGACCGGAAAGCCGAGTAGGCCTTCACGAACGTCTCCTGAACCAGGTCCTCGGCGTCGGCGGGGTTGCGCGTCATCCGCAAGGCCGCGCCGTAGAGCTGATCGAGCATCGGCAGCGCGTCGCGCTCGAAGCGCTCGGTCAACTGCACTCCGGTCTCGGCTGCCCTCTGCTCCGCGATCGCCTTCTCGTCGTCCACTGGAGCGACGGGATTGCTGGCTTCTGTCACGCTGATCCCTTCGATTGCTTCCACCGCCCAGGCTACCGCGCCCGAAGTCGACTTCTGCGAAGAGATCACCCCCTTCAGCACGAGGGGATGTCCCGCGGTCAGCACTGCCATTCGTCTTTCCTTCCGCCTGCATCCGTATCTGTGGTTACACAACACAGGTCGGCACCGCCATGTTCCCGGGCTGGAACTAGAGTTCAGCGGATGGCTGCGTCGACCCCCGCTCTCGCGCTGCTCACGGCACGCAAGGTGGCGCACACCGTGCATTCCTACGACCACGATCCGCAGGCGCAGTCCTACGGCGAGGAGGCGGCGCAGGTACTCGTCGACCGACTCGGGGTTCGACCCGACCAAGTCTTCAAGACCCTGATCGTCGAACGGGCGGACCGATCGCTCGCCGTCGCGATCGTTCCCGTCACGACGATGCTCTCGCTCAAGGCCGCGGCGACCGCTCTGGCCACCAGAAAGATCGCAATGGCCGACAGGGCTGCCGCCGAACGTTCCTCCGGCTACGTCTTCGGTGGAATATCACCTCTCGGCCAACGCAAGTCCCTCCCCACAGCCATCGACGACTCCGCTCTGAAGTTCGAGACGATTCTGTGCAGCGCAGGCCGCCGTGGCCTGGAAATCGAACTCGCCCCGGCCGACCTCGTCCGGCTCACCCGCGCGACAACCGCTCCCATCGCCGCGCGCTGATCGCGAATGAGCGAAGATGGACGCGTGAGCAATTGGACAGCACCCGCCGCGGCCGCACCCGTCGATGCGACAGTCACACTGCCCGGATCGAAATCCATCACCAATCGCGCACTGATCATCGCCGCCCTCGCATCCGGCCCGTCGACGATCGTCGGTGCCCTCCGCAGCCGTGACACCGACCTCATGATCGACGCTCTGACGACTCTGGGGATCGACATCACCGCCGCAGACGACGACAGGACGACACTGCGGGTCACTCCGGCACCGATGCACGGCGGATCGGTGGAGTGCGGGCTGGCAGGTACCGTCATGCGCTTCGTGCCGCCTCTCGCTGCACTCGCCGACGGCGAAGTATCGTTCGACGGCGACGAGCAAGCACGCATCCGCCCTCTCGACACGATCCTCGACGCACTGCGCGCCGTGGGTGCCGAAATCGAAGGCAGCGCGCTTCCGTTCACGATGAGCGGTACGGGCTCGCTGCGCGGCGGGGCCGTCGAGATCGACGCCTCGGGATCCTCGCAGTTCGTCTCCGGTCTGATGCTCTCGGCGGCGGCGTTCGACGAGGGAATCGAGATCCACCACACCGGTAAGCCCGTACCGTCCATGCCGCACATCGACATGACCGTGGAGATGTTGAGGCGAGCCGGAGTGCGCGTGGACACTCCCGAAACCGGTGGCGACGCGAACACCTGGCGTGTGTACCCGGGTCCGATCACACCGATCGAGTGGATCATCGAGCCGGATCTGTCCAATGCCACCCCGTTCCTGGCCGCCGCAGCCGTCACGAGAGGCAGAGTGCGCGTGCCGAATTGGCCACAGTCGACCACCCAGCCCGGTGACGCGATTCGCGAGATCCTCGCGCTGATGGGCGCTCGGGTCGATCTGACTGCGGGCACCCTGACGGTGGAGGGTCCGGATACGTTGCGCGGCATAGACTTCGATCTCCACGACGTCGGCGAGCTGACACCGACGGTCGCGGCGCTCGCAGCCCTGGCCGACGGACCGTCGATTCTCCGCGGCATCGCCCACCTGCGTGGTCACGAGACCGACCGACTCGCGGCGCTCACCACCGAAATCGTCCGGCTCGGTGGGCGTGCGGTGGAAACCGACGACGGCATCAGGATCGATCCGGTACCGCTGCACGGCGGCAGCTGGCGCGCCTACGCCGACCACCGAATGGCCACGGCCGGCGCCATCGTCGGATTGCGCGTCCCCGGCGTCGAGGTCGACGACATCGGCACCACCGCCAAGACCCTTCCGGGCTTCGAGAAGCTCTGGGACGCAATGTTGTCCACCACCACATCGAGCGAGGTCGGGTCCTGACCGCCCGTCGATACGACGAATCCGACGTCCGCATTCGACCGGGTAAGAGTTCTCGCCCACGCACCAAGACGCGACCCGAACACAACGACGCCGAAGCAGGAATGGTCGTCTCGGTCGACCGAGGCCGATGGGGCTGTGTGCTCGGCGGTGACCCGACTCGACCGGTCGTGACGATGCGCGCCCGCGAGCTTGGCCGGACCCCGATCGTGGTGGGCGACGAAGTCGACATAGTGGGAGACCTGTCGGGCAAGGTCGACACCCTGGCTCGTATCGTGCGCGTGGCCGAGCGCCGCACGGTCCTGCGGCGCACCGCGGACGACACCGACCCGTTCGAGCGCGTCGTGGTGGCCAATGCAGACAGGTTGCTCATAGTGGCGGCACTCGCAGACCCGCCGCCGCGCACCGGTTTCGTCGAACGAGCTCTGGTCGCCGCGTACGTCGGTGGGCTCGAACCCGTGCTGTGCCTGACGAAGAGCGACTTGGCCGCCCCCGAGGAATTCACCGCCGCATTCGCCGATCTCGATGTCCCCGTGGTGTTGGCGGGTCAGTCCGAGGACCTCACCGAACTGACCGCGATGCTGACGAACGACGTGACCGCCCTCATCGGCCACTCGGGCGTCGGAAAATCCACTCTCGTCAACAGATTGGTGCCCGATGCCTATCGGGCCACCGGAGTGGTCTCGGGCGTCGGAAAAGGCCGTCACACCTCGACACAGTCGGTGGCGCTACCGCTGCCGGGCGGCGGCTGGGTGGTCGACACGCCGGGTATCCGATCGTTCGGACTCGCGCACATCTCCCCCGAGAACGTCGTCGCCGCGTTCTCCGATCTGGCCGACACGATCGAAGACTGCCCGCGTGGGTGCACCCACCTCGGCCCTCCGGCCGATCCCGAATGTGCCCTCGACTCCCTCACCGGGGACGCGGCACGACGCGTCGCTGCCGTTCGCCTACTTCTCGAAGCCGTTCGAACGAACGAAGCCTGGTAGAGACCCACGGGTCTCTACCAGGCTTCGCTATCGAATCGGCGGCGGTCAGGCTGCCTTGCCGACCAATTTGCGAATTCCCTTGCGCTTCTTGGTTTCCGCGATTGCCGTGCGCAGACCGCGACGCTTGCCGGTCTCCGGGTCGACGGTGAACAGGCCGGCTGGAGCATCGGCCCACTTGCGCTCCGACGCGGTCTCGGGAGCATCGTCGCTCGTTGCCTTCAAGTACTTGTTGGGCAGCGACAGCTTCGCGATGGTGCGCCACGAGAGGAAGTACTGGTGCACGATCGAACCGGTCGTGTACGGCAGGTCGTACTTCTCGGCGAGCTCGAGAACCCGAACCTTGATCTCCCGCAGTCGATTGCTGGGGAGGTCGGGGAACAGGTGGTGCTCGATCTGGTAGCACAGGTTGCCGCTCATGAACTCCATGACGGGACCGGCGTTGAAGTTCGCGCTGCCGAGCATCTGACGCAGGTACCACTGCCCCTGCGTCTCGCCTTCCATGTCGGACTTGGTGAACTTCTCCGCACCGTCGGGGAAGTGGCCGCAGAAAATGACGGTGTTGGTCCACACGTTGCGCATCATGTTGGCGACGATGTTCGCCGTCAACGTGCTCTTCCAGGCGGGACCGGTGAGCAACGGATGGAGGACGTAGTCCTTGCCGATCTGCTTGCCGACCTTCTCCAGTACTTCGCGCCGCTTCTGCTCGAATTCCTCGCGCGGCACTCGACCCTTGGCCACCTTGCCCAGTTCGAGGTGCTGAAGCGCCACTCCGTACTCGAAGAACAACTGCAGCAGCAGGTTGTAGACGGGGTTGCCGATGTTGAAGGGCTTCCACCGCTGATCGCGGGTGACCCGGAGGAGGCCGTAGCCCACGTCGTCGTCCATACCCAACACGTTGGTGTACTTGTGGTGGATGTAGTTGTGCGTCTGCTTCCAGTGCGCCGACGGACCCGTGTTGTCCCACTCCCACGAGGTGGAGTGAATCTCTGGATCGTTCATCCAGTCCCACTGGCCGTGCATGACGTTGTGGCCGAGTTCCATGTTCTCGATGATCTTGGCGACCCCGAGCATGGCAGTTCCGACCAGCCACGCCGGACGGCGGCGGCTGGCGAACAGCACGGCCCTGCCGCCGATATCGAGGGAGCGCTGCAAGCGGATCGTGTTCTTGACGTACCGGGCGTCGCGTTCGCCGCGAGACGCCTCGATGTCCCGCCGAATCGCGTCGAGCTCGTGGCCCAGCGCTTCGATGTCAGCGTCGGTCAGATGCGCGTATTCTTTGACGTCCGTAATCGCCATGGGAAAAAACCTCCTGGCAGTCGTGAACACACAGCACGCATGTATGCGCTATGTGCAATTCCGTCACCTACCGTATCGTAACTTACGGTTCCGTAGGTTAGTGGCGGAAATCTGTGTGACGATTCACAACGAAACGCGGTCGCCCGAGCGGCGAAGAGCCTTGGCCTGACGCTTGGCTTCCTTCTTCGCGTTGCGCAAGCTCACCCGCGCCTCTTGCATGGCCGAACGCAGGCCTCGACGCTGCCCGGTGAGCGGATCGATCCGGAGCGCATGAACGGCGGGCGAATCGCCGACCCGCCAACGCCGCTCGGACGACGTCTCGGGGGCGTTGTCGGACGTGGCTCGCAACCACGAGTCGGGCAGCGACAGCTTGTGGATGGTCCGCAGCGCCAGCAGGTACTGCTTGCCGAGCGACCCTGTGGTGTACGGCAAGTCGTACTTCTCGCACAGAGCGTGCACCTTCTCGGCGATTTCCGAATACCTGTTGCTCGGCAGGTCCGGGAACATGTGGTGCTCGATCTGGTAGCAGAGGTTGCCGCTCATGAAGGCCATGGCCGGACCGGCTTCGAAGTTCGCACTGCCCAGCATCTGACGCAGGTACCACTCGGGGCGGGTCTCGGTCTCGAATTGACCGATCGTGAACTTCTCCGCACCGTCCGGGAAGTGACCACAGAAGATCACCGCGTACGCCCATAGATTCCGGACCAGGTTGGCGGTGGCGTTGGCGGTCAACGTGGACTTCCACGCCGGGCCGGACAGTGCCGGAAACAGGACGAAATCCTTACCGACCTGCTTGGCGATCTTGCGCGCGAATGCGCGGCTCGCCGGAGACTTCAGCAGACCTTTCTCGTCCTCGCCGTCCAGCTGCTTCTGAGCGTCGTAATCGTGCAGTGCGATGCCCCACTCGAAGGTGGTGGCCAGCACGATGTTGGCGAGCGGCTGAATGAGGTTGATCGGCTTCCACGGCTCGTCACGGGTCATGCGCAGGATGCCGAAGCCGATGTCGTCGTCCATGCCGACGATGTTGGTGTAGGTGTGGTGCGAGTAGTTGTGGGCGCGTTTCCACTGCTCCGACGGTCCGGTCTGATCCCACTCCCACGAGGTGGAATGAATCTCCGGATCGTTCATCCAATCCCACTGCCCGTGCATCACATTGTGGCCGAGCTCCATGTTCTCGATGATCTTCGCGACGCTGAGCATCGCAGTCCCGGCAAGCCATGCCGGTCGATATTTGCTACCGAGCAACACTGCGCGCCCGCCGAGCTCGAGCAGACGCTGCACCCTGATGGTCCGACGGATGTAGGCCGCATCGCGCTCGCCGCGGCTGTCTTCGACGTCGCGGCGGATCGCATCCAGTTCACGACCGAACGCTTCCATGTCTTCTTCGCTCAGGTGCGCGAATTCTTTGATATCGGTGATGGCCACCGGGTCCTCCAACAGTTGAGTGCAGTGCCCGAAATATCGTGGTTCGGCATGGGCAACCTACGTAAGCGTAACCGAACAGCCTGAGAAGGCAGTGTGCGAAAAACAGACCTACAGTTCCAATGTGCAGTCGCCCGCAGCAGCGGAAATGCACGTTTGCACACGATCGCCCTCGCTGTGCTCCTTGCCGGAACGGAGGTCGATGACGTGCCCTGCGGTCAACGGGACCACACACGTCTGGCAGATACCCATCCGGCAGCCGAACGGCATCTGAACTCCGAGACTCTCGCCGGCTTCGAGAAGGCTCGTGGCCCCGTCGACAGCAATGTTCCGGTCGGATTTGGAGAACGTCACGGTGCCGCCGGCACCGGAAGTGTCGGCTCGGGAGATCTCGAACCTCTCGAGGTGAAGCCTGTCCTCGATGCCCTCGCGCTTCCAGGTCTTCTCGATCTCTTCGAGGAGGGCCGCGGGGCCACAGGCCCAGGTGTCGCGCGTCCGCCAATCGGGGTACAGCTCGTCCAGCGAGGCCAGCGCGAACTTGCCGTCGGATCGCGTCAGCTGCACATGAGAGGTGAAGTTGGGATGAGATTTCTCCAACGCGGAGAGCTCGGCGGCGAACATGACCTCGTCCTCGGTGGGAGCCGAATGGATGTGCACCGTGTCGGGCATGTCCCCGTGTCGATCCAGTGCGCGCAGCATCGAGATGATCGGAGTGATACCACTGCCCGCAGTGACGAACAGGATCTTGTTCGGCGGCGGAACCGGCAGCGCGAAATTTCCCTTCGGCGCGGCCAGACGAACGATTGTTCCCTGCGGCACGCCGCCGACGAGGTGCGAAGACAGGAAGCCCTCGGGCATCGCCTTGACCGTGATGGAAATCAGTTTGTCTTCCCAGTTCGGCGGCGAGGTCAGCGAGTACGACCGCCAGTGCCACCGTCCGCCGAGGTGCAGACCGATTCCGATGTACTGACCCGGCTGGTAGTCGAAATTGAAGCCCCACCCAGGCCTGATCACCAGCGTCACCGCGGTCGCGGTCTCCTGCTCCACTCGCACGATGCGGCCTCGCAACTCACGCGCCGACCACAACGGGTTCGCCAGATGCAGGTAGTCGTCCGGCAACAAGGGAGTGGTGATACGGGTGAAAGCACCGCGCACCATGTTCAGTCTGGGACGCCTGGGTGCCGAGACGCCGGCCGCAGGAGCTTCCAGCCATTTCTTCAGATCCATCGGGTGTTCCATCCCCTCGATCGAGACTCCGAGCCGCATCCGGCCATCGAGGTTACGCTACCGTAGGTTCGGGGTCAGGGTCACCTTTGCCACGACGGTGCGGGGACGATCACAGCGTAATCACAGCAGTTCGAGGAGAAACGACAACTCCTGCGGGGCGTACCACGCCAACGTGTGATCCTCGGCGTCTCCGAGCACGAACTCCGCGTCGGCGTCACCCATGTCGGCAGCATCGACGGCCGCCGCAGCCTTCGCGACTGCCGATTCTGCCCCTTCGAGATCGACGTGCACCGACGCGACCTGATCCATCCGCAGGGGCTCTTTCAACCGGACGACGGCATCGTCGAGATCGGGTCGCAGGGTGGGGTCGTCCACATCGGCTGCGATCACCGCTCGTCGATACACCACACCCTCGGCGACCGTGCCGGAGTCGGCTTCGTCGTCGACGGCCGCTGCGATCAAGCGCAACGAGGCCCTGGCGGCCTCCCCCATTGCCACCTCGGCCAGCTCCTCGTCGTCGCCGGAGGAATATGCCTCACGCAGAGTCGGCGTCACCGCGAACGCCGTCCGCGAGACCGGGCTGAATTCACCGTCCGCCGACAACACTTTCAAGAACTCCAGCGTCGCCGGAACGTAGACACGCATTGCAGAAGACCTCACACTCTCGATTCGTTACTCGCGTCGACCAATTCTTCCAGCGACTCGTGCAGCAACGCCGTCACCACGTCCACGTCGGGCATGGCACCTCGATCTGCATTGAGCCCGAAGAACACGAAACCGTCGTACGACGTCAACCCGATACTCATCGCCTGGTTCTCGAACAACGGCGAGACCGGATACATCTCGAGCATGCGTGCGCCGCCGACGTAGAGCGGGAACTGCGGCCCGGGAGCGTTGGTCACGATCAGATTGAACACCCGCTGAGACAGTCGGCTGCCTGCCCGCGCGCCCATGGCATGCAGATTCGCGGGCGCGAATCCGGTGATGCGCATCAGTGTCTGCGCGGTGACGCCGCGACTCTGATTGGCGTGCGCCTCGGTGGCGTGTGCGATGTGCGAGAGCCGAACCACCGCATTCGACTCACCGACGGGCAGGTCGACGAGGAAGGACGAGATCTCGCTGCGATCGTCCTCGGTCGGCTCGGCAGGCCTGTCGCCCACATCGCCGAAACCGACGCGATCGGCGGAGACGTACACCGACATCGGCACCATGGCCCGGACCGTCGACGACGCGGTCACGGGTTCGCCGCGCGAAAGCAACCAGTTTCGTAGCGCGCCGGTGACGACCGCGAGCACCACGTCGTTGATCGAACAACCGAAGCGATTGTGGATTTTGCGATAGTCCGACAGCTCGGTCTTGGCCACCGCGAATCTGCGGTTTCGCGAAATCGGAGCATTGAGCGGACTCGACGGAGCGCTCTGGGTCGCGGTGCGCAGCAAGGCCGCAACCTTGCCCGCAGCACGCACCGCGTCACCCGCGACACCGGCCATGCCGTTCACTGCGCCACGCAGAGCCTCGATACTCTCCCCCGGCCGCACCACCAACTCGGTCAGCGCGTCGATGACGAGAGCAGAATCCTTGGGCTCGCGAGCGGGCATCCACAGTTCCTCGGCAACCGGCGGCGGATTCTTGCTCGCGTCGAGGATCACCTGACCGATGTCGAGTGCGTGCTCGCCGTCGACGAGCGCCGAGTGGGACTTGGTGAAGATGGCAAAACGGTTCTTCGACAGTCCCTCGACCAGGTACATCTCCCACAGAGGCCGAGTGCGGTCGAGGGGTCGCGACGTCAGCCGTGCGATCAGATCGTGCAACTGATCATCCGAACCCGGCTTCGGAAGCGCCGAGCGCCGGATGTGGTAGGTGATGTCGAAATCCGCGTCGTCGACCCAGACCGGTCTGGCCAGCCCGAATGCGACTTCGCGCACTTTCTGGCGATACCGGGGAACCAGCGCCAATCGCTGTTCGACCAACGACAGCAGACGCTCGTAACTGAACCCGCTGCGCGGGGTCCGAAAGATCGCGAGCGAGCCGAGGTGCATAGGACTGCTACTGGCCTCGAGAAAGTAGAACGACGCATCCTGCGCTGTCAGCCTGGTCGCCATCGCGTGTTCCAGTCTCCGTCCTTGCGTGGAGTTCGCACCCGTTCGAGTAGGCCGGGCGCGCGGTGTGGCTCGAACCTAGAGTACGTGGCGGACGAGCGCCGGTCGTGGGGTCGGTCGAGGACTCGTGTCGCCGGAATCGACCTGGTTCGTCGGGGAACCGAACACCGCCGGGGACCGTCAATGTCGGTGTGAGCGTCATGGAATCGAACGAACCGTCGGACACCCCGCGTATTTCCGGGACGAGCCCCCGCCTCCACGCCGAGCCGCATTGCTTCCTCTCGCGTGCCGCTCCCTTCGAGCCGCCGCTCTCGTCCACAACCGTGCACACGTGGGATCCGGTGGCGGCCACCGAGCCGAGGCCGGTGGTACATCGAACGTCGGTGCGCAGCAACCGTTCTCGACGACGCACCGAGCCGGTCGATCGGCCGGTCGTACCCGCCGACGCGCGGTCGTCGGCCGACCGTGCGATGCGCATGCTGATCGAAGTGATCGACCGCCGACGGAGCGCCGATCAACTCTCGGTGTTGTTCACCACACCGATGATCGACCTGGTACGAACCATCGTGCGCAACCCACCGCCGGGGCGACGGCTCGGATTCGCCGCCGTGCACCGAGTCCACGTCGTGTATCAGTCCGATGTCTCCGCAGAGATATTCGGCTCGTACACCCGCGGCCCGCGAATGTTCGCCTTCGCCGGCCGGATCGAACTGGCAGTCGATCCACGCCGTCCCGGGTGGACGGTCACGTCGTTGCGAGTGGGGTGAAAGTCGCCTCGCGGTGAGGCGACCGCAATCCCCTACCTCTTGCGCTTGGAGCGAGCAGTCTTCTTGGGGGCCTTGCTCTGCGCTCTCGCCGCTTCGCGACGCTCACGGCGAGTGCCATCGACGGTGGAATCACTGACGCCGGCCGACGCACCCGATCGGCGGACATCGGTGCCGCCACCCTCGGCTGGACCGGAGAAGGTCAATCTCTGCTCTTCCTGCTCGTCGAGACCCTTCGCCCGCAGAGCCGAGGGCACTGCAGGAGCGGTAGGTGCAGGAGCAGTGGGTGTCGGAGCAGTGGGTGCCGGAGCCGTCGGTGTGGGTGCTGCGGCGGGTGTCGGTGCCGGGCGGCCCGAGCCCACCGGAGAAGCCAGTCCCGGAGCCACGGCGAGACCTGCCGAGGCCGCAGGTCCGGTCGGAGCCGGCGTCGCCTCGACCTGCAGGTTGAACAGGAAGCCGACCGACTCCTCCTTCAGACCGTCGAGCATGCCCTGGAACATGTCGTAGCCCTCGCGCTGGTACTCGACCAGCGGGTCGCGCTGCGCCATCGCACGCAGGCCGATGCCCTCTTTGAGGTAATCCATCTCGTAGAGGTGCTCACGCCACTTGCGGTCGAGCACGGACAGCAGCACGCGCCGCTCCAGTTCGCGCATCCCGTTCTCGCCGGCGATACCGTCGATCTCGGCTTCACGGTTGGCGTAAGCCGACCGCGCGTCCTCGAGCAGCGCCTCACGTAGTTCGTCGCGGCTGAGGTCGCCCTTCTCGCCGTCCTCGTTCTCCCCGGCCAGAACCTTGTGGTCCACGCCTACCGGGTAGAGGGTCTTGAGCGCGGTCCACAGCTGCTCGAGATCCCAGTCCTCCACGTACCCCTCAGCGGTGGCACCGTCGACGTAAGCGGTGATCACGTCGGTGATCATCCCCTCGACCTGACCCTCCATGTCGGCACCCTCGAGGATGCGCCGCCGCTCCTCGTAGATGACGGTGCGCTGCTGGTTCATCACCTCGTCGTACTTGAGGACGTTCTTGCGGATCTCGAAGTTCTGCTGCTCGACCTGGGTCTGAGCACTCTTGATGGCTTTGGACACCATCTTGGCTTCGATCGGCACATCGTCGGGCAGGTTGAGCCGGGTCATGATCGACTCGAGTGCGCCGCCGTTGAATCGCCGCATCAATTCGTCGCCGAGCGAGAGGTAGAAACGCGATTCTCCCGGGTCACCCTGACGGCCCGAGCGGCCTCGGAGCTGGTTGTCGATACGACGCGAGTCGTGCCGCTCGGTACCGAGGACATACAGGCCGCCGGCCTCGCGAACAGTATCCGCGTCGGCCTTGACCTGCGCCTTGACCTCGTCCAGAGCAGGCTCCCACGCGGCCTCGTACTCCTCGGGGGTCTCGACCGGGTCCAAGCCCTGCTTCCGGAGCTTCAGGTCGGCGAGGATATCCGGGTTACCGCCGAGAACGACGTCGGTACCGCGGCCGGCCATGTTGGTCGCAACCGTCACCGCGCCCTGCCGACCGGCCTCGGCGATGATGGTCGCTTCCTGCTCGTGGAACTTCGCGTTCAACACGTTGTGGGCCACGCCCCGCTTGGTGAACTGCTTCGACAGGTACTCCGACCGCTCGACGCTGGTGGTACCGATGAGGACCGGCTGGCCCTTCTCGTGCCGCTCGACCACATCGTCGACGACGGCGTCGAACTTGGCCTCTTCGGTCTTGTAGATCAGGTCTCCGTTGTCCACGCGGACCATCGGACGGTTCGTCGGAATCGGAATGACGCCCAAACCGTAGATCTGATGCAGCTCTGCGGCCTCGGTCTCGGCCGTACCGGTCATGCCCGAGAGCTTGTCGTACAGGCGGAAGTAGTTCTGCAGTGTGATCGTGGCCAGAGTCTGGTTCTCGGCCTTGATCTCCACCTTCTCCTTGGCCTCGATTGCCTGGTGCATACCTTCGTTGTAGCGGCGTCCCACCAGGATGCGACCGGTGAACTCGTCGACGATGATGACCTCGCCGTCGCGGACGATGTAGTCCTTGTCCTTGGTGTAGAGCTCTTTGGCCTTGATCGCGTTGTTCAGGTAGTTCACCAGCGGCGAGTTGGCGGCCTCGTACAGGTTGTCGATGCCGAGCTGATCCTCGACCAATTCGACGCCTGCTTCGTGCACACCGATCGTCCGCTTACGAATGTCGACCTCGTAGTGGGTGTCCACCTTCAACATCGGCGCGATACGGGCGAACTCTCCGTACCACTTGCTCGACGCGTCGGCCGGCCCCGAGATGATCAGCGGCGTTCGAGCTTCGTCGATGAGGATCGAGTCGACCTCGTCGACGACGGCGAAGTTGTGCCCACGCTGCACGAGGTCGTCGAGCGAGTGCGTCATGTTGTCACGCAGGTAGTCGAACCCGAACTCGTTGTTGGTGCCGTAGGTGATGTCGGCGGCATACGCGGCGCGGCGTTCCACCGGCGTCATACCGGAGAGGATCACGTCGACCGAGAGACCGAGGAAGCGGTGGACGCGGCCCATCCATTCCGAGTCACGCTTGGCGAGATAGTCGTTGACCGTCACCACGTGCACACCGTCGCCCGAGATGGCGTTGAGGTAAGCGGGAAGAACACAGGTCAGCGTCTTACCTTCACCGGTCTTCATCTCGGCGATGTTGCCGAAGTGCAGAGCGGCACCGCCCATGACCTGAACATCGAAGTGCTTCTGCGAGAGAACGCGCCACGACGCCTCACGAGCAACCGAGAAGGCCTCGGGCAACAGCTGGTCCAGGCTCTCCCCTGCGGAGTACCTCTCCCTGAACTCCGCGGTCTTGCCGCGCAGTTCGTCGTCGGAAAGGCTCTCGACGTCAGGAGACAGGGTCGAGACGTGGTCAGCGATGTTCTTGAGGCGCTTGACCATGCGACCTTCACCAACACGGAGCAGCTTGGAAAACGACAGCGACGGCACGGGCTTTCTCGTCCTCGATCCTCGGTTCACGGGTACTGACACGAACAACTGCATCACGAACAACACTGCGTTGCGAACAACACTGCATCACAGTACGAGCTCACGGGTCCATCACCACGGCATCTGCGCGGCGGGTGACCCGAACGCGTCCATGGTAGGCGGTGCCGCTGCGGGCGCGGCAAACCGAGTGTCGGTCGTAGGAGATCCCGGGTCGGCCATCCGGACAACACCGACACGGCATCGACACAGCACTGCAGGCCCGACGTGGGGATCATGTCCCCCGGCATCGAGCCTGCAGCGGTGAAGTGATTTCACGGACGGCGAACGAACCCTGCCGCCGCGAACGGGCGGGTCAGGTGAGTCTGATCAAGCCGTAATCGAAGGCGTGCCGTCGATACACGACCGACGGTCGGTCGGTGGCACTGTCGTGGAACAGGAAGAAATCGTGGCCGACGAGCTCCATTTCGTACAGTGCATCGTCGACGCTCATGGGAGCGGCCGAGTGGATCTTGGTACGCACGATGTGCCCGGGGCCGCTCTGATCGTCCTCGAAGGAATCGAGCTTCGTATCGGGGTCGAGTGCCAGCGTGTCGTCCTCGGCGAGTTCGGCGGTGGCCTCGGCAACGGAGACAGGCCGCTTCTCTCCGTAGTGCACCTTACGACGGTCCTTGGTTCGCCTGAGTCTGCTCTCGAGTTTCGACGTCACCGCTTCGAGGGCGGCATAGAAACTGTCGGCGCACGCTTCGGCTCGAACAACCGGACCCTTGCCCTTCGCGGTGATCTCCACGCGTTGACATGCTTTGGCCTGACGGCGATTTCGTTCGTGCTGCAGTTCGACATCGAACAAGTAGATGGAGGGATCGAAGCGCTCGAGGCGAGCCAGTTTTTCGGAGACATATATCCGGAAATGGTCCGGTATCTCGACGTTGCGGCCCTTGACCACAACGTCCGCGTTGCTCTTGGCGGGTTCTTCCGAAGGCTTCTCGTCGAAGAAAACCGAGGCTTGTGAAGGGGTCGTCACGCGTACCTCCCGATATCGGCCACGCCCACTGTTGGACGTGGCAAGTGTGCATGCCGAATGGGGAACCTTCCGGCATCAGAGTCCGGGGCATCACCTCGCATCACTGTCTCTTCGGGTCGTTCCTGGGGGCTTCGCTCCTACCCGTCAGGTCCGTGTCCGCGACGTTAGTCGGTCATCGACTCGTGTGCCACCGTTCACCGGGAATTGGTTGTCGGCGTGTCTTCCTCGGGAGCTCTCAGGCACTGGCCACGACGAGTGCGCCGGCGATGGGTACTCCGAAATCGCTTAACACTCTTGCTGATTCGGCCAGTGTGGCACCCGTGGTCACCACGTCGTCGATCAACAGAACGGTGAACGCCGCCGCCTGCGACGCACCTCCGACGAATCGTGGGCGACGCACCCCGACTGCCTCGATCCGACCCGCCACGTTGTGCTGACGTTGTCCGGCCGACAACCCGACCGAATCTCTGGCTCCACCGGACATGCGCAGCAACTCGGGCACGAGAACTCGCTCCGGTGCCAATTCTTCGGCCGCGATCCGTGCGCATCGCAGGACAGGATCACCCCCACGCGCCCGGGCCGCGCGGGCCCGAGAGGGGGCGCAGACAAGAATCAGCGAACCGAGCTCCGGGGGATCGATCTCACCCGCCTCACGCAGATGTCCCACGGCCCTTGCCAACGCACGTCCGAGTGGCCGAGCCACCGACCGGCGACCCCGTTCCTTCACGGCGATGACGGCGCTGCGACGGGGTCCGCTGTACGTGCCGAGAGCCCAACACGGCACACCGGGATCGACACGCGGACGAACGGGGATGGGGGGAACGAACAGTGCCTCGCGACACGCGCGGCACCAGTTCTCCCCAGGCACTCCACAACCGGCGCACTCGAGCGGGAGAACCAGATCGAGGAGTGTTCGCATGAGCGTCGAGTCTGCCCGCACCCACCGACACGGGACTCCGCGACATCAGCCGGGCAGAATCGGCACCGCTTTCACACCGGCCAGGCCGGTGACCTCGCGCCAGTACCGGTCGCCGACCGGATCGGCGTTGTTGAGCGCAAACACTGCACGCGCGTCGGCCACGTACTCCGTTTCCGGCGACGCATCGACCGCCAGCACCGGAGTGGTCAGGTTGCGCGAAGGAAGCGCGTCCATCCTGGATCCATCGACCGTCACCTGCACCACCGGTGTGTCCGTGGCGACTCTGGCGATCACGATGGTGTCTCCGGTGGACCAGTCCAAACTGGTGGCGTCACTGCCGAGTCCGATGGCCACCGCGCGGGGTGAGGTCAACGAGTACACGCCCGAGGGATCACGCACCACCGTCGCCACGTACACGACGCCGTCGACGATGAGCGCTGCTCGTACGCCGTCGCGGGCCAATCGCAGTTCGGTGATTCGGGTGCCCAAGGTCGTGACGGCGGTGGCGTCGACGGGGATCACGGAGACCTGACCGGTGGAGGGATCACGAGCGGCACGGATGACATTGGTGCCGTCGATCACCGCCCAGGCCGCATTGTCGTCCGACCCCCAGGTGGGCCGCGTGATCGACTGCCCTTCGGCCACCGGGAACGCGCCACCGTCGTAGCTGCCCACCATGAGAGTGCTCGACGGGGCAGGCGCAGGCCGCCCGGTGTCAGCGACTCCTGCCACGAGGGTGCCGTCGTTGGACAGCGCCACCGAGCGAAGATTGCGGGCCTGCCCGAAGTACCCGGGGGCGGGTGTGGTCTCCGCCTCGTCGACCTTGAGCAATCCGCCGGACGCGAGCGCGTGCAGCCCGATGGTGGCGTCGGTGCCGCCGAGTGGATCGAAGGAGTCGACGCCCGCGGTCGTCCACCCGTCGGGCTTGGTCGTATCGATCGGTTGACCGTCGGCCAGCAGCACGTACGGGCCGGCCACCTCGGCCGACGCCAGGGTCCAGATCACTTGAGCGGCAAGGAGTTCGCGATCGCGGTCGCCCTTGTTCTGTAGACCGCCGAAGTCGATCTTGATGCCGCCGAGCCCCACCCCCACCTGAGAGGTCTGACCGTCGGCCTTGGTGATCGGCCCGCGGATGCTCACGTCGTCGGACAGTTCGTTGCTCACTGCCGCCGACAGCGCCGACTTGGGACCGTCGATGAGCAGCTGCACGAGTTGATTGGCCAGCTGGTCCTGCGATCCGCTCGTCCAGCGGACATCGGGCACGAGCACGCCGCCGAGAGGATCAACGAAGTAGAGCGATCGCTGCTGATAGGTGTTCAGAAATGCGGATCGATCGATGACGACACCGGGCGGAAGCTTGGAGATACGCCACTGACCGTCCACCCGCGTCATCTCGATCGCAACGTCGAAGGTGTCCGAACCTGCCTGATACTCCCCGCCCGAGGCCAGCATCCCGGCCGTCGTCGAACGAATCGTGAACTGCGCGGTATCGGCGGTCCGTGGTCCGGACAGGGTGTCGATCCGGTCCGCGACGACGGTTCGCGCCCCGTCGTCCCAGGTTCCCGACGCCTCCTCGGTGAGAAATTGCCGAGCGGCCTGATGCCTGTTGGCGGAGACGGCGCTGGCCTCGAAGAAATCGTCCAGCAAGCGATCCGGTTCGCGTCCGGGCTCGGGGGCCGGGGCACTCGTCGGCACGGCACCGTCCGTCAGGGTTCCGATTGC
This sequence comes from Rhodococcus sp. IEGM1428, assembly GCF_050321865.1. Taxonomy (NCBI): domain Bacteria; kingdom Bacillati; phylum Actinomycetota; class Actinomycetes; order Mycobacteriales; family Nocardiaceae; genus Rhodococcus; species Rhodococcus sp. IEGM1428. The sequence continues at coordinate 937,785 of NZ_JBNQFW010000001.1, read as the reverse complement.
CTGAGGGCTGGAGGACTCGGGCAGGCTGGCACACCCACCGACGAGCGCGATCGCCAGTGCGCAGATCGCCAGTACCCGACTACCTCGACGAGCCGATCGAATCACGTCACCGACTCCGAGGCCGACGACTTCTGCGCGGACGACTTCGGGGCGGTGATCGCCGGAATCGGCTGCCCCTGCGCGTACTTTTTGGTGCTCGGCTTGAGGGGCAGTGGAGATCCGATGACCTTGTGCCCGCGCACGAGTGGCAACGTGAGTCGAAAGCATGCGCCTTCCCCCACTGCACCCCACGCCTCGAGCTTACCGTCGTGCAGTCGGGCGTCCTCGACGCTGATCGCCAGCCCGAGTCCGGTGCCGCCGGAGCGACGGACGCGAGAGGGATCCGAGCGCCAGAACCGGTTGAACACCAGCTTTTCCTCGCCGGGTCGCAGACCGATTCCCTGGTCGCGCACCACGAATGCTGCCGCATCGGCATCCGAGCGCAGGCGCAGCAGCACCGGCTTGCCCTCGCCGTGATCGAGTGCGTTGGCCAGTAGGTTTCGCAGAATCCGCTCCACCCGCCTGGGGTCCACCTCGGCGACGACCGCGGTCTCGGGCATGTCGACGATCACTTCGGTGCCGGTCTCGCGCGCCAGGTGTCGAACGGTGGACACCGCTGCGCGCGCACACATCCGAAGATCGAGCTGTTCGGCAGCCAGTTCGGCCACACCCGCATCGTGTCGACTGATCTCGAGCAGGTCGCCGAGCAAAGTCTCGAAGCGATCCAGCTCGTTGACCAGCAGCTCCGACGATCTCTTGAGTGCGGGTTCGAGATCGTCACTGGCGTCGTGAATGAGGTCGGCAGCCATCCGCACCGTGGTGAGCGGGGTCCGCAGCTCGTGGCTCACGTCGGAGGTGAACCGACGCTGCAGGTTGCCGAATTCTTCGAGCTGGGTGATCTGCTTGGACAGGCTCTCGGCCATCTCGTTGAACGACATCGCCAGCCTGGCCATGTCGTCCTCACCGCGAACCGGCATGCGCTCCTTGAGCCTGCCGTCGGCGAAACGTACTGCGATGCGCGACGCGGATCGAATGGGCAGCACTACCTGCCGCGCGACGAGCATCGCGATCGCGGCGAGGAGTACCAGCAGCACCACTGCCCCGATGAACAACGTGCCGCGTACCAACGACAGTGTCCGGTCCTCGCTGGCGAGCGGGAAGATGAGATACAGCTGTAGAGCCGAGATATCGGATCCGGTGGGCGATCCCATGATGAGCGCCGATCCGGAATACCCGCCGTCACTGTCGGTCACGGTCGCGTACTGCGAACTGATCAGGCCCTTCTTGACGAAGTCGCGCAAGCTGTTCGGGATCTGATCGACCGGCCCGACCGACGCCTCGGCCCGGGTGGCGTCACCCTCCACGATCAACACCGGATCGAACGATCCCGCCGACCCGGTGGTCGACGCGGCGTCCAGGTCCTGGTTGGTCAGTGCTGCTCGCGCTCGTTCCAGGCGCGTCGCGAGTCCGCTCGAATCGTCGGCACCCGCGAGATTGCCCTCGACGGTGGTTCGCGATCTGTCGAGCTCCTCGGTAGCCGCCGACAACTTGGCTTCGAGCAGACGATCGGTGATCTGAGAGGTCAACACCACACCGAGGATGAGGATGACCACCAGTGACAGCGTCAACGTCGACACGACGACGCGGAGCTGCAAAGACCGTCGCCAGGCGTGCCCGAGCGACGTACTCAGCGAGCGAAACCACCGCAGCAAAGGGGAAAATTTGCCGTTGATTCGTCGCCGAGAGTGGGAAAAACCGATCACGGCGGTCCGGCCTTGTACCCGACCCCCCTCACGGTCAACACCACCTCAGGGTTTTCCGGATCTTTCTCGACCTTGGCGCGCAGACGCTGAACGTGGACGTTGACCAGTCGGGTGTCGGCGGCATGACGGTAGCCCCACACCTGTTCGAGCAGCACCTCGCGGGTGAACACCTGACGGGGCTTGCGGGCCAACGCCACCAACAGATCGAACTCGAGTGGTGTCAGCGACACCAGTTCGTCGCCGCGGCTGACCTTGTGTGCAGGCACGTCGATCACGATGTCTGCAATGGACAGCAATTCGGCGGGTTCGTCCTCGGTCCTGCGCAGGCGCGCTCGAACGCGTGCGACCAGTTCCTTGGGCTTGAAGGGCTTCATGATGTAGTCGTCCGCCCCGGATTCGAGGCCCAGCACGACATCGACGGTGTCCGTCTTGGCCGTCAGCATCACGATCGGAACGCCGGAATCGGCCCGCAGTACGCGGCAGACGTCGATGCCGTTCATCCCGGGAAGCATCAGGTCCAGCAGCACCAGATCCGGCCGATTCTCGCGCACGGCCGCCAACGCTTGGGTGCCGTCTCCGACCACGAATGGCTCGAATCCCTCACCGCGCAGCACGATGGTGAGCATCTCCGCCAGAGCCGAATCGTCGTCCACAACCAGAATCCGAGGCTTCATACTCCTATGGTGTCACTCTCGGCTCGCCTGATGGCTGATTGGACAACTCGGCGGCGAGTCGATCGGGATCTACGTCGGCAGTGACGACCTGCCACGGCGATACCCAGTTCGCCGACGCAAGAGCGGCGTACACGGCCGAGGTTCGGCTCTGCAGCGAGCCGTCCCGTTCGTACGCATCCCGGGTTCGGGCGACGTCCGCACTCTCACGCGCCGCAGCCCGCTCGGCGGCGAGTGCCACCGGCACGTCGAGCAAGATCTGAATGTCCGGAATCGGAACTCCGAAGCGCTCGAATTCCAGCGCCCTGATCCATTCCACGGCCCCGCCGTCTGCGGTCTGTTCCAACCGAGCAGCGGTGTACGCGGCATTGGACGCCACGTACCGGTCGAGAAGAACTACATCGTTGTGCGAGAGCAGCTTTCGGACCTCGTCGACCGCATCCCGGCGATCGAGCGCGAACAGCAGAGCCATCGCGTGCACGCTCCCGGCGGTGTCGCCGTGTTCGCCGTGCAGTGCCTCCGCCGCAAGATCGGCGTGCACCGATCGGTCGTACCTCGGAAATCCGATGCGCGCGACGTCGAGTCCGTCGCGTTCCCATGCCGAAACGAGCCGACGGGCGAGCGTGTTCTTGCCCGCACCGTCGACTCCTTCGATGACGAAAAGCTGTCCCACCGTGGGTCAGTAGCGGTAGTGCTCGGGCTTGTACGGGCCCTCGACGTCGACGCCGATGTACTCGGCCTGCTCCTTGGTGAGCTTGGTGATCGAGCCGCCGAGTGCTTCGACGTGAATACGCGCGACCTTCTCGTCCAAATGCTTGGGCAGGCGGTAGACCTCGTTGTCGTACTCGTCCGGCTTGGTCCACAGTTCGATCTGCGCAATGACCTGGTTGGAGAAACTGTTGCTCATGACGAACGACGGGTGACCGGTCGCGTTGCCGAGGTTCAGCAAGCGGCCCTCGGAGAGCACGATGATCGAGTGCCCGTCCTTGAACTGGTACTCGTCGACCTGCGGCTTGATGTTGATGCGGGTGACGTCTGCGGCCTTCTCCAGCCCGGCCATGTCGATCTCGTTGTCGAAGTGGCCGATGTTGCCCAGGATTGCCTGGTGCTTCATCTTGCGCATGTGCTCGAACGTGATGATCGACAGATTGCCCGTCGAGGTGATCACGATGTCGGCCTGCTCGATGAATTCCTCGACCGTGCGCACGTCGAAGCCGTCCATGAGCGCCTGCAGGGCGTTGATCGGGTCGGCTTCGGTGACGGTAACCCGTGCACCCTGGCCCTTGAGCGCCTCGGCGCAGCCCTTGCCCACGTCGCCGTAACCACAGACCAGCACGGCCTTGCCGCCGATGAGGACGTCGGTGCCGCGGTTGATGCCGTCGATCAGCGAGTGGCGGGTGCCGTACTTGTTGTCGAACTTGCTCTTGGTCACCGAGTCGTTGACATTGATGGCCGGGAACGTGAGTTCTCCGGCGGCCGCGAACTGGTAGAGCCGGAGCACTCCGGTGGTGGTCTCCTCCGTGACGCCCTGGACGGACGCGGCAACCTCGGTCCACTTGGACTTCGACGCCTCGAGCGAACGACGCAGCAGGCCGAGGAACACCTTGTACTCGTCCGAATCGTGATCGTCGTCGGTCGGCGGGACGACACCTGCCTTCTCGAACTGCGCGCCGCGCAGCACCAGCATCGTGGCGTCTCCACCGTCGTCGAGAATCATGTTGGCGGGCTGCTCGGGCCACGTGAGCATCTGCTCCGCCGCCCACCAGTACTCCTCGAGGCTTTCGCCCTTCCACGCGAACACCGGGACGCCCTTGGGCTCCTCGACGGTTCCGTACGGGCCGACGACGACAGCCGCAGCTGCATGGTCCTGGGTGGAGAAGATGTTGCACGACGCCCACCGGACCTCGGCTCCGAGCGCCACCAGGGTCTCGATCAGCACCGCGGTCTGCACGGTCATGTGCAGCGATCCCGAAACTCGCGCGCCCTTGAGCGGCTGTACGTCGGCGTATTCGCGACGCAGCGCGATCAGACCGGGCATCTCGTGCTCGGCGAGCCTGATCTCCTTGCGGCCGAATTCTGCGAGCGACAGGTCTGCGACCTTGAAGTCGATTCCACCGCGGTGATCCACGGTGAGTGCCGATCCTGACGTAACTGAGGTCGTCATCTTGCCTCTCCTGTTGACTGAGTGTCTGTCCACCAGGCTATCGGGTCCGTGCAGCGGAAGTACCGACTGCCCGGGGGACGAGTCCACACCGAGTGTCTGCACTATCCGTTTCGTCCGGCTCGCGCCAGAATTCGGGCGCGCTTGCGGGGAAGGATGTTGGCACGGGTGACATCGCCTTGGTAGTGCGCGAGTACCCGTGGGTCCATCACTCGACGCCACAGCGGCGGGATTGCGGCGAGTATCACCATCGACGCGTATCCGGCCGGCAGCTGCGGAGCTTCGTCGCAGGAGAGCAGGGTCTGATAGCGCTTGCCAGGATTGGCGTGGTGGTCACTGTGTCGTTGCAAGTGGTACAGAAATATGTTGGTGCAGATTCTGTCGCTGTTCCAGCTGTGGCGGGGTGAGCACCGAACGTATTTGCCGCGGTCGTTCGTTTCGCGGAGCAAGGCGTAGTGCTCCACGTAGTTCACCATCTCGAGCAACACGAATCCGACGACGGCCTGCAGCAGAAGATACGGCGCGATAGCGGGGCCGAACACGACCAGCAACGTGCCGAACAGCACTGCGCTCAGCAACCAGGTGTGCAGCAGCGCATTGGTCGGGCTCGCGACCGAGCGACCCTTGCGTCGTAGTCGCTGCGCCTCGAGCCTCCACGCAGAGACGAGTCCGAACACCGTGCTGCGCGGCACGAAGGTCCACACGCTCTCGCCGAGCCGCGCGCTCGCGGGGTCGTCCGGGGTCGCTACCCGTACGTGATGACCGCGGTTGTGTTCGACGAAGAAGTGCCCGTAGAGCGTCTGGGACAGCGCGATCTTCGCCAGCCACCGCTCGTGTTGCTCAATGCGATGACCCAGCTCGTGAGCGGCGTTGATACCGGTGCCTGCCACCAGACCCACCGTCACGGCGAGCCCGATCTTGTCCACCACGGTCAGGTTTCCGTACGCCCACATCCAACATGCGACGATCAGCCCGATGAACTGAATGGGTAGGAAAAGGTAGGTGCACCAGCGGTAGTAGCGATCGTTCTGCAGTTTCTCGCTCGCCGACTCGTCCGGGTTGTGCCCGTCTTCGCCGGCGATCAGGTCGATCACCGGAATGATCACGAAGAACACCAGAACACCGCTCCACCAGAAGATCTGCATGCCCGTCCAGTAGACCAACTGCGACGGCAGCAGCGCCGATGCCGGGGCCAGGAGCCCCAGCATCCACAAATAGCGTTTGTTGTCCTGCCAGCGAACCGAACGTCCGCCGGCCTTCGAATCCCGCCCCCCGAAAGCGACACCCGAATCCTTCGTGGAAGTGATTCGGCCGTTCGCATTCACTGTGTCAACACCCTCTCATCGAACTGTAGGAGTCCTCCAAGTCTGTTTTCGAGGGTATAACATTCTTCGGGTCCGATGTGACGACGACCGAATTCGGCCGGGCATCGTAGGACGAGCCACACAAACGGCACCGGCTACTTCTCGGTCTTCACCTTCTCTGCTTCCCGCAGTCCCATTACCGAATGACGCCTGCTGTACAGCACGTAGATCACGACACCGGCGGCCATCCACACCAGGAAGCGCAGCCATGTCTCCACCGACAGGTTCAGCATCAACCACAGGCACGCGAGCACGGCGAGGATCGGCACCAACGGAACCCACGGCACCCGGAACCCGCGCTCGAGGTCCGGTCGAGTCTTGCGCAGAACCAGCACACCCGCCGACACGAGCACGAATGCGAACAGCGTTCCGATGTTCACCATCTCTTCGAGCGTGCCCAGCGGAACGAAGGCCGCGAGAAGTCCGACGATGACGCCGACCAGAATCGTCGTCCGAACCGGCGTGCCCTTCTTTCCGGTATGTGCCAATCCGCGCGGCACCAATCCATCGCGCGACATCGCGAAGAGCACTCGGGTCTGGCCCAGCATCAACACCATCACCACGGTCGTGAGACCGGCAAGTGCGCCGAACGAAATGATGTTCTTGGCCCAGTTCAGACCGTTGAGCTCGAACGCCGTTGCCAGCGTGGAACTGTCGCCCGCCAGATCGGTGTACTTCACCATTCCGGTCAGCACCAGGGTGACGGCCACGTAGAGCACGGTCACGATCGCGAGGGAACCGAGGATGCCGCGCGGCAGTGCCTTCTGCGGCTCCTTGGTCTCTTCCGCCGTCGTCGCGACCACGTCGAAGCCGATGAACGCGAAGAACACCAGCGACGCTGCGGCCAGCAGTCCGTACCAGCCGAAGGTGCTACCGCCGGCACCGGTGACGAACGAGAACAAGGACTGATGGAGACCCTCGCCTGTGGAGCCGGGCTGCGACGGAGGAATGTACGGGTCGTAATTGGAGACCTTGATGTAGAAAGCACCGAGCACGACCACGAAGAGAACGACGATCACCTTGATCGCGGTGATCACGAGCGAGACCCGCGAGGACAACTTGGTGCCCGATGCGATGAGCACTGTCAGCACCACCACGATGAGCAGTGCGCCCCAGTCGAAGTTCAGCGAACCGATCTGGAGTACCGGCGCGGCCGTACCGAGCAGATCGCCCAGGTACAACGACCACGCCTTGGCCACAACTGCGGCCGCGAGGCCGAACTCGAGGATCAGATCCCAGCCGATGATCCAGGCGATGAACTCACCGAACGCGGCGTAGGAGAACGTGTACGCGCTGCCGGCAACGGGAACCGTCGAGGCGAACTCCGCGTAACACAGTGCCGCCAGGCCGCAAGCGATCGCAGCGAGCACGAACGCCACCGAGACCGCCGGTCCCGCCACGTTTCCGGCGGTCCGCGCGGTCAGGGTGAAGATGCCCGCACCGACGGCAACGGCGACACCGAACACGGTGAGATCCCAGGAACCGAGTTCCTTCCGGAGTTTCGTATCCGGCTCGTCGGTGTCCTCGATCGACTGCTCGATCGATTTGGTCCGGAACCACCCCGTCGTGCGCGGGGTCTTGGCCGGCCGGTCTGCTCTGCTCATCTGGCCTCCGTAGCGCGTATTCGCCTCTGTCCACGGATCACACCCGTCGCAGAGTTCACTGTGACATCAGACTATTGCCTTCGGGCGCGCCGCTCGCGCACTTCCGCAGTTCGAAAAGACCTCCGCACAGGTGCGACAGCCCGCGAGGGATCTACTGGCGGCCGACGGAGGCCACGAACACCTCGGCCACGCCCGAATCGGCAGTCACGGAGACGGATCGATCCGCAGCCGGTATCCAGGCCGAGCTGCCCTGCGGCACCGTCAGCCCGGACTGGCTGCCGCCGGTACTCGCCACGACGGTTCCGTCGGTACACAGCAGTATTCGGGGACCGGATCCGGGTATTTCGACCGTCTCCCCCGGCGGCACCGCCGTCCGACTCAGCGCGAATTCCGGTGCAGGCGTGCGGTACAGGTAGGTGGGCCGATCGTCCTCCCCCGGAGTGATCGGAGAGATATCGGCCGGCTCGAAGTCCAGTACGCGCAGCAGTTCCGGGACGTCGACGTGCTTGGGAGTCAGTCCTCCGCGCAACACGTTGTCGGAGTTCGCCATGATTTCAACTCCGGTACCACGCAGGTATGCGTGCAAGTTTCCGGCGTCCAGGTACAGGCCTTGCCCGGGAGCCAAGGTCACCCTGTTGAGCAGCAGTGCTGCCAGCACACCGGCGTCGCCGGGATAGGACTCGCCGAGCTCGAGCAGAGTCCTGGCCTCGGCCGCGAATCGTCCGCCGTCGGTGCGCGCGGGACCGGAAAGATAGTCGATGCATCCCTGGGCAACGGCCGGAAGAATATCGTCCAGCGACTGCCCGGGAAGCGTGATCCACGAGGTGAACACCGTACGCAGTCCGGACGCATCGGGCTGTGCGGCAAGCAATGTGCGGTACCCACCGAGCGCGGCGACGGACAACGCGTCGAGCAGCTCCACGGTCTCCGTAGGGCTCCGGAAACCGGCCAGCGCCTCGAATTCGGTGAGCGCCACGATCAGTTCCGGCTTGTGATTCGGATCCCGATAGTTGCGCACCGGAGAATCGATGGGGACACCGGCCGCATTCTCGCGTGCGAAACCTTCATGTGCCTGCGCACTGCTGGGGTGGGCCTGCAACGACAAAGGCTCTTCTGCGGCAAGCAGTTTCAGCAGGTACGGCAGTCGGGACTCGTACTGCTGCGCCGAGCCTCCCAGCTGCGTTGCCGGATCCCCGTCGATCAAGGTGAGCAATGGGGTGCTGCCGCCCTCGTGCACCACGTGTGCCGAATCGGCTGGGTGAGCACCGAGCCAGATCTCGGCCTCGGGATGATCGGACGGAACCGGGCGACCCTGAATACGGGCCAGAGCGGTTCGCGACCCCCATGCGTAGGACCGAACCGCACCACGCAAGAGCTGCACTAGCTACCGCCCATCAACAACAGGTACGCGGCGGTCGTGTCCAACCGCGTCGCCAACACGGACATGGTGTCGAGCACCGAAAGTGTAGCCGGACCGGGAGACGCGACGGTGATGTCGAGCTCGGATCCCGGCCTCGCGCCGCCGAACAGCGCATCGCTCGACTCGGCGAGCAACAATTCCGACTCGGTCACACCGGCCAGTCGTCGTTCGGTCATGGCGCGATCGACGTCGGATGCAACCACGACGACGCGCATCGGCAGTGCGGGTGGTGGGCCGTCGAGCTGCTCGTCGTGAAAGAACGAATCGAATGTCTGTGCCGCGCCGGCAGATTCGGCAGTCCTCGCCCGGACGGACGCCGCGATGACATCGCCGAGTTCTCCGGCACCGACGAGCACACCCGCTACACGCAGTAGCACCTCACTGCCGTGCCGAGCCACCTCGACGGCCGCGGCGCTGCTGCCGGACAGCACCACCCGCCGACCGTTCATTCCGCTCGCGAGAGCCTTGGCCGGGTTGTGGAACACCTCGTTGGACGGGCTGTTTCGGACCGCCTCGGCGTCGAGCAGGTCGGCCAGACGAGACAGATTGGGCAGCAACGTCTTCCACGATCCACCGGCGACCGCCCCGAGAACGGCGACGAATGCGGCGAGATAGCGCATCAGGGCGTTGTGGTCACGGACCGCGATTCGCGGCGGCAACCACATGACTCTGGCTCCTCGGACGGCACGCAGCGGGCCTTCCTCGGGTGCCACCACCACCACTTCCGCGCCGCGACGTGCTGCGGCATCGACAGACTCGGCAAGGCGCGGATCGCCTGCGTCGTCGCCGGCAACCACCACCACATCGAGCGGGCCGATCCACGGCGGAGTTCCGGTACTGCGAACCAGCGGAACACCGAGTCGGTCACCGAGCGCTGCGACGAGAAGTGACGCGGCACGACTGCTGCGACCGTCACCGGTCACGATGACCACACTTCTGGGACGCAGATCGGCCAACCGAGCCAGCACCGCTTCGTCCACCGCCGTCGCGACAGCGCGAACCTGCGCGCCCGCCAGCGCAGCACTGCGCAACGCACCCTCGCGATCGGCCGCGATGAGAGCATCGGCATCGTCGAGATCGACCAGAGACGACACTGCGGTCATGGCTGCGACACCTCCCTTCGTCACCGACCGGAAACGAACGCTTACCCACTCATGAACCCTCGGTAACCACTATTCCAGTCCGGCGCGAACGATGCCCAATATCTCGGTCGACAATGCGTCGACATCCGCAGCGGTGCGCGCTTCCACGTTCAGTCGGAGCAGCGGTTCGGTGTTCGAGGCCCTCAGGTTGAACCAGGAACCGTCGGCGAGATCGACTGTCACACCGTCGAGTCGGTCGATGCCCGAGGTTCGATCGGCGAATGCCGAGAGCACGGCCTCGGTACGACCCGCCGCGTCGTCGACGGTCGAGTTGATCTCGCCCGATGCGCTGTAGGTCTCGTAGTCGGCCATCATCTCCGACAGTGGGCGGTCCTGTGCACCGAAAGCGGCGAGGACGTGCAGCGCGGCGAGCATGCCGGAGTCGGCACCCCAGAAGTCGCGGAAATAGTAGTGGGCAGAGTGCTCTCCACCGAAGATCGCTCCGGTGTCGGCCATCTGCTGCTTGATGAAGGAGTGGCCGACGCGGGTTCGTACCGGCGTGCCACCGAGCTCGGTGACCAACTCCGGAACGGAACGGGACGTGATGAGGTTGTGGATGATGACCGCGCCCGGTTCCTTGGCCAGTTCACGCTCGGCCACCAGGCAGGTGACGGCAGAGGGCGACACCGGGTCGCCCTTCTCGTCGACGACGAAGCAGCGATCGGCGTCGCCGTCGAACGCGAGCCCGATTGCAGAGCCGGTCTCGACGACGAAGCGCTGCAGATCCACCAGATTCGCCGGATCGAGCGGATTGGCCTCGTGGTTGGGGAAGCTACCGTCGAGCTCGAAGAACAGCGGCTCGATCGTCACCGGTAACGGTCCGAACACTGCAGGGACGGTGTGCCCGCCCATTCCGTTGCCTGCGTCCACGGCGATCTTCATGGAACCGATTCCCGACAGATCGACCAGGTCTCGCAAGAACTGCGCATACTCGTCGAGGACGTCGCGGGACGTCACCGTTCCGGCCGCGCCGTCGAACTCGGGTACCCCGTCCACCAATTCGGCTTTGACGGTGGCCAGACCGGTGTCTTGTCCCACCGGCTTCGCGCCGGAGCGGCAGAGCTTGATTCCGTTGTACTTCGCCGGATTGTGACTGGCGGTGAACATGGCCCCCGGGCATTCGAGCAGGCCCGAGGCGAAGTACAGCTGATCGGTGGACGCCAGGCCGATATGCACCACGTCGAGTCCTTGAGCGGTGACACCGTCGGCAAAGGCACGAGACAGCGCAGGCGAAGAATCACGCATGTCGTGGCCGATCACGACCGACTGCGCGGCCCCCGCCTCGTCGCGCACCAGACGCGCGAACGCGGCTCCGACGTCTCGCACGAACGCCTCGTCGATCTGCTCACCTACAACGCCACGGACGTCGTAGGCCTTGATGACGGCGTTGACGGACTCTGCGGTTCGGGCCACGAAGATTCTCCTGGTGATCGTTCTTGCGACACCGCACATCGGCGTCGTCGAGCGTGTGTGACGGTGCGTCCGCACCAGTATCGGCAGAACGGCACAGACCGTTTCGGTCCTGCTCGAAAACCTTGCCAGACGGCAGTCGGACCGGCCAGTCGGACGTCGCCACACCACACCGGTGTGTGCGGCGACTCAGGACGTGGGGTCGGGAAGAACTCGAAGGTGACCACGCCTGCCGGTTCGGACGGCCGGGGCGGATCGGCGTTCACCGTCGGACGGACGGGACGCCGACCGATCGATCTCACGGTCCTCGGAGCGCACGCGATCGCCGCGGCCCGCCTCTCGAACCGCCTCGGCAAGTGCCGTCAGGTCGTCCTCGTCGGGCGTCGACGTCGAGTAACCACCCTCGTACCGGACGAGCTCCCAGCCCTTCGGCGCAGTGGTCGTGGACGCGTGAATCTCGCACAGATCCCACGAGTGAGGCTCGTCCACGGTGGCCAGCGGCCCGACGACCGCGGTGGAATCGGAGTAGACATATGTGAGCGTTGCAACAGCAGAACGGTTGCAACCAGGCCTGCAGCAGCCACGCAGTGATCTCACGAATGCAGACTATCCGGTAGGCGCAACCGACCGAACGACCGACACACCGGACGAGCGCGATAACCTCCCCCCATGCCTCGATTCTCCTCCGCGCGCAGGATCACCTCTCGGTCCGTGGCACGGCACGGCCGCGGCATCCGCGGACCGGTTCTGCCCGAGGACATCCCAGCCAGGCGCTCACGGGCAGAGAAGTTCGACCGTCTGGTGCTCGACGCGTTCGCGCGAATCGATCATCGATGGCACGACAAGCTCTCGAAGCTCGATATCGCCGTCGACGATGTGCCCAAGATCAGGGCGCTGGATCCGGAGTCCGTGACATGGCCACCCGAAGTTGTGGCAGAGGGTCCCGTGCCGTTGTCGCGATTGGTGCCGGCCGGGATCGACAAGCGCGGAGAGACGACACGCGCCAGAGTGGTGCTGTTCCGGCGACCGCTCGAGCGTCGCGCAAAGCACCCTGAAGATCTGGAAGATCTGTTGTTCGAGGTTCTGGTGGAACAAGTAGCGACATATCTCGGGATCGACCCGGACGAAGTGGATCCGAACAGCGCCGCAGAGTGATCTGCCGCAGAGTGCTCGATCGAGCACAACCGAGCGTCGGTGGAACGCTCAGCCGATACCGCGCTTGAGTCGACGCCGCTCCCGCTCGGACAGCCCACCCCAGATACCGAAACGCTCGTCGTTGGCGAGTGCGTACTCGAGGCATTCGTCCTTGACCTCGCAGCCGAGACAGATGCGTTTCGCCTCGCGGGTCGAGCCACCCTTCTCCGGGAAGAAGGCCTCGGGATCGGTCTGAGCGCACAGTGCGCGCTCCTGCCACTGATCCTCGATCTCCTCGAACATCTCGTCGAAACCTGCGACGAGGCTGAGGAACGGCTTGGCCGGCGGAACCGACTCGGCAACGAACGGCATCAGGTCGACGTCGGAGTCGACATCGTTGTCGACATCGTTGTCGATATCGGCGTCGGTCTCGATCTGCGTTTCGATCGTTCGAGCCACGTACGCAGAACCCGCGTCGGCCGCGACGCCCGAATCTGCCCCGTTGTCGGCCTCGGTCTGCGGCGCGTCGTCGACAGCGCTGAGATGTGCAGTGGGTCCGCCCCGCTGATCACGTGTCACGTGCTCGTCATACATCGCTTCCGCCTCCTCACCTGTGGTAGCGCAGATACTTTCGGTCTTCGTGTGCTCGAATACCTTGCCCCGCGCAGGTATTCGGTCCAACTGGCGTGTCCGAACGCATATGCGTTCGTCCAACTCTCGACCTCTACTCGACGTCCATGCAAGGACGAGCCGGAAGGGAACGAGTGTTCGAAACCAGGTTCGCTGCAATCGAACTCGTGCTGCGAACACTGAATGACATACCTGTGATTAGACACGCACAGGTGTGTCGCGGTCAAGCCGATCGCGCAAATCCAATACCATCACATGCCCGAAATCGGCTGTCTCCCCGAATCGGAGCCCGTCCCGTGCGTGTCGCGACGGTTATGGCACCTGCCCACGGTCCGCTCGTACGGGTGCAGCACCGGGTGGGCGCTCGCCCGGCACCGCCGCAACCCCACTAGGCTCGTGCGTTGTGAAAGTTACTGTTCTGGTCGGTGGCGTCGGTGGCGCGCGGTTCCTTCAGGGTCTCAAATCCTTGTTCGGCGACAACCCCGAGCACGAGATCACCGCGGTGGTCAACGTAGGCGACGACGTGTGGATGCACGGTCTTCGCATCTGCCCGGATCTCGATACGTGCATGTACACCCTCGGTGGTGGAATCGACACCGATCGTGGATGGGGCCGCATCGCCGAGACCTGGAACGCGCGGGACGAATTGGCGGCCTACGGTGCCGATCCCGACTGGTTCGGACTCGGCGACCGTGACATCGCCACACACCTGATCCGCAGTCGGATGTTGCGCACCGGATTTCCCCTGTCGGCCGTCACCGAAGCTCTCTGCAACCGGTGGCAACCGGGCGTCCGGCTGCTGCCCGTCACCGACGATCGGTCCGAGACCCACGTCGTCGTCACCGATCCGGACGATCCGAGCGGCGAGCAGCAACGCGCAATTCACTTCCAGGAGTGGTGGGTTCGTTACCGAGCGCAGATCCCGACCCACAGTTTCGCCAACATCGGTGCCGAACAGGCAAGCCCGGCACCGGGAGTGGTCGAAGCGATCACAGAAGCCGATGCCGTGATCCTGGCACCGTCCAATCCGGTGGTGAGCGTCGGCGCGATCCTTGCGGTACCGGGTATCCGAGGGGCCCTCAGAACCACGGCAGCCAAGGTTGTCGGCCTCTCCCCCGTCGTCGACGGTAAGCCGTTGCGCGGCATGGCCGACGAGTGCCTGTCCGTCATCGGTGTCGACACCACAGCACAGGCGGTCGGCCGTTACTACGGAAGCCGAAGCGGCACCGGCATTCTCGACGCATGGCTGGTGCACACCACCGACGCCGCGGTCGTCGACGGAGTGGACGTGCAGTCGGTCCCGTTGCTGATGACCGACCCCGAGACCACAGCGGTGATGGCGCGTACCGCGCTGCTCGCGGCTGGACTCGACCTGTGACCGATTCACGCGAGACCGCCTCGATGTCCACGGTACCGAGCGATCATGCACCGGGCGGTTCGATCGAAATGCTGCCGATCACCGGGCTCCCGGAATTCAGGCCGGGTGACGACCTGGCTTCGGCTATCGCCGAGCGAGCGCCGTGGCTGCGCGACGGCGACATCTTGATCGTCACCAGCAAGGTCGTCTCCAAGGTGGAGGGCCGGTTGGTGCAGGCACCGCACGATGCCGACGAGCGTGACGCTGCCCGCAGAGTGCTGGTGGAGCAGGAAGCCGTTCGAATCGTTGCGCGCAAGGGCCGAACCCTCATCACCGAGAACCGGCTGGGCATCGTGCAGGCCGCGTCGGGCATCGACGGCTCCAACGTCGACGGTGGCGAACTGGCACTGCTGCCCGAGGACCCTGATGCCAGCGCCGCTGCCCTGCGCGCCGCTCTCGGCGAACTGCTGGGGGTGACGGTGGCCGTGGTCGTCACCGACACCATGGGGCGCGCCTGGCGGATCGGACAGACCGACGCCGCCATCGGCGCGGCGGGCCTCCCGGTTCTGCACGCCTACGCCGGAGCCGAGGACGGTCAGGGCAACGAGCTCGTGGTCACCGAGGTCGCAATCGCGGACGAGCTCGCAGCCGCAGGCGATCTGGTGAAGGGCAAGCTGGGCGGTGTGCCGATCGCCGTCGTACGCGGCTTGGCACCGGTCGACGACGGTTCCACCGCGGCGGCTCTCCTTCGCGGCGGCGAGGACGACCTGTTCTGGCTCGGCACCGCCGAAGCACTCGATCGTGGCCGTCGGGAGGCTTTGCTGCTGAGGCGGTCGGTTCGGTCGTTCTCCTCGGACTCGGTCGATCCCGAGCGGATTCGGGCTTCGGTCGCCGACGCTCTCACCGCCCCCGCTCCGCACCACACTCGACCGGTCCGGTTCGTGTGGGTCAGGACCCCGACGCTGCGGCGTCGGCTGCTCGAGACGATGCGCGAGCAGTGGCGCGCCGACCTGACGAGCGACGGACTGAGCGAGGAGCGGATCGCCGCGCGACTGAGCCGCGGCGACATTCTGTTCGACGCACCGGAAATCGTCGTTCCGTTCTGTGTGCCCGACGGCGCGCACTCGTACCCCGACGAGAGGCGTCGAGCCGCGGAGGAGACGATGTTCACCGTGGCGGTCGGTGCCGCCGTCCAAGGTCTGCTCGTGGCCCTTGCGGTACGGGAACTCGGCAGCTGCTGGATCGGTTCGACCATTTTCGCCGCCGATACCGTGCGTGCCGAACTCGGACTGCGTGCAGATTGGAAAGCCATGGGAGCCATCGCAATCGGACACCCCAGCGAGCCGTCGACGGTCCGGAATCCGGTGCTGCCCGGGTCGTCGCTGTTGGAGCTCTGACGTGTCGGCAACGACGCCGCCTCGTTCGACTCTGTGGAATTCGGTCGGAGCATCGCTCGATCGATGGGCACCGTCCGATTCGAGCGACGAATCGCTCCGGCACACGATGCTGGCGTTTCTGCACAGCAACCCGGATGCGTGTCTGCGCGCCAACGAGGCGGGCCACTTCACGGCGTCCTCGCTGGTGCTGAACGAGTCCGGCACCCACGTGCTACTGACTCTTCACCCGAAGGTCGGTCGGTGGATTCAACTGGGCGGCCACTGCGAACCGACGGACCACACGGTGGTCGACGCGGCGCTGCGCGAGGCCACCGAGGAATCCGGAATCGCCGATCTGACCATCGATCCGGTACTGCTCTCGGCGCACACGCACCCGATCACGTGCTCGCTGGGTAAGGCGACCCGACACCTCGACCTGAGGTTCCTGGTGCGCGCCCAGGACGGTGCCCGGGCGGTCCGCAGCGAGGAGTCGACAGATCTCCGATGGTGGCCGGTGGACGCTCTGCCGGACACCGCCGAGCACGAGACGATCGACCGCCTCGTCGCGCTCGCTGCACGCCGCCGGTAGCGACGAGCGGATCGGGTCAGACGTCGGTGGAGAAACGCACCCCGCCGTCGGGGAGCTTGACGCCGGGCCACACACGAGCACCGCGGAGCAGCTCACAACGGGCACCGATGTCCGCACCGTCGCCGATGACCGCGTCACGCACCAGGGCGCGGGGTCCGATGCGGGAACCGAAGCCCAGAATGGATCGCTCGACGACGGCCCCCGCCTCGACGACCGCACCGTCGAACACGACGGCACCGTCCAGGCGAGCTCCCGCTCCGATCTCGGCACCGCGGCCGACGACTGTTCCGCCGATCAACAGTGCGCCCGGTGCCACTCCTGCGCTCGGGTGAACCAAGGATTCACCGCGATCTCCGTGCAGCGCGGGCGACGGCGCGATGCCGCGGACCAGATCGGCCGAGCCCTTCACGAAGTCTTCCGGCGTACCCATGTCACGCCAGTACGCGCTGTCGACGTGTCCGTAGACCTTCTTGTCCTCGGCGAGCAAGGCAGGAAACACCTCTCGCTCCACCGACACCGGCCGGCCGGCCGGGATCGACTCGATGATCTCGCGCTTGAAGACGTAGCAACCGGCGTTGATCTGGTCGGTCGGCGGATCCTGCGTCTTCTCCAGAAACGCTGTCACGCGGCCGGATTCGTCGGTGGGCACACACCCGAACGCGCGCGGGTCGCCGACACGAACCAGATGCAACGTGACATCGGCGTCGGTGGTTCGGTGCGTGTCGAGAACTGCCGTCAGATCGGTGCCGCCCAGCACGTCCCCGTTGAAGACCATGACGTTCTCGGCGCGCAGTCGCGGGAGCACGTTCCTGATGCCTCCGCCGGTGCCGAGCGGTTCGGTCTCGAAGACGTATTCGAGGTCGATGCCGAGCGAGGATCCGTCTCCGAAATGCTGCTCGAACACCTCGGCTTTGAACGACGTTCCGAGGACGACGTGCTCGATACCCGCGGCCTTGATGCGGGCCAAGAGATGGGTCAGGAACGGCAGTCCGGCGGTGGGAAGCATCGGCTTCGGTGCCGAGAGCGTCAGCGGCCTGAGCCGAGTTCCCTTGCCGCCGACCAGAATGACTGCATCGGTTCGTGCGGCGACCGATGGGGAACTATCCGACATGTCCAGCCTCTGTTCTCTCGTCCGTGAGTCGTCCGTCAACTGCGCGGGCCCGAAGCGCCGAGGTCACAACGATCTTCGAGCGAAGACCGAGACCAGCGCGCAGAGCCAATCGTAAGGGAGCCTGCCACGTCCGAGCGTGTCTGTCGGCCTGAAAGCGGTACGCACTGGTGTGATGTGCGGGCAACATCACTTCCGGATGCCGTCCTGCGGCATGGCCTTTCGAATGGGTCACCTCGACGCCGGGAACGTAGACGTTGTGCCAGCCCGCTCTGCCGAGCCGGTCACCGAGATCGACGTCCTCCATGTACATGAAGTAGCGCGAGTCGAATCCGTCGATCGAATCGAAAGCCGACCGCCGCAGCAACAGGCACGATCCAGACAGCCACCCCACGGGACGCTCGGTCACCGTTTCGTTCTCCTGGCGATACCGCTGAGTCCACGGGTTCTTCGGCCAGAGCTTGCCCAATATCGCGTGTCCCGCGCCCGACGTCAGATCGGGCACCGACCGAGCAGAGGGGTAACGAGAGCCGTCGGGCTCGCGGATGAGCGGACCCAGAGAACCTGCGCGCGGCCACCGAGCCGCTGCGTCGAGAAGTCCGTCGAGCGAACCGGGGTGCCAGCGCACATCGGGGTTGGCCACGACGACGAACTCGACAGCCGGGTCCACGGCAGCCACCGCGCGATTGACCGCTGCTCCGTAACCGATGTTGGCGCCGGTGCGCAGCAACTCGGCCTCGTCGAACGCTGCCTCGGCTGCCTCGGGGGTGCCGTCGACCGAGCCGTTGTCGGCCATGATCACCCGATAGGGGCGCGTCGTGGCCTCACGTAGAGACGTCAGGAATTGATCCAGGTATTCGCCGGGCGAATAGGTCACCGTCACTACGGCCAGCTCGGAACTCACGCGGGCAAGAGTAGCCCGAGCGCGGGTGAAAGCCTCACCTCGACTGCGTCAAGGCTGCCGTCAGTGCGGCCGACCACGGGCGCGCCGGCGTCAGGCCCGCGTCGACCCAGGCGGTCGGCGAGAGGACCGAGTAGGCAGGCCGGGGTGCCGGCACGACGTATTCGGCGCTCGAACACGGCTGCACGCGCTCGGCATCGGCACCGATGTGCGTGAATACCGCGCGAGCCAGATCGAACCAGCTGGCCTGCCCCGCGTTGGTGTAGTGCAGGGTCCGTCCCACCACGGTGGGGTCGGCTTCGATCTCCAGCAGGCCCGACGCCAGGTCGAGGGCGAACGTGGGCGAGCCGATCTGGTCGTTCACCACCGAGAGGGTGTCGCGCTCACCTTCGAGCCGTTGCATCGTGGTCACGAAGTTCTTACCGGTGTTGTCGTACACCCACGCGGTCCGCACGACGACGGCCTCGGGCAACTCCTCGCGCACCGCGAGCTCGCCGGCGAGCTTGGTGCGTCCGTATGCCGACTGCGGAGCGGTCTTCGCGTCGACCTCGTACGGCTCGGTTGCTGTGCCGTCGAACACATAATCGGTGGAGACGTGGATCAACCGGGCACCGACACGCCCGCAGGCGCGCGCGAGATTTCGGGGGCCGTCCGCATTGACGGCCATGGCCCTCGCCTCGTCGGTCTCGGCAGCGTCGACCGCGGTGTAAGCAGCACAGTTGATCACCGTTGCTCCCGCACGCACCGCGGCAGCGACCGCATCGGGGTCGGTGATGTCCAGGTCGGCGGACGAATACGCGAGAACCTGCGCACCGCTGCCGCGTTCTGCGGCCAGAGCCACCACTCGGCGGCCCAACTGGCCGTGTGCACCGGTTACCAGGATCGCGTTCACGGTTGCCAAGTGTGGCACGCCGGGTTCGGTTGGGCGAGGCAGCGACCGCCGACAAGTAACCTTCGAACAGCGGGGGGAGAACGAAGCAGTCGGCTGCCGAGGTCGGTCGGAACGAGAGAGGGTCTTGAACGGTGCCACGAGATTCAGGCACGCCCGGAGGTGAGCGCACTCCCCCGCCGCGGCGGCGCACTCCCCGGCGACCCGATGGTTCCGATGCACGCGGTGCGTACCGCCCCGACGATCTCGATGCGCGTACCGCACGTCGACACTCCGACGAAGAACAGCGCGATCAGCGCCGGTCCCGTGAACGCCGCGGCGAATCGACCGGGAGATCGCACCGGACGAGGCAGCGTGATCCCCGCGGTCCCGTCGGGCGACCGGAAACCGAGCGCGGCGCCCCTACCGCGGGTAGCGGTCGCCGTTGGCCCCCGACTCACGTGGCTGTCGCAGTCCTGTCGATCCTCGTTCTTCTCGTGACCGGTTTCGCGTGGCGCAGTGTCGACAGTCTGCGATCGAACATCGCCACCGCAGGTGGTCTGGGTCTCGGCGGCGCCGCAGACGGTGCCGTGGACATCCTGATGGTCGGTACGGACAGCCGCACCGACGCCCACGGCAACGCATTGTCGCCCGAGGAACTCGCATCGCTCAACGCCGGTGAGGAGGTGGCGTCGAACACCGACACGATCGTGTTGATCCGCGTCCCGAACGACGGCTCGTCGGCCACCGCCATTTCCATCCCACGCGATTCGTACGTGGAGGTACCGGGCATCGGGATGTCGAAGATCAATGCCGCGTACGGCGCGACCAAAGAGAACAAACGACTGGAATTGGTGGAGCAAGGTGTCGCAGACGCCGATGCGGAGTCCCAGGCCACCGAGGCCGGGCGCGAGGCTCTGATCGATTCGGTCGCCAACTTGACCGGGATCACCGTCGACCACTACGCCGAGGTGGGTTTGCTCGGCTTCGTGCTGTTGACCGATGCCGTCGGCGGCGTCGAAGTGTGCCTCAACAACCCTGTGCAAGAACCACTCTCGGGTGCGAACTTCCCCGCCGGCGAGCAGAAGCTGGCTGGTTCGCAGGCTCTGAGCTTCGTTCGACAGCGGCACGATCTCCCCCGCGGAGACCTGGACCGTATCGTGCGTCAGCAGGTGTTCATGGCCTCGCTCGTTCGGAGTGTGTTGAGCGCCAAGACACTGAGCAATCCCAGCAAACTGGGTCAGCTCAGCACCGCGGTGCAGCGGTCGGTGACGCTCGATTCCGACTGGGACATACTGCAATTCGCTACACGACTCCAAGATCTCGCCGGAGGCAAGGTCAAGTTCGAGACCATCCCCGCCGTCGACATCAACGCCACGACCGACTACGGCGAATCGATCGTCCAGGTCGATCCCGCCGCGGTGAAGAAGTACGTCGCGAGTTTGCTCGGCGATGGCAATTCGGCGGAGGCCAATGCCGAGAATTCCGAGGCCCCGGCGGTCGATCCGTCGACGGTGACCGTGGACGTCGCGAACGACAGCGGAATCGAAGGACTCGCCAACGGCGTCGCCGGTTCCCTGACGGCGTTGGGGTACGTCGGCGGGACCATCGGAAACTACGAGGGCTCGTCCATCTCGTCGAGCCGCATCCAAGCTGCCGACGTCGACAGTGACGCCGCGCGCGCCGTCTCGGCCGCGCTCGGCGGACTGCAGATCACCGCGGACGACACGCTGACGTCGGACACCGTTCGGGTGGTGCTCGCCGACGACTACGCGGGCCCCGGTTCCGGGCAGGCGGCAACAGCCGAAACCATTGCACCCGAGTCGGGTACAGCGATTCCCGAGGAGCCCGCGGCTCCGATCGACGCGGGCTCCACCGGCCCGATGTGCGTCAACTGACACAGGCGTCGACCGACCTGTGCGTCGACTTCGACGGTGCTGCTCGCAGCGCGTGGAACGCAGCGTGTGAACAGGCGTGCCGAGTCGTCATCTAGGGTGCGTGGTGTGGCCTCGAATCTGACTCAGACCCTGCTCGACCCGATTCTTGCCGCTGACCCGGCCGGTCCGCGCATCACGTTCTACGACGATGCGACCGGCGAGCGGGTGGAGGTGTCGGCAGTGACACTCGCGAATTGGGCCGCGAAGACCGCCAACCTGTTACGCGACGAGTTCGCATTCGAGGCCGGCGGCAAGGTCAGCGTGCTGTTGCCCGCACACTGGCAGACGGCCGCGGTACTGCTGGGTGCTTGGTGGGCGGGCGGCGAGGTGGTCCTGGGTGCCGACGACTCTGCCGACGTGGCCATGGTGTCGGCAGACCGCCTTGCCGAGGCACCGGATGTCGACGAGGTGTTGGCCTTCTCACTCGACGCGTTCGGTAAGGCTGTCCCCGACCTGCCGATCGGAATGACCGATTACGCAACCTCGGTGCGGGTGCACGGCGATCAGTTCCGGACCTCGGGAGGCGCAACCGGAACACCGGCTCTGGACGGTCGTTCGGTGGACGAGGTGCTCGCTGCCGCCCGTGCCGGCGCCGAGACTCGTTCGTGGACAGCCGCCGATCGCGTGCTGTCGACGGCAACCTGGAACACCCCCGACGAGATCATCGAGGGCTTGCTGTCGGTGCTCGTCGCAGGAGCCTCGCTGGTTCAGGTGACCAATGCGGACGAGGCTAAGTCCGAGCGACGTACCGAGACCGAGAAGGTCACCGCCACCCTGACCTGAACCTCGGGGCCCACCGCGCGAGCGCAGCACTCATCCAGGCTGTCGATAGCCGCCGTCTGCGAGACCCGCCTGGATTTCGTATTCGTTCGCAGGCCCACGATGCCGTATCTCCTCGGCGAGGTATCGAAACGGGAACGTCAACCCGAAATGCGCCCACTGATCCGCGTGCACGGCTTCGTGTCGCAGTACCCGACGAGCAGTGTTTCCCTTCGTCAGGTAGGCACCACCGAACGTCGTTCCGCCGCGGCCGAATCCGCCTCGTAGACCGGTGCACACGAAGATCGAGAACTCGTCGTCGAAGTGCGCGGTTCCGCGCCACACACGCGCGTAGACCAACGCCAGCCGCGTCACCAGTATGGACTGCCACCGACCCCGGCCGGCTCGCCGAATCTGCTCCTGCCGAGACACAGCCGTCCTCACCCCAACAACGTGGTGCGCAGAGCTTTGTCCTTTTCCAACACCATGGCCTCGAGTGACGCCTGGAACGCAGCCATTCGTTCTCGAAGCGCGGGATCGGACGCACCCAGAATCCGGACCGCAAGCAGCCCCGCATTGCGGGCACCGCCGATGGACACCGTGGCCACGGGAACGCCCGCGGGCATCTGAACTATCGAGAGCAGCGAATCCATACCGTCGAGATACTTCAGCGGTACCGGCACACCGATGACCGGCAATGGCGTCGCCGATGCCACCATGCCGGGCAGGTGCGCCGCTCCACCGGCACCGGCGATGATCACCTTGATGCCTCGACCTGCGGCCTCGCGGGCATAGTCCAGCATCCGCTGCGGGGTTCGATGGGCCGAGACGACACCCACCTCGAACCGAATGCCGAACTCCGCCAATGCTTCTGCAGCAGCTTCCATCGTCGGCCAGTCGGAATCGCTGCCCATGATCAGGCCCACTGCGGGGCCGGGATCAGTAGTGTTGTCAGTCATTGTGCGGATCCCATCCGTCGGTCCATTCGGCGTGCGACATCCAGTGCGCTGCACGTTCGGCTCGCTCGCGCACCGAGGCCACGTAGGCAGGATCGGCGAGGGAACCGGACGACGAACCCAGGATGTTCACGTGGCCGATCTTGCGGTCCTTGCGCTCACCTTTTCCGTACAGGTGCACCTTCGCATCGGGCATGCGGGCGAACAGATGATGCAGCCGCTCGTCCATCGTCATCTCCGGTGCCTCCGGCGCGCCGAGAATGTTGGCCATCACGGTGAGTGGAGCAAGCGGGTCGGTGTCTCCGAGTGGATAGTCCAACACCGCACGCAGATGCTGCTCGAACTGCGAGGTGCGGCACCCGTCCATGGTCCAGTGTCCGGAGTTGTGTGGCCTCATCGCCAGCTCGTTCACCAGCAGCTTGCCCGAGGTGGTCTCGAACAGCTCGACCGCAAGATCCCCTACGACACCGAGCGCGCCTGCGATGTCGAGTGCGAGCCGGCCCGCGAAAGTGGCCACGTCCTCATCGAGATCGGGAGCAGGTGCCAGCACGACGGCGCACTGGCCGTTGCGCTGCACGGTCTGCACGACGGGCCACGCCGCACCCTGACCGAACGGCGATCGTGCGACCATGGCCGACAACTCGCGGCGCATGGCGACCTTCTCCTCCACCATGAGCGGTACACCCAGGTCGAGTTGAGCCGTGACGATCGCCTCTGCTTCCTCGGCATCCGCGGGCATCCAGACACCGCGCCCGTCGTATCCGCCGCGCACGGCCTTGAGTACCACCGGCCACCCGTGCTCGTCTCCGAATGCGATGGCGTCCTGCGCCCACGCGACCTCCGCGTAGGCGGGGCCGGGCGCGCCCAGTTCTGCCAGCTTGCGCCGCATCCGCAGTTTGTCCTGCGCGAAGATCAACGCGCTCGGTGGCGGTTGCACGTTGACACCTTCGGCGACCAGAGTCTCGAGATGCTCGGTCGGCACGTGCTCGTGGTCGAACGTGAGCGCGTTGGAACCGGTGGCGGCAGTGCGCAGCGCCTCCAGGTCGTCGTGGTGACCGAAGACGACGTCGGGGCTCACCTGGGCTGCCGGCTCGTCCGAGCCCGCGGCCAGAACCCGGAGCGTCTGCCCGAGCTCGATGGCGGATTGGTGGGTCATTCGGGCGAGCTGACCGCCGCCGATCATCGTGACCACGGGCATTCCGGTCGACGACGGGCGCGCAGCTGTGGGGCGCGGTTCGGTACCTGTCACGGCTCACCATGGTGTCATGTCCTGCGCCTTCGGTCCGAACCGGCAGCCGCACACGTCACTGCCGGCCCAGCGAGCACCTGTGGAAACCCTGATGATCAGAGCGTCGGTTCGTCGGATCGGTTGTTCGTTTCGTAGACTTCACCGTTGTGCCGACGATCGACAGCGTGCTTCGACGCTTACCCAAGCCCATCAGGGATCTTGCGATTCGGCACAGCGAGCTGATCAAGTTCGCCATCGTGGGTGGCACAACGATGGTCTTCGACCTCGTGATCTTCTATTCGCTGAGCTTGACGGTGCTCGAGCAGAAGCCGGTGATCGCCAAGATCATCTCGGGCGTGCTCGCCACCCTGCTGAGCTACTTTCTCAATCGCGAATGGGCCTTCAAACACCGCGGCGGACGCGAGAGACACCACGAGGCCCTGCTCTTCTTCGGCATCAGTGGAATCGGAGTGCTCATTGCTGCCGGTCCCCTGTGGATCGCGAACAACATCTTCGACATCCGGGACACCAGCGAGTCGCTGACGATGGTCGTCATCATCGACTTCGTCCTGAACTACATCATCGGCAATCTTCTCCAGATGGCGTTCCGGTTCTGGGCGCTCAGGCGTTTCGCATTTCCCGAGGACAATGCGCGCACGATTCTCGAGATCGATGCCGAGCGCAACGAGGACCCTACCGACGCTGCAGACGCACTCGACAAGCCCTGACCGTTCTCAACGCGGCTCACGCCGCGACACCGCAGGCGAAGGTTCACGCCACGCAGGTATGAACACCGAGAACAATGCAGGTCGGCGACGTTGCAATTCCAGCCTGCCGCCGTCCGCTTCGATCAGAGCCCGAGCCAGCGCCAGCCCGACACCGGTGGATCCGGCACCGGAGAATCCGCGATCGAAGATGTGTGGCGCAAGTTCGTTGCTCACCCCCGGCCCCTCGTCGGATACCTCCACGCAGACCAGTCGTTCCCGCCGTCGATCGGTGCTCTCGACCGCCGAGACCGCCCTGACGGCGACTGTGCAGGTACCGTCGCCGTGCACCAGGGAATTGTCGACCAATACCGACACCGCCTCGCGCAGTCGCGATCCCGTCACCGACGCCTTGAGGTCCATGTCGCCCTTGAGCTCCAGGCTGCGGCCTGCGTCCTCGAAATTGCGCTGCCATTCGACGACGGTGCCGGTCAGTTCCTCGATGACCGACACTTCGTGAGCGCCGGCCGCACCGTCGCTGCGGGAGGACCGGACGAGCTCGTCGATGGCAAGCGTCAACCGGTCGACCTGGTCCATCGCTTCGTTTGCCTCGTCCACCACCGCCGGATCCGGGTGCGTGGAAATTTCGTCCAGCCGTAGCCGGACCGCCGTCAGGCGGCTGCGGAGCTGGTGAGAGACATCGGCGACCAGCGTGTGTTCACGCTGCAGACGGCCGGCGATCTCGACGGTGGCCGAGTCGAGTACTTCCGAGACCCGGTCGAGCTCGGCGATCCCGTGCCGTCGTGGGTCCGGCCGAAAGTCGCCCTCGGCAAGTCGGGCAGCGCGCCGGGCCACGTCCTGCAGCGGATCGGCCAAGCGCTTGGCCGTCAGAACAGCGACGACCGTGCCTGCCATCGCGGATGCGAGTACCACAAGAGTCACCGCTCCGAGCGCCTGGCGTTGGAGGGACCGCATGTCATCGGACGGCACTTCGAGTCGCAGTGAACCCGAGGTACCCATCGACAACGACTCGACGAGGGGCCGATCCACGAACGCCTGGCCGATGTCCGCCCGCGACGCGGCATCCTCGGGGGTCGGGTAGATGACCACCAACCGTCCCCCCTGGGGAATCGCCAATCGAAGCGAACCGATGTCGAGTTGGCCTTCGATCAGCCCCGCCGACCCCTCCTGCGAAATGATCTCCGCCGCCATCCGGTCGAGACGGGCTTGCAGGTCGTTGCGGGTGAAGTCCTCGACCCACAGCCACGCCGTGTACATCAGAGGCAAACCGAGCAACAGTGCCGTCATGACGACGACAGCGAGAATCGAGACCAGAATTCGACGCCGCATCGACGACTAGTCGCTGTTGATGCGGAATCCGACGCCGCGCACCGTCGCGATCCGACGCTCGGCAACGGGTCCCTCGTCGCCGATCTTGCGACGCAGCCAGGACATGTGCATGTCGAGAGTCTTCGATCCGCGCAGCTCGGCATCGCCCCAGACCTCGCGCAGAATCACATCACGGGAGACCACTTGGCCCGCGTGATCGAGCAAGACCTTCAGCAGCTCGTACTCCTTGTTCGCCAACGAGATCTCGGTGCCACCGACGAGGACGCGACGGGCCGCTGGTTCGAGACGAATGGCTCCGACCTCGATCGGGGAGTCCTCCCCCGCCCCGCGGCGGCGGAGCAGGGCGCGGACACGGGCCATGAGCTCGGCGAGCCGGAAGGGCTTGCCGACGTAGTCGTCTGCGCCGGCATCGAGGCCGACAACAAAATCGACCTCGTCGGTTCGCGCAGTCAGCATGAGGACGGCCAGCTCGGATCGGTTGGCCCGCACCTGCCGGCACACCTCGAGTCCGTCCATACCCGGCAGCCCCAGGTCGAGGATCAGCAGATCGAATTTTCCATCCAAGGCGCGTTGGAGGGTGGCAGGGCCGGTCTGTTCGACGGTCACCGTGTACCCCTCACGCCCGAGAGCGCGGGACAGGGGCGCAGCGATAGCTTCGTCGTCTTCGGCAAGCAGCACGTCGGTCACATCGGTCACCCTACGGTTCGAAAGTGAGAACAGCCTGTGTTACCTGCGTTTCGCAGCGCGCCATCCGGGCTTGGACTCGACGGGCGAATCGTCGGCCATCGGCTCGAACGCGGCCTCTCGACCGTGCACGGACTCGCGGCGGTATTCCATCGAATCGAAAACCTGCTGGTAGAGCAGGGAATGGACACGCTGGACGTGCGGAATGTCGTCGAACTCGAGTGGATCGTCCGACGCCGAGGCGATGATCAGTGTTCCGGTGCCCAGCATCCGATCGAGCAGGCCGTGGCGAAACTGCACGTTGCTGATTCGACTCATCGGAATATCGATGCCGGAGTGGGTCAGCACGCCCTGGCGAATCAACACACGCCGGTCGGTGACGATGAAGTGCGTGCACTTCCAACTGATCAGCGGAACCAGACAACGCCACCCCACGATCGCCGCCCACACCACCGCCGCAGCGATCATGGCGACGTGTGAGGCGGTCGACTGCAGCCGCGCACTCGCGACGCCGAGGGCTACACCCGCGACGCCGGTGACGAGCACGAACGTGATCGACGGAAGTATCAGCATCTTCCAGTGCGGGTGATGATGGAGCAGTAGCTCCTCCTCGTCGGCCAACGCGTCTTGTGGATACCCCACGTGCACTCCTGACTACTCGCTACGGCACCCATGAAAAAGCGGGCGCTCCGCAGGCTCCGCTCCTGCGTGAGATGGTCTCACGAGACGGGCCGGAGATGAGTGACGTCACCGGCCGCGACCGCCAGCCGACCGGAATCGGGGTGCTCCATCTCGATCACCATTCTGCCGTGCTCGTCGACGTCGACGGCAGTGCCGAACTTCTCCTCGCCGCCGGGAAGGTCGACGCGAACGCGTTGCCCGATCGTTCCGCACCGATCCCGGTACCGGTGCGCGAGCACGTCGGTACTCCAGTTCGAGTCACGCCACGAGTCCACCTCTGCGGCCACCCCCCGCAGAATCGAGCGCACCAACGTGTCGCGATCGAGAACCGCTGCCTTCTCGAGAGCGAGCGACGTGGCCGTCGGCACCGGCAACTCGTCCGCGGTCATCGACACGTTGACCCCCAGCCCGATGACCACCGTCGGGGACGGTCCGTGCGCAGCAACCTCAGCAAGGATGCCCGAGACCTTCTTGCCTCGGATGAGGACGTCGTTGGGCCACTTCAGTCGCGCATCGACTTCGCCGACGGTCCGTAACGCGTCGACCAGAGCGATTCCCGTCATCAACGGCAGCCATCCGAGTACCGCTGGATCGATCCCAGGGAACTTCAGCAGCATCGACAAGAGGATCTGCGACCGGGGCGCGCCGGAAAACGATCTCGAGTGCCGACCGCGACCGTTGTCCTGATGCTCGGCGATCAGCGCGGTCCGGTCGGCATAGTTCACTGCCCCTGCCACCAGATCGGCATTGGTCGAACCGGTTTCGGCAACCACGTCCAGACGGGACCACGACGCCTGCGGTCCGTCCACCAATGCCCGCCGAAGTGCGCGGACGTCGAGCGGTGGGCGATCGAGGTTTGTCCACATGAGCACCAGCATATGGGCTCGGCAACGACGTACGCCCTCCGCGAACCACCCTCGGTCGGGTCGCAGATCACACTCGCAGTTAAAGTGTTGCCCCATGACCAGCGTCCAGGATTCCACTGCACCCGGGTCGGCCGAAACACCCGATATCCATACCACTGCGGGTAAATTGGCCGATCTTCGTAAACGTCTCGCGGGTGCGGAGCATCCCTCGGGTGAGGCGGCGGTGGAGCGGGTCCACGCGAAGGGCAAGTTGACCGCACGCGAGCGGATCACGGCGTTGCTCGACGAGGGCTCGTTCGTCGAGCTCGATGCGTTGGCGCGGCACCGGTCCCAGAATTTCGGGTTGGGTGACAACCGGCCCCTCGGTGACGGTGTCGTCACCGGCTACGGCACCGTCGACGGCCGTGATGTGTGTGTGTTCTCCCAGGACGCGACCGTTTTCGGTGGCTCGTTGGGGGAAATCTACGGCGAGAAGATCGTCAAGGTGATGGACCTGGCGGTCAAGACCGGACGGCCGTTGGTGGGGATCAACGAAGGTGCCGGTGCCCGCATCCAGGAAGGTGTCGTCTCTCTCGGGTTGTACGGGGAGATCTTTCACCGCAACGTCCGCGCGTCGGGGGTGATCCCGCAGATCTCGCTGATCATGGGCCCCGCCGCCGGTGGGCACGTCTACTCCCCGGCGTTGACCGATTTCGTGGTCATGGTCGACGGCACCAGTCAGATGTTCGTCACCGGCCCCGATGTCATCAAAACCGTCACCGGTGAGAACGTGACGATGGAAGAGCTCGGTGGCGCGAAGACACACATGGAGAAATCCGGGGTCGCGCATTACGTCGCCTCCGGTGAGCACGACGCATTGGATTACGTGCGTGATCTGCTGTCGTATCTGCCGTCGAACAATCGTGCCGATGCCCCGCGGACGGTGCCGTCGGATCCGATCACCGGGGCGATCGAGGACTCGCTGACGGCGGAGGATCTCGAGCTCGACACCCTGATCCCGGATTCACCGAACACCCCCTACGACATGCACGAGGTGATCACCCGGATCCTCGACGACGACGAGTTCCTCGAAGTGCAGGAGGGGCGGGCCCGCAACATCATCGTCGGGTTCGGGCGGATCGACGGCCGGTCGGTGGGGATCGTGGCCAATCAGCCGACGCAGTTCGCGGGAACGCTCGATATCGATGCCTCGGAGAAGGCGGCGCGGTTCGTGCGCACGTGTGATTGTTTCAACGTTCCGATCATCACGTTGGTCGATGTGCCGGGGTTCCTGCCCGGGACGGGGCAGGAGTACAACGGCATCATTCGGCGGGGCGCGAAATTGTTGTATGCCTATGGGGAGGCGACGGTCGGGAAGATCACCGTCATCACCCGCAAGGCGTACGGCGGGGCGTACGACGTGATGGGGTCCAAGCACATGGGTGCCGACGTCAATTTGGCGTGGCCGACGGCGCAGATCGCGGTGATGGGGGCCTCGGGTGCGGTCGGGTTCGTGTATCGCAAGCAGTTGTTGGAGGCGGCGAAGAACGGTGAGGACGTCGATGCGTTGCGGCTGACGTTGCAGCAGGAATACGAGGACACGTTGGTCAACCCGTACGTCGCTGCCGAACGCGGGTACCTCGATGCCGTCATCTCCCCGAGTCATACCCGCGGTCAGATCGTGACCGCGCTGCGTCTGCTCGAACGCAAACAAGTCACCCTCCCACCGAAGAAGCACGGAAACATCCCACTATGAACGCGAATCATGACGCAGCGAGCGGCGAGGTCGTAGTGGTGGAGGATGCCTCCGCCACGTCTCCGGAAGTTCGCGTGGTGAAGGGCAATCCGAGCGATGAGGAACTCGCCGCGCTGGTGGCAGTTCTGAAAGCTGCTCAGGGTGGACCTGCATCGGTGGGCAGCTCCGTGCCTGCGGAGCTGTGGGGTTCGCCGGAGCTGTTGCATCGCCGCTTCGCGGCACAGTCGGCGTACTCGTACGCCGCGTCGGGCCGTCACCAACGGTGACGGTGCCGCCCGAGGAGAACGTGCCGGGCCCGGTCCGGTTGGTTCTGGCGTCCGCCTCACCGGCCCGTTTGTCGGTGCTGCGCGGAGCCGGCGTCGAACCGATCGTCCAGGTATCGGGTGTGGACGAGGATGCGCTCGCCGAGGCCCTCGGGCCCTCTGCGTCTCCGGAGACAGTGGTGACCGAGTTGGCCAGAGCCAAGGCGGCAGCAGTAGCCGAGACACTCACGGACTCGACAGACGATCTGGTGATCGTGGGCTGCGATTCGATGCTGTCGATCGGCGGCGAGCTACACGGTAAGCCGCACTCGGTGGAGGTGGCGCGGGAACGATGGCAGTCGATGGCGGGAAACAGCGGCGAGCTGCTGACCGGCCATGCAGTGCTTCGAGTGACGGCCGGCGTCGTCGTGGCCCAGGCTGCGGCGCACAGTTCGACAGTCGTGCATTTCGCGACGCCGTCGTCGGTGGACCTCGAGGCCTACCTCGCCTCCGGTGAGCCGCTTCTGGTTGCCGGGGCCTTCACGCTGGACGGGCTCGGCGGTTGGTTCGTGGACCGCATCGAGGGCGACCCGTCCTCCGTGATCGGCATAGGCCTACCGCTGGTGCGAACCCTGTTGAACCGGGTGGGCACGTCCTTGGCCGAGCTCTGGGGTCGAGCCTCGTCCTAGCCGTGTCGGTATCAGGGCAGCAGGTCGATCAGTTCGCGAGCCCACTCCTCGGCCATGGTCTTGGGCTTGATGTTGGACGAGCTGTCGTGCCGAGCGTGGCTGCCGATCTGCTTTCCACCGAGTTCGGTGAGCTTCTCGGCAATGATTTCGCCGCCGCGGTTGAACGTGTCCTCGTAGACCCGGTCACCCAGTCCGAATACTGCGAACTGAAGCCCCGCGAGGTCGGGGGCATCTTCGACGAGTGCATCGAAGAAGGGCTCTGCACCGGTGGGGAGCTCGCCGTCGCCGTAGGTGGAGCAGATGATCACGTGGACGTCGTCCGTGTCGATGTCCGACACCTCGTACTCGAGCATGTCGCGTACCTCGGCGTCATGATCGCTCAGAACGTCCGCAATCTTGTCGGCGACCTCCTCGGCCGTACCGGTCTCGGACCCGAACAACACGACCACTGCCATGGATCGCTCCCCTTTCTCACACCTGCTCGAACACTCGAACAGTCGGCAAGCATAGCGGCATCGGGGATCCGGTCGACATTCGTGTGCCCCCACATTTGTGATGTGTCTCGAGGTCACCAGAATTCGGGCGTCAGACCCCAACTGTCGTATTCCGCCTCGACGAACCCACGCAGGTGTTCCTTGCTGGGGAAACTGTCCGGATCGAGCCCGGTCACGCACAGAGTCGCGCGGTCGCCCGATTCGTTCCACCATGCGCTGACGCCGCCTCCGGTGCGCCGGAGCAGCGCCACATCCGTGTTCTGTGTGATCGACCTCATCGCCACCGCGGTGGCGTCGACACCCCCGATGGTGCGCAGCGCGACGCCTCTGCTGCCGAGATTCGAGCACAGACACAGCGGTGCCGATCCCGACGCGGCAAGTTTGGCCACGACCGCGTCGGGCAGCAGTTGCATCAGGGGCTTGAGCAGCTCGAAGGTCGTCGTGACAGTTCGGTCGGCCTGGGCCCGGAATGCCTGTTTGCTCGATGCGCGAATCGGCCCGAGATCGTCGCGGTACGTCCCTCCCGCGTCGACGTGGATCGAGACGCCGGATGTGGCGTTGGCTCGCCTGTCTCCCGCCCTCCTGGTGCTGACCGGGAGAGCGACGCGAACCCGCTCCTCCGTGGTGATTCGTCCACTGCGGGTCAAGATGCCGAGTACGACAGCAACCAGCAGACTGTTGGAGCTGCCACCTTTGCTCGCTGCGGCGGCAGACCAGTCCGCGGACATGCAGTCGACTACGACGGTGCTCGGCACCCACGCGCCCTCCGCAGGTGCCACCATGACGCGCGGGCGGTCCGTGGAGGCAGAGTCGGTCGATACCGAGCCGGAGCCCGTGGTCCGTGCTCGCGCCGCCTCGACCGCGGCACCGCCGAGAGCTCGTGCCGCACCCGAGAGCGCCGCACCGATCCGTCCGACACCGTCTACGAAGTCGGCACCGGAGCGAGCCGGCACGGAGTCGGAATCGTCGAGTCCGACTCGCTCGAAATCGTCGGGAACCGCGCGTCCGGCCAGCGCGGACGCGGCGGCGGAGGTCAGAGCACCTCCGTCGCCGACGACGTGGGAGCCCACCAACGACACGATCGTGCCGCCACCTTCGACCGCTGTGGCGGACAACCGCCACGCCGGTCCCTCGATCGGGTCCAACCTCACGGCGGCCTCGTCCTCGATCCATCGGTCGACTCCCGCGCGGTCGATCGGTGCTGCGACGACGATGGGATCGGCGGGTCTGCGGGCCGCTGTCCAACTGTCACGCGCTCCGGGGACTCGTGCCCGCCGAACGGATCGATCGATAGGGCCTGCGGCGAGCAGGTGCCACATCGCTTCGAGTGCGTCGACCGAGACCGGGCGGTCGAATCGCCAGACGATCTGATTGACCACGGGTACCCCGAGAACGCATTCCATGCGGAGGAAGAGGTCGTCGTCGTACGTCAGTCGTTCCACCACGAAAGCCTATCGCTGTGGGCGTACGCACGCAGGTGGGCCGCAATTGTGTTTCCCGCCATATGTTTTCCGTATCCAATCGAGGCAGACGGTACTGATAGGTTGTCTTCGATCCGAAGTCGACGTGCTGCGAAGGACCGTATGAAGTTCGTGATGCCCTTCAACGGGAGCCGCGGTGACGTGACACCCGGCGTGGCGCTCGGTGTGGAACTTGCGCATCGCGGGCACGATGTGGTGCTCGGCGCACCCCCCAATCTGCTGGACTTCGCGCGCTCGAACACGGCTGGGTCCGAACGTGTGCACGTGGTCTCGTTCGGCCCGGACACCCATCGACTGTTGGAGTCGGAGCTCGTTCGGGTGCGGATCAAGTCGGCGAACCCGCGGACCCGAATGACCGCACTGGCGGAGTTGGCCAATCACGGTTGGGACCAGATGACGGCCGAGCTCGCGCAGATGGCGGAGGGCAGCGACGCGATCGTCACCGGCTCGCTGGGGCAGGAAATGGCGTTCAACATGGCAGAGGCGACCGGCAATGCCTTTGTGGCTCTGCATTATTGCCCGCTCCGACGAAACGGAGTGGTGCCGGTTGTTCCGGGGGTCACCCTGCCGTCCACGGTCAACCGATCGATGTGGGCGCTGGCCGAGGCGCTGCGGTGGAAGTCAATGAAGACTCGCGAGAACACCCAGAGAAGAAACCTGGGATTGGCAACCACCCGCGATTCGTTACCCAGACGATCCGAGCGGTACGGCGGCGTCGAGATTCAGGCCTACGAGTCGGCACTCTTTCCCGGACTGGCCGAGCAGTGGGGGCCGCTGCGTCCGTTCGTCGGATTTCTCGGGCTGAGCACCGGGCGGCAGGAGACCGATCCCGCACTCGACCGATGGCTGCAAGCGGGTCCCCCACCGGTGTACTTCGGATTCGGCAGCATGCCGGTTCCCGACCCCGCAGCGCTGTTGCGCATGATCGACAATGTGACGGGACAGCTAGGTCTCCGGGCCTTGATCTGTGCCGGCTGGAGCGATCTCACCGGTGCCGAATCGATTGCAGCTCAGGCGAATCCGAACATCATGATCGTCGAATCGGTCGATCACGCGAGCGTGTTTCCGCGGTGTCGTGCAGCCGTTCACCATGGTGGCGCAGGCACGACGGCCGCGAGCGCGCGCGCAGGCCTGCCGACCCTCGTGTGCTGGTTCAGCGCCGACCAGCCGTTCTGGGGAGCTGCGCTTCGCCGAATCGGGGCCGGGGCCAGTACGAAGTTCTCGACGTTGTCCGAACCCGTTCTGCTACAAGGAATTACCGACATCACCACCGATGCGGCCAGAAGTGCGGCACGGGAGCTCGCAGATACCGTGGCACCGACCGAAGCAGCCGTGGCGGCCGCGGCCGACATCGCCGAGGCCACTGCGCGCGATCACTGACGCACTCACCAGAAGTGCGCGGACAATCCCCATCGAGTCAACGCAGCGGCCACGTGGTCACTCAGCGCTCGGTCATCGGGGAATCGATCAGGGTCCATGGCGTGAACGGTCAGGGTGACGGTGGCGTCCGTCTCGCACACCCATGCCGTGAGTCCACCGTCCAGCGATCGAGCGAACTCCGCGTCGGCACCGAAGAAAGTCGCTCTGCCGGACACCGCACGAGCACGAACACCTGCCACCGTGCTGAAGTCGTCGGGCAACACACCCAGGTTGGACGCCAACCCTTCGGCACCGTCCCGAGGCTGCGGAACGCGCGCAACCACGGCGTCGGGCAGCATCTGAACGAGAGCCTGCGAGATTCCGGCAGGAGCGTGACCGGCCGCCTGCGTCGCGGCGAACGCGGTGAACGCCGCTTTGCTGATCGACCGGATGCGCGACAGGTCGAGAGCGGTGGCGTCGGTGACAGGGACCTCGATCTTGACGATCTTGGTTGCGTTGGAACGGATATCGTCGGCGGCGCGATCGCTGACGGGCAACGACCACTGCACGGTGTCTCCGACCGAGGCGCGTCCGGCGTTCCCGGACGCGGCCGTCAGAACCGCGATGAACAGCGAGTTCGACGTGCCGCCCCATCTTTTTGCCACCGCATTCCACGTCGCGGCGTCCACCTCGGCAACCACGTGAGGCGATGTCCACGCCGAGTCCGCGGCCGGCTCGGTCGCAACCTCGGAGCGCCTTGGGCTCACCCGGGGGGATGCCGGTGCCGGAACGGATCGGGTGGGGATCGGTAGGGCTGACACCGCGGAGTTCATAAGCCAGCCGGCGGCGGACCGAAGTTGCTCCACCGCGTCCTTCACGTCCGCGCCGATCGCTGCCAGTCCGCGCTCGGGTGGAGCCAGCTGCGGGTGCTCGGCCCGGACGTTCGCGGAACGGGAATTCGCAGACCGGAACGCGGCGACCAATGCACCGCCGTCGGCGACCATGTGCGAAGCAGTCAACGACAGAACCGTCCCACCCTTCGCAAGCGGGGCAGCCGCCAGCCGCCAGCCGAGGCCTGTCTCGGGGTCGATATCCGAACCGAGGCGGCCGTCTGCCCAAGCCAGCACCTCCGTCGACTCGATGGACTCGGGATGAAAATCGAGTGCGTGAGAAACAGAGGAGTTCACCCAACGTTCACGAGCAGTGGGCACCGAAGGCGCACACACGCGACGCGCAAGCAAACCGTCGGACAGGTTGTCGCGTAGTTTTTCCAGGTCTTCCCGCCGGACCGATTCGTCGAACCACCAAAGAAACTGGTTATAGACGGGATATCCGATGCCGTGGTGCATTCGCAAGAATAGGTGATCGGCAAATCCAATTCGAGTCACGCGCCGAACCTACTACATCCACGCATCGAAGTAGCGGTGTGAATTCGCCCGCGAAATGCATTCGCATTCGGCAATGGATGCGTCGACAACCGCCGCGCTGTGTCTCACGCCATGTTCGCGCTCTGAGGTGGCGCGGGTCGCGTGTCACCCGGAAATCAATACCGATCGGGCGGTTATTGTGACTCGTCATCATTGCGAAGTGCAAATACAGTGAATTGGTCGTACGATACGACAACCGAGTACAACCACCGCAGGTGAGCGACGACCGGCGGTCAAGAGCTTCGGTAGTGAGAAGTATTACTTCTACGCGTCGCGAAATAGTTCCACGTAGCCCCTATCGTGACTTCTTGACTCACTTCGGATCGACAGCAATGACGTTGTTCTTTCAATGCGGAAAGCAGCAATCCGATAAACGACGAGTCGAATACACGGTCACACGACACCTTGCTTTACATACTCGGCTCGACCGTAATCGAAGCCTTGCTGATACCGAACTGACGCCGAACACCGCTGGCCGGGCCCGGAATGGAAGAGGACTCACATGGAATACACCGAACTCGCCGACTACCCGCTTCCCGCCGGACGACTGACCGAGTGGGTCCCACGCGTCGACGACGACCGGTGGGCACCGGATTCCCGTGGGCTGTCGTTCACTCATCAGGACCATTGCGAGCGCAGCGCACCGGGATCGTGGATCGGGACCGTGTTCGAGATTCATCGCCGCTACGACGTCGAGGCAGTGCGAGCGACCATCGTTGCGTACATGGGACGACACGAGGCCTTCCGGACCAAGGTCAGTCGTGACGAGGAGTCCGGATCGTGGCAGCGCTACACCGCGCCGACGGATGCTGTGCGGGTCATCGATCGAGCGCACACCGAGCCACGAACCGAAACACAGGTCTTCAGCCATCTGCACTCCTGGTTCGGCGAGACGGTATCGCCGACGGCATGGCCGCACTTCGTACTGGCGACGATCGAACCCGACGATGCCTCGCGTGCTCTCTCGAACGGGCCCGGGGAGTCGTTCCTGCTCGCATTTGCTGCCGACCACTCGGTGATGGATGCCTACAGCCAGATCTACGCCATCAACGAGATCGACCGGCTGTACGCGCAAGCGCTGGAGGGCACCGATCCGGAACTGCCCGAGGTGGGCAGTTATGTGGACTTCAGTCAGTCCGAGCGCGAGCTGGGCGACAGCCTGACCAGGGACCACAGTGCCGTCCGCACGTGGCAGGACTTCCTGGCCGTGGAAAACGGACGCTTTCCAGGCTTCCCACTTCCCGTGGCGGTCGAACGGGCGTCCACGACCGACGGTCCTGCCGCTCAGAGCAGCATCTCTTCGTGGCTGCTGACCGCGGATCAGTCGGACGCCGTGAATGCCGCGTGCCGCGCCGCCGGGTACAACATGCAGGCCGGGATCCTCGCGGCCCTGGCGTTGACGAACGCGCGCCTGTCCGGCCGCACGTCGCTGCGCACCGTGATGCCGATGCACACGCGAGACGAGCAGAAATGGGCGGCGTCGGTCGGCTGGTACGTCGGGATCCTGCCGATGGAGATCCAACTCGACAGCGCGCGCACCTTCGGCGAGGCGCTCGAGGCCGCGGCGGCGGCGGGCTCGGCGAACAAGGGGCTCGCACGCATGCCTTACTCCAAGATCGCCCAGATTCTCGAGTCGACGGAGATCCCCCGATTCGTCGTCTCGTACATCGACCTGAGGTTTCTTCCGGACGCTGCCCAGTGGCAGGCTCGCAAGGGTCGCGCCTTGCGGAGCAACTGCCACGCGGACGACGAGGTCTACTTCTGGGTCAACCGGACGCTCGAAGGACTGAACATCTCGGCGCGGTTCCCCAGCTCGGATGTTGCGTCCACCAATGTTCATCGCTTCATCACCGAGTTCGTGGCGGTATTGACTGCGGTGATCGATTCCGACGCCGGTACCGATACGGTGCTCACGTCGGTCTCGCAGTCGGTGACCGTCGCCGCGGAGTGAGACACTCGACCGGCCCGCGGCTCGTATCGCAAAGGACGAAGCAACGATGATCATCACCGCCATGGGCAGCTGGAATCCTGCACCGGGCCGTCTGCTCGAGTGGCATCCGACACCGGCTGCCCAGGCGAGAGCCGCAACGGCACCGGTCGATGCGACTCCGCCCTCGTTCCTGCAGGAAGACCATCTGAAGGCGGCATGGGCAGCGCGGCAGCGCAATGATGTTCATACCGCGTACACCGGGGTGGCCACCGAGATCGACGGCGACGTGGACACCGCCGCGATGAGCCGAGCCCTTGCGACCTACGTTCTGCGGCACGAGGGCCTCCGCTGCTGGTTCGAGGTGGAGAGCACCGGTGTCGTACGCCACCTCGCGGAACCCGAGGTCGCCGAATTCGAGGTCCTGGACGCCGGCGAGTCGACGGACGACGATGAGTTCCAACGCTATGTGCGACAGCGCTTCGGGGCCGAGGCAACTGCAGATGTCTGGCCCGGATTCGTCCTCGGCGTCGTGTCGAGGCCGGGGAGCTTCACGTTGTACTACGGCGCGGACCACGCGTTCACCGATGGCGGTTCGCAGGCGTTGGTCATCAGCGAACTCGCCGATCTGTACGCGCTCGAGATCGGCGACCCGGCACCGAAGCCGGCAGACGCAGGCAGCCACCTCGCCTACGCCGCAGAGGAGCGAGCGCGAGCCGCAACATACGGGCCGGACTCCCCCGAAATCTCCGCCTGGCGAGATATTTTCACCCGGCACGACGGCTTGATGCCACGATTCCCACTCGATCTGGGACTCGCGCCAGGGGAACGAGCCCCGGTCCGTATCGTCGAACGCCATCTGTTGGACGCAGGCGCGACGGCGGCGTTCGACGCCGCATGCAAGTCCGCTGGGGCCCGGATGAGCAGCGGCATATTCGCCGCCGTCGCGATCACCGATTTCGAGCTGGCAGGCACTGCAGAGTATTTCGGGATCACTGTGCTGAGTACCCGCCACCACGGCGACTACGGACAGTCTCAGGGTTGGTTCGTCAATTTCGCGCCGGTCGCGTTCGAGGTGGCGGGCAACGGAAAATTCTCCGATGTCGCGCCACTGGCTCACTCGGGTTTCGAGCAGGCCAAGCAGATCGCGGAGGCACCCGTGCACGCCGTACTGGGTGCACTCGCCGCAGACGGGACCTTGGGCAGCGAGCTCGCCGTCAGCCCGAACATGCTCTCCTACATCGACTTTCGCTGGTTTCCTGGAGTCGGACGGGACGCGGACACGCGAGCGAAGCATTTCACCGGAGAAGGCTCCACATCGAACGCATCGATGTGGATCAACCGGGACAAAGAGCACCTGTACCTGGTAGCGCAGACCCCCGATACCGATACCGCTGCCGCATCGGTACAGCGTTATCACTCGCATTTGGCGAACGTGCTCGAAACCATTGCACGCGAAGGTGATTACACGCTCTCGCTCGACCATCTCGTTCAGGAGCCGGCCGGTGCAGGTCACCTCGATCACTGAGTACGCCCCTCGGGCAGGTGCCCTGGTCGAATTCTCTGCACACGTCATCGGCGATCCGGAGCCGTCGTCGATTCCGCCGTCGTTCAACCAGCGGTTTCACCTGGGCGACCTCGGCGAGGCCGAACGCGTGTGGATCGCCGGAGCGTTCGACGTGCCGGGCAGCCTCGATGTCGAGGCACTCGGGTGGGCCTTCGGGTACCTGATCGACCGACACGACACGCTGCGCAGCTCCTTCGTTTCCACGACAACAGGTATCGAACGGATGCTCTACGGGCCGGGTGCGATCGAGATGGAACACACCGCCCGATCTGCCTTCCACTCGACACCCACGCTGCGAGACCACCTCCGGACCTCACTCGAACTGCACTGCGATGCAAGGCGATTCCCGTCGTACACCTGTTTCGGAATCGATCGACCCGACACCTCCACGGTGTTGTGCGCATTCGACCACGTCAACGTGGACGCCATGTCGATAGCGGTCGTCGTCGACGAGATCCACGCCCTGTACGACGCCTACCGCCGCTGCCCCTCGAACCCGAAGGTCGATCTACCTCCCGTCGGTGGTTTCGTCGAGTACTGCCGCATCGAAGCCACCGAGCCACTCGTGAACCCCGCGGACGAACGCATGGCGGCGTGGTCGAACTTTCTCCTCGAGTGCGGCGGAACCACGCCGAGGTTCCCGTTCGATCTCGGAGTGGCAGAGGGTGAAACAGCCGTGCAGGCCACGACGGTGAACACGCTGCTCGACGCCTCGCAGACTCTCGACTTCGAGCACCTCTGCGCCCGATCCGGTGCCGGAATGTTCGCCGGAGTCGTCGCGGCGATCGCGCAGGCAGTTGCCTGCAACGGTGGGCCGGATCAGGTGCCCTTCCTGTTCCCCCTGCACACCCGACACCGTCCGCAGTTCTCACGTGCACTCGGGTGGTTCACCACCAACGCCCCGATGACCGTGCCCGTCCGAGCCGACCTGCTCGACACGATCCGCGCCGCTCACAGTGCGTTTCGCTCGGCTCTCCCGCTCAGTACCGTTCCGATCCCGCAGGTTCTGGCCAACCTCGGGGACGCATTCACTCTGACGCGACAGGACGTGTTCATGGTGTCGTACATCGACTACACCAAAGCCGAGGGACACGAACGGTTCGACGAGTCCAATGCACATCACATCAGCAACGCGACCGTGTCCGACGATGCCCAGTTCTGGATCTCCCGCACCCGATCGGGCCTGGCATTGCGATCGCGCTTCCCCGATACCGCGGTGGCGCGCGCGGTGATGACCGCGTTCGTCGACGAACTCGTCACTCTGATGCGTGCGTCCACGGCGAACGCAGACATCGGTGCGCTGACGACCTGACCGCACGCCGATCCGCAGGCTCCACTGGCACCTCTCGGCGGCGATACCGCATAGGATCGACCGTGCAGACCGCTCACCCCCGGGCGGGCCGCCAGACGAATATCTTCCGTAGGAGCCGATACGTGCCTGTACCAACCGATTCCAACGCAACGTACGCCGACTATGCGCATCCGGATCGACTCGTATCGAACGAATGGCTCTCCGCTCATCTCGGCACCCCGGGCCTTCGCGTCGTCGAATCCGACGAGGACGTGTTGCTCTACGACGTCGGCCACATCCCCGGTGCGGTCAAGATCGACTGGCATCTGGACCTCAACGACCCGGTCACCCGCGACTACATCGATGGCGAGCAGTTCGCGAAACTGATGAGCCGCAAGGGCATTTCGCGAGACGACACCATCGTCGTCTACGG
This sequence comes from Rhodococcus sp. IEGM1428, assembly GCF_050321865.1. Taxonomy (NCBI): domain Bacteria; kingdom Bacillati; phylum Actinomycetota; class Actinomycetes; order Mycobacteriales; family Nocardiaceae; genus Rhodococcus; species Rhodococcus sp. IEGM1428. Next base: position 896,438 of record NZ_JBNQFW010000001.1, on the reverse strand, counting down.
CGACAAGAGCAACTGGTGGGCTGCCTACGCGCTGTGGGTGTTCACGCTGTTCGGTCATCAGGACGTGCGTCTGCTCGACGGTGGGCGCGACGCCTGGCTGTCCGAAAACCGTGACACCACTCTGGACGTGCCCGAGTACCCGGCAACGGACTACCCCGTGATCGAACGCAACGACGCGCCCATTCGCGCGTTCGCGTCCGACGTGCTCGGCTCACTCGGTACCGTGCCGCTGATCGACGTGCGCTCCCCCGCCGAGTACACCGGAGAACGCACCCACATGCCCGATTACCCGGAAGAAGGTGCCCTGCGCGGTGGTCACATTCCCACCGCCGTCAGCATTCCCTGGGCCAAGGCGGCCGCACCGGATGGACGCTTCCGCTCCCGCAAGGAATTGGACGAGATCTACGCCGGTACCTCCGCAACCGACGACGTGATCGCGTACTGCCGCATCGGTGAGAGGTCGAGCCACACCTGGTTCGTTCTGACCCATCTGCTGGGTTACGACTCGGTCCGCAACTACGACGGCTCGTGGACCGAATGGGGCAACGCCGTTCGAGTTCCGATCGCCAAGGGCGAGGAGCCCGGATCGGCACCGGCCACTCGATGAGCACGCTTCCGGAATCACTCGCCGAGATAGTCGAGGACTTCGCCGCAGTGGAGGGACAGGACAAACTACAGCTGCTGCTGGAGTTCAGTCGAGAACTTCCTCCCCTGCCGGAGCACCTGGCTCAGGACGCGATGGAGCCGGTGCCGGAGTGCCAGTCGCCGCTGTTCCTGTCGGTCGATGCCGGCGACCCGTCCCGGATTCGTCTGTACTTCAGCGCCCCGCCCGAAGCCCCGACCACCCGCGGCTTCGCCTCGATCCTCGCTCAGGGACTCGACGGTCTCAGCGCGCAGCAGATTCTCGATGTACCGGACGACTTCTACTCGGCTCTCGGCCTGAGTGACGCGGTCAGCCCGTTGCGCCTGCGCGGGATGTCGGCGATGTTGGCTCGAATCAAGCGGCACCTGCGCTGACTGCGCACGCCGCTGTCGTCTTGATCGATACATCACGTGATCGGTAGACTCGCCGTACGAGCGTCGATGCTCTATTCACCCTCACCCCCGATGTGGTCGAACGAAGGCTGGTTGCTGCCGACATGGAGTTCACGGAGTTAGCGGACTACGCGGTTCCCGCAGGCACGCTCACCGAGTGGATACCCAGCGTCGGCCCGCAGGCCCGCACTCCTGAGGCCGCAGGGTGGCGTCCGGACACTCGACCGACGTCCTACGTTCACGAGGCGCACCTTCGTACGAGTCTGAGCAGCCCCCGTCGCGGAAGAGAATCGTGGCTCGGTGCGGCCTTCGAGGTCGCAGGCCCACTGAACAAGCCGGCATTCCGACAAGCGGTTCTCAACTGGATCGACCGGCACGAAGCCATGCGGTCGAGTGCGTCGATCGACGAGACGACGGGCGAGATGTCGCGGGTGACCGCCGCCGAGGGAGCCATCGACATCTGGCAGGTGGAGCAGGAGCGGTGCAGCCAGTCGAGTGAGGTCTTCGAGCACCTGCAATATCTGTTCGACGAATTCACCTCACCGCTGATCTGGCCCGCATACGCCTTCGTCACTCTCGAACCACTCGACGACAATCGTCCGATCACCGTGTTCTTCGCGGCCGATCATTCGATCATCGACGGTCTGTCCACGGTCCTGGTCGCGCACGAGATCGCTGCCCTGTACGGAGAGGCACTGGGTGGCCCGGCTGCCGCTCTGTTCGAGGCCGGCAGTTACCTCGATTTCGGTTCCTCCGAACGCGAGCGTCACGCCGAACTCGAGCATTCTCACGACGCGGTGAGAATGTGGCGCGAGTTCCTGGTCGACGGCGATGGCGAATTACCTGCGTTTCCGCTCGACATCGGCGATCCGAGCCCGGAGGACGTGCCGCAAGGCGGTCTGTCGGCGTGGGTGCTCGACGCCGAGCAGGCCGACTCGTTCTCGACGGCCTGCCGTAAGACAGGACACAGCCTGTTCGCCGGACTGCTCGCGGTCCTGGCCATCACCGGTGCCGAGCTGGGCGGCGGTACTCGCTTCCGCACGGTCACTCCGGTGCACACCCGCGACGAACCTCAGTGGGCATCCGCGCTGGGATGGTTCGTCGGACTGTGCCCCATCTCCTTCGACATCGACGGTGACGATTCGTTCGGTTCGGTGATCGCAGCCGCCTCGGCGGAGGTGAAGAAGACCAAACCGATCGCCCGCGTTCCTCTCGATCGGGTGTTCACCACTCTCGGATACTCCGCCCGCCCACGTTTCGTCGTCTCGTTCATGGACGTGCGGTTTGCGCCTGCCGCTGAGCACTGGCCGGACTGGAATGCCCGTGCGCTGCGCAGCAAGCAGTACCAACACGACGTGTACGTGTGGATCAACCGCACCCCGCAGGGGATCAATATCGCCGCTCGGTACCCCAACACCGAACAGGCGACGGCACGGGTTCACGAGTACGTCGGCGCACTGCGCAGGCTGCTGACCGAAGTTGCGGACACCGGTACCGCCCGAATCCCCGGCACCGCCCCCGAGCCGTTCCACGACGGCAACATCGACAGCGGCCGGATCGCTACCAGTCAGTAGCCCCCTGTCCACTCGGCGTGGCGGTGCAGTCCGATTGCAGCGACGACGGGGCCGGTGCTTAGACTCCGACGTGACGTTCGCAACGAAAAAAATACATCCGTAGGAGGCTCAGTGCCCAGCCATGCCAGTGCTCAGATCACCAAGGTTCTTGTTGCCAATCGTGGTGAGATCGCGGTGCGGGTGATCCGGGCGGCTGCTGATGCCGGGTTGGCCAGTGTCGCTGTCTACGCCGAACCCGACGCCGATGCCCCGTTCGTCCGCCTCGCCGACGAAGCATTCGCCCTCGGTGGGCAGTCCTCGGCCGAATCCTATTTGGTGATCGACAAAATTTTGGATGCCGCCGCCAAGTCCGGCGCCGACGCCATCCACCCCGGCTACGGATTCCTCTCCGAGAACGCCGACTTCGCCCAAGCGGTCATCGATGCAGGCCTGATCTGGATCGGACCGTCCCCGCAGTCCATCCGCGACCTCGGCGACAAGGTCACCGCCCGCCACATCGCCGCCCGCGCCAAAGCCCCGTCGGTCCCGGGCACGTCCGAGCCGGTGAAAGACGCCCACGAAATTTTGGCGTTCGTCGACGAACACGGCCTCCCGATCGCGATCAAAGCCGCGTTCGGTGGCGGCGGCCGCGGCATGAAAGTGGCCCGCACCCGCGAGGAAATCCCCGAACTGTTCGACTCCGCCACCCGCGAAGCCGTCGCCGCGTTCGGGCGCGGGGAATGCTTCGTCGAACGCTACCTCGACAAACCCCGCCACGTCGAAGCGCAGGTCATCGCCGACCAGCACGGCAACGTCATCGTCGCCGGCACCCGCGACTGCTCCCTGCAACGCCGCTTCCAGAAACTCGTCGAAGAAGCCCCCGCCCCGTTCCTCACCGACGCCCAACGCAAAGAAATCCACTCTTCCGCCAAAGCCATCTGCCTCGAAGCCGGCTACTACGGCGCCGGAACCGTCGAATACCTCGTCGGCCAGGACGGACTCGTCTCCTTCCTGGAAGTCAACACCCGCCTGCAGGTCGAGCATCCCGTCACCGAGGAAACCTCCGGCATCGACTTGGTGTTGCAACAGTTCCGCATCGCCAACGGTGAAGAACTGACCATCACCGACGATCCCGAACCGCGGGGGCATTCGTTCGAGTTCCGGATCAACGGCGAAGACGCCGGCCGTGGGTTCCTGCCCGCACCCGGACCGGTCACCACCTTCACCGCCCCCTCCGGCCCCGGTGTCCGCGTCGACTCCGGTGTCGAATCCGGCTCGGTGATCGGTGGCCAGTTCGATTCGATGCTCGCCAAACTCATCGTCACCGGAGCCACCCGCGAGGAAGCGCTCGCGCGTTCGCGTCGGGCGTTGGCCGAATTCACCGTCGAAGGCCTGGCGACAGTGATCCCGTTCCATGCCGCGGTGGTCTCCGATCCGGCGTTCGTCGGCGACGGGGACTCCTTCTCGGTGCACACCCGGTGGATCGAAACCGAATGGGACAACCAGGTTCCCCCGTTCACCGCCGGGCAACCCATCGACGGCGACGAGGTCCTGCCGCGGCAGTCCGTCGTCGTCGAGGTCGGTGGCCGCCGCGTCGAGGTCTCACTGCCCGGGGAACTGTCCCTCGGCAGCAACGGAGGTGGGCCTGCCGGAGCGGTGCGGCGTAAGCCGAAAGCCCGTACTCGCGGTGGAGCCGGCGCGGGAGCAGCGTCCGGTGACTCGGTGACCGCACCGATGCAGGGCACCGTGGTCAAGGTCGCCGTCACCGAAGGCCAAACCGTCGACGCCGGGGACCTCATCGCCGTCCTGGAAGCGATGAAAATGGAAAACCCCGTCACCGCCCACAAAGGCGGCACCATCACCGGCCTGAGCGTCACCGCAGGCGACGCCATCACCCAAGGCACCGTCCTCACAGAAATCAAATAACGACATATCGGTAGCGATGCGAAGTTCGGCTCATATCCAGGCCTTGGATAGCGTTACCCTGTAGCGATGTCCGAGCTTCCGGAAATTCGTATCGGTACTGCTGATCGGGAAAAGGCGCTCGACGCGCTGAGCCTGCACTTCAGCGAGGGTCGCCTCACCGTCCCCGAGTTCGACGAGCGCAGCGCCACTATCGCGTCCGCCACGACGCGCGGGGAGCTCGACACGGTATTCGTCGACCTCCCCGCCGCGTCGACGCCGTCGCACACGCCTGCTCGGCCTGGGCAGTCGCCTGCTCCGACCGAGACCGGCGGCGGCCTCGATTGGCGTGCAGTGGTCATGCCGGTGGTCATCTTCGGTTCGTTGGCGTTGTTCTTCCTCACCGATTTCGAAAGCAAGTGGCTCTTCTTCCTCCTGATCCCGCTCGCCGGTGCACTGCTGTCCGCAGGCGGACACTCGAAGAGCCCGAAGAAAAAGAAGAAGAGGGAGCGTTGAAGGCTCTCCTGTTCGATGTGTTCGGCACCGTCGTCGACTGGCGTACCAGCATCGCTCGCGACGTCCGAACTCAGTGCGGGCCGAATGTCGACAGCTATTCCTTCGCCGACCGCTGGCGCAGCATGTACCAGCCCGCGATGGAAGAGGTACGGTCCGGTCGCAGGCCCTTCACCCGGCTCGATGTACTGCATCTGGAATCGCTCCGAGTCGTCCTGTCGGAGTTCGACGTTCGGCTGGCCGAGGATCGCATTGCCGCGTTGAATCAGGCGTGGCACCGATTGGATCCCTGGCCGGATTCGATCCCCGGACTCACCCGGCTTCGCACCGAGTTCATCATCGCCCCGCTCTCGAACGGGAATATCTCACTACTGCTCGACATGGCCAAGAACGCCGGACTGCCGTGGGATGCCATCCTCGGCGCAGAACCGGTACGGGCGTACAAGCCCACCCCGGACGCCTATCTGCGTACCGCGGACATTCTCGGACTCGAGCCGAGCGAATGCATGATGGTTGCAGCGCACAACAGCGATCTCGCCGCAGCTGCCGACTGTGGCTTCGCCACGGCGTTCGTCGCCCGTCCGCTCGAACACGGTCCGGATCAGTCCACCGATCTCGTTGCGGATGGCGACTGGACTCATAGCGTCGACTCGGTCGATTCTCTCGCAACGCAATTGGACTGCTGACAGCACCTGTCACGTCAGCGGAATCAGCTGGTGCGCAATCCACGCGTCCACGTCCCTGTGTGACTCGAACCGTACGATCGTCAACTCCGGACGCCCGAGGTTGACGTGACGCACTCTCTCCGCAGTCCGAGGGTACGTACGCCATGCCCATCGGATGATGTGGTCACGGTCGAAGAAAATACGGTGCAACGGCGGCTCGACGTTACCGTTCCACAGTTCGCGCCTGCCGAACCGTCGACGCAATGTCCGAATCACGATCTGCCGCATCACCGTTCGACGCGGCAGGTCGAGCCACAACATCAGCTCCGCGCGATCGACGAGACGATCGCGCACCACACTGTACTGCCACTCGGTGACCCACGACGGGCGCGAAATGAACTCCTCCACGTCGGACTCGAAAGTCGCCCGCGGCGTCCAATTCGGCCCGTGATACAGGCTGTCGATCTCGATGTGTTCGATTCCCAGAACCGATCCGAGACGGGCAGACAGCGTGGTCTTGCCGGAACCGGACGTCCCCGCAACGACGATCCTCGAGGGGCGACGGGATACCGCATCGTTCGGTCCGAGAATCACGGAGACGACTGTAGCGGCCACCACCTTTCGCGGTCTCGACGCTACCGGTCGTCGCGTCTCGCGGTGTTCGCTTTGCGGGCCATCAGATACGCCTGCGGTGTGGGCTCGTATCCCACCGCGGCCCGGTGCACTCGAACGTCCACCGCGAAATTCGAATCGACGAGATCGGCCACGATCGCATCGGGGTCGAGTCGATAGGCGTCGTACGAAACCGAGTGTCCGTAGACCTGTTCGAGCCGTACTCGCTCGTTGCCGGATTGGAACGCGATCAGCAGCAATCCCCCCGGTGTCAACACTCTGTTCAATTCGGCGAATATTGCCGGCAGGTGCTCGAGAGGAGTGTGGATGATCGAATACCAGGCAACGATCCCGGCAACCGAACTGTCCGCCGCCGCCAACGACTCCATGGATCCGACGCGGAATGTCAGATGTGGGAATTCGCGTCGAGCAACCTCGACCATGTTCGGCGACAGGTCGATTCCGGTCACGTCCAGGCCCAGCTGATGCAGGTGCTCGGTGATGCGGCCGGAGCCACAACCGACCTCGAGAACCTCGCCACCCAGCACCCGGTCGGCAAACGTCGCCAAGAGACCGAGCTCGAGATGCCGACCGTCGAGTTCGTGACGAACGAGGTCCGCGTAACTCTCGGCAACAGTGTCGTAGGCGGTTCTCGTCATCGAAACATGCTGTTGCTCGGCCACGATCGCTACGGTACCGGCTCACCCTGCGGGGTCAGGTACGAGTGCGTCAGCATCTCGAAGAAGTGCCCGGTGGGGTCACGGAAATACACTCCGCGGCCACCGTGCCCGGTGTTGACCGTTCCTGGTTCGGTCATTCGGGGGTCGGCCCAGTGTTCGACATCGTTGTCCGACAGCCTGGCGTAGGCCTCGTCGAACAGGTCCTCGCTGACCCGAAAAGCGTAGTGCTGGACCTGAATGTCTTCCACCGGTGGTTCGGCGAACTGGATCAGCGTGCCGTCGGTGAGTTGCACGTTGACGAACGGCCCCCACGACGGAGCCTCGGGTAAGGCGAACAGTTCACGAAAGAACGCCGCCGATGCAGAACTGTTCTTCGCAGGAATGATGGTGTGATCGAACGAAATGGACAACCGCTGCCTCCTGGGCAGTACGACGCCTCCATGCCTGACGCAGTCCGTCATCGACACGCGACGCTGCCGTCGACAATTCCAGGTGCGGCGGTCCGGGTCAACCGGTGATTTTGCGGTGGCCGGTGGGTCTTCTTCGTATGACCGATCTCGAGGAAAGGGAAGCATCGTGGTTCGTCGACTTCTGTTCGTTCACGGTGCCGGCGGATTCGTCGACGACGCGGAGCTCGCGCACGGGTTGGCCGGGGCTCTGCGTCTCGACCTTCGTATGCCGGAGCTGTCCGACACAGCCATGGGTTTCGAGGACTGGGCCGAACCGATTCGGCAGCACCTGGACCGGCTCGGACCGGAGGATTCGGTGATTGCGCATTCCTTCGGCGCGTCGATCCTCGTCAGGGTCCTGGCAGAACGTCGCCGGGATCGGCCCGTCCGGGCTGCTCTGCTGGCGATGCCGGACTGGACTCCGCGTGGGTGGGACGTCGCCGACTACGCGTTCACCGACCCTGAGCCCGAGACCGACCTGACACTCGTCCACTGCCGGGACGACGACGTGGTTCCCATTGCTCACCTGGCGCTGAACTCGACGGCTCTGCCGTCGGCGAGAGTCATCGAGTTCCCGACCGGTGGTCATCAGTTCGACGGCATGATCGAGGCGATCGCAGCCGACTGGGCGTAGCACCCCGGTCGTGCGCGTTTTGCGTAGTCAGAGGTACGCAAAACGCGCACGACAGGTTACTGGTAATCGTGGTCGATTCCCGTTGCCCACTGCGAGCATTCGACGGCACTGACGTCGTCGCGGCCTTTCAGGAAGCCCCGGGCACCGAAATCGCCCGACGCCGATGTCACGGCCGCCTCGAAATGACGCCGCGCCAAGACGACCGGATGACCTGGGCGGCCGTCGAACACGGCTCTCGCGAGACCGGTTTCCCGCGCAGCATCGAGCACTGCCCGCACCACCTCGGCTCCGACGTCCGGGGTATCGACCACGTGCACCACTGCGTAGTTCGCGTCCGACGCCGCTGTCAGCCCGGCCTCGAACGACGCGCTCATTCCCTGTTCCCACCGGGGTGCATGGACGGCGATCGCGCCGTCGGGGACAGGGGCATCGGCCGCGCCCAGCACCACGATCACGCGGTCACAGCCGCCGTCACGCAATGCCTGCACTGCCGTGCGAAGCCACAGCCCGTCGTGGGCGAGAACCTTGGGCGATCCGTATCGCGTTCCGGCACCGGCGGCGAGCAGCACTCCGACGGCAAGGTCCGACACGATCACTCCCTTCACTGTTGGGTGGAGTCTTGGATGTTCGCACAACGTCCACGTCGAGTACGCCCCGAAGTTTGTGCTCGCTCGACTAGCGAGGATAGGCGTGATGGCTGATTCTTAGTGCACTTCTCCTGCAGCGTCGCAGGAATCCTGCCCTGTTGCTTCCGCGAGGTGCCCACCCATGTCCGTCAAGCCCACCACACGCAAACGTGTCCATCCTGTCGATGAAGTACTTCCCGTTCCGAAACTTGCTGCGTACGGGTTCCAACACGTCGTTGCGTTCTACGCCGGTGCCGTGCTCGTGCCGATCATCATCGGCAGTGCGATCGGACTGACCAACGAACAACTGATCCACCTGATCAATGCCGACCTGTTCACCTGCGGCATCGCGTCGATCATTCAGTCGGTCGGATTCTGGAAGATCGGTGTCCGCCTGCCGCTGCTGCAAGGTGTGACGTTCGCCGGTGTATCACCGGTGATCGCAATCGCGATGGCGAACGGCGGCGGCACCGAGGGGTTGCTGTACGTCTACGGTGCCGTCATCGTCGCCGGTCTCGTCACGTTCTTCATGGCACCCTACTTCAGTAGGCTGCTGCGCTTCTTCCCACCGGTGGTGACCGGTACCGTCATCACGATCATCGGTGTGGCGCTCCTTCCGGTGGCCGTCAACGATGCGGTGACCAATCCCGCTACTCACCAACAGGACCCGACCAACGGGCGGTGGATGGCGTACGCGATCGGCACACTGCTGATCATCGTGTTGATCCAACGGTTCTTCAAGGGATTCATGGCCACCATCGCCGTGCTCCTCGGCCTCGTCATCGGCAGTGCGGTCGCATTCGTGTTGGGAGACATGAACTTCGACGGCACCTCGGACGCATCGTGGGTCGGTTTCACGCAGCCCTTCCTGTTCGGTGTGCCCAAATTCAGTGTCATCGCCATCATTTCGATGATCGTCGTCATGCTGATCATCGCCGTCGAAACCACCGGCAGTGTGTATGCGACGGGTGAGATCGTCGGCAAGCGCATCAAGAAGGACGACATCGCAGCGACTCTGCGCGCGGACGGAGTTGCCACCGTCATCGGCGGTACGTTCAACTCGTTCCCGTACACGGCCTTCTCGGAGAACGTCGGCCTGGTGCGCCTGACCGGTGTGCGCAGCCGCTGGGTGGTGGCCACGGCAGGCGGCATCATGATTCTGCTCGGCCTGCTGCCCAAAACGGCAGCCGTCGTGGCATCCATCCCGCCGCCGGTGCTCGGCGGAGCCGCGCTCGCCCTGTTCGCGACCGTCGCCGTGGTGGGAATCCAGACCCTGTCGAAGGTGGATTTCACCGATCACCGCAACCTGATCGTCGTCGCCACGAGCCTCGGGCTCGCGATGCTCGTGACCATTCAACCGTCGGTCTCCGAAGGCGTGCCCGATTGGCTGGAGATGTTGTTCGGCAGCGGCATCGTCCTCGGCGCGGTCTCCGCGATCGTGCTCAACGTGCTGTTCTTCCACATCGGCAACCGCGGTCAGGCCGTCGCCGGCGGTCCGGGTAAGGGCATCACCCTCGACAAGGTCAACGAGATGTCCGCGGAGGACTTCGCTGCCACGTTCGGCGGCTTGGTGCAGGGCACTCCGTGGGTTGTCGAGCGCGCCTACCAGCAACGGCCTTTCGCCGATGCTCACGGTCTGCGCGAGGCCTTCCAGGAGGCACTGTTGGCCGGCACCACCGAGGAACAGATCGAGCTGATCAACAGCTACCCCGATCTCGGCAGCGAGGACGCCACCGGCACCCTCAATGCCGCAGATCACGTCGGACTGTCCAACCTCGAGGAGGACGAGCACGACAACATCGTCCAACTGGCCGCCGAATATCGCGAACACTTCGGCTTCCCGCTGGTGATCTGCGCGCGGGAGACCGAACGCTACGATCGAGTCCTGGCCAACGGCTGGTCTCGCGTCGAGAACGCACCGTCGGCAGAGCGGTCGTTCGCGATGATCGAGATAGCCAAGATCGCGAACTACCGATTCGACGATCTCGTGGCCGATGCCAACCCGATCGCGGCCGCGCGGTTCGGTCGCATCAACGACTTCAGATAGCGAGCGCGAGTTGCTACACGAATGGATAGGGCTCGACGGGTTCAACCGGCTCAGTAATCGTCAGGCGATGCATGCACTCTACGAGTGCTGCGCGTCGTCGATCTGGGCCCGTCGAGTCGCCCAGGGCCGTCCCTTCGACAGTCGAGATCTGCTGTTGGACAGGGCGGATCGAGTGCTCGCCGAGCTACCCGAGGCCGAGATCGATCATGCGCTCGACGGTCATCCCCGCATCGGCGGGAAGGCCGACAACCCGTCGTCGAAGCGTGAGCAGGCCGCGGTGACGACCGCGGGTTCCGAGGTGCGCGAGAAGTTGGCGGCGGGCAACAGAACGTACGAGGACAAGTTCGGTCACGTCTACCTGGTGTGCGCCACCGGCCGGTCCGCGGAGGACCTGCTCGCTATCCTCGAGGAGAGGCTCGACAACGATGCCGAAACCGAAAGACGGGTGCTCCGCGTGGAACTGGCCAAGATCAATCGAATTCGCCTCGGCCGCATGCTGGGTCCGGAGCAGTGACCGGGCTGTCCACACACGTGCTCGATGCCACCTCGGGAACACCGGCGGTCGGGATGCGGGTGCGGTTGTTCCACCCCGAGAAGGGTGAGATCTCCACCGCCACCACCGATGGAGACGGACGCATCGGTGAAGTCGTGCCCGGCCCGATCGATCCGGGCGTCTACCGCCTCTCGTTCGACACGGGTGACTACTTCGAGGCCACATCGACACCGAGCTTCTACCCCGAGGTGTCCATCTCGTTCACCGTCACCGATCCCTATGCGCACTACCACGTGCCTTTGCTGTTGTCCCCCTTCGCTTATTCGACCTATCGCGGGAGCTGACATGACCGACCTGACCGGCAAGATCGTCCTCGGATCCAATCAGTACGGCAAGGCGGAGAACCGCGTGGTGCGGATCTATCGAGACTCGCCGCAGCACGAAATTCACGACATCAACGTCTCGAGCGCGCTGCGCGGCAACTTCTCCCCTGCGCATCTGGTGGGTGATCAGTCCAACGTGCTGCCCACCGACACCCAGAAGCAGACCGCGTACGCCTATGCCAAGACCAAGGGCCTACTGCACCTCGAGAGTTACGGCCTCGATCTGGCTCGCCACTACGTGGACGACGTCGAGCCCGTCGACGGTGCCCGCATCGAGCTCGAGGAGTATGCCTGGGCTCGAGTGGTCATCGACGGCGTCGAGCACGATCACACCTGGACGCGCAAGGGCGAGGAGATCCGCACGTCGGCAGTGACCGTCGAAGGCAAGGGCGATGCCCAGCGCACGTGGGTGATCAGCGGCTTCAAGGAGATGGTGATCCTGAAGTCGACGGGTTCGGAGTTCCACGGCTTCCTCGAGGACGACCTGACCGTTCTCGAGCCCACCACCGACCGCGTGATGGCGACGTCACTGACGGCGCAATGGCGTTACACCACAACCGATGTCGAGTGGGACGCGGTGTACGCGGGTGTGAAGGCCGCGATGATCGAAAGGTTCGCCAATCTGCAGTCCTTGGCGCTGCAGCAGACGTTGTACGCCATGGGTGAGGCAGTGCTGGAGAAGTATCCGTTCATCGCCGAGATCTCGATGTCGGCACCGAACAAGCACCACTTCCTGTACGACCTCGGCAAGTTCGACATCGAGAACAACCTCGAGGTGTTCAACGCCGACGATCGTCCGTACGGTCTGATTCAGGCAACGGTCGAACGCGAGGATGCCCCGGACGCTGGAAGTGCCTGGCGAACGTACTCCGTCGTCGGATAGAGCGCCCCGCTCACGTGTGCAGTGCAGCAGACCATTCCACCAAGGGAGTCAGGGCACGCCAGGCGTCGCGCACCTTCGTCGCGGCTTTCGGTGTCTTCAGCCACTCGGGTGAACCGAAGTGTTTACCGGCGGTGAGCGACTTGTGCCGGAGAAGGTCGATGCGTGGGTGATCGATCTCGAATCCGCGCGGCTTGGTCTTGAGCGTGTCGCCGCCGATCTCGTAGCCGGCCTTGGTCAGCGCCGCGATGATTCGTTCGAGTTCGGCCCCGCGCACATCGTCGTCCACGGTGCGGCGGTAGCGGGCGATGCCCTCGGTGGAGCTGTTGTAGAAGCCGCCCGCGACGAACAGCCCGGCGGGGTCGATCTGCACGTAGTAGCCCAGACTGTCACCGCGAGCGACGAATCCACCCTGATGGGTCTTGTAGGGTGTTTTGTCCTTGGAGAATCGGACATCGCGGTACGGGCGGAACACCTTGGCGTTGCCGAACTCCGGTTCGAGAGTCGCCAGCAGCGCCGTCATCGGTCCTTTGACCGCGTTGTCGTAGACATCTTTGTGTTCGTTCCACCAGAGCTTGCTGTTGTCGGCCTCGAGGTCCTCGTAGAAGTCCAGCGCAGCGAAAGGGATTCCGGTGAAGCCTGTCATTCCTCGATCTTATGCCGCTCCCGTGGCCGACGACCGAGGGATGGATTGCAGAGCGAGGTAGACGTCCAGTCTGTCCTCGGTGGAGCCCAGGTCGCGGCCGAGTAGTTCCTCGACCCGCTTGATTCGATACCGGACGGTGTTGAGGTGCACATGCAACGAGTCGGCGGTTCGGTTCCACGATCCGCCGGTGGCAAGAAACTCACGAAGTGTGTCGACCAGACCGGCGTCGGCGCGCCGGTCGTACTCGAGCAGGGGTGCCAGAACATGCTCGACGAAAGATCGACGCACGTCGTCGGGCAGTGCCGACAACATCGACACTGCCGAGGTCAGCTGCGCACCGGTGGTGACGGTGACGGGGCCGGTCCCCTGCCGGCTCATGTCGAGGGCGTGCCGGGCCGAACGCAGCGCGCCGTCGATGGTGAGACCGGTGGCCTCCGAGCTGACGCCCACGAGCAGGCGGCTGCGCCCGATCCCGGAACCCAAGCGGGACAATCGAGTTCGGAGGGTCTGCGCAATGTATGGATCCTCGGTGTTCACGATCGCGACGATGTCGCCGTGTGTGCTGGCACCGACGCAGCCGCCGCCGAAGGAGGTCAGAGTGTCGCTGAGCACTGTCCGCAACATCTCGCGCAGATCGACTTTGCCGCTGTGCACAATTCTGATGACGACCAGCGGACGGTCCGGATCGACGGCTGCCTGTCGCAGCCGAGTCAGCGCCTCGGGCCTACTGCTGTCGGCTTCGATCAATGCCACTGCCTGGTCTGCTATTTCGCGCCGGACCAGCCGTCCTTCCTCGCGTCGAGCACGATCGAGGGCGGCGATGGCTGCCAGCTGACCGAACGCGTCGGAAATCGCGGGAAGGAACGTGTCCATGTCTCCCGCCACCGCGAGAAACCACCGCGTGGTTCTCTGCGCGAGCGACGGGCCGATCCCGAAGATGCTGTACGGCTCGCCGTCACTGAGAGTCGTTGTCGTGGGTAGTCTTTCGGAGGACAGCGCGGCGTGTGTCAACGTGTCGACGTCGGCATCGGAGAACGCGACGACCTCGGCCACCAGCCGGCGCCCGGTAGCGGTGAAGATCAGGCATGCCATTCCAGTTTCCCTGGAGGTGTGCAGGGCCAGCTCGTCGAGGGCCCTACCGTCTGCGACCGCGGTCAGCAGTTGGCGGTGCCGAACGAGGGAGCTGTTGAGCGAGGCGATTCGATCACCGGTGACTCTCCCGACGAGAAACTCGGTGACCTCGCCGAACGAGACATTGTCGGGTACGGCCAGCAAGGGCAGTCCATGCCGCTCGCACGCGTCGATCAGATCCGGTGGAATGTGGCCGAGCAATCCCTCCCCCGCCGCGAGTGCCGAGGCCCCGGATTCTGCGACCGCCCGGACGAACACCTCGCTGTCGGCCGGCGTTCGACGCCACACCAGGCCGGTGATGACCAATTCACCGCCGGCGATGTAGCGCGACGGATCCGGCAGATCGGTGGTGTACGTCCACCGCAAAGTGCGGTCCAGAGCGTCCGGGTCTGAGGTGAGCAATCGAATGCAGAGCCCCGTGGCGTCGAGCAAGTCCTTGACCAGCACTGTTGCCCTCCCCCGGCTCGGCATCACTGCGCTTGTTCGAGACCACACTAGGTGCGGGTTGTTTCCGCCGAGTTTCGGACGGATCGCCGGACCACCGCAGATCGGTAACAGAAACTCACTAGAGTTCGAGGTGACACATCGGGTGGTGGACCTGCCGGCGCGGTGGACCCTCCCGGCGAGGATGAGGTGAACGAAGACCATGGATCTCGGCACTGTCGACAACGTTCTGCTTCCCGGCTCCCGAGCGGACCTGCCGCCGGGACGCGCGGACACCGCAGTACTCGCAGGTGGTACCTGGCTGTTCTCGGAGAAGCAGGATCATCTGAGTACCCTCGTCGACATCACCGCCTTGGGCTGGGAGCCGTTGACGGTCACCGAGGCAGGGCTCGAGATCGCCGCCACGTGCACGATCGAGACGCTGGCGCGATTCGATTCGCCGTGGCCTGCCGCCGCGCTGTTTCCTCGCTGCGCCGCAGCACTGTTGGCCTCGTTCAAGATCTGGAAAACCGCCACCGTCGGCGGCAACATCGCGTTGGCCCTGCCCGCCGGTGCGATGATCTCGGCCACCGCAGCCCTCGACGGAATCGGGCAAGTGTGGTCGGCAGACGGTCCCGAACACGACTACGACATCGCGATCGACGAATTGATCACCGGGCCGCATACCAACGCCCTTCGTCCTGGAGATGTGTTGCGCAGCATCGCGATTCCACGGCATGCACTCGAGGCGAGGACCGCGATGCGCAAGCTCGCACTGTCACCGCTCGGCCGGTCGGCCGCGGTGGTGATCGGCCGAGTCGACGCCGGCGGCACGTTCGTGCTGACGGTCAGCGCATCGACCGTCCGCCCGTTCGTACTTCGCTTTCCGGCTCTGCCGACGGCCGACGAACTCGACGACGCGCTGGCCGTAACGATCGGCCCCGAGCACTGGTACGACGATCCCCACGGTGCGCCGGACTGGCGCCGACACATCAGTTGTACTGCAGCCCAGCAGATTCGCGAGGAGTTGTCATGATCGTCGACATCAACGGTGTACCGACCGACGTCAGCCCGCGGCCGGGCCAGTGCCTACGAACCATGCTGCGCGAGCACGAACATTTCGAGGTGAAGAAAGGCTGCGACGCAGGCGATTGCGGAGCATGTTCGGTTCTCGTCGACGGTGAGCCGGTGCATTCGTGCATCTTCCCCGCATTCCGCGCCGAGAACCGATCCGTGACCACCGTTACCGGGCTCGGCACCCCGGACGACCTGCATCCCGTGCAGAGCCGCTTCGTCGAAGCCGCCGGCTTCCAGTGTGGTTTCTGCACGGCAGGAATGGTCGTCACCGCATCGACCCTGACCGAGAACGACATGGACGAACTCCCCGAGCGACTGAAGGGAAATCTGTGTCGCTGCACCGGGTACCGGGCGATAGCCGACGCAGTCTGTGGTGTGGTGAACACCGAGAAAGCCGTCGACGGACCGGCCTGCGGGCGGTCCGTCGCTGCGCCGGCCAGCACCCGGATCGTCACCGGAACCGAGCCTTACACCCTCGATCACTCACCCCAGGGGCTCCTGCACGCCACGGTGCTCGGCAGCCCCCATGCGCATGCGCGCATCGTCGCCATCGACGTCACTGCCGCGGAGCGGGTGCCAGGGGTCGTTCTTGTGCTCACCGCGAAAGACAGCCCCACGACCGCATTTTCGACGGCACGCCACGATCGACGCGTCGACGATCCCGACGACACCCACGTGCTCGACACCGTCGTGCGCTTCATCGGCCAGCGGGTAGCGATCGTGGTCGCAGATTCGGTCGCTGCCGCGGAGGAAGGGTGCCGTGCCCTCGTCGTCGAGTACGACGTCCTGCCCGCAGTGTTCGATCCCGAATCCGCGCTCGAACCCGGTGCGCCGAAGATTCACGGCGACAAGGATGCGACGGCTCGCATTGCGGATCCGTCACGAAATCTGGTGGCTGAGTTGCACGGTAGCACCGGGGACGTCGACGCCGCGGTCCGTGACGCGGCGGCGGTGATCACCGGGCGGTGGACGACGCAGCGAGTACAACACGTGCACCTGGAGACCCACGGCACCATCGGGTGGCTGGACGAGACGGGGAGGCTGAATCTGCGCACCAGCACTCAGGTTCCGTTTCTGGTACGCGACGAGATCTGCGAGATCTTCGGCCTTCCGCGCGATCGGGTGCGGGTGTTCACCGCCCGCGTCGGCGGCGGCTTCGGCGGCAAGCAGGAGTTGCTGACCGAGGACGTCGTGGCGCTGGCAGTGCTCCGCACCGGCCGACCCGTGCAATTCGAGTTCACGCGGACCGACGAGTTCACCGTCTCACCGTGTCGTCATCCGTTCCGGGTCGACGTCACCGCTGCCGCGAGCGCCGACGGCACGTTGACCGCGCTGTCGATCGACGTTCTCACCGATGCCGGGGCCTACGGCAATCACAGTGCCGGAGTGATGTTCCACGGGTGCGGCGAGTCCGTCGCCGTCTACCGGTGCGCCAACAAGCGAGTCGATGCGAAGACCGTCTACACCAACAACATTCCGTCCGGAGCATTCCGCGGCTATGGACTGGGACAGGTGATGTTCGCGATCGAATCGGCAATGGACGATCTGGCCAGAGAGATCGACGTCGATCCGTTCGAGTTTCGGCGACGCAACGTGATCGTCCCCGGCGACGACATCGTCGCCGCGCATCTCGAGGAGGACGACCTGCAGTTCGGAAGCTACGGCCTCGATCAGTGCATCGACCTCGCCGAGGCAGCCCTGCGACGCGGCAACGGTGAGCATGCGCCGACGGGATGGAAGGTCGGCGAAGGGATGGCGGTGGCCATGATCGCGACCGTTCCACCACGCGGCCATCGCGCCGAGACGTCGGTGGCGTTGCTGCCCGAGGGTCGGTACGAGATACGCGTCGGAACAGCGGAATTCGGCAACGGGACCACTACCGTGCACACTCAGATCGCGGCGAGCGAGTTGGGTACCTCGGTCGATCGCATTCAGGTCTGTCAGTCCGACACCGATTCGACCACCTACGACACCGGTGCCTTCGGTTCGGCGGGCACGGTGGTGGCAGGCAAGGCTCTCTACGCGGCGGTCCGCGCACTGTCCGCACGGATTCTCGATATCGCCGGAACCGTTACCGGACAACGACACTCGGACTGCACACTGGGGCCGGAAGGCGTGCGGTGCGGCGATCGGTTCGTCACCCTCGACGACATCTTGGCGAAGGCGGGTGGCTCGCTGGTCACCGAGGGCAACAGCGGCGGGCTACCGAGATCTCTGGCGTTCAATGTCCAAGCGTTCCGGGTGGCGGTGGACGAGAACACCGGCTCCGTGCAGATTCTGCACTCGGTGCAAGCCGCGGACGCAGGAACAGTGATGAACCCGCAGCAGTGCCGCGGCCAGGTCGAAGGTGGCGTTGCACAGGCTATCGGCAGCGCACTGTACGAGGAGATCCGTACCGACAGTGCCGGTCTGGTCACCACAGATTCCATCCGGAGCTATCACGTTCCGCAGTTCGCGGATATTCCTCGGACCGAAGTACTGTTCGCCGACACGTACGACCGGTTGGGTCCGTTCGGTGCGAAGTCGATGAGCGAGTCTCCGTACAACCCCGTCGCTCCTGCTTTGGCAAACGCTGTCCGCGACGCCGTGGGGGCCAGACTGTACGACCTACCGATGTCCTCGGACCGCGTGTGGCGGGCCGTCAGCGGTCGTAGAACGTCTGCAGAATGATGGTGCTGCGTGTCTGCACGTTGGCGGTGGCCCTGATCTCCTGCAGTAGGCGCTCGAGTGCACGGGGCGACTCGACCCGCACCAACAGCACGTAGCTCTCCTCGCCTGCAACCGAATGGCACGATTCGATGGCCGAGAGGTGCTTCAGTCTGGCAGGAGCGTCGTCGGGTTGAGCCGGGTCGATGGGAGTGATGGCCACGAAGGCCGACAACGGCCGCCCCAGGGCTTCCGGATCGACCTGGGCGGTGTAGCCACGGATCACGCGCCGCGACTCCAGCCGTCGGACTCTGGATTGGACGGCCGAAACGGACAGGGAGGCCTTCTCCGCCAGCGTCGCCAACGTGGCGCGGCCGTCGGACACCAGCTCGTCGATGATCAAGCGATCGACGCGATCGAGATTTTCACTCACCTGCGCAATGTAGCCCAGTTCAGGAAAGAATCAGCACGCAGGACCGTTTTTGTCGACCGAATCGGTGTTTGCGCCTCTTTCTGCTCGAACACCGGCGGTCACACGAACAGCGGCGGCAGAGCGAGAACCATGACCGCCGACCAACTGACGTGCGTGAGTATCGGTGCCAGGATTCCTCCCGATGCACGCCGCTGAAGACCCATCACGTACCCCAGCAGCACGGCGGCGAAGCCGAGCATCGGATTGCCGGACGCAAGAGTAGCGATCGCGTACACGACGGTCGAGATGATCACCGGGTTCTTCACGCCGATCGCCGAGTACAGCGCCCCACGGAAGAAGATCTCCTCCGCGACGCCGTTGAGCAGCGCGATGAAGACGATCAGAACCAGCGAGCCCACTCTGGCGTGTGCGAGCACGTTCTCGGTGAAGTCGGCCAGCGGCGGAATCTGCCGTACGACCAGGCCGCCGAGCATGAATACCCCGCCCACAGCGAGACCGATCAGGATGGGTGTGACGATCGGCCTACGGATCGAACCGCCGACCACGATGCGTCCCAGATGCAGGGGGCCCGAGAGCAGTCCACCCACCGTCCACACCGCAGCGAGTACGAGCGTCAGTGCGTAGAACGACGGGTCGCCGGGCTCGACCTTGAGCGAAAAGTAGAGCACTGTGGCACCGATCACCAGCGTGATCATGACGATGATCCGGCGCTTGCGGAATGCTGCGTCGGATTCTCGGTGATCGCGCTCCACAGGATCGACCAACGCGGACTTCATCACGTTCAGCGCGGTCGTCGACCACGTTCCCATCACGCCTCCTCGGTATCGGTCAAGCGACGCACGGCCGATGTCACGCGTCGGTTCATACCGGCCACCACGTCCAGGTTGGTACGCACCGCTGCCGCCACCGGCTTCGAGGACAGCAATCGCCGCCCGCCGAGGGCTTCGATCAAGCCCCAGGTGCGGTCCGAGGACGCTGCCACACCGCGGCGCCGGACGCCCAGGGCGTCGCCGCCGCTCCACGCCGCGTCCGTGTTCGCCAGCCGGAGCGGATCCTTCAGCGCACACACACCGGGAGGCTCACCCACCATGCCCCGCACACTACGGGCCATGGCGTCCGAGATGGTGGTCAGACCACGTGGAGGGTCGGGAACGAGTTCACGAATACGGCTCTCCGACGTCGTCATCGTGTTGTGCAGCGACCCCACCAGATCCTCGGCGAGCCCGGCCGGAACCGGAATGATCCGGCCGATCACTTTGCCCGCGAGCGAGGTGGGCACGAACGGCACCGGGACCCCGACCCGTTGAAGACCGGCAGCTTCGACATACGCGAACACCAGATCGCGGTAAGGCACCACGTCCGGCCCACCGATGTCGTACGAGCCCGCTGGGACCTTATTGCCGTTGGCGGACGCCACCAGATAGTTCAGCACGTCGTCGACGGCGATCGGCTGCACGGGCTCGGCGAGCCAGCTCGGCAGCGGCAGTACCGGCAAGCGATCGGCGAGGTAACGCAGCATTTCGTACGACGTCGAACCGGCACCCATGACGATGGCGGCTCGAAGCCAGACCAACTCGACCCCGTCCACCGTCAACGCTTCCCCCACGTCCGCGCGACTCGCAAGATGCTCGGAGAGGTGGTCGTCGTCGGGTACGAAGCCGCCCAGGTACACGATCCGCTGCACACCCGCCCGGGCCGCGGCCGCGGCGAACTGCTCCGCGGACCGTCGATCCTGCGCACGATAGTCGGACTCACCGATGGCGTGCACCAGGTAGTACGCAACATCGATGTCGCCGGCTTCTGCGAACGCATCGGCACACGACTGCTGGTCGGTGACATCCAGCGATACTGCGGTGACGGAGTCGTAGAAGTCGAACGTCTTCAGGTTGCTCGGCGTACGAGAACCGACTACGACGTCGACACCGTCTGCCAGCAGAGCTGCCACCAGCCGCGACCCGATGTATCCGCTGGCACCGGTGACGAGGGCTCTCATGCTACGAGGCTAACGGCACTCGGGGCGTGGTGTCGGTGTGGCATTGTCGCTCCTATGGCTCTGGTGTTGGCAGGCGTGGTGCTCCCCGATCCACTCGGTACCGAAACGGTGCTCCGGCGCGGAGTCGCGGTAGCGCGGGTCGGTGTGAGCTGGATGATCACCACAACCGAATTCGCGCTTACCCTGCCCGGCCGAATCGAAGCACTGATGGACCACATAGAGACATTGATGACACGCATCGACCGGGTGATCGACTCGGCCGACGCCGTTGTCGCCAGCGTGCAGCGAACGACCGGTGCCGCCGACGAGGTCGTCGCATCGGCATCGGTCGCCTCGCACACTGCGCTCGAGCTGATCGAACTGTTCGATCCCATCGCCAAGCAGGCCGAGCCCATGGCGCGGAGGTTCGTCGACAACCTGTCCGACGAAGAGGTCGACGCCGCTATCGCCATGGTCGATCAGTTACCCGGCCTTCTCGCTCACATGGAAGCTCTGCTCCCCATCCTCGCCACCCTCGACACGGTGTCCCCCGAGATTCACGAGTTGCTCGGAGTCACCAAAGATGTCCGACGCGCGGTGATCGGCATCCCCGGGTTCAAGTTCTTCCGTAACCGAGGCGAGGACAAACTGGCCGACGAAGAACGCAACGAAGACTGACCACTACTTGACGAAGGCGAAATCTTCACCTGCATGGAAACGGGCCAGGGTCTCCGAGATGGATCGTCGCGACGGCGGGTGAAATGCGAAGGCGTGCAATGCCGCTGCAACGTAACCGATCTCGGGTGATTTGATGAAGCCGATCCCGCCGAGCGATTCGATGGCAGCCGAACTACTGCGGACCAGTGCGTCACGGATCGCAATGCGGTTGAACAACAACTTCACCGAGATGTCCTGTCCGCGTTCACCTTCGTCGAAGGCGCGGGCCACGTTCTCGATAGCTGCCATGGATGCCTCGAGTTCGGCCGCCGCCCGAACGTAGCCCTCGTAGTCGCCCTTGTTCTGCTCGATCATCCGCTCGAGCAGTGAAGTTGCCGCACCGATGTAGTTGGCGGAGATCAACATGCCGAACCAGAGGTATCCGGTCATCTCGTGCACGCCATCGGGGTCGTCGTCCTTGTTGGGCAGGACCAGGCTCGCTGGCACTTCGACGTCTTCGAGCAGAACTTCTTCGCTTTGTGCGCCGGCCAGAATGTCGGTGGTCCAGAACGGCTTCACGCTCATACCCGGGAGGCTGGCCGGAATCAGGGCGACCGCGCGGTCACCGGAGTCGATCTCGACACTGCACGTCAGCAGATCCATCGAACGTGCCAGACTGCACGGCTTCTTGCTTCCGTTGACGATGTAGTTGTCGCCCTTCTTCACGGCCGTCATCGTCGGAATGAACACACTCCCGCCGGTGACACCCTCGGAGAAGCCGGACGCGACGATCGCCTTCTGTTCGACCAATCCCTTGATCAATGCTCGGTCGTCCTCGGTGGCACCGCGCGCGAACTCCGTCAGGGAAGCGAGCGACAGATGGTGCATCGTGGTTCCCGCGCCGAGAGAAGGTGAGCGAGACCCGATGGCCCTCTGCGCCCGGACCGCGTCGATGGCCGGAGCGCCGAGACCGCCCAGTTCGCCCGGGACCACCAAACCGGTACCGCCGAACTCCCGAAACTTGTCGATCGCGTCCGATTCGCGCGACTCGAGTCGGTCCAGAGGGGTTGCGTCCAGATAGCTCAGCAAGCCAGGCATGTACTTCTCGAGCGTTTCCCTTTCGCGCACCATTAATCCGGTCACAGTTCATCTCCTTGTGTCACTAGTCGATTGTGTGCCACTAATTGATTGCAGCGACGACCGTTTGTACCATCACTTGATCGCGACAATGCGGTCGAAGATATCCATACACAGCGGTGGAGCAGGTGAATTCGCGCTGGCCATCAACATACCCTTCGACCTGCGTGGATAAACTAAAGATATCGTAAAATTTGCACACTCGAAAAGTACCCAGATCATTTTTTCGGACCGATTTACCAACCTATTTCCGCTGCGAGCGTGTCTTTTTGAACATCGAATATTCTTCAGCCGAATACCAATCGCATTCGCCGGCCGCTCCGAATGAACTCAAGAATTCGCGACAATCCACAATCAACTCTGTGAGGAGTTCTGGTACACGATGGTTGTCAACAGACTGATGAAACGACTCGGCGGAGACGAGCGCGTGGACTTGTTGCGCGCAGTTCGAGAAGCCGATGTGGTCCCGTACTTCCGCAAGATGGAATCTGCCGTCGCGCCTGTCGTCCGCGTCGAGGGCCGAGACAAGATCATGCTCGGGTCCAACAACTACCTTGGCATCGCCGACCATCCGAAGGTTGTCGAGGGTGCCCAGCACGCACTCGACACGTTCGGCAGTGCTGTCACCGGAAGTCGTTTGCTCAACGGAACTTTGGACCTCCACCTCGAACTCGAACACGAGATCGCCCAGTGGCACGGAACCGACGACGCACTCGTCTTCACCACGGGCTATCAAACGAACCTCGGAACGATCAGTGCGATCGTCGGCCCCGGGGACACGGTGATCGTCGATTCGGCGGCACACGCATCGATCCGCGACGGCAGCGCTCTCTCGGGCGCGTCGGTGGTCAAGTTCAAGCACAACGACATGGCCGATCTCGAAGCCAAACTTCAGCAGCCCGTCGTCGACGACGGAGCCGTGCTGGTCATCGTCGACGGCCTGTATTCCATGGAGGGCGATCTCGCACCGCTCGACGCCGTCTCCGAGCTATGTATCCGCTATCACGCAGCGCTGATGGTCGACGAAGCCCACAGCCTCGGCGTCTACGGGCCCGAACTCACCGGAGCAGCCGAGCTGTTCGGCATCACCAAGGACGTCGACGTCACGATGGCATCGCTGTCGAAGAGCCCGAGCTCCACCGGTGGGTTCGTCACCGGATCGAGTGACTTGATCGACACCCTCCGGGTCAAGGCCCGCGCCTTCCTGTTCACGACCTCCGGCGTGCCCGCTGCAGTGGGTGCAGCGTTGGCTTCCGTACGCCTCATCCGTAGCGACGAGGGTAAGGACCGGGCTCGGCGCGTGCTCGAGAACGCCGAGATCCTGCGCGGCGGATTGCAATCGGCCGGGCTCGACGTAGCAGGCCGCTCCGCGACCCCGCACGGAGATACGGCCGCCCCCATCGTCTCACTGCACATCGGCGACGACCTCGTGGCGATGAGCCTGTGGAAGAACCTCTACGACCGAGGCATCTTCACCAGCGCCGCCTTGCATCCCGCCGTACCGAAGTCGGGTGCCATACTCCGCCTGTGCGTGATGGCGACACACACCGAACAGCAGCTGTCGACCGCCACCGAGCAGATCATTGAGGCCGTAGCAGAGCTGCCCCGATGAGCGAGCACGCCCGCGGCTTGCGTATCGCGGTCACCGGAGCCACCAGTGACTTCGCGGCCGCGATACTTCCGAGGCTGTTCGAGGATCCCGAGGTGGACACGGTCATCGGGATAGCCCGTCGCCCAGCCCGAATCACGCACCCGAAGTTCACCTCGATCCGCTCGGACATTCGCTCTCCCGACCTCGAGGAGACGTTCGCTGGATGCGACGTCGTGCTGCACCTGGCGTTCGTGGTCGAAGAGCTCAAAGACAAGGCCGAAACCCACGACATCAACCTGCGCGGCTCACGCAACGTCATCGACTCGGCCTATCGAGCGGGCGTAGCCCGAGTGGTGATCGCGTCGAGCATCAACGCGTACGGTGCCGACATCGCTCCGGAGCCGCTCACCGAGAACAGTTATCCTGCAGGCGATCCCAATCGCTACTACTTCTACGACAAGGCCGAGGTGGAACATTATGCGGAGTGGTGGCTCCGTAGGCACCCCGGCGAGATGACCATCTCCATGTTGCGGTGCACCTACATCATCGGACCCGACTTCGCCAACGACGGAATCGACCAGTTCACCGGGCCGATCGGTGCATTCCCGGACGCGGATCGAGCGTCGTATCAATTCCTGTACCAGGACGACATGGCCGACGCCTTCCATCGCGCGGCCAAGACCGACCTCGTGGGCCCGTACAACCTGGGTCCGGTGGACTGGGTCGGTGTGCGCGAACTCGCTGCGATGCAGGGCCAGTTGATGTTCGACGTTCCGCAGAAAGCTGCGACGCATGTTGCGAACGTGGCGTTCCGACTGGGGCTCACCCCCTTCTCCGGCCAGTGGGTCACACCGGGCGAACCCATCGTCGATTCCTCGGCTCTCGGCCGCGCCACCGGCTGGGCACCGACACTCACGGCACACGAGAGTGCCGCGGTGATGATTCTGCTGCAAGGCAAGTCGCTGTTGCGTCGTGGGGACGCCCTGGCGCGGGGCATGGCGTGCGAAGCAGCCCTACGCCCGGCATCGGAGGCCGTTGCACTGAGCCGCGCTGATGTTGCCGCACTGCATGTGGAACATGAACAGCTCGATACCGGGCACGGAAGCGTGCACGCCGAGATCCATCGAGCGTCCATCGAATCCGAGCAGTCGGTGGTGCTCGTCGCCGACGCGGGTCTGCATGCGCGGTACCTCACCCCGTTGGCCGCGGACATCGCTGCCGGCGGCGTCGATGTTGTGGTCCTCGATCTACCCGGGCACGGCTTGAGCACAGGTCCACGCGGTCGATCGTCGGCGGCGCAGACCACCGAGGCCGTGGATGCAGCACTACGTTTCGCTCGAGTCGAGCTCGATACCGCGCCGATCACCGTACGCAGCGGTACCCGTCATGCGGCGGACACTCTGGTCGGCGGAATTCTCAGGCGGGCCACCGGCTGGAAGACGATGGAAGAACCGGCACACTCCGACGGGCTGCTGTCGTCGAGAATTCGGGTCGACGGAACATCCGGCATTCCGTTCGTGTCGACAGCCGACGATGCGCTGGCCCTGTGTACGACCACAACGGGTCTCAGCGCCGCCAGGTGAATGGCCGCCCGCTGAATGTTCGACGCACCCGCGTCCACCACGATCGTCGAGAGGTATCGGAGGCTGCTGCAGGGGGCTCGGCCGACTGCGAGCGATGCTCACGCTCGAGTCGGTCCACCTCGGCCCGGTTGGTTCGCCATTTCTCGAGCCACATCTCGACGTCGACGGGCCCCAACGGAACGATCGGAGGCGTCGGGAACCGGATCCAGTCGACGATGCGAGTGTTCAACTCGTCCAAGACATCTCGTGCAGAGTCCTCGCGCCGAATACCGATCAGTGTGGACGGCAGCCGCTCGATCTCCTTGCGCAGCTGCAGCGCGGTGGGCAACAACGCGTCGGCCGGGAGATTCTCCCGCTTCAGGTAGCCGCGAACCCACCACAACTCGTCCCGGGGATCGCCCGACGGAATCGGCTTACCGGCCCCCTCGAGCCCATCGAATGCACCCTCGTCCTGGGCCTGACGGATTTGTTTGTCCACCCAGGACTCGAACGTGACTCCTGGCTTCTTGCGTTCGGTCACCCCATCGACTGTAGATCCGATGCCACGGTGTTCGCCAGGTTCGCCGGACACAACGAGACCCCGGCCCTCCCGGGCCCGGGGTCGATGCCGGAGCTGGATCAGCCGTACTCGGCTACCAACCGGTCGAATTCGTCGCGGTCGATTACCTGCGGCTCGTTGATCGCGAGCGCCTGTGCGTACTTGCTCGCCAGGTGGTAGTCGCGACCGAGCGGCCCTTGCTCGGCGTCGTCCTCGTCGGACTGGATGCTCGCTCCCGGGGGAACTTCGTTCTGCAGGCCGTTGGTCTTGCTGCCGAGCAGAGCATCGAGTTTTGCGGAAATCTTCTGCATGGTCTCTTGGTCGTCGGTCATGGCGACCGGGTACCCGAATCGAGCGAAACAACACGGGCTCGGTGAACCGGAGCTGCACGGGGATTATCTGTCGGCGCCCCGGGGCATGATGGTGGGATGGCCAGGCACGGTATCGGCGCAGGAGCAGCGGGCGAGCTGTCAGTGATGGAAAAGCTGTCGCGGCCTACTCGCGAGTGGTTCACCGGGGCTTTTCCGGCCCCCACATCCGCGCAGCTCGGTGCCTGGTCGTCGATCTCGAGCGGCGCTCACACTCTCGTCGTCGCACCGACCGGATCGGGCAAGACCCTCTCGGCCTTTCTGTGGGCTCTGGACGAGCTGGCGCAACTGGGTGCGGACAGCAAGCGCAAGACCAAGGTCCTCTACATCTCCCCGCTCAAGGCTCTGGCCGTCGACGTCGAACGAAACCTGCGCGCGCCCCTGGTCGGTATCACTCAGACGGCCAAGCGACTCGGTCTCGATCCACCCGAGATCTCGGTGGGCGTGCGCTCCGGCGACACCAGCGCCGCCGACCGTCGGAACATGATCAAGACTCCCCCGGACATCCTGATCACCACCCCGGAGTCGCTGTTCCTCATGCTCACCTCGGCAGCGCGAGACATTCTCGCCGAGGTCGACACCGTGATCGTCGACGAGGTGCATGCCGTGGCCGGCACCAAGCGCGGCGCACACCTCGCGGTGTCGCTCGAACGGCTCGACGGCATGCTGGACAAGCCGGCGCAGCGCATCGGCCTGTCCGCGACGGTTCGCCCGCACGAGGAGGTCGGACGGTTCCTGGCCGGAGCTGCTCCCATCGAGATCGTCGCCCCGCCTGCCCCCAAAACGTTCGACCTGACGGTCCAGGTACCCGTCGAGGACATGACCGAACTGGGTGTCACCGATCCGAACGCCGACACCTCCGCCGCTCCCCCGGCGCAGGGCTCGATCTGGCCGCACGTCGAAGAGAAGATGGTCGATCTCATCCTCGAGCACAGTTCGTGCATCGTGTTCGCGAACTCGCGACGGCTCGCCGAGCGCCTCACGGCGCGGCTGAACGAGGTGTATGCCGAGCGAATCGGCGACGGCGTCGAGACACAGCACAAGCCGCCGTCGCAGGTCGGCACTCCCAACGACGTGAACCACGGTGCCGATCCGTTGTTGGCCCGGGCCCACCACGGCAGCGTCAGCAAGGACCAACGCGCACTGATCGAGGACGACCTCAAGACCGGGCGGTTGCGCTGCGTCGTCGCCACCAGCAGCCTCGAACTCGGAATCGACATGGGCGCGGTCGATCTGGTCGTTCAGGTCGAGGCACCGCCGTCGGTGGCCAGCGGGCTCCAACGCGTCGGACGCGCGGGGCACCAGGTCGGCGAGATCTCCAAGGGCGTGCTGTTCCCCAAACACCGCACCGACCTGATCCACTGCGCGGTCACGGTCGAACGCATGACGTCGGGCAAGATCGAGGCGCTGTTCGTACCCGCCAATCCGCTCGACGTGCTGGCTCAACAGACTGTCGCGGCCTGCGCCCTCGAACCCATCGACGCCGAGGACTGGTTCGATTCCGTCCGTCGCACAGGCAGTTTCGCCACGCTGCCCCGTTCGGCCTACGAATCGACACTGGATCTGCTCTCCGGTCGCTACCCCTCGGACGAGTTCGCCGAACTCCGACCGAGGCTCGTGTGGGACCGCGACGCCAACACCCTCACCGGGCGGCCCGGGTCGCAGCGATTGGCCGTCACCTCCGGTGGCACCATCCCCGACCGAGGATTGTTCACCGTCTACATGGTTGGCGAAAAGCAGTCCAGGGTAGGCGAACTCGACGAAGAGATGGTGTACGAATCACGAGTGGGTGACGTGTTCGCCCTTGGTGCCACCAGTTGGCGCATCGAGGAGATCACCCACGATCGGGTGCTCGTCAGTCCGGCGTACGGACAACCGGGCAGGCTCCCGTTCTGGCACGGCGACGGCCTGGGCCGACCGGCGGAACTGGGTCAGGCTCTGGGCGAGTTCCTGCGGAGCACCACCGACCGCAGCAACCTGGCCGAGCGACTGAGCACCGACGGCCTCGACGCCAACGCCGTCAACAACCTGATCGCGTTGCTCGACGAGCAACTGGAGGCGACGGGTCAACTGCCCACCGACAAGACGATGATCGTCGAACGGTTCCGCGACGAACTGGGCGACTGGCGGCTGGTGCTGCATTCCACCTACGGCCAGCAGGTGCATGCGCCGTGGGCCCTTGCGGTGGGTGCGAGGCTGATCGAGAGATACGGCATCGACGCTGCCCCCACCGCATCCGACGACGGCATCATCGTCCGGCTTCCCGATACCGACGACCAACCGCCCGGCGCGGAGCTGTTCGTGTTCGAGCGCGACGAGATCGCCGACATCGTCACCGAGCAGGTCGGTGGATCGGCATTGTTCGCGTCCAGATTTCGCGAATGTGCCGCTCGCGCACTACTTCTACCCCGCCGCAACCCGGGCAAGCGGGCACCGCTGTGGCAACAACGGCAGCGTTCGGCGCAGCTGCTCGATGTGGCACGCAAGTACCCCACGTTCCCGATCCTGCTCGAAACCGTCCGCGAATGCCTCCAGGACGTCTACGACCTCCCCGCCCTCGAAGACATCCTGGCCCGCATCGGTCGGCGCCAGATCAGAATCGTCGATGTCGAGACACCATCGCCGTCACCGTTCGCCAACTCGTTGCTGTTCAACTACGTCGGCGCGTTCATGTACGAGGGCGACAGCCCGCTGGCCGAACGCCGGGCCGCTGCACTGTCACTGGACTCCGCGCTGCTGGCCGAGTTGCTCGGACGCGTCGAGCTGCGAGAGTTGCTGGACGCCGGCGTCATCACCACCACCGAACTCGAGTTGCAGAGACTGCCCGAGGACAGACATGCCAAGGACATCGAAGGCGTAGCAGATCTGTTGCGGCTGCTCGGCCCGTTGACCGTGGACGAAATCGGGCTGCGCACCAACGGCGACGAATTCCCGCAGTGGCTCACCGAACTGGCCGATGCCAAGAGGGCCATGGAGGTCACGTTCGCCGGACAGACCTGGTGGACGGCCATCGAGGACGCGGCTCGCTTGCGCGACGCACTCGGTGTTCCACTTCCCATCGGCACCCCGGCCGCATTCATAGAACCCGTCGACGACCCGCTGGTCGACCTGATCAGCCGGTACGCACGAACCCACGGACCGTTCACCCTCGACGACGCAGCGGCGCGGTTCGGCGTCGGCACCGCCGTGGTGCGCGACGTCCTGCGCAGACTGGCCGTCGACAAACGCGTCGTCGAGGGCGAGTTCCGTCCCGGTGCCGCGGGCAGCGAATGGTGCGACGCCGAGGTTCTCCGGCGATTGCGGCGTCGGTCGCTCGCTGCGGCTCGGCAGGAGGTGGAACCGGTCTCCACCGCCACCCTCGGCCGCTTCCTGCCCGCGTGGCAGCACGTGGACAGCCGACGTCTGAGTGGCATCGACGGCGTCGCAACCGTCATCGAACAGCTTGCGGGAGTTCCTGTTCCGGCATCGGCCTGGGAATCTCTCGTGCTCTCGTCGCGAGTGACCGATTACAGCCCGGCGATGCTCGACGAACTCACCTCCACCGGTGAGGTGTTGTGGTCGGGGCACGGTGCGATCTCGTCCAAGGACGGCTGGGTGAGCCTGCACATGGCCGACACCGCACCCCTCACCCTCGTGCCCGCGGCCGAATCCGATCTGTCGGAGTTGCAGATTCGCATTCAGGACGCCGTCGCGGGCGGTGGTGCGTACTTCTTTCGGCAACTCTCCGACACCGTCGGCAGTACCGACGACACGGCGCTGCAGGCTGCCTTGTGGGAGTTGGTGTGGGCGGGCCGATTGAGCAACGACACGTTCGCGCCGCTACGCGCACTGCTGAACTCCACGGCCACCCGCTCGGCCCCGAGTCATCGATCCCCACGTCGCACACCGCGCCTGCGTTCCTACCGTCAGTTCGAGCGGCCGTCACTGCCCACCCGCACCGGCCCACCGACGGCCGGCGGTCGATGGTCACGATTACCCGAACTCGAACCCGACCTCACCGTTCGCGCTCATGCCACCGCAGACGTACTTCTCGAGCGCTACGGCGTGGTGACCCGCGGCTCGGTGATGAACGAAGGGGTCCCGGGCGGATTCGCCACGATGTACAAGGTGCTCACCGGCTTCGAGGATTCCGGTCGATGCCGGCGCGGCTACTTCGTCGATTCGCTCGGCGGTGCCCAGTTCTCCACCTCCGACGTGGTCGACCGGTTGCGCAGTTACGACGAACCGAAGAAGAACGCCAGCGCCGTCGTACTCGCGTCGTGCGATCCGGCCAACCCCTACGGCGGAGCACTGCCCTGGCCGAAAGCCGGTGGTGGCGAGGCTGGTGGCGGCGAGAAGCCGGACGAGACGACGAAGCATCGGCCGGGCCGCAAGGCCGGTGCATTGGTCGTCCTCGTCCGAGGCGAATTGACGATGTTCGTCGAACGTGGCGGAAAGTCGGTGCTGACGTTCGGCGACAATACCGAGGATATCGCCTCTGCAGCAACAGCATTGGCAGGCACAGTCAAGCGCGGCGGAGTCGACAAACTGCTCGTCGAACGGATCAACGGTCACGACATCCACGGCACGGACTTCTCCAAGACACTGACCGAGGCCGGTTTCTCGGCGACACCCCGGGGACTCCGTCTCCGACGCTGAAACACCGCAACACTTCCCAGGAACCAGAGAGGATGCAGATGCCCGAGGGCGATACGGTCTGGCGCGCGGCCAACACTCTGCGCACAGCACTGGAGGGACAGCAACTCACCACCTGCGATGTGCGCGTTCCTCGTTATGCCACAGTAGATTTCACCGGCAAGACGGTCGACTCCGTCGCGTCGCGCGGCAAGCATCTGCTGATTCGGGTGGGCGGTTACTCCATCCATTCGCATCTGAAGATGGAAGGCACCTGGCACGTCTATGCACCCGGTGCGAGGTGGCGTCGCCCGGCGTTCCAGGCGCGCATCATCCTGAACACCGCGAACGCGCAGGCCATCGGGTTCGAGCTCGGAGTGCTCGACATCATCGAGGACGAGGAGGAGGCCGTCGGATACCTCGGACCGGACCTGCTCGGTACGGACTGGGACCCAGACGTCGCCCTCACCAATCTGGAGTCGGATCCGGCTCGTCCCGTCGGACTCGCTCTGCTCGACCAGCGCAACATCGCCGGGCTCGGCAATGTCTATCGAAACGAGATCTGCTTTCTGCGTGGAATGGACCCGCGTACACCGGTCGCCGACGCCGGCAACTTGAAGAAGACCATCGACCTGTCCTATCGACTGATCATGGCCAACAAGGATCGAAATCAGCGCGTCACCACTGGAGATCGGCGACCCGGCCGACACTTCTGGGTGTACGGCCGGGAGAACAAGCCGTGCCGACGGTGCGGAACCACTATCGAGTTCGGGCTCATCGGCGACAACCCGCTCGAGGAGCGGCAGATCTACTATTGCCCGCACTGTCAACCCGGACCCATCTGACGGCGTCCTGCCAGGTGCGGCCAAGCCTGCTCACAGCTTCGCCTACCACCATGGATCGCATGCTGACACTTGCGATATTCACCCTGCTGATCATGGCCGTTTCCGGCGCGACGGCGGCTCGCGCACCCCGGACGCTGGTTCGACTGCGCTAGATCGTGCGAACCGGTTCCAGAATTTCCTGTCGGGCCTCCGGAGCGACGACCCGCAACGCGTCCGCCGACTCGTCGTCGGGCTGGCGCTGCGATTCGATCTCGGCCTCCACCCGGGCGCGGTAGGTCTCGACTTCACGATCGACCATGGCCTCGTCCCACCCCAGAACGGGCGCGATCAACGCGGCCACCTGACCCGCGCAGTTCATCCCACGGTGCGAGTACTCGATGGAAATCCGGGTACGACGCGACAGCACGTCCTCCAGGTGCAACGCGCCCTCCGCCGCCGCCGCATAGACCACCTCGACCTGCAGATAGGACGGTGCGTCGGTGAGTGGTTGCAGCAGTTCGGGTTTCCCGTCCGCCATCGCCAACACCTCGTCGATCAGCGAACCGTATCGGTCGAGCAGGTGCGTCACCCGATGTGGATGCAAGTTGTACATCTCGCCCAGATGCGGTGCCTGATTGACCAGGGCGAAGTAACCGTCGGCACCGACGAGGGGCACCTTCTCGGTGATCGATGACGCCACCCGCACCGGAATGTCATCCGCCGCCAGATCGACGGCGTCCTCGGCCATCACTCGGTAGGTCGTGTACTTGCCGCCGGCGATGGCGATGAGTCCCGGTGCCACGCGAGCAACCGCATGCTCGCGAGAGAGCTTGGAGGTCTCGTCGCTCTCGCCTGCCAGCAGTGGCCGCAGGCCCGCGTACACACCGTCGATGTCCTCGTGGGTGAGCGGCGTGACGAGCACGCCGTTGACCTCACCCAGGATGTAGTCGATGTCGGCTTTGGTCGCGGCCGGATGGGCAAGATCGAGATTCCAGTCGGTGTCGGTGGTGCCGATGATCCAGTGCGCACCCCACGGGATGATGAAGAGCACGGATTTCTCGGTGCGCAGAATGATCGCGGCTTCGCTGACGATTCGGTCGCGCGGCACCACGATGTGCACGCCCTTGGATGCACGCACCCGGAAACGTCCACGCATGTTGGACAGCGATTGAATCTCGTCGGTCCACACGCCGGTGGCGTTGATCACCACGTGTGCGCGCACGTCGGTGGTGGCACCGGTCTCCGAATCGCGCACTCGCACACCGGATACGCGATCTGCCTCACGCAGGAACCCGACGACCTGGGTGGATGTACGAACCACCGCGCCGTAGTGAGCGGCCGTTCTGGCGACCGTCATGGTGTGCCGGGCATCGTCGACGACGGTGTCGTAGTACCGAATTCCGCCGATCAGCGACTTCCGTTTGATGCCGGGCGACATCCGCAACGCGCCCGACCGCGTCAGATGCTTCTGCTGCGGAACCGATTTGGCCCCACCCATCCGGTCGTAGAGAAAGATGCCCGCGGCGATGTACGGGCGCTCCCACAGGCGATGAGTGAGCGGAAACAGAAACTTCAGCGGCTTGACCAGGTGCGGTGCGAGTGTGGACAGCGAGAGCTCGCGTTCGTGCAGGGCCTCGCGTACGAGCCCGAACTCGAGCTGCTCGAGGTAGCGGAGCCCGCCGTGGAACATCTTCGACGAGCGAGACGAGGTGCCCGACGCATAATCACGCGCCTCGACCAGAGCCACCTTCAGACCCCGCGTCGCCGCGTCGAGGGCCGCACCGGAGCCGACGACGCCACCGCCGACGACCACGACGTCGAACTGCTCGGTTCCGAGCTGGTCCCACGCCTCCACCCGCTGGGTGGGTCCGAGGAACTTCGTGTTCGATCGGTTGCTCACTGTGACGCTCCCTATCCGTCGAAAAACCCCGCGCACTACGTGCATGTCAGGTTACCGCCCCAGGTCCGCCACGCGCAGAACCTGCCGACCGGGCTCCGCGAGGTCAGCGAGTGCGGATGGACGTGTGTGCAGCGCCCAATCGCCGCACCGCCTCTGCCAGCTCTGCCGGGGTCGATCCCGCGAAGCTCAACCGGAGCGAGCGGCCGTACTCCTCGGCCGACGCAAACGCCGAGCCGGGAACGAAGGCGACTCCATGCTCCAGGGCGGCCGCGAGCAACTCGCTCGTATCGGTCCCGTCCTCGAACGTGGCCCAGGCGAACATTCCACCCGTCGGGCGCGAGACCGTGAGCCGCGCGGAGAACTCGGCATCGAGCGCATCCGTCAATGCCGTTGCACGGCATGCATACTCGCGACGCAATATCGTCAAGTGTGCGTCCAACCACGCAGTGTCGCCGAGCATGTTCGCCGCCATCAGCTGCGTCATCGAGGAACCGCACAGATCGGCGCCCTGTTTGAGGAGCTCCACAGCCGCACACACGGCGGGCGGGGCGACGAACCAGCCGACACGCAGCGCCGGAGCGAGGATCTTCGACGCACTCGACAGCCGGATGACGCGATCGCCGAAACAGGCGATCGGCGGCGGCGGTGCGCCCGTACCGTGCACAGAGCCTGTTGCGGCGAACCAGATCTCGCCGTACGGGTCGTCCTCGATCACCCAGAATCCGTAGTGATCCGCGAGCGCCGCGAGGTGCCGACGCCGGTGCTCGCTCATCGTGACCCCGCGAGGGTTGTGGAAGTTGGCAACCGTGTGGACCACCGCAGGACGCAGCCCCGCCGTCAACCGTCGTTCGAGTTCCGCGGTGTCCATCCCGTCGGCGTCGATTTCGATTGCCTCGATCCGCGCCTCGGCGATCGAGAACACCTGCAGCGCACCGGTATACGCGGGTTCGTCGACGACCACAACGGCACCCGGGTCGATCAGCGCCTGCGCGAGCAGCGTCAGGGCCTGCTGCGATCCATGCGTGACGACGACGGTGTCCGTCGGGACCGTCACTCCCCCGCGCACGGCGCTCTCTCTGGCCGCGATCACGCTGCGCAGCGTGCGATGACCGGCAGTCTCGCAGTATTGGACGGCATCGGGGCTCCGCAGTACCGCGTCGGCAGCAGCCGCGATGCGGTCGACGGGGATCAGATCCGTGGCCGGCAGGCCTCCCGCCAGGCTGATGACGTCGTCGCGAGCGGTGAGGGCAAGAAGATCACGGATAGCCGAGCTGGACAACGATGCGGTGCGTCGGGCCAAGCCGACGGGGAGGTGAGTAGAAGACATGAAAGAGACTCCGGGGCAGCAGGAACGAAGGAACGGCCCGCGGATCCGCTGAGTCGAGGAGAGAGCGGACGGGTGTGTCCGCTCTCTCGACTGTCTCACGTGCTACCGAAATATGAAACGCAATTCTCACATAGTGAGATCAGTCCAGATCGTCGTGCGCCATCAGCTGACGAGCAGCCTCGATGACCGATCCCGACAACGACGGGTACACCGAGAACGTGTTGGCCAGGTCGTTGACCGAGAGGTTGTTCTGCACCGCCATCGCGATGGGCAGAATCAGCTCCGACGCGCTCGGGGCGACCACAACGCCGCCGATGACGACGCCGGTGGCCGGGCGACAGAAGATCTTGACGAAACCGCGCTTGAGCCCGCTCATCTTCGCTCGCGGATTTGTGGTCAGTGGCAGCATCACCACACGCGCCGGTACGTCACCGGCGTCGATCTTGGACTGCGCGACGCCGACCGACGCGATCTCGGGCCGCGTGAACACCGCCGAGGCCACGGTCTTGAGCTTGATCGGGCTGACGGCCTGACCCAGCGCGTGGTACATCGCGATGCGTCCCTGCATTGCCGCGACCGAGGCCAGCGGAAGCAGGCCGGTGCAGTCACCGGCTGCGTAGATGCCGGCGACCGCGGTACGAGATACGCGGTCCACCCGCAGGTACCCGCCCTTGTCGAGTTCGATGCCCACCTTCTCGAGTCCGAGACCGGAGGTGTTGGGAACCGATCCGACGGTCATCAGCGCGTGGCTGCCCTCGACGGTGCGGCCGTCCGACAGCGTGACGAGAACGCCGTCGTCGGTGCGGACGACCGAATCGGCCCGGGCATGCTTGACGAGAGTGACACCTCGCTCGTTGAACGCGTCCTCGAGGACCAGAGCGGCATCCTCGTCCTCGTGTGGGAGCACGCGGTCGCGGCTCGAGACAGCGGTGACTTTGACGCCCATCTCGGTGTAGGCCGAGACGAACTCGGCACCGGTCACACCGGATCCGACGACCACCAAGTGCTCGGGTAGGGCCTCGAGGTCGTAGAGCTGACGCCAGTTGAGAATGCGTTCGCCGTCGGGCTCGGCTCCCTTGACCACGCGGGGGCGGGCACCGGTCGCGATTAGGACGACGTCGGCGTCGAGGATGCGTTCCTCGCCGTCGGCCAACACCGCCTTGATCTGATGCGAGGCCATGCCGACATGGGTGTCGATCATCTCGGCGCGGCCGGCCAGAAGTTCGACGCCGACCGAGGTGACGCGGTGGGCGATGTCGGCCGACTGAGCCTGCGCGAGACTCTTGACTCGGTCGTGAATCTTCGGAAGCGCAACGGCGGCTTGCGATGGATCGAGCGAAATACCCAGGTCGCTGGCTCGACGCATCTCGGTGCGAATGCCGGTCGAGGCGATGAACGTCTTCGACGGTACGCAGTCCCACAGAACGCAGGCACCGCCGATACCGTCGGAATCGACGAGCGTCACCTGTCCGCCGTGCTGAGCGGCTACCAATGCTGCTTCGTACCCTGCCGGACCACCACCGATGATCACAATCCGGGTCATTGATCCTCTTCTCGCGTGCTCGAAATTCTCTCGCTTTGTCTCCTCAACGGTATTGCAGAGGCCGCCTCGGCGCGTCGGTAGGGCTGGCTTCGGTGACCCGGGAGGCGACCGGACCTGCGACGACTCACCGAAACAGGACCACGACGCGTCAACCGTCACCGATACGGTTTAGGCTGGCCGACGTGCCAATTTATGCCGCCTACGGATCGAACATGCATCCGGAGCAGATGTTGCAGCGATGCCCCCACTCGCCCTTGTCGGGAACCGGGTGGCTGCACGGATGGCGGTTGACCTTCGCCGGCGGCGACATCGGCTGGGAAGGCGCGCTGGCCACGGTCGTCGAAGATCCCGACTCGCAGGTCTTCGTCGTGCTCTACGACGTATCGGACGAGGACGAGGAGAGCCTGGATCGTTGGGAGGGCTCGGAACTCGGCATTCACCGCAAGATTCGACTGCGTATCGAGACCGGCCGGGAGCCGGTACTGGCGTGGATGTACGTGCTCGACGCCTACGAGGGCGGCCTGCCGTCGGCCCGATACCTCGGAGTGATGGCAGAGGCGGCCGAAATCGCGGGTGCTCCCGCCGAGTACGTGCGAGACCTTCGAACTCGCGACAGCCGGAACGTCGGTCCCGGTACAGGCTCGTAGCTCGAGGGGCAGATCAGAAGTAGTTCTTCATCACCGACGCCACCCAGGCCGGCTCGGTCACGTCCGCACGCTCCGGAACCATGGACTGCAGGAACGGTTTGACGTCGAGGACAGGTGAGCCGTCGATCGCGTCGAGACCTCGAACTCGGATGCGCAGTCCGTCGACGTCGACGATCTCGCACCGCGACACTCCGAGATGGTTGGGCCGGTCCTTGACGCGTTGGGCGAGGACCCCCACCCGAGGAAGCGTCGTGTCGCCGCGGGGGTGGCGCGAGCCGGTGGTCGTCGCGGCCGGATCACATCGGTGGAAACCGTAGACGACCTCGAGGTGCGAGAAGTCGCCAAGACCGAGAGTCGCGTCGACGTCGAGCACGGTCCGGTCGAGGTCGATGACGGACTCGACGGATCCCCAGTTGTCGTCCACCACCTCGGCACGGTCTGATCGAACGATTCCGATCGGAGACACTTCGAAAGTCATCTCGTTCCTTGCCCTAGTTCGGATCCAGCGCGATTCCGGTCATCACCTTCACACCCACGGCCAGTGCTCGCTCGTCGAGGTCGAACGTGGGCTGATGGATGTCGAGTTGGGGGCCGGTACCGGGCCAGACGCCCAGCCGAGCCATCGCCCCCGGCACCCTTTCGAGGTACCAAGAGAAATCCTCGCCGCCGCCGGACTGCGCAGTATCGGCCAACGCGTCGGGTCCGACCCGGCCGATCGCCTTCTCGAACGTGTGCGTGGACGCCGGATCGTTGACCACGGGAGGGACGCCGCGGCGGTAGTGCAACTCGAACTGCACCCCGGTGGGTGCCAACAAGCCGGTGACGATCTCGCGGACCA
Organism: Rhodococcus sp. IEGM1428; assembly: GCF_050321865.1. NCBI lineage: Bacteria > Bacillati > Actinomycetota > Actinomycetes > Mycobacteriales > Nocardiaceae > Rhodococcus > Rhodococcus sp. IEGM1428. The sequence continues at coordinate 858,071 of NZ_JBNQFW010000001.1, read as the reverse complement.
ACGGTTCGAGCAACGCCCAGGTCTCGTGGTCGCCGGTGCGCACGGTCCCTGTCAGCATGCCGGTCTGCGGTATGGCGTTGGGGGCCTGGCCCGCGACCACCGCTCCCCACACCATGACCGTGCTGGTCCGCGGATCGATTCGCCTGCTCAACATTCCGGGCAGGCCGGTGATGACGGTGCCCAATGCGTAGATCAGATCGGTGGTCAGGTGCGGCCGAGACGTGTGTCCGCCGGGTGAGTCAAGCCGGAGCTCGACGGTGTCGGCGGCGGAGGTGATGGCACCGACACGCAGGCCGACCTGACCGACCTCGAGCCGCGGATCGCAGTGCAGCGCAAAGATCTTGGTGACGCCGTCGAGTGCCCCCGCGGCCACTGCGTCGAGTGCTCCGCCCGGCATGACCTCCTCGGCGGGCTGAAAGATCAGGCGCACCCCGTACTGCAGGTCCGGCAGGGAGGCCAGCGCCAGACCCGTCGCGAGCAGCACCGTGGTGTGTGCGTCGTGGCCGCAGGCGTGCGACACCCCGGGCACAGTCGACGAATACGCCGCGCCGGTGTTCTCCTGCAGCGGTAGGGCATCCATGTCTGCCCGCAACGCGACACGAGGACCGTCGGGCCCGATGTCACAGATCAACCCCGTTCCGCCGGGAAGGGGCTTGGGTGACAGACCCGCTGCTTCCAGTTCTCCGATCACGAATGCGGTGGTGCCGAATTCGCGTCGAGCGAGTTCCGGGTTGGCGTGAATGTGCCGACGCCACAGTGACAGATCTGCCGTGTGCGACTCGATCCACCGATCGATCGCGGCCTCCCGAGAGTTCACTGTTGCCCAGCCGATCGGGCGCCCACGCCGTCCAGCAGGCGGGCCCGAGTGCTGGGATCGGCTGCAGCACGCGCGGCAGTTCTGGCCAGACCGAGGGCTCCGTCGCGCAATGCGCGGTCGGCGGACTCGGTGACGCACGCAGCGGCGAACTCCGGCTGATGCGTCACCGCCCCGCCTGCATCGAGTCCGACGACGGGATGAATACCGGGTAGAACATTCGTCACGTTTCCCATGTCTGTGCTGCCCAACGGGCGAAATCCTTCCAAATCCGGAGCCAACGGCGATCGGCCCAACGCTTCGATCTCCCGACGAAAAGCCGCGACCAGCCACGAATCCGGCGTCAAGGCAGCGTATGTCGGTGACACCGTACGAATCTCGTGAGTACACCCGGTCGCGAGTGCCCCGGCCTCGAAACACGCGAACGCCTTCGCCGTCAGCGCCTCGAGCGACTCCGTGGTGTTCGCGCGCAGGTAGTAGAGCAACTCGGCATGGCCGGGAACGATGTTCGGTGCCGCCCCGCCGTCGCTGACGATGCCGTGGAACTGCTGACCGGGTGCCAGGTGCTGACGCAGCAGACCGAGCGCCACCTGGCTGATGGTGACTGCATCGCCTGCGTTGATTCCCCATTCCGGAGCGGCCGAGGCATGCGCGGCGCGGCCGGTGAACTGCACGGCGACGTCGGCCAGAGCCAGCGACGTCGCACCGACGATGTCGAAGGGTCCGGGGTGGACCATCAGTGCCGCGCCGATGCCGTCGAACACTCCGCGCTCGAGCATCAGCACCTTGCCGCCGCCGGTCTCCTCGGCCGGGGTGCCGAGCACTCGGACGGTGACGCCGAGAGCGTCGGCGACCGGCGCGAGCGCGAGCGCCGCCCCCACCGCGGACGCCGCAATGATGTTGTGCCCGCACGCATGACCGATTTCGGGCAGGGCGTCGTACTCCGCACAGATACCGATCACCAGGTCCCCGCTGCCGAACGACGCGGTGAACGCGGTGTCCATGTCTGCGACGGCTGTCTCGACCTCGAAATCGTGGGCTCGGAGCGTGTCGAGGATCTTGGCGACGCTGCGATGTTCCTCGAACGCCAGCTCGGGCTCGGCATGAATCGAGTGCGACAGTGCGACCAGTTCGCCGGTCGCGGCGGCCAGGGCGCGGTCCATGGCACTGGCCACAGCAGCACTGTTCGATTCGTCCGTCACGAGAGACAGTGTGTCACTAGCGTGGCCGAGTGTCGGAACGGCTGTGCCGACGTGCAGGCAGAGACCGGCTTGCTACTTTCCGAAGCTGAAGTTGCTGTCGTCGGTTGCGGTGTTCAGCGCGGCGAGCAGATCCACGTGCATACGTGCCTTGATGCCGGCCAGATTTGCACCCCGGGTGCTCGTCAGCGCCTGAGCCTTCGCGACCGCGTCGGACACCAACGACTCTTCCGGTGCCGTCGCCTCGACGATTCCGGCGGCCACGGCGTCGGCACCGCCGTAGCGGCGACCGGTCGTCATGGCCTCGACGGCCGTCTGCTTGGGCAACCTGGAGTTGATCAGTGCCGACATTCCCACGGTGAACGGCATGTTCAGGTTCACCTCGGGCAGGCAGTAGAAACCTCGGTCGGCGCGCTGGATACGGAAGTCGTGCGAGGTGGCGAACATCGCGCCTGCTCCGAACGCATGGCCCTGAACTGCCGCGACGGTGGCCATCGGAAACGCCAGGAGCCGGGAGTAGAGCGTGTGAACGCGGTCGAGGTACCAGGTGATCTTGTCCAGGTTGGCGAAGAGCCAATCGGTGTCGAGACCGTTGCTGTAGAACTTGCCCGCCGACGTGGTGACCAGTGCCGCCGGACCGGTCGACGCCTCGACCTCGTCGAGCAACGCGTGGACGGCGTCGATCCAGTCCGGGTGGAACCGATTCTCCGGATTGTCCGCGCCGTCCTGGGCACCGAGGAACAGGATGTGGACGTCGCCGTCGCGTTCGAGATAAGGCATGCAGCGGATACTACTCGGGGGTAACTTGCTGCTGGCAACCTCCATCGGTCGCACATCCATCGCGTCGATCTCCTACTGTTGTTCATCGTGGCAACCACCGACGCACATGAGACCGACCCCGTGACCGACCCCGAGGGGGCCGCGCGCACCGCCGCCGACGCTCTCGCCGCGGCGACCGGAGTCGACACCCATTCCGTGGCTATCGTCCTCGGGTCCGGCTGGCAGGCAGCAGCCGATGTCTTCGGATCCCCCACCGCGACCGTGCGCATGGCCGACCTGCCCGGCTTCGCGCCGCCGTCGGCGTCGGGTCACTCGGGCACCATCACCTCGGTGGACGTCGGCGGTACCCACACCCTGCTGCTGCAGGGCCGCACCCACGCCTACGAAGGTCACGACCTGCGACGCGTCGTGCACCCCGTGCGCACCGCGATCGCCGCAGGCGCGACGACCGTCGTGCTGACCAATGCCGCAGGCGGAATTCGCGATGGCATGAGCGTCGGGCAGCCCGTCCTGATTTCCGACCACCTCAACCTCACCGCACGTTCACCTCTCGTCGGTGCCGAGTTCGTCGATCTGGTCGACGCGTACTCCCCCGAACTTCGCGCTCTTGCGGCCCGGATCGATCCGTCGCTCGAAGACGGCGTCTACGCAGGTCTACCCGGCCCCCACTACGAGACGCCTGCCGAGATCCGGATGCTGCGCACTCTCGGAGCAGACCTCGTGGGTATGTCGACGGTGCACGAGACGATCGCCGCACGGGCGAAGGGCGCTCGAGTCCTCGGCATCTCGCTGGTCACCAACCTTGCGGCCGGAATGACCGGCGAGCACCTGAACCACACCGAAGTACTCGCTGCCGGTAAGGATTCCGCTGCCCGGATGGGTGCCTTGCTGCACGAATTGGTCACTCGGCTGTGACCGAGGAGCTTTCCGAACGCGTGCAGCGCTGGATCGCCGGCGATCCGGACCCCACTACCCGTGACGAACTGCTCAGCCTGTCCGATGCCGAACTCACCGATCGGTTCAGTGGCCCACTGACGTTCGGCACGGCGGGCTTGAGAGGACCGGTACGCGCGGGACCCAACGGGATGAACGAGGCGGTAGTGGTGAAGACCACCGCCGGAATCGCAGCCTGGTCGATCGAGAAGGGCCTCGGCGGGTCGACCGTCGTCGTCGGTCGCGACGCCAGAACCGGCTCCGAACAGTTCGCCTTCGCGGCCGCGGAAACCCTGTCCGCCCAGGGATTTTCGGTGGTCTTGCTGCCTCGACCGCTCCCGACTCCCGTCGTCGCCTTCGCGGTACGTGCCCTCGACGCCGAGCTCGGCGTGCAGATCACGGCGTCACACAACCCCGCGGCGGACAACGGCTACAAGGTGTACCTCCTCGGCGGCTCGCAACTGATCCCGCCGAGTGACGCGGAGATAGAGACGCTGATCGCCGCCACCGGCGACGCGGTCGACGTTCCCCGTTCGATCGTCGAACCCAGCGGTACCGACATCGCTGCGCGTTACCTCGATTCGGTTGTTGCACTACCTCGTTCGACGCGCCGCGATATCCGCATCGCCCTCACGGCACTGCACGGCGTCGGCGGCGAACTGGCCACCGCTGCGCTGCGTGGAGCAGGGTTCCGCGACGTTCAGGTGGTCGAGGAACAATTCGAGCCCGACCCTGCGTTCCCCACCGTCACGTTCCCCAACCCCGAGGAGCCGGGCGCTGCCGATGCGGTGCTCGCTCTCGCGGCCGCGATCGACGCCGATATCGCGATAGCCCTCGACCCCGATGCCGATCGCTGTGCGGTCGGGGTGCCCACGGACAGCGGGTGGCGCATGCTGACCGGGGACGAGACCGGAGCACTGCTCGCGAACCATCTCCTCGCCGATGCGCCCGCCGACTCGCTGGTGGCCAACACGATCGTCTCGTCGCAACTGCTCTCGGCGCTCGCTCCGGCGCGCGGTGCTCGCTATGCCCGCACCCTGACCGGTTTCAAGTGGCTGGTCCGCGCGGGCGAGGGTCTCGTGTACGCCTACGAGGAGGCAATCGGGCACTGCGTCGACCCGAACGTGGTGCGCGACAAGGACGGTATCTCGGCGGCGGTGGTGCTCGCAGATCTGGCCGCCGGCCTGAAACAGGACCGGCGCACCCTGCTCGATGTGCTCGACGACCTTGCGGTCGAGTTCGGCGTGCACCTGGGTGCACAGGTCTCGCGGCGGGTGCAGGACCTCGCCGAGATCGGGAACATGATGGACCGGCTACGCACCGAACCGCCGACGGAATTGGCCGGCCGGGCCGTCACCGTTGTGGATTACGCCGACCGCGACGACGAGTTGCGCACCGACGCAGTCGAAATCAGCGGACCGGGGCTACGGGTGATCGTGCGGCCGTCCGGTACCGAACCCAAGCTCAAGGCGTACCTCGAAGTGATCGAGCAGGTCGAGAGCCGTGACGAACTGGCGCGCGCCCGTGCGGCAGCGGGCGAGGTACTGGCCGAACTGACCGACTACGCCCAGCACCTCCAGCCCTGGTAATCCCGAATCTCAGAACAACGCCGACTGCACCGCGGGCAGATCCGAGGTGAAGGCACCGAGTTCTATCCGCCTGCCTTTGAGTGCGGCCAGGTCCACGACGTAGGTCTCGTCATCGACGGTGGCGATCACCGCCTGCCCGACGCATGTCCTGATTTCGAGTCCATGAGCTCCGGTCGCGACATCCGCGGGGTAGGTGACGCGACTGACGTTCTCGCTCAACGCTTCGCGTCCGGCGGGCGGAGTCCATCGTTCGTCGATCGGGGTGCACCCGGAGACGCCCGCCTCGCTCAGCATCTCGCGGACCTGCTCAGCCCGGGCAGCGGTGGCGGCGTCGAGCCTGTCCACGTCGATCGGTAGACACAGCGAGGCCGCTTTCGCCGCGGATCGCACTGCCTGCCGCAGCCCCATCGACTCGGTCACGAGATCCTCGGCCACCCGAACGGCTTTCCCGTCGTCGGCGTGGGCGACGTACCGCGCACTGATGGCCCCCTGCTCGGCGAGCCGGCCCCACTTACGTGTGTCCGCTGCCGTCCCGATCTTGAAGGTGCCGTTCGCAAAAGCAGCAAGATAGAGCCAATGCGGTTGCATGACATGCTTTTCCAGATCACGCGAGACGAAGCCGCTGCGATGCACGGTGTGCACGAATCGAAAACTGTCCTTGTCGGCGCACGTCGCGCACTGGCCCGACGCGACGGCCCGCTCCCGGCCGGGGCACGGCACGTAGCGCGGCGGGCCGTCGGCCCGAAATGCCATGCGCCCGGTGCAGTACCGATCGGTCGAGGCACCCAGCGCACGGAAACCGAGCCTGCGGCCGACCAATTCGTGGAACTCGATCTGTTCGGTGTCGACATCGAGCACCCGTAATCTCGGGCGGGGTGCAGGTGCCGCCTCCGAGGGCCAGGAGACCCCGAGGACCAAGCGGGCGGCGGTAGCGGAGGTCAGCGCGGACCGAACTGACGATCGCCTGCGTCACCGAGGCCGGGAACGATGAACGCATTCTCGTTCAGGCCGTCGTCGATGCTCGCTGCCACCAATCGCACCGGCAGGCCCGACGCTTCCAGCGCGGCAACACCTTCGGGAGCGGCCACGACGCAGATGGCCGTCACCTCCGCCGCACCGCGACCGACGAGCAGTTCGATCGTGTGCACCATGGAACCGCCGGTGGCCAGCATGGGGTCCAGCACGTACACCGGCGTCTGCGACAAGTCGTCGGGCAAGGACTCCATGTACGGGACGGGCCGATGCGTCTGTTCGTCCCGGGCCATCCCCACGAATCCGACGCGGGACTGCGGAATCAGACTGCTGGCCTTCTCCACCATGCCCAGACCTGCACGCAGAACCGGTACGAGCAACGGCGGGCGTGCCAGCCTGGTGCCCTCGGTCACGGCGACGGGGGTGCGCACTTCGAAGGTGTCGATGGCGGCGTCTCGGGTGGCCTCGTAAACCAGCATGTGGGTGAGTTGACGAAGAGCCGTCCGGAACGTGGCATTGTCGCTGCGCTCGTCCCGCATCGTGGTGAGCAGAGCTGCGGCCAGTGGGTGGTCGACCACGTGTGTTTCCATGCCGTCCAGGATAGGACTTCGGTGGTCGGACGCGAACGGCAAGTCAGGGGAACCGAATGGCAGGCATCCGCGTCGAACCAGTTGGGCGTCGCACTCGGCGGCCTACGAATCGATTGCTTTCTCAGGGGGCACTGATGGCCGAACTCGTCGTCGACACCGAGGGGGTCCTCGCATACAGTGCGGTGGCGTCGACCATGGCCCAACAGATCGCCGCGGCGGGTGCTGCCGCTGCTGCGTGCGGTCCAGCCGTGCTCGCACCGGTGTTCGGCCTGATCGGGCAGGAATTCCTCGGTGCCGTCACCGGTACCCATCTTGCGCACACCAACGCGGTGGTGCGCTTGGCCGGAGCGGTGGCGAGCATCGGTTCCGCGGCCACGGCATCGGCCGTGTCGTACGCCCTCACCGATGCCGGCACCGGCGCAGCCGTCGCGGGCTCGGCGGCCGGTATCGCGCCGGACGCGCGGTAGCGGCCATGATCGATCTGTTGGCCCGTCCGATCGTCGATCTGCTCGGCGCCTTCGGCAACGGAACGGTTCCCACCGGGGGTCCGGCCGATGTGCTTCGTGTGTCTTCGGCAGCGATCGAGGCGGCGCAGGGAGTCGGCAGGATCGCCATCACCGAGCTCGCCGCGAACTGGAACGGTGCCGCCGCCGACGCCGCAATTCGATACGCCGAGAACGCACACTCGTCCGCGGTCGCCCTCGCGGACCACGCCGACGAGATCGCTGCCGTCGTCGATCAGGCCTGCCGCGATACCAACCAGGGTTTCCTCGAACTGCAGGACATCGTGCAGTCGTTCGTGGGCATCGCACTCTCGGCCGGACCGATCGTCGCTACACCGGTAGGGCAGACCATGCTGATCTCGGCAGCCATCGAGCACCTCGAGCGGGCTCTGGTGGTGGTTGCCCGTGTTCGCACCGAATTGGCTGCGCACACTGCGAAAGTCGGGGCACTCGCCGCTCCGCCGAGCGTGCCCGCCCCCGTGGGCGGAGGACCGGTACCCGCCCCCGGATCTTCCTCGAACCTCATGACCTCACCTGCCACGTCGCAGGTGATCGAGGCCGGTGAGAAATTGGCGAAGACGTTCGCGCAGTCGTTGTCCTCCCCTGCTACCGGAGCCGACGTGCCGGGTGGTGGCGGCGCTGGCGCACTGAACTTGCTGGGTGATCCGGCTGCCGATTCTTCCCGGTCGACCGACAGCGCCGGTCGCGGTGTCGAAGTGCGGTTGCCCGACGGCAGTATCGTCACCGCACCGAACCCCGAGGCCGCGGGTGCCGTTCGTAGTGCATTGACGCAACAGGGCGTGCCCTACGCATGGGGCGGTACCACTCCGGGCAGCGGGCTCGACTGCAGCGGATTGACGCAGTGGGCGTACTCGCAACAGGGGGTCGAGATCCCCCGTTTGGCGCAGGAACAAGGCATCGGCTCGGCCGTGGCACCGGGTGAGGTGATGCCCGGCGACCTCGCGGTCTGGGACGGCCACGTGGCCATGGTCATCGGAAATGGCCAGCTGGTCGAAGCCGGAGATCCGGTGCAGGTCGGACCGATCCGAACGACCAACAGCGGTATGGGCTTCAAGGGCTTCTACCGTCCGACCGAATGAAGGGCCAGCCAGTGACGGACTCGGACACCACCGTCCTCAGTGCGGTATCGGGCACCAGATCGGGATCGGTGGCAGTGCGCTCCACCGAACACGGGCTACCGATCGCAGTTGCCATCGACGAGCGCGAACTGCGTTACGGCGGAGGCGCATTGGCAGCGACGATTTTGCAGCAGTGCGAGCGGGCGAGCACCGCGGCCCGCGCCCAGCGCCGTACCCTGCTGGCCGGGGACGGCGTTCCTGCCGACGTTCTCGATCGCCTCGGACTACCCACGAACGCCCGAGTGGCTGCCGCTGCGAACGAGGACTCGGCCGAGGATGTCGCCCCCGCGAGTTGGTTGAGGCAGGCATGACCCACACGCACACCACCGAAGTCGACGCTCTGGTCGGCGGAGCCCAGCACCGACTGGACACCCTGCGCGAGACTCACGAGCGACTGGACCGCATCAGGTTTCGAGTCACCTCGCCGGACAACCTGGTGACCGTCGTCGCCGATGGATCCGGTGCCATGGTCGAACTCGAACTCGCCGAGAACCTCGGATCGGTGACCGCTCGCGTACTCGCGTCGACGATCACTTCCGTGGCTGCCGAGGCCGCCGCTGGGGCACTCGACCACCGCGAAGGCATCCTGCAAAGTCTGCAAGCGTCGTTCACAGACTCCTGAGATAGGCTTCGCGCCATGGCTGGAGACATCATCCCGATCGAACTCGGTCTCACCGCCGGTGACTTCTCGACACTGTGGGCACCGGAGTGGCGAGAAGGCGACGACGAGTGGGAGGCATTCCTCGGACACGAGGAAGATCTGTACGGATTCTCGACCGTCGCAGAGCTCGCGGCGTTCGTCCGATCCGACGACGACAACGATCTCACCGACCATCCGTCGTGGCCGGTGGTCTCCGCCCTGGCGGCGTACGAGCTAGAGCCCGACGATCTGCATCGCTTCGATCTGGTAGCGGTACCGGAGCTGGTGGCCTCGGACCCCGAAGCCGACGTCCTCGCCGAACTGCAGGCAACCTTCGACATCGTCGCCTCCATCGGTGATGTATGCGAATTACGCCCCGTCACAAGCTTTTTCGGAACCAATCCGTTCGTGGGGGCAGTCGGCGGAGGCGTCGAGAACTTCCTCGGTCGCGAGGGAGCCGAACTGTGGGATCGCATCGGAGCGGCGGTTGCCAAACACTGGGACGACGTACTGGACGCAGTCGACTCCATCGTCACCTCGCCCGACGTCGATTCCGCTGCCGTTGCCGTAGCGGAAGCAGAGATCACAGCTGCGGCCGAGAATGCCGTCGACGCCGATGACGCCACGGACGACATCGACTCCGATTCCGACGAGGAAGACGAAGACGACGATTCCGAAGACGACGATGTCGATCGTGATCCGATCGCCGCGGCGGCCGCCGAGGAAACGTTCTGGACAACTGTCGGCATCGATCCGATTCGCATCATCACCTCGGACGACACGCTGTACACCCTGCGTTGCTACCTCGGCGACAAACCGGTGTTCCTCGGCCGCGGCGGTGCGATCAGCGTGTTCGGCTCCGAGCGCTCGCTCGCCCGGTACCTGGCCGATGATCACGACCACGATCTCGCTCAGGTCAGCACGTACTCGGACATTCAGACCGCCGCCATCGACGGCTCGCTCGACATCACAATCACCGACGACAACGTGTACGTGCTCCCCGGCCTGGCCGACGATCTCGCCGAGGGCCCGACTGCGGTCGATGCCGATCAGCTGGATCTGGCCGTCGAGTTGTTCACCGATGCAGCCGATTTCGCCGGTGACACATCCGTCGAGGAGGCGCTCGCCACGTCGACGCCGCTGGGCTGGTACGTCTCGTACACCCTCGAACCGAGTCCCGATCGACTCGCTCCGAGCGCGCCGTTCGCCGTCGAGGCCGAAGCATGGCGCGCGCTCGAGCGCGAGTTCGAGGGCCGGCTCCGCAAGAAGTAGCGACCGGCCCTCGCGCGGAGGGTCAGCCGATCAGGACCGCATAACCGGGCTTGATGACGTCGTCGATCAGCGCCAGCCGCTCGTCGAACGGTAGAAACGCGGACTTCATCGCGTTGATGGTGAACCGCTCGAGATCACTCCAGCCGTAGCCGAAGGTCTCGACGAGCTTGACCATCTCGCGACTCATCGAGGTGTCGCTCATCAACCGGTTGTCGGTGTTGACGGTGACCCGAAAGCGTAGGCGTGCAAGCACATCGAACGGGTGTGTCGCCAAGGACTCGACCGCGCCGGTCTGCACGTTGGAACTCGGGCAGAGCTCGAGCGGCATCCGGGTGTCACGCACGTATGCGGCCAGCAAACCGAGCGTGGGCGAGCCGTCGGCTTCGTGGGTGATGTCGTCGGTGATCCGAACTCCGTGACCGAGCCTGTCGGTCCCGCAGAACGCGACTGCTTCCTGAATCGACGGCAGACCGAACGCTTCGCCCGCGTGAATGGTGAAGTGTGCGTTGCTTGCTCGCATGTACTCGAAGGCATCGAGGTGTCGGCTGGGAGGAAAGCCCGCTTCGGCACCGGCGATGTCGAAGCCGACGACACCGCGATCGCGGAATCGAACCGTCAACTCCGCGATCTCCCGCGAGCGAGCCGCATGTCGCATCGCGGTGAGCAGGGTGCCGATCGTGATGTTCTTGCCTCGTACCTTGGCTGCGGAGATCCCCGCCTCGAAACCCGCGAGGGTATGGGTGACGACCTCGTCGAGGGTCAGTCCGCGTTCGAGATGCTGCTCCGGGGCGAAGCGCACCTCGGCATACACGACGCCGTCGTCGGCGAGATCCTCGGCGCATTCGCGCGCTACTCGAAACAGTCCCTCGGGAGTCTGCATCACGGCCACCGTGTGCGCGAACGTTTCGAGGTAGCGCACGAGCGAGCCACTGTCGGCGGACTCGCGGAACCATTCGCCCAATGCAGCGCCGTCGGTGGCGGGAAGCCCGTCGTAACCACACTCGTCGGCCAGTTCCAGCACTGTCTGCGGTCGAAGTCCGCCATCGAGGTGATCGTGCAGCAACGCCTTCGGAGCTGTCCTGATCGACGCGAGATCGAGTGGCGCACTGCCACCGATCGAAGACTGTGTGTTCTCCGTGGTGCTCATGTGTCGACGGTAGCGCGCAGCCCGTGCGTGCGCGCGTCCGCCGGAACCCATCGGCGAGTCCGCGGATTCCGGCGAACCCTGCTACTTCTACGACCTATTTCGTTGCATTGTTACTCCGATGAAAACAATTCCGTCGATACACAGCGAATCGGCGACGGAAATCGTAGTGTTCATCCAACACACGCGACCGATTCTGTCGGGTCTCCTTCCGACGTCCTCGGTCGACTCGAGCCTCGGAGAGACCTATGTCGATTGCGGAACCGCCGAACACCATTCCGGGTAAGGGACTCAACACCGGCGCCCTCGGGTTGGTCGGCAACATCGTCATCGGACTGTCGGCGGTGGCGCCGGCCTACAGCCTGGCCGCCACCCTCGGCTACGTCGTTCTGGCCGTCGGCGACAAAGCACCGTCGATGTTTCTCATCGCTTTCGTCCCGATGCTGCTCACGGCCTTCGCCTACCGAGAATTGGGACGCGACACCCCGGACTGCGGAACGTCGTTCACCTGGGGCACCAAGGCGTTCGGCCCGTGGGTCGGCTGGATGGCGGGATGGGGGCTGGCAGTCTCGGCGATCATCGTGCTCGCCAACGTGGCCGAGATCGCTGCCATCTATCTGTTCGAGTTCCTCGGCCTGTCGGACTTGGCGGAGTCGACTGCGGCCAAGGTCGCACTCGGTTCGTTCTTCATCGTCTCGATGACCTACGTCAGTTTTCGCGGCATCCTGATCAGCGAACGCATGCAGAACGTGCTGCTGGTCGTGCAGTTCGGTGTGCTCATCGGAGTGTCGGTGACGGCACTGGTCAAGGTGGGGACCGGCACCGCCGGACCTCAGGCCATCACGCCCCAGTGGAGTTGGTTGGTTCCCACCGGGGTGACGATGTCCGACGCGGCCCAGGCCATCATCCTGTGCATCTTCATCTACTGGGGATGGGACGCCTGCCTGGCTGTGGGCGAGGAAACGAAGGATTCGGAGAAGACGCCGGGACGCGCCGCGGTGATCACCACGCTGATCCTCGTCGCCACATACGTTCTCGTCGGATATGCCGTGCAGTCGTTCGCCGGCTTCGGCGATACCGGCATCGGCCTGAACAACCCGGACAACGTCGACGACGTGCTCACCATTCTCGGAGATCCCGTCGCCGGCTCGATCGTGGCGTCCTTGTTGTTGCTGACCGTCTCGATCTCGGCGCTGTCCTCGACTCAGACGACCATTCTGCCCACGGCCCGAGGAACCCTGTCGATGGCTGTGTACGAGGCCATTCCCAAGCGGTTCGCCAGCGTGCACCCCAAGTACATGACCCCCGGCTTCGGCACGCTCGTGATGGGGGCCGCTGCCCTGCTGTTCTACCTGGTGCTCACCTTCGTCAGCGCCAACGCATTGCAGGATTCGGTAGCCTCCCTCGGGCTCGCGGTCGCGTTCTACTACGGAATCACCGCGTATGCGTGCACCTGGTACTTCCGCCGGACGCTGCTGACGTCCGTGCGAAACCTGTTCATGCGCGGCATCTTTCCGTTTCTCGGCGGATTGTCGATGACGTGGGCGTTCGTGCAGAGCGCAATCGACATGATCAAACCCGACTACGGTTACACCGTTTACGGTCCGATCGGCGGAGTGTTCGTCCTCGGCGTCGGCATGCTGGTACTCGGGATCCCGCTGATGCTGCTGTGCTTCGTGGGCAACAAGGACTTCTTCCAGGGCAAGACACTCACCGCGTCCACCGAAGTCAAGGTTCCGGACACTTACTAGAAGAGAAGGACCGAAACTCATGAAGATCACCGTCGGCTACCTCGCCACTCCCAGCGGCGACGACGGCGTAGCCCTGGCCATCGCCCTCGCTCGTGCCCTCGACGCCTCCATCGACATCGTGCTGGTCATGGCCGTGGACGAACCGGTCATGGAAGGCAGCGGCCCGTACCGAAAAGTGCTGGAGGCCAAAGCGAAGGGTTGGGTGGACGACGCCGCTGCCCAGGTCCCGTCGGGCATCGCGGTCACCACCCACGTGCTCTCGCACGAGTCTTTCGCCCGGGCCCTCATCGACTTCGCCGTACAGAACGATGCCGACATGATCGTCGTCGGCGGCGCAGGCGACGGTCTGTTGAATCGGCATTCGATCGGGTCGGTTGCCGGTCAGCTTCTGCACGCCTCCGAAGTGCCACTGGCACTCGCACCTCGGGGCTACCGGCTCTCCGACGCTCCGATCACCGACCTCACCGTCGCTGTCCCCACCCGGGCATCGGCCCCGAATCCGTTGCCGTTCGCGATCACTCTGGCCAGCGCGGCGCACGTGCCGGTCCGGTTGGTGTCGCTGGTGTCTCTCGAATCGACCGGAGCACCGAGCGACGAGACCTCACTGGACACGCGTCGACGACAGGTCGCCGCCGCGCAGGAGAATCTCGAGCACGCGGCCCGCACTCTCCCCGATATCGACGGCTTGCAGTCGATCGTCGCCGACGGGTCTTCGTTGGACGAAGCCATGGGCAACCTCGACTGGAAGCCGGGCGATGTGCTGTTTCTCGGATCGAGTGGATTGGCAAGTCCCAAGAGGGTTTTCCTGGGATCGAGTGCGGCCAAAATTCTGCGGGCCGCCCCGGTGCCGGTGGTCGTCGTTCCGCACGAGTAAAGCGGCTTCGCCGCATGTGAGCGAAACTTCGTAGCAGAGGTCGAGTTTCCGTGCACGTGCGGCGCAGCCGCTCACTCAGCTGTCGAAGCCCAGACCCAGCGCGTCCATTCCCTTGAGCCAGAGGCCGCGCTTTCCGCCGTTGCGGTCGGCTCGGGCGAATTCTGCGCGGGTGATATTGATGCCGATGGATCTGATGGGCTCGGGCGGAAACGGCAGCGGCATGCTGCGCACCATCTTCAGTCGCGTTCGTTCGGTGTCCTTTCCGTCGAGTAGATCGAGCGCGGTGCGGGCTCCGAAGTGCGACGCGCCGACGCCGAGTCCGGTGAACCCGGCCACCGTCGCCACCCGTCCGTTCATGCCGAGATCCCAGAACGCACTGAACCGTGAGCACGTGTCGATCGATCCACCCCACGCATGGGTGGCGCGGATTCCCTCGAGGCTCGGGAACATCTGCAGCAGGTGCTCGGCGAGCAAGGCGAACTCTTCGGGATGCTGAGTGTGCCTCGGATCGGTGTCGTTGCCGTAGAAGTAGTGGGCGTCCCAGCCGCCGAACAGGATGCGATCGTCCGCGGTCAACCGGAAGTAGTGGAATCGGTTGCCGGAGTCGGCCAATCCTTCGCGGCCGGACCAGCCGATGTCGGCGAGCTGAGACGGACTCAGCGGCTCGGTCATGATGACGTAGTCCCACACGGGCACGATCCAGTGACGGAGCTTTCGTCGCAACGACTTCGATGCCGAGGTGGCCAACAGAACCTTGCCCGCCTCGATGGTTCCGTAGCCCGTCTTCACCCGAATACCGTTGCCGGACTTGTCGATCGACAGTGCCTTGGTGTTCTCGTGAATGTGTACGCCGAGCGACTCGGCCGCGTCGGCCAGGCCCCAGGCCAGTTTGGCAGGGTCGATCATTGCGACATCGGGGTCGAACAGCGCACCGCGCGCCATCGGTGAGGTGATCCTGGACTGCACTGCAGCGGCGTCGAGGTATTCCATCGGCTGCGACAGGCGTGCACCCTCGTCACCGAGCTCGCGCAGGTCGTCCACCTGCCAGTCGAAATTGGCGATGTCGAGCTCGCCGGTGCGTTCGATGTCTGCGTCGATTCCGTACTTCTGAGCAGTCGCGCAGATCGCGTCGAGCGTCTCCGTGCCCATCCGCAGCAACTCGGGTAATTCGTCGGCATACCGGTCGAGCCCGTTGCTCAGTCCGTGCGTCAGGCTGGCCGCGCAGAAGCCGCCGTTGCGACCGGTTGCACCCTCGGCAATGCGGTCGCCTTCGAGCAGCACGATCGATCGGTTCGGGTTCTCCTCTGCCGCATGTACCGCCGCCCACAGGCCGGTGAATCCGCCGCCGACAATCACCAGATCTGCTGTTGCAGAGCCGGTGTGCCGACTGCGCGGAGCGGGCCGTTCGGGACGGTCGAGCCAATAGGACTCCGGTGCCGCGCCCGCCACCATCGCCACGCCGCGGTCGGTGGGTTCGGTTGCCCATGATGCGCTCATCGGGCGTCCTCCTGTGCTTCGGGATCGGCCGACGCGAACACCGTTCGATGCCAAGCCTTTCGAGCCACACCGGTGATGTCGGTCATGACGTGTTTGACGGTGAGGTACTCGTCCAGCGAATAGCTCGACATGTCCTTCCCGAACCCCGAGGCTCCGAATCCTCCGTGTGGCATCTCGCTGATGATCGGAATGTGATCGTTGATCCACACACAGCCGGCCGCGATCTCGCGCGTCGCTCGTCCTGCGCGGTATACGTCTCGGGTCCACGCGGAGGCCGCGAGTCCGAACGCAGTGTCGTTGGCGCGCCGGATCGCATCGTCGTCACCGTGATGCTTGGACACCGTGAGCACCGGGCCGAACACCTCGTCGCGATAGATCTCGTCCTGCTCGCCGACATCGGCGACCAATGTCGGTGGGTAGAACGCACCCCTGCCCTCAGGAACGCGGCCACCGGTGACGATCCTGGCTCCGGTGTCGCGAGCCCGATTCACCATGGCCGCAACACGATCGCGATGAGCGATCGAGATCAACGAACCCATGTCGGTCGCCGGATCGGTCGGGTCTCCCATCACGACGCGTCCCATCAACTCGGCGACTCCAGCAACGAAGTCGTCGTAGAGGGATTCTGCGACGATGGCGCGGGTGGCCGCCGTGCAGTCCTGGCCGCCGTTGATCAGGGATCCGGCGACGGCACCGTGAATGGCGGCATCGAGATCCGCGTCGTCGAACACCACCAGCGGTGCCTTGCCGCCCAGTTCGAGCTGCACCCGAGTGCCGTGAACGGCGGCCTGCGCCATGACTCGCCTGCCGACGGGGGTCGAACCGGTGAAGGTCATCAGATCGAGGCCCTCGTGCGAGGACAACGCGACCCCGGCATCTTCTCCGGTTCCGGTGACGACGTTGAACACGCCGTCGGGAACTCCCGCCTCGGTGGCCAAGCGCGCCAGACGCAGTGTGGTCAGCGGAGTGAGTTCGCTGGGCTTGAGCACGATGGCGCACCCGGCCGCGAGAGCCGGAATTGCCTTCCACACCGCCATCTGCAGCGGATAGTTCCACGGGGTGATCGACCCGACGACTCCGACGGCGTCGCGGCGAATCGACGAGGTGTGCTCGCCCGAGTACTCCGCAGTGGCCTTGCCGTCGAGGTTCCGTGCCGCTCCGGCGAAGAATTCGATGTTGTCGATGCTGCCCGGCACGTCGAACTCCGTTGCCAACCGCACCGTCTTGCCGGTCTGCGCCACTTCCTCGGCCGCGAAGTTCTCGGCATCGGCGGCAACCAGCCGAGCCAACTCCGTCAGGACCGCGCTGCGCTCAGCGGGCGTTGCGCCGGACCATTCCGAAAACGCCGACCGAGCATGTGCGAGTGCCGAATCGACGTCGTCAGCCGTCGCCAAGCCGACTTCGGCCACCACTGCTCCGGTCGCGGGATCGTCGACGGCATATCGCTGACCACTACCGTCTACCGCGCGTCCGTCGATCCAACAACCAGGAATGTTCGCCATACCTGCACAGTACCGTCGAAGCTACTGATTCTCTCCGTTTCGGACCTTGCGACAACTGATTCTGTCGTCCGAATCGACAATTGATACGCATTTCATCGTCGAAGGGTTGTGTTCACCACCTCGACAATGACAAGATCGACGCATGCCCGAGCAGCCACCCATCGCACTCGACGACGTCTCCAAGGCGATCATCGAACAACTCCAGGAGGACGGGCGACGCTCGTACGCCGCGATCGGCAAAGCTGTCAGTCTCTCGGAAGCCGCTGTCCGCCAACGTGTTCAACGTCTGACTGATTCCGGCGTCATGCAGATCGTCGCGGTGACCGATCCGGTACAGGTCGGATTCAAGCGGCAGGCCATGATCGGCATCAAGTGCACCGGAGACAGTTATGCGCTGTCCGAGGAACTGTCGGCGATCGACGCGATCGACTACGTCGTCCTGACCGCAGGGTCGTTCGACGTCGTCGTGGAAGTGGTCTGCGAGGACGACGAACAGCTTCTGCAGATTCTCAACAAGCAAATCCGCAGTCTGGACGGAGTCACCAGTACCGAAACCCTGGTCTATCTCAAACTCGTCAAGCAGCAATACAATTGGGGAACACGATGACACGAACGACAGCCGAGCTCGACGCCTCCGCAGCCAAGCACCTGTGGGGCCACTTCACCCGCCACGGTGCCGGGGTCACACCTCCGATCATCACCCGCGGTGAAGGTTCGACCATCTGGGACTCGAACGGCAAGAGTTACATCGACGGACTGTCGGGCCTGTTCGTGGTTCAGGTGGGGCACGGCCGCGAGGAATTGGCCGAGGCGGCAGCCAAGCAGGCAAAGGAATTGGCCTTCTTCCCGCTGTGGTCGTACGTCACCGAGCCGGCCATCGAACTTGCCGAGCGCCTCGCCGGCTACGCCCCCGGCGACCTGAACCGGGTCTTCTTCACCACCGGTGGCGGCGAGGCCGTCGAGAGCGCATGGAAGCTGGCCAAGCAGTACTTCAAGAAGGTCGGCAAGCCCGGCAAGCACAAGGTGATCTCGCGGGCCATCGCCTATCACGGCACGCCACAGGGTGCGCTCGCGATCACCGGAATCCCCGCGCTCAAAGAGCCTTTCGAGCCGTTGACGCCGGGCGCGTTCCGAGTCCCGAACACCAACATCTACCGCGCTCCCGCTCCCCTGGATACCGACCCGAAGGCGTTCGGCATATGGGCTGCGGATCGCATCGCCGAGGCCATCGAATTCGAGGGCCCCGATTCGGTGGCCGCGGTGTTCCTCGAGCCGGTCCAGAATGCCGGGGGTTGCTTCCCGCCCCCGCCCGGATACTTCGAGCGGGTCCGCGAGATCTGCGACCGCTACGACGTCCTCCTGGTCTCGGACGAGGTGATCTGTGCGTTCGGACGGATCGGCTCGATGTTCGCCTGCAACGACTTCGGCTACGTTCCCGACATCATCACCTGCGCCAAGGGATTGACCTCGGGCTACTCCCCGATCGGCGCAATGATCGCCTCCGACAGACTGTTCGAGCCGTTCGACGACGGCACGTCCAGCTTTGCCCACGGCTACACCTTCGGCGGCCACCCTGTCTCCGCTGCGGTCGCCATGGCCAATCTCGACATCTTCGAGCGCGAGGGGATCAACGCGCATGTCTCAGACAAAGCACCGGCGTTTCGCGCGACGCTCGAGAAACTGCACGATCTGCCGATCGTCGGGGACGTGCGCGGCGAAGGGTTCTTCTACGGCATCGAACTGGTAAAGGACAAAGCCACGAAGGAAACGTTCAGCGATGCCGAAGCAGAACGCATCCTCCGCGGGTTCCTGTCGACCGCTCTGTTCGACGCAGGGCTGTACTGCCGCGCCGACGATCGCGGCGATCCGGTAGTGCAGCTGGCTCCGCCACTCATCTGTGGTCAGAAGGAGTTCGACGAGATGGAACAGATTCTGCGCAGCGTCTTGACCGAGGCGGGGAACCTGATCTGACCGAGACTGCTACTGGCCGAGCTCGTTACCGACCGATGCGGTCGATGACGAGAGGGCTCGACTCGACAGCCGTGGCACCGATTTCCCAGCTCCCGACGAGTGCTTGCTGCGCGTACTCGAAACGTTCGGGAGTGTCGGTGTACAGGGTTGCGAGCCGATCCCCCGCCCGCACCCGATCCCCCGGCTTGGCGTGCAACCGCACACCGGCCGCGCTCTGCACCGGCTCACCCTGACGCTCGCGGCCTGCCCCGAGCCGCCACGCAGCGAGTCCGACGCCCATCGCGTCCAACCCGGTGACGACGCCGCCCTCGGTTGCGATGAATTCCTGGCTCTCCCGGGCGGCGGGCAACGCGGCATCGGGATCGCCGCCCTGCGCGGCAATCATCGTCCGCCACCGGTCCATCGCGGACCCGTCGGCCAGTTTGTCGGCCGGATCGATGCCCTCGATCCCGGCCGCGGCAAGCATGGTGCGTGCCAGCGTGATCGTCAGCTCCACGATGTCGGCGGGGCCGCCTCCGGCGAGCACCTCGACCGACTCCTGCACCTCGAGTGCATTACCTGCAGTGAGCCCGAGCGGGGTGTCCATGGCCGTCAGCACCGCCAGAGTGCGCACACCCGCATCGGTTCCGAGCTCGACCATCGCGGTCGCGAGTTCGCGCGCATCGTCGACGTTCTTCATGAACGCGCCGGCACCGACCTTCACGTCCAACACGAGTGCGCCGGTGCCCTCGGCGATCTTCTTGCTCATGATCGAGCTGGCGATCAGCGGAATCGACTCGACGGTTCCGGTCACGTCACGCAGGGCATAGAGCTTCTTGTCGGCAGGAGCCAGATCGGCACCGGCCGCACACACGACCGCTCCTACCGTCGGATCCGCAAGGATGCGGTGCATCTCCTCACCGGTGAGATCCGCTCGCCACCCGGGTATCGACTCGAGCTTGTCGAGCGTTCCGCCGGTGTGCCCCAGCCCTCGACCGGACAACTGTGGCACCGCTGCCCCGCACGCAGCGACGAGGGGAGCCAACGGCAGCGTGATCTTGTCTCCGACACCGCCGGTCGAGTGTTTGTCGACGGTGGGCAGCGGCAGTGCCGAGAAATCCATGCGCGTGCCCGAGGCGATCATCGCGCCGGTCCACGTACTCAGTTCCCGACGGGACAATCCGCGCAACAGAATTGCCATCGCCAGTGCCGACATCTGTTCCGGCGCGACGGTTCCGCGAGTGAACTCCGCGATCACCCACTCGATCTGTTCGTCGTCGAGAACGCGGCCGTCGCGCTTCGAGCTGATGATCGATACGGCGTCAGGCATGGTTGTTCACGCGTCCTTCGTCGAGGTTGTCGGGTCCGAATGCATCCGGAAGCAACTCTGCCAGTCGACGCGGTCCCGAGGTGGTGTCGACGAGCAGATCCGGGCCGCCGAATTCGTACAGCAACTGCCGGCATCGCCCGCACGGCATCAGGATCTCACGCCGAGAATCGCAGCAGGAGAAGGCCACGAGTCTGCCGCCGCCGCTCGAGTGCAGGTTCGAGACCAACCCGCATTCGGCGCAGAGCCCCAAACCGTATGAGACATTTTCCACATTGCACCCGGTGACTATTCGGTTGTCGTCCACCAGAGCGGCCGCACCGACCGGAAAGTTCGAGTACGGGGCGTAGGCATGTCGCATTGCCTCATGAGCATTGTCGCGCAACGTATTCCAGTCGATTTCGTCCATGGTTACCCATCCAATCACGCCGTCTGAATTGATGCAGAGATCTGCCCCGAACTTCGATTGGGAATTGGGAAGGCAAACCTAACACCGAATTTCGGCACCGTACGAACCTCGAGTCGAATTAGTTCCGTGTTTCGAATGGGTTTACAGTTTCGAGTAAGCGGCTAGTACAACCAGCACTAGGGCCGAATCGCGACAAATCGAGCCAGGACAAGACCGGCCACCGGGCTCGAAGCGTCCACCAACGACGTTGGAGGCATTGCACTCGATGAGTAGCACGACGGAAGTCGCTCCGGTCAAGGAGCGCAAGCGGTCTCTGTACCGCGGGGACCCGGGCATGTGGTCCTGGGTTCTGCACCGCATCACTGGCGTGTTGACGTTCTTCTTCTTGTTCGTCCACGTCCTCGACACGGCGATGGTTCGGGTCAACCCCGAAACGTACGACGCCATCATCGAGACCTACAAGACCCCGCTCGTCGGCCTGATGGAACTCGGCCTCGTTGCCGCGGTGCTGTATCACGCACTGAACGGCATTCGGGTCATGCTGGTCGATTTCTGGTCCAAAGGACCGCAGTACCAGAAGCCGATGCTGTGGGTCATCGCAGTCGTCTGGCTCGTGGTCATGATCCCCGGCGCGGGACGAATCTTCTACAACATGTTCACGGCGGGTGGTCACTGATGTCGACGCAGGGTCCCGAGGCGAAGGTCCTCGGCACGAACTACGACCGTCCGGCCAGCTTGGCCAACCCCCGTTCACCCCGTCGGCAGAGCAAGGGCAACTTCGAGCTCTACGCGTGGCTGTTCATGCGGTTCTCGGGTCTGGCACTCGTCGTGCTGGTGCTGGGACACATGTTCATCATGCTGATGCTCGACGACGGTGTACACCGCATCAACTTCGCCTTCGTGGCCGGTCGCTGGGCCAGCCCGTTCTGGCAGTTCTGGGACCTGACGATGCTGTGGCTCGCTCAGCTCCACGGCGGCAACGGCCTGCGCACGATCATCGCGGACTACTCCCGCAAGGATTCGACGCGATTCTGGCTGACCACGTTGCTGGTGCTGTCGATGATCCTGATCATGGGCGTCGGCACCTACGTCATCTTCACGTTCGATCCCAACATCTCGGCGAGCTAAGGACACTGACGCTTACATGCAGGAACATCGTTACGACGTACTGATCGTCGGCGCAGGCGGTGCCGGTATGCGTGCTGCGATCGAAGCCGGACCCCGCGCTCGCACCGCCGTACTGACCAAGCTCTACCCCACTCGTTCGCACACCGGTGCAGCCCAGGGCGGCATGTGCGCCGCTCTGGCGAACGTGGAGGAAGACAACTGGGAATGGCACACGTTCGACACCGTCAAGGGTGGCGACTACCTCGCCGACCAGGACGCCGTGGAGATCATGGCGAAGGAAGCAATCGACGCCGTTCTCGACCTCGAGAAGATGGGTCTTCCGTTCAACCGGACGCCCGAGGGCAAGATCGATCAGCGTCGTTTCGGCGGCCACACCCGCGACCATGGCAAGGCACCGGTTCGTCGTGCGTGCTACGCAGCCGACCGCACCGGCCACATGATTCTGCAGACGCTCTACCAGAACTGCGTCAAGCACGACGTCGAGTTCTACAACGAGTTCTATGCGCTGGATCTGTGCCTGACCGAAACCGACGACGGCCCCGTCGCAACGGGCATCATCGCCTACGAGCTCTCCACCGGTGAGCTGCACATCTTCCACGCGAAGTCGATCATCTTCGCCACGGGCGGTTCGGGCCGGATCTACAAGACCACGTCCAACGCCCACACCCTCACCGGTGACGGCATGAGCATCGTGTTCCGCAAGGGTCTTCCCTTGGAGGACATGGAGTTCCACCAGTTCCACCCGACAGGTCTCGCGGGCCTGGGCATTCTCATCTCCGAGGCCGTCCGAGGCGAGGGCGGCATCCTGCGCAACGAGTCGGGTGAGCGCTTCATGGAGCGCTACGCACCGACCATCAAGGACCTCGCGCCCCGCGACATCGTCGCGCGCTCGATGGTGCTCGAGGTGCTCGAAGGTCGCGGCGGTGGTCCCAACAAGGACTACGTCTACATCGACGTCACGCACATCCCCGAGGAAGTTCTCGACGAGAAGCTCCCCGACATCATGGAGTTCTCGCGCACCTACCTCGGCGTCGACCCCGTCAAGGAGCCGGTGCCGGTCTACCCGACGTGTCACTACGTCATGGGCGGCATCCCGACCAAGATTCACGGTGAGGTTCTCCGCAACAACACCGACATCGTTCCCGGTCTGTACGCCGCCGGTGAATGCGCTTGCGTCTCCGTACACGGAGCCAACCGACTCGGCACCAACTCGCTGCTCGACATCAACGTTTTCGGACGTCGTGCCGGCATCGCCGCGGCCGAGTACGCCAACTCGGTCGACTTCACCCCGCTCCCCGAGGAGCCGGCCAAGATGGTGCAGGACTGGCTCGAGCTGATCCTGTCGGACCACGGTCACGAGCGCGCAGCCGACATCCGTACCGAGATGCAGCAGTCCATGGACAACAACGCATCGGTGTTCCGCACCGAGGAGCGCCTGGAGACGGCACTCAAGGATGTCCGTGCCCTCAAGGAGCGGTACAACAAGATCACCGTCGAGGACAAGGGCAAGCGCTACAACAGCGACCTGCTCGAAGCCATCGAACTCGGCTTCCTGCTCGAGATGGCCGAGGTCACGGTTGTCGGAGCACTGAATCGCAAGGAATCGCGTGGCGGTCACGCCCGCGAGGACTACCCCGAGCGCAACGACGCCGAGTACATGAAGCACACCATGGCCTACAAAGAGGGCGAAGGTCTGCTCACCGAGATTCGCCTGGATTACAAGCCGGTAATCCAAACCCGCTACGAGCCGATGGAGCGGAAGTACTGATATGAGCGCACCTACCCTGGACAAGAAGTCCGAGTCCGATCTGCCACCCGTGCCCGAAGGCGCGGTGATGGTGAACCTCAAGATCGCGCGCTTCAACCCCGAGAGCGGTGAGGGCCAGCGTTGGGACACCTTCCAGGTCCCCACACTGGAGACCGACCGTCTGCTCAACCTGTTGCTGTACGTCAAGGGCTACCTCGACGGCACACTGACGTTCCGTCGCTCGTGCGCACACGGTGTCTGCGGTAGCGACGCGATGCGTATCAACGGTGTCAACCGTCTCGCCTGCAAGGTGCTGATGCGCGACATGCTCCCAAAGGACTCGTCGAAGACGCTGAACATCACCATCGAGCCCATCAAGGGCCTGCCGGTGGAGAAGGACCTCATCGTCGACATGGAGCCCTTCTTCGACGCGTTCCGCGCCGTGAAGCCGTTCCTGATGACGACCGGTAACGAGCCGACCCGTGAGCGGATCCAGTCCGCCGCGGACCGCGCCCGGTTCGACGACACCACCAAGTGCATCCTGTGCGCGTGCTGCACCACCTCGTGCCCCGTGTTCTGGAGCGACGGTAGCTACTTCGGCCCCGCCGCGATCGTCAATGCACACCGGTTCATCTTCGACAGCCGTGACGAGGGTGCAACCGAACGTCTGGACATCCTCAACGACGTCGAGGGTGTGTGGCGTTGCCGCACCACCTTCAACTGCACCGACGCATGCCCCCGCGGCATCCAGGTGACCAAGGCGATTCAGGAAGTCAAGCGCGCGTTGCTCTTCGCCCGCTGATCGTCGGTTCCCGGTCGGGAACCACAGTGGCCCCCATGCAGACAGTCTGCATGGGGGCTGTCTCGTTCCATCAGAGTGCCGGCCGCGCTGGATTCGATCTCGCCGCGCACTCGGATGAGGTGTTTCTGATGGAATACAAGGGTTGATTCCCAGGTCGAAAGGGATCAGGCTCGAGGTCGGACTTTGCATCCAGCCGTCGAGAGGACTTCAACAATGACCACCTACACGAACACAACCCGGACCGGACGACTCGGAAAAGACGACTGCGACATCGATCTGTTCCGCGAATCGGTATCGGAGCAAGTCGACCTCGCGAACTATCCTCATGCAACGAGCGTGCGTGAGAACGTCCTGATCTACGACGCCCGCTCGGTCGAGGGCCTCGATGCCCCCACTCGCGAGGCGATACAGAACGAGCTCGCTCAGGCTCTGCTCACCGGGCCCGGCATCGTCGTGTTCGAAGGCGCGTTCACCGAAGCCCACGGTATGAGCGAGGCCACCGACTACTTCATGCACACCATCGCCGGCCAGCACGCCGCAGGAATGAACTCGGGCGACCACTTCGCGAAACCAGGTACCAACGATCGCGTCTGGTCTGCATTGCAAAAGCTGGCCGTCGATCGACCCGAGGTGTTCTCGAAGTACTACTCCAACGACGTACTTGCGTTGGTGTCGCAGGCCTGGTTGGGACCGATGTACCAGGTGACATCCTCGATCAATGTCGTCAACCCGGGCGGTCGGGCCCAGAATCCTCACCGTGACTACCACCTGGGATTCATGTCTGTCGACACCGCTGCTGCATTCCCGGCACACGTGCACCGACTGTCACCCGCCCTGACTCTGCAGGGAGCCGTCGCGCATTGCGACATGCCGCTCGAGAGCGGGCCGACCATGTACTTGCCGTTCTCACAGCGGTACGAACCGGGCTACATCGCTTTCAATCTGCCCGAGTTTCGAGAGTACTTCGCGCAGAACTACATTCAACTGCCACTTCGGGTCGGCGACGCCGTCTTCTTCAATCCGGCACTGTTTCATGCTGCCGGGCACAACACCTCGACAGGCATTCGCCGGATAGCGAATTTGTTGCAGGTGTCGTCTGCATTCGGTCGCGCGATCGACACAGTCGACCGCAAAGCCATCGTCGAGGCCATCTATCCGTCTCTGCTTCGGATGGCGTCGAGCAGCAGCGCAGCGTTCGTCGGGAACGTCATTGCGGCGTCGGCCGAGGGATACGCATTCCCCACCAACCTCGATCGCGACCGACCGACGACCGGCCTCGCGGGCGAGACGCAGGCCGAACTTCTCTCGCGCGCCGTCGACGCCGCGATGCCCGCGCCCGAGTTGACGACTCTGCTCGAGGCTCAGGAACGGCGCAGGCGCATCTGACCCTCCTGTCGTGACCGGAGCCTCGGCCCACTCCGGTCTCGACAGGTCACCCGTTGTTGTAGCGGGTCAGGACATGGATCCGCGAGGCCTCGTTGACCACGCCGTCCAGTGCGCCCCTCGCCTGCATGATCATCCGGCAGGCCAACCGTGCGTCGGCGCGCAGTTCGTGATGCAGAACTGCGGACACGGCCCCGGACCGCAGCAACACCCGATTGTCCTCGTCGAGGTCGTGGCCGATGAACACCCGGCACCGGCGGCCTGCTGCCTCGAACGCCCTGACGATCGCTGTGTTCCCGCCCCCGATCGAATACACGGCCTCGATCGCCGGATGCCGGCCGAGGGCGTCCACGACGAGGGACTCGACCGTCATGTCCAGACCGTCGGTACCGGCGAGTTCGACGACGGTGCGGCCGAATCCCGCACCCCGCTCTGCCGCGAGAGTGCGCAGCGTTGTCCGAAATCCCATTTCGCGTTCTTCTTCGCCACGAAAGGTGTTGCTGCTGAGCGTGATCAGCACCTCTCGGTCCACGTCCCCGAGCCATTGATCGACCAGAAACGCTGCAGTGGCACCCGCTGCGCGATTGTCGATGCCTACGTACCCGAGGCGGTCCGAGGCCGGTACGTCGGTCACGTAAGTAACGACCGGCGCGCCGGTGCCGACCACGGCGTCGATCGCCTGAGCGACGTCGGGATCGTCCGGGGCTTTGAGGATGACTCCGTGGGTGCCGCGGGCGGCGAGCTTTCCGAGGGTCTCGACCATTGCAGGTACCGATTCGGTATCTCGGAAGTGGAACCTGCATCGGACGAGCGCAGGCGAGAGCATCGGCAGTTCGGCCTCGATCGCGGTCCGGAACTCGGCCGAGAATCGTGGCGGCGTCTGCATCACGACGTCGAACAGAAACTTGCGACCGTTGAGGCGAAGTTGCGATCGCTGCTTGTCCAGGTCTGTGATCGCCTGCTGCACTTCGGCTCTGGTGTCCTGCCGCACCCCCGGCCTGTCGTGCAGAACACGATCGACCGTGGCTTCACTGAGACCGGCCTGCTGCGCAATCTCGCGGACCTTGAATCGATGCCTCACGCCTACCTCGTTTCGTGATGCCTTTTTGAGGGGTTTTTCCTGTTGATCGTAACCTCATCGGCCGCAACACTGAACGCATGAACTCCTACCTGTCCGGCACACCCCTCCTCGGGAACTCAGTCGTTCTCGTCAGCGGCGGAACCCAGGGAGTCGGTGCGGGCGTTGTTCGAGCTGCTGCTCGAGAGGGTGCTGCAGTCGCCTTCACCGGCCGACGAGTCGACGTCGGTTCGGCCTTGCAGGACGAGTTGAACGCCGCCGGCCACTCCACACACTTCATCGAGGCCGACGTATCGGACCCAGACTCCGCTCGCGGGTCGGTCGAGCGCACGGTGGACAGGTTCGGGCGAATAGACGCTCTGTGCAATGCAGCCGGCCTCACCACGCGGGGCACACTGGTGGACACCACTCCGGAGTTGTTCGATCAACACATCGGCGTCAATCTGCGCGGCCCGTTCTTCACGATGCAAGCTGCAGTGCAGAACATGGTCTCGCGCGGTGCAACCGGGACCATCGTCAACGTCATCTCGATTGCCGAGCACGGCGGCCAGTCCTTTCTCGCCCCCTATGTCGCGGCCAAAGCCGGTCTCGCCGGTCTGACGAAGAACGCGGCGTACGCGCACCGGTGGGATCGCATCCGCATCAACGGGCTGAACATCGGCTGGACCGAGACCGAGGGCGAGACCGAGATACAGAAGCGCTTTCACGGTGGTGACGACGACTGGGCCGCCAAGGCGAACGACAGTGTCCCCATGGGCAAGCTCGGCCAAGTCGACGAAATTGCCGACTTCGTCGTTCTGCTGCTCTCCTCGCGCAGTGGAGTAGTCACCGGTTCCGTCATCGACTGGGATCAAACGATCATCGGAGGGCAGGACTGATGGGATCACGGATCGGTGTCATCGGACTCGGACGCATCGGTGCGTTCCACATCGACACGCTCAGCACACTCGACGGCGTGGACGGCCTCGTAGTCACGGACGAGCGTCAGGAAGTGACCGACTCGGTGGCGCGAAAATCCGGTGCCGAAGCGGTCTCGTCCGCCGCGGAGTTGATCGCGTCGGGGGTCGACGGAGTTGTCGTCGCTGCCGCAACGTCCGCGCACGCGGGGCTGGTTCTGGCGTGTGTCGATGCCGGGATATCGGTGTTCTGCGAAAAGCCCATTGCCTTCACTGCGGCCGAGAGTCTCGCTGTGGTGCAACAAATCTCGGGCGGTTCCGTGCCGGTTCAAATCGGGTACAACCGGCGATTCGATCCCGCCTTCGTCGCCGCCAAGGCCGCCGTCGTCTCGGGCGAGCTCGGCCGACTACATACCGTCCGCTCGACCACCCTCGATCCGGCTCCCCCGCCGATGTCGTACATCGCCACCTCCGGTGGCATCTTCCACGACTGCAGTGTGCACGATTTCGATATCGTTCGATGGGTCGTCGGACACGAGGTCGTCGAAGTGTACGCGGCAGGGTCGAACCAGGGCGATCCCGAGTTCTCGGCCGTCGGCGATGTCGATACGGCAACTACGACAATCACTTTCGAGAACGGCACGCTGGGCGTCGTATCCAACACCCGATACAACGGGCGCGGTTACGACTGTCGCCTCGAAATACACGGCAGCGACGACACTGTCGTGGCCGGGTGGGATCGGCAGGTACCGGTACGCAACCTCGACGCGGGGGCAACGTTCCCCGATTCCACACCGCACAGCTTCTTCATGGACCGCTTCGAGTCGGCCTACCGGGCAGAACTGTCTGCCTTTCTACAGGTCGTCACCGGCGACATCCCCTCACCGTGCACGGCTCGCGACGCCCTCGAGGTCGCGTGGATTGCCGAGGCCGCAACACTGTCCTTACAACAGCACCGACCGGTGCGGATCGACGAGGTACGTCCATGAACGCCATTCGTATTGCTGGAGCACCTATCTCGTGGGGAGTGTGCGAGGTTCCCGGATGGGGCTACCAGATTCCGGCAGACCGCGTGCTGACCGAGATGCGCGGCGCCGGACTGACGGCCACGGAAGTGGGACCGGAAGGATTCCTCCCTGCTGAGCCCGCCGAACTCGCACACACTCTGCACCGCTACGGCCTGACCTCCGTGGGCGGGTTCGCTCCGGTGCTGCTGCACGACCGAGATCACGACCCGGTTCCAGGCATCGGGCCACTACTCGACGCGTTCGTTGCGAGCCGCGCCGAGGTTCTCGTACTCGCAGCCGCCACCGGCAGCGAAGGCTACGACTCACGACCCATCCTGAACGATGATCAATGGACAACGTTGCTGCTCAACCTCGATCGGCTCCACGTTGCCGCCGACAGCCGAGGCATCCGTGCCGTTCTGCACCCACACGTGGGCACCATGGTCGAGAAGCGCGACGAAGTCTTCCGGGTGCTCGATGGATCGAGCATCCCGCTGTGTCTCGATACCGGCCACCTTCTCATCGGTGGGACCGATCCGGTGGAACTGGTGACCGTCGCGTCCGAACGCATCACCCACGCTCACCTCAAGGACGTATCTCTGCCACTGGCCGCTCAGGTGCAATCTGGTGAGCTCACCTACACCGAGGCGGTGGCTCGCGGCATGTACACACCGCTCGGCACCGGTGATGTCGACATCTCCTCGGTCGTGAACAAGCTGCTCGACGCAGATTTCGACGGTTGGTTCGTATTGGAACAGGACACAATCCTGTCCGAGGAGCCGTCCGGCGCAGGACCGGTTCGCGATGTCGTTGCCAGTGTCGAATTCTTGCGTGACATCGTGCGGTTGCGCGCGGGGGCACGCTCGTGAGCGTACTGCGGATCGGCATACTGGGTGCGTCCCGGATCGCCGAGCAGGCGTTGGTCGAACCAGCACGCATTCTCGGTCACCGTCTGGTCGCGTGCGCGGCGCGTGACCGCACCCGAGCGGAGAGCTTCGCCGAAAAACACGGAGTGGAGCGAGTTCTCGACTCCTACCAGGACGTCCTCGACGATCCGGAGGTCGACGTCGTTTACAACCCGCTCGCGAATGCGATGCACGCACCGTGGAATCTCGCGTCGGTCCGAGCCGGGAAACCGGTGCTCACCGAGAAGCCCTCCGCAAGCACTGCATCCGAGGCCGATCGAGTTCGACAAGCGGCAGCTCGAGCCGGAGTGCCGGTGATGGAGGGGTTCCACTATCTGTTCCACCCGGTCACCGAGCACCTGCAGCAGTTGGCGAGCGACGGCACTCTGGGCGACCTGCTTCGCATCGAGACGATCACCCACATGCCTGCCCCGGCTGAGGACGACCCCCGATGGCGTCCCGAGTTGGCCGGCGGTGCCTTGATGGACCTCGGGTGCTACGGCCTGCATTCGCAGCGACTGTTCGGATCGATGGCCGGTGGCCGGCCGAGCGTCACTGCAGCCCGACTCACCCCACATCCGTCCGGAGTGGACACCGCCTTCGACGTCGATCTGGCGTTCCCCGGCGGTGTGACGGGCAGTGTCACGGGCTCCATGACCGCGCCGGAGTACGACTTTCGAATCAAGATCACCGGCACGCGCGGAGAAGCGTTGGCGCACAACTTCATCAAACCGAACGAGGACGATCGCGTCACGACGATCGTGAACGGCGACCGTAGAACCGAGAACCTGGGTAGACGCTCGTCCTACACTTACCAGCTCGAGGCGTTCGCCGATCACATCCTGCACGGCGCTTCGATACCGTTGGACGCCGAAGACGCTGTGCAGAACATGGAGATGATCGACCGAGTAGTCGAACTGGCGTCGCGTACCGACATCACACGAACGCGCTGAAGCCCGTCACACCACGGCCGACGATCAGGTTGTTGATCTGCGCGGTGCCCTCGTACGAGTACAGCGCCTCGGCGTCCGCGAAGAACCTGATGACGTCATGCTCGATCAGAATTCCGTTGCCACCCATGATCTCTCGGGCCCAACTGACCACTTCGCGCAGCCGCGTCGTACAGAACGTCTTCGCGAGCGCTGCATGCTCGTCGTAGTGGACGCCGTTGTCCTGCAGCTGCGAAACACGAATTGCCATACCGAGCGAGGCGGTGATGTTGGCGGTCATCCGTGCAATGAGATCGGCGATCAGCTGGAACGAGGCGATCGGAGAACCGAACTGCTCGCGTTCACGCGCATACGCGACAGCTCGCTCGTACGCGCCGATCATCACGCCCACCGCTTGGAACGCCACTCCTCCGCGGGTCAAGCGGAGCACTTTGGCGGTGTCGGCGAACGAGTTGGCGGCGGCGAGCTTGTTGGCGACCGGGACTCGGCAGCTCTCGAGGTGTACGTCCGCATTCTCCACCGCGCGCAGGGAGTACTTGCCCTCGATCTTCTCTGCCCGGAACCCCTCGAAATGCTTTTCGACCACAAAGCCCTTGACCTCGCCATCGGCCTCGTCCTTGGCGAAGACGATGGTCAGATCAGCGAAGGTAGCGTTGCCGATCCAGCGCTTGCTGCCGTTGAGGATCCAGTGATCTCCGTCGAGTCGAGCGGTGGTCTCGAGTCCGCCTGCGACGTCGGAGCCACCGTGCGGTTCGGACAGTCCGAACGCGCCGATCGTCTCCATCCGTCGCATGGCGGGCAACCACCGCTCGCGCTGCTCCTCGGAGCCGAGAATCGAGATACTGCTCATCGCCAGCGAACTGTGCACGCTGAACATTGTTCCCGTGGACGGATCGACCCGCGCGAACTCCATTTCGAGCCAGCCGGTGAGCAGCTTGCGCGAGGCCTTTCGATCGCCGAACTCGTAACCGAGACCAGCGATCTCGAGCTCGGCGATCAGCGGCAACAGATGTACCGGCGAGCTCGCCTTCTCCCAGAATTCGTTCGCCCGCGGCGCGACCTCCTCCTGCAGGAACCGACGGGCGCGCAGTACCACCTCGATCTCGTTGTCGTCGAGCATCCCCTGATATCCGTAGAAATCGGACTCGAGAAAATCGGGCGACAGTGGTCCGAGGGGCTCGTGCTCACTCATGTTCGGCTCCTTCGTCTGGTGCCTCCGTCGGACACCGCTACCGATCTTCTACCCGCCACGCCCGCTTCTCACTCATGCGAAGCAGCGGTCAGAGGTCAGCGGCGCAGTTCGTCGGTGAGCGTCGCCAGTTCGTCGCCGCCCGCCATTTCCCTGGTGAGGTCGTCGAGCGAGATGTCGTCGTAAGCACAGTCGAGCGTCTGGCGACCACGGTTGAGCAGAACGAAATGATTTCCGACCAGGTACGCGTGGTGTGGATTGTGGGTTATGAACACGACGCCGAAGCCTTGCTCTCGGGCCGCGGAGACGTAACGCAGAACCATGCCCGACTGCTTGACGCCCAGCGCGGCCGTCGGCTCGTCGAGGATGAGCACACGCGCACCGAAGAAGATGGCGCGGGCGATGGCCACGCACTGTCGCTGCCCACCGGAGAGAGAGCCGATCGGAGCATCGACGTCGGGCAGATCGATGCCGATCTTGCGAAGTTCCTCGATGGTCGTCGCGCGCATGGCGTGGACGTCGAGTGATTTCAGGACCTTGCCACGACGCAACTCCTGACCGAGAAAGAAGTTGCGCCACACCGGCATCAGGGATACCACCGCGAGGTCCTGATAGACGGTCGCAATCCCCTTGTCCAGGGTGTCTTTCGGCGAGCCGAAGGTCGCTGGTTCGCCGTCGACGAGCAACTGACCCTCGGACTGCTGATGTAGGCCGGCCATGATCTTGATCAAGGTGGACTTGCCTGCACCGTTGTCGCCCAGAACGCACGTGACCTCACCGGCACCGACACGGATATCGATTCCCTGCAGCGCAGTGACGTTGCCGTAACTCTTGCCCACGTTCCGAAGTTCGATGAGGGGCGTGTTCGCGGAGGAAGTCATCGATTACCTTTTCGCCGCGAAGTTGCGGAACGAGTTGTTGGCGATCACGGCGAACAGCAGCATCGCGCCGAGAAAGAACTTGAACCAGTCGGGGTTCCACCCGGCATAGACGATGCCCTGATTGGTCATGCCGAAGATGAATGCCCCGATGAATGCGCCGACGGCTGTTCCGTATCCGCCGGTGAGCAAGCATCCGCCGATGACGGCGGCGATGATGTAGAGGAACTCGTTGCCGACGCCTTGGCCGGACTGAACGGTGTCGAAGGCGAACAGCAGATGCATGCCGACGAACCAGGCGCAGAAGCCGACGAACATGAACAAGCCGATCTTGACCCTCGTGACCGGCACCCCGACGGCTCGCGCCGATTCCTGATTGCCGCCGACGGCGAAAATCCAGTTGCCGGTACGAGTTCTCATCAACACCCAGGTTGCTGCCAGCGTCAACACGATCCACCACACAACGGTGATCCGGATCGACACTCCGAATACCGAGAACGAAGACGAGAACACAGCTTTGGCCGAATCGAATCCCTCCATGTCCGAGATCGACGGTGTGGCAACCTGACCGGTGGCGAGTTTGGTGACGGCGAGATTGATGCCGGTGAGCATCAAGAACGACGCCAGCGTGATCAGGAACGACGGGATTTTGGTCCGCATCACCAGATAGCCGTTGAACACGCCGACCGACAGCGCCAAGAGCAGTGCCAACGCAGAGCCGGCCCACACGTTCAGATGCAGGTTGTAAGCCAGCATCGACGCCATGATGGACGAGAAGGTCACTGCAACACCGGTGGAGAGGTCGAACTCGCCGCCGATCATCAACAACGACACTCCGATTGCCATGATGCCGATGGTCGAGGACGCATACAGAACGGTCGCGAGTGCCTCGGGCGATCGAAACGGTGGTGCCACGATGCAGAAGAAGACGAAGATGGCGACCGCTCCGAACAGTGCCCCGACCTCCGGGCGAATCAGCAACCGCTGCAATGGTTTCCGCTTCTTGACCCGCTCGTCTGCGATCACGACGTGTTTCGACAGAGCCGGATCGGCCTGTGTGGACATGAGATTCCTTCCGCGCCGAGGCGATGCACTCAGCGTGTGCCGTTACGGGCGTATTCGGCGACGGCGTCGATGTTGGTCGAATCGATGAACGCGGGTCCGGTCAGCACCGGTGTGCCGCCGCCGATCGTGTTGCCGTTGTTGAGGTAGAGCCACAGCGAGTCGATCGCCAGGTAGCCCTGCAGGTACGGCTGCTGATCGATCGCCCACGCCACATCGCCGGACTCGATCGCATCGACCAGTGCAGCATTGGTGTCGAAGGTGACGATCGTGGCGTCGCTTCCCGCGTTGACAGTGGACTGCACCGCAGTCAGAGCGATCGGAGCGGCGAGGGCGATGACGTGGTCGATCGTCGGATCCTGCTGCAGCTTGGCCGTGATGGTCGACTCCACGGACGGCATGTCCTTGCTGTTGACGTTGAGGATCTCGGTACTGCCGCCGGTGAAGCCTCGCCTGACGCCTGCACATCGCGCCTCGAGCGACACTGCACCCTGCTCCTGGATGATGCACAGCGTCTTGCGAGCACCGTCGGTGGTGAGACGAGCCCCTGCAGCCTGCCCGGCGATGGTCTCGTCCTGGCCGAAGTACTGCTGGACTCCCATGTCCTTCCAGGAGTCGTAGCCGGAATTGAACGCGACCACGGGAATGCCCGCGGCAGTGGCTGTCTCGACTGCAGGGGCCATCGCGTCGGGCTTCGCCAGCGTCACCGCTATGCCGTCGACCTTGGAATCGATCGCACTCTGGACCAGGTTGGCCTGGTTCGGTGCCTCCGGGTCCGCCGAGTACCGCAGTTCGATGTTGTCCTTCGCGGCCGCGGCTTCGGCACCCTTGCGCACGAGATCCCAGAACGTGTCGCCGGGAACCTCGTGCGTGATCATCGCTATCGTCGCCGCCGGTGTGTCGGCTACGCCCGCACTGTTTCCGTCGTCGGACGATCGAGGCGCACCGCCGGTGCTCGAGCAGGCCGCAAGGGTCAGTGCGGCGGTGATAGCCAGCGCAACCGTGCTCGGCCTGCGGCCTGGCCGGTTCCGAATCGGTCCGGGCTCACCGGTGAGCCTGTGTCGAAACGTCATTGCACTTCCTCTCGGACGACCGAACGATCCTGACACGGCCGATCCGGTCGCTGCCTGGAAAGACGAAATATACGGAGCACGCAGTTGTGCTCGATTGTCGGAACGGGCATCGGCGGTGCCCGCATCATCGTCTCACCTACTTCACTGGACCAGTCCGTCCCGGTCCCACGACGCCCCTGCGGACCCCATCGGGTAGGTCTCGGCCGTCCAGTGCGAGTCGCCGCCTCGGCGGACCCTCGAGCGCCTATGGTGATTCGCGATGAAAAGGATCAGAAGTATGCTGGCCGTGTCGGCGATTTCGATGGCTCTCCTCGGCATCGGCGCCGGACCCGCCCTGGCACAGCCTGCCGCCGAACCGCCGGTTCCGACGACGACTACACCGCCGTTCACGACGCCGGACACAGACAGCTGCCCGTACGCCGCGTCACCTCCCCCGGCGATCGACCTGTCCGAGGTACCGGCCCCTGGAAGCACTGCCCCGCAACCACTTCCAATCCCTGCCGACGCTGTCGGCGGCGATCGCCTCGCCGGGTGCGGAGTGGTATTGCCGGACGGTGCTCCCCCACTACCGGCGGATATTTCCGCGACCGGGTTCGTGGTGGCGGACATGGACTCGGGGGCGGTTCTTGCGGCCAAGGATCCACACGGACGGTACCGACCTGCCAGCACGATCAAGACCCTGCTGGCCCTCGTCGCACTGGACGAGCTGAATCCGAGCACACAGATCACCGCAACCGCCGAGGATGCCGAAGCCGAGGGCAGTGCAGTCGGCATCGGAAAGAACGGCGTCTACACCAATCTGCAATTGATGCAGGGGTTGGTAATGGCATCGGGAAACGATGCGGCGCAAGCGTTGTCGACTCAACTCGGCGGGGACGCCGCCACTGTGGACAAGATGAATGCCAAGGCGGCAGAGCTGGGCGCACTCGACACGCGCACGGCCACGCCGTCGGGTCTCGACGGGCCCGGGATGGCGAGTTCCGCCTACGATCTTGCTCTGATCTTCCGCGAGGCCATGCGCAATCCGACGTTCGCGCAACTGATTTCGACGGAGACCGTGCAGTTTCCGGGCTACCCGAAAGATCCTGCGATCCCGGAGGATCAGGACAGACCCGGTTTCGCACTCTCCAACGACAACCAGCTGCTCTACAACTACGAGGGTGCCCTCGGAGGAAAAACCGGATACACCGACGACGCCCGGCAGACGTTCGTCGCCGGGGCCGAACGCAATGGCCGACGCCTCGTGGTGACGATCATGAAGGGCGATGTGCTGCCGATACGTCCGTGGGAGCAGGCGGCGCGGCTTCTGGACTACGGGTTCGCCATGGATCCGAACGACACCGTCGGTGATCTCGTCGAACCGCAGTCGACGGCGGCGGTGACGAGTACACGACCGAGCGAGGCCACGCCGACTCTCGCCCAGCCACCCGCGACTGCGTCGGGGTCTGGCTCCCGCCAGTCCGAGATGCAGGCCCAGGGCGACACCGTTGTCCGTATCTCGATCGGTGTCATCGGTGCGATCGTGGTGATCGGCTTGCTGTGGGGCGCGCGCAGACTTTCCCGCAACCGCTGATCAGACCTTCGGTCGTGCGCCGTCGCGAGGCATTCAGCGGCGCCGGTTGCGCAGTCCCGCGACTCCGACCGCGGCGAGAACACCCGCACCCACCAGCGCCAACCCGCCGGTCACGCCGGGACCTTCACTGACCTCGACCCTCGTGTTGATCACCGCCGGTTCCGGTGCCGGAACGTGGGCTTCGGCGAGGCTTTCACGAGTCGTGGCAGCGAACGACGTGGAGAACAGCACCAGCCGTGAAGTCGTGAACACGAACACCAACAGACCGATGATGGGTCCGAAGACGACGCCTGCAGGACCGCTGGTCACCGACGCCAGATAGAGGGCACCGAGCTGCTTGAAGATCTCGAACCCGATTGCGGCCAGCAGGGCACCCTTGGCTGCGCTACGCCACGACACCGGTTCGCGCGGCAGGCGCGAGATCACCCAAGTGAACAGGGCCCAGGTGCCCGCCAGCGCGAGGAGCACCGAGAATATGCGCAGTGCAATTCCCACTCCCGGTACCGAGTCGAGATTCGCCCATTCGAGGATGCTGCGCATGACGCCGCCGCCGGCCAGAGCCGAGAGGGCGAGCGAAAGAACCAGTGCGGTCCCGAGGCCCAGCAACGCAGCGAAGTCCTTGGCCTTGGTCGCCAGAAAGCCACCCTGCTCGTGCTGGCTCTCCCACATGGCGGTCAGCGCTTCACGAAGGTTGGCGATCCACCCGAGACCGGCGTACAAGGCACCGAGCAGACCGATGATGCCGACACTCGTGCGCGATTCGATGGCCGTCTCGATCAGAGAACTGATCGTTTCGCCGAAGCTCCCCGGCACGTTCTCCGCGATCTGCGACTGGATCTCGGCAAGCCACTCGGGCTGGTTCACGAGCACGAAGCCGGCGATCGCAAACGCGACCATCAGCAGCGGAAACAACGCCAGCACACTGAAATACGTCATACCGGCCGCGTAGTAGTCACCCTTCTGACCCTGATAACGCTGCGCGGCAACGACGGTGTGGTCGAGCCAGGGCCACCGGGCACGCCGGTCGTCGAGCATGGCCTTGAAATCGGGCATCGCGCTCACCTTCTCGCTGTCGTCGGCCACTGTCGGATGGTGTTGCCGCATCGCTGCGCAACGAAACCCGGTGTGTCGTAAATGCTATGCGCCGGGAGGCAGGAAACCCACCCGGTCGTACACCTGAGCGAGCGTTCGACTCGCCACTTCCCTGGCTCGATCCGCCCCAGCCGCGAGGATGCGATCGAGTTCGGCGACGTCGGCCATGAACCCGTCCATCCGCTCACGCAACGGAACGACGAACTCGGTCAGTACCTCGGCGGTATCGGACTTGAGGTCTCCGTATCCCTTGCCCGCGTATCCGGCCACGAGATCCTCGATGCTCGTACCCGCGAGAGCAGACTGGATGACCAGCAGGTTACTGACGCCGGCCTTGTTCTCCGTATCGAACACGATGTCGCGTTCGTTGTCCGTCACCGCCGAGCGAATCTTCTTCGCAGACACCTTCGGATCGTCGAGGATGTTGACGATGCCCGCCGGATTCGACGAGGACTTGCTCATCTTCGCAGTGGGATCCTGCAGGTCGAATATCTTCGCGGTGCCCTTGATGATGTGTGCGTCGGGAACGACGAATGTCCTTTTGAACCTCGTGTTGAAGCGCTGCGCCAGATCACGAGTCAACTCGAGATGTTGACGCTGATCCTCGCCTACCGGAACCAGATTCGGACGGTAGAGCAGGATGTCGGCGGCTTGCAGAATCGGATATGTGAACAGACCGACGCTGGTGTGATCGCGACCCTGCTTGGCAGACTTGTCCTTGAACTGCGTCATCCGCGCCGCTTCACCGAACCCGGTGATGCAATTGAGAACCCACGCCAACTGCGCGTGCTCGGGCACCTGACTCTGTACGAACAGCGTCGACTTCTCCGGATCGATACCCACCGCGAGCAACTGCGCCGCAGCCACTCTGGTGCGACGACGCAACTCCTTGGGATCCTGCGGAACGGTGATGGCATGCAGATCCGGGATGAAGTAGAACGCATCGAACTCGTCCTGCAACTCCACCCAGTTCCGCACCGCACCCAGGTAATTGCCGAGATGGAACGAATCGGCCGTCGGTTGGATGCCGGAGAGCACCCGCCGACGCGGACCCTGCGGAGTGTCGATGGAGTCGGGAGAAGACATGGTGCAATCTTTTCACGAACCCATCGACACCTGGCTCTCGCCTAGCCAACTCGGGTCACTCCGCAGGCTCCGCTCTAGCGGTAGCGCACAGTCACCGGTGCGTGATCCGACCATCGCTGGTCGTAGGCCTCGGCGCGCTCGGTGATCGCTTCCTTGGCGCGCTCGGCCAGATCACTCGTGGCCAATTGGTAGTCGATGCGCCAACCGGCG
Organism: Rhodococcus sp. IEGM1428; assembly: GCF_050321865.1. Taxonomy (NCBI): domain Bacteria; kingdom Bacillati; phylum Actinomycetota; class Actinomycetes; order Mycobacteriales; family Nocardiaceae; genus Rhodococcus; species Rhodococcus sp. IEGM1428. Next base: position 819,127 of record NZ_JBNQFW010000001.1, on the reverse strand, counting down.
TCGTTGTCGAACGCCTTCCCGCGATACGACCACCAGCTGTACGGACCCTCGACCTCCGGGTGCAACGCCCGAACGACATCGGTCCACGGTGCCTTCTCGGCGAGCAACCGCGACACCCACTCACGTTCCTCCGGCAAGAACCCCGAGTTCTTGCGGTTCGTCTTCCACGCCTTCAAGTCGGCCTCGGTATGGGCGATGTTCCAGTCGCCGCACACCACCACGTCCCGGTCGGCGGTCTTCGCTGCCTTGGCCGACTTGCTCAGGTACTTCGCGAACGCGGCCATGAAGCGTTCCTTCTCGTCCTGGCGGTCGGTACCCACCTCGCCCGACGGCAGGTACAGGCTCGCCACGGTGACATCTCCGAAATCGCCTTCGATGTAACGACCGGCGTCGGCGAACTCGGCAGCGCCGATTCCGGTGCGAATCGCGTCGGGTGCTGCCTTGGACAGCAACGCCACGCCGTTGCGTCCCTTCGCAGACGGCTCGGCCGACGCAAGGTGCCACCCCGCATCGAGAGCCGAAGCCAGCGCCTTGGTCAGTTCCCCGTCGTTGGCCCGGGTCTCTTGCAGGCAGATGACGTCGGCATCGGTGGCCTCCAGCCACGGCAGCATGCCCTTGCGAACAGCAGCGCGTATTCCGTTGACGTTGACTGTGGAAATTGTGATCGGCACGCCGACGACGGTAGCGGAGACCACCGACAGACTGCAGGTCGCCTTCTGTCGGCGGCACTGGCCCGTTACCGACGCCTGGGCTTGGCCCCGGGCTTCGGAGCGGTGACCACCGATGTCACTTCCCGCACTACCACCGGCTCACGGTCGATCCGCCGGTAGACGATGTGCTGTTGGGCATACGTCCAGATGTTGTTGCTGACCCAGTACAGCAGCACCGCGACCGGCAACACCGGGCCGCCGACGAGTACTCCCGCCGGGAACACCCAGAGCGTGAGCTTGTTCATGATCGCCGTCTGCGGATTGGCAGCTGCCGCTGCATCCTGACGGGTGACCGATGCCCGGGAGTTCAGATGGGTGGCAACCGCGGCGACGATCATCAACGGGACCGCAACGAACGCGATGCTCCATATCGACGGCACTCCCCCGAACGGACCGAACGCTTCGAGCACTTCCCGAGAGCTGTTGATGGCAGCGGAGATCGGCGCACCGAAGAGCCGTGCGTCGAGAAAGGACTGCACATCGGCGGCACTGAAGACGTAGTTCGCGGTGTTCGCATTCTCCTGCGCCGTCATACCGAGGTGCCCGAATCCGGTACCGGTTCGGTTGAACGAGCGCAGCACGTGGAGCAGACCGATGAAGACCGGACCCTGTGCAAGCAATGGCAGACATCCCATCAAGGGATTGAATCCGTGTTCCTGCTGCAGCTTCCGCGTTTCGGTGGCCAGGCGAGTCCGGTCCCCCGAGTGCTTCTTCCGGACGGCCTCGAGCTGGGGCTTCAGCTGCTTCATCAGGAGCTGAGAACGAATTTGGCTGACGAACGGCTTGATCAACACCGCTCGCAGAGTGAAGACGAGAAAGATCACCGCCAATGCCCAGGCGAAGCCGTTGTCGGGTCCGAGCACGAAGCCGAAGACTCGGTGCCAGAACCAGAGGACTGCGGAGACGGGATAGTAGACGAAATCGAGCATGGTGGAGCACCTCACTGTGAGAGAAAGTCGGTCGGAAGGCGTCTCGACCGGATCTCGCAGTGACTCAGCAGAATACGAGCCACCGGTCCGGTCGAAAGACCGAACCGGGCGCTCTCGGCATGGGGCGGCCGGGAGTGTCGGGGTGCTCCTGCCTACGGAAGGATCCTCGAAGACGTCGGCCGTCCGCAGCTCCGGCGCACGTCGACTGTGGTGCGACCGCCCCAGGATCGACCGGCGCGCCGAAGGTCAGCAGTGATGCGGCCACCAACGCACCGAACATCGCGATCTGGGCGGCGGGTTGCGCATCGACAACGGTGAAGACGACGAGCAGGACGGCGAGGATGCCGACGAGTGTGATTGCGTGGCGTCGAACAGCCAGGCGACATGCGTGTGATCGAAATACGAACATCTTCGGTTCCTTGTGACAGCCTCGCGGACAACGGATTGCGAAGGCGTGGGGGAACTTTCGAGCTACAGTGCCCCCACCAGGGAACCGGGTGCTCGTGGCTGCGGACGGCCCGGGGCATCCGGGCGGTGTTGACGTCGGAACGCACCTCGTAGATGACGTTCCTCGGCAGTGGGTCCGACGTTCGGCAGCCGGCGTAGGAGCGTCAAAACATCGACACGGTGCGCGAGCACCATCAGGACCGCCAGTGCGGCAACGAGAACGAGTGCAACGTCCGCTGTTCCGGCCGGCGTCGTCAGCAGCAGCGACAGAAGAAGCAGCGAGGTGACGACGAAGTTCTGGTATCCCATCCCCCACCTCCTTGGTGTGCCGCTGATCCGAGTCGTTGCTCAGGGTACAGATACCGACGGGTCTGTGCACTGTTGCCATGCGTTGCCCACTCGCGCCAGGCCTCGGCCGTGCACACACGCTCGTGTGAAATCGGGCGATCGATCGAGCTCCGCGTCGGCGTCGGACGACAACCCACTCAGGTAGCGGACATCGATACGCCCGGTCTGCTCGAATCGCTCCACGTTGTGACGCGCGATGTACGCATCGGGATTCAGGGCCGCCAATGCGATCACGGTGAGTACGGCCCCTACGCCCACTGCTCGTGGAATCCAGCGACCCGACATCCGCACACCAGCGGCGAGCAGGAACACGAACACCGATCCCAGCCACCACTCGACGGCCGTGACGAACAACCTCAGAGTGGTGTACCCGTACTGCTCCTCGTACAACGACATTCGATGCAGCGCCGACGCCACGATCACCATCGACAAGACACACAGCACGCCCAACAGGGCACGCAACGCAATCCGGTCGCGTCGGGCGATGCGCTCGGCGTTGGTCACGGTGACTGCGATGACGAGCAAAGTCAGCACCGTCACCGCGAGCAACTGCCAGAAGCCCTGCCGCGCGTACTCGGCGTTGGTCAGACCCTCGGTGGTCAGAACGTGCCCCTGGCCGCCGAACAGCGTCGGCACCTGGAAACCGACGAAGACGACGAACAGCGCCACCACCGCCCCCAGGGGAACCATCCACTCCCACAACTGCAGTGTTCGACGCGGCGACGGTGCGAGGCGATCGAACCGAGGCGGATGCAGGGCAACGTACGCAACGGCCAGCGCACCTGCTGCGGTGAGCACGAAGACGAGGGTGCGTCCGACGATCGATGCGGCGTCGAACTCGGGCGTCACCGCGCCCAGTGCATCCGCGAACCGCTTGTCGGCCGCACCGAACAACGCCGCGAACACGACGCAGAGCGCAACGGTCACGACGGCCACCATGCCGATCCGCACCGGCCGCGGCCCCTCCAGATCGATCGAACCGGCTCCGCGTCGGGTCCACCGAGCCACGCGCGCCGGCAGAAACAACGGCAAGAGAGCGCCGAGTGCGATTCCCGTCCACGTCCAGGCACGGGAGAGCACCACCACTCCGACCACGATGGCAAGCGTCGTCGACATCGTCACGATCCACTCGGCCGCTCGCAGTGCAGACACACTCGCCAGTGCCAGCACTCCTGCCACGCCGGCCCATTCCCACCGCGATAGCCTGCCGCTGCGTACTGCAAGCACAACGACCACGAAGGTCACGGCAGTGATCAGCACACCGAACGTGTTGTCCACCAACGTCACTGCACCGATCAGTCCAGCAAGAGCCGACCCGATGAGCGCCGCACGAGGGGGCTGCGAATACCGCAGCACCGGCCAGGTGCGCGGCCCCCAGGGAAAGCGCCCGTGCTTCGTTCTCGGATGAATCGGAATGTCGATCGTGCTCATGGCTCGTCCCTTTTCTGTGTTTCGGGCATGGAAGGTCGGCGGCTGCAGTCCGGAGACGAGCAGTCGCGGTTCGGATTGATCGAGAAAGTCAGTGCTCGGGGATGGCCACTCTGATGTGGCAGCCGAACTCGCTGTCGAGAACTTCGATGGTTCCACCGTGCAGTTCGGTGGCCCAGCGGGCGATGCCGAGGCCGAGACCTGTTCCGCCGTCGGTGGATCCGCCGCGAGTGAACCGATCGAACACCGCATGGCGATCGGCGAGCGCAATACCGGGGCCCTGGTCGACGACGTCGAATGCATACGCTCCGACGATTCGATGGGCCCGCAGCGTCACGGTGCTCGAAGAGGGGGAATGCCGCACGGCGTTGTCGACGAGATTGGAGATCACCTGGGTCATGCGAGATCGGTCGGCCACGACGGTCGAATCGGCGGGCGAGACGACGATCGACACTCGTTCACGGTGAACGGAAGTCGCATCCTCGAGGAATTGCCGCACCGCGAACTCCTCCGGGGCAATGGTGAGAACACCGCCCTCCACCCGCGACAGGTCGAGCAGTTCGCTGACCAGATCACCGAGTCTCTCGGTCTGACTCAGCGCCACCGACAGCGTTGCGAGATTCGCGTCGGTCACCCCGTCGACCATGTTCTCGAGCACGGCTTGCAGGGCAGCGATGGGCGTCTTCAACTCGTGCGAGACGTTGCCGATCAGTTCACGGCGATACTTCTCTGCGGCTTCCAGATCGTCAGCCATGGTGTTGAACGCGGTGGCGAGCTCGCCCACCTCGTCCCGCGAGGTGGCCCGCACGCGTTTCGAGTAGTCGCCACGCGCCATCGCCTTGGCCGCCGAGGTCATCTCGCGCAGCGGCGACGTCATTCCGTGAGCGACGAATTGTGTTGCGGCCAAGGACACCACGAGCGCCGCGAGCAGTGTGTAGCGAAATTGCCAGCCCGCGCCGATCCAGAAGACGACACTGGCCAACACCAACACAGTGCCCACGACGAACGAGACCTTGAGCTTGAACGAGCGCAAGGGATCCAGCGGGCGCGGCAGCATGCGCATCATCGCGGCGACTCCACGGCGTACCCGACGCCGTGCACCGTTCGAATGAGATCGCCACCGAGTTTGCGGCGCAATGCTTTCACGTGAGAGTCGACGGTTCGGCTGCTCGCGGAATCGTCCCAGCCCCACAATTGCGACAGCAGGGTCTCGCGAGAGACCGCGGTACGAGGACGAGCAGCGAGATAAGCCAGGATGTCGAATTCCGTTCTGGTCAAATGGATGTCGCCGGATTCGTTGGACACGCGTCGTTCACGGTGATCGATCTGCAGGTCGCCGATACGGACGGAGTGGGTCTCGGCGGTCGCCGATCGCTCGGCGCGGCGAATCAGCGCGTGCACGCGAGCGACCAACTCTCGCATGCTGAACGGCTTGCCCAGATAGTCGTCCGCGCCGACGCCCAGGCCGACGAGCATGTCGGTCTCGTCGGACTTGGCCGTCAGCATCAACACCGGCACCGGCCGTGACGCTTGAATGCGGCGGCACACCTCGAGCCCGTCGAAACCGGGCAGCATCAGGTCCAGAACCACGAGGTCGGGATCGAATCGCGCACAGGCCTCGACGGCGGCGGGCCCGTCGGCTGCGGTGACGACCTGGTACCCCTCGCCGCGGAGTCGCGCCGCTACGGCCTCGGAGATCGTGGGCTCGTCGTCGACGACGAGAACTGTGCGGCTCATGAGAACTGACCCTAGAGGGCGCAGATGGAGGAGTCCGTCGGGAAATGTGGAGGTTCGGTGAAGGTTCGAGCCGGACCGTCGGGTCGATCCCGAACTCGGCCGCACGCCCGATTTAGGGTCGGCTATCCTTCCGTTTGTTAGCCAACCCTTCCGAAAGGCGTCTCGATGCACTTCCGACCACTACGTACGACACTCGCGGTGTGCGCGATAGCGCTGACCACCGCAGGACTGCTCAGCGCTTGCTCGAACTCGAGTGACGAGGCGTCGCCTGCCGCAGGGGCGGACACGGGCTCCTCGTCCGACTCGTCCGCATTTCCGGTCACGATCGAGCACGCGTTCGGTGAGACCGTCGTTCCCGCGGAACCCACTCGCATCGTCGTGGCGGGGTACACCGAGCAGGACACCGTGCTGGCGCTCGGCGTCATACCCGTCGGCGTCACGGAATGGTACGGCGAACAGCCGTACGCAACCTGGCCCTGGGCTCAGGCAGCGCTGGGCGACGCGCAGCCGGAAGTGCTCTCGAACGACGATGGATTCGAGACGGAGAAGATCGCCGCGCTCGAGCCCGATCTGATCATTGCCACCAATGCCGGGCTGACGGCGGACACCTACGACACTCTCAGCGACATCGCACCGACACTCGCGCAGTCCGACGCGTCTACCGCCTACTTCGAGCCCTGGGACGTCCAGGCCGAGAAGATCGGACGCGCACTGGGCCAGAAGACCGAGGTCGATGCGTTGATCGACGGAGTGAACCAGAAGTTTGCGGACGCCGCTGCCGCACACCCCGAGTTTGCCGGCAAGAAGGCTATCTTCCTGCAGAACGCGTTCTACGAGGGCAAGGCGATTGCGTACCAGGACGGACTGAGCACAGACTTTTTGACCAAGCTCGGCTTCGCGATCCCCGACGACATCGACGCGTACGTTCCGGCCGACGGTAGCGCTCAGGCCAGTATTCCGCTGGAGAACCTGTCCGTACTCAACGTCGCCGACGTGTTGATCTGGGGAACCGAAGGGCCCGGCGACCGCGCCCAGTTGGAGAAAGAAGCGGTGTACAACGCACTGGAGCCGGTGCAGGACGGCAATCTGGTCTTCACCGACGGGGTGACGGCAGGTGCGATCTACTTCACCAGCGTGCTGAGCCTGCCGTACGTCATCGACAAGCTGACCCCGGCGCTGACCGAAGCACTCGGCGGAACGGCAGCGACGATCACCAGCTGACAGGACCGGGTGGCCTACTGTGCGGCCGCGCGCTTGTCCATCCACATGGCGGTGGCCAGCACACCGAGACCGGCCACCGCCAGGCCGGAGCCGACAGCGGCGGGTGCCGTGTAGCCGAAGCCGGCGGCGATCACGGCACCACCGACTGCCGCACCGATGGCATTGGCCAGGTTGAATGCGGCGTGGTTCAGCGATGCGGCCAGCGTCTGGGCGTCCTCGGCCACGTCCATCAACCTCGTCTGCAGACCGGGAACCACCGAGGAGCCGGATGCGCCGATCAGAAACACCAGAAGCAGAGCAGTGATCGGATTGTGTGCCGCTGCCACGAACAGCGCCAGGAACATTGCAGTTGCGGCCAGCCCGACGAAGGTGCCCTTGAGCTGGTACCGGTCTGCCAGCCAGCCACCGGCGTAGTTGCCGGCGACCATTCCGAGTCCATAGATCATCAGGGCGACCGGAACGAGCGCGCGAGCGAGACCGGCGACATCGGTCAACGTCGACGCGATGTAGGTGTACACCGCGAACATGCCACCGAATCCGACGATGCCCACGAACAGGGTCATCCACACCTGGCTGCGACGCAGTGCACCGAGCTCGGTGATGGGGCTGGTGGTCGGCATGGCGTCGAGTCGCGGCATCCACACAGCGAGCGCGGCGACGGTGAGGGCACCGATGACCGCCACGAGAGCGAACGCACTGCGCCAACCCAGCGCCTGCCCGATCCAGGTTGCCACCGGTACGCCGACGACGTTGGCGACCGAGAGACCCATCATCACCATCGCGACGGCTTTGGCTCGTTTACCTGGTTCGGCGAGGTGGGCAGCCACCAGCGCGGCCACTCCGAAGTACGCACCGTGCGGCAGGCCCGCGACGAATCGCGAGGCGACGAGCTCGTTGAAACTGGGTGCGAACACGGTTCCGAGGTTGCCCAGAGTGAAGGCGACCATCAACACCAGCAGCAACATCCGCCGGGGAACGCGCGCAGCCAGGGCAGCGATGGTGGGCGCGCCGACCACGACGCCGAGCGCGTAGGCAGAGATCATGTGGCCCGCGGAGGGCTCGGAGATCCCCATCGTGGTGGCGATGTCCGGCAGCAAGCCCATCGACGCAAATTCCGTGGTGCCGATGCCGAAGCCACCGATGGACAGGGCCAACATGGCGAGCCTGCGACGGGTCGAGTGCGGTCGATGACTGACGCTCAGACCACTCGAGACCTTGCCGCGCACAGCGCTGACTCGGGAAAGAGCGGAATCGGTGACAGTCACAGCGGTACTACCTTCGTTTCGATCGTGGAATGGAGCAACAAGAACGGTGGCCGGCCGAATCGATTCAGCAGAGCGCAACCGAGTAAGAGAACAGCCAACCCGACCATTGTCTTCCCTCGGGCAACCTGTTTTCGAGTCGCAGCGCGGTGATTGTCCTCACCCGAGCATCTGCTCGAGTTCCACCGGGCGCCGCACCGAGCCCTTGTTCCTGTGACACGTCCGCACCCGCTAAGATCTTCGCCAGGTCATGAGTGCCAGCATCGAGCCCCGGCTTGCTGGCCGGCAACCCTCCAACCGCGGTGGGGTGCCCCGGGTGAACGACCGGGCCGATCCGGCACGCCGAGTGCCGAATCGACAAGCGCGGGTCCGCAGGCAGCGGACCCACTGAATCTTCGGCCTCCCGGGGCCGAGGCCTGTCAGGAGGTTCTCTCATGTGTTGCTGTACCGATACGCCCCGTAACGCTCGACTTCTCGAGCATCATTCGACATTCGATTCGTCTTAGACAGACTCGTCTCAGAAAACGGAGTATCACCAGCCATGACCGATTCGACCCCCGACATCGTCGACGCCACCGGAGCACCCACCGAGGATCCGTTCACCGACCCGGCGGCCAACTGGAGTTTCGAGACCAAGCAGATCCACTCGGGTCAGACCCCGGACGGCGCTACCAACGCCCGTGCATTGCCGATCTACCAGACCACCTCGTACACGTTCGACAACACCGATCACGCGGCCGCACTGTTCGGACTCGCAGAGCCGGGCAACATCTACACCCGCATCATCAACCCCACCCAGGACGTCGTGGAGCAGCGCATCGCCGCTCTCGAGGGTGGCGTCGCGGCGCTGTTGCTCGCGTCGGGTCAGGCGGCCGAGACGTTCGCGATTCTCAATCTCGCGGAGGCAGGCGACCACATCGTCTCGAGCCCGCGGCTGTACGGCGGCACGTACAACCTCTTCCACTACACGCTCCCCAAGCTGGGCATCACCGTCTCGTTCGTCGACGATCCCGATGATCTCGAGCAGTGGCGAGCCGCGATCACGCCGTCGACCAAGGCCTTCTACGGCGAGTCGATCTCCAACCCGAAGAACGACATTCTCGATATCCCCGGCATCTCGGCGGTGGCCCACGAGAACGGCATCCCGTTGATCGTGGACAACACGGTGGCGACGCCGTACCTGCTACAGCCGTTGAAGCACGGTGCCGACATCGTCGTGCATTCGGCGACCAAGTACCTGGGCGGGCACGGCACGGCGATCGCGGGCGTCATCGTCGACGGTGGCACCTTCGATTGGACGCAGGGCCGTCACCCCAACTTCACCACCGCGGACCCGAGCTACCACGGTGTGGTCTTCGCCGATCTCGGCGCGCCTGCATTCGCATTGAAGGCACGCGTGCAGTTGCTGCGCGACATCGGTGCGGCGGTCTCCCCGTTCAATGCCTTCCTCATCAGCCAAGGCATCGAGACGTTGAGCCTCCGAATCGAGCGGCACGTGGCGAACGCGCAGAAAGTGGCCGAGTTCCTCGCCGGCCGCGACGACGTCGTCTCGATCAACTACGCCGGACTCGAATCGTCGCCGTGGTACCGACGCGGCCAGGAGTTGTTGCCCAAGGGGCAGGGTGCGATCGTCGCATTCGAGTTGAAGGGCGGAGTGGACGCGGGCAAGAAGTTCGTCAACGCGCTCACACTGCACAGTCACGTCGCTAACATCGGAGACGTGCGCTCACTCGTCATCCATCCCGCGTCCACCACCCATTCCCAACTGACTCCCGAAGAGCAGTTGGCATCGGGAGTGACGCCGGGTCTGGTTCGTCTCGCCGTGGGAATCGAAGGAATCGACGACATCATCGCCGATCTCGAGGTCGGCTTCAGCGCGGCGGCATCTTGAGTCACAGCTGCGACACAGGCGTTCGTCCGGAGGCGGTTCTTCCGTCTCCGGACGGGCGGCTGGGCACCATCGACATCGGCGGTCTCGATCTCGAGAACGGCGCTCGCATCCCCCAGGTCACTGTGGCAGTGCAACGGTGGGGCGAACTCGCCACCGACCGCAGCAATGTCGTGCTCGTCGAACATGCCCTGACGGGCGATTCGCATGTGTCCGGCCCGCCGGATGCAGATCATGCACTGCCCGGTTGGTGGAACGGAATGGTCGGACCCGGGTGCCCTATCGACACCGACGAGTGGTGCGTAGTGGCGACCAACGTGCTCGGCGGGTGCGGCGGCACCACCGGACCGAGCAGCATCTCGCCCGACGGCACACCGTACGGTTCGACGTTCCCCGAGATCTCCATCCGCGACCAGGTCGCGGCCGAGGCAGCCGTCGCCGACGCCCTGGGCATCGACCGCTTCGCCGCTGTCGTCGGCGGTTCGATGGGCGGCATGCGCACCCTCGAATGGATCGTCAGTCGCCCCGATCGAGTGGCAGCGGCACTGGTTCTGGCAGTCGGAGCCCGGGCAACAGCCGACCAGATCGGCACGCAGACAACGCAGATCGCCGCGATCAAGGCGGATCCGGGTTGGCTCGGTGGCAACTATCACGCCACCGGAACATCTCCGACGGCCGGACTGGGTATCGCACGACGCATTGCGCATCTGACGTATCGCACCGAGAGCGAACTCGACATTCGGTTCGGCAACTCTGCGCAGAACGACGAGGATCCGTGGGCCGGCGGTCGCTACTCGGTACAGAGCTACCTCGAGCACCAGGCCGCAAAGCTGGTCAATCGATTCGACGCGGCGACCTATGTCCTACTCACCGAGGCAATGAACCGTCACGATGTGGGTCGTGGCCGCGGCGGTGTAGCCGAAGCTCTTGCGTCGGTACCGGTTCCGACCATCGTCGGCGGCGTCGATTCGGATCGTCTGTATCCACTGCGCTTGCAGAAGGAGATCGCACGCGAACTCCCCCAGTGCCGCGGACTCGAAGTGATCCAATCTCGCGACGGTCACGACGGCTTCCTGACCGAAGCCGACTCGGTGGCGAAACTGCTCGCCGAGACGATGGAACTCGCTCGCCTCGGACGCCGCTGACACCGACGGGCCCTGGGCTCCCCCCAGGGCCCGCTCCTGGTATCAGTCGGTGCCCAGTGGGTCGATCGACAGCGACAAGAACACGATCGCTCCGCCTACGCAGCCCAACGCGAGCACGTCGAATCCACGACTGCGCACGCTCAGGGTTCCGACCCGAGATTCGGGCAGGCACAATCGCAGCACCGCGGCCAGTAGCGCCGCACATCCGAAGATGAACGCGCCGCGCCGCCAGCGATCCGCCAGCACCAGAACCAGCGCGGCAAGCACGACGACCGACACCGCGACGATCGGTAGGTTACGCGCTACCGCTGCACGAAATCCCTGGTCGGATTCGGTTCGCGAATCGTCGGCGGCGTTCATCCTCGGATCGCTCAGCTCTCGGCTGCGGTGCGCTCGGCACGCTCGACGACGTTGGTGAGCAAGAAGGCCCGCGTCAGAGGTCCGACACCACCGGGGTTGGGCGAGAGGAAACCTGCTACCTCGGCAACACCGTCGGCGACGTCCCCGCGCAATCCGTCCTCGGTGCGGGTCACACCGACATCGAGGACGGCAGCACCGGGCTTGACCATGTCCGCGGTGATCAATCCCGGAACTCCGGCGGCGGCAACGATGATGTCGGCGCGGGAGACCTCGGCGGCAAGATCGCGAGTTCCGGTGTGGCACAACGTCACCGTGGCGTTCTCCGACCGTCTCGTGAGCAACAGGCCGATAGGCCGACCGACCGTGACGCCGCGGCCGATGACCACCGCGTGCGCGCCGTCGAGGGCCACGTCGTAGCGACGCAGCAGGTGCACGATGCCACGCGGCGTGCACGGCAGCGCAGCGTCCTTACCGAGCACCAGACGGCCGAGGTTGATCGGGTGCAGACCGTCGGCGTCCTTGTCCGGATCGATCCGCTCCAGAGCAGCATTCTCGTCGAGATGCTTCGGCAGCGGCAGCTGCACGATGTATCCGGTGCACTCGGGGTTGGCGTTGAGTTCGTCGATCACTGCCTCGAGATCGGCCTGGGTGATGTCGGCGGGCAGATCACGACGAATCGAGGTGATCCCGACCTTGGCGCAGTCGTTGTGCTTGCCCCGGACGTACGCCGCAGAACCCGGGTCGTCTCCCACCAAGACGGTGGCCAGCCCTGGGGTTATGCCCCTCTCACGGAGCGCTGCCACGCGGGCGGTGAGATCGACGAATATCTCGTCACGGGTCGCTTTGCCATCGAGAATCGTTGCAGTCACCCGGCCATTGTTCCAGGCTCGAGGTCGACCGCGCCGCGCCGGTCCGAAGACCGCGTCAACCCTCCACGACGAGACCGTGCGCTCCCGCGTATGCCACGGCCTGCATCAGCTCGATCTTGGCACCACGCACACTCGCGCTCACCCACAGGGACGGATCGGCAACGGCTCCACGCAGGTCGGCCTCGTCGAACTTGGCGTCGACAGTGCGGGCTCCCGCGAAATCGACCGAGCGCACTGTTGCTTTCCGAAAATCCGCAGACACCAGGTTCGCCTCCCGCATCCGGCACCCCGTGAGGTCGAGACCGCGCAGGTCGACGTTCCCCAACGCCGCGAGAGTGAAATCGACCTCGTCGTAGGTCGCGGGCCGCATCCGACTGTCCACGAAGACCGAACCCATCATGGTCGAGTGACGAAATGTGCTGTGCTGCAAATTCGTCCGAGTGAAGGTGCACGATCGAAATGCAGAATTCGTGTGGATCGATTCGGTCAGGTCGGTGCCGGTGAAATCGCATTCGGTGAACACGACCGAGTCGGTTCGCACTCCACTCATGTCGGCATCACGAAAGGTGCACCGGACGAATTGCCTGCCGTTCCATTCCTGCCCGTCCAATCGAGTGTCGGAAAAATCTTCACCGATGATCTGCTCGTCGTCCACCTGCCCCATACTTCCCCGGTTCGTGGTGGCAGAGTGAACCGGGTGTTTCGACTGATGTTCTTCGAGCCCCGAATCCCCCAGAACACCGGCAATGCAATTCGCCTGGTCGCCGGCACCGGATGCGAGCTGCACCTGGTGGGTCCGCTCGGCTTCGACATGTCCGAGCCGAAGCTCAAACGGGCCGGCTTGGACTACCACGATCTGGCGTCCGTCACCGTGCACCGAGACCTGCCGTCGGCCTGGTCGGCTCTGGCACCGACGCGAGTGTTCGCCTACACCGCCCACGCCACACGTTCCTACGCCGACGTTGCGTACGAGCCCGGCGATGTTCTCCTCTTCGGACCGGAACCCACCGGACTCCCCGACGAGGTCCTCGACGACCCGCACGTGAGCGACCGCCTTCGCATACCGATGATTCCCGGCCGTCGATCACTCAACCTCGCCAACGCAGCGGCGGTGACGATGTACGAGGCATGGCGGCAACACGGGTACGAGGGCAGCGTCTGACGGGTTTGCGTTCGAGTGCGCTCGAACCCCTAGCGTGCGTTTCATGACATCTGCAGCACAACGGACCGATTCACCACGTACCTGGCTCGTCACCGGAGCATCGTCCGGGTTGGGACGGGCGCTGACCGTAGCGGCCCTGGAAGCGGGCGACACCGTCGTCGCAGCCATGCGACGCCCCGAACGAATCGGCGACCTGATGGCCGAGTACCCGAAGTCGCTACTGCCCATAGCTTTCGACGTACGAGACACCGAGTCCGCGCCGACAGTCGTCGAGAGGGCGATCGATCGATTCGGACGGGTCGACGTACTCGTCAACAACGGCGGCGTCGGGCAGATCGGTGCTGCCGAGGAAATCGACGACGCACGACTGCGCGACATGCTCGAACAACATGTCGTCGGACCCGCCGCCCTGACCAGGGCCGTACTGCCGGGAATGCGTGCACGTCGCGCAGGAACGATCGTGCAGATGAGCAGCCAGGGCGGCCGCATCTCATTCCCTGGAGCCGGTTCCTACTCGGCAGGAAAATTTGCACTGGAGGGTTGGTCGGAGGCACTGGCCGGCGAGGTCGCACCGTTCGGGATTCGAGTTCTGATCGTCGAGCCGAGTCGCTTTCGGACCGGTTTCAACAGTGCCGACGTACTCGAACGCGCTGCGTCCACAGACGCGTACGCCGACGCTCTCGGTGCGATGAGAACCGACATGCTCGCCGCGGACGGACGACAGGAAGGTGATCCTCACCGCGCGGCGCGAATCATCCGTGACCTGGTCGAGGCCGACTCTGCTCCTCTTCGCATTCCGCTGGGACGCGAGGCCGTCCGACGGCTGCGCGAGTCCTACCGGCGGGAGCTCGCCTCGCTCGAGACCCATGCCGAGGCGAGTGCCGGTGCGGATTTCCCGGGTGTTCCCGAATCTGTCCGGCCGGTCTGACACCGCTCGCCGGACTATCTTCTGTACTCATGGCGACTACGGACTTGATGAACAGGGCGCTGGCAGCCGTGGCGGATTCGGACGCACCGTTGACCGTAGAACTGGTACACGAGCTGATCGAGCCCGGAGAGCTCTCCGAACCACTCGGCATCTCCGAGGTTTCCGAGTTGCTCGATATCTCTGCACACACCCTTCGGTACTACGAACGGTGCGGTCTGATCGAGGTGGCCCGCGACGGGCTCGACCATCGCAGCTACGACAACGTCGCCATTCGTAGACTCGTGTTTCTCACCCGCATGCGGCTGTCGGGAATGCCGATGCGCGACTTGCAGCACTACGTCGAGCTGGTCGACGGCGGAGAGCACACCGTTCCGGCACGACTCGACATGCTCGTCGAGCATCGAGACACCGTTCGACGCCGCATCCGCGAACTGCAGCTCTCGCTGCTGGCAACCGAATACAAGATTGCTACGTACGGCGGTACAACCGGTCCCTGAGGCCGCGAGGTCAGGTCCTCGACGGTCACCGAAATGTAGCTGTTCGGCCGGGCCATCCCCTTCCTCGGACGCGAAATCAATTGTGAGCGTCGATAAATGGGCGGGCCGATCGTCTGTGACAACGAACCGTCACACGTGCCCCGACGGCTCGACACTGTCGATCCAGTCTCGATGAGATCGGCAGTGTTCGACGCGTCTTCGCCACAGCGGCGGGCGGTAGCTGTCGGTAACGATTTCCTTGCGATCGGCGGGCATCGGCGCTTGCGCCCCCGCCCCACCGAGTACCGACTCGGACGTGACGGACAACTCCGATGCGAACATCGAAATATCAAGCGACGGAACCGAATTGGACTATTCCACCACAGGACAGGACAGTGCCCCGAACGCACGACCGGCGGCCACGACAGCTCCGGCAAGGGTACGCAAACCGGACTTCAACGACGATTCATTCGCGGATGCCAGCGGCACCGTTATACAAACCTCGTCAGCATGCTGCCGTCAAGGACTCGAGCGGGGTACGGTGTGCCGCATCGACCCGTTTCGCTCGTGAAGGAGCTTTCTGTTGTTCTTTGTTTCCCAGCCCCGCCGTTCTTCGTCCTACTCCTCCACCACGCGAACGTCGAGTCGGTTCGGTAGCCGAATTGCCCGCACCGCAGCAATATTCGCCCTCGGCTCAGGAATGACCGCCGCGGCGCTGGTGGGTGCAGGCACCGCGTCGGCCGCCCCCGTCAACTGTGTGTCTCCGCCCTCGGCCAACGACATCCAGGTCGACGGCACCGCCAGCTGCGGCGCCACCTCGGAGGGCACCGGCCGGGCCACCGCCGGTGCTGCTGACAGCGGTACCGCGGTCAGCGTCAACGACGGCCCCGGCGCAACGACCACCTACGCCAACGGATACGGCGTCGCACTCGGAGCCAGCAAGAATGCGGGTACGGCCTACGCTCTCGCGCTCGGCGGGGGCATCGCACACTCGTGGGCCGACGCCGGCCAAACCACTCTCGCCGTCGCAGGGTGGGGATCCGGTGCCACATCCGAAGGGCAGGGCGTCGATTGCGTCGGCCCGCTGTCTCTCGCCCTGAATCTTTCCAGCGGCCAGTTCTGCGTCCTCGGTAGCTGATTTCCGGGGACACGATCTCCCGTCGTCGAACGGAGCCGATTACCCGCAGCTACTGCTCGAGGTAATCGGCTCCGCCGACGTAGACGACATGCCCTGATTTTTCGATCGGATCGACGCATGCTGCCACCACAGCCGTAGCGAATTCGGCGACTGTCGGAAGCGCACCGTGTGCGGTACGAGCGGCCACCGCGTCGGGGTTGCGGCGTTCCAGCAGAGTGACGACGATCGTGCCCTCGATCATGTCCCCCGAGACGACGACCAATTCGATGCCTCGACTCTCGAAGTGGGGAATCGAGTCGCGCAGGGCGTCCTCTCCTGCACGCTTGCTGGCGGCAATGGGCTCGTACTCGACAGGGACCGGCTTTCGGCCGTGAAAATGCGCCTGATGACTGGTGAGGAACACGATGCGCGAGCCGGGCTTCATCCGATCGGTGGCCGCTCGAGCCAATGAAACCTGGGCGTCGCGGTTGATGCTCATCGCGTAGCCGGGGTCGGCACCGAGCTCGAGTCCACCGGATGCGTTGAGCACCAGCACATCGAGAGCGCCGAACTCGGTGACAACCGAGTCGAGCATCGCATCGATTGCGTCCTGATCGGTGACGTCGGCTCCGACAGCCAGAGCTCGACCCCCGCTCTCCTCGATCGTTCGCACCACGGCGTCGGCCCTGCGCTTCTTCTCTCGGTAGTTCACCGCAACCATCGCACCTCCCGCACCCAACTGCACCGCGGTTTCGGCTCCGATGCCACGGGAAGCGCCGGTGATCAACACCGACTTTCCGTCCATACGTCGGGTCATCGACATCCTCCTCTAGCTTCGATTTTCGAACTGCTTCGATTTTCGAACCACTATGATGAAGCGCGATGGAAATGGCAAACGCACCCCGCCGATCGATGATGGCCGTGCTCGATCTACTGGGGCAGCGATGGAACATGCGCATCCTGTGGGAACTGCGCGACGGGCCGCTCGGGTTCCTAGAGCTCAGGCGACGCACCGACGACATCTCATCCAGCGTTCTCGCCACCCGACTGCGCACGCTCGTCGATGCGCGAGTGCTACTGAAAGACTCGGATGGGACCTATCGCCTGACCGAACTCGGCGACGAGCTGGGGCCGGCACTGGAACCACTATGGCAATGGGCGCAACGATGGGACGAAGGCAACGCGCCCGCCGACCGGCGACCCTGAGCAACTGCGTCGAACCCCTCACCCACCGCGCTCTGCTCCATCACCCCGACACTCTGGACTGGTCTGCGGAATCATGGACTCGCGCCGACCGGCATACTCGAAAAATGAGGAATTCGCGCGCGGCCGCTCGCCCGAGGGCGCTGTCGCTGCACGGCCGGATACGAGTGTTGACGATGAGTGTGGCGGCCCTCGCCGTAGCCGTGAGTGCTCTGGCGATCTATCTCGTTGCGGAGCAAGCCTTACGTTCGCAGATCATCGACCGCGTCGGCCGCAACAGCGACGCCATCATCGCCAGCGCGACATCCGGCCTGCCTGCCGGTCTGCTCGGCTTCGGCATCGAAGACACCGAGGGCACCAAGGTAAAAGTAGCGCTGGTGACGAGCGACGGCGCGTTGGTGACGTCGACGAACGGCACCGAACCGTTCATCAACTCGGACGGCACCCTGGACGGCCCTGAAAAATCTGTCGTCGACGGTAGCGTCGATCGGTCGCTGCGTGAGGTTCGTGGCTACTACCTCTCGGCCCAACGCACCGACTCAGGCGCAACAATCATGGTGGCCGAATCGCTCAGCGAAGCGTCACCACTGCTCGCCAAGCTCACACTTGCACTCGTTATCGTCGGGGCATTCCTCGTAGCGCTGGCCGGTGTCGCCGGTGCCGCTGTTGCCCGAACCGGACTCCGACCGGTCCGACGCCTCCGTGCCGGCACCGAAAGAGTCGCCAGAACTGGAAGTTTCGAGCCGATCGACGTCAACGGAGACGACGAACTGGCCTCACTCGCCAACAGCTTCAACGAAATGTTGGCAGCGCTGTCGCGATCGCGAGAACGCCAAGGGCAGTTGATCGTCGATGCAGGTGCCGAACTGATGCAGCCGTTGACGGCACTGCGGACGAACATCGACCTACTGATGTCTCTCGACCGGCCCGACTCACCGGACATGCCCGTAGAGGAGCAGGACCGGCTGCGCGTCGAGGTGATCGCTCAGATGGATGTCATCATCGGGTTGGTGCACGATTTGGTCGACCATGCCCGGGAACCCGCGCCGACACCTCGCTGACAGTCGATCCGACGCAGTCGAAGTCGAGCGCTTCAGGACGAGAGTCGCGCACCGGTCAGCTCTTCGGACGCTTCCCACAGCCGGCGTGCGTCGTCCATGTTGCGCAGTGGCTTCCACAGCCCGACCTCGGCGGGCGGTCCGCCGATCAACCGGGCGGGACCGACGAACTGATCACCGCGCGAGGCTGTACCCGCCGCGGCGATAACGCCCGGTTGCGCGGCGCTGTCCACTGTTCCTGCGATGCCGACGCGGGCAAGAACACCGATGAGCCGTCTTCCCGCAGAATCTTTCGGACGCCCCAGACCTGGTTGGGCCGCAAGCAGATTGGTCGGTGAAATTCCGGGATGGGCCATATTGCTGGTGATTCCCCACCCACCGGCCCTGCTGCGTGCGTCGAGTTCGCGGGCGAACAAGGCCACCCCGAGCTTCGACTGACTGTATGCCTTCATGACGTCGTAGGAACGCTCCCAGTTCAGGTCGTCCCAGTTGATGGCCCCCGATCGCGCCGCGATGCTCGTCTGATGGGTGACTCGAGCACCGCCGGCACGGAGAAGCGGCAGCAGAGCGAGGGTGAGTGCGAAATGACCGAGGTGGTTGGTTCCGAACTGCAGCTCGAATCCGTCCTGAGTGACTTGGCGCTCGGGTGGCTGCATGACTCCTGCATTGTTGACGAGCACATCGATCGGCCGTCCTTCGGAGACGAGCTCGCTCGCCAACGCTGCAACCGAATTCAGTGACGACAGGTCCAACTCGCGGGTGCTGACCTGCGCACCGGATACCGCAGCCCGGATCGACTCGGCTGCGCGCTCCCCCTTGGCGGCAGAGCGCACCGGCATGACGACCTCTGCGCCGGCACGCGCGAGCCGCGTCGCGATGACCGTACCGATCCCGTCGCTGGCTCCCGTGACGACGGCGCGCTTGCCGTTCAGGTCGGGGATGGATAGATCTGCGATGCGGCCCATAATCAAGCTCCTCGGGTGTTGTGATAGTCCAGCTCGGACGTGCAGAACCCATGTTCGACTACCGTCTCGGGCTTATCCAGGACTTCCCGATCCACTGATACTCCGACACCCTGCACCGAGTCAGGACAGGACCTGTGTTCCCACCACCGCGAGCAGTTCCAATTTGGCATAGCTCTCGCTGCCGGGTACTGCCGTGTACACCAACAGCCGATGCGCTTGCTCCGGGTCGAGAAGGGTCTGACAGTTCAGTTGCAACATGCCGACCGTCGGGTGCAGGAACCGCTTGGACTCGGGTGGATGCACCCCCACTTCGCGCTTCTCCCAGAGGGTTCGGAACTCCTCGCTGACCTCGTGCAGCTCGGCGGCCAGATGCGCTGCTGTGGAGTCCGGCCCGCGAAGAGTGACGATCTCACGCAGCCCCGACGCATACACCCGAGACAGCACGGCACGCTCGTCCGGCGGGTACGACTGCTGGGTAGCGGGGTCGGTGAACCAGCGATATCCCAGACTCCGGTTCGGCCCGGTGCGCAACGATGCATCGCCGGTCACTGCCGCGCCCAGCGGCGTCTGGCGCAGAGTTTCACCGAGCTCGGACACGATCTCGGCGGGGGTGTCGTTCAGTCGGTCCAGTATCCGGAGCAACCCTGGGCTGATGTGGTCGGTCGAGATCCCGCGCACAGGAGGAGCGTGCCCGGCGAGGCGGAACACGTGATCACGCTCCCCCAGCGACAGATGCAAACCCTGCGCGATCGACGCAATCATCTGCTCCGACGGCGCCGGACCGGACCCACGTTCGAGCCGGGCGTAGTAGTCGGTCGACATATGGCACAGTTCGGCGACCTCCTCGCGTCGAAGGCCCTGCGTTCGCCTGCGCTGTCCACGTGGAAGGCCGATGTCCTCGGGCTGCAACGACTCACGCCGCTGCCGAAGAAAAGCGGCCAACTCCGGCCGATCGATCATCACAGACCTCCTTCCGTCGAACGCGGTTGGTGCTTCCGCAATTGTGCCCTCTCCGCGGTGGCTATTGTCGAACGATGAGCGCTCCCTTGACCATCGTCACCGGTGGCAGCCGCGGGATCGGTGCGGCCGTGTCCCGACGGCTGGCTGCCGACGGGCACGATGTGGTGATCGGCTACCGTTCCGATGCCGTCGCTGCCGAGAGACTCGCCACCGAGTTGTCGACATCCGGGCGAACTGTGGTCGCGGTACGCGCCGACACCACCGACGAGCAGGCGGTCTCCACCCTGTTCGCCGCGGCCGCGGAGATCGGCACCCTCACCGGATTGGTGAACAACGCGGGCTCGGCACGCGCCGTCGGGATGCTGGTGGACAACGACATCGAGACCATCAGAGCAGACATCGATGTCAACTTGATCGGGGTGATCACCTGCTGCAAATATGCGATCGTAGCGATGACCGAATCGGGTGGAGCAATCGTCAACGTGTCCTCTGCTGCCGCCACCCTCGGTAGCCCCGGAATGTACGTGCACTACGCGGCAGCCAAGGCTGCGGTCGATACACTGACCGTCGGTCTGTCCAAAGAGGTTGCCGCGCAAAATATTCGGGTCAATGCAGTGGCACCCGGAATCATCGAAACCGACTTCCACCGAGATCGACAACGGCCGCAGAAGATGGCGTCGAACATCCCCCTCGGCCGCCCAGGTGTGCCGGACGAGATTGCCGGTGCGGTGTCGTGGTTGCTCTCCGCCGATGCGCGGTACGCCACCGGAACCGTCGTACGGGTGGCCGGCGGTATGTGAACGCCTCAGCTGCCACTAGCGAGGTGCGACGCGGTGCAGTTCGACTTCGTCGAGCGCCCCGTTCTCGGCAACGGCCGTCATGTAGGTGCAGAACGGTTGCCGACGCCGATCCGTAGGAGATCCAGGGTTGAGCAGCCGTAGACCGTTGTCCGCGAAGGTGTCCCACGGTATGTGACTGTGCCCGAACACGAGGACGTCCGTCTCCGGGTATGCCGCCGCCATGCGTCGTTCACGGCCCGTCGCGGCACCGGTCTCGTGCACCACGGTGAACCGAACTCCGCCGAGCGAGACGTCGGCGCGCTCGGGCATCAGAGCCCGCAACTCGTCACCGTCGTTGTTCCCCCAGCACGCGACCAGCGAACGCGACCGCTGCGACAGTGCCTCGAACGATGCGAGGTCCACCCAATCACCGGCATGGATCACGACATCTGCGTCGTCGACGGCCGACCACACTTCGTCGGGCAGGTCGCGAGCACGCTTCGGGAGATGAGTGTCGGCAATCAGCAGCAGCTTCACCACTCGATTGTGCACGCGAGCGGTGCGGCCCGGTCAACGAAAGTCCCTCGACCTGGATGCGACTCGCAGATCCATCAGTTGCAGATGGTCTGCCACCACGGTCACCGCGCCCTCTGCGTTCTGCACTTTGCCTCGAATGAGCAACGCCGGAGCCGTGATTGCCAACTTGCGGTACTTGGCCCACAATCCGACCGAGCACACCACGTTGACCATGCCGGTTTCGTCCTCGAGGTTGATGAACGTGACGCCTCCGGCAGTGGCCGGCCGCTGGCGATGCGTCACCGCACCGCCGACGAGGACTCGGTCTCCATCGGGGATCTGCAGCAACCGATTCGCAGGAACCACCCCGAGAGATTCGAGCCGATCTCGAAAGAACTGGGTGGGGTAGGAATTCGGCGAGACCCCGGTTGCCCAGACATCGGCCGACGCCAGATCGAGGTCCGTCATACCCGGCAGCGCAGGCGCTTTCGTCGATGCGCCGATGCCGGGGAGAAGACCAGGCCGCTCCCCTGCGGCCGCGCCGGCAGCCCACAACGCCTCTCGACGTGTGATGCCGAAACACCCCAGTGCGCCGGCCGTGGCCAGTGCTTCCGCCTGCGCAACCGACAGTTCGACACGACCGGTCAGATCCAGGAACGAGGCGTACGGCCCGTGCGAGTTCCGGGCATCGACGATCTTCTGAGCCAGTGCGGTACCGATGAACTTCACATCGGCCAACCCCATGCGAATCTCGAGGCCGTCTCCCTCGAGATTCGCATGACCCAGACTGGCATTTACGTCGGCACCGTGTACCAGCACGCCGTGCCGCCTGGCATCGGCGACCAAGGACTGCGGTGAGTAGAAACCCATCGGCTGGGCGCGCAGCAAGCCTGCACAGAAGGCCGCCGGATGATGCAACTTGAACCACGACGAATAGAAGACCAACGAGGCAAAACTCTGCGAATGACTCTCGGGGAAGCCGAAATTGGCGAATGCCGACAGCTTTTCGTAGATGCGGTCGGCAGCCTCACCGGTGATGCCGTGCAGATCGCGCATCCCATCGTAGAACCGCCCGCGCAGCAGCTCCATCTTCTCCGGTGATCGCTTCGATCCCATGGCACGACGCAATTGGTCGGCGTCGGCTGCACTGAAACCGGCGACATCGATGGCCATCTGCATCAGCTGTTCCTGGAACAGCGGAACTCCGAGAGTTCGATCGAGTGCCTTCTTGAGCGACGGGTGCTCGAAGATCACCGGCTCGAGTCCGTTGCGACGCTTGATGTACGGGTGCACCGAACCACCCTGGATCGGACCAGGACGGATCAGGGCGACCTCGACCACCAGATCATAGAAGTTACGCGGCTTGAGCCTCGGCAGAGTAGCCATCTGCGCGCGGGATTCGACCTGGAACACCCCCACCGAATCGGCTCGTTGAAGCATCTCGTACACCTCGGGCTCGGACAGGTCGATCGAGGCGAGGTCGATGTCGATGCCCTTGTGCTCGGCGATCAGGTCCATCATGTAATGCAGCGCCGAGAGCATGCCCAGTCCGAGCATGTCGAACTTCACCAAACCCACTGCGGCACAATCGTCTTTGTCCCACTGCAGCACACTGCGATTCTCCATCGTCGCCCACTCCACCGGGCAGACATCTGCGATCGGCCGATCGCAGATCACCATGCCGCCGGAGTGAATGCCGAGGTGCCGCGGGAATCCCTCGATCTGCCGCGCAAGTTGGAGAACCGACTCGGGAATACCGTCACCTTCCTGATCACCGATTCCGGACCAGCGGGTGATCTGCTTGCTCCACGCGTCCTGTTGCCCCTGCGAGAAGCCGAGCGCACGGGCCATGTCTCGTACCGAGGACTTGCCGCGGTAGGTGATGACGTTGGCCACCTGAGCGGCATGGGTACGGCCGTACTTGGCGTAGACGTGCTGGATCGCCTCTTCGCGGCGATCCGATTCGATGTCGATGTCGATATCGGGTGGGCCGTCGCGTTCGGGTGCCAGGAACCGCTCGAACAGCAGCTTGTTGGCCACCGGGTCGACGTTGGTGATACCGATGGCGTAGCAGACAGCAGAGTTCGCTGCCGAACCTCTTCCCTGACAGAGGATGTCGTGTGTCTTGCAGAAATGGACGATGTCGTGGACCACCAGAAAGTAGCCGGGGAACTCGAGCCGCTCGATGATGTCGAGTTCGTATTCGAGCTGCGAATACGCCGCCGGATTCGCCGATTGCGGGCCATAGCGTCGGGCCGCGCCCTCGAACGTGAGTCGCCGCAGATAACTGATCTCGGTGTAACCGTCGGGCACCTCGAACGGCGGCAGGCGTGGCGCGATCAACGTCAGATCGAACGAGCACTCACGACCGAGCTCGACGGCACCGCGTACCGCGCCCGGATAGTGCTCGAACAATTCGGCCATCTCCGCCCCGGACCGAAGATGTGCGCCGCCCGTCGGTGCCATCCAACCGGCGGCCTCGTCCAAGCTGCTGCGCGCACGTACCGCAGCCATTGCCATGGCCAACCTCCTGCTGCGCGGACTCGCGTAGTGCGCGGCCGTGGTCGCGATCATCGGAAGGCTGTACTTGCGAGCCAGTGCCGCGAGCGCATCGTTGCGCTCGTCGTCGTCGGCAACTCCGTGCCGGGTGAGTTCGACGGTCACGCGGTCGGGACCGAAGCGGTCGACGAGAGTGCGCAGTGCGGCCTCGGCCGCCTCCGGACCACCGCGCGAGAGTGCCTGCCGAACATGACCCTTCCGGCAACCGGTGAGAATCTGCCAGTGCCCGCCTGCAGCGTCGGTGAGTTCGTCGATGTCGTACTGCGGCTTGCCTTTGACCCCACCGGCCAGGTGCGCGGCCGCGATCCGACGCGAGAGACGTCGATACCCCTCTTGACCGCGGGCGAGCACCAACAGATGAGTGCCGTCGGGGTCGGTCGCTCCGGCCCTGGATCGGTCGCTGTCGAGCGATAGTTCGGCACCGAACACGGTTCCGATGCCGAGAGCTCTGGCCGCCTCTGCGAAGCGAACGACTCCGTAGAAACCGTCGTGATCGGTGATGGCGATGGATTCGAGGCCGAGGCGTACCGCTTCTTCGACCATCTCCTCCGGCTGCGAGGCACCGTCGAGAAAGCTGAACGCCGAGTGCGCATGCAATTCTGCATACGGCGTCGTGGACAGCACGGGCTTGTCGATGGTGCGGTCGTAGACGTCCCTCTTTCGCGACCACGCCGGGCTGTCGCCGCCGTCACCCTCGGCCGCAGGCTTGGGACGTCCGGACAGGACGCGCTCCATCTCCGACCACGTTGGTGGTCCGTCGTTCCATCCCATCGAGCCCTCCCCACACCACATCGCCGTTGCATCGAACACTTGTTCTAATGAGAGCACGAGGGTCCGACACGATCAACTACAGTCGAGTCGCCACTGACCCCTTCCACAGAGCCGGAGCACCGTCGTGACCCGTTGGGCCTCGTTCGTCGTATCGCACAAACGATGGGTACTGGCAGTCGTCGTTGTCGTCGTCGCCGTCGGCGGGGTGTTGGGACTGAGCGTCTTCTCGAAACTGAGCGAGGGCGGCTACGCCGACGCCGGCAGTGAGTCGTCCGAGGTGGCGCGGCTGGTGCAGGGCATCGGTCAGCCGACACCGGATATCGTGGCGATCTACACCGCACCCGACGGCGAAACGATCGACGACATCGGGCCCCGAGTACAGGCGACGCTCGACGAGTTCACCGGTCGATACACCCTCGGCAACGTGAATTCGTACTGGACCGCAGACCCGGTCAGCAAAGAATTCCTGGTCTCGAAGGACCGAACGAAGGCGCTGGTGACGGTATCCCTCGGCGCCAACTCGGGCGTCACGTTCAATACCTTCGGCGAACTTCCGCCCCAGCTCGAAGTGCCCGGCGTCGAATCGCAGTTCGCCGGAGCGTCGGTGGTCGGAGTTTCGCTCAGTGAGACCCTCGAAAGCGACCTCGTCCGCTCGGAGCTCATCGCTGTTCCCATCACACTGCTGCTGCTGATCTTCATCTTCGGTGGCGTGATCGCCGCGGCGGTTCCGGTGTTCGTCGGCATCCTGAGTGTGCTCAGCTCCCTGGCGATCCTGCGTGTCCTCACCGAGTTCACCGAAGTCAGTTCGTTCTCGATCAACGTCGCGTCGCTGTTGGGGCTCGGCCTGGCCATCGACTACGGATTGTTCATCGTCAGCAGGTTCCGCGAGGAATTGCGAAGCGGGTCGACGTCCGTCGACGCGACCGTCCGCACCGTCGCCACTGCCGGCAAGACCGTCGTCTTCTCGGGACTGCTGTTGATCTGTGCGTTCGCCGGCATGCTCGTCTTCCCCCAGGCAGTGATCCGGTCCCTCGGATTCGGCGCCATGGCCGCGGTGGCGAGCGCCGCTGCCCTGTCACTGACCGTCGTTCCGGCACTGCTCGCAATTCTCGGCACCCGAATCAATTCCTGGACCTGGTCACGCACCGCGTCCGATCGCAGCGATGCACGCGCACACAAGTTCTGGGGTGGTGTGGTCACCCGTGTGATGAAGCATCCTGGGATCGTCGCAGCTGTCATCGTCGCTGGGTTGCTGATCATCGCCACCCCGATCCTCAAGGTCTCGCTCGGCGAGGTCGACTACACGGCGTTGCCGAAAGACAACCCTGCGCGCATGGCGTTCGAGACACTCGGTGCCGACTTCGAGTCGACCGGTGACGGTGCCACCGTCGTTCTTCGTGGCCTGGACGGCGTCAAGCCTCAGGGCGCACCCATTGCAGCTCTGACCTCGGCTGTGGAATCCACGCCCGGTATCGCCCGCGCCGAATTCATCGGCTCCAAAGACGATTTCGTGACCCTCGAGGCGGCCTACAGCGAACCGACCGGTGGACTGACCGAGGCCGAATCCCAATCCGACTCAGTGTCTGCATTGCGCTCGATCACCCCTCCGGACGGAACCGAGATCCTCGTAGGCGGCAGTCGCGCGAACATCGACGACGGAAATGCGGCCATTGCGAAGTGGCTACCGGTGATGATCTCGATCATGGTCGTTTCGACGCTGGTACTGCTGTTCCTGGCGTTCGGCTCGATCGTGTTGCCGATCAAGGCCGTACTGATGGCAGGGCTGAGCTTGGGCGCGACATTCGGTGCCCTGACGTGGGTGTTTCAGGAGGGCCACGGGGCAGGACTGATCGGCGTCACTCCAGGACCACTCGAATCGACGTTCGTGGTCCTCATCCTCGCGGTCATCTTCGGCTTGTCGACCGACTACGAAGTGTTCCTGATGTCTCGCATGGTCGAAGCTCGCGCGGCGGGAGCGAGCACCGAAGAAGCCGTTGTCTTCGGTGCTCAGCGCACCGGACGTATCGTCACCGCGGCAGCGCTGATTCTGATCGTGGTCACTGGGGCGTTCACCATCTCGGGTCTGTCGATCATGAAGTTTCTCGGCTTCGGCGTCATTCTCGCCCTGATCATCGACGCCACCATCATCCGCATGCTGCTGGTTCCGTCCTTGGTCAAGCTCATGGGTGAGGCCAATTGGTGGGCTCCGGCATGGATGAAGAAAGTGCACGACAAGGCCGGTATAGGCCACTAGCCCAGGAACTTACTTCGGAGTAAGGTCGGCTCGCATGGCGAACTACATCGTGACCGGCGGTACCGGGTTTCTCGGTAAGAACGTCCTACCCCGACTGCTGGAGCGTGACGCGAACGCCGTGATCCACGCGCTGGTGCGTCCGAACTCGGTGGCTCGCCTCGAGCGACATGCACAGCAACTCGACGGCGGCGATCGGATTCGTCCGTTGATCGGTGATCTCACCGAACCCGAGCTCGGACTATCGGACGTGCCGTCCGACATCGACCACATCCTCCATCTCGGTGCCGTCTACGATCTGACCGCAGGCGACGAGCAGGCACCGACCAATGTCGCCGGAACCGCCTCGGTCATCGGCCTGGCCGAGAAGACCGGCGCTCGACTACATCACATCTCGTCGATCGCCGTTGCCGGAGACTACCGAGGAACGTTCTCCGAGAACGATTTCGACCTCGGCCAGAGATTCCCGACGGCCTATCATCGCACCAAGTTCGAGTCCGAGAAATTGGTCCGCGACAGCACCGTGGACTGGCGGGTCTACCGGCCTGCCGCGATCATCGGGCACTCGGAGACCGGAGCCATCGACAAGATCGACGGCCCGTACTACTTCTTTCCGTTCTTCGCGCAACTGGCTAAGCTGCCCTCCGTGCTACCGATCACGGTGCCGAAGATGGGCAATACCAACCTGGTTCCGGTCGACTACGTCGCCGACGCCATCGTCGAACTCGTGCACCGAGACACCGCTCCCCACAGCGTTTTTCACTTGGTGAACCCGAGTCCACAGTCCATGGCGGAGGTGTACTCGGCATTCTCGTCGGCGGCCGGATCCCGAGCACGAGTGCTCGACGTTCCCGGAGCATTGGTTGCCCCGGTTGTCTCCCCCAAATCCGGAGCGGTACGAAAGCAGCGCAACGCCGCCCTCCGCGATCTCGGTGTCCCACCGGTCATGCTCGATCACCTGACACTGCCCACGGTGTTCGAGTCGGCAGCAACGCAGAAAGCGTTGCAGGGCAGCTCGATCACGCCGCCGCCACTGCGCACCTACGCAGATCGCGTGTGGACGTACTGGCAGAAGAACTTCGATCCCAAGCGCAACCGCCGGGACGACCCGCGGGGTGCACTGTTCGGTCGTCACATCATCATCACCGGCGGGTCCTCCGGCATCGGCCGAGCCAGTGCCGAGGCGGCAGCACGCAAGGGCGCAGTGGTCATTCTTCTCGCGCGCGGACAAGATCAACTCGACGAGGTGGTCGAGCACATTCGCGAATCGGGCGGTACCGCCTACGGTTACCCGTGCGACGTGACCGACAGCGAATCGGTGGACCACACCGTCAAAACCGTTCTGAGCGAACACGGTCACGTCGACATGCTGGTGAACAGCGCCGGTCGATCCATCCGCCGGTCACTCTATCGGTCCACCGATCGGTTGCACGATTACGAGCGCACCATGGCCGTCAACTACTTCGGGGCGATTCGATTGGTGCTGGCACTGCTACCGCATCTGCGCGAACGCCAGTTCGGACACGTCGTCAACATCTCCAGTGCCGCGGTACTGGGACACCCTCCGCGCTTCTCGGCGTACGTGGCCAGCAAGGCCGCACTCGACGGTTTCACCGATGTTGCTGCTGCAGAGACACTCTCGGACGGAATCACCTACACCACCATCCATATGCCACTGGTGGACACCCCGATGATCACCCCGACGGGCGACAAGAACGTCGGCACCGTGTTCTCACCCGAGAAGGCCGCCGCGATGGTGATCCGCGCACTGAGCGACAAGCCCAAACGCATCGACACACCGTTGGGAACACTCGGACAGTTCGGAGCCATGTTCGCCCCCAAGGGCAAAGACCGCACGATGCATCAGCACTACCGTACGTTCGCCGAATCCGCTGCCGCCAAGGGCGAGATGCCGGTACCCCTCGAGGACGGGAAGGTGCCCTACCGAGTCCGCCCGTACGATCCGAAGACTCCGAAAGCACGCATCGGCAAAGTGATCCGGCGTGTCGGGAGATTGGTTCCCGGGACCAGTTGGTGACGTGCGCGTCATGGGGCCACGGCGGTCCAGAGAGTCCAGCGATCGCGTTCGATCAACTCACCGGGGGCCAGGCGACCGCGTAGATACTCGACCAGCTCCGCGAGTTCGACGTCGGAGAGTTCGTGCAGGATGGAGCGCCCGGTTCTGCCGGCGATTTCTGTCAGGTACTGCTCGCTATTCTCGTAGCGTCGACGAGTTTCCCAGAGTGGTTGCGTGGCAACATCGGTGAATCCTGCCCCAGCGAATGCGGCCACTACGTCGTCGACGTCGTGTCGGCGGCGGCCCTCGACCTCCGTCAACCGGGGAAACACGTCGAAGAGATATCCGCGCGGGTTCGTCGGCGATCCTGCCAGTGTCGCGTCCTCGCTCGTCCGATCCTGGACGATCGCGATACCACCCGGCCGCAGCAGCCGGAACATCTCTGTTGCCAGGGCGGATGCGTCGGGCAGATGGTGGACGAGCGCGCGAGCGAACACGATATCTGCCAGGCCGTCGGGTAGGCCGGTGCGCTCGGCGGGTGCACACTCGAACGCAATGTCCGCGGGCGACGATCGGCGGGCGGACTCCAGGATCGGTTCACTCGAATCGACAGCTGTGACACGCGCTCCCAGCGTGCGCCATGCACGCGCATAGGTACCCCCGCCACATCCGAGATCGATGACGTGCACGCCGACCGGATCGACTAAATCGGTGATCGCGGCACCCCAGGAAGGGTCGGCCTCGCGGCCGGAATAGGTGTCGCTGTTGGCTGGATCTTCGAAGTCGATGGGCATGTGGATCAGTACATCGAGCACGGCTGTCGGTCGCCACCATTTAGTGTGGGACTACATGCTCGCACTTCATCTCCGAGCCGCCGACCTGGCGGATACCTCGTTGACCGTCTCGCCGCTGTTCGAGACGGTCTTGAGTCTGCGTGCCTGGACCTCGCCGAATCGGCACCGTCTGCACGAGCCGTGGCGTCGACGCGTCCGGACGGCATGGCAGCAGTGCGACACCGAGTTGCTGACGGCGTTGGTCTCTCCCGAGGGCAGGATCCCGGACTTTCTCGCTCCCCGTCCGCCCACCGAATCCCCGGCCTTCGACGACGAGATCGCCGTTGTCGGAGCGACACCGGCAGCGGAGATGCGACGCGACATCGCTGCCGCCTTCTCCACTGACATTCCTGCGGTCCTCATCGGTCCGGCCCGAGCGGTGCGCACCCGTACAGTCCAGGCGCTCTCGCAGTATTGGGCCACGTGCCTCGAACCCGACTGGTCCCGGATCCGAGCGGTACTGGACGGCGATGTGGACTACCGAGCACAACAGCTCTCGCACTTCGGGGCACGAAAGATGTTCGAGCACCTCGATTCCCGAGTTCGATGGGATGACGGTGTGCTGTGGGTCGATCGGCTCGAGGACCAGGTGTGGGTCGACGTCGACGGACGTGGACTTCCGCTGATTCCGTCGGTGTTCGTGCACGGCGCGATCACTCAGATCAGCCCGACGCGGGCTCCGTCGCTGGTGTATCCGGCCCGCGGGCGCGGCGCAGTGTGGAACATGGCACGGACAGCTCCGAACCGAGCGCTGACCAATCTCCTCGGCACCCACCGTGCCACGATTCTCACGCTGCTCGACGCGCCCACCACCACCGGGGAAATCGCTGCTGCACTTGGTGTCTCACCCAGCGCGGCGAGCCAGCATCTTCGCGTTCTGCGCGAAGCGGCGGTGGTGCGACGCGTCAGACAGGGACGATCGGTGCTGTACGTGCGCACTCCCCTCGGGGAGGAGTTGGTCGAACGACAGGGGTAGGGCTGTCGCGAGGTTCAGCGCAACAGAGCCTTTGTCCACACGCGCAGAAATCCCTGACCCAGGTACGCCAGTGAGCCGATCGCCAGTATCCACTTGACGGTGCTGACAACGGTGGTGGCGCGAACGACGGTGTCGGTGATCTGTTCTCGGTTGTCCACCAGCATCAGGCCGACGATGTTCTCGATGTAGTCACCGCCGGCGGAGACAACGGGTGCGACGGCCAATGCCGTCGTCGCCGAAGGGCTCAGCGGCGTCTTCGCCGCCAGGCTGCGAGCACCGGCCCGCAGTGCGATGGCATAGATCGCCGGATGCACGAAGTCGGGAAAGTAGTGGCTGCGGAATCTGGCGATCTCGGTCTCGTCCATGCTCGCGAGGATCTGCCGGTAGCGCCGCGCGGACCAGGCCGTCTGCACCTCGAGTACTTTCGGGGCCGCGGGTCCGAGCAACCGAGCGATGTTGGCTTGCGACACGACGAACAGTGCCGACCAGCCCAGCATTCTGCGATCGAGCGCACTCGGAGTCATGTCCGAGACCCTAGTCCGTGAGGAACGGGAGAACGGTGGCCTCGAACGCCGAGTAACCGTCGCGATGGATGCTGTGTCCGGTGCGAAACGCCTCGACGCGGCAGGTCGAGATCTCGGCGACCATCGCGTCGAGCCGAACCGGATCGACCATGCCGCCGGGACCTCCGCGAAGCACCAACGTCGGAGCAGTGATGTCGGCCAACGACTCCCACCACTGCGGATTCGGCCGACGGAACTGCTCGAGAGCAGTGGCAGTCATCGACCGATCGAACGCGAGTACCGCACGGGGATGCAGGACAACGCTGGTTGCGGCGTGCCAGAGCTCGGTGACCGACGGCATCTTGCCGGTCAGGCTCGGCGGGGCATCCCCCGGCCGAATCGGTATCGGAAGTTCCTCGAGTACCAGACGGCGCACGAGCGACGGCTGACGCTGCGCGACGAGCGAGACCGCATATCCGCCGAGGGAATGCCCGACGAGATCGACTTCGGTGAGCCCGAGGTGATCGATCAGAGCAAGGAGATCGCCACCGAACGAGTCGAACTCGTACGTGGGTGTGTGGGCGCTCTTACCGTGCCCACGCAGATCGACGGTGAGCACCCGGCGACCTCGAGCTGTCAGTGCTCGGGCAAATCGATCCCAGGTTCCACTGTCCCCGCCCATCCCGTGCACCAGCATCACCGGCACCGGAGCCGCGCTGGGGTGTTCCTGCGGGACGAACGAGCGATACGCGATATCGACGCCACCGAGGTCGACCGTCTCCGACATCATCTGCATTCACTCGAATGTAGCGGTGTCACTATTCGTAGATTCCTTCCACCCGCCACCGACCTTCGTCGAACACGAGCAGCAGGGCTCTTTCGTCGTCGAGCACCACCTGGGCCCGCGCTGTCGGACCCGTCGATGTGTTGCCGCTGTCCCACCACCGCTCGTCCACCGGCCACGGCCCGGCCAATCCCGTCAGTTCCCATTCCTTGGTTCCCCAGCGCAATCGTGCCGGTGGCGCGTCGAACACACCGCGGTCGGTGACGCCGATTCCCGTACCCGTCCGATTCATCAGCGTCACTGTCGGACGGGTCTCTATCACTGCCGCCGGAGCAGGCTCGGGTAATCGTCCCGGCCATGGATGGGATGGATCGGACATCGGCACCAGCTCGTCGCCGAGTGGGCGCAGCGTTATCCGTTCGGCCGGCCCGCGTCCACCGCTGAGAACACCGCCCAGCACCGATTCGCCACCGAGCAGACCCTGAACGCGCACCAATGCCCGACGCGCTCTGTCGTCCTCGTCGCCGACACTGCCCCACAACCCCAGTTGCAGCTCACCGGCTGCCACCACCTCGATCGGCTCGAGCCTCAGAACAGTGATCGCGGATGTCGGCTTGTTCTCGCTGCGCCCGGTGAGCCAGCCGTCCAGTTGCCACCGCACGCGATCGGCTGTTCCCTCCGGCGTCAACGGCTCCGCGCAGCGCCAGATCCGCGACAGGTTCTCACCGTTACCGGTACTGGCATGCACCAGCAGACGAGTACACGCAACGGCAGCGGCAGCAAGCTTGGTGTGCAACTGTTCGGCAAGACCGCGCCCGGCGAAGGCAGCGGCGTCGACCCGATCGATCGGTGGATCGCACCGATACTCCACATCGAGATCCGGCGGCAGCGCCCGGGCCGAGGGCGGACGCTCGGGCTCACCCCGAGCACTGCGATGCGCCAACACCGCATCGGTACCGAACCGCGACGCGACATCACCAGGAGACAGCGCAGCGAAGTCGCCGATGGTTCGTAGACCCAAGCGTCGCAACAGGTCCACCAACTCACCACGATCGGCAGCGGACATACTCGGTTCTGCCGAGAGTTCTGCCACCGGCAACGGAGCGAGAAAGCCGGCACCACCTCCGCGCGGTACCACCTGTGCATATCGCGCGGCGACGACCGCGGTGGACAGCTCGTCGGCGATACCGATCTGGCATTCCACACCGGCAGCCGATGCTTGGTCGATCAACCGTTCCGCGGCCCGATGCTCGGTACCGAAATACCGTCCGACACCGCGAGCAGCGAGAACCAACAGACCCGGCCGCAGCACTTCGACTCCCGGTGCGATGGCGGCGACGGCAGAGACCACGGGCTCGAACAGTCGCGCATCACGATCGGTATCGGCGAGAGCGACATGCACATCCGGACACCGTGCCTGGGCTTCCCGACGCCGCAGGCCACGCTTGATACCCGACGCACGTGCCGTCGCCGAGCACGCGACGACCCGATTGGCCGAGGTGACGACCACCGGATGCGTCGCAGGCAGATCGGCCTGAGCAGCTGCTGCAACAGCGGGCCAATCGGGACACCACAGTGCAAGAACACGACTGGCAAGAACACGACTGGAACGGTCGATGCTCATGTCGAGACCGCGATCGACAATGGATTCTGTTCGTGCTGTTCGGCATGCCACTCGATGCGGCCGTTCTCCGAACGCAGATCGAGTCGAACGGTGCGGGGCCGCATCGCCTTGCCGCGCGCGCACACCGACAATCGGACGCCGCGGAGCCGGCCACGTCCCAGCTCCCGACCCGTACCGAGACCGTCGTAACCGTGCACCGACGCGTCCAGTCGTAGTTCTGCCCCGTCCCAGTGTCCATCGGTCACCAGCAGCGTCGAACCCTTGCTCCGTGCCCTGGCTACCACGGCTCTGGCCCGAGTGGGTGATACGGACATGCCACCGAGACCGAGCACCACGAGGTCCACACCGTCGAGCAGGATTGCCGCCACTTCCACCGGATCGGGGCCCGGATCGGGAATCAGGGCCAGTTTGCTCAGCTGTGCGCCCATCTCCACCGCGGCGAGAACTCCGAAACGAGGCTGCCCGATGACGGCGACATGCCCACCGGCACCGGTCACTGCGGCCACCAGACCGATCAGCAGCGAGCCGGCACCGGACACCGAGGCCACCGTTCCACGCACCAGTCCACCGTGCGGCAGCACGTCGATCAGCGCAGAGGGCACCGGAAGAACGGCCCGCTGACGGACCGCACGTATCGGCTCGGCCTCGCCGAAATCGGAGCTGACGGGGTCGGGGTCCGAACTCTCGATGCGCACCGACGCCGTTTCGCCACGGGACGGCACGGCAGCCATCCGGCTACGCAGCAACGCGACACGCTCCGGCAGCGACAACCCGTCGAGCACATCCGGCGTGACATAAGCTCCCGATACAGTCATGTCACTCCCCTTCACGATGTAGAAATCGAGCCGAAACATCGGTGTTCGTCGAACGCGGGAAGTGGCGTATTCGAACACAATTTCGATCTGCACTCAGTAAAGCCGCTCGGACGGCAACTCGTCAAGGTGGTGCCGAACCCGCTGGTGGGGGCTTCCATTCTGCGGCTGCGGGCACACCCCGCCATCGTCAACTAACCTGTGGGCGTGACCGATCAGCAGCGTGTTCGACGAGGAGTCGGACCCGACTACCTCCTGGCCGGAAGATACCGCCTTGCCGGCAAACTCGGGGGCGGCGGAATGGGCGCAGTATGGCTCGCCACCGACACACTTCTGCACCGCCAGGTGGCCGTCAAGCAAGTCACGTCCACCACCGCGCTGAGCCCTGAGCAAGCCGTCGAGGTGCGCAATCGGGCCATGCGTGAGGGTCGTATCGCTGCTCGCCTGTCCAGTCCCCACGCCATCGCGATGCACGACGTCGCTCTCGTCGACGGCGAGCCGTGGCTGGTCATGGAATACCTGTCCTCACGCAGTCTCGCGCAGGCGCTCGGCACCACCGATTCGCTACCGCCGTTCGAGGTTGCTCAGATCGGGGCACAGATCGCCGACGCACTGACCGAGGCGCACGAAGCAGGAATCGTGCACCGCGACATCAAGCCGGGCAACATTCTGATCGCCGATCGCGGCAAGGATCTGGGCATCGTCAAGATCAGTGATTTCGGCATCTCCCGCGCGAAAGGGGACGTCGAGGAATCCGACGACAGCGTGATCACCGGTACCCCTGCGTATTTCGCCCCGGAGGTTGCCCGCGGACAGGATCCCACCGCGGCCAGCGACGTATTCTCCCTCGGTGCAACGCTGTACACCGCCATCGAAGGCAAACCTCCGTTCGACATCGACCACGATTCGATCGCACTGTTGCA
Source organism: Rhodococcus sp. IEGM1428 (assembly GCF_050321865.1). Classification (NCBI taxonomy): domain Bacteria; kingdom Bacillati; phylum Actinomycetota; class Actinomycetes; order Mycobacteriales; family Nocardiaceae; genus Rhodococcus; species Rhodococcus sp. IEGM1428. The sequence continues at coordinate 783,566 of NZ_JBNQFW010000001.1, read as the reverse complement.
CCGAGTTGCCAAGGGGCAGATCATCTCTCCCACCCGCAGCGGAGATCTCACCGGTCCGCTGCTGCACATGCTCGAGCCCGATCCTGCTCGGCGTCCCACCATGGCGCAGGCCCGCGACGAGATCATCCTCGCTGCGATCAGCAAGCGCGGCACCATAGCTCAGCTACGCGGTGTACCGCTCACCTCTGCGGACGGCGTAGTTCCGGCATGGGCAAGACGCTCGACACCGGTGTCCGAATCTCGCCGTCCGTCCCGAGAATTCGGCAGCACCGTCGCAGGCCTACCCGCCGTGCAACCCGGTGAAAGCCCAGCGAATCCGGTTCCCTCCAGCTACTCTCCCCCACCGTTCGACCTACCCCGAAAGAAGAAGAACCCCATCGAGAACGTGCTGATGCGGATCGAAGATGCCGTGGGCGATCGGACGACGATTCCGTCGCCGGTCATCCTCGCTGCACTGATCCTCGCCGTCGTGATCGTTCTGATTCTGGTGATCGGCCTTCTGCTGTAGTCGAGCCCTCAACGCGACTCGTGCACGATGATCGCAATCTGAACCCTGTTGCTGCACTCCAGCTTCGTCAGGATCCGTGACACGTAGGTCTTCACCGTTGCCACACTCATGTACAACTCCGCGCTGATCTCCGCGTTGGACTTTCCCGATCCGACGGCAACGGCCACCTCACGTTCTCGATCGGTGAGAGAGTCGAGTACCGCTCGCGCTCGCGCCGTGGCGGAGTCGTGTGATCGAGCGTCCTGCTCGCGCCAGTGGGCAACCAAGCGTCCTACGGCCGTCGGCGACAGCATCGACTCCCCGGTTCCGACGCGATGCACCGCGTCGATGATGTCGCGCGGCGGCGTGTCCTTGAGCAAGAACCCGTTGGCTCCCGCCCGCAGAGCCCGCAGCAGATATTCGTCGGTGTCGAACGTGGTCAATACCACGATTGCCGCCGAAAAACCCTCTGCCCGAAGCATTTCGGTGGCAGCCAGACCGTCCATGACGGGCATCCGAACATCCATCAGAACCACGTCGGGAGACAGCGCGTGCACTGCCTCGATACCGCCGCGACCGTCGGACGCCTCACCGACCACTGCGATACCCGGATCCGAACTCAGAATGAGCGACAACCCAGCCCGGACCAACGCGTCGTCGTCGACGAGCAACACCTCTAGTGTCTTGCCCGCTTCGGGACCATCGGTCAGTTCGGGCACGGTAGCCATGCTTCCAGACGGTAGACCACTCCGACGCTGCTTCGGGCGATACCGTACTCGATTCGCCCTCCCGCCAGCTCGACCCGCTCGGTGAGGCCGATCATTCCCGATCGGGAGCCCGGTACTGTCGCGAATCCCCCTGTGCCGATGCCGTTTTCGAGCCACACTCGAATCTCGTTGTCGACCTGCGTAATTCCACATCGCACCGGCAACCCCGGCGCATGCTTTCTGGCATTGGTCAGGCCCTCCTGAATCACACGGTGAACGGTGCGAGAGGCAGAGGCAGGCAGCGAGAGGTTCGCAGGCATCTCGTCGAAGAACGTCACCTGTGTACCGGCTTTCTCCGAGTCCTCGATCAGCGCAGCAATATCGTCCACACCCGGTTGGGGACGCGGCACGTTCACCTCGCCCGATCGAAGTACTCCCAGTATCTCCCGCAGATCCTCCAGGGCACCGTGCGCATTGGATCTGATGGTCGACGCGAGTGCTTCGACCTCCCGCGCACCGACATCCGGCCGGACCTCGAGCGCACCCGCATGGAGACTGACCAACGAAATCCGATGCGCAAGAGCGTCGTGCATCTCCCGGGCGATCCGCTCACGTTCGAGCCCGCGAACGGTCTCGGCTCGCAGATTCGACTCCGATTCTGCTCGTTCGGCCCGCTCACGTAGCGAGTCGATCACCTCGCGACGCGACTTGACGACGATGCCCCATGCCGCCGGGATGCTCAGAAAGGCGAGACTGGTCATCGCGACGTACAGAATCGACTGCTCGGCCCATACGGTCGTCCAGATCATCGACGCCAGCACGTGCAGAACCACCACCGCGGTGGTGACCCGCCACGACTTTCGAGAAGCCACCGTGAAGACGGCCACCAGTTCGGCTCCACCCACTGCATCGGTGAGAACAGCGCACACGGCCAGCGCTACCGCGATCTCGATCGGCCACCGGCGACGCCACCACAACAGCACGGCACCGACAACGCCCACGACGATCGAGACGACCGTTCGGGTGGTGGTCATCCCCTCGGTGCCTGCGGCTACCGACAACACCAGCAACAGCGCGAACGCGATGGCGGCGACATCCCATGCGCGGTCTCGATGCTTTCGCAACAGGGTCATGATCCGACCGTCATGACCGAACCAGGGGGCGCCAGTATTGGCTGGTCTTCTTGTCGCGCACTACTACGCCGAGTCTGTCCAGCTCCGAACGCAATTCACGTGCATCGGAACCCGCCTTCTTCTTCAGTGCCATGTCCCGAGCTTTGAGCACCGCATTCACCTCCGGTGCCAGGCCTGGCGTCTCGGGCACCCACAGGTGATAGAGATCCGCGTAGGGATCACCGGGCGCAACCGAGTAACCCCGCTGCTCGAATGCTGCCTCGATGGCCTCACGCTTCTCCTCGCTCGGTACTCGCACCAACTGACGCGAGGCTGCGTCGAGCAACACCAGTTCCTTGCCGTCGACGAACACGGTACCCACCTGCGATCTGGACACAGTGGCGGTCTCGCCTTTCTCGGTGATGCGTACGTGCGCCTCCGACACCGCCACCCGCGCAGTGTCGTAGAACGCGGCGGCCACCAGTGCCAACCCGAGCAGAACCCCCACCGCGATGCAGACGTACCGCACCCACCACTGTGACCACGACGCGATCAACTCCAACGGACCCTGGAACGGTATCCAGGTGAGCGACGCTCCCCACTCCGCCACGTACGGCACCGCGAATCCCAGCAGTCCGCCCATCAGCATTGCCCCGGCGATCAGCAGAATTCGATCACCACGAGAGAACCACAGCACCGCCGGTGGCGTCTCCCCGAGCATCTTGTCGTCCATACCGTCGACGGTATCGAGTGCGGGAGCTCGCACCCAGTCATCGAAAGTCGACACTTCGCCGACTTTCGACGACAGGAAGCATTCGATCAGCCGCGAACCGGCATCACCAGCGTCGTCAGAGCGCCGTCGAGCGCGGAGCGCACCAGCATCGGGTGGTCCGGTGCAGCGATGTCGAGCATCAGGTCGGGTCCGACAGCCGAGGCGACGGCCGCCTGCAGGACGGCCGCGTCGAAGAACACCAGGCTCTCCGATCCGGTCACCTGCGCGGGAACCGGAACACCATCGACCGAGACGCCGTCCGGCCCGGCGGTCATGCGAATGGTGCCGCTGTCGAGCGGAACGAAATCGCGTCGAAGCACAACCCTCGTCACGGTCGGAGCCAAACCGTTCATGATCGCCCGCCAGTCGGGGAATTCGCCGTCGACCGGATCCACCTCGGCCCGAGCACCGTCGGAGTCGATCACCATCGCGTCGTCGGTTGCCGTCAGCACGAGGGTGCCGGTTGCGGTCGCCATCCCGAGCGAGCCGACCGCTGCGATTCGAGACCAGGGGGCTCCGGCCGAACACTGCGCCACGAGACTGCGGGTGGAGAGCCGATAGCGATCCGTCGCAGTGAGAGTAACGGTGCCGCCGTCCACCTCGATCAGGACGCCTCGCAGCACCGGGAAGTCGCCACTCGCCCCGGCTGCCGACGAGACCTGCTCCACTGCGGAAGCAAATTCCACGGCAGATACCGTTGCGGTGCAGTATTTTTCGTCGAAAAGCTGGCGGATCGACACCGCAGCCTCGGCTGCCGCGCGCGCATTCGCGGCCAGCTCCTCGACGTGTCGATCCACGATCTCGACCGCCGCGGCTCCGTCGCCGTCGAGGACGGCGGTCACCTTGTCGAGTGGCATCCCGATCTCGCGCAGTTGTCGAATGATGTTGGCCCGCTTCGACTGTGCACGGGTGTAGTAACGGTAGCCGGACTTGGCGTCGATGGATGCCGGGACGAGCAATCCACAGTCGTCGTAGAAGCGCAGGGCACTCGGGGTCAGCCCGCTCGAGCGAGCGAACACACCGATGGTCAGGAATTCTTCGTCCGAATCAGTCATGGTGAAATCCTGAGGCTTCGGGTTGGTCGAAGGTCAAGCGCGACGCCGACGGCTAGTCGATTCGACGCTTGTGCGCCCATCGTGTGAGTTCGTTTCTGTTGGACTGCTGGGTCTTTCGAAGAACATTCGATGCATGAGTCTCGACGGTCTTGACGGAAATGAACAGATCCTCGGCGATCTCGCGATAGGTGTATCCGCGCGCCAGCAACCGCAGCACCTCCAGTTCACGGGGCGTCAGCGAATCCAGTTCCGGATCCAGCGGGGGCTCCGGGGCGGCACTACGACCGGTGAACGAATCGAGGACGAACCCGGCCAGACGCGGGCTGAATACCGCGTCTCCCCCGGCGACGCGTCGAACACCGTCGGCGAGCTCCGCACCGGAGATGGTCTTGGTCACGTACCCCCTCGCCCCGGCGCGGATGACGGCAATGACGTCCTCGGCCGCATCGGACACACTCAGCGCCAGGCACACCGGCCCCTCGGCGATGCGATTCAGCACGGCCACGCCACCGCCGTCGGGCATGTGCACGTCGAGCAACACCACATCGGGTTTCGTCGAGTCGATACCCGATACCGCCTCGGCGACGCCTCCCGCTTCGCCGACCACCTCGATGTCCGCCTCCCGGCCGAGTTCGGCTCGCACGCCCGAGCGAAACACCGCGTGATCGTCGACCAGGAAAACTCGGAACGGGTCGGTCACGTCGGCTGCTCCTGCTGGTTGGTTTCGGGCGATTCAGTGGTCACAGTACTGCCGTTGCGGGGCATGAAGATGCGTACTTCGGTGCCCTTGCCGACGGTCGACCGTACCTGCACGGTGCCGCCGCGGCGTTCGACACGACCCCTGATGGACTTCGCCAGGCCCTGCCGGTCCTCGGGTACCTCGGTTTCGTCGAACCCGGTTCCGCGGTCGCGGACGAAGATACTGACCTGCTCCGCTTCGGTTTCGGCGAACAGGTCGATGTTGGTCTCACCGGAATGCTTGGCCGCGTTGACCAGTGCCTCGCGCGTGGCACCGAGAAGCGCGGTGAAACTTTCCCTGGACAGGCCGGATTCGACGTCGTCGGGCAGAAGATGTACGTCTCCGACGGTGATGGGTCTGACGGTCACACCGTGCTGATCCTCGACCTCACCGGAGATTGTCTTCAGGGCGTCGGCCAAGCTGGAGTTGTCGGTGTCGCCGCCGTCGAACAGCCATCTGCGAAGCTCCCGCTCCTGCCCGCGCGCCAACCGCATCACCTCCTGCGGCCGATCGGACTGCTTCTGGATCAAGGCGAGTGTCTGCAGCACCGAGTCGTGCAAGTGCGAGGCAATCTCCTCACGTTCGTCGTTACGTATACGCGCAGACCGCTCGGCACCGAGCGCACGCCACGTACGCAGCCAGATGGGAACCGTCAACAGGCCGACGCCGACGAGGGTGACCACCACCGCCAGCAGCGACGAACGCAGTGCGGCCAAATCGACGCGGGCAAGGACCACCACCCCCAGCCCGAGGACGATCAATGTCGCTCCGCCGACGACCCGCGCCCAGCTCAGCACGGTCGGATGCTTGGGCAGTCCCAAAGCCGTGCGCGGACCCTCGACGTCGAACTCACGCCACACCAGCGCTGCGCCGACCACCACGACGATGACTGGCACGATGACCGATGCGGCAGTACCACTGAGGAGCCAGGCGAGCCCCACCGCGAGGCCGAGACCGATGGCAGCCAACCCCAGCGCACGCTGACGTTCGGCGGCACTCGGGTGTGCCGTGTCGTCGCCGGCTGGCGTGAACATCCAGATCAGGCCGTAGGCGGCGATTCCGGCACCGGCCGAGGCCGCGAGCAGCGCGAACGCCACCCGAATCTTGAAGACGTCGACGCCGAGATGGTCGGCGAGACCCCCGGCGACGCCGCCGACGATGCGTCCACCGCCGCGTCGTAGATAAGGGTCAGGAGCAGAGCGTGCAGGAGCTGGGGGAATCGACGTGGCAGGGGTGACAGGGGCGACCGGAGCGTCGCCGGCTACGGGTGGTGTGTTGCGGGCGGCGTCAACGGGTGGATTGTCGACAGGGTGCACGCATCGATCCTGACACGGACGGGGCGAGTGTCGCATCAGGGTTCGCCCTGATGTTTCGCGCCTTCGCCGACGTCCGATCACGCTCGGGGTCGATATCAGGGGTATCCCTGATGTGTTTCTCGATCGGGAGCGCCACGATGGTTGTCATGAGCAACGTGACCGTCTCGGATCAAATTCAGCAGATGTGGCGAACCCGTCCGCACCGATTGCCGCAACGCGGACATGTGGCGGGTGTCGCGGCCGGTATCGGCTATCGCTACGACGTGGATCCTGTTCTGATTCGGGTCGCGTTCGTCGTGTCCACCCTGTTCGGCGGCACCGGCATCGTGCTGTATCTGGCGGCGTGGTTGGTACTCAGCCGAGCCGGTGACACTGCGTCGGGCGCAGAGTCACTCGTCGGCCGCGGCACCAGTTCCGACTCGACGACCAAGATGGTCGTCGTCGCAGTGGCGTTGGTGATCGCGGTGTCGACGATAGGCCCGGTAGGTGTCGGGCTCGGAGGTTCAGGGCTCATCTCGCTGTTGGCCATGCTCGGTGGCCTGTGGTTGCTGCATCAGCGTTGCCCCGAGCCACCACCGTACATGCGAACGGAAGAGTTCTCCCGAAACTACTACGCGCCCAAGCCTTTCGGCTCGTACAGTACGTCAGCGGAGCAGTGGACGGCCGCTCAGTATCGGCCGCCGCAGTTCCAGCACGAGCACTACAGCCCGTACACGACGCTGCCGACCAGTTACGTTCCGACGCCGAAAGCAGCCGATAGCTCCGATGCTGCAGACTCCGGTGCCGACCACACCGTGAATCTGAACAAGCAGACGCCGGCCGAAACGCCGACGGTTACTCCCCCGTCGTGGGACCCGCTCGGGGTGGCTCCGTTCGCCTGGGATCTCCCCGAACCGGCACCGGCGTTCCCACCGGCAGCGATCGAGCGTAAGCACCGATCACGTTGGACAGCAAGCTTTCTCGGCCTGGCACTGCTCGGAGCTGCCGTCACCGCCGCGGTCGGAGCCGCGTCCGGCGGGGACTGGGCCACAGCGGGACGCGTCGGAGCCGTCGCGTTGGCGATCATCTCGGTCGGGCTGATCCTCGGTGCCTTCCTCCGCAAGGGCTACGGACTGTTGGTGGTCGCGGCGCCCCTGGCCGGATTCGTCGTACTGGCATCGGCGGTCGGGCCGGTGGACCTGGGCAACGGTGCGTCGGGAACCCAGCAGGTCGCTCCGTCGACCGTTGCCGAGCTCGCCCCGTCCTACGACGTCGGCGCCGGTGAGCTGATCCTCGACCTTGCCGGCCTGACACTCACCGAGAACCGCACCGTGAACATCGATGTGGCACTGGGCAGTGCGACGGTCACCGTGCCCGATTCGATGAACGTGACCGTGGAATGCGAGGCGGCGATGGGTACGTGCCCCACCGAGACACGGTTCGGCCCGGCAGCGAGCACCGATGCTCCGGTCCTGACGATCGTGGGAGATGTGGCGCTCGGCGAGTTGAAGGTGAACCAGTGAAGAAGAACAACGCCGACCGTGTCGGCCACGACTACGGCGACAGCGATTCCGACACCGAGGCGCAGAACTCGAACCGCCGCGGACCGTCGGCGCTGCTGTTGCTTGCCGGACTGGCCGCCATGGTCGTCTCGGTCGCAGCAATCATCGGACAGGATGCGATCGTTGCCCTGGGCGACGTGCAATTTCGCTGGGTCTTCGTGATCGCTGCGGTCGCCGTCGGAGTCGCTCTTCTATTGGGCCCCAGTAGAAAGAGCTGACGCGCTCACTCCCACTCGATGGTGCCCGGCGGCTTGCTCGTCACGTCGAGAACGACTCGGTTGACCTCCGGAACCTCGTTGGTCACCCGAGTCGAAATCGTTTCCAGCACGTCGTACGGCAGTCGGGTCCAGTCCGCAGTCATAGCGTCCTCGCTCGACACCGGACGCAGCACGATCGGATGACCGTAGGTACGACCGTCGCCCTGCACTCCGACACTCCGGACGTCCGCCAGCAGCACCACCGGGCACTGCCAAATCTGCTGATCCAAGCCGGCAACCGTAAGTTCTTCTCGAACAATGGAATCCGCATGACGCAATGTGGCCAGCCGATCCGCAGTGATCTCTCCGACGATACGAATGGCCAGTCCGGGTCCGGGGAAAGGTTGTCTTCCGACTATGTCCTCGGGCAGTCCCAATTCACGTCCGACGGCACGAACCTCGTCCTTGAACAACGCACGCAACGGCTCGACCAGGGCGAACTGCAGATCGTCCGGCAAACCGCCCACATTGTGATGGCTCTTGATGTTGGCGGTTCCCGAACCACCACCGGACTCCACGACATCCGGGTAGAGCGTGCCCTGCACCAGGAACTCGACGGAGTCGCCGTGCTCGGCGTTCTCACCCAGCACCTCGGTGACGGCACCCTCGAAGCTACGGATGAACTCGCGGCCGATGATCTTGCGCTTCTCCTCCGGATCGGAGACGCCCTCGAGCGCACCGAGGAAGGTGTCGACCGCATCGACGGTGACGAGCTTGGCACCGGTGGCAGCCACGAAATCCTGCTGAACCTGCTCGCGCTCGCCGGCACGCAGCAAGCCGTGGTCGACGAAGACACAGGTCAACCGGTCGCCGATTGCGCGCTGCACCAGAGCTGCCGCCACCGCGGAGTCGACTCCTCCGGACAGACCGCAGATGGCCTTGCCCGTCGGACCGACCTGCTCCTGAACTGCCTCGATCAGAGCGTCGGCGATGTTGGCCGCTGTCCAGTCCGGAGCGATGCCCGCCGTCTCGTGCAAGAACCGGCTGAGTACCTGCTGCCCGTGCGGGGAGTGCAGAACCTCGGGGTGATACTGCACTCCGGCCATCCGCTTGGCCTCGTTCTCGAAGGCGGCAACCGGTGCCCCGGCGCTGGTTGCAGTGACGGTGAAGCCCTCCGGGGCCGCGGTGACCGCGTCGCCATGGCTCATCCACACCGGCTGGGTCGCAGGCAAACCGTCGTGCAGACGACCGCCGTCCACGCTGAGCTGGGTGCGACCGTACTCCCGCGTTCCGGTGTGCTCGACGGTTCCGCCGAGGGCCTGAGCCATGGCCTGGAATCCGTAGCAGATTCCGAACACGGGGATGCCGAGGTCGAGGAGCGTCGAGTCCAGTTCGGGTGCCCCGTCGGCGTAGACGCTCGACGGTCCACCGGAGAGCACCAGCGCGACCGGATCCTTTGCCGCGATCTCCTCGGCGGTTGCGGTATGCGAGATCACCTCGGAGTACACGTTGGCCTCACGCACACGGCGGGCGATCAACTGCGCGTACTGAGCACCGAAGTCGACGACGAGAACCGGGCGTGCGTGTGCGGGATCGTGTGCAGTGGAGTCGGTCACCGGGTCAGTCTAGTGGGACCGCTGTAGTGCCTACGCAACACCCGAATGCTCGACGTGCAGCGCCGCGGAGCCGGACCTGATCTCGACGATAGGCAATCTCAGTCCACCCGGAGCGTCCACCGGGACGACAGGCGAATTGGGGGCGATGGGATCGAGCCGCTGATACGGAAGCCCCTGTGCCGGGCGAAGATCCAGCTCGCCTTTGTTCGGCCACAGTGCGGCGGACCGCTCGGCCTGCGCGCTGATGGTCAGCGACGGGTTCACCCCGAGGTTTGCCGACACGGCCGCCCCGTCCACCACGCTCAGCGTCGGATATCCGTGGACGCGGTGGTACGGATCGATGACGCCGTGCGCCGAATCCGACGCGATGGCGCAGCCGCCGAGGAAGTGTGCGGTGAGAGGGATGTTGAACAGCTCTCCCCAGGTGCCTCCAGCAACGCCGCCGATCTTCTTGGCGATCCGCCGGGTGGCGTCGTTGCCTTCGGGGATCCACGTCGGATTCGGCTCCCCGTGGCCCTGCCTGCTGGAGATCTTGCGGCCGAACGGCCCACGCTTGGTGAACGTGGTGATCGAGTTGTCCAGGTTCTGCATCACCAGCGCGATGATGGTGCGCTCGCTCCAGTGCCGGACGTTGACCACACGGACGAACTGAATCGGATGCGCGATCATCGCGAACACGAACTTGAGCCACCGCGGAATCTTGCCTCCGCCGTCGGTCATCAGGGTCTGCAGCATGCCCATCGCGTTCGAGCCCTTGCCGTAGCGGCACGGCTCGATGTGAGTGTTGGGGCTGGGGTGGAACGAGGACGTGATGGCGACTCCGCGCGTCAGGTCCATGTTCGGATCGACCGCCAGCTTGGCCGCACCGACGATCGACTCGGAGTTGGTGCGAGTCAGTTCGCCGAGTGTGTCCGACAATTTGGGCAGCGCGCCCGTGTCTTTCATCTTGTGCAGCAGATTCTGGGTGCCCCAGGTGCCCGCGGCCAACACGACATTGGCCGCGCTGTAGGTCTTCTTGCCCTTGCGGAGCCGAGCACCGGTGCGCTCGGTGTCGACGTCCCAGGTGCCGTCGGATCGGGGGCGCAGGCCGGACACCGTCGTCATCGGCACGATCTCGGCTCCCGCGCGCTCGGCCAGGCCGAGGTAGTTCTTCAACAGGGTGTTCTTGGCACCGTGGCGACACCCCGTCATGCACTCACCGCATTCGATGCATCCGGTGCGCTCGGGGCCGGCACCACCGAAGTACGGGTCCGGAACGGTCTTGCCGGGTTCGTCACCGAAGAACACGCCCACCGGTGTCTGGATGAACGTGTCGGCTACACCCATGTCCTCGGCGACCGACTTCATCACCTCGTCGGCAGGGGTCATGTGTGGATTGCGCACCACGCCGAGCATGCGGGTGGCCTGGTCGTAGAACGGAGACAGCTCACTGCTCCAGTCGGTGATGTGCGCCCACTGCTTGTCCTCGAAGAACGGTGCCTGAGGCTTGTAGAGGGTGTTCGCGTAGTTCAGTGATCCACCGCCCACTCCGGCACCGGCGAGGATGAGGCAATCGCGCAACAGGTGCACGCGCTGAATTCCGTACAGGCCCAGCTTCGGTGCCCACAGGAAGCGCTTGAGATCCCAGCTGTTCTTCGCGAAGTCCTTGTCCTCGAAGCGTTGCCCGGCTTCCAGAATTCCGACGCGGTATCCCTTCTCCACCAGCCTCAGCGCAGTGACACTTCCGCCGAAGCCCGAACCGACGATCAGAACGTCGTAATCCGTGGCGCGAACAGCTGAACCCATGGTGACCTCCGCTACATCCGTTGCTGTCGAACAGTATGCACACCCCCATGTGACTACCGCCACAAACAATTCTAGCTGTTACGAGAGGTATCACCAACTCAGGGTCGGCTTACGTGTGCGGACACTCGTCGCCTGCTACGAAGTACCGCGCACGACAAAGGGCGCGCACCCCCGTCACGGGAGTGCGCGCCCATCGAATGTGCAGCCGATCAGGCCCTGACGTTCAGGCCCACCTTCTGGAATTCCTTGAGATCGGAGTATCCCGACTTCGCCATCGACCGACGCAGTCCGCCGACCAGGTTGATCGAGCCGTAAGACTCGCGCGACGGTCCGTGCAGCACCTGATCGAGGCTCGGACGCTCCCCCGCCGACATCGGCAGCAACGCACCACGCGGCATCGACGGATGCGCCGCCGCGGACGGCCAGTACCAGCCGCCACCGGGAGCTTCCGCGGCGACGGCCAACGGCGCTCCCAGAACCGCAGCGTCGGCTCCGCAGGCAATGGCCTTGGCCAACGCGCCGGAGGTGGTGATATCGCCGTCGGCGATGACGTGCACGTACCGGCCGCCGGTCTCGTCCAGGTAGTCCCGACGCGCGGCTGCCGCGTCGGCGATCGCGGTGGCCATCGGAACACCGATGCCGAGCACCTCACCGGTGGTCGTGCCGCCTTCGACGGAGCCGTAGCCGACGATGACGCCTGCCGCACCCGTGCGCATCAGGTGCAGCGCAGTGCGGTGATCGCTGACGCCACCGGCGATGACGGGGACGTCCAGTTCGGCAATGAACGTCTTGAGGTTGAGCGGTTCTTCATCGCCGTGCGCCACGTGCTCGGCGGAGATGATGGTGCCCTGGATGACCAGCAGATCGAGCCCGGCGGCGACCAGAGCGGGTGTCAACGCACGTGCGTTCTGCGGACTCACCCGCACCGCCACGGTGACCCCGGAATCGCGGACCTGGCCGACTGCAGCCGACAGCAGATCGGGCTGCAGCGGCGCGGCGTGCAACTCCTGCAGAAATGCGATGGGCGCATCGGGATCGAGATCGGTCTCGGCGATATGGATCAGCTGATCCAGCTTGGCCTGTACGTCCGCATGGCGGGCCCAGAGGCCCTCACCGTTGACGACTCCGAGTCCACCCTGACGACCCAGCTCGATCGCGAACGCGGGCGAGACCAGGGCGTCGGTGGGATGGGCGAGCACCGGGATGTCGAAGCGGTACGCGTCGAGTTGCCACGCCGTCGACACCTCCTTCGACGACCGAGTACGACGGGACGGCACGATGTCCACGTCGTCCAGCTGGTAGGTGCGGCGGGCTTCTCTGCCCATGCCGATTTCAACGAGGTCGCGCACGCGCGCACCTTTCTACTTCGAGAGCGAATCGAGTCGGCCGAGTGAGGCCGAAACGACTATCGGGTGGTGTAGTTCGGGGCCTCTGCGGTCATCGTGATGTCGTGCGGATGGCTCTCCTTGAGCCCGGCCGCGGTGATCTGCACGAACTGAGCCTTCTGCAGGTCTTCGATCGAGTTGGACCCGGTGTAGCCCATCGCAGCTCGTAGACCACCGGTGAGCTGGTGAATGACCTGATTCAACGGTCCGCGATACGGGACACGGCCTTCGATTCCCTCGGGCACCAACTTGTCTTCGGCCAGCACATCGTCCTGGAAGTAGCGGTCCTTGGAGAACGACTTCGCTCCCCCACGCCCCTGCATGGCACCGAGAGAACCCATACCGCGGTAGCTCTTGAACTGCTTGCCGCCCACCAGAATCAGCTCTCCGGGGGACTCGGCCGTTCCGGCCAGCAACGATCCGAGCATGGCGGTAGATGCACCTGCAGCGAGTGCCTTCGCAATATCGCCGGAGAACTGCATACCGCCGTCGGCGATGACCGGCACACCGTGCGGCTTGCACGCGGCAACGGCTTCGAGGATGGCGGTGATCTGCGGAGCGCCGACGCCTGCGACCACTCGAGTGGTGCAGATGGATCCCGGCCCGACGCCGACCTTGACCGCATCCGCGCCGGCCTCGACGAGAGCGAGTGCACCTGCGCGGGTGGCGACGTTTCCGCCGACGACCTGAACCCGATCGCCCACCTCGGCCTTGAGCTTGCTGACCATCTCCAACACCTGCGAATTGTGGCCGTGCGCGGTGTCGACGATGACGACGTCGACACCGGCATCGGTCAGTGCCATCGAACGAGCCCACGCGTCCTGTCCGACGCCCACCGCGGCACCAACGAGCAAGCGGCCGTCACGGTCCTTGGTGGCGTTGGGATGCTGCTCGGTCTTGACGAAGTCCTTGACCGTGATGAGGCCGGTCAGTGCGCCTTTGCCGTCCACGATCGGAAGCTTCTCGATCTTGTGACGGCGCAGCAGGCCGAGGGCGGCCTCAGCGGTGACGCCCTCCTGCGCGGTGATGAGTGGAGCCTTGGTCATCACATCGGCGACGCGGCGGTTCTGGTCCACCTCGAAGCGCATGTCGCGGTTGGTGATGATGCCGACGAGCGCGCCGGTCTCGTCGGTGACGGGCAATCCCGAGATGCGGAAGCGCGCGCACATGGCGTCGACCTCGGCCAACGAATCGGTGGGCTTGCAGGTGACCGGATCGGTGACCATGCCCGCTTCGGAGCGCTTGACGGTTTCCACCTGAGACGCCTGATCCTGCAGCGACAGGTTGCGGTGCAGCACGCCCATGCCGCCGGCGCGGGCCATAGCGATCGCCATCCGCGCTTCGGTGACGGTGTCCATGGCGGAGCTGACCAACGGCACCCGCAACCGGATCTCGCGGGTGATCTGACTGGACGTGTCGACCGAGCTGGGAATCAGATCCGAAGCGGCCGGCAGCAGCAGGACATCGTCGAACGTGAGGCCGAGCATCGCGACCTTGGTGGGATCGTCGCCGCCTGTGCGGACGTGGGCTCCGGGACTACTCATGCGAATCTGGCCCTCCCTAGAGCCTGGTTGCACTTCGGCGCGGCGTGCGGCCGGTGAGAGCTCGCAGGCGCACCGCAGTGCGGGATTGGACAACGGATGGGCGGGATTGGAGAACGGATGGAGTTTCGGCACTTGCACTCATCTGTTCAGCGCCGTGAACCATGGTATCGGCTAGGGCACAACCAGTGCGAATGCCTCCCACTACGGCCTGCCCGAGGCCCGGAAATCTCGGCCATCGGTGCCAGTGCGCAGCATCCACGTCCGGCATGTCGCTTTCGAACGGCTGGCGCAGACCCACCAGTCCTGCGTACCGTGGAGGCGTGCGCGATCAACTGCCTCCCGGTTTACCCCCGGACCCCTTCGCCGGAGACCCAGCCGACCCGTCGGCCGCCCTCGACGCCATCGAGCCTGGCCAGCCCCTGGACCCTCAGGAGCGACTGGCCGTCGAGGAAGACCTGGCGGACCTTGCTGTCTACGAAGCACTGCTCGGCCATCGCGGCATCCGCGGTCTGGTCGTGTGCTGCGAGGACTGCCAGCAGGACCACTACCACGACTGGGACATGCTCCGCGCGAACCTGTTGCAGCTCTTGGTCGACGGCACCGTACGACCGCACGAGCCGGCCTACGACCCCGTTCCCGACGCGTACGTCACCTGGGACTACTGCCGCGGTTTCGCGGATGCATCGATGAACGACGCCCTGCACGGCGACGGTTTCGACAGCTGAGTTACGGCCCGACCTCCGCAAGACGAAGAAGCCCGACACGATGATCGTGTCGGGCTTCTTCGTTGGCCGGGGACGGATGGTGCCGTCCGGTTTCCGCTCAGCTTCCGCCGGACGGAACCGACATACGATCGCGGTTCTCCGACGAACTGCCACCGGCGGTAGCCGTCGGTTGATTCGGGTCGGGAAGGACCGTCGGTGCGACGTCGGTCGTTGTCGGACTCGGACTCGTCGTGGTAGGCGGCACCACGGGCGTCGATGTTGCCGGGCTCGGTGTGACCGGAACCGCGCTGGTGTCCGGAGTGACCGCATCCACCGGAGCCTGCGGGGCGACGGGGTCGGGGCTGGGCACGGGAGCGGGCACGGCCGGCACGGGCGCAGGTGGTACCGGCGCGGGCAGGGTAAGTGCCTGCAACTCCTGAAGCAGACGCGCCAGCCACTGGTCCAGCTCGGCGCGCTGGGAATCGTCGAGCACAGCAGAGGTGCGGTTCGATGCACCGTCGAGCAGAGCCCGAGCGGCATCGGCATCACCCGACGACAGCAGGGTTTCGGCCTCCTGCAGCTTGGACGTGGTATCGATCTGCGCCACAGTCGAATCCGCTTGCTCGGAGAAGACGACGGACTTGACGCTCCACAGCGGATCGTCCGGCGTCGAGTTGTAGGAGATGACCACAAGGCCACCCATCACCACGGCGATCGCTGCGGCGGCACCGGCGATGGGACGCAGCAAACGCATCCGTCCACCACGATTCGCCGAGCTCCTCCGCGCCATGTCGGCGGCGAGCTTCTCGCGTTCCACCGAGGCCACGACCAGGTCGAGGGAGGGGCCGACGGGCATTGCCGGCGACACCACGTCTGCTCGCCAATTGGCGAGTAGAAGGGCGAGTTGATACTCGTCTGCGTCATCGGTAGCAATCGGTCCGTCACCACTGATCGCGTCGATGAACGCATCATCACGACGTACGGCGACGAGGTCCACGGGACCACCGTCTGCGCCGATGTCGGCATAGGGATCGTTCTGCTCCGGTCCAGTGGGGTTCACGTGCTCACCGATTCGCGAGATTCCGCGACGCGGGGTCTCACCGGAGCCACCGTGACCATTGTCCCTAGCCATACATTTCACCTGCTCTCACAACTTCGTTCTTCAGTTTTGCGATAGCTCGGTGCTGAGCCACGCGGATAGCGCCTGCAGTGCTGCCGACGGCGGCTGCTGTTTCCTCGGCCGACAGTCCGACGATGAGTCGGAGCACCAGAATTTCGCGGTGCTTGGCGGGCAAGGTGTCCAACAGTGCAGTCATCTGTCGACTCGACTCGGATTCGAGAGCGCGTTGCTCCGGTCCGTGTTCCATCGACACGACATCTGGTACTTCGGCGGCCGGGTCCGATTTGTTACGCGAGGCGCTGCGATGGGCGTCGGCGACCTTGTGAGCCGCGATGCCGTACACGAATGCCATGAACGGACGACCTTGGTCCTGGTAACGCGGCAAGGCGGTCATGACTGCCAAACAGACCTCCTGCGCCACATCGTCGGCCGATAGCTGACCGCGTTCAGCCGATCCGACTCGTGCCCGGCAGTACCGGACGACGAGTGGTCGGATGAACTCCAAGACCCGGGACAGAGCCAGTCGATCGCCTTGCGCTGCGGCAACGACGAAAGAGTCCAACTCCTCACCCGCTGTGTTCATCGTCGACAATTTTCCCCGCGTTACAGGTACGCACCCGCCTGGGAGCGCTTCCACGTGGTGTGGAACGTGACCAAGGATAGCGACACCACCCCGAACCAACCGAACCACGCGGTCCGTCTTCGACCGCGGTCCTGGTCAGTCGATCGACGAACCACCCCGACGATCGATCGCTGACGCGAGATCGACAGAGGTCACCATCCCTGCGTCGACTGTTCCGGTTCCTTCGCACAGCATCGTCGCGGCCCAGCGCAACGGCAGCAGGCCGTGCATCGCCGCAGCGCTGGCCACCTGGACCGCCGAATCATGCGCGCGGCCGGTCTGCCCTACGCAACTCAGCGCGGCCGCCAGGATCAGGTCCGTCTTGATGCTGTGGCGTAACGAATCGGCATCGTTGGCGAGAGCTCGCGCGGATTCGGCGTGTCGGACGGCTGTCGGGCCGTCGCCGCGCACCATCGCCAGTTCGGCAGATACCCACGCAGCTCGCAGAGCCGGACGCCACAGCTGATCGCCGTTCGGCCCCTGCCGATGCTTCTCGCTGCGCGCGAGCAGGGTCTGCGCCAATCCGAACCGCCCCGTGCCGAGCGCATCGGCGGCGAGGCCGATCAATGCATCGCTGCGGGCTTCGGCAGAGTCCCTCGATCGCGGAGGTCCTACGAGACCGACGAGAAACACCGCTCTGCCGTCGAAGCGGCGTGCCCGCTCGTGCCTACCCAGTTGACGCAGCCATGACGCTCTGGTCGACGCGTGCAGCGACTCGAGTTCCAGGCTGTCCGGTCTGTACCGCCGCAGCTCGACGTCCGCCGCGACGTATCGACCTTGCCCGGCCAACGCCACGCTGCGGTACCAGCTCTCGCGGGGACCGGTCGCCGCGGGGAGCGGAAATCGGCCGGGATCCGGACCGAAAGCGACGTCGAGGAGGTCGGAGGGCGTCACGGCTGACCGCGAGATCTGCTCTGGTGGCACGACGCAAGGGTAGGGCCTTTGTGCTGCGCCGAGAACCACTCGGTGTGGCGAGAATTCGTACTCGATCTCAGCACCGGATGCGGGCTCTTCATTCCGTGCACGAATTGCAGTTTTCAAGGAATTAACAATGTAAATAAGACCGTTCAGGAAACGGCAATCTGAACGCTGTGTAGCGAATAGGTTAAGCGCCGCACCGAAACGGTGAACCGTGCCGAGAAACCTCGGCGGTCGTTGCCCGGAGGCTCGGCCCTGAACACGCAGTTCCAGAGGCCGACACCGCACGCCGAGTGCAGTGCAGTTCCGACCGAGCCGACCAGCCTGCACCGAACGAACCCCTGGAGCCTTCACAGGACCCTGAACAGCGAGAACATGGACGAACGCCAGGAGGAATCGCCCGCACGACGCCGCAGTTTCGGCCACTGATCCCCAGCGTCGACGGGACGGATACCGAGCCGTCCTCTCCCTATCGTCTCCCGTGTTCGCGGATTCTTCAACAGGAGCGGCACGCACGTGGTGAGGTCCAAGTAAATATCGCCCGTGTTAATTCTTGGCACCATAACTATGCATTTGCCCACGACGAAGAACTATTGACTGGATTTCGTCGACCCACATAACGTTGTCGGCATTCGGATCACGAATCCGAGAAGCCACACCACCCTAGGAGTTTTCATGCCGCAGCCGAATCACCTCCCTGGGCCGAACGCCGACATTTGGGATTGGCAGATGCACGGCCTGTGCCGTGGGGTCGACTCGTCCATGTTCTTCCACCCGGACGGCGAGCGAGGCCGCGCACGGGCACAGCGCGAGATGCGCGCCAAGGAAATGTGCCGCAGCTGCCCCGTCCTCGCGCAGTGCCGCACGCACGCTCTCAACGTCAGTGAGCCGTACGGCATCTGGGGCGGAATGTCCGAAACCGAGCGAGAACTGCACGCCCGGCACAACCGTCGCCGTATCGCGGTCTAGTCGACGCGACCCTCACGCACACATGCCGAAGCCCCCAACCCGATACGGGTTGGGGGCTTCGTGGTAGTTCTACCGAACGTCAGTGAGCGTGACCGTGCCCGGCAGCAGGCTCAGCGGCCTCTTCCGGCTTCTCCACGATCGAGCTCTCGGTCGTCAGGATCATCCGAGCAACCGACGCAGCATTGACCACAGCGGAACGAGTCACCTTCACCGGATCGACGACGCCGTCTGCCAGCAGGTCACCGTACGTCAGGGTCGCGGCATTGAATCCGTGTCCCTTCGGCAGCTCGGCAACCTTGCTGACCACGACGGAACCGTCGATGCCGGCGTTGGTGGCGATCCAGAACAGCGGCGCGTTGAGCGCAGTGCGCACCACGGCGACTCCGGTCGCTTCGTCGCCGGTCAGGCCCAGATCATCGGCCAGCGACAACGCTGCCTGCGTCAGAGCGGAGCCACCGCCGGGAACGATGCCCTCTTCGACGGCCGCCTTGGCTGCTGCCACTGCGTCGTCGACGCGGAACTTGCGTTCCTTGAGCTCGGTCTCGGTGGCTGCGCCGACCTTGATGACGGCGATGCCGCCCGAGAGCTTCGCCAGACGCTCTTCGAGCTTCTCGCGATCCCACTCGGACTCGGTGTTCTCGATTTCACGACGCAACTGGCCGACGCGAGCATCGATGTCTTCCTGGGAACCCGCACCGTCGACGATGGTCGTGTCGTCCTTGGTGACCACGACACGACGAGCGCGCCCGAGGAGCTCGAGGCCGGCCTCCTTCAGGCTCAGACCGACATCGGCAGTGATGACCTGTCCGGCAGTCACGACGGCGAGGTCGTCCAGGAATGCCTTGCGACGATCACCGAAGAACGGTGCCTTCACGGCAACGGCCTTGATGGTCTTGCGGATCGAGTTCACGACGAGCGTCGAGAGAACTTCGCCCTCGGTGTCCTCGGCGAGGATGAGCAACGGCTTGCCGCTCTCGGCCACCTTCTCCAGCAGGGGAAGGAAGTCCGGAAGCGAGGTGATCTTCTCGCGGTAGAGCAAGACGTACGCGTCTTCGAGTACGGCTTCCTGCGTGTCGACGTCGGTCACGAAGTACGGCGAGAGGTAGCCCTTGTCGAACTGCACGCCCTCGGTGACCGAGAGTTCCGTGAGCAATGTCGAAGACTCTTCGACGGTGACCACGCCGTCGGCACCGACGCGGGTGAGCGCCTCACCGACCAGTTCGCCGATCTCGGGGTCACGCGAGGACACGGTGGCCACCTGAGCGATGGCCTGCTTGCCCTCGACCGGAGTAGCGGCGGCGAGCAGCGCCTCGGCAACCTTGTCGGCAGCCTTGGAGATCCCGACGCCGAGTGCGATCGGGTTCGCACCGGCGGCGATGTTCTTCAGTCCGCCGCGCACGAGAGCCTGCGCGAGAACCGTCGCTGTGGTGGTTCCGTCGCCTGCGACGTCGTTGGTCTTGGTGGCGACACTCTTGACCAGCTGCGCGCCCAAGTTCTCGAACGGATCTTCCAGGTCGATCTCACGAGCGATCGACACACCGTCGTTGGTGACGGTCGGTCCGCCGAATGCCTTGGACAGCACGACGTGGCGTCCGCGAGGTCCGAGAGTGACCTTGACTGCGTCGGCAAGCTTGTCGACGCCGCGCTCGAGTGACCGGCGCGCTTCCTCGTTGAATTGGATTTGCTTTGCCATGTTTCGGTGTTACTCCTTCGAGTAAAGAAACTCGATCGAACGCACACCGCCCCGGCACCGACACGAGATCGGCTTCCGGGGCGGGATGCGTTGTGGCCTACTTGGCGATGACTGCCAGCACGTCGCGTGCCGACAGAATCAGGTACTCCTCGCCGGCGTACTTGATCTCGGTGCCGCCGTACTTGCTGTAGATGACGGTGTCACCTTCTTTGACGTCGACCGGGATGCGGTTGCCCTTTTCGGTGACACGGCCTTCGCCAACGGCGACGACGGTGCCTTCCTGAGGCTTCTCCTTGGCTGTGTCGGGGATGACCAGACCGGAGGCGGTCGTCGTCTCGGCCTCGTTGGCCTGGACGAGGATCTTGTCCTCGAGCGGCTTGATTTTCACGCTCGCCACGTTGAGCCCTCCAAAGTTATGGGGTACGCGTCCGGGGTCGGATCCCCGGACAGCTGTGTGTAAGTACTTCTCGTGCGGTCCTGACAAACGGCTCGAACTCGTTCCCGTCGTCGCGGGTGCCGGGACTTCGCTCGATGCCAACTAGCACTCTATACACGAGAGTGCCAGCACTCAAGGGCTGGGTTCGCCAGATTCGAGTCGACGCGGGCATGGACGGTCGTCCGCTACTGACGACGCGCAGTTTCTCGGACCCCAGCAATCGGAAATCGCAGAAAATCGGGCCCCGAAACGCCGATGCCGCTACCGATTTCCGCGTTTTTCCGGCTGCGCCCTCGTCCACCGAAAGGCCTGGTGAACCACCCCGAGAAGCATCCCGATAACCGACCGCACGGAATATAACGCTCGCATAAACACCGGAAGTAACGTTACGATAACGGGGCTGTCCGAACGATAACGATCGACAGCTGTGTCGCGACATGAGGCACAAGGCAGTCGAACCGGACAGGCAAACAGGGGCGGGAGGTGCACCATGCGGGTAGGAGTGGGAGTGTCCACCGGATCCGAGGTCGTGTGCGCAGCCCTCGTCACTGTCGACTTCGACGGCAGTCGCACGGTCGAGTATCGGACGGTATCGGCCGATCGCCAGGCGAACACCGATATGGGTGAGCTCGTCACCTCGGCGATCGAGCTCATGGCATCGATGGTTCCCGGACATCGATCACCCGACGCCATCGCCGTCACCTACCGCACCGAAGAGCACGCCGCGGCAATTCGCGGAGCGTTGGCGCACACCACCCGCGACGTTCGGCTCGTGCCCGAATCCGCGGCGGCAGTTGCGCACCTGGCGACCACCGGCCTGATCGACGGCTACGACACGATCGCTCTGGTCGATCTCGGCGCGTCGGGCCTGTCGGTCACCGTCACCGACCGAACGGCTGGAACGGTATCGGCGCACGGCCGATCGGACGTCGTCAGCGGCAACGCACTCGACGCTCTCGTCAAGAATCTCGTCCAGGACATGACCCGTGACAACCTCCGCGACGACATTCGCGACGACCGCGGAATCGGATCGGCACGGTACCGATCGATCAAGGAACAGCTCTCCTGCGAGGACGAAGTACGGATCGAGCGCTACAGCGGGGTACCGCTGACCGTCGGCCGCAGTGAATTCGAGACCGCTGCATCGCCGCTCCTGCGCGAAGCAGCCCTGTTCGTCCGCAGAGTGTTCGACGAGAGCACCCACGAACCCGAGGCCATTGTGCTCATCGGCGGCGGTGCCCACATCCCGCTGCTGGCCTCGTCCATCACCGACATGTTCCATGCCCGCGTCATTCGCCTCCCCGAGCCCGACGCCGTGCTCGCCGTGGGAGCGGCCGCGGTCGCCGCATCGGTGACCGACACCGACTACCCACTGGTCTCGGCTGCACGCCGAACCGCAGGCCGGATGAGTCGCTACTCGGGAGCGATAGCTGCCGCCGTCGTCGCGGGCGGACTGGTGCTCGCCTACGGCCTACAGACGATGACCCCGGCAGACGACCCGAGTGTGTCCCCTGCCGGCAGCGCGACGAACCCCGTGGCCGGCTCCGGCGACTCGGGACGACCCGTGGCCGAAGGTTACTCGCCCGGTGACACGTCGACCTCCGCCCGCAGCTCGGGAGATCCCGTCGGGCCCGCAGCAACCACGGTGGAGTCGACGGATTCGTCGTCCGGGCTCACCACGTCCACGGCACCGACCACCACGCCGACGCTGCGACCTGCTCCGGACCTCCCGCGCATCGAATGGCCGGTCGGTCCGCCGCCGGAGTCGTCGTCACCCGGAGCAGGCACCGGCGTCACCGTCGTGCCGCCGACACCGGTCACCCCCGAGCCCACGACGCCCGCACCGACCACCACTGCACCTGTCGAGCCCACCGACCCCGATGGGGGCGAGACCCCCGGTACGACAACGCCGTCCGGCCCCACCGAGCTCAGCCCCGGATCGACACCGCAACCCTCGGCCGAGGCCGTGCCACAGAGCGGTGTGGAACCCAGCCGTGTGGAATCCAGCGGTGTGGAACCGACCGAATCGATCGCGGTTCCGACGACGGTCGTCCGCGGCTCCGATCCCACTCCCGAACTGACGCCTCCGCCCACCGTGTGGTCGCCACCGCCTGCGGTGTCCGGCCAGAGCGTCGAACCCCGCACATCACAGGAGACGGCTGCGCCGCGAATCTCCGAGCCCGTTCCCGACGTTCAGCCGGGTACCTGACTGGTCGCAACCGACAGACCGGGATCGGTCACTGCGGTGAGTGCAGACGGCGCAGCGCCGCCGGCGACGAGATGTGCACCCAGGGCTGCAATCATGACACCGTTGTCGGTGCACAGCCGCGGCTTCGGTATTCGCAGTGTCAAACCCTGCTCGGCACAACGACTTTCGATCAACGACCGGATACGCGAGTTGGCCGTGGCACCCCCGCCGAGGACGATCGTGTCGACATCGACGTCGGTTGCCGCACGAACCGCCTTCATCGTCAACACATCGGCGACGGACTCCTGAAACGATGCGGCGATGTCAGCTACCGGAACAGGATCGCCTGCGCGTTGCCTGGCCTCGACGAATCGAGCGACCGCGGTCTTGACTCCCGAGAACGAGAAGTCGTACCGGGCATCGCGGGGGCCGGTCATTCCCCGGGGAAACGCGATCGCGGACGGATCACCCTCGCGCGCAGCAGCATCGAGAGCAGGCCCGCCCGGGTAGCCCAATCCGAGTAGTCGCGCGACCTTGTCGAAGGCTTCTCCGGCGGCGTCGTCGACCGTCGTTCCGAGCTCGGCGATCGGCCGAGACAGATCGTCGACGTGCAGCAGATGAGTGTGCCCACCGGAGACCAGCAGCGCAACACACGACGGCATCGGACCGTGTTCGAGCGTGTCGACCGCGACGTGCCCACCGAGGTGGTTCACCGCATAGAAGGGCACGCCCCACGCTGCGGCGTACGCCTTGGCAGCAGCGACCCCGACCAACAGCGCCCCGGCCAATCCCGGCCCGATCGTCACCGCGACGGCGTCGGGACGATCGATGTCGGCCGCTGCCAGAGCTCGCCGCATGGTCGGCACGATGGCTTCGAGGTGTGCCCGGGACGCCACCTCGGGCACCACTCCGCCGTAACGGGCGTGCTCGTCGACGCTCGATGCCACCTCGTCCGCCAGCAGCTCGCACTGTCCGGCGTTCCACCGGACGATCCCGACTCCCGTTTCGTCGCAAGAACTTTCGATACCCATGACGATCATCGGGCTGATCCTTCGGTTCGTTCCGGCCGACGCATGGTGAAGGCGTCGGCTCCGCTCGGCTGGTAGTACTCGGCCCTGGTACCCACGATCTCGAACCCCTCGCGTCGGTACAACTCGATGGCAGGCTCGTTGTCGGTGCGGACCTCGAGAAAGACCGGTCCACCGTGCTCGTCGGCCGCTCGAAGCAATTCGCCGAGCAGTCGTCCGCCGATCCCTCTGCGGTGATGAGCAGGATCGACGCCGATCGTGTGCACCTCGGACTCACCGACCACGAACGCACCGCGGCTCGGTTGCCCCAGTAGGGCGATGCCTGCGTAGCCGACCACCTCGCTGCCCTCGCGCGCCGTGACGTAATGATTGTGGGGCGCAGCCAGTTCCGCGACGAATGCATCCTCGGACCACGGGTCGTCGCCCTCGAAGAGGACGGTCTCGAGGTACGCGCACCGAGGAGCGTCCTGCACGGTCATGGGCTCGATCGATACCGTCATTGCCGGGCCTTCGCCGCGGCGCGCTCGTCGAGTGTCTTGGCATCGGGGCGGCGCAGATACAGCGGAACGAGCGGACCCGGGACAACTCCACTCGCGATATCGGCCGCCGCGACCTGGATCAAACCGGCCGGTGACGGTGCCTGCACATCGCGAATCGGAAGGTCGAGCAGCGCGGCATGCGGACCGGAGCCCGCGACCGCGTCGACCCCGAGACGGTCGAGTTCAGCGGGTGCCAGAACGTCGGGTCCCGCTGTGCGCGCCCCCGCTTCGTACCGGGCCCAATAGATTTCGCGACGCCGCGCATCGGTCACCACCAGCAGGGACCCTGGTTCGGCAACCTCGGCCGCGATGGCGTCGAGGCCGCAGACCCCGTACACCGGCAGCCCGAGCGCGTCACCGAACGCCGCTGCCGTCGCCATTCCCACCCGCAACCCGGTGTAGGGGCCGGGCCCGACGCCGACGACGACGGCATCGAGATCGGCCGCGGTGATGTGGGCCTCCGTGAGGCACTCGAGAATATTGGGCGTCAGGACCTCCGCGTGCGACCGCGCGTCCACCCGAACTCGCGAGGCGAGGGTTTCGACCGAAACACCGGCGGCCTCCGTCAGGCGCACCACACCTGCGGTGACGGCGGGGGTCGAGGTGTCGACGGCAAGTACAAGCACGAGGGTTCAGGTTACGCGTCCGCGCGTCCAGGTACGCATTCCCGTGGTGCGCGGAACCTCGCCTCCCTGTCACGAGGTCCGCGCACACCGATGTCAGGCGACAGCGTCGAGAATCATGTATTGAGCGGTGATCCGTTGGTGTGCCGCCAGTTCGTCGTCCTTGGTGTCGACCATCGCGGTGTAGCGACCGACGTGCACTCGGCACCGGATGGTCGTCTCCGTCGTCGATTCCTTGGAAATGCACGACGATCCCGGAACACCGGGGGCGGGAGCGGATTGCTCGTAGACTCCGTCTTCGAGATCGCCGTCGTTCATGGCCTGGTAGAGCTTTTCCGCACCTTCTGCGTCCGCGCTGCGGTAGACCATCGAATCGTCGATCGCAACGCGATCGGTGCCGGTCTCGTCCAATACCGCATCGAGGTCGCCGCTGACGGTGAAGTGTTTGAGACCGCGTGCCCCGTACACACTGAGCTGGTTGACCGAGCGCTCCTCGGCCGGAAGCGTGAGAATCAGGACCTTGTCGACGTCGATGGGCAACGAATCGAACTGTCCGATCGGCGTGGCCGGGAACTGGTCGAGCAGCGTTCCCTGCTCGTCGACTGCACGGGCGATGGTTCGGGCGGCCCACTGTTCGTCGCCCGAACCCGAGTACCCGTTGACGTAGATGACGAAATCCCCACGCGCGGTCAGGGTGTTGACCGACAAGGCGTCGTTCTGGGTGTTGGACGACGCCAAGGTCTCCGGAAGGACATCGATGGCAGTCTCGGTGTCGGCCGGTCGGGGGGTCCCGGTGTACTGATCGGGTGCGCCCTCGGTGATCAACACCTCGTGTACGTCGCGGGCTGCGTCGGCTGCGGCAGCCTCGTCGGGAAATCTGAGCACCGAGATGTTCAGCACGTTGGCGCTCGTCGCGCGGCCGACGGGATCGGCTGCCGAATCGGGCGCAGTATCGGAGGATCCACCGGTGGAGAATCCGGACAGCATGCCGGCATCGGTGAGGATAGGAACGGCTTCCTGCGGCAGGATCAGGTCGGTGGCCTCGGGACCTTTCAGGACTCCGAGCGTCGAATTCTTGCCCAGGGCGGAGTCGATGGCCGAGGGCAGGGCAACATACTCCGCCAGGCGTTGCGCCTCGATCATGTAGCCCTGTGTTTCGTCCCGAACCTGTGCGTATTCCGCCCGAGGCCACGTCCTGTTCTCACCGGGATCGAGCTCACCCTCCGCTGCCGTCACCCCGCTGTCGGTATTCTCGCCGGAGGCAGTGGCCTCTGCGGCACCTGTGTCGGGAGTCGATCCATCGGTGTCCGATCCACACCCCGCCACCAGCGCCAGGGCTGCTGCTGCCGCAATCACACCGGGTCCCAATCGTCTTCTCATAGCTGTCCTTTCGCTGCGTCGGACATCAGACGCGGCGTCGCGCCACAATGTTCCCGCCGCGACGACCCCACGATTCGATCGCCGGTCACGGGAACAAACAGCGATCGGTCGACGTCCGATCGCTGCATCGTTCGGTGTTGCACAGTCTCCGCAGTCCGGACGCATCGGCTACCGAGCACAGCACGATTCTTCGATACACATGACGATTGGGAGAACACGATGACGGACTACGGACACTATTCACCTGCATCACCGAACCCGGCCGACCCGGAACCAGGCGCAGGACGCGGCAAGAAGCGTGCACTGATCGTCGGAGCGTCGATCGGTGTCGTCGCGGTCGCTGCGGTGGCGGCCGCGATCGTGATTCCCGGTCTCTCCGATCCCGAGGACACCGACACCGACGCCGCACCCGCGGCCGTGGTCGATCAGGACAGGGATGCGCAGGACATCGATGCACTCACCTCGCAGTACCTGAGCATCCTGGGCTCGAACGGCGGACCCGACGGGTTGGCTCCGGTGCGGTGCGCCCAGGCGATCGAACGGGCCGAGAAGGCACCGCAGCCCACCCCGTTCCCGGACGGAACCGACATGGTGGTCGCCGAGAAGTTGACACAGAACTTCTACGGGCCCGATCACGCCACCGCACGAGTGGTGGTCGGTGCCACCGTCGACGGTGCCCCCAGCCTGGGCGGCGGCGATGGAACCATCCTCGGCCTGGACTACCTGAGGGAGAACGGAACATGGAAGGTGTGCCGCGTC
Source organism: Rhodococcus sp. IEGM1428 (assembly GCF_050321865.1). Taxonomy (NCBI): domain Bacteria; kingdom Bacillati; phylum Actinomycetota; class Actinomycetes; order Mycobacteriales; family Nocardiaceae; genus Rhodococcus; species Rhodococcus sp. IEGM1428. The sequence continues at coordinate 756,331 of NZ_JBNQFW010000001.1, read as the reverse complement.
GACCCGCAGTAGCGACACGGTCACACTCTCGACCGCGACGAACGGCCCCGGATCGACAGACTGGGGCCGTTCTTCGTCGCTGCCGTTCCGAGTTACTGCAGCCCCGCGGTCAGGACCCGGTCGCAGTGTCGAGAACCAGATACTGAGCCGCCGTCATCCGATGGGCCTTCGTTTCGTCCTCGAGCGTGGACAGCTCGGCGGTATAGCGATCCTTGTGTATCAGACATGCCGTCTGCACCCCGACGGTCGTGTCCTTGGACAGGCAGCTGGAGTCGGGTACGCCGGGAGACCCGGCCGAGGGCTCGAATCCCATGTCGAGGTATTCCTGTTTCAACATGTCGTACATGACGGCGGCCCCGGACGCGTCAGCGGATCGGTAGACGTTGGTTCCGTCGGTGGCCATCCGATCGCTGTTCGACTTCTCGAACTCCTCGAGCGTTTTGGTCGAATCGGTCGAGGTGTGCGCTGCGCCACGGGCGCCGTACACCGCGCGCCGGTCGCGGTTCGCATTGTCCGCGTCCTGTTCGAGAGTCAGCACCAGTACTCCGTCCTCGTCGATCGGCAGTTCGGTGAACCGGTCCGACGGGGTAGACGAAAACCGGTCCAGAAGCGTCCCCTGGCGGTCGACGGCCGTCGCGATCGAGCGCGCGACCCAATCCTGCTGGCCTTCGGGCGCAGAGGCGTCGACCGAGATCACGTAGTCACCTCGCGCGGTGAACGAATCGCTCGACACACCGCCCAGTGCGGTGGGCTTGGAGGAGACGAGGGTATCGGGCAGAACGTCGATGGGAGTGGCCACCGCCGCCGGGCTGTACTCGGTCGGGAGGTAGGACTGCTCGAGCAACCCCTGCGCGGCACGCCGAGCGGACTCCGCGTCCGGAAACCGCATGACCATGAGATACAGCGCATTTCGGGTACCCGGATCCACCCCTGGCTCGTCAGCTCGGTAACTGGCATTGGAGGCGAATCCCAACATCATGTTCTCGCGAGCCAGCACATCGACCTGACCGTCGGTGTACGGGACTCCACGAACGGAGTTCGCTCCGGCGAACGCTCCGGTAGTGCCGCTGAAGTTGTCCAACAGGCGGGGATCGACTTCGCTGGGCAGGACGACGAATTCTGCGAGCCGTTGGCCCTCGATCACCCGCCCCTGTGTCTCGTCACTGACCGTGCCGAACGGTGCCTGAGGTGTCGTGCGAAAGTTCCCCGGGTCGATCTCCCCGGGGGCAGCGGCCTCGCTGATCGCCTGTCCCGACGCGTTCGACGGGCCGTCGCCACCGGAGGAGCAACCCGTCACCAGCGTCGCTACCGTCAGCGTTGCCAGTACCGATCGTGTCCACATCGAACGCATGGTATGCCCTTCTCGAGAGAATCGAAGTCGGCGATCCGACGCCAGGAATCGTGTCATTGTTCCCGCTGGGCAATCTCGAGTTGCCCGGGAACAAAACCGCCGGCCCGAGCGTCGAATGCGCGTCGGTCGTTTCGCCGAACGACAACCGCACACGCCCGCAAGAGAAAAGAACGGAGCGCCGATACGTGTCCGAGACCGCTACACCGTCGTTGCCGGAGCGCCGCACGGGTGCCGGCTCGGATGCTGCCACCGCGAAGACACTCGCCGGGGCCACCAAGATTTTGAGGATGTACGGATTCGAGGCCACGGCCGCGCTGGCCGAGGAGAAGTCCGCCACGGTCGATCGGAGACAGAGCGTCGTCGTGGTCGGTGAGATCAAACGCGGCAAGAGCTCGCTGGTGAATGCTCTCGTGTCGAGCCGTGTCTCGCCGGTCGGAGTCGAAGCGACCACGTCAGCGTCGCTGGTCTTCGTCCCCAGCGAACCCGACCGCGGCCCCGGGACGGCCGAACTGGTGTTTCCCGGTGGCACTCGTCGGGTGAGCATCGAGGAGCTACCCGAGTGGGTGACCGTGAACGGTTCGCACGTGCGTGATCCGGCAACTCAGTCGCTTCCCACCCGCGCGCTCGTTCCGGTCGCGAACTCACCGATGGGAGATGTTGTCGTCGTCGACACGCCGGGCTCGGGGGGCTTGGATTCGCTCGCCGCCCAGCTGTCCGTTCAGTCGGCGCAGCAGGCCAGCGTTCTGGTCGTGGTCAGCGATGCCAGCACCACGCTCACCGCACCCGAGATGGACTTCGTTCGGGACGTGGCCTCGACGGTCGACTCCGTCATCGTCGTCGTCAGCAAGACCGACAAGAACCTACGCCGCTGGCGAACGGTGGCCGACGAGAACAAGCGCCTGCTCCACAAGCACCTTCGGCGTTCGGTTCCCGTAATCGGAGTGTCCAGTGTCCGCGCGCTCGTGGCGCAGGAAATGGTCGACGATCAGGCGCGACGGCGCGGCGAAAAATCTTCGGGAATCGTCGAGCTTCGGCAGATGATCGCGGCCGGGTTGGGCGACGGCACCGAACGTGGTGTCCGAGACGGCCTGCGTACTGCGCTCGAAGGTCTACGCAAGGTCCACGCCAAGATCACCGCGGATATCGGTATCACCGAACAGGGCGCGAATGCTCTGCCCGAGTTGACCGCTCAGCGAGACCGACTGCAGGAGCTCAAGGACACCAGTGCGCAGTGGGAGCAGTGGCTCGGGCGCGACCTCACGCTGGCCCGCCAACGGGCGCTGACACATCTGGACGGTGAACTCGATCGCGTCCGAACGAAGTGGACGACACGAATCAACAAGTCCGGCATGGAAGTACTGCGGAAGAACCCACAGGTGTTCACCGCCGAGATCGAGGCCGACCTTTTAGCGGCCATGACCGGCACCGTTCGCCTGTTCCTCGACGAATTGCGCCGTGTCGCAGAACCGTTGTTCGAGTCACCCAGAATCTGGGAGCAGATCGAGCACAACATCGCCGAATCCATGTCCGGTGAATCACTCACCACGGGTGAAGTTGCGAGCAAGCGTCAAGGCCTGCTCGATCCCAGCATCTTGTCGATGGGCATGATCGGCACCTCGATGCTCGGTGCACTCATCGGGGTCGGAGCGGTGGCCGGAGTGGTCTGGATCGGCGTCAATCTCGGATACAAAGCGATGCGTACCGGCAAACAGAACCTGTTGAACTGGCTGCGAGAGACGACCGGAAGCGCCAAAGCCAGCACCGCACGCATGCTGGAGGCCGCGCTCGCACTGGGCCGGCCGGAGATTGTCGTACGCTACCGCGACTACATCCGAACCTCCATCGATACTGTGCAACAGCAGATGTCCGACGCCAAGGACGCTGCCCGTCTCGATGCCGCCGGACGAGACGCCACCCTCAAGCGCCTGTCCAACAACCTCAGAGTCGTCACTGCCACGATGTCCGAGGTCGACAATGCGCTCGTTCGGTCGGCCGGTCGTAGCTCGGAATCGGCATCCCCTGTCTCGCCCATCCCCGACGCCACCGAAAGCGAGACGAACTCGTGAACATGTCGACCGCCTCGGCGCTGATCGCCGCCGCGCTGCTACTCGGAGCTCTCGTCGGCTGGTTCGCTCACTCGAGGGCCGCCGGCCCCGACCGCCGACAGGCACCCCACGACCCTGCACTCGATCATGCACTCCCCCATCATGATTCGCCTGCTTCCGACGGATCACCGGACCGCCGACTGGTCGATGCGCTCATCGGTGTGCACGACCTGGGTGACGGGGTATCGGCAACCGATCGCATTTCCGAGGAGCTGCATCGGGTGGGTGTCGTCCGGTTGGACGCGCAGCCAGGAACACTGTTCGATTCGAGCTCGCAGAAGGCCGTGCACAGCGTCGCTGCGCCGACTCCCGATCGGGTGGGCACGATCGCCGAGGCAGTCCGGCCGGGGTGGGCCGGTCCCGGCGGCATCATTCGGTACACCGAGGTATCGGTGTACGGACCAGCGTCGGCAGGTGCCTAGGTGAACGTGCAGCAACCTTCCGCAACACCGCTGGCCGCACGCAACATCGAGATGCGCTCCGTACTGGACCGTGGGCTGCACGGACTTGCCGCGCTGGCACCGGATCTGGTGCACGAGGCCAACCGGATAGGAGCCATCCTGTGGGGTCCGCCGCGAATTGTGGTGGTGGGCCGACTCAAGGCAGGCAAGTCGACCTTGGTCAATGCGCTCATCGGTGCACCGATCGCGGAGACCGCGGCGCTCGAAGCCACCAACGTGGTCACCGTGTACGAGAACGGAATGCCCTCGCGCGCAGACGTCGTGACCCCGGACGGCCAGCGTCGGGCAGTGGAACTGAGGCAGGGATATCGGGCGGACCTGGGAATTCCTGCCGCCGATGTCGCCTACGTGCATCGGTACCTACCGTCGGAAGCGTTGTCCGACATCACGCTCATCGACACACCGGGTCTGGCAACTCTGACAGTGGAGAACGAAAAGGCCACACATCGGGCGCTCATCGACGGTTACGAGCAGACCCGCAACGCCAGTGTCGATGCCGACGCCGCGATCTTCCTCTTCGACTCGACCCCGCGCGCCGACGAGATGAAGTTCTTGCAGCAGTTGGGGTTCACGCCACTGAACACACTGGGTGTTCTGTCCCGAGCCGACGGTTTCGGAGAAGGAGCTCTCGGCCGCATCGATCCCATCGAGCATGCCAGGGCTCACTCGGTGACGTTGGCGGCCATGTTGGCCTCCTCGGTCGCGACCGTGATTCCGATTTCCGGACTGCTGGCCGAGACGTCCCATACCGGTCGTGTCACCGAATCGGATGCTCGCGCTCTACAGCGCGTGGCGCACCTGAATCCGCTGGAACTGTTCGACCTGTTGGAATCCGACGACCCCGCTCCGCTCGATCCACCGACCAGGGATCGACTACTCGACCTGATCGGTGAGTACGGCATGGTCGGTGGACGAGCCGCTGCGGCCGGGGGTGCGTATGCACTGAGCCAGTGGCTGATCGCCAGGTCGGGGGTGGACCCGCTCAGAGGCGTCCTGCACACCGCGCTCCGTGACTTCGCCACCCTGCACAGAGCGAGTCGTGTTCTCAACGAACTGGATTCACTGGCGTTCACGCACAGCTTCAGAGACCGGATCAGGGCGATCACCGACACCGTTCGACGCGATCCGGCCCTGCAGCCGGTACTGCTGTTCCAAGCACTGCGCGGCATGCTTCTCGCCGACGACTCCTCACCGGTGGTGGGCGAGTTGATGCGGGTGCTCACCGGACGGAACAACTCCGAGCGCCTCGGACTGGACGTCCACGCCCAGCGCGCACAGGTCGTGGCCGTGGCCAGCGAGCGAATCGATTGGGCAGCAGGGCGCTCGATCTCGGCCGGAACCGCCGCCGAGGATGCTGCTCTGGGAGAACTGCTACGTCTCTACACCACGATTCGGAGCACGGCATGAACGACCCGACACACCCCGAACCCACTCCGAGTTGGACTCTGTCGATCGACTTCGGCACATCGAACACCGCTGCGGCCCAACGCTCTACACGACGCTCCGGGGTCGAGGCGGTGGCGCTGACCCACCAGGGAAACCTGATGCCCTCATCGGTGTTCGTCGACGGTCCGGATCGAATCGACGTAGGCGATGTAGCGCTCAACAGGGCGCAGACGGCCCCGGCTTCCTTCATCGCCTCCCCCAAGAGACTGGTCGCGCAGGGCAGCGTTCGAGCTGCAGGCCTCGATCTGCCGATCGCGGTTCCGATCGCCGCCGTTCTGCGGTCGGTGATCGATCGGGCAACTACGTACCGTCGGGGACAACCTCCAGCGGGCTTGATCCTGACCCACCCAGAGGCGTGGTCTCCTCGCGAAGTCGCGGTACTGGAAGAAGCGGCGAACCGGGCCGGCTACGGCCCGGGTTCGGTGTCCACACTGTCGGAGCCGCGAGCGGCGGCCCATTTCTACAGTCGCAGTGAGTATCTCGAGCCGGGTACGTCGATCGCCGTGTTCGACTTCGGCGGTGGAACCGTCGATGTCGCCGTCTTGTCTGCCACTGCTCGCGGCACCTTCGACGTCGTCGCCGCCCGCGGCGACAACGGTTTGGGTGGCAAGAACCTCGATGCGTCCGTTCGCCGGTGGGTCGATCGTCGACTCGACGACGAGAATCCGGAATTGTCGCGCTTCCTCCGCACGGACGCGGCACTGCACACGCTCCGAACCCTTGACGACTCCATCCGCCGCGCAAAAGAGCTGCTGTCGTCCACCGAGTCGGCCACCATCGCCATCGGCGACAGTCGAACCGATCGCCAGCACATACTGACTCTCGAGCGCGGAGAGTTCGAGACGATCATCGCGAACGAGATCGAACGTGCGGTCGCTCTGACGCACGCCACCCTCGCGGAGGCACATGCACTGACGGGCAGTGCGGTGCACGCGCTCTACCTCACCGGGGGATCGTCCCGAATACCTCTGGTACACCGTGCCCTCCACTCCCTCGGTCACCCGATCGCGACGCTCGACGATCCGAAAACGGTGGTGGCTCAAGGAGCGTTGCTCGCACTACCCGACCGGCTCGGCGCCGCACCGGTGGCGGGATCCCACGCCTTTTCCGGTGCGCCGAGCACCCAACCGGCACCCGTCGTCGGTGGTGGGCCCGATCTGCCGATCTCTCCTGCACCACCTGCGCGCGGTCGTGGGCGGCTGGTGGCCGCGGCAGCGGGCACGGTCGCCGTGGCCGGTGCCGTTATTGCCGCAGTGGTACTCGCACCGTGGGATTCGACCGACCCGGTGCCCAGCACGGCGAGCGGGCAAGACGACACCGCGGCACTCGAATCGGTGACCAACGACTACCTCGATGCCGTGGCCGACCACGACGATGCAGCGATGACCTCGTTCTGGTGCGCAGCGAACAGGGAGAAGCGGGCGAGCACGACACCCTCCCCCGCCCCGGCCTCCTCGACGGGCGACCTCGAACTGACGGCTGCCGAATTCATCGGTACATCGATCTACGGGGACAAGGCCAGCACCAGAATCCGCCTGAAGGCGACGGTCGACGGTGAGCCGAGCACAGAAGAAGGGGACGGCGAGATCCTGGCGTTCGATTTCGGTCGAGAAGAGGGCCAGTGGCGCATCTGCCGACAGACGATCCAATGACTTCCACCGGTGCAGCCGCATCGACCCCTGACGATATCGAGGTAAGCACATGATGGCCGGTTGGATGCTCAGCGTCGACTTCGGTACGTCCAATACCGCTGCCGCACATGCCGACAACGGCTCGGACGCGGCGGAGGTAGTGCCCCTGACGCACCAGGGAAACCTGATGCCGTCGGCGGTGTTCGTCGAGTCCCCGCACTCGATCGAAGTCGGCGACGTGGCGATCAACCGAGCACAGACCAACCCCGCGGCCTTCGTTCCGTCGCCCAAGCGCGTCATCGGCCAAGAGGTGCTCAACGTCAACGGCTACGACATTCCGTCGGCACTGCCCGCAGCCGCAGTACTGCACGCCGTCATCACGGCCGCGACAGCAATCCGGCGCGGAGTTCCACCGAACCGATTGATACTCACACATCCGGAAGCGTGGTCTCCCCGCGAGATCGACATACTTCTCGACGCGGCCGCCCGAGTCGGCTACCCGCGCGACAGGGTAGCGACCGTATCCGAGCCCCGAGCAGCGGCGCACTATTACTCGAGATCGAGCGCGATGCCGCCAGGAACCGAGATCGCAGTGTTCGACTTCGGGGGCGGCACACTCGATGTCGCCGTCCTGCGAGCCACCGAGCACTCGTTCGAGGTGATCGCCGCGCGGGGTGACAACACCTTGGGCGGGAAGTCCTTGGACTCGAGGCTGCGCCGTTGGGTGGACGAACAACTACTCGACCGCAACCCCGAATTGCTCGACTTCATTCGACGCAGTGCGCCCATGCACGTGGCCCGCAGCCTCGAGGACTCCATTCGGCGGGCCAAGGAGCTGCTGTCGTCGACCCCATCGGCGTCGGTGACCGTTGCAGGCAACGGGCAGCAGGAAACGCTGTACATCACCCGCGACGAGTTCGACGAACTCATCGCCGACGATGTGGAGCGGGCAGTGCAGCTGACTCGTCAGACCTTGGTCGACGCCGGGATTGCCGTCGGGAACCGCCTCTCTGCGCTGTACCTCACCGGCGGGTCGTCACGGGTGCCGATAGTGCACGACCGGCTCGCTGCGCTCGGCCCTATCGCCACTCTCGACGACCCCAAAACCGTTGTCGCGCAGGGCGCATTGATCGCCACCGCGCATCGGTCCGCAGCCCAGGACACTTCACCGACCCCGACGCCGACCCCCGCCACCACGCCGGTCGCCGACACTGCATCGTCCTCGGGTGCACGGAGAAAGCCCGCAGCCCGCACCGTCGTCGCCTCGACAATCGCAGCGGTGGTGGTCATCGCAGCGCTGATCGCCGGGTTCATCGTCTTCGGCAGCGATCGAGACAGCTCGAGTACAGCGGATACCGGCGGAACCACGACCGCGAGCGGGGCCGCCGCATTCGCGTCGGATGTCGATGCCATCCGCTCGGCACTACCGAGCGCACTGAACAGTGCGGTCGAGAAGTGCGTCAACTCCGACTTCACCGATACCGGCGGACTGATCGCATCCTGCACGCTGGTTTCACCGAGCACGTTCGACCCGTTGTTCGAGTCCACCTACGGACCCGCACACACCTTCACCTCGTATGTCGACATCAAGCAGGTCAAGCGCCAACTCGCAGGCATTCGCGACTATCCCCTGGCCCCCGGCGACACGGTAATCGACGGCGCAGCAAGCAGTTCCAAGATCGTCTACGGCAAGGGGTACAGCGCCTCCACGAGTACGGCAGAGTACTTCGACCCCGGCACCGGCCTGTCCGCACGGTTCTCGAACTTCACCACCGACGACAACGCGCTCGAATTTCTGCGGGCAATCGGTCTGCTCTGAAAAGCCGGAGTCGCGAACGAATATCGCACGCGGCGGGAACATTGCGATCAATCGGCGCATCTCACTACCGATTGCCCGCGAGACACACACAAAAAAGGAGCAAGCCATGCCTCCCCAGGAACCCACCTCGAGCGAACCCACCGCACCCGCCTCCACTAACCCTCAGGTGACCGGTAACCCGGACGACGCCAAGTTCGTCGAACCAGGCACGGTGCCGGCACCGACGACCACCGACGACTCGGCCGCCTCCGTCCCCGAGCCCGCCGCCCCGACTCCTGCGGCACCGGCGACTGCCCCGGAGCCCGCGAGCTCGGCCCCCGAACCAGCCGACACGAATTCGTATGTCTCGCATCGCGATCTCGACGGCGACGGCGTCGTCGACACCACGCAGATCGACCTCGACGGCAACGGAACCGTCGATCAGATCCTGCACGACTACGACGGAGACGGAGTGGCCGACGTCGTCGAGACGTCCAGTGCAGGCGACGGTCGCTTCGACATCGTCGATACCGACCTCGACGGTGACGGTGTCACCGACGAGACCCGCATGGACACCGACGGCAACGGCAACGCCGACACGGCCATCTTCGATCTGGACGGCGACGGCACGGCGGACGAGGTGGATCTCGACACCGACGGGGACGGAGTGATCGATACCGTCCTCCTCGACACCAACGGCGACGGCACACTCGATTACCTCGGAGTCGACACCGACGGCGACGGATACGCGGACGAGGTCTACATCGACACCGATCAGTCCGGCGATTTCAACCCCACGCCGGACCTGGCCTGATCCCCGCGTTCGTTCCTGATCCCAGACGAAAGAGACCGAGATGAACGAGCACTTCGATTTCACCGACACCTCCGCGGACCACGACGCGGCATCGGGCACGGACACCGACGACTACTCGGACAGCGTCGACCATTCGCTCGGCGACACCCTCGCAGCACCGTCGATGCCCACGATGCCCTCGATGGACTACGTCGAATCGCCGAGCGCGGTGTCGGCACCCGACATGCCCGACATGCCGTCGATGACCCCGGATTCCGCGCCAGGAGTTCCCGACCCTTCGGTACCGGACCTGAGCGACCCGCCGACCGAATCACCCTCGCCTGCAGTGGTTCCCGAGCCGAACACCGATCCCGAGCCGGCACTCGTGCCCGAGCCGGCCGACGTCCCGCCTCCTGCCCCCGAGCCCGTGGATGTTCCGCCGCCTGCGGACGGCGCTCCGGTGCCCGAGGACGGCTCCTACGGCACCCCGACGGCATGGACGGCAGATTGGTTCTATCAGGAGGTCGACGGTTACTGCGGGCCGTCGTCGATTGCGCAGGTGGTCTCCGAGTACACCGGACTGAACATCACCGACCCCCAGCAGTTGGTCGATCGAGCCCTAGAGCTCGGCCTGTTTCCCAACAACGATCCGTCCATGGGTATGACGTCCGCCGACATGGAGATCCTGATGGAAGATCAAGGAGTTCCGTGCCATCTCGAGAGCAGTTCGATGCAGGACCTCGAGGCGAAGCTGTCCGAAGGGTACGGCGTCATCGCCATGGTCGACTCGGGTGAAATCTGGTACCCCGGTACCGAGACCTACGAGGACGACACTCCCGATCACGCATTGGTCGTCGCCGGCATCGACGAGGATCGCGGCGTGGTGATCTTGTCCGACCCCGGCAATCCGGACGGCAACCAGTTCGAGATCTCCATCGACGAGTTCGACAACGCCTGGGCAGACTCCGATCACGAGATGCTGGTGGCGGACGACACCGATCCGGATCTCGCCGACACCACTTCGGTCGATCCCGGCCTCGCTGCCCTGGCCCCCAAACTGTGGGCCCTCATCCCGCTGACCTGATTGTCTGAATATGAGTGCATACTCGTGAAGGACGAGAGGATTGTGAAGTGAGCAGCGACGGCGACAGCGTCTTCGACATTCTCGGCCTCGACCGATCGGTCGTGCTACCGGCACCACCTGCCGATGTCTGGTCGGCAGCGCTCTCCCACGCGCTCGATCCCGACTCTCCCCCCGTCGACGACGTGATGGTCCCGATCATGGACGACACGGATACCGTTTTCGATGCGCAGGACGTGCTGTTGCCCGACCCGGACGACGACAACGATTCCGACACCGCCGGGGGCTACGATCCTTCCCACGACGGTCTACTGGATCACGGATCGTCGCACCTGGACGGCAATGATCATCACACCGACGAGCACGATCATCACAGCCACGAGCAGGATGACGGCGGGCACTGGGGTGCGGACGACATCGACCTGGGCGACGGATCCGACTTCGGACCGTAGTCGAACGAGTCCATCCGCCTCAGGGGGCGGCGAGACGATGTCTCCGCTGAGCGATATCATTACCTCAGGAACAGAAACAGACCGACTAGTCCTGTGTTGGGGGAGCATGTATGAACGACAGTGCTTTGTTGGCCTTGTGCCGGGAGGGCGACAGTGCTGCGTTCGGCGAGCTGGTCGGTCGACATCGCACTCACGCCTGGGCAGTCTGCCTGCAGATCACCGGAAATCGGCACGACGCCGAGGACGCCCTACAGGACACTCTCACCTCGGCTTGGCAGAATCTCCACCGATTCCGCGGTGATGCCAAATTCAGCACGTGGCTGCATCGCATCGCTGCCAACGCATCGCTCTCGTTGATCCGTCGACGCAAGGAAGTCCTCGACTACTCGCCTGAGGGGATCGAACTGCCCGACCTGTCGTCCCCCACGGCCGACCGGGTAGCAGACGTGGACGCAGTTCGATCTGCCCTGGCTCAGCTCCCGGAGGACTTCCGCGAGGCAATCGTGCTTCGAGAGTTCGCCGATCTGTCGTATTCGGAGATAGCCGCCCACCAGCGGGTCGGGATTCAGACGGTCAAGAGCCGGATCAGCAGGGGGCGAGCACAGTTGGTGGCTCTACTCACGCCGGCAGCGGGCTGACCGGCACATCGCCGACACGGCGAGCGCTCACGCGTCGAACATCCGACTCCGGATCGCGCGTCAACCGAATCGAGACGTGTCCGTCCGTCAGTTTTTCGACCAAACCCTCGCCCCACTCGACCACGACCACCGCATCGGTGAGGTCGGTATCGAGGTCCAGAGCGTCGAGTTCGTCGAGTGCCGATTGTCCGGTCATCCCGAGCCGGTAGGCATCGACGTGCACGAGCGCAACCGGCGGTAAACCATGCGGCCGCGGCCCGGGCCGATGCTCACGGGCAATGACGAAGGTCGGTGACGTCACCCGCCCCTGCACGCCGAGACCTGCGGCAATACCTTTGGTCATCGCGGTCTTCCCTGCGCCCAACGGACCGTCGAGAATCACCAGATCACCCGCCACCAGTACGTTCGCCAACCGTGCGCCGAACTCGGCAGTGTCTGCAGCAGTGAGCAACTCGGCATCCACCGGCAGTGTCAACAGCACGTCAGACAACGCCCCACCGCCGCTTCTTGCCTGCGGCTTCCGACGCTCGCGCCACGAGGCGCAGAATCGCGCCGTTGACCTGTTCCGGAAATTCGAGCTGAACCAGATGTCCGCCCTGTCGGACGCGTACCGTCTCCGAACACGGCAGGGCCTGCGCCAGCGCCTCGGAACTGGCGAGCGGGATGATCCAATCCTCGTCGCCACACACCACCGATACCGGAATGTTCTCGAATTCCACGAGAGCCTCGGACTCGTCGTGCAACTCGAGTGTTTCGAGAAAGTTGACGATCGTGACAACCGAGGTGTCGTCGATCATCGATTGAGAGAATGCCACCAGACGCGGGGACACCCTGGTTCCGTAGGACGCCGCACGCAATATCGGTGAGATGAGTGCGCGCACGGCACCACGGCCGAACTGCACGACGCCGGGCGAGGTCCGTACCGCGAGGCGAAACGCGTCGACCGCCGGATTCTGCAGACTACGACCGACTCCAGATTGCGCGAGACCGGCAGCGGTCGTCGAGATCAGCACCGCGCCTATGACTCGCTGGCGCAGCACGTCCGACCGTTGCCGTGCCATGGACAGGATCGACATACCGCCCATCGAGTGACCGACCAGGACGATGCGCCCCTTGGGCACGACCGAGCGAATCACCGCGTCCAGATCCAGGCCAAGCTGGCCGATGGTGCAGCTGTCCGGGCTCGGCACGCCCGAGCGACCGTGGCCGCGCTGGTCGTAGAAGACCATGCGAACCGTCGAACCCCATTGCTGTTCGAGTGCACGACGTTGGAAATGCCAGGACGACGTACGCAGACAGTAGCCGTGCACGAAGATCACGGTCAGCTCGGCATCGCTCGGGCCGACTTCGCGCACCGCCAGTGGCACACCGTCGTCCGCGGTGACGATACTGCCGCGGTCCGCGTCCATGAGATCGAGATTTTCGGTGGCCAGCGGGTCCTTGTTCGATCGGAACGCCGTCTCGCGCACCACAATTGCAATACTCTCCAGCAATCCGAGCATGATCTATTCCGTCGCCTCCCCTGAGCGCGCGCCGACGAACCGTCGTCGAACACGTCCACGAATGCCGGTGACGACCTCGTAGCTGATCGTTTCGAGCGCGTCTGCCCAATCCTGGGCGTGCGCCTCTCCCCTGTCCCCTGGCCCGAAGAGTAGCGCCTCGTCGCCGACCGCGACACCCGAGCCGTCGTCGCCGAGGTCGACGACGAATTGGTCCATGCACACTCGTCCCACCGAAGGGAAACGCCGACCTGCGATCGTCACCTCGAACCGCCCACTGAGTCTGCGGACGACGCCGTCGGCATATCCGAGAGCGATGAGCGCGACCACGGTGTCGGTTTGAGCGGTCCAGGTGTATCCGTACGACACCGATTCACCTTTGCTCACCTTCTTGATGTTCGCCACCTGCGCCGACAGGGTCATCACCGGCCGCAAACCGAAATTTCCCAACTGCGGCACGGGCGACAAACCGTAGAGAGCAATACCCGGACGGACCATGTCGAAACAGAGATCGGGCCTGGTCAACGTCGCCGCCGAGTTGGACAGATGTACGACGGCGGGAGGCGTTCCGCGCCGGGTGGCGCGACTCACTGCGTCGCGAAGCCGCTGAGCTTGGGTGTCGTTGGCCGGGTGCTCGGGTTCGTCGGAGCACGCGAGGTGCGAGAACATGCCGACCAAGTGCACGGCTCCCTCCGCGACGGCGGCCGCCGTCGCATCGAGGACGACATCGAGATCTGCCTCCGCGACCCCGTTGCGATTGAGCCCGGTATCGATCTTGAGCGAGAGGTCTGCGGCGCGGCCGACTCTGCGCGCTGCTGCCACCACGGCGTCGAGCTGGGCTGCCGTGGACACCCCGATCCCCACCTGCGCGGTGATCGCGGCATCGTAATCGGAATCCGTTCGATGCAGCCATGCCAGCACAGGTACGCCGATTCCCGCTGCGCGGAGTTCGAGAGCCTCGCCGATCGTGGTGACGCCGATCTCCTGCACGCCTGCTGCCACCGCGGCGTGTGCGACCTCGACGGCACCGTGGTTGTACCCGTCGGCCTTGAGCACCGCCATCACGGCAGCGTCGCCGGCGAACTGTTGCAAGACGCGTACGTTGTGGGCCACTGCGTCGAGGTCGACGGACGCCACCGCGCCCGAACCTGTCCTCTCGTCACCGCAGCCGATACTCACAACATTCGATAGTGCCATCCGGGCCGGGCAAACGACGGATCAGGGTGGCACAACTCGTGACACACCCGGTGCCCGGAGTGGGACCTGAAACTATCTCGATCCGTCTGTGAGCGAGCGCACGGTACGGATCGCGTCCGAGATGGACGCGCACAGTGGGCTCGCCGATACGGGCGCCGCGAACTCCCCGCCCGATCCATGTGCCGCGCGGGCTGCGGCGAGAGCGTGGACCTTTGCCCCGCAGGCCGCAGCGGTGGAGGGCGACATTCCCGAGGCGAGCAAGGCCCCGAGGATGCCGGAGAGAACGTCGCCGGATCCGGCGGTCGATGCGGCCGATCCCCCGGCGTCGCTGACGAAGGTGGTCCCGTCGGCATCGGCGATGATCGTTGCGCGTCCCTTGAGCAGCACGGTCACACCCCAACGTGCGGCAAGATCGCGCACCGCTCCCACGCGGTCGGGGCCCGGGTCCGACCCGGTCAGGCGTGCGAATTCTCCGGCGTGCGGGGTCAACAGGGTCGGTGCGGTGCGCCCGGTCACCCACTGTGCGTTGCCTGCGAGGATCGTCAGCGCATCCGCATCGACGACGACCGGCAGATCCGATTCCAGCACCCGGCGCACTGTCTCCGCCGAGGGCTCGTCGGTACCGAAGCCCGGACCGACCACCCACGCCTGAACTCTGCCGGCCACGTCGAGATCTGGGGCGGCCACCACCTCCGGATGATGCGAAACGACCTCTGCGCCCGCGCTTCCCACGTAGCGGACCATTCCGGAGGTGGCCGCGACGGCCGCACCGACACAGAGCAGTGCGGCACCAGGGAATGTCGCGCTGCCGGCCAGGATTCCGACCACGCCCTGCGAATATTTGTCGTCCGAGGCGGTGGGTATCGGCCAGACGTTCCCGACGTCGGCCGGCTCGAACGACGCCATCACCGGAGCCGGAAGCGTCAGCCCGATGTCGACCAGTTCGACTCGGCCACAACGAGGTACGGCAAGAACGTGGACGGGCTTGCGCGCGCCGAACGTCACCGTCACATCGGCCGTCACCGCCGGACCCGGCGCAGCACCGGTCTCGGCGTCCACACCACTGGGTACGTCCACCGACACGATCGGTGCGGTGATCTGCGCGACGACCGCAGCCGCGTCGGGTCGCAGTGGACCTCTACCGGAAATCCCCACGATGGCGTCGATCACGACGTCGGCCGGTCCGCACTGCGTCACCACCCGTCCGCCCGACGAGCGCAGGGCCTCGAGCCCTTCGGCATGCGCACGTGCCGGATCGAGAAGCAGCGCGGACACCGAGACGCCCCGTCGACGCAGATAGGCCCCGGCCCACAGACCGTCGCCACCGTTGTCACCCGTGCCCACCAGAATCGTCACGCGCCGACCCGCGACGCCGCCCGTGCGCGCCGCGAGCTCGGCTGCCACCACAGTGGCCAAGCCATAGGCGGCGCGACGCATGAGAACGCCGTTCGGCAAGGAATTCAGCAGCGGCGCTTCCGCATTCCGTATCTGCTCGGGTGTGTAATAGGCGCGCATGCCGAGGTCCTCTCGTTACCCGCTGGCGTGAACCTCGAGCCTACGTGCGCCCGATCAGGCACCGTGACGTAGGCGGTTAGCCTCGAAAGATGACATCTCGCGGCGGTGGAACGGCAGCGTTCACGCTCACGGTCCTGCTACCGATCGTTGTCGGGGCGACCGGCTGCACCGAGGACCCGTCGACGCTGACGGTGGACGAATCGATCGCCGACGTCACCGTGCAGGTGGCCGGAATGGCCTACTCCCCTACGTCTGTCACGATCGACGTCGGCCAGAGTGTGGCGTGGCATTTCGCCGATCGCGGCGTCGGACACAACGTGGTCGGTGTCGGAGCGGCCTCGACCCTCCTGCACAGCCCCATGCTCGGATACGGCGACTACGTGCAGACTTTCGACGAGCCCGGCACCTACCGCTACTACTGCACCCTCCATCCGCAGATGAAGGGTGCAGTGGTCGTCAGATGATCGGGCTCTACTCGACGGTGACGGACTTGGCCAGATTGCGCGGCTTGTCCACGTCGTAGCCCCGCGCCTGGGCGACCTCGGCAGCGAACACCTGCAGTGGGATGGTCGACAGCAACGGCTGCAACAGCGTCGAAGCGGCCGGTATCTCGATCAGGTTGTCGGCGAACGGCCGCACTGCCTCGTCGCCTTCCTCGGCGATGACGACGGTCCGCGCACCACGCGCCTGGATCTCCCGAATGTTGCTCAACATCTTCGAGTGCAGCACCGCGCGGCCCTTGGGCGAGGGCATCACGATGATCACCGGGACACCGTCCTCGATCAGCGCGATCGGTCCGTGCTTGAGCTCGCCCGCCGCGAAGCCTTCCGCGTGCATGTACGCGAGCTCCTTGAGCTTGAGCGCGCCTTCGAGCGCAACCGGGTACCCGACGTGTCGACCGAGGAAGAGAATCGTCGTCGCGGTCGACAGCTCTCGGGCGAGCGCCCGGACCGGCTCGACCGTCTCGAGAACTCGCTGCACCAACTCGGGCATGGCTTCGAGTTCGGCGAATTCGCGGGCGACCTCGTCGGGGTACTTGGTGCCGCGCGCCTGTGCCAGAGCGAGGCCGACCAGGTAGTTCGCGGTCACCTGAGCGAGGAATGCCTTGGTCGACGCGACGCCGATCTCCGGGCCAGCCCGGGTGTAGAGGACGGCGTCGGCCTCGCGAGGAATCTGTGACCCATTGGTGTTGCAGACGGCGAGGACACGCGCCTTCTGATCCTTTGCGTGCCGCACGGCTTCGAGGGTGTCCGCGGTCTCTCCCGACTGCGAGATGGCCACGACCAGGGTCGATCGATCCAGGACCGGGTCGCGGTAGCGGAACTCGCTGGCCAGTTCCACCTCGACCGGCAGCCTGGTCCAGTGCTCGATCGCGTACTTGGCGAGCAGACCCGAGTGGTACGCGCTGCCGCAGGCCACGACGAACACCTTGTCGACGTCGCGCAGCTCCTGATCGGACAACCGCTGTTCGTCGAGCACGATCCGACCGTTGTCGAAGTGGCCGAGCAACGTATCCGCCACGGCGGCCGGCTGCTCCTGGATCTCCTTGAGCATGAAGTAGTCGTGACCGCCCTTCTCGGCGGCCGCCAGATCCCAGTCGATTCGGAACGGGCGCCCCTGCGCCTCGTTGCCCTCGAAATCACTGATGTCGTATCCGTCTGCAGTGATCACGACAACCTGATCCTGGCCGAGTTCGACGGCGTCGCGCGTGTGCTCGATGAACGCCGCGACATCGGAACCGAGGAACATCTCGCCGTCGCCCACGCCCAACACCAGCGGCGTGGACCGGCGTGCCGCAACGATCGTGTCGGCGTGATCGGAATGGGTGAACACCAGGGTGAACGCACCCTCGAGTCGACGCAGGACAGCTTTGGCGCTGGCCACGAAGTTGCCCGCGGTCGGACCGTCTGCGTAGGCCCGCGACACGAGGTGCACTGCGACCTCGGTGTCGGTATCGGACAAGAACTCGACCCCGACAGCCTCCAACTCGGCCCGAAGCGGGCCGAAGTTCTCGATGATGCCGTTGTGCACCACGGCGACGGTGCCCGACGCATCACGGTGGGGGTGGGCGTTGCGGTCGGTGGGACGGCCGTGCGTCGCCCACCGGGTGTGTCCCATCCCGGTGGTACCGACGAACGTATCGGTACCGATGTCGTCCAATTCGGCTTCGAGATTCGCCAACCGACCCGCTTTGCGCTCGACGGCGGTGGCTCCCGCTCCGTCGAGAATTGCGATACCCGCAGAGTCGTAGCCCCGATATTCCATACGCCGAAGCGCTTCGACCACCACACCCAGAGCTGGGCGGTGGCCGACATAACCCACGATTCCGCACATGGTGGTTCAGGGTACTCGGCACGGCGCGCACGACCCATTCGCTCGGGTCGACGTGTCCCCGTCCCCTCACCGGCCCGCGTTCGGTAGCGTCATCTCTCGTGGCGAAACCGAAGAAGCTGGCATCTGCTCTCTCCAAGCGCGGCCCGCACAAGGTGCTGCGAGGCAACCTTGCCCTCGCCGGACAACCCGGCGTCGTCTACACCCCAGCCGAGGGCTTCGGCCTGCCCGGCGTGGCCTTCGCACACGGCTGGATGCTCCGACCCAGCCACTACACCGACACACTGAAGCACTTGGCGTCCTGGGGCATCGTCGTGGCGGCACCGGACACCGAGCGCGGCCTCGTGCCCTCGCACCGCGGACTCGCCACCGACCTGGGCACTGTGCTCGACATCATGACCGGCGTGCGATTGGGTCCAGGCAACATCAGCGTGCATCCGGAGAAGCTCGCCACCGCCGGCCATGCGATGGGTGCCGGGACTGCCGTTCTCGCAGCCTCTCGGCGATCGGACATCAAGGCCGTCGCTGCACTGTTCCCGGCACCGACGGCACCGTCGTCCGAGGACGCCGCCGCCGGCCTTACCGTCCCTGGGCTCGTCGTCGGCGACAACTCGAACGCCGATTCGCTCAACGACAATTCACTCGCTCTCGCCCAGGCCTGGCACGGACCATCCGTCCTCCGCCGAATCGACGGCTCGACGGCAGACGGATTCGTCGAAGGCCGGCGAATGCTCCGCTCACTGGGAATCAACAGCTCCGACCGCAAGACCCAGCAGCGCACCCGGGCTGTGCTGACCGCATTTCTGCTGTTCCACCTCACGGGCGACTCCGACTACGAGGAGCTGGCCGGATCGGCAGGTGAGATCGACGGAACCAGAGCGGTCGATCCGCACGCGCCGCTCGACGCCCAGCCCAAGCCCAAGGCCTCCGCGTCGATCAAGGCTCTTCTCGGCCGAGGCTGATTCGGATCGACCTCGCCCCACGTCAGACCAGCCAGGATCGCGGCCGTTCTTCGGGCTCGGTCTCGACATGCGGTACGGACTTTCGCCGATCCAGGTGAGCCGGCTGCAACACCGAGCCACGAGTCGGCTCCGTTTCCGGATCCACGGGGGAATCGGTGTGCGAGTCGTGTCGGCCTGACACTGCTGTGGGGGTCTGAGCCCGCCTGAGCGCCTCGGCCGCGCGCGCCATCGCGTCACGGTGCTCGTCGCGTATTCGATGCAGCTCACGCCGCCACCCGCCTGCGGCGCTCACAGTGTTCCCGCTTCACTCAGGCCGGCACCGGTGCTCGAATCGTGTGATTCGGCCGGAGGACGCGGGAGATCTGCCGACACCGGATGCTGCGCGGCCGACGGATCATTCCCGGACTCGTCTGCATCCTGCTGGACGGTCTCGTCCGTGGGCGATTCCGGCAGGCACTGCGCCTGCGCATCCGTCGACATGGGATCGGACCCCTGGCTCGGCACCGAATCGGCCGGTGCCGGCTCGACAGGACCGGACTCGGTCGGTGTCGTTTCGGCAGGACCGGAGTCGGTCGACGGCACAGGTTCTGAGGGCGGCACAGGTTCCGAGGGCGGCACAGGTTCCGACGGCGGCGTGGCTGCCGGTATCGATGGCTGGTTCGCGTCCACCTTGTCCGCAGCACCGGGTATCTCGACGATCTCGGGCAGGCCGAACGGGCCGATTCTCAACTCGAACGAGCGAACCCCCAGCCCCGGGGTTTCGAGTCGGAGCGTCACAGCACCGTCCTCTGACAGTGCGATGCGAGCGCGATGCCCATCGAGCTCGGCCTCGAGATGGCCGCGCTCGTCGGTGGCCCCGGGCGAGCGCGAGTCGATCGGGAACGACTGCTCCGGCAGCGACGATGGCACCGACTCCGTCCGCGGGCCGGCAGGATCGTCCTGCACCGCTGATCCGCTATCCGGTTCTGCAGTGGACGGAGCCGTGACGTCGCCGGAGCTGCGGTCATCGGAGCTCGCGTCATCAGCACTGCCGTCATCCGCGCTGCGGTCATCTGGGATCGCAGTGCTCAACGCTTCGTCGACGCGATCCACGATCTCGGCGACCACCCGATCCACGAGTCCGTCCAAGGATTCGCCGGCTCCGGCAGCGGACCCATCTTCGGATGTTCGTGGACCGAACGAGTCGGTACCTCCCGCGACCACGGATGGACCGGCGTTCGGAGCCGTGACTGCCGGTGCTGCGACTGTCGGACCCGCGATCGACTGTGCCGCACTGGCTGCCGGTGTCGCAGGAGCAGATGCAGTCGCCGGGGGCGTTGCCGACGAGTCGTCGGCTGCCTGCCACGGTTCGGCAGACGTTGTTCCGGGTGCAATTGCCCAACTCCGCTCGTCGAGATCGCCGAACGGCGGGTCGTGCACGTCGCCCAGAACATCGACCAGCAACGCCAGACTGTCTCGAACGGCGGTGTTCGTCGAGGTGCATGCGTCGAGCACAGCATCACAGGTGGTCTTCATCCTCGGGACGAACTCCTCGTGGATCCACTCCCTACTGCGTTCACCCACCTCGGCTGCGAACTCGTCCGATACGTCCGCACTTCGAGCTCGCTCGGCCAGTTCCTCGAATGCCGCCGCCAACCGAGGAAACACCGACTCTCGATCGAACGGAACGCATTCGATTCCCGAAGCAAGCAGGATCGCGTCGATCTCGTCCACAGTTCGACCGTCCACCGCATCGATGTCGAGTCCTCCGAACAGTTCGGCCTTGTCGGTGACTGCGTCGCGAAGAACTTCGACGGCGGCGGACATCGTCTGGTGTGAGTCCTCGATCAATTTCAGGAACTCGGTCGCTGTCTGTTGTTCGGCCGAGAGATAGATCTGCACGGCGTCGCCTGCCTCGCCGTGCCATCGCATCTGGAGAACCCGGCGCAATCGAACGTGTTCCTCGAGCTGATCGCCGAGTACCGCAGACATAGCTTCGACCGCGTCGGCATCGTTGCCGAGCGCGCCGAGATTCAAGCCACGTTGTTCGTCGTACCTCGCGCATATTTGCTTGTACTTCGGAAACTCTTCGCTGCTCGATACCCGGGCGACGAGTGGCAGGAAGCGCTCGAAGTGCAGCAGCCCTATCGCATTCGCATCGAGAATCTCGTCTATCGACGAGTGCTGCTCCGGAGAGACGGGAGGTGACGTCATCGAGGCGACTCGATCGTGTCTGCCGTCGTCTCGTCCTGGCCTTCGTAGTCGTTCATGGCAGTGACGATGGCGTTGGCGACGTCCTCGACCGAGGATCTCCACGAGTCGACGGCCCGGCCGAGGCCGTGGTGAGCTTGGGTGTACGCAGCGCCGAGGTCGCCGTAGTTCTGTCCGGCACCGGCCGCCCCGAAGCCCGCGTCGGCCACCGAATCCGCCGCACTGCCGAGTGCGTCTGCCGATAGCGCCAAGGCTTCTGCAACTCCGCGAACGCGGACCGCGTCCACCGAGAATCCCTCACTCATACGTCCCCGTCTCGCCCTCGATGTGCCCCTTTCTCACTATGACGTGCGCCGACGCACATCGGTTCCCCAGCGAGCGGTAACGTCCCGATGTGAAATGTCAGTAACAGGTACCTGAAGTAGCTGCCCGAGCTGCTCACCGAACGAGGAGTCCCATGCACATCGGAACGATGCTGAACTACAGCGGTGGTTTCAACGAGACGGTTGCCGAGGTAGCCGAGCTCGAGAAGGCAGGTCTCGACATCATCTTCGTGCCCGAGGCCTACTCGTTCGACGCCGTCAGTCAACTCGGATTCCTCGCCGCCAAGACGAGCACGATCAAGATCGCGTCCGGCATCTTCCAGATCTACACCAGGACACCGTCACTGACCGCCATGACCGCCGCCGGTCTCGACTACGTATCGGAGGGCCGCTTCGTACTCGGACTCGGCGCATCCGGGCCGCAGGTCGTCGAAGGCTTCCACGGCGTCAAGTACGACGCACCGATCGCACGAACCCGCGAGGTCATCGAGATCTGCCGCCAGGTCTGGCGTCGCGAGAAGGTGCAGTATCAGGGCAAGCACTACCAGATTCCACTGCCTGCCGACCAGGGCACCGGCCTGGGCAAACCCCTCAAGCTCATCAATCACCCTGTCCGCGATCGCATTCCAGTCGTCATTGCCGCTCTCGGACCCAAGAACGTCGAGCTCACCGCCGAGATCGCCGAGGGTTGGCAACCCATCTTCTACTTCCCCGAGAAGGCAGCCGACGTCTGGGGAGATTCGCTCGCTGCGGGCAAGGCCAAGCGTGACCCGTCGCTCGGCGAACTCCAGGTATTCGCAAGTCCCACCCTGGCCATCGGCGAGGACGCAGAAAAGTACCTGCCCTGGGTCAAGCCACACCTCGCGCTCTACATCGGCGGCATGGGTGCCAAGGGCAAGAACTTCTACAACTCGCTGGCCCAGCGCTACGGATACGAGGCCGAGGCCGAGAAGATCCAGGATCTGTATCTCGCCGGCAAGAAGGAAGAGGCGGCCGCTGCGGTCCCCGACGAGCTTGCTCGCGCAGTGAACCTCATCGGCCCGGAAAGCTACGTCAAGGAGCGGGTCGCTGCCTTCGCCGAAGCAGGTGTCACCACCCTCAACGTCGCGCCGCTGGCCGAGAACACCGCCGGACGCGTCGCGCAGTTGACAGCGCTGCGCGAACTCACCGCCTGAGACGTCAGACCGACGCGACCCGGTCCGCCAGCTCTTCGGCGAGCCGGGTCGCGACGTCGAGCTCGGAGGCCTCGACCATCACTCGCACCAGCTGCTCGGTACCGCTGGGGCGCAACAGAACTCGGCCCGATTCGCCGAGTTCGCGCTCGGCTACGGCCACCGCGTCCGATACCGACGGTGCCGACGCCACGGCCGCTTTGTCCGTCACTCGCACATTGATGAGCACCTGCGGCAGTGTCCGCATCACCGCCGCCAGGTCCGCGAGACTGCTGCCGGTCCGAGCCATTCGTTCCATCAGTCGCAGCGCAGTCGCGATGCCGTCGCCCGTCGTGCCGACGGCGGGAAGCACCACGTGACCGCTCTGCTCGCCGCCCAGCGCGAATCCGCCACGGCGCAATTCCTCGAGCACGTAGCGATCCCCGACTGCTGTGGTGCGCAACGTGATTCCCGCGTCACGCATCGCAATGTGCAGACCGAGATTACTCATGACCGTGGCAACCAACGTGTTGTCGGTCAGCTGATTCGCGTCACGCATGGCAATGGCCAGAACGGCCATGATCGCGTCACCGTCCACCACGGAGCCCGATGCGTCCACGGCCAGGCAGCGGTCGGCGTCTCCGTCGTGGGCGATACCGAGGTCGGCACCGTGCTCCACGACGGCCTTCTGCAACCCCTCGAGGTGCGTCGATCCGCACCCGTCGTTGATGTTGATACCGTCGGGTTCCGCGTTGATCGCCACCACCGTTGCGCCGGCCCGTCGGTAGATCTCGGGCCCGACGACCGAGGCGGCACCGTGCGAGCAGTCGACAACGACACGGACACCGTCGAGTCGATGCGAGACCGACGCAGCGAGGTGCTCGATGTACCGGGTGGCCGCGTCCTGGGCGACATCGATTCGACCGATCGCAGCACCGGTCGCGTCGAACAAAGGTCCGTCGTCCTCGGAGCGCGCGTCGGGATCGAGGGCGGCTTCGATGCGGTCTTCCACGTCGTCGTCGAGCTTGTGTCCGCCGGCAGCAAAGATCTTGATTCCGTTGTCGGGCATCGCATTATGGGATGCCGAGATCATCACACCGAGCGCCGCGCCGTATTCGGCGGTCAAATAGGCAAGCGCCGGTGTGGGAAGCACCCCGACGTCGATCACGTCGACACCCGAGGCGGTCAGTCCGGCCGACACGGCGGCACCCAGCATCGCTCCACTGACGCGCGGGTCACGGCCTACGAGTGCCACGCGTCTGCCGCCGTCGACGTTCGGTGCCAATACGGAGGCCGCTGCTCTCGCGATCTGCAACGCCAGCTCTGCGGTCAGAAGCCCGCCTGCCAGTCCGCGAACCCCGTCGGTACCGAACAATCGCGCCATGAACCAAGAACTCCTTCGAGCGGAGAGTGTGTCGTGAGAAATGCCTCGAGGGCAGGCATCCGATACTGATGGAGCCTGCCCTCGAGGATGGAACGGGTAAGACGCGTCAGCGCTTGGAGTACTGCGACGCCTTACGGGCCTTCTTCAGGCCGTACTTCTTGCGCTCGACTGCACGGGCGTCACGGGTGAGGAAGCCGGCTGCCTTGAGCGGCGGGCGATCATCGGGGGTGAGCTCGATCAGCGCACGCGAGATGGCAAGACGCAATGCGCCTGCCTGTCCCGACGGTCCGCCGCCGTGCAGCAGGGCAACGATGTCGAAGGACTCCGCGCGATCGACGAGCACGAGAGGAGCCTTGATCAGCTGCTGGTGCACCTTGTTGGGGAAGTAATCCTCCAGGGTGCGGCCGTTGAGCTTGAATCCACCGGTACCGGACGACATCCGAACACGAGCGACGGCTTCCTTACGGCGACCGACGGTCTGGATCGGACGATCGAACACGATCGGGGCCGGAGCGGCAGCAGCGGCCTCGATGTCCGCGGTCACCTCCGGCTCTTCGACGGCCACGAACTCGTCGGCGGCGATCTCTTCGATGTTCTCCTGCGACGTCACGTCATTTCCCTCCGGCGCCGTCACTGGGACACCTGCTTGATCTCGAACGGAACGGGCTGCTGGGCGGCATGCGGGTGGTTGGGGCCCGCGTAGACCTTCAGCTTGCTCGCGATGGCATTACCGAGCTTGTTCTTGGGGATCATGCCGACAACGGCCTTCTCCACCAGACGATCGGGGTTGTTCTCGAGCACCTGGCGGGTGGAGCGCGACTTCAGACCGCCCGGGTGGCCGGAGTGGTGGTGGTGGAACTTGCCGTCGAGCTTGTTGCCGCTGATGGCAACCTTCTCGGCGTTGATGATGACGACGAAGTCGCCACCGTCGACGTTGGGTGCGTAGGTGGGCTTGTGCTTGCCGCGGAGCAGAGTCGCAGCCTGGACGGCGAGGCGTCCGAGCACGACGTCCGTGGCGTCGATCACATGCCACGTCCGGGTGGTGTCCCCGGCCTTCGGGGCGTAAGTAGACACAGAAAATTCCTGTCTTCATGATGTCGCTGCTGGCCAAGACGTGTGGATGCCCTCGGCGGCCAGTTGAGACCCGAAGACAAGAGCTCTGAGCGCACATTAATGCGCGGCGAGCCCATACACGCCAACGGGGAACGATACCGGCAGTGGTCCCCCAGGTCAAAAACGTCTCAGCGCAGGCGCACGCACTGCACGCACCGGCGGGCGGCCGGTAGTGCCTCGAGCCTGATCGCCGGGATCTCGGTCCCACACCTGTCGCAGATACCGTACGTCCCGGCGGCGAGCCGCGAATCCGCCGCGTCGATCTCTCGCATCTCGGACTCGGTGTCGTCTATCAGTGCCGCGATCTTCGCTCGCTCGAACGCGATCGTCGACCCTTCCGGATCGTGTTCGTCATCGTCGGTGGTCCACCGCGATCCTTCGATCACCGACGCCAGTTCGTCTCGCAGGGACTCGAGTCGATGCTCGGCACGAGACCGCTCGACCGCGAGTGCTGCTCCGAAATCCGTCACCACACCAGTAGACCCCCGGGGTGGGCTCGGATGCCGAGAAACGGCATCTGCCCCGACCGAATTTCTCGGTCGGGGCAGATACCTTTCGTCGTACGTCTCTCCCGCAAGCCGAGAAAGTCAGCGAGCCATTCGCGCCTTGTTGGCCATCTCGACGCCGTGCATGGTCTCGCCACCGGTGCGGGCAGCCGCGACGAGGCTCGACAGAATGAGATTGAGCTCGTCGGATGCGGAATTCCACTGGCGCTGAAGCTCGTAGTAGGACGCCATCGCGTCGCCCTCCCACGATTCGTAGAGCCGCTTCGCAGTACTGTCCACGTCCCCGAGGAGGTCCTTGGTCACGTTCGCCTGCTTGTTCATCGCCTCGGTCAACGCCGCGATCTGCGCGAAGTCGTATTTCATGTCGAATCAGTCTCCTTGGTCGAGCTCGGTCGTGTGGTTTGTCTCGTGGTCACCGGATGCGAGGAGTTAGTTGAAGGAGGACAGGCCCGAGTTCAGGGACCCGGCCACCTGATTGACGGCCGACACGTTGTCGTCGTCGGCGTCGGAGTAGCCGTGGCCGTTGGTCTTGATGTCCGCGGAGATCTGTTCCAGCGCGCTGCGCATCTTCTGTGCGCTGGTGTCCCACTGCGCCATCACGTCCTGAAAAGACTTGCCTGCCTTGCCGACCCAGGCCTCGGCGGTCTGTTCGACGATGGAGCGGACTGCTGAATTGGAAGCGTTGATCGAGACGCTCAGCCCCTCGATCGTGGCTCCGGCAGCGACGAGCTCCTGCGGTGTGACTGTGACGCCGTTCGACGAACCCGTAGATTCCGGTCCCCCTGGATATCCCACTTCGACTCCTAGTACTCGTTACTCGAATCACGTGCACCCGCGGCACACGTGCTGTTCGACCGAGAGGCCTTGTCCGGCCTGCTCACTCCCCTACATCTCCTTGGACGCAGCAACCCCTCGATTCGGTTCCGGCTGCACTCGAAAAACTGTGGTCGGTTCTCACGCCGTCGGGACGATCTCCAGACTCTGGGTGGCCAGGTCGCATTCGGCGTCGATCACGGCCGAGTCGTCGCCCTCGAACTGGCAACCGATACTGACCTGCAGATCTGCTTCGACGAACACCCGCCAGAGCACCGTCGAATCGTCGAGGGGCGTCTCCGTGTAGGCGATCCCGACCCGACCACCGAAATCACGGACGGGTTCGAGCGACCCGACTGTGGAGTCCGGGCCACGGGCATCGACAGCCGATCGGAGCTCGGCCGCCACCTGATCCTGCGTCGAACCCGGCGTCAGGTCGGCCACCGTGACGACGATGCGTCGGTCCGGAGGTGTCGGCGGAATCAACACCATGCGGTCCGGGTCGTCCAGCCTCGTCCAGGTGGCCGGCAGACGCATCGAGGCCCGTCCCGATACGAACGTCACCGTTCGGACCGGCAGAGGTACATCGGTCGACGTGGTCGATGGTGCCGTATCGACGGTAGACACCGACGTACTGCTATTCGGTGCCACGATCGGCGAGAATGGCTGTGCTCCTGCGGTTTCGACCCTCCCGGGCGAACTGGAGACGAAATACACCGCGGCACATGTCGATACGACGGCGACCGCGATTCCGACCGCGACTGCGATTCGAGAGGACACCGGATTTCGCCGAGGGGACGGCACGGTGACGTCGTCGAGCCACGCTGCCGTCCGAGTCGTCGCGGCACGGACGGACGGTGCCGGTTCGAGATCCGCGCCGGCCCGCCGATACAGCGACCTGGCGATATCGAGTCCGGTCAGCCACCTGTTGGTGCGATCGACGACGAGGTCGGCTCCAGCGTTCGCCGATGCCACCACGAATACCTCGTCCGGGCAGTGCGAGACCGACGAACGAACGTGGTCACCGACCGCGTGCCGCCAGGCATCGTCGTCGCCTGCACCGAAGGGGACGACGGCACCGGTTTCACCGCCGTGCGCCCCCGACGGGTCGATGACGAGCACGGTCGTATCGAGAGCACCCACTTCTACGACGACCGCGGCGGACGGCGCACGTTCACCCGACGACTCGATCGCGGCCGCGGCCGTCTCCACGAGCACCACCTCGTTCGCCGACGCCGCGAACGTGGCGCGAAGGAAACCCGTGCGCTCGTCGCCCCAGATCGACGGATACGCGATCTCGAGTACATCGAGTCGGTCGTGCACCCCGGCGTTCTGCAGTGCCGACCACACGATCCCGTGCAGCACTTCGCCTCGGTTCCACACCGAGGTTCCCACCGCGATGTACGGGTCGTCGATACACAGCAGGGGCGGTATCTCCCCTGCCGCGTCGGCACGACCGAACACGAGGCGGCCACCTTCGACCGTGGCGAATGCCGAGCCGACGCTCTCTCGCGGTCCCTCGAGCGGGCCGCTCGTCGCGACGACCGAGACCTCGGCATACCCCAGATGCACTGCCGCATAGCGCCACGAGTCGGTCAACTGGAATGCCCGAGCTGGACGAGAGCCTGACCGGAGCGATCGACGAAGACGCCGCGTCCGGGCGGCATGGCACTGGGCCGTACCGTCCCGAGCAGGTTCCCCTCGTCGCGGCTTCCGCTCATGACCAGGCCCGGTGTCACCAGATCGCGTAGCCGCCCGATGACCGGGTCGAACAATGCCCGGCCTGCGCCGCCCGAGCGGCGCGCCACGATGACGTGAAGCCCGATGTCTCGTGCGTGCGGAAGATGTTCCACCAACGGAGCCAGAGGGTTTCCCGACGACGTGGCCACCAGGTCGTAGTCGTCGACGACGACGAACACCTCGGGACCATCCCACCAGGACCGGTCGCGAAGCTGTTGTTGGGTCACATCGGAACCCGGCATGCGGTCGCTCATACGACCGGCGAGGTCGACGATCATGCTCGTCAGAGTCGCCTGCGAGGCCGCGTAGCCCGCCAGATGATCGGAATCGACTGTACCGAGCAGAGTTCGGCGGTAGTCCGCGACGATGATCTTGACCCGATCGGATGAATTGGCCAGGGTGAGCGATCGACAGATCCCGCGCAGCAGAGACGTCTTGCCGCACTCGCTGTCGCCGAACACCACGAAGTGCGGATTCTCCGCGAAATCGACTACCACCGGTGCCAACTCGGCCTCGTCGATGCCGATGGGAACTCCGAGTTCGGGAGTGCCACCTCGTGTTCGAGGCCACGCATCGCCGAGCTGAGCAAGGATCGCGGAGCGTTCGAGCAACTCCGGCAGCATCCGAACCGGCGGCGCAGGGGTTCCCGTGGATGCCGCGGAGATCGCCGCGACCGATTCACCGACAGCGCGAGACAGATCGTCGACGGAACTCCGCTGGTCCACCCGAGGAAGCGCAATCGACATGTGCAGTCCTTCCCTGGTCATACCCCGTCCGGGCCGACCTTCCGGAACACTCGCTGCCTTCGCACGGCCCATGTCCGAATCCGACGGATCGCCGAGGCGCAATTCCAATCGGGTACCGATCAGATCTTTTGTCGCAGGACGAACTTCGGCCCATCGCGACGCTGTGAGGATCAGATGCAGACCGAAAGCAAGGCCCTGGGTGGCCAAGGTGGCGATCGACTGTTCGAGGCTCTCGAAGTCGGATCTGATGGACGGCCACCCGTCGATGACGAGAAAGACGTCCCCGAACCGATCGTCGGGATCGACGGGCTGCGTCGCACGTCGACGCCGGAACTCCGCCATCGAGTCGATTCCGCGATCACGGAAGGTCTTTTCCCGCTGCCGCACGACACCCGCAACCTCGGCCACGGTCCGCCGAACCCGATCGACGTCGAGCCTGTTGGCAACCGATCCCACGTGCGGAAGATCGGCCAGACCGGCCAACGTTCCGCCGCCGAAATCCAAGCAGTAGAACTGGATCTGCGCGGGTGAATGCGTCATGGCCAGCGCCAGAATCAGCGCCCGAAGAGCCGTCGACTTCCCCGATTGCGGGGCCCCGACGATAGCGACGTGACCTGCTGCACCGGAGAGATCGACTGTCAGCAGATCGCGGCGCTGATCGAACGGTCGATCGATGATGCCGATCGGAGCACGTAGACCCGAACGTGGATCGATGCGCTCGGTCAGGACCGACTCGGGCAGCAGCTGTATCAACGTGGGTGCGGTATCCAGCGGTGGCAACCACACTTCGTGAGCCGGCATCCCACGCCCGCGAATTCGTCCGACGACCACATCGAGCACCGTTGCACCGGTGGTCTCGGACTCGGCCGGCTCCGGTTCGTCCGCGGGAGCCTGTGCGGCCTCGATACGGCCGACATCGATGGAATCGAGTGGCACCGCGTAGGCAGTGAAGGGCCTCGGCCTGACGTCGGCTCCCAGCACAGCTCGCGCACCGATACTCGACCGTGGCGGCTCGTAGGGGCCGGAGACGTACGCTGCAGCAAACCTGACGATTTCCGCAGAATCGCACTTGAGGTAGCCCGCACCGGGTTGCGCGGGAAGGTGGTAAGCGTCGGGAACGCCGAGCACCGAGCGAGACTCGTTCGCGGAGAACGTCTTCAAGCCGATTCGGTACGAAAGGTGACTGTCCAACCCGCGCAGTTTTCCCTCTTCGAGGCGCTGACTGGCCAGGAGCAAATGCATATGCAGTGAACGCCCGAGCCTGCCGATCGCCACGAACAACTCGGCGAATTCCGGCTGCTGACTGAGCAGCTCCGAGAATTCGTCGACCACCACGAACAGAGCGGGCATCGGTGCCAGATTCGCTCCCGCGGCGCGCGCCTTCTCGTAGTCCGAGACGTTCGCGAAGTTTCCGGCCGAGCGCAACAACTCTTGGCGACGGTTCATCTCGCCGGCCAACGCGTCGCGCATTCGATCCACCAACGCCAGATCCTCCGAGAGGTTGGTGATCACCGCGGCGACGTGCGGTGCGGACTCGAGGCCTGCGAACGTCGCGCCGCCCTTGAAGTCGACGAGCACCAAGTTCAGTTGTTCGGGCGAGTGCGTCGCCACCAATCCGAGCACCAGCGTGCGGAGGAACTCCGATTTCCCGGAACCCGTTGCACCGATGCACAATCCGTGCGGTCCCATCCCGTTCTCGGCCGACTCCTTCAGATCGATCTCCACCGGACTCCCGTCGGGTGCCACACCTATCGGCACCCGCAGTCTGTCGCGGCCGCGACGCATCGTCCAGGCCCGGTCGGTATCGAGGGCACCGACATCGGCGATCCCGACCAGACTGTTCCATCCCGAGACTCGCACTCCGTCGTCGCCGGTGGCATCGACCACCGACGACGCGGATGGAGCGCGAAACGGCGACAGGCGTCGGGCAACGGCGTGCGCCTGGGTGGTACTCATCGAATCCGCGACGGCGAAAACCTCGACCGCGGTCCCGCTCACGGCACCGATCGATCCGTTCTCGGCGAACAACTGGAGACCGCGCGATGCAGCGAGTCTGGGACAGAGACCGGACAAGTCGATGATCGTGACGGAATCGAGGCCCGTGTCGGTGAGGTCGGTCGACCTGTTGTCGAGAAGTCCGCCGTCCACCACGATCACCAGCTGAACTACACCGGGGACCGGAACTGCCCCGCGTGCGAACCGATTTCGTGAGGCGAGCACATCGCCGAGTGCGCTTTCGAGTTCGAGAAAGCTCCCGAAGATCATCCGAGCCGACCCTGCGACGTCACGCACAGCGTCGTGCTGCGTGTGCGGAAGCCACTTGGTCCACTCCCATTGCTCCACGGTGTCCGGACCGCAGACGATCGCGACTGCAACGTGGTCGGGGCCGTGAAAGCTGCACAGCGAGGCCAACATCGAGCGCACCATCGCTCGCGCACAGTCGCGATCGCCCGCTATCGACAGCGCCGCGAACCCCCTCAGCGACACCGCCGTCGGCAGCGCGGACACCACCGAATGCGCACGCACGAAACGGCGCAGCGACACCGCAGACACTGGCTCGAGCTCCTCCACCGGCCCTGTCTCGGGTGGTACCAAGCGGGTGGCCAGCCTTTGATCACCGAGACCGACCCGCACATGAGCGAAATCTGGGTCCGACTGTCGTCGCTCCCACATTCGTTCCGTTCCGGCGACCGACCACAGGGTCTCGGGTGACGGGTGGCTCCATTCGAGGGCCCTGCGCTGTGCACGCTCGGTCTCGGCGACGTCGCGGCGCAGCTGATCGAGGTAGCGCAGGTAGTCCTTTCGGTCCTCGTTCGCCTCGGCCGTACGTGCTCCACCGGACTTGCCGCCGCCCGCGAGCATTCCCACCATGGACATCAACATCATGGCCGGAAACATCAACATCATCGGGTTGGCCGCCGCACCGGAGGTGAACATCAGTGCGACCATCCCGACCATGGCCGCGACCATCACCAACGGCATCAATTTCATCAGCAGATTGCCGGGAACTGCGCGCGGAATCTCGGGTGGTGGCTGCAGATCGACCTCACCGCCCGGCGACCGGGGCACTGCCCTGCGCGCGCCGCGAACGAAGCGCACGGTACTCATCGATCCGCCCCCACGGCTGCGCCCCCACAACTGCCTCGCTGCGACCTCCCCCCGAGGCCGCGTGGACGACAGGCTAACGCATCGCAGACCGGGCGGTCCACGCACACATCGAGCGCCTGCCCGACTCGGTGCCGCCGCCGGGGTCGTACTGCGCGGGGATGCGAGAAATAGAACGCCGCCCGACGCCGTTACACATGAATGCGGCTCCCTTGCCGTGCGCTCGACGAACGAAAGGCTGGCTCCCACCGTGTCCGTACCCCTGTCAATCCTCGATCTCGCACATGTGGGCGAGGGCGAATCAGTCCGCGACAGCTTCGACGCCAGCGTCACGCTCGCTCAGCACGCCGAGAACTGGGGATATCGACGCATCTGGTACGCCGAGCACCACAACATGAAGTCGATCGCGTCGTCCGCTACGTCGGTGCTCATCGGCCACGTCGCTGCCCATACCGAGCGGATCCGGCTCGGGTCCGGCGGAATCATGCTCCCCAATCACGCGCCGCTGACCATCGCCGAGCAGTTCGGCACGTTGGCGACCCTGCATCCCGGCCGGATCGACCTCGGCCTGGGTCGCGCCCCTGGGAGTGACCAGGTGACGATGCGCGCGATGCGCCGCGATCCAGAGTCCGCAGATCGATTTCCCCAGGACGTCCAGGAATTGCAGGGGTACCTGTCGACGGAGTCGTTGATCCCCGGGGTGAACGCAACGCCCGGTGCCGGTACCGAAGTGCCGCTCTACATTCTGGGCTCGTCGCTGTTCGGTGCTCAACTCGCCGCAGCACTCGGACTGCCCTACGCCTTCGCCTCGCACTTCGCACCCGATGCGCTCGAACAGGCCGTCGCGATCTATCGCCGTGACTTCCGGCCGTCGGCACAGCTGGCCGAGCCGCACCTGATCGTGGGTGTCAACGTGATCGCGGCGGATTCACTCGCCGACGCGCAGGCTCAGTTCCTCCGCACCAAGCGCAGCCGCGTCAGCCTGCTGCTGGGCCGAGGCCGGACCTTCACCGACGAAGAAGCCGACATGGTTCTCGAAGCGCCGGCAGGACAACAGATCGCGAAGATGACCAAGTATTCGGCCGTCGGTACGCCGGACATGGTCAAGGATTACCTCGATCGATTCGCCGAGCGCACGGGTGCCGATGAGCTGATCGTCGCCTCCGGCGTGTCCGATCGAGCATCGTGGCTTCGCTCCTTCGAGTTGCTTGCACAGGTGAGCGACCTCGTCGCAGCCTGAGCGCGAGTCTCCGCCAGCGGTGTGAAGGACGATTGCGAGTCGTCTTGATGTCGTAAGGTGTGCACGCAGATGCCCAGTGGGGCGGGCATCTGCACACGAACAGTACGCATCCGGGGGGATCTTCATGACACGCGCCGACAGCCGTCCATCGGTCGGCCCAGTGCCGTCGACCACCGCACCAGAAGCACACCGTCGGCCATCGGGAACGCATTCCGTATTCGCGCAGGACGTCTGCCGGGTGACGGTATTGGCCAGGTCCACCCAGGTGGATATGGCGCTGCCGGTGGACGTTCCGGTCTCGCTGCTCGTTCCGGGGATCATCGACATGATCGCAGGAGTGCAGCCTGCGGAACGACCCGGAATTGCAGGTGTGCAGCCTGCGGAACGACCCGGAATTGCAGGAGTGCAGCCCGCGGGACGCCCTGGGGTGGCGGGAGTGGAGCCTGCGGAACGACCCGGGTTGGCGGGGTACCACGTCGATCCTGAGTCCGAGGGCGTCCCCGTGGCGTGGACGCTTGCTCGAATCGGGTTGCCTCCGCTGTCGCCGACGGCGACCTTCGCCGAACTGTCGGTTCGCGACGGCGAGTTGCTCGTCTTGGGCGTCGCCGAGCGGCCTGCACCGGTTCCACTCTTCGACGACCTCATGTATTCCGTTGCGAGAGCGGGTAGCGACGACGTCCCACACTGGACGGCACGCACTGCGCGAACCGTGGGCTCGGTCGTCACCGCATCGTTGGTGTTGTTGGCGTGCGCGACGGTGTTGCGTGGGCCGATTCGCGCCGGAGCCGAGAATGTGGGCGATATCGTGGGGGGAGTCGCTGCGGTGATTGCCTCGATCCTCTTCGCGATCGCGGGGGTGATTCTGGGGCGACTGTATCGGCAGGACGCGGTCGCGGTGCTGTTCGGCGGGTGTGCCGTCACGCTGATGTTCACCGGCGGAACTCTCTTGGTGCCAGGACAATTCGGTGCGGCGCAGCTGATGTTGGGCTCGGCCATGGCCGGCGCGACGGCCCTGTTGACCCTGCGGATCGGTGGAACCGGCTTCGCGTTGTTCACCGCCGCGATCGTGCTGGCGTTGCTCACGTTCCTCGCGGCTGTGTGCACGCTGTTCACCACGATGTCGCAACCGGCGATCGGAACTGCTGCGGCTCTGGCGGGTCTCACGGGAATTGCTCTCTCCGCGCGCGTGTCGATGATGCAGGCCAAGTTGCCGCTTCCGCCGGTTCCCACGGCAGGCGCACCGCTGGATACGGTCGAGGAAGCCGAACTCGACGCGATGTCGTTCGAGGATCTGCAGGGAGCCGCAGCACGAGCGCGGAGTTACCTGACCGGTCTGCTGCTGGCGTTCACGGTCGCCGTGGTGGCAGGAGTTCTCGCTGCGGCGGCCGACGATACCGGGGGCGGCGTCGAGTGGCCTGCGGTAGCGCTCGCGGCGCTGTGCGCTCTCGTTCTCCTACTGCGAGGTCGTACCTATGCCGTTGTTATACATGCTGTTCCGCTTGTCGCAGGCGGGACGACGATTGTGTTGTCTCTCCTCGTCGGCGCCGTGATCGCGTTGCCCGAATACTCCCTCGCTTTGTTCGGCGTGGCAGTGGCCGGAGCCGTGACGGCATCGATCTTCGGCGCATTCGTGCCGACACGCACGTACTCGCCGGTGATGCGACGATCGGCCGAGCTCCTCGAGTATGCCGTCATTGCCCTGGTCATCCCGGTCGCCGTGTGGGTGTGCGGGTTGTACAGCGTCGTCCGCGGGCTGTGATGCCGCGCAGGCGGCACACAATCGTCGTTGCGGTGCTCACTGCTCTCGCCGTGTTGTCGAATGCCGTTCTCGGGGTCTCTCCCGCTCGTGCCGAACGTCCCCTGATCGATCCCACCCAGCTACCCGCACCGAGTCCCCCGGCCCCTCTCGAGCCCACGGAACAGAAGAATGCATGCGCTCTTCCGTCCGAGACACCCGACCCGCAGGAGGTTCCGACCGCGCAGAAAGCGCTGGACTTCGCGTCGGTCTGGCCCATCACTCGCGGAGCCGGTCAGGTGGTCGCTGTCATCGATACCGGTGTCACCACTCATCCGCGTTTGTCGGGTCTGAGCCCGGGCGGCGATTACGTCAGTGCAGGTGACGGATTGTTCGATTGCGATGCGCACGGCACCATGGTCGCCGGTTTGATCGCCGCGAACACCGCTCCGGGCAGTGGATTCGCCGGCGGTGCCCCGGATGCACGCATACTCTCGATCCGCCAGTCCAGCAATGTTTTTCAGATTGTCGACAACCGACCCGAGGAGGACAAGGCCGCCGAGCCGGAGAACGCCGCGGGGTACGGGAACGTGCGCACGATGGCCATGGCCATCAGGACCGCGGTCGACTCCGGCGCGTCGGTCATCAACATCTCGGAGGTGGCCTGCGTACCCGCGGGAGGCGGTGTGCCGGACGGCCCCCTCGGTGCCGCGGTGCACTACGCCGTCCGTGAGAGAAATGTCGTCGTCGTTGCCGCAGCGGGAAATTTGGGCAGCACGGCCTGCCAGGCGCAGAATCCGCACGCGGATCCGCTTCGGCCCGATGCGGATCCGTGGGACGGCTTCGCGACCATCGCAACCCCGGCCTGGTTCGACGACGTGTTGACCGTCGGTTCGGTCGAGTCGGATGGCACGCCGTCCTCGTTCAGTCTTGCGGGTCCGTGGGTCGACGTCGCCGCGCCGGGCTCGAACATGACCTCGCTGTCGCCTTCGGGCAGCGGACTGGCGAACGGCACTCGGGGCAACGACGGTGTGAACCCCATGACGGGAACCAGTTTCGCGGCACCGCTGGTGGCTGCTGTCGCAGCGCTGGTGCGCGCCCACCGGCCCGAGCTGACGGCGCTGGAAGTGGTGGACCGAATCGAGAGAACGGCGCACGCACCGGCCGAGGGATGGAACCCGTTCGTCGGTCACGGCGTCGTCGATCCACTCGCCGCGGTGACCGATCTCCTGACGCCTGCACCTCGTGCCGCGCTTGCGGACAGCGTCGCGATGCGCGCTCCGCTTCCACCGCCTGCACCGGATCATCGTCCGCGAAATGCAGCGGTGACAGGTTCGGTACTGGTCGCGGTGATTCTGGCGCTCGGTCTCGCGCTGTCGATACCTTTGCGTCGGCGGGGCCGGCCGTAACGAGTTGCGCTACTTCGTCGGTAGCGCGGCGGCCTGTGGGTCGGGAGCAACCCCGTCGTGCATCGTCAGGGCCTGACCGCGCCCGAGAGTGGGACCGCTGCCGAGCAAGTGCAGGATCGCCCACGGCGCCGGTGCGGGTGGCCCGAACCCCAGCGCCGACGCGGCTTCACTGCCCTCGACGCCGTAGCGAACCCCGGTGTCGGCCACGAAGAAGACGCTGTCCTGACGGGTACTCGACGTCGAGATTCCTGTGCCGCGGACGAACCCGCCACTGCCGGGTGCCAGATAGACCTGATCCACGGCGTCACCTCCGCCATCGGCCTGAGCCAGCGTGACCGGTTGCGCGCCGGACTCGAGCGGTAACCCGCGACCGGCGGACTCCACGAGCCGAGCCGTCGGCCCGCCGTCGGCCACCTCGAGCGGTTCCCAGGTGAGACAGTTGACAGGTTGCTCACCGGCGTCGACGATCACGGGGGTCGTCTCCGGAAACGTCGAGACCGAAAGCCCCACCGAGGTTTTCGGCGCATCTCGGAGAACGTCGGGGTTGACCGCTGCGATGTCTGGACTGCCTTGCGAGTCGGTGAACTTGATGAGCAGTGCAGCCGTTTCGCTGATCGCTTGAATACCGTCCTCGAGTACGACGTAGTACTGGACGTCGCGACCGGCCACCTTGACGACCGAACCGATCGGTCGACCGTCGAACGGAAACTGCGGAGACTCTCCCGCGCGGGGAATGAACGGTGCCGCGACAGCC
This sequence comes from Rhodococcus sp. IEGM1428, assembly GCF_050321865.1. Lineage (NCBI taxonomy): Bacteria > Bacillati > Actinomycetota > Actinomycetes > Mycobacteriales > Nocardiaceae > Rhodococcus > Rhodococcus sp. IEGM1428. Next base: position 718,862 of record NZ_JBNQFW010000001.1, on the reverse strand, counting down.
GGCGACTGCGGCACCGAATTGAGTAGACCGGCACTCACCGGTGACGGTGTGGCATCCTCCAGCCCGAGTGCACGGATCACTGCCCGGTCGGCCAGATCGACCGGCGACTTCGTTCCGTCGTGCACGAGGTACGCCGTGCCGTTCGAGCTCCACAGGAATGCCTCGGTATCGGCAAGTGGCGCGGCGCTGTCGTCGTACCGGAGATCACCCGCGACGACCGTGGTCGAGGTGACCCCTGCGATCGGATCGAGTGTGTCGCACACAGTCCATGCTTCGGCGCGACCATCGGCGTCGTGCGGCAGTGCCGATGGAGCGCCAGGAATCCCCACCAGCGCTCCGCGAGGCCTCGAGGCAAGTTCGGATTCCTTGACCGTCAACGGGTCGTCGGGCTTGCCGACCACCAGTCGGGCCGACGCGAGATTGAGCACCGGGTGGAACACGTCGTTCACTTTCACGAACATGGCGGCCGAATCCTTACCGACCACGATCGACGCATCGCCGATCTTGTCCTGCGGCCGAAACAGTGCCAGCGCAGCGCATCCCGCCAAACCGATACAGGCGATCACGACGCCCACCAGCAGTGCCCGGGACTGCGACTTCATCGGATCGTGCAACATTCGGGCATCACGCCTGATCAGCGCGTGTTCCATTCGGCGAACGAGAAAGCGGTAGCCGCCAACCTGCCACTTCGTTGTGGGCGTCGACGCCACAGTTCCTCCCCAGGATTCGATCTGACCCGATCCCCATTCGAGTCACGCGACACAGTACAGTTCGTGCGCACACCTCGGCGACCGCTTCGGCGGCGATCGATGGGTACGGCAACCTTCGGGGGGAGGGTTCGGATGGCACGTACGGGTTCGATCGGGCTCGGGCGAACCGCGATGCCTTTCGCCGCGCCTACGCTCCGACGCGTGATCACGGCCGAGATCGCTGCAGTGGCAACGAGTCTTGCGTTGCTCGCAAGCCAGGTGCGGCCGTTATGGGCACTGGTCGCCGCCGCGGCGGTGGCACTCGTTCCGTTCGTGACCATTCGCCGCAGACCGATCGTCGAATGGTTCCGGGTCCTCTGGCGGTTCCTCGCGAACCGTTTTCCCGAGGTGGGTGTGACCACCGACCATCACGACACGACGGGCCAGGCTGTCGGTGTCCACTGGCAGCGCAACACGGTCAGCTGCATCATCGAGATCCTCCCGCCCGCGCACACGAAGACGGTTCTCGGCAGGGCGAGCGCGGATACGCGGTACACCCTCCCCATCGAGACGCTGGCGTCGTGTCTTCGGCAACACGACATCGCCGTCTCGTCGATCGACATCGCCGCACTCGGATTTCGCAGCTCACCCGGTTCTGCTGCCACCGAGGTGTACGAGGGACTCATCGGTCCGCTACCCGCTGTGGCGATTCGGACGGTATGGGTAGCTGTCACTCTCGACGTCCGGTCCAATGCTCGGGCTATCGAGGTCAGAGGCGGAAGCCGGGCCGGGGCAGCACGCACCGCCGTCGTGGCGACCACGCGCGTCCTGCGTGCTCTCCAGGCCGATGGCCTGCCCTCGCGCCTGCTCACGAGCGCACAACTTCGATCGGCTGTGTTGCACCTCTGTCGGGGAGTGAGTACCGACGATCTGACACAGACGTGGTCGACGGCACCCTTGCCGGGAGTGTCCAGCGTCGGCTTCGGAATGGACTGCAGCGCAATCACTGCCGAAGACATTGCCACTCTGTGGTCGACACCGTCCCTGGGGACGACGATGACCTTCCACCTGCAGCCGACCCGCGAAAGCGGAAAGCTTCGCATCCGTGGATCGTGCAGATTCGCCGCCCGCGCCCGAGTCGCGAAACCTTCGGTCCGCGGATTGACCTCGATGAGCGGAAGTCAACGAGACGGTATCTTCGCACAGCTACCGCTGGCAGTACCCGGGCTGAAGTCCTTGTCCCCCAATAGAACTCTCGAGGTATCGAGCCTCGACGACCTGGACCTTCCGGTGAGCGGTTGCGGCCAGCTCCTGGGTTCCGACGCCGCCGGACACGGTGTCGCGGTGCGATTGTTCGGGCCGGGCCTGGCCCGAGTGCGGATCGCCGGGGAACTCTACCTCGCTCAGCAACTGCTGTTCCGCGCCGTCGCTACGGGAGCCAGAGTTCTCGTTCGGAGCGACCGCCCGCATGCATGGCGATCACTCCTCGACGCGATAGGTGCCCCCGACCGCCTGTCTGTCGACGGCCACACGATCCGATCTCGGACGTCGTACGACGTGATCCTGAACGACTTCGCGGACGGATCCGAACCGACCGATCAGCAACGACTTTCGGGTGTGACCGTGATGTCGTTGACCGAGCATGTACCGCGCGACGACGGCGCGGAGCACGCGCGCGGACTGCCGCGGCGGGAGTGGGACGTGTCGATAGTTCAACCGCACGCCTCGGGCGACCGGATCAGGGTGCTCTCGGGCCCTCTCGACATCGAACTGACACTGGTGACGATCCCTCAGGAGACGGCGTTCATCGGTCGGCCACGAAGTCTGCGCTCAGCCGTGCGTGCTTGACGAATTCTCAGCCGGGATAGTCGATTCGCTCCCGTCCGCCGGCCACCGCACCGGCCCACCACTCGACTTGATCGAGCAGTCGACCCAGGGCATCGACGGCAGCGGCATCGTCGATACCACCCTCGTCGTCGAACCGCTTGCGCACACGGTGCACCGATACGGCGTCTCGAACGGACACCATGTGCAGTTCCGCAGTGATCTGTCGTAGTTGTTCGGTAGCTCTGATTCCGCCGCCGAGGCCTCCGTAGGACACAAATCCCACCGGCTTGGCGCGCCACTCGTACTTCACGGTGTCGAGCGCCGTCTTCAACGATCCGGGAACGCCGTGGTTGTACTCGGGCGTGACGAACACGAACGCGTCGCATGCCCCGATCGTCGAGGTGAAACGCTCGGTATCGTCGTTCGGGACCAAATTGCCGGGCAAGTCGAAGTCGGCCAGATCCACGTCGACCACCTCGATGCTCGCGCGCTCGGCGGCAACGCTGCGGACCCAGGCCGCGACCGTGGGTCCTACGCGCCCGGCGCGGACACTACCGACGACGATGGCTAGTTGTATCGGCTGCATCGTTCCGACAGTAGCCCCGGCGGCGGTTCGTCAGCCCTCTCCCCCACAGCATCCGTCGGCCGAGATCGCAGTTCGCACCTCTCGGGTGGCCGCGTTTCGTGCAGCGAGCATGTCGGACGGCGGATAGTCGACGCGCACCAACGAGAGTCCATGTGCCGGAGCCACTGTCACCTCGCTGGACCGTTCGCGACGCGTCAGCAGCGACCGCGCCCAATCCGGAGTGCGACGTCCTTCCCCCACAGCCTGCATTGCACCGACGAGGCTACGCACCATCGACCAGCAGAACGCGTCGGCGCTGACGTACGCGGTGAGCCGATCACCGTTGCGTTCCCAGTCGAAGCGCTGCAGTTCTCGCACCGTGGTGGCACCGTCTCGCCTCTTGCAGAACGCTGCGAAATCGTGCAGTCCGATCAATGCCCGCGACGCTTCGCGTACTGCGTCCAGATCGATGGGCCGTGGCCAGGACACGACGCCGGCGACGTCGAGCGGGTCGACTCCATAGAGCGCGGTGCTGAATCGGTACTCGTAATGTCTGCGATAGGCCGAGAATCGGGCGTCGAAATCGCGAGAGACGGTGCTGATTGCTCGCACCCGAACATCGGTGGGCAGAAACCGGGCCATACGCCGGACCAGTCGGTCGTGATCATCCGGAACGTCGACGGCATCGAAGTGGGCCACCTGACCGGTCGCGTGTACTCCAGCGTCGGTTCGGCCGGCGACGGTCAGCTCGATCGGTTGCCGCAGCACGGTGGAGAAGGCTTGTTCGAGCACGCCGCACACGGTGCGGATACCCGGTTGACGCGCCCATCCAGAGAAGTTCGTGCCGTCGTAGGAGATGTCGAGCCGAATTCTGGTGGGTACCGACAAAGCGGGCCCGCCTTCCCCTGGGGGAATGGCGGGCCCGCTTCGATCGTGCGCGGAGCTCAAAAGGACTAGTCCTTCTTTGCTTCCTCGGCTTCGGGGGCGTCCGACGCGTGAGCGTCGTTGTCCTCGATGCCTTCGATGACTGCGTCGGCGTTCGCTACCTCGGAGTCCGTTGCGTCGGCTTCGACAGCCTCGACGACGTTCTCTTCGGTCGCTTCCTCGGCCGGAGCCTCGGTTGCGGCGGGAGCAGCCTTCGATGCCTTCACGCGGCGTGCGCGGTCGGCTTCGTTGGACACCGTCTGCTCGTTGACGAGCTCGATGATGGCCATCGGCGAGTTGTCACCCTTGCGGGGGACGGTCTTGATGATGCGCGTGTAGCCACCGTCGCGATCGGCGAAGAAAGGCCCGATCTCGGCGAACAGCTTGTGCACGACATCTTTGTTGTTGATCGTCTTGAGAACCTCACGACGATGGGCCAGATCACCCTTCTTGGCATGGGTGACGAGCTTCTCGGCGTGGGGACGAAGGCGCTTGGCCTTCGACTCGGTGGTGGTGATGCGGCCGTGCTCGAAGAGTGACGTCGCCAGGTTGGCCAGGATGGCCTTCTGGTGCGACGCCGACCCGCCGAGACGGCGGCCCTTGGTGGGCTTGGGCATGATGAATCTCCTAGTAAGAGCTCCAGCGAGCTGATTACAGCTGTTCTGTCTCGGCGTAGTCCTGCTCGGCACCTTCGGTGTCGCTGAAGGAGCCGGCGTCGGTGTCACTCCACGTACCCGTGGTGGCGTCGTAGCCAGGCACGGTGGTCGGATCGAACGACGCGGGGCTGTCCTTGAGGGAGAGGCCGAGCGAATGCAGCTTGACCTTCACCTCGTCGATGGACTTCTGCCCGAAGTTACGGATGTCGAGCAGATCGGACTCGGTACGACCAACCAACTCACCGACGGTGTGAACACCTTCGCGCTTGAGGCAGTTGTAGGAACGGACGGTGAGGTCCAGATCCTCGATGGGGAGTCCGAAGGAAGCGATGTGATCGGCCTCGGCGGGCGAGGGTCCGATCTCGATGCCTTCTGCTTCGACGTTCAGCTCACGGGCGAGGCCGAAGAGCTCAACCAGGGTCTTGCCCGCCGAAGCGAGCGCGTCCCGCGCGGTGATGGAATTCTTGGTTTCCACGTCGAGAACGAGCCGATCGAAGTCGGTGCGCTGTTCGACGCGGGTGGCCTCCACCTTGTAGGTGACCTTGAGCACGGGCGAGTAGATCGAGTCGACCGGAATACGGCCGATCTCGGCACCCGATGCCTTGTTCTGAACGGCGGGGACATAGCCGCGACCGCGCTCGACGACGAGCTCGATCTCCAACTTGCCCTTGTCGTTCAGGGTCGCAATGTGCAGATCAGGGTTGTTCACCGTCACGCCGGCCGGGGGAACGATGTCGCCTGCGGTGACAGCGCCGGGGCCCTGCTTGCGGACGTACATGGTGACCGGTTCGTCTTCTTCGGAGCTCACCACGAGACCCTTGAGGTTCAGGATGATGTCGGTGACATCTTCCTTCACACCGGGGACCGTGGTGAATTCGTGGAGAACACCGTCGATACGGATGCTGGTGACAGCAGCGCCGGGGATCGACGAGAGCAGGGTGCGGCGGAGCGAGTTGCCGAGTGTGTAACCGAAGCCGGGCTCGAGCGGCTCGATGACGAATTTCGAGCGGTTGTCGGCGATGACCTCTTCGGTCAGCGTCGGGCGCTGTGAAATGAGCATTGTGTGTTCCTCCTGTACGGGCGTCCGCTATTTGACGCCCACGTGTGGAGGCGAAGACGCATGTGAGCCTCGCGAGGAGACTCACATGCGTGCTGCGCCTTACTTCGAGTAGTACTCGACGATGAGCTGCTCCTGGAGCGGCACGTCGATCTGTGCGCGCTCCGGCACCCGGTGAACCAGGATGCGAAGACGGTTGGGAACGACCTGCAGCCACGGTGCGACCGGACGATCGCCGTAGCTTTCGCGGGCGATCTGGATCGGCAGTGTCTGTGCGGACTTCTCGCGGACATCGATGATGTCGTACTGCGAGACGCGGTAGCTGGGGATGTCCACTCGCTTGTTGTTCACGAGGAAGTGGCCGTGGGTGACCAGCTGGCGTGCCTGACGACGCGTGCGTGCGAGACCCGCACGGTAGACGACGTTGTCGAGACGAGTCTCGAGGATGGTCAGCAGGTTCTCACCGGTCTTGCCGGCGGCCCTGTTGGCTTCCTTGTAGTACAGACGGAACTGCTTCTCCATGACGCCGTAGGTGAAGCGAGCCTTCTGCTTCTCCTGCAGCTGGAGCAGGTACTCACTCTCCTTGATCCGCGCGCGGCCGTGCTGGCCCGGCGGGTAGGGACGACGCTCGAAAGCCTGGTCGCCTCCGACGAGGTCGACGCGCAGACGACGCGACTTGCGGGTGATAGGACCGGTATAACGTGCCATTTTCTAAACCTTTCCTTCCCGCTAGACCCGACGCCGCTTGGGCGGACGGCAGCCGTTGTGCGGCTGAGGGGTGACATCGGAGATGGTGCCGACTTCGAGGCCAGCGGCCTGAAGCGAGCGGATAGCGGTCTCACGGCCGGAGCCGGGACCCTTGACGAACACGTCGACCTTCTTGACGCCGTGCTCCTGTGCCTTGCGCGCAGCGTTCTCGGCTGCGAGCTGTGCGGCGAACGGAGTCGACTTGCGCGAGCCCTTGAAGCCCACGTGTCCCGAGGACGCCCATGAGATGACGTTTCCGGCGGGGTCGGTGATCGACACGATCGTGTTGTTGAACGTGCTCTTGATGTGCGCAGATCCGTGCGGGACGTTCTTCTTGTCCCTGCGACGCGTCTTCTGCGCCTTCTTCGGACCGGTACCGCGTGCTTTGGGGGGCATTACTTCGCCTTCTTCTTGCCGGCAATGGTGCGCTTGGGTCCCTTACGGGTACGCGCATTGGTCTTGGTGCGCTGTCCACGGACGGGCAGACCACGACGGTGGCGAAGACCCTGGTAGCAGCCGATTTCGATCTTGCGACGGATGTCGGCCTGAACCTCGCGGCGCAGGTCGCCCTCGACCTTGAGGGACTCGTTGATGTAATCGCTGAGCTTGCGCAGATCGTCGTCGCCGAGATCCTTGCTTCGCAGGTCGGGGCTGACGCCCGTCGCTGTGAGGATCTCCTTGGAGCGGGTACGGCCGACGCCGTAGATGTAAGTCAGTGCGATCTCCATGCGCTTTTCGCGCGGCAGATCCACACCTGCGAGACGTGCCATGTGGCATTTCCTTTTCTTGTCCGGAGGTCTGCTCCCAGTCCGTCCCCTGTGTCCTTCTCACCGCTGGGGTGTGAAGCGTCTTTCAACCAACTCAGTGGGGCCCCGGCCTCCGTGCCGGGGGTATGCCGCAACGCGTGTGTCACGGTTGGTGCTGGGAGGTCATCTTCTAGCTGTTGCCAAGCCGACGTGCGAAAAGCTCGGTGGTTATCCCTGACGCTGCTTGTGACGCAGGTTGTCGCAGATCACCATGACTCGCCCGTTACGACGAATCACCTTGCACTTTTCGCAGATCTTCTTGACGCTCGGCTGAACCTTCACGTCGTTGATCTCCTGTGTGTAGCTCGGCCCCACTGCGGGCAGCGGCTCCGAGCATGGTTCCCCCCGACCGGACGTGGCCGGGGAAGCTCTTACTTGTAGCGGTAAACGATGCGTCCACGCGTGAGGTCGTAGGGCGAGAGCTCTACGACGACGCGATCCTCGGGAAGGATGCGAATGTAGTGCTGACGCATCTTTCCGCTGATGTGAGCGAGTACCTTGTGGCCGTTTTCGAGCTCAATGCGAAACATCGCATTGGGCAGTGGTTCGACTACTCGGCCCTCTACCTCGATAGCACCGTCTTTCTTGGCCATATCCTCCGCGATCCTGGCTCTCACACCTGGTTGATTGCATCTGTTTCCGTTACCGTGATGCGCACTGACCGACTCGATCGCTCGAGCCTGCGTGTCGCCGGAAACGCTCGCAGCCCATGCGGGCACGCGAACATCCGGTACGCAGGGCGCACCGTCGATCTATGTTACCGGCAAACACACATCTGGCCAAATGCGCGCGAAGCGGGCACGAAACACCTCGGCTGGCCACGCTCGTTCAAAGAAGCTAACGTTTCGTCCGCCCATAATCGTGCAGCGTCCGAGCCCGCAAGGTGCACTCTTGAGTTTCAACCCGTCCGGAGGCAGCCCAGCCGTCTCCGTGATCATTCCCGTACACAACGCCAAGGATTTACTCGACGAACAATTGAGCGCGCTCGCGCATCAGGATTACGACGGCTCGTTCGAAGTCATCGTCAGCGACAACGGCTCGACCGACGGCGTGTGTGAGTTCGTGAAGAACCACGAGCTACGGACCCGACTGAATCTGAAGTACCTCGATTCGTCCGGCACCGCAGGCGCATCCTTCGCGCGCAATCGCGGGGCGGAGGCAGCAGACGGCCCACTCCTGGCTTTCTGCGATGCCGACGACGTCGTGCACCCGACGTGGCTGCGGCGCATCACTGCCGAGCTCGAGCGCTACGACCTCGTGGGAACCGGCCTGAGCACCGAGGCACTGAACTCGGAATCCACGCGAGCCGCCGTTCCGTTCGCCCCACCTTCGAATCAGGGCAAGTCAGCATTTCGACCGTTCGTCATCGGAGCGAGTATGGCGTGCCACGCGTCGACCTACCGAGATCTCGGAGGGATGCTCGAATTCGTTCATGCCAGCGAGGACATGGAATTCTCTTGGCGCGCACAGCAATCGGGCGCTCGCCTGCACTTCATAGCCGAGCCACTGGTCGAATATCGTCTGCGTACGGGCTACCGAGACAATTGGGCACAAGCGGGGGCACTCGGATACGGCTCGGCCCACGTCCGCGGGATGTACCGGGCTAACGGATGCCCGCCGTTCCGAGTCCGTACAACGATCGTCGCGCTACTCGCGCTTGCACTGCGAAACCCACTGCTGCCGACCACACTGACCCGGATGCCGACGCGCCTGTGGCTACGTTTGACGGCTGCCCACCTCGGACTCATCCGAGGGGGCCGTCGTTACGGATCGTTGGCCTGGTAGTTCTAGCTGGGCCGAACCGTCAGGATGCGTGGCCCGTCCTCGGTCACGGCGACCGTGTGTTCCCAGTGCGCCGAGCGCGATCCGTCGGTCGTGACGACGGTCCACCCGTCCTCGAGGATGTCGGTGTCGTAGGTCCCGAGAGTCAGCATCGGTTCGATCGCGAGTGTCGATCCGACGACCAACTCCGGGCCCTTGCCCGGTGCACCCTCGTTCGCCAGGAATGGATCCATGTGCATCTCGCGGCCGATTCCGTGGCCGCCGTAGCCGTCGACGATTCCGTACTTTCGGCCGTGCGCTTTTTCCGCCGCATGTGTTCCGGACTCGATGGCATGCGAAACGTCGGTGAGTCGGTTACCAGGGAGCATTGCCGCGATACCGGCTTCCATCGACAGTCTCGTCGCCTCGCTCAGCATTGCATCGGCCTCGATGATGTCTCCGACGCCGAACGTCCATGCGGAGTCTCCGTGCCATCCGTCGAGGACCGCACCACAATCGATCGAGACCAGGTCGCCTGCAGCCAAAACCTCGTCTGCGGACGGAATGCCGTGTACCACACGATCGTTCACCGAGGAGCAGATGCTGCCGGTGAAGCCGTGATACCCGAGGAACGACGGAACGGCCCCGGCGTCACGAATCACCGCTTCGGCTACTCGATCGAGTTCGAGTGTCGAGACCCCGGGACCCGCCGCGTTTCTGACGGCAACCAGCGCAGCACCCACGACCGCACCGGCAGCCGCCATGGCGTCGAGCTCACCTGCGCTACGAAACGGTACGACTTTGCGTTTACGGCCGAACGCCATTACTTGCCGTGATCCTCGATGGACTTCAGCGCGCGAGCGTTGACCTCGTCCACTTCACCGATGGCGTCGACCGTGACGAGCTCGTCGGCGTAGTAGTCGAGCAGCGGTGCCGTTTCGTCTCGGTACACCTTGAGGCGGTTGCGGATGACGTCCTCCTTGTCGTCCTCGCGACCGCGCGCAAGCATCCGTTCGACAACGACGTCCTCGTCGACGACGAACGACAGTACGGCGTCGAGCTTTGCGTTCAGATCGGCCAGAATGCCCACGAGAGCCTCGGCCTGACCGACCGAACGTGGGAAGCCGTCGAGCAGGAAACCGTTGACGGCGTCGGGCTCGGCGAGACGGCTGCGGACCATGTCGACAGTCAGCTCACTGGGAACCAGATCGCCGGCGTCGAGGTACTTCTTCGCTTCGAGGCCGAGCGGCGTCTTCTCGCCGATGTTCGCGCGAAACAGATCTCCGGTGGAGATGTGCGGCACGCCCAGTTTCTCGGAGAGGAGAACGGCTTGAGTGCCCTTGCCGGCACCGGGGGGACCGAGCAGAACAAGTCTCACTTGAGGAACCCTTCGTAGTTGCGCTGCATGAGCTGGCTTTCGATCTGCTTCACGGTGTCCAGGCCGACGCTGACCATGATCAGCACGGCTGTTCCACCGAAGGGGAGGTTCCCGCCTCCACCGGAACTGCCGATGTCGAGGAACAGGTTCGGGAGCACAGCGATCGTGCCCAAGTAGATCGAGCCGGGCAGCGTGATGCGGCTGAGGACGTAGTTCAGGTAGTCCGCAGTCGGCTTGCCGGGGCGGATACCGGGAATGAACCCGCCGAACTTCTTCATTTCGTCGGCGCGCTCTTCGGGATTGAACGTGATCGCCACGTAGAAGTACGTGAAGAAGACGATGAGCCCGAAGAAGATCGCGATGTAGACGGGGTTGGCTGGGTTCACCAGGTACTCGTTGATGATGCGCTGCCACCAGCTGGGATCTGTTGCCGTGCTCGCAGACGTGAGCTGCGCGATCAGATTGGGCAGGTAGAGCAACGAGGACGCGAAGATCACCGGGATGACGCCGGCCTGGTTGACCTTGAGCGGAAGATAGGTCGACGAGCCGCCGTACATCTTTCGACCGACCATGCGCTTGGCGTACTGAACCGGAATACGACGCTGACCCTGCTCGACGAACACCACACCGGTGATGATGAGGAACGCTGCGAAGCAGACGAACCCGAACACCAGTCCGCCGCGGCTCTCGAGGATCGAGTTGCCCTCGGACGGGATGCGCGAGGCAATTCCGGCGAAGATCAGCAGCGACATTCCGTTACCGACACCGCGCTCGGTGATGACCTCGCCGAACCACATCACGACGGCTGCGCCTGCAGTCATGACGAGCACGATGATGACGAGCCCGAAGATGGACTGGTCGGCGATGATGTCCTGCTGACATCCCTGGAGTAGCTGGCCGCGCGAAGCGAGGGCCACCAGGCCGGTCGCCTGCAGGATGGCCAGTGCGATCGACAGGTAACGCGTGTACTGCGTCATCTTGGCCTGGCCCGACTGTCCCTCCTTGCGGAGTTCCTCGAACTTGGGGATGACGACGGTGAGCAGCTGCACGATGATGCTGGCGGTGATGTACGGCATGATGCCGATCGCGAACACCGAGAGCTGGAGCAGCGCTCCACCCGAGAACAGGTTGATCAACGAGTAGATGCCCGCCGAATCTCCACCGGAGACCTGGTCGATGCACGCTCGGACATTGGCGTAGTCGACCCCCGGCGACGGCAGCGTTGCACCGAAGCGATACAGGGCCACCAGACCGAGCGTGAAGAGGATCTTCCGTCTCAGGTCAGGAGTCCTGAGGGCCGACACGAAGGCGGAAAGCAAAGATCCTCCTGGCACGACTGCGTTGACGCCGCGAGTGCTTCGGCGGGAGCGACTGATGCTCCCGTGAGCCTCACGAGCATGGACTGCGGACGACGTACATCGACCGCATCGATACGAACTTCTCTGAACTCTAGAACTCTAACAGTGCGCATCGAACGTCCCGACGGTCAGTGTTGGACCCTGGCCGATCGGTCGACACACACGACATTGCGTGTAGGCGACGATGGCCGCAGCTCAGCTGCGAGAGCTGTGGCTGCGGCCATCGTCACGAACTGCTGCTCGAAGCGCTGCTAATCAGCACTTCGAGGCAATGCTCATACCTCGGTTGCAGAACCGCCGGCAGCGGCGATCTTTTCCTTGGCGGAGCCCGTGAACTTGTTGGCCGAGATATCGACCTTCACGGTGAGGTTTCCGTCTCCGAGAACCTTGACGAGCTCGTTCTTGCGAACGGCTCCCTTGGCGATCAGCTCGGGGATACCGATCTGACCACCCTCGGGGAACAGGCGCTCGATGTCGCGCAGGTTCACGACCTGGAACACGACACGGTTGCGGTTGGTGAAGCCCTTGAGCTTCGGGAGCCGCATGTGGAGGGGCATCTGGCCACCCTCGAAGCGTGCCGGCACGTTCTTACGCGCGCCGGTTCCCTTGGTACCGCGACCTGCGGTCTTGCCGCGCTTGCCACCTTCACCACGGCCGACGCGAATCTTCGTCGACTTGGATCCGGCTGCGGGGCGCAGGTGGTGCAGTTTGATGGTCATGGTTAGACCTCCTCAACAGTTACGAGGTGGCGCACCGTGTTGACCAGTCCGCAGTTCTGCGGGTTGTCCTCGCGGACGACCGTCTGGCGGATGCCCTTGAGCCCGAGAGTACGCAGGCTGTCACGCTGGTTCGCCTTCTGGCCGATGGTGCTCTTGATCTGAGTGACCTTCAGCTGAGCCATTACTTCACCGCTCCTGCCTGTGCGCGAGCGCGCAGCATTCCGGCGGGTGCAACCTCTTCGAGGGTCAGGCCGCGGCGAGCCGCAACTTCCTCGGGACGCTGCAGACCCTTGAGGGCCGCGACGGTCGCGTGCACGACGTTGATGGCGTTGTCGCTACCGAGCGACTTCGACAGCACATCGTGGACACCGGCGCACTCCAGCACTGCGCGCACAGCGCCACCGGCGATGACGCCGGTACCGGCGCTGGCCGGACGCAACATGACGACGCCGGCAGCGGCTTCGCCCTGGATGGGGTGCGTGATGGTGCCGGCGATCATCGGGACGCGGAAGAAGCTCTTGCGAGCTTCCTCGACACCCTTCTGGATGGCCGCGGGAACTTCCTTGGCCTTGCCGTAGCCGACGCCGACCAGTCCGTTGCCGTCACCGACGATGACGAGGGCGGTGAAGCTGAAGCGTCGACCACCCTTGACCACCTTGGAGACGCGGTTGATCGTGACGACCTTCTCGATGAAGTTCGACTTGTCCGCAGCGTTTCCGCCACGGCCGTTGTCACGACGGTCACGACCGCCACCACCGCGGTTGTCGCCGCGCTGGTTGTTGTCGCCACCTGCGTTGGGGCCACTGTTCTGTCCGGCGGGGCCGCTTCCGCCGTCACGCCGTTGACGTCCCGGCATCAGGCTGTCCTTCCGTTGTCAGTCATTGTCATCATCAGAACGTCAACCCGCCTTCGCGGGCAGCGTCTGCGAGTGCCGCGATGCGGCCGCTGTAGTTGTTGCCGCCGCGGTCGAACACGACTGCCTCGACGCCGGCTGCCTTCGCACGGCTGGCGATGAGCTCGCCGACCTTCGCGCTGACGGCCTTCTTGTCGCCCTCGAGTGCGCGCACATCGGCTTCGATGCTCGACGCGCTGGCCAGCGTGTGGCCCGCGAGGTCGTCGATCAACTGCACGTGGATGTGACGCGAGGACCGGTTGACGACCAAGCGCGGACGCTCGGGCGTTCCGGAGATCTTCTTGCGAAGGCGGAAGTGACGACGTGCCTTCGACAGGCGACGCTTCGTCGAGACGTCGGTGCCGCGCGGTGTGCGCTTGACGACGTTCGCCTTGTCTGCTGTTTGCTGGCTCATATCACTTACCCGTCTTTCCGACCTTGCGGCGGATCACTTCACCCTCGTAGCGGATGCCCTTGCCCTTGTACGGGTCCGGACGCCGCAGACGACGAATGTTGGCAGAGATCTGACCGACCTTCTGCTTGTCGATGCCGACAACGGTGAATCGCGTGGGCGACTCGACCGTGAACGTGATGCCCTCGGGTGCTTCGATCAGCACGGGATGGCTGTAACCGAGTGCGAACTCGAGGTCCTTGCCCTTGAGTACGACGCGGTAACCGACGCCGTGAATCTCCATCTTGGTGGTGTAACCGTTGGTGACACCGGTGATGAGGTTCGCAACGAGTGTGCGCGAGAGGCCATGCAGCGAGCGGCTCTTACGCTCGTCGTCCGGCCGGGTGACGGCGATGGTGCCGTCGTCGGCGCGGGCGATCTTGATGGGCTCGGCGACTGTCAGGCTCAGGGCACCCTTGGGGCCCTTGACCGCAACGTCCTGGCCGTCGATGGTGATATCGACGCCAGCGGGGACTGGGACCGGCAATTTTCCAATACGTGACATGGTGGTGGCCTCCCCTACCAGACGTAGGCGAGGACTTCTCCGCCCACACCCTGTTTGGCAGCCTGACGCTCCGTGAGCAGACCGGTGGACGTGGAGATGATCGCCACGCCCAGGCCGCCGAGAACCTTGGGCAGATTGGTGGATTTTGCGTACACCCGGAGACCGGGCTTGGAGACGCGTCGCACGCCGGCGAGGCTGCGCTCACGGCTCGGGCCGTACTTCAGATCGACGATGAGGGTCTTGCCCACCTCGGCGTCTTCCGTGCGGTAATCGGAGATGTAGCCCTCGCGCTTGAGGATCTCGGCGATGTTCGCCTTGAGCTTCGAGTGGGGAAGCTTCACCTCGTCGTGGTACGCCGAGTTGGCGTTGCGCAGACGAGTCAAGAAGTCTGCAATTGGATCGGTCATCGTCATGGTGTGACCTGTGCACCTTTCTCGCAGCGGTTCCCATGCAGCACGCGCGGGCTGGTGCCTGTGGGTTTCGGAAAACCGACGGGCCTGGCTCGTCACATCGTGGGCCTACAGCGAAGTGAACATGTCCTGACCGACTGTTGCCGGTCAGGGGTTGCGCTCCAAGCAATGCATCGCTGCACTGCCAGGTGTTACGAGCTTCCGCATGTTCAATGCTGACGTACGGAGAACTCGAGGTTGCGTTCTGTATTGCAAGGACTCGCGTGCAGGCACGACGAAGCCCGGGCAACCGCTCTAGTGTAGGGAACCGGGTGCCATTCTCAAAATCGATCGTGGTAGTGCTCGAGGGGCACCCTGCCGGTGCGAGGCGGCAGACACGACCGCGTTCGTCGGTTCGGTGCAGTAGCCTTCCGGCATCATTCCATCGCTCCGGGGGGTTCGATGCATTCAAATGGTCTTTTCGAAACGGTCGGCGTCCGGCCGTGGCCGGGTTCGTCCCGGAAGACGCTGTGAGAGCCGATCCGGACCGCATCCGTCGAGCCGCAGCCCGAATGTCCGGTCTCGCCGATGCGCTCTGGGACGACATCGACCTCATCCGCCGAGACGCCGAAGAGTTGATGGAGTCCTCCTGGACGGGCAATGCGGCCGATTCCCATGCAGTTCTGTGGGCGGAGTGGGTCGATTCGGCTCGGAAGATGTGTGGCGCGCTGACCGAGGACGCTGCGCTGCTCGATCGCGTTGCAATCGACTACGCCGCAGCGGACAAGAAGATCGACGCGCACCTGATGGATTCCGGCCTGCGGTTGGACCGTTGATGGCACGCTATGTCGCCGATGTCGAGCGGATTCTCGCTCTTGTCGATCGCGCGCATGTAGTTGGAGCCACGATCGAATCCGCTATCGCAGGTGTCGAGCGCGAGGTCAACGATCTCGGCATCGAATGGGAGGGCGAAGCGGCCGAGGCGCACCGCTCGAAGCACGTGCTACTCCGGCAGGAACTGAACGATATGCGAACCGCGCTCGCCCAACTCGGCTCGCTGGCACGAGGCGCCCATGATCGCTACCGCGCAGCCGTGGACCACAACAAGCGAATGTGGCCCTGATGGCCCCGATCAGCGTCGACCCGGACATCCTTGCCGATGCGGCTTCCCAGTACGGCAGCGCCAAGACCATATCCAGCGGCGCGATAGCGGCACTCGCCGCGGAACTCGACCGCAACTGGGGCTGCGCAGGCACCGACAACGCCGGAAAGTCTTGGGCAGACAGTTACGATTCCGCGGCATTCGACGCGGTTTCCACAGCAATCGACCTCACGAATGCGTTCGGCAAACTTCATGATCTGCTGGCGGCAACCGGCGTCAACCACGCCAACGCGGAGAATGCGAACACCGTTCCGCCGCCCCCACCGCTACCCGCTCCCCCACAACTTCCACATACGGATACACCGCGCTTCAACGGTTCCTACGGCGGCGACACCGACGCTCCGATGGGGTGGGGCCTGATCACGCGATGGCTACAGGGCCACATGTGGCCCAACGGCGATCCGCACAAGCTGCGGGGTCTCGGAAGCGCGTGGCGCACCGCCGCCGAGGAGCTACGCCGAGCGAGCGACGCCACGAACTCCGCATGGACCGACATCGAGGACCTTTCCTCCGACGAAATGCCGCAGGTCCTCGCCCAGATGGACGGCGTCTACATCGCTGCGCAGAATACCGCCGACCAATTCGACATTCTCGCGAGCGCTTGCGGCGAATGGGCCACCACCATTCAGGAGGCTCACCAGAGCGTCATCGATATCGTGGGGGCGGCCATCGTTGCCGGCACGATCGCCGGTGCAGTTGCCGGCTTCTTCACACTCGGCGTGGGAACGGTCGCGGTTACCGGCGCGACCGGCAGCGTCATCGCCGGAAGTGTCATCGCCGTCCTCACCGGAGTGGAAGCGGCGTCGGCAATTGCCGTCGGTGTCACCGTGGCAACCGGGGCGGCGGCCATTGGAATCGCATCGGACGTGCAACCGCTCCTACAAGCAAGTCCGACGACTTTCAACGCGAATACTGGTGGAGGTAGTTGGCATTACAATCCTCCGCCAACAAGGGATCTTCCAGGGATACCTAACGCAAAATTAGCAAAAAGAATGAACCGGCGGACGCGTTGGGTCGACGAGAAAGGAAACATCTACGAGTGGGATTATCAGCACGGCGCGGTCGAAAAGTACAGCAAGAGCGGTAAACATTTGGGGGAATACGACCCCAATACTGGCGTTCAGACGAAACCCCCAGATCCAACCAGAAGGCCAGGTCGATGACTAATCGGCTCCGACATCTGGATTGCTCGAACCTGACATGACGCTGGGTCACAACCGCTCCGAAATCAACCACAACAGTAGAATATACACTCGAAAGGAGAACGCCATGTGGTACCTGCAAGAATTCGATGACGAAACCGAATTGGAAACAGAGATCCACCCTCTGCACGGTATGACGGTCGACTTTGTCAAGAATACGCTGCAGATCGACGACAGTGACTTCGACCTACCCGTTGCAGTCGGCCAGAACGACGTTCCAGCGGAGAAGGTACCCGACTTTGCTCGGTTCATGCAAATACCGTTCGAAGCGAAGGAAGGACATTCGTACGAGGTTTCATTCCTCGCCGAGTGAAGACTTTGGAATTGTCCACCTTCGTTTACGCCAATCCATAACACTTAAGACTGTGGCATGAGAGGAAAATCCAGTGTGGTATCTGCAAGAATTCAATGATGAAACCGAATTGGCAACAGAGATATACCTCTTGCACGATATGACGGTCGAATTCGTCAAAAACACGCTACAGATCGACGACAGCGACTTCGACCTACCCGTTGCAGTCGGCCAGAACGACGTACCGGCGGAGAAGGTGCCGGCCTTTGCTCAGTTCATACAAATCCCGTTCCAAGCCAAAGAAGGACACTCGTACGAAGTCTCGTTCCGCGCCGAACCGAAATGAGCCTTCACACTCCGCGTCCATGGCCGAGCGTCTGCGGTCGAGGGAAGACGAAGACCTACCAGATCGATCGCATCAGGAGCCAAGAGACGGCATGTGGTATTTGGAATCGTACAATGACCGAACCGATTCGATCGCGGACAGCTATCTTCTGCTCGCTATTACGGGAGACAAAATCAGAGAGATAATGGACGTCGACGAAAGTGAACATCCGTTAGAGATGGGACCGTACCCCGTCACATTGGCCGACGTACCGAAATTCGCGAAGTACATAGATGGCAATTTGAGAATCAGCTCCGATCATGAATACTTCATCGGCCTGTTCACCGACTGAGGAATGGGCAATGCGATACGTGGGAGGCGGACTGCTCGAGAGTGGAGCACACGTGATACCAGAATCTATCGACTGATCGAGCGATTACCGGTCACACGGCACGCGCTTGTTCTCACTAACTTCAGAAAACTAAGATGTGGCACCTAGAGAAATTCGATAAGACTACCCATCTCCTTATGGGCGAATATGTCCTTCACGACATGTCAGCCACGGTAATCGGGAGGATTCTCGGAATAGCAGACGACGAGAACGAACTTCCCATTGGGATTCGTCAACACGACGTTCCGCTGTCCAAGGCGTCAGAGTTTGCAGCTTTCCTGAACGAAGCCTTCACTCTGGACGAGAAATGCGAGTACAAAGTTGGCTATTCTTCAGATTGACGATCACCAACAACACGTCCTGCAGCGTAGACCTCGGTATCGTCATCGCTCTGGTCGGATCTCAATCTCAGTGTCCGCACCTCAGCGATGAACGTCCACCGGACGATCGGCCACATCGGACAGGCAACAGAAGATATCTATTCGTATGCACTTACCGACATGGGGGTCCGAATGCACACGAGGAACGGGCACCGCCTCGACAAGTTCGACCCAGTCACCGGCGATATGACAAAAGCGCCGGTGCCCGGCCGAAAACCACGGAGATGACAAATGTGGTACCTGGACGCGTACGAGAAAAAATCCGAGCTTCTTACCAAGAGCTACCCGCTTCGGGGTGCTACCACCAGGATCATTAAAGAGTTGATCGAAGTAGACGAAGGATACGGACCAGTTGAAGCCGCAATGCATGAGGTCGCGCCCGCGGGCTTGGCAAAGTTCGCGCCATATATCGATGTCGAGTTCTTAATCGACTTCGACTGCATCTACTTCGTAGGCCTCTTCGCGGACTGATCCAAGGAGAACCCCCGCCACAACGCGGCCTGACGCGGCCCAAGAGGTTTGCGTACAGACCTTTTACGAAAATCACGTTCAAAACTCTGTACCGATGTCGCGCGCAATACTCCTCGCCGCGTTGACGCCGCTCTGGACTCCACCGCAGACACGGTCAAGCGAATTCAACGGCTCAGTTCGGCGCGGTACACGCGTAGCCCCGCCGTTTCGCAACCCGCAGACCCAGTTGGACACCCGGACTCCCACTTCTTCGCTAACGTCGGACCATGACGGACTCGAAGGCAGTCGACATCGACCACCTCACCCACACTCTGCGCGACCGCAACATCGCGGGGGTGACCATCGGCTGGGTCGACAACAATGGCATCGTCCGATCACGCACCGTGCCCACCGCAGGATTGACGGCAGTCGCACGGCGTGGAGTAGGAGTTACCGCGGTGTTCGCGGTGTTCGATTCCCACGACGGGATCACGTTCGCCCACGAGGGACTGTCGACGCCGTCCGGCGATGTGCGGTTGATTCCGGTGATCGACAACGCGTCGAGCGTGGTCGCCCTGTCCGGACAGCCAGGGCTTGCCTGGGTACACGGCAGGCAGCTGTCGGCGGACGGCTCTCCCTGGCCCTACGATCAACGTGCTGTTCTCGAGCGGCAGGTTCAGAGGGCGTCCGATGCGGGTTTCGAGGTGCGGGCCGGATTCGAGATCGAGTTCGCCCTGACTCGCGAATCGGACGGGCTGTCGGCTCATCGCGGACCTGCCTACTCGGCGAACGCACTCCGCGACGTCGACGAATTCGTAGTCCTGCTGCTCGAGGCGCTGACTGCGAACGGCCTCGACATCGGTCAGATTCATGCCGAGTACGGCGGCTCCCAGCTGGAGATCGCATTGAGTCCACTCGATCCACTTGCTGCAGCCGATGCGCAAGTTCTCGCGCGGCAGACCATCCACTCAGCGGCGAAAGCTCACGGCCTGCGGGCAAGCTTCGCTCCCCTGCCCTCATCGAGCAGTGCAGGTAACGGGTGGCACCTGCACACGTCACTGGTTCGTGATGGTCACAACGCATTGACCGGGGACGGAGAGTACGGACTGTCCGACACCGGGCGGGCGTACGTCGCGGGCCTCGTTCGAGAACTTTCGGGACTCACTGCCATCACGGCACCGAGTTCGGGTTCGCTGCTGCGTCGTCGACCGGGCTACTGGGCAGGTGCCTTCGGGTTCTGGGGCGTCGAAAACCGTGAGGCTGCAGTGCGACTCGTACCGGCCACACCCCTTCTCGGACCGGAACACACGAACGTCGAGTTGAAGGCATGCGACGCGTCCGCCAATCCGTATCTGGCACTGGCCGTCACGATCGCGGCCGGCCTGTCGGGAGTCGCGGATTCGGCGCAGTTGCCGTCACCGGTCCAGGAGGACGTGGGAGGTTGGGACGACGCGCGTCGCGAGACCGCGGGGATCTCCCCACTCGCGACCACCCACGCGCAGCAGCGCGACAACCTACTGTCGTCCGAACTGGTCGCGAACGTGTTGGGCAAGGATCTTCTGGGCGCGTTCGTTGCGTGCCGGGACGCCGATGCAGCGTGGGCGGACAGTCACACGGAGGACGAACTGCTCGAATCGTTGCGCTGGATCTACTGACATGCTGCGACGGTTCCCCGGCGCAGGTGCGATCGTCTCTGCACTCGATCGTGGTCTGCCGCAACCGGATCAACTCTGCGGACCGTTCTCGGCATCGGTTGCGCTGACGGCCGTCATGGGCGACGACGCACCGGGCGTGACGGCACTTGCGGTCGCATCAGGGTCCGCGATCTGGCCGGTCGAGGTCGAGTCGGCGCGCCCTCCCGGAACCCCTCGAATCACCGACGGGTGGGACGCACTGCCGAGGGCCGCATCGATCGACGCAGCCGGGACCACAGCGGCAGGTCTCGCAGAGGGCATCGAGACGGCAACCGACCACCGCGTTGCCGTCGTTCCGATCATGGGGCCCGGTGCCGATCGGCTACGCCTGCTACGTGTCCGCCTTGCCGACGCGCACTTCCGATTCGGCCTGGTGGCGAATGTTCACACCGCGGAACTGACCGAATTCGATTGGAATGTAGGACATTTCGTGACCGTCTTGGGATTCGACCCGGATGAGGACGCAGTAGCGATCGCCGACACCTATCGGGAACTCGGAGACCCGGATATGCCGCCCGGGTGTAGAACCGTCTCCACCGACGACTTTGCATTGGCGATGTCCGAGCGTGGCCTGTTGCTGATCATCGACAGCCAGGATCATCAAGCGGCGGTCGGTCTGGTCCGCTCGCTGGAGCTACGACACGGAATGTGGACTGTGTGAAAATCAGGATTCGAGCAACACAAAATGGGCGTGGGTTCCTGTCGGAACCCACGCCCATCAGCGTGGTGTGGTGAAGCCCGGAGGCCTCAGATCACCAGGAGCTCTTGCGAACTCCGGGAAGCTCTCCGGCGTGTGCCATTTCGCGCACGCAGATACGGCAGAGGCCGAACTTGCGGAACACGGAATGGGGACGGCCGCAGCGGTTGCAGCGAGTGTATGCACGCACCGCGAACTTCGGCTTCTTGTTGGCCTTGTTGACCAATGCCTTCTTCGCCATGGACTCAGTTCTCCTTGAACGGGAAGCCGAGGTGCTTGAGCAGCGCGCGGCCTTCTTCGTTGTTGGTTGCGGTGGTTACTACGGTGATGTCCATGCCGCGCGGACGGTCGATCTTGTCCACGTCGATCTCGTGGAACATCGACTGCTCGTTGAGGCCGAACGTGTAGTTTCCGTTGCCGTCGAACTGCGTGCCCGAGAGGCCGCGGAAGTCCCTGATTCGGGGAAGGGCAATGGAGACCAGACGGTCGAGGAACTCCCACATGCGGTCGCCACGGAGGGTGACGCGTGCGCCGATGGGCATTCCTTCGCGCAGCTTGAACTGTGCGATGGACTTGCGAGCCTTGCGGATCTCCGGCTTCTGGCCGGTGATGGCAGCGAGGTCGGCAACTGCACCGTTGATCAGCTTGGCGTCACGGGCGGCGTCGCCGACACCCATGTTGACGACGACCTTGACGATGCCGGGGATCTGCATGACGTTCTCGTATGCAAATTCGGTGTTCAGGGCGTCTTTGATCTCGGCGCGGTAGCGCGCCTTGAGGCGGGGCTGTTCGCCCGCGATGTTTTCGGTGGTAGTCATCTCAGATGTCCTTCCCGTTCTTCCGGGAAACTCGAACGCGCTTGCCGGATTCCTCGTCGGTCCGGTAGCCCACGCGAGTGGGGTTTCCGTCCGAGTCGACCACTGCAACGTTCGATACGTGGATCGGGGCTTCCTGAGTGACGATGCCACCCGAGGATGCGCCGCGCTGGTTGGCGGAGACCGCGGTGTGCTTCTTGATGCGGTTCACGCCCTCGACCAGAACCTTGGAGTCAGCGGGGTAGGCCTGAATGACCTTGCCCTTGGCGCCCTTGTCCTTGCCTGCGATCACGAGAACGGTGTCGCCCTTGTGCACCTTCATTTACAGCACCTCCGGGGCGAGCGAGACGATCTTCATGAACTTCTTCTCACGCAGCTCGCGGCCAACCGGGCCGAAGATACGGGTTCCACGGGGATCGTTGTCCGGCTTGATCAGCACAGCAGCGTTCTCGTCGAAGCGGATGTACGAGCCATCCGGACGACGGCGCTCCTTGACGGTGCGGACGATGACGGCCTTGACGACCTCACCCTTCTTGATGTTTCCACCGGGGATGGCGTCTTTCACCGTAGCTACGATGATGTCGCCGATTCCGGCGTAGCGACGTGACGAGCCACCGAGAACGCGGATGCAAAGGATTTCCTTTGCGCCCGTGTTATCAGCGACGCGTACTCGCGACTCCTGCTGAATCACTCACTTCTCCTTGACCTGGATGTACGTACGTGCCGGATTTCCGTCCCGACACGCGCGGTCGGCTGCCGGGTACGGGCGCACGAAGGCACACCGCTGCCACAGGCAACCGGTCAAGTGTAGGGGAACGGCCCCCGTGGATCCAAATCGTGCCAAGTAGGTAAGCAATCAGTCCGACACGCGCAAGAAACGAACCACAAGTATGGTTTCTACCGATACATCCCATTCTCCAACTGTGAAGGTGGCATGAACAACTCGCAGGTCGACGACTGGCCGCTTCCACTCGACCGAGCTGCGTGTCTCATCGGGGCACCCGGTGATGCGATTGCCGTTGCCCTCGACGACCAGTCCGCCACATGGCCCGCGGTAATCCGAGTCCACGCCGAACCCTCGAATACGCAGTCGCGATACATCGCGCAGATCCTGGCCGCTCTCACCCAAGCCGCCGTCGATCTGTTCCCAGCTTGGTTGCCCGAAGCGGAGAACGTGCAAGGCCACAGCTCACTCGACTACGCCGCGGTTCGGACACATGCACGACGCCTAGCGGCTCGGAGCGCTCACTACGGGCCGTTCCTAGCAGACCTCGCGCAGCGCTCGCTATCGGGCGATCCGACGTCACGCCATGGACGCTTCTCCGACGCCGAGGTAGCTGAAGGCGTGGCCGGTGTACTCGGCACTAGCTGGGAACGAGAGAAAGTGGCCCTGGTGATCAGCGCGGACGAGCTGACCACACCGCAACAGGGTGCCCTCGCGTCGGCCTCGGAATGGCTTGCGGCGCGCGGCTTTGCCGTCTGGCTCGTCGACAACCCGGTACCGACCGTGGAGCGAATGTCCGTCGTGTACGTGGCTTTACCCGAGTACCTGCAGGCCGTCGACGACACCGACGCCCGCAAACGGCCGGAATCGACCGTGGAGTTCCCGGCCGTTGCCGGAAGACCTCATCCCGGCAGCGCCATCGAAAAACAGGTCGAAAAGGAATTGTCCCGTCGCGCATGGGCCTCGGGCCGGCGGCTGAACCATCCGTTCCAGTTCAGCCTGATCGCGGAGAAATATTTTCTCGATATTGCCTGGCTCGACGACATGTTCGTCGTCGAGCTCGACGGGAACGAGCATTCGTCGCCGTGGCGTCGAGCGCGCGATCGGAGACGCGACGAGTTCCTGCGTGGTCTGGGCTACTACGTGCTCCGGATTCCGAACGAGCACGTGTTGGCAGACATGTGGCAAGTTATCGACGAGATAGAGGCCGCCCTCCACGAACATCGCTCCAACCGAACCTCCACGACGAACGCCCTCACCGCCGCGAAAGAAGGACAACACCCGTGACTACCGATCTGACATTCGTCGAACGGACCACACTGCTCGTACTGATGGCGGAATCCCGACCAGTAAAGAACACTGAGTTGTCCACATTGGGGTCTCGGCTCGAAGCAAAAGAACGTAAAAACCTGGTGTCACGTCAACTGATAACGGCTCCAAAGGTAGGCCGAGGGCTCGTCCTGGAGTTGACCGACGCAGGATGGCAACTCGCCGCCGAGGAATTCAAACGATTGTCCGTCACGTCCAAGTTGGGTGGTAAAGCATTTGCCACCCTTGTACTTGCCCTCATCCGTCATCTCGAACGCGTGGGCACAGAACCCAACGAAGTGTTCCTGCCCGTCGCGTCCGAGTCGATGCCGCCTGCGGGCGACTCCAAGCCCGTGATCACCGACCATGTCGAGCCCGAAGTGGTGGAGCCACCGGCACCGGCCGACGTCGAGACCCGCATCCGCTCCGCTTACCACCGGCTTGCTCGCGAGCCGAAGGCGTTCGTTTCGCTCACGCGACTTCGAGCCGATCTCGCCGGACTCGACCGACGCGCTGTCGATGACACTCTGAGCTCCCTTTACCGCGAACAGAAGATCAATTTGATTCCAGAAGCGAATCAGAAGACCCTCACCGACGAAGATCGTTCTGCTGCACTGCATATCGGCGGCCAGAACCGGCACATGGTGACAATCAAATGACGATGACTTCTGCAGAACACGACGCGCTGTCTTCGATTCAGCTGACGTGGGCACCCACACCCGACGATGTGTGGCGTACCAACGAGCTTCACGTCGACGGAATCAACGAGGCAGCCGTCGACAGCGTGATCAAGTCGTTCGACAGTGCGCGCACTCGCCCCGTGTCCAAGCCCTTGGGAGTCGTGATCCAGGGGGCTGCCGGGTCCGGAAAGACGCACATGCTCGGTCAGATTCGAGAGCGAGTTCAGCAGCGCGGCGGATACTTCTTTCTCATTGAATTGTTGGACGAGAAGGCATTCTGGGATTCGGTGCTGCACGGAATCCTGACCGACCTGGAGAGGCCCACACCGAACTTCGACAGCCAGCTCGAGAAGCTGCTGTGGGATCTCGGCACGTTGGCAGGCCTAGGTCGAGTCGAATGCCGGGCAATACAGGGCGAGCGAACGGTGACGCCCGATTTGATTGCGCAGTTCATCGAATCGCTACGTCGCAAGTACCCGAAAGTCAAAGATACACGCCACATTTTGCGGGCTCTGGTCCTGGCGGCCAGCGCGGATTTCGACCTCCAAGACCTCGGCGATGCATTCCTCAGATCGAACGACGCACTCGACCACCAGCAGCGCACGTATTGGGGACTGCCAAACGCGGTCCTGACCTCACAACAAGTAGCTCGAGACATTTCTTGGCTGCTGTCCCTGAGCGCGCCGACCATCGTTGCAGTCGATCAGATCGACACGCTGATTGCGCAGTCGCGCCAGCAGACCGACAGCGACACCGGCACATTCACCCCCGAGCAAGGAACGCAACTGGACAGTATTGCGCACGGACTCATGGGGTTACGTGAAAATCTGGTCAGCACTGTTCCGGTTGTCTCCTGCCTTCCCGCAGCGTGGACATTCATCGCAGACAACACCGTCGAGTCCGTGAAGGATCGATACCCCGTCAAGGAATCGCTGAGCCAAATTCCGACCAGGGAGATCGGCGTCGAAATCGTCGCAAAGCGGTTTGCTGCCCAGTATGCAGAAGCAAACTTCACTCCCCCGCATCCGACGTGGCCGATCGCGCCCGAGGCCTTCGACGACGTCATCACTTACAACCCTCGAACGCTCCTCCGGGCCGTAAACGACCACATACAATTCTGCCTCCGCAGCGACAAGATCACCGAGCTCTCCGATCTCTCGAAGAGCTCTGATGTACCCATTGGGCCGAAGCCAGGAACTACCGAAACGACCGACTTCGCAAAACTCGACGCCCGATTCGCCGATCTCAAGGCCGATGCGGATCTGGCCGCACTCGATGCAGATGACGAGGACGATGAGGTACCGGCGATTCTCGGTGCGGGGCTGGACGCCTGGATCGTCGAAGCGGGCACCGTCGAGCACAAGTTCACTCGCGATGCGGACCCCGGGCGTAAACCGGCCCTACACGGTCGAATCCGACGCATTCTCGATGACATCACGGACGATCAGGAACACTGGGGCTTTCGTGCGATCGCCGCAAGCCATCCAATTTCCGTTCAAAACCGTATTCAAAAGGCTTGCACTGCAGCAGGTTTAACTCAAGGAACCGAAAAGCGTCGGCTGGTGATTTTGAGGAATACGCCATGGCCGGGCGGGCCCAAGACAGCCAAAACGGTGAGCGCGTTCGAGGATGCAGGCGGGACCGTGGTCGAATTCAGCGAAACTGATCTTCGGGCCTTGTCCGCTCTGCGGACCATGAGGGACGAGAAGGATGAAAACCTACAGCAGTGGCTCGTCGCGCGACGACCCGCTCACCAGGTGGCGTTGTTGCGTGAGGTGCTGCCCGACCTGACCGACGATTCCAATCCGGCCGAACGTAAGGCGACGCGGCCGGCGACGACCGACCCCGGCCTCTTTCCCGTGAACGAGGTGGGGACGGCAAGCGCCGAGCCTGAGAAGGCATCCTCAGCTACACCAACGCGCACGCCCAACCTTTCGGACACCGCGATTCCTCTGGGCACCCCCGCAGGCGGTGGCGCAGAAGTGAGTGTCGAGTTGGAGACTCTACGCAAGCACACTGCGATCTTCGCCGGATCCGGCTCGGGCAAAACGGTTCTCATTCGCCGACTCCTCGAGGAATGCGCATTGAAGGGCGTTTCCGCCATCGTGCTCGACCCGAACAACGACCTGTCTCGATTAGGGGTCGAATGGCCCACCGGCGAACGAACGTGGCCCGATGGGGATGAGGCAAAGGCTCGCGACTACTTCGGCGGGAGTGAAGTAGTCGTGTGGACTCCGCGCCGAAATGCGGGTCGACCGTTGAGCTTTCAGCCACTGCCCAACTTTGCCGACGTCATCGACGACCCGGACGAGTTCGACTCGGCAGTCGAGAGCGCGCTTGCATCACTTGCACCTCAGGCAATGGCAATTGGCCGCACAGCCAAAGGACGGCAGATGATGGCCGTTCTGCGGCAGGCATTGGTCGACTTCGGCCGGCGATCACAAGGGAGCCTCGATGACTTCATCGACCTCCTCGAGAACTTCCCGGAGGATGCGAGCACGCTCAAAAACGGGGTCAAGATTGCCTCGGACCTGGCTGAGAACCTCAAGGCGTCCACGACGACGGACCCCCTGTTCGGCGGTGCAGGCGCATCGGCTGATCCGGGCATGCTGCTGACACCGAGCGCCGGTAAGAGGGCGCGGATTTCGGTGATCAACATGTCGGGATTGACCACGGCATCGCAGAAGGAGAACTTCGTCAACCAGCTTCAAATGGCGCTGTTTGCGTGGATCAAGAAGAACCCTGCCGGGGACAAGCCGCTGGGCGGACTCTTCGTTCTCGACGAGGCACAGAATTTTGCGCCATCCGACCGCACCACGATCTGCCTACACAGCACACTGGCGCTGGTGTCGCAGGCGCGGAAGTACGGCCTGGGAATGGTGTTCGCAACACAGGCTCCGAAGGGACTCAACAACAAGATCCCAGGTAATTGTGCGACGCAGTTCTACGGGCGACTGAACGCCCCTGTTCAGATCGAAGCCGCCAAAGAGGTAGCCCGAGTCAAGGGCGGGACCGTTCCTGATATCGGCAAACTTCCGGCCGGTGAGTTCTACACTGCCGTAGAGGAATCGGTGTTCGTTCGAACCAGGACACGGCTGTGCCTGTCGTACCACCCCAAGAGTCCTCCTACCGAGGAAGAAGTCATCGCCCTGGCCAAGCCTACGACTGGGGCTGGGGCTGGACGGATTCCAACGAACCCCAGGGACTGAGTTCAGCGACGGCGGCACGCGCGGCCGTCGCGGGATACACGTCATACGGACCATGTACGGTTTTCGTTGACAGGTTGCAGAGTCGAACGTCGCAACTTGGGGGCAATGATTGTGTCCGCTAGCGGCGGCCCACAGGCTGGTGGCGTACGTTCGAGCGCCTGTCGGACAACGGAGGGAGCTACTCATGGGCGACCGGCTTACCAACTCGGAGGCGGCTGTACTACTCGTGTTGATGGCAGAGGCGCGAGCCGTTTCCAACCCGGACCTCGCGCGCCTCGGACCACAACTCGGGAAAGCGTCTCGCGAGAAACTCGCGCATATGGGGCTCATCGAGGTCGGCGCGTCGAACAGACAGGTGAGCGTGGAGTTGACCGACCGAGGCTGGAAGTACTGCGCAGATCTCATGGGGACCGATCCGATCGATCGATCGAACGGATCCGATCGCGCGCTGTTCACCGTTCTTGCGGGCATACGGCGGTGGTTGGACCAGTCTGGGTCTCGGGCGTCCGAGATCTTCTCACCGCGGCCTGAGAACAAAGCAAGCGAGCAGGCCGAGAAGTCCGACGAGACCGTCGACATCGAAGCCTCGATTCGCACGGCTTACGCGCGGCTCGCACGTGAACCCGGCAGCACGGTTCGACTCTCACGACTGCGAAACGAGTTGCACGACATACCGAGAAGCGACCTCGACGACGCTCTCGCACGCCTGCGACGAGCGTCGGACGTTTCGTTGATCCCCGAAGAGAATCAGAAGACACTGACGGACGAGGACCGTGCTGCCGCCGTCGTCGTCGGTAATCAGCAGAACCACCTTCTCTCGATCGAAGCATGATGGGCGTTGAGTCGACGATGACGGACAACGAGCAGATCCGAGCCCTCGAATCGGTGCGTCTGAGCTGGGCACCGACACCCGACGACGTATGGCGTTCGCAATCGAACGTGCATGTGCCGGGGATGCACGAGCGGGTCTTCCTCGAGGTGATGAATGCGTACGACGACGCCGAAGTGTCCGATGACGCCAGCCCTCTCGGTGTCGTCGTGCGAGGGCCTGCCGGCTCGGGCAAGACGCACCTACTGGGCCAGGTGCGCGAGGAAGTACAGCTCAAGGGGGGTTACTTCTTTCTGATCCGGCTCCTCGACGCCGCCGGATTCTGGCGCTCGACCCTGATGGGAATGCTCGACGATCTGATGCGCCCGTCCGGTCGCGGATCCGACAGTCAGCTCGGTTTGCTGCTTCGACGCCTGTGCGAGATCGGCGACATGTCCGAGGATCAGCGCGCAAAGATCATGGGCGAGAACATGATCGATGCCGAGACGCTCGACGCCTTCGTCACCGCGGTGTACAAGGTGCATCCCCGCCATCGCCGGACGTCGCAGCACACACTGCGCGCGCTGGTGCTGTCCATTGCCCCGGACTCTGCGGTTCAGGACCTGGGCGATGCATACCTGCAGTCGATCGACGACGTCGATCCCGAGGAGTTCTCGGGGTGGGGAATTCGCCGCGCCGAGCTCGGCCATCAGGGCATCGCCGAGAACATTTCGCGACTGCTCGCGATCACCGGCCCGACGATTCTCGCGATCGACCAGATCGACACTCTCGTCGCCCAGTCGCGCACCGGATCCGATCAGGAGTTCGCCGACGCGCAGGAGGACAAGGTCGTCGAACAGCTGGCGCACGGGCTGATGTCTCTACGCGAGACACTCCCCCGCACCGCCTCGGTGCTGTCGGCTCTGTCGAGTGCGTGGGAACTGATCGCTGCCCGTGGAGTCGCTCCCATGCGAGACCGTTTCCGAGTCACTCAGTCGCTCAAGCCGATTCCGTCGTCGGACATCGGTCGGCTGCTGCTCGGACGACGCCTGGCAGCGTGCTTCCTCGAAGCGGGCTTCACTCCACCGCACCCAACGTGGCCGGTGGCCCCCGACGCGTTCGAGCAAGCCCCGGACTTCACTCCGCGCCAGCTGCTCATTGCCGTCGATCGCCACATCCGGCACTGCCTCGACACCGGCATCGCGTCGGAGCTGACGAGCTTCACCGACCGGTCCGGCCCGGCAGATGCGCCCGAACTCCCCACCGCGCGGGTCAACGAACTCGACATGCTCGACGATCGCTACAAGCAACTTCGCGAACAGGTGGACGTCTCCGTTCCGCTGCGTCCCGACAGTGAGGACTCGATCGTTCCCGCACTGCTGTCCGCGGGTCTGACGGCATGGATTCACGAACACCAGTCGTCCGATGACAGCCTCGCCCAGGACCCGCCCCCGAGCGGCAAGCCTGCCCTGCACGCCCGGCTACGCCACACCGTCGACACCGATACCGACGACGAGGAGCACTGGTGCTTCCGTGCGGTGACGTCCGGCAACGCTCGGGCCGCGCTGGCCCGGGTGGAGCGCGCAGTGACCACAGCGGGCCTCCGCGTCGACATGCCCAAACGGCGACTGATTCTGATCAGGAACGACCCGTGGCCCAACGGAGCGAAAACCGAGCAGACGATTGCAGCCCTGCGTCGCGCCGGAGGCGTCGTGGTGCCCTTGAGCGACGAGGACCGTCGGGCATTGGCAGCACTGTCGATCCTGCTGAGCGAGAACTCCCCCGCGCTCACCTCCTGGCTGCTCGCGCGCAAGCCGGCACACGACGTCGAACTGTTCGGCGCGGTGTTGCCTGCAGTGAGCGTCGTCGACGACGACACGGCGCTCATCGAACCCGAGACCCCGATCACCGCGGCCGCACCGGCCGCATCGCGTCGGCCGTCCATCGTGGTGGGTGCCGAATTGAGTACCGGTGCCGATGTCGCGGTTCCCCTCGAAGCGCTGCGCAAGCACACGGCGATCTTTGCCGGCTCCGGCTCGGGCAAGACGGTGCTGATCCGACGTTTGGTGGAAGAGTGTGCGCTGCAGGGTGTTTCGGCGATCGTACTCGACGTCAACAACGACCTGGCTCGGCTCGGCACTGCCTGGCCGGAGGACGAGCGAACCTGGCCGCCGGGTGACGAAGCCAAAGCAACGGCGTATCTGCGCGACACCGATGTCGTGGTCTGGACGCCGCGCAAGTCCGCCGGTCGGCCGCTGAGCTTTCAGCCCCTTCCCGATTTCGTCAGCGTCCTCGGTGACGCCGACGAGTTCGAGGCCTCCGTCGAGTCCGCACTGGCCTCGCTCGAACCGGCTGCGGGCGTTCTCGGTACCTCACAGAAGGCCAAACACGGTCGGGCCGTGCTGAAGTCGGCACTCGATCTGTTCGGTCGACGCCCGCACGGTGGCAATCTCACCGACTTCATCGACTTGCTCGAGGAATTCCCCGAGGACGCCAGCGAGATGCGCGACGCCGTCCGCATCGCCGCCGGCCTGGCCGAGAATCTCAAAGCCGCCGCCGCGAACGATCCGATGTTCGCCGGAGCAGGTACGCCGGTCGATCCGGCTGTTCTGCTGACGCCGGTCGAGGGCAAGAAGGCCAGGGTGTCGGTGATCAACCTCGCCGGCCTGACCACCGACGAGCAGAAGCAGAGCTTCGTCAACCAGCTGCAGATGGGGTTGTTCGCCTGGATAAAGAAGAATCCTGCGGGCGACCGGCCGTTGGGCGGACTGTTCGTCATGGACGAGGCGCAGAACTTCGCGCCGTCGGACAGGACGACCGCGGCGACCCACAGCACCCTGGCTCTGGCGTCGCAGGCACGCAAGTACGGGCTCGGTCTGGTGTTCGCCACCCAGGCTCCGAAGGGCCTGCACAACCGCATTGCCGGCAACGCGTCGACTCAGTTCTACGGTCTGTTGAACAGCCCGTCGCAGGTCGATGCGGCCAAGGAGATGGCGCGAGTCAAGGGCGGATCGGTTCCCGACGTAGGGCGCTTGCCCGCCGGTCAGTTCTATGCGGCCGTGGAAGGCGCAGAATTCCGGCGCACGGCCACTCCCCTGTGCCTGTCTTACCACCCCAAGAGTCCACCGACCGAGGAAGAAGTCATCGAACTCGCACGTTCCTGACGGCGGGCGACCAACCCTGGCACACTGGATTCGATGAAAAACCTCGCTCGCGGGGAGAACTGCCCCGCTCCGACCGGACCCCTGACGGTGACACTGGCCGCTTCGACCTCAGTCGACGTGTCCGCGCTGCTGTTGGGGCGGGACGGACGTGTGCGTTCGGACGCGGATCTGGTGTTCTACAACCAGCCCGCGGGTGCAGGCGTGGACTACCAACGCGCGCCGTCCGGCCATCTCGTCCGGGTGGATCCGTCTGCGATTCCGCCCGACATCGAGACCATTGCGATCGCAGCCTCGTTGGACGGAAGTGGTCCAGCAACATTTGCCGCCGCGGGCCCTACGTCGGTGACGGTCTCCGATGCGTCGGGCACGGCTCAGGTCGGGTTCGCTGCCGATGGTCTCGGGGACGAAAGCGCGCTGGTGTGCCTGGAGCTCTACCGGCGCGGTGAGCAGTGGAAGATCCGCGCTGTCGGCCAGGGATACGCGGACGGGTTGGCCGGTCTCGCCACCGCTTTCGGGATCAGCATCGACGACGACGAGCAGCCGCCCGCGGTCCCGACGGCAACCCCCTCACAAACGATCGAACCGCCCGTTGATTCACCTGTCCACCAAGGAGTTCTGGCCATGAGAAGCGAACTGTTCGCGCCTGCCCACGCCGAGGTTCCCGGGTCGGGCATTCAGAAGCAGGGCAGCAAGATGTGCCGCGTCGGCATGAACGGCGAGCTGATGGCCCGCGCGGGCTCGATGGTGGCGTACCAGGGAAACCTGCAGTTCGAGGCCAAGGGCTCAGGGGGTATCGGCCGGGCGTTGAAGCAGGCGCTGTCCGGCGAGGGTGTGCCACTGATGAAGGTCACCGGTCACGGTGACCTCTTCCTCGCCAATGCCGCACAGGACGTCCATCTGATCGACTTGGACGGCTCGGATGGACTGACCATCAACGGTGCCAACGTGCTGGCCTTCGAGTCCTCGCTGAGTTACGACGTCAAGCGAGTCCAGGGCGCGGCCGCAGGTGGAAACGCGGGCTTCTTCAACTGTGTGTTCACCGGGCGCGGGCGAATCGCCATCACGACCGACGGTGTGCCGGTGGTGTTGAACGTCGATCAGCCGACGTTCGCAGACCCGCAAGCTGCGGTCGCGTGGTCGTCGTCCCTGCAGACACGGGTGAAGAAGAACGATTCGTTCGGACTCGGGACCCTGATCGGCCGTTCGACCGGTGAGCGATTCACCCTCGAGTTCGCGGGTCAGGGATTCGTCGTCGTACAGCCGTCGGAACAACCGCCCGGCGGATTGATCGGTGGTGCCGGCAGCGGGGAGCAAGCCGGCGTCGGTGGGGCGCTCGGCGGCCTGCTGGGCAGGTGACCCCGGTCACAGGAACAGCGTGCGGTACCGGATCGATCCCTGGACATGACCGACGACCACAG
Source organism: Rhodococcus sp. IEGM1428 (assembly GCF_050321865.1). Classification (NCBI taxonomy): domain Bacteria; kingdom Bacillati; phylum Actinomycetota; class Actinomycetes; order Mycobacteriales; family Nocardiaceae; genus Rhodococcus; species Rhodococcus sp. IEGM1428. The sequence goes on along the minus strand of NZ_JBNQFW010000001.1, from coordinate 685,419 downwards.
CCACTGCTGCGATCCAGCGTTCTCGGGGCACCCGCGACACCCTCTGCGGCACCAGTGGATTGGTCACCAACAGTCGCAGCACATGCTTCGAGAAAACCCTGACCGACAGACCGGCGAACCCGTAGTCGCGATACGCGACATACAGCTGAACGTCGCCGACCGCGTATCGCCGCACCTGTGACCAGAACTCGCGCATCGTCGGTCTGAGGCGGTAGTCGACGGTCGCAGCTCCTGCATGAGCCATGCGGAACCCGGCCAGTTGTACACGCCAGGAGAAGTCGAGGTCCTCGCCGGCCTCGGTCATGGTCTCGTCGAAACCGCGCACGGCATGGAAGACATCGGCCCATACCGCGAAGTTGCAGCCTGGGGCGTACGGGAGAAAGTCGGTGTCGAGTCCCGTGGTCGAGGGGGTCATCGGGCGGCGACGGTACACCCTAGGAGAATTCACCCTCGACGTGTCCACCGAGCCACTCACCAGATCCGCCGTCGATGCGGCAGCCACCAGTTCGCTCAACCACTGGGGGCGGACGACGTCATCAGCGTCGCAGAACGCCAGCAGATCTGTTCGGGCAACTGATGCTCCCACATTGCGAGCGTGAGATACACCCGCGGAACCGGACGCATCGACGTACCGGACCTGTAGACCGTAGTCGTCAGGGCGCGTGCCGAGAAACTCCCGCAGCCCATCGGTCGACCCGTTGTCGCTGATGATCACCTCGAAGTCGATGCCGTGATCCTGTACCGCCAAGGCGTCCAGTTGGGCCCCCAGGGTCGCGACCGCATTGCGGACGGGGATGACGACAGTCACGCCCTTGCGTCTGTTCTCGTCCATCGAACGCTCTTCCTACCTCGGGTGAGAACACAGAAGAGCCCATCCCCGGTTGACCCGGGAATGGGCTCTTCCAGCACTCGGTGCTTACTTGGCCTTTTCGAGAACCTCGACCAGTCGCCAGTGCTTCGTGGCGGACAACGGACGGGTCTCCATGAGCTGAACGCGATCGCCTACGCCGGCGTCGCCCTTCTCGTCATGTGCCTTGACCTTGGTGGTACGACGGATGATCTTGCTGTAAAGGGGGTGCTTGACCCTGTCCTCTAGCTCGACCACGATCGTCTTTTCCATCTTGTCGGATACGACGTAGCCGATCCGGACCTTACGGTTGTTGCGCTCTTCAGTCACAGTGTTTTCCTCGCTCATGCTGCGTCACCTGCTGTGTCCTCGGAAGGACCAGAGGCCAAGCCGAGCTCACGTTCGCGGAGCACCGTGTAGATACGCGCGATCTCGTGGCGCACCACGCGCAGTCGACGGTTGTTGTCCAACTGGCCGGTAGCCATCTGGAAACGAAGGTTGAACAGCTCTTCCTTCGACTCACGCAGCTTGGTGACCAGCTCTTCACCGGTGAGCTCGCGGAGCTCTGCGGCTGGGGTTCCGGTAGCCATCAGAACTGCTCCTCCCTGGTGATGATGCGTGCCTTGATGGGCAGCTTGTGGATGGCGCGAGTCAGTGCCTCACGCGCGATGGTCTCGTCGGGGTACGACAGCTCGAAGAGCACGCGACCCGGCTTGACGTTCGCGATCCACCACTCGGGCGAACCCTTACCGGAACCCATGCGGGTCTCGGCAGGCTTCTTGGTGAGCGGGCGGTCCGGGAAGATGTTGATCCAGACCTTGCCGCCACGCTTGATGTGGCGAGTGATCGCGATACGAGCGGACTCGATCTGACGGTTGGTGATGTAGGCGGGCTCGAGAGCCTGGATGCCGTAGTCACCGAATGTCACCTGAGTTCCGCCCTTGGCGGCACCCGAACGCTTCGGGTGGTGCTGCTTGCGGTGCTTGACCCGGCGGGGGATCAACATGCGTCAGCCCTCCTGAGTGGGCTCGGTCGAGGCCGGAGCCTCGGTTGCGGATGCCGCGCGGCCGGCCTCGGTGCTGGTCGCCGTGGTGCCCGAGGCACCGCTGCGACGCGGACGAGTGGGACGCTCACGACGGGGACGGTCTGCACCGGCGGCCGGAGCCGCAGCGGCAGCGAGTTCACGCCGTCCGCCGACGATGTCGCCCTTGTAGATCCAGACCTTCACGCCGATGCGGCCGAAGGTGGTCTTGGCCTCGTACAGCCCGTAGTCGATGTCGGCGCGGAGCGTGTGCAGGGGAACGCGTCCCTCGCGGTAGAACTCCGAGCGAGACATTTCTGCGCCACCGAGACGGCCGGAGCACTGAACACGAATGCCCTTGACGTTCGGCTGACGCATGGCCGACTGGATGGCCTTACGCATTGCGCGACGGAATGCGACGCGGTTGCTGAGCTGCTCGGCAACACCCTGGGCCACGAGCTGAGCCTCGGACTCGGCGTTCTTGACCTCGAGGATGTTGAGCTGAACCTGCTTGCCGGTCAGCTTCTCGAGAGCTCCGCGGATGCGGTCGGCCTCGGCACCACGACGGCCGATGACGATGCCGGGACGTGCCGTGTGGATGTCCACGCGAACACGGTCACGGGTGCGCTCGATCTCGACCTTGGCGATACCCGCGCGCTCCATGCCGGTGGCAAGAAGCTTGCGGATCTCGACGTCTTCCTTGACGTACTCCGAGTACTGCTTGTCTGCGTACCAGCGCGACTTCCAGTCAGTGGTGATACCCAAGCGGAAGCCGTGCGGGTTGATTTTCTGACCCACTACTGAGCCCCTTCCTTGGACGCCTGGCCCTTACGACGGTTGCGAGACGTTCCGCCGGTCTTGGGCAGGCTTTCGACGATCACCGTGATGTGGCTGGTGCGCTTGCGGATCCGGAATGCCCGGCCCTGAGCGCGCGGCTGGAATCGCTTGAGGGTGGTGCCCTCGTCGACGAATGCAGTGGCGACGATCAGCGTGCTGGGATCGAGATCCAGGTTGTTCTCGGCGTTGGCGGCTGCGGACGCGATCACCTTGGCGACCGGCTCGCTCGCTGCCTGCGGCGCGAACTTGAGGATGTTGAGCGCGTCCTCGACGGAGCGCCCACGAACCAGATCCACGACGCGACGTGCCTTCATCGGCGTGACGCGAACGTGCTTCGCTACGGCCTTGGCAGTCGGATTGGCGGTGGGGGTGAAGTTGGTCATCGCCTCTTCGCCTTCCGGTCGTCCTTGATGTGACCCTTGAACGTGCGGGTCGGTGCGAACTCCCCGAGCTTGTGGCCGACCATGGAGTCGGACACGAACACCGGTACGTGCTTGCGACCGTCGTGGACGGCGAAAGTGTGACCGATGAAGTCGGGCAGGATTGTCGATCGACGGGACCAGGTCTTGATGACCTGCTTGGTTCCCTTGTCGTTCTGGACGTCAACCTTCGCGAGGAGGTGATCGTCTACGAACGGGCCTTTCTTCAGGCTGCGTGGCATTCTGAACTCCCTCCTAGCGCTTGTTCTTGCCGGTACGACGACGACGGACAATCAGCTTGTCGCTCGCCTTGTTCTTACGGGTACGGCCTTCCGGCTGTCCCCACGGGCTGACCGGGTGGCGTCCACCGGAGGTCTTGCCCTCGCCGCCACCGTGCGGGTGGTCGACCGGGTTCATCACGACACCACGAACGGTCGGGCGCTTGCCCTTCCAGCGCATGCGGCCGGCCTTGCCCCAGTTGATGTTCGACTGCTCGGCGTTGCCGACCTCGCCGACGGTTGCGCGGCAGCGCACGTCGACGCGACGGATCTCACCGGACGGCATACGCAGCGTGGCGTAGGGGCCTTCCTTGCCGAGCAGCTGAATGCTCGCTCCAGCGGAGCGGGCCATCTTCGCGCCACCACCCGGACGGAGTTCGACCGCGTGGATGGTCGTACCCGTCGGGATGTTGCGCAGGGGCAGGTTGTTGCCGGGCTTGATGTCGGCATTGGCACCCTGCTCGATCGGCGATCCCTGGGCGATGCCCTTGGGTGCGACGATGTAGCGCTTCTCGCCGTCTGCGAAGTGCAGCAGTGCGATGTTCGCGGTGCGGTTGGGGTCGTACTCGATGTGAGCGACCTTGGCCGGCACGCCGTCCTTGTCGTTGCGACGGAAATCGATGAGACGGTACGCACGCTTGTGACCGCCACCCTTGTGCCGGGTGGTGATGCGACCGTGTGCGTTACGTCCACCGCGACCGTGCAGCGGGCGGATCAGCGACTTCTCGGGGGTCGAACGCGTGATCTCAGCGAAATCGGACACGCTGGAGCCACGACGGCCCGGGGTTGTCGGCTTGTATTTACGGATTGCCATGAGTCTTCTCGTCCTCTATATCCGAAGAGTCCCAGTCGCTTACGCGACCGGACCTCCGAAGATCTCGATGGGCTTGCTGTCGGCGGAGAGCGTTACGAGCGCGCGCTTGGTGTCCTTGCGCTTGCCGTAACCGAACCGGGTCCGCTTACGCTTGCCCTGACGGTTCATCGTGTTGACGCTGGTCACGGTGACGTCGAAGATTTTCTCGACGGCAATCTTGATCTGCGTCTTGTTCGAGTCCGGGTGCACCAGGAACGTGTACGTGCCGTCTTCGATCAGTCCGTAGGACTTCTCGGAGATGACCGGTGCCAGCAAGATGTCGCGGGGATCGGCGATCGTGGTCACTTGCTTGCCTCCTCGTTCTTTGCAGGCCCAGCGATGAAGGTGTTCAGCGCTTCCACGCTGAAAACGACGTCATCGGCGTTGAGCACGTCGTACGTGTTGAGCTGGTCGGGTGCGATGGGGTGCACGCCGTCCAGGTTCTGGACGCTCTTCCACGCCGCGGTGTCTTCGCGTCCGACGACGAGCAGGACCTTCTTGCGGTCCGAGAGCTCGGCGAGGAATGTCTTCGCACCCTTGGTGGATGGAATCTGTCCGGCAACCAGTTCGGTGATCACGTGGATCCGCTCGCTGCGAGCCCGATCGGAGAGGGCACCGCGCAATGCGGCTGCCTTCATCTTCTTGGGAGTCCGCTGGCTGTAGTCGCGCGGCTGCGGACCGTGGACCGTGCCGCCGCCGACGAACTGAGGAGCGCGGGTCGAGCCCTGACGGGCGCGGCCGGTTCCCTTCTGGCGGTACGGCTTCTTGCCACCGCCGCGAACCTCGCCACGAGTCTTCGTGGAGTGCGTTCCCTGGCGTGCCGCTGCGAGCTGCGCAATGACGACCTGGTGGAGGAGCGCGATGTTCGCGGGTGCGTCGAAGATCGCCGACGGCAGATCGACGGTTCCGTTGGTCTTGCCACCGACCTCTTTGACGTCCAGCGTCAAGTTGGTTTCGGTCTTCTTGTCGAGGCTGGTCATGCCCGTGCACCACCCTTCAATGCAGACTTGACGATCACGACGTTGCCGCGACGGCCCGGGATAGCTCCCTTGATCAGCAGCAGACCGTTTTCGCTGTCCACCTTGTGGACCGAGAGGTTCTGCGTGGTTACGCGATCGCCACCCATACGTCCGGACATGCGCATTCCCTTGAACACGCGGCCCGGAGTTGCGCAGCCACCGATGGATCCGGGGCGACGGTGCACAGCCTGTGCACCGTGGCTCGCGCCCTGACCCTTGAAGCCGTGACGCTTCATGGTTCCGGCGAAGCCCTTGCCCTTGCTGGTGCCGGTGACGTCGACGTATGCGCCGTCCTCGAACACTGCAGCGGTGAGCTCCTGGCCGACCTCGAACTGCGAGGCGTCGGCAACGCGGATCTCCACGATGTGGCGACGCGGCGTGACACCTGCCTTCTCGAACTGGCCGGTGGTTGGCTTGTTCACCTTGCGCGGATCGATCGCACCGAATGCGACCTGGACGGCGCTGTAGCCGTCACGTTCCTGGGTGCGGATCTGGGTGACCACGTTGGGGCCTGCCTTGATCACGGTCACCGGAACGACGCGGTTGTTCTCGTCGAAGACCTGGGTCATTCCGAGCTTGGTGCCCAGAATTCCTGTCGCAGGCCGGTTCTTGTTATCAGTCATCGTTGTCTCCGCGCTCACTGGATGTTGACGTCGACACTGGCCGGGAGGTCGATGCGCATGAGCGCGTCCACCGTCTTCGGTGTCGGGTCGAGGATGTCAATGAGCCGCTTGTGAGTACGCATCTCGAAGTGTTCGCGCGAGTCCTTGTACTTGTGCGGCGAACGGATGACGCAGTACACGTTCTTTTCTGTCGGCAACGGCACCGGTCCGACGACGCGGGCACCCGTACGGGTGACCGTTTCGACGATCTTGCGCGCTGACGCGTCGATCGCCTCATGGTCGTAGGCCTTGAGCCTGATGCGGATCTTTTGTCCCGCCACGCTTAGTGTCCTTTTCTTGCCGCTTGGTCGTAGAACGGGCCGTTCGGCCTGCTCCACCTCGTCTGCACAGTCCCCGAGCCGGTGGAACCCACCGACCCGAACTGCCTTCGTGCACACACGACAGTGAAAAACGTTGACGACCCAGGCGTGGCCTGCATCCGTTGCCGCTCTTCATCTGTCATGGTTCTCCGGTCCACGCGGTCGGGCGTGTCGCGATTCCGCTCATTCGTCTGCGCTGAAACTTTCGCTTCAACCATCCGTACCGAACGAAACCCGCACCGATCGAGCTGGTGTTCCGGACGCGCTCACGTGGAGCGCTGGTCTCATGTCTTGCTCAGCCGGCTCTACAGCCGACTCACCTGGTTCAGGCCGCACGCAAGCGCGTCCCGTGTCCAGGCAACCCGACCAGTATGCCGCAGTCCGGGCGACAGATCAACTCGGGGTCCGTCGATCGTCGTCGCGCTACCTTACCGAGCAGTAAGGTAGCGCCATGACCTCAGTCCAGAGCACCACGGGCGCAACCTATCGCGCCTGGTCGAAGCTTCCCCACAACACTATCGGGTCCACCGTGTTCTCCGTCGGCATGTGTCTCCGGGTCCCCTACTTCGCTTCCGTGCTGCCGCGAGTGGTGGCCCTCGAACCGGGTCGCTGCGAGGTGACGGCTCCGAAATGGTTCGGAATTCGGAACCACCTGGGCACCTTCCACGCCATCGCCGCATGCAACCTCGCCGAGGTTGCGATGGGCATGCTCGCCGAGGCGACGGTGCCGACCTCGCACCGTTGGATCCCCAAATCGATGAACGTCCGATACCTGACGAAGGCAACCACCTCACTCCGTGCCGTCGCGCAACTCGATCCGATTCCCGACTTCTCCGCGGTGACCGACGGACTCGAAGTCGTCGTGCCCGTGTCGATCAGTGACACCGCAGGCGTCGAGGTGGTGCACGCAGACATCACGATCTGGGTGTCCGCCGCGGCCCGTTGACATACTCGAACGATGAACACGGTTCGGCAGTGGAAGTCCGATGACTCGGTGGTCGTGGTCGGCGGGTCAGGGGCTGTCGGCCGCCTGATCGTCGACCTGATGCGCGGCGATGGCGTACCCGTGACGGTCGTCGACGTGCACGAGAGCTCCGACGCCGCCTCGCCGGTCACGGTCGGAAACATCACCGCGCCCGACGCCCGGCTCACTTCGGTACTGACAGGTGCTGCGACGGTGATTCTGGCGGTGCCCGAATCCGTGGCGTTGGCAGCAGACCTCTCGGCCGTGCAGTCCGAAGCACTGGTGGTGGAGACCTTGTCGGTGAAATCCGGATTCGCGCGCCACGTGGATGCCACCGACCGCCTCGGTCCCACCGTCGGAATCAATCCGATGTTCGCCCCGTCGCTGGGAATGGCCGGCCGCCCGGTGGCCGCCGTCGTGCACCGCGAAGGCCCATCCGCGGACGCCTTTCTCGACACGGTCGCACGGTGGGGTGGCCGAGTCGTTCTGCTCGACGCCGCGCGCCACGATCGCCTCGCCGCCGCGACGCAGGCTCTGACGCACGCCAGTGTGCTGGCGTTCGGGTTGGCACTGGCAGAACTCGACCTGCCGTTCGGGGACATCGCTGCCGTTGCACCTCCCCCACACGCAACGATGCTGGCGGTGCTCGCTCGCATCACGGGCGGCGAACCCGAGGTCTATTGGGACGTACAAGCAGGCAATCCGCATGCCGCCGAGGCCAGAGCTGCACTGCGGCGCGCCACGCAAACACTGAACGAGGCGGTCGATTCCGGTTCCGAGGCCCAGTTCGCGCGACTGTTGACCGAGGCAGAGTCCGCGCTGGGCGGAAGCGGCGATCGCTATCGAGCTGTGTGTGCGGAGATGTTCGGTATCGTTCGAGGTAGCAGTGGGAACCGATGACCGCTGGTAACAGCGCGGAGGCGAGGCACGCAATGCTGGAACAGCCGTCGTTGCCGGAGTTCGACTCCGACGATGTCGTGGAGAGTGCGGTCGTCTCGCGGTTGGCCAAGAACTGGGCGCAGCGCGCGACAGTGAAAAAGCCCGAACCCGAGCTCGACGACCTGTTCGACACGTCCAAACAGGATTTTCCCGACGCCCTCATACCCTTCGGCGAGCACGACACCTTCACCGGTGCCACCCCCGAGCAGAAGGATCGCCTCCGAGCCTGGGGTTGGATCGCGTTCAACAAGAACGTGATGGATGTCGAGCAGCACGTCGTCCACCCAGGTTTCGCGCTTCTGGCGCAGGACGTGTTCGAGACCGGAATGGGCGACACCCTCGCGGTCGCGGTGACCCAGGCGATGGTGGACGAGCAGTACCACACGCTGATGCACCTGAACGCGAGCGCAGCGACGCGGCGAGGGCGTGGGTGGGCGCTGTCGGAGCGTTCCCTGCCCTTCAGCTCGACGGTGCGTCGGCAACGTACTGCGCAGGCAACCAGCGACGACTCGTGGTCCGCTGCGATCAGCTCACTGGCATTCATGACGGTTGCGGAGATCTCCATCACGTCCTACTTGGACCTGATCGAGGACGACGACGTCATCCAGCCCATCAATCGGGCGACCGTGAAACTGCACAATCGCGACGAGTACTGCCATGCGTCGATCGCCGACGACATGGCCGCGATCGTCTTCGATCGACTCGGAGCCAACGACCGACAGAAGTTCCTCGACGGTCTCGTCGACGGCATGGATGCGTTCTCGAGCAGCGATTTCTCCACCTGGCGACGCATTCTCGAGCTCGAGGGCATCCGCGGTGCCGACGAGATGCTGGCCGACGTCGAGCAGGACAAGAGTCGCCGCGCTCTGGTTCAGGACTACAGCGGGCTTCGATCTCTGTGCCGGAAGCTCGGCGTCGAAGACAGTATCGATATCGATTGGGGCTGACTGCGGAGGTCACCCGGTGTCGACCCGCAGGTAACATTCTCGGGGAATTCCGGTATCAAGTAGTGGCCCTCGACTCCACGGGGTCCTGCCCACCATTCACCCCGACAGCTCGGAGAATCGATGTCGTCAGCTCAACACGCAGCCGTACACGTGGAGGACGTACACAAGTCCTTCGGTGATGTGCATGCGCTGCGCGGCATCAGCTTCTCCGCCGAGCGCGGGACCGTCCTGGGCATTCTCGGTCCCAACGGTGCCGGAAAGACGACCACGGTCAAGGTGCTGTCGACCCTGATCGCACCGGACAGAGGCAGAGCTTTCGTCGCGGGACACGACGTTGCCGCGGACGCCCCGGCGGTACGACGCTCGATCATGATGACCGGACAGTATGCGGCCCTCGACGACACCCTGTCGGGCCGCGAGAACATAGAGTTGTTCGGCCGCCTGATGGGCCTGGACAAGAAGGCCGCCAAGGCGCGCGCCAAGGCTCTGCTCGACGAGTTCGACCTTTCGGATACCGGCAAGCGGCCCGTCCGTGGGTACTCCGGCGGCATGCGTCGCCGCATCGACATCGCGTGCGGATTGGTCGTGCGGCCGGAGGTCGTGTTCCTGGACGAGCCGACCACCGGACTCGACCCGCGCAGCCGCCAGGGCGTGTGGTCACTGGTCGAAGCACTCAAAGCACAGGGCATCACCGTGCTGTTGACGACGCAGTACCTCGAAGAAGCGGACGTCCTCAGCGACAACATCATCGTCATCGACAAGGGCACCGTGATCGCGGAGGGCACGTCCGATCAGCTCAAGGCCATGACCGGTGGCAGCTACTGCGAAGTGGTGCCGCTCGATCCCGGTCAGCTCCGAGCGGCCGCGCAGGCATTGGGGGACATGGTCCCTGCTGCGGTACACGCCGAGATCACCGCTACCTCCGACCGGCTCTCGGTGCCTGCACCCGACGGCGCAGCGACGCTGTCCGAGATCCTGCGCCGCGTCGACGCGGAGGGAATCGTGTTGGCCGACATCGCACTGCGACGACCCTCGCTGGACGACGTGTTCCTCACGCTCACCGGGCACTCGCAGACGAGCTCGAGCTCGTGACGGCCACGACGCGGGGCTTACCCAAAACACACTCGAGGTTTGTCGAGCGGACCGGTGCCGGCTCCACCACACAGCAGCCGAAGCGGCGGTCACGAACGCGGCCGTCCGGATTCGTCCAGTGGCAGGCGCTGACCGGACGTGCTCTGTGGACGATGCTCACCAAGGGCGAGTTGCTGATCGCGGTCATCGCTCCGCTGATCTTCACCATCGGCTTCTACCTGCCGTTGAAGTTCGTGATGGGCCTACAGGGCATCAACTACGCGCAGTTCCTGATGCCGATCATCGTGCTGCAGGCTATGGCCTTCACCGCAATTTCCGCCGCCCAGAGAGCCTCGACGGAGGCGATGAGCGGACTCAATTCTCGTTTGAAGACGATGCCCGTAGTACGTGGTGTCCCCTTGGTGGCACGGATCTCGAGCGGTGTGGTCCGTTCGTTGGTGTCGTTGGTATCGGCCCTCGGTTTCGGTTACGTCATAGGTTTTCGCTTCACTGCAGGATTCGGTCAGGCCCTGTTGTTCTGTGCACTTGCCATGCTGATCAGCACCACGTTGTCGATCGGTGCCGATGCGATCGGGACGCTGTCGAAAAGTCCGGAAGCCACCAGCCAGGTATTGACCCTCCCCCAGCTCATCCTCGGTATGGCCTCGTGCGGGTTCGTTCCGGAAAGTGGCTTCCCGGAACTCATCCGACCGTTCGTACGCAACCAGCCGATCTCGCAGTTCTCCTTCGCAATGCGCGACATGGCCGAAGGCGGAGTCAGCTTCCAGGTGTTGTGGCCGTCGCTCGCATGGGTGGCCGGCTTGATCGTGTTCTTCGTACCGCTCGCCATCTGGGCGAGCTCCAGGCCAGAGTGACGAGTCCGAGATGACAATGTCCGAAGCGTCGGTGAACACAACCCGCCGCGTGTCCAGCTTGACCTTCCCCGAACCCACTATGGTCCTGGGCGAAAGGTCTGTTCGTGCGCTCTGGACCCACAGTCTGATCCAGGCCAAGCGACTGTTGATGCGATGGATGCGCGATCCGTCGACGATGATTCAAGCGTTGCTGTACCCCGCGTTGATGTTGGTCATGTTCCGTGTCGTACTCGGTAACTCGATTTCCGCGGCCACCGGAGCGCCGGCGATCTACGGTCAGGTGCCGATGATCGCTCTTGTCGGAGCCATGTTCGGGTCCATCGTCAGCGCTGTCGGCCTCAAGGGCGAGCGGAAATCAGGCTTGTTGTCCAGGTTCTGGACGACACCCACTCACCGCGCCGCCGGCCTGCTGGGCAGAATGATCGCCGAAGCAGTTCGAGTGCTCGTCACCACCTCCGTCATCATCTGTGCGGGTGTCGCGATGGGATTCAGATTCTCCCAGGGAATTCAGGCCGGCATCTTGTTGATCCTGATTCCGGTTGTGTTCGGTATCGGGTTCGCGGTGATGGTGACATTCCTGGCCACGGTCGCCGGAGACGCACCACTGGTCGAACTGGTATCGATCTTCTGCACCCTGTTGATGTTCTTCAATGCGGGATTCGTCCCTGTGCTCGCCTATCCGCTCTGGCTGCAACCGGTGGTTGCGGCGCAGCCTATGTCCGTTGCAGTCAATGCGATGCGGAATCTGGCTATGGGTGGTCCAGTCCTGACCCCGGTGTTGCAAACTCTGGCGTGGTCACTCGGAATGGCAGTCGTGTTTCTGATACCGGCAATCCGCGGTTACAAGAAGGCATCTTCGGACGGCTGACGAACAGGCGCACGACCGCATTCGGACCGGCCCCTTCCGCTCGAGCCACGTCCTTGCGTACCGTGAACCGCCGTGACCTCTTCGAGCGTGCCCACCGTATCGGTGATCATTCCTGTCGGCTCGTTCGATCGACATCTCGAGGCACAGCTGAGGGCTCTAGCAACGCAGGATTTTGCCAATGAGTTCCAGGTCGTCATTGCAGACAATTCCGACTGCGCCGAGCTTCGGAAGTACCTCGACACATGCGAAGTCCGTGAGGGCGTGTCGATCCTGTACGTCGACGCATCCCAGGCGACGGGGGCCGCGCATGCTCGCAATCGTGGAGCCGAAGCGGCGACCGGTGAGCTGCTCGCCTTTTGCGACGCCGATGACGTGGTGCATCCCGACTGGTTGAACAGCCTCGCCCGGCTGGCGACGAATTACGATGTGGTCGGTACCGCAGTCGAGACGTCGACGCTCAACGACGAACGGGCGTTGTCGTGGACGACCGGCCCTGCTCCGGAACAACAAGGGCGAACTTCGTTTCGCCCGTTCGCAATCGGTGCCAGCATGGCGTGCCGCGCGGAGGTCTATCGCGCTCTCGGCGGCATGGACAACCAGTTCGCAGCCAGCCAGGACGTGGAGTTCAGTTGGCGCGCACAGCTGGCGGGTCACAGTTTTTGCTTCGATCCACAGCCTAAGGTCTCGTACCGTCTTCGCGACCGACTCCGACCGCTCCTGCGCCAGTCGTACCGGGCCGGTTACGGCACCACGAAGCTCATCGGTGTGTACCGCCCACTCGGTTGCCCTCCCCTGAGCATTCGGACCGTACTGCTCAGATGGGGCGTGTTGATCCTGCGCAATCCACTGTTCCCAACATCGCTGACGAAACTGTCGCGAGGGCACTGGTTGCGTGCCCTGTACATCCGCGTCGGGGAACTGCGCGCCGGTATCGAACACCGAGCGTTCAGCTGGTAGCAAATCGGGCTTACCTGTGAGCATCGTCACAGTGGGGATCGAGCACAACCCGCGGACCAGTAGTTCTGCAATTGCCCAAAAGGGTACTCGCACTATGAATGTTACGGTTGTGTCACCCACATGCTATCGCCGACGTCGTCCGACGCGGTGAGCTGAACCCGAAAGAGGCCATGGCGATTACAACACGAGCCGCGCGAATTCTCTGTGCGCTCGCGGCAATCTTCGCCGTGACCCTCTCCGGACAAGCCACCGCCTCCGCCGATCCTGCCCCCACGCAGTTTCCTACCGTGGAGGGGACCAACGACTTCGGCTGCGTTCCCAGCCCCGAACATCCACGACCTGTCGTGTTGATCCACGGCACCAAGATGGATGCCACGACGTGGACCGTTCTGGCTCCGCAGCTCATCGAACAGGGCTACTGCGTGTTCGCACCCAATTACGGTGCAGTCGGCCTGCTGTTCGAGCCTGGCAAGGTCGTGTGGGGCTCGGGCGACATTCCCGAATCGGCGCGTGAGATCGGCGGTTTCATCGATCGAGTTCTCACCGGGACCGGTGCCTCGCAGGTCGACATCGTCGGACACTCGCAGGGCGGAATCGTAGCTCGGCAGTACATGAAGTTCGACGGTGGTACCGATCCCGCCGACCCCCCACGAAACAAGGTCCACAGCCTCGTCACCCTGGGTGCCACCAACCACGGCACAACATTCGGTGGACTGCAGGAATTGGCGAAGCTGGTCGCCTCGTTGGGGCTTCCCGGTGACGCGATCACACCGTTGACCTGGAACATGGCCGGAGCCCAGCAATTGGTGGGTTCGCCGGTACTGGTCAATCTCAATGCCGGCGGTGACGCCCTTCCCGGCGTCGACTACACGGTGATCGCCACTCGGGACGACACGATCTCTACGCCCCCGGAGCAGACCTTTCTTCGTACCGGTGACACGGAGTCGGTGCACAACGTATGGGTCCAGGACGTCTGCCCTGCCGCAACCACTACTCACGTCGGGCTCGTCACGGATCCGGGCCCGAATTACATGGTGCTCTCCGCACTCGATCCCGAATACGCCTCGACTCACACCGCACCCTGCTGACCTGACGGTCCGGTCTCTCGGACCGAGCGGTCCTACGGCGCTGGTCGACTCCGGGGCCGCCCATCACGGCCTCCGGCTCGACCGACATTCACCCTTCGGCGGCGTCCATCGCTGTGTCGAGTGCCCGCCCGACCACCACCAGCGACTCCGCTGAAGTCATGTTCGCGTGCGTGGTCTCGACATCGACGTTCTCGATGGTCCCGCCCACGTACGGCGACCAGAGCAGCGCCGCATCGCCTGCGGACGGGTGATCTCGAGCTGCAGAGAAGAACAGCAGATCTCCCTCGAGTGCCACCGGCGAGTAGCCGTTGATCTTCGTCGCGCTCGCGAGAGCGTCCTCGTACAGCGTCGACACCTGTGACTCGTCGAACATGTCCAGTTCGGCCAGCACGAGATCGACGACCTGCCGGCGAGTGGCCTCGCTGCGCAAGTCGGTGAACTCCCCCGCCCCACCGATCCCGAGCGCGCGCAGATTGTCCGCGAACTCTTCGGCGAACACCGCCTCGTCGACGGTGGGGAGACTGTCGAGCATCGCTACGACGCCGACTTCGTGACCTGCAGCTCGCAGTGCAACAGCGACCGCGTGAGCAAGGACGCCACCGAAGGACCACCCCAGAAGATGGATGGGTCCGGTCGGCTGCACGCGAACGATCTCCCGTGCGTACAGCTCGGCCTGCTCCACCATGGTGCGCATCGAGTCCGATGCGTCGCGCAACTGCGGAAGCTGCACGCCGTAGATGGGGCGTCCCGGTGCAGTGGTCTCGGCCAACGCGGCATAGTTCCACGCCAGCCCGATCATCGGATGAATACAGAACAACGCCGCACGGTCGCCACCGGCTCGGATGGGAAGTATCGCCGCCAGCGAATCTGCGGCAGCACCGCCCGCCGCCGAACCCGCCGCCTCGTGGATCCGACGCGCGAGCAGCTCGACGGTGGGCTCGGTCAAGACCCACTGCACCTGCACCGCCGACCCGCACCGCGATCGGATCCGAGCCGCGAGCTTCGCAGCGAGCAACGAATTACCGCCCAGCTCGAAGAATCTGTCGTCGAGCCCGACGTCGTCGAGCCCGAGCACGTCGGCCACCGAGGCAGCCACATCGGCTTCGAGATCTGTTGTCGGCGCACGAAACTCGATCCGGCGCACCTGCGGGTCCGGTAGTGCGCGACGATCGAGCTTGCCGTTGACCGTCAACGGCAACGACTCGAGGACCATCAGGGCGTCGGGAACCATGTACGACGCCAGGCTCCGCGCCGCGTGCCCGCGCACATGATCGAGATCCACGGACCCGTTGTCGGGCACCACGTATCCGACGAGCCGGGATCCGAGGTGCTCGTCCTCGCGGACGATGGCGACAGCCTGCGCCACACCGGGTGCGGACCGAAGCGCTGCTTCGACCTCGCCGAGCTCGATCCTGAAGCCTCGCAACTGCACCTGCGAGTCCGCCCGGCCGACGTAGTCGAGGGCGCCCTGCGGCGTCCACTGCGCCAGGTCGCCGGTGCGGTACATACGCGCGCCGCCGCCCTGGAACGGATTCGCGACGAAGCGTCCCACCGTCAGTCCTGCACGTCCGAGGTACCCGCGCGCGAGCTGCACACCGAAGACGTAGACCTCGCCCACCACTCCGACGGGGACCGGGCGCAGACCTTGATCGAGGACGTACGTCCCGAGGCCGTCGATCGCGGTACCGATCGGGTGTCGGACGCTCTCGTCGACACCACGGACCTCGTGATGTGTCACGTGCACCGTGGTCTCGGTGATCCCGTACATGTTGCTCAGCAGCGGCGCATCGACTCCGTGCGCGTCGAACCATCCGGTGAGCTTGCTCGGATCGAGGGCCTCGCCGCCGAACACGATGTGCCGCAACGACGTCGGAGACGAGGACGCGACCCGCTCGGCGTCGACGAACTGATAGAACGCCGATGGCGTCTGGCTGAGCATCGTCACGCCCTCGCGCGCCACGAGCTCGACGAACTCCCGAGGCGACCGGGACGTGGCATGATCCACCACCACCAGAGTGCCGCCGTGCAGCAACGGTCCCCAGATCTCCCACACGGAGAAGTCGAACGCGAACGAGTGGAACATCGTCCACACGTCACTCGGTCCGAAGTCGAATATCCGATCGGTGTTGCGGAACAGCCTCACGACGTTCTCGTTGGGTATCGCAACGCCCTTCGGCGTGCCGGTGGACCCGGAGGTGTAGATGACGTACGCGAGATCGGCACCACTGCGCGCCGTATCGGTTCGGGTCACCGAACCCTGCTCGGTCGCACCCGCACCCTCCCACGCGATGACCGGCACACCGAATTCGGCGTACGACGCCCCGCCGTCGCGGTCCGTCAGTACACACGTCGGACGTGCATCCTCGATCATGAAACGCGCCCGGTCGAGCGGCAGCGACGTGTCGACGGGGAGGTAGCCGGCACCGGACTTCAGCACGGCCAGCAAGCCGACGATCAGCTCGATACCGCGGGGAAGCGCTATGGCAACCAAGGTTTCCCGTCCCGCACCGGCGTCCACGAGCGTGCCGACCAGCTTCTCGGCTCGTACGTCGAGCTCGCGGTAGGTCACGCGTTCGTCACCGAAGACCACGGCGACAGCGTCGGGTGCGGCCGATACCTGCTTCTCGAACAGGGAGATCAGCGACTCGTCCTCCGCCTCGGAATCGAGCTCGGCTGCAACGGTTTCCGTCACACCGTTCCAGGTCTGCAGCACCTGCGCCCGCTCGGCACCGTCGAGGATGTCGACGGAACCTGCCTTGTCGGCTCCGTTCGATCCGTCGGCGACGGAGTCCAGTACCCGAGCAAATCTCGTCGTCATCGATTCCGCGGCGTCGGCGTCGACCAGATCGGCCCGATACTTCAGCGTGAAGGTGATCTCGGCGTCGGCTACGACCACCAGGGTCAACGGGTAGTGAGTTGCGTCCTTGGTGTCGACACCGAGGACGCTCATCCCGTCGATCGAGCTCGCCGCGGACAAACCCGACTTGTCGATCGGGTACGACTCGAACACCACCAGGGTGTCGAACACCGCTCCCGAGCCGACCGCCTGCTGGATGTCGGTCAGACCCACGTAATGATGATCGAGAAGTTCCGCCTGCTCCCTCTGCGTGCGGTGCACCAGATCCTCGATGCTCGAGTTCGCGTCCTGGGTGAATCGGACCGGAACGGTGTTGATGAACAGACCGACCATCGATTCGATGCCGTCGAGCTCGGCCGGACGACCGGACACCGTGGTTCCGAACACGACATCGTCGCGAGTCAGCAAGCGCGAGAGCAGAACTCCCCACGCCACCTGAACCAGAGTGTTCATCGTGACGCCCAGTTCCGACGCGCGGTCCGACAACCGAGCGGCGTCCGCACCGCTGAGGACGAATCTCTTCTCGGCGATAGCAGGAGAGTCGGAATCCGCGGAGCCGTGCTGCGAGATCAGCGTCGGGTCGTCCAGTCCTGCGAACGCCCGTCGCCACGCGTCCAGCGAGTCGTCGAGGTCACGCGTGGACAGCCACGCGAGGAAATTGCGGTATGGACGGACCCTCGGCAGAACGGATGTCTCACCACGGGTCGCGTACAGGACCAGGAGATCCTTCATCAAGATGGGCATCGACCAGCCGTCGAGCAGAATGTGGTGGCTGGTCACGCCGAGCGTCCACCGATCGGCGGCCGTGCGGATCAACAGGAACCTGATCAGCGGCGGCGCGGTCATATCGAATCCGAGCGCCTGTTCAGTGGTCAGCAACTCGTCCGCAGACGTCGAATCATGTTCGGCAACAGTGAGATCGATGGTTCGCCACGGCACGCGAACCGACTCGACGACGACCTGTACGGCATTGCCGGTCTCGTCGCGCAGGTATGCGGTGCGCAGGTTGGAATACCGTTCGAGAATCCGATCCGCCGCTCCGTGCAGCCTCTCCGCGTCGACGTCGCCGCCGAGGTGCAGCTGGATCTGCGTGGTGTACACGTCGGTCGTGGCCTCGGAGATCGACGCGTGGAACAGCAGTCCGTTCTGCAGCGGCGACAGCGGCCAGATGTCGCGCACCGACGGCAGCTGTGCCTCTACCCGCTCGATGTCGCGCTGAGTCAGCTGCACGAGCGGCAGATCCGACGGGGTCAGACCTCCGGCACCGTCGTGTCGGCCGTGCTCGACGATGGACGTCAGCGCATCTCGCCAGTGCTCGGCCAAGGCGCGAACGTCCGACTCCGACAACAGGGTCGTCGGGAAGCCGAAGTCTGCGGTGAGGCGTCCACCGACCACAACGGCGTTGATGTCGATCGGAGCCATCGCGGGGGCGTCCACGTCCGGCGTCCCGGTGAGGTCACCGAGGTCGCCGGCCGGAATCCACCCGACCTTCTCCATGCCCTCGGGTATGTCGGCCGCCGACACTCGGCCCAGGTAGTTGAAGCTGATCTGCGCGTGCGCTGCCGAGGGTGGTGCGAACGCCGGGTCGCCCATGTACCGCAGCAATCCGTAGCCCAGCCCCTTGTCCGGAATCGATCGCAGCTGCTCCTTGACCGACTTCACGACGGCACCGGCAGCGATGCCACCCGAGTAGGCGTCGCCCACGTCGATGGTCTCGAGTTCGAGTCGAACGGGGTAGATGCCGGTGAACCAGCCGACCGTACGGGACAGATCGGCCCCTGGGGCCAGCGACTCCTCGCGCCCGTGACCCTCGAGTCTGATCAGAACCGACGA
The DNA here is from genome assembly GCF_050321865.1 of Rhodococcus sp. IEGM1428. Classification (NCBI taxonomy): domain Bacteria; kingdom Bacillati; phylum Actinomycetota; class Actinomycetes; order Mycobacteriales; family Nocardiaceae; genus Rhodococcus; species Rhodococcus sp. IEGM1428. Next base: position 666,764 of record NZ_JBNQFW010000001.1, on the reverse strand, counting down.
AGACTGCACACCCCGCTCGTCACGCCAGCGGGCCACCGCGAGCGAGAGCGCGGCGAGGAGAACATCGTCCACACCGGCGTTGAAGGCAGTCGGGATCGCCGTCGTCACGGCCTCGGTCGTGGCTTCGTCCACCTCGATGCGCACCTTGCGCACAGTCGATGCCAAGTCCACCGCGGGGTCGAAGTGGCGCGTACCGACGGGCAGCTCGATCCGGTCCAGAACCGAAGTCCAGTAGGGCAATTCGGCTCGACGATTGTCGGAACTCGCATTGTCGACCAGCGCGTGCGCCCACCGCCGGAACGACGTGCCGACCGCATCGAGTGTCGGTACCGACCCCGCAGACACCTGCAGCCAGGCAGAAATCAGATCGGGAACGATGATGCGCCAGGACACGCCGTCGACGACGAGGTGGTGGGCCGCGACGATGAGCCTGCCCGTGACGTCGGTTCGTTCTCCGGAGGGTGACGTCGGATCGAGCCACGCGAACTCGACGACTCGTCCGGCCGCTGGGTCCAGACGACTCAGCGCACCCTCGAGTGCCGACGCAGCGAGGGTCAGACGACCATCGTCATCAAGGGCCGGATCGACGGCCGTGCGCGTGACGGCCGCCGCGACATCGACACCGCCCTGCTCGCGCGTGCGCAACACCCACGCACCGTCGACGTCGCGTTGCAGCACCGCACGCAACATGTCGTGGCGATCGATCACGGCGGTGAGGGTGGCGACTATCTGGCTCTCGGTGATGCCGGCAGGGAGCTCGAGAGCGAGGTTCTGGGTGAACCGATCGAAGCCACCGGCGCGCTCGACCATGAAGCCGACGGCCGGGGTCAGCGGAATCGTCCCCACTCCGCCGCCGGGAAGTTCCTCGAGTACCTCGGCGGCACCGGATTCCACGATCTCGGCCAGTGCGGCAACGGTTCTGAGCTCGAACACGTCCCGCGGTCCGAAGTTCAGGCCGCGAGCCCGGGCGCGCGAGACCAGCTGGATGGACACGATGCTGTCACCGCCGAGGGCGAAGAACGAGTCGTCCACGCCCACGGTGTCGACACCGAGTACCTCCGCGAACACCTCGCTCAGGGCGCGCTCGGTGTCGGTGGTCGGTTCGCGACCTGCAGTGGTCTCGAACACCGGTTCCGGCAACGCGTTTCGGTCGAGTTTGCCCACCGGGGTCAGCGGCACTTCGTCCACCACGACGACGGCCGAGGGCACCATGTGTGCAGGAAGCGATTTCCCGACGTGCTCACGAACGTCGGCGGCATCGATGTGAGCTCCCGGCTGCAAGCGCACGTAGGACACGAGGGCGGTGCCGCCGGAGGCAAGCGTCCGCCCGAGGGTGGCCACGAAGTCGACGCCAGGGTAGGTCGCGACGACGGAGTCGATCTCACCGAGCTCGATGCGGAATCCGCGGATCTTGACCTGGAAGTCCGAGCGGCCCACGTACTCGATCACGTTGCTGCCGTTGCTCTTTCGCCAGCGTACGACGTCACCCGTTCGGTACATCCGGTCTCCGGCGTCGCCGAACGGATTCGCGACGAAACGCTCGGCCGTCAGCCCGTGCCGCCGAAGGTATCCCCGAGAGAGCTGCACACCGGCGAGGTAGAGCTCGCCGGTGACGCCGAGCGGTACCGGACGCAGGCGCGAATCCAGGACGTACGACGCCATTCCCCGGATGGGCCCGCCGATCGACAACAGGTCGCCGGGGCTCAGAGCGTCGCTGATGTTGGTCATGATGGTGGTCTCGGTCGGGCCGTAGCCGTTGAAGAACCGAACGTGAGTGGACCAGCGCTGCACCAGCTCCGGCGAGCACTGCTCGCCGCCTGCGATCACGACCTCGAGACCGGTCACCGCGTCGGGATCGATCGAGGCCAGAACCGTCGGAGTCAGGAACGTGTGCGTTACCGACTCCCGCGTGATCAGTGCCTCCAGCTCGCCGCCGCCGTATGTGCGCGGTGGCGCGATCACCAGGGTGGACGCGGAGGCAACCGCGAGAAGCAGTTCGAGAACCGACGCGTCGAAACTGGGCGACGCGAAGTGCAACGCGCGGGATTGCTCTGTCAGCCTGTATCGCGCTCTCTGCTCGGCCGCGAAGTTGGCCAAGCCGCGATGCGTGACGACCACGCCCTTGGGCTTTCCGGTGGAGCCGGAGGTGTAGATCACGTACGCGGCGTCGTCGGCCTTCGCACGGTCGATCGAATCAGGCTGCACCACTGTCGTATTCGACTGCACGACGGCATCGACGACGATCCAGTCCACCTCGGTCGGCAGTGACTCGACGACATCCGATGTCGTCAGCCCGATCCGTACGCCGGAGTCGCTGAGCATGAAGCGAACTCGATCGTCCGGGTAGTCGGGATCGACGGGCACGAAGGCCGCGCCGGATGCAGTCACAGCCCACACCGCGGTCACCGACGAGATGCCGCGGCGGGTGGCGACAGCCACCGTGGTGCCCGGTCCGACACCGCGACCCCGCAGAATCTCCGCGATCGCGGCGGACGTCTCGTCGAGCTCGCGATAGGTCACCTGGTTGCTGCCCTGCGCCAGCGCAGTTCCGTCCGGGTTCGCCGCGACGGCATCGGCCATCAGATCCGCGAGGGTTCGTGGGGCGACGGTTCCCACCGGCCCGCGCAGCAGATCCTGCACCTCGCTGGGTGCCGACAACTCGATATCTCCCACCACCGTCTCGGGATCGGCCGCAACGGCGGCCAGCACCCGTACGAGCCGCGCCGAGATCTCGTCGACGGTGTCGGCATCGAACAAGTCTGTGGCGTAGGTGATCACGCCTGCCATGCCGTCGGCGGTGCCGTCGGGTCGGGCTTGTTCGGACAGCGTGAACTGCATGTCGAACTTTGCGCTCGTGTCCTCGATGTCGACACCGGCGATCGTCAGTTCGGGCAGCGTCAGAGAACTCGTAGCCGGGTTCTGGAACGAGAGCGCAATCTGGAACAGGGGATGCCGGGACTGCGAACGTTCGGGGTTCAGCTGTTCCACCAGACGCTCGAACGGCACATCGGCGTGCGCGAAGGCCTCGAGGTCCGCGTGCCGCACGGTGTTCAGAACGGTCGCGAACCGGCTGCTCGGCTGCACGTCGGTCCGCAGCACGAGCGTGTTGACGAACATCCCGACGAGGTCGTCGAGGGCGGCGTCCCCGCGGCCTGCGATCGGCGTACCGATCACGACGTCGTCGGTGGCTGCCAATCGTGCCAACAGCACGGCGAGCGCTGCGTGGACCACCATGAACAGCGTCGAACCACTCTCGCGTGCGACCCGGCCGAGGGAGGCGTGCAGGGAGGCGTCGATCTCGAAACGAGCCGCCGCTCCCCTGTTGCTGATCACCGGTGGACGAGGTCGGTCCGTGGGTAGATCCACTCGATCGGGAATTCCGGCCAGCGTCCGAGTCCAGAAGTCCAACTGCTTCGAGAGCACCGACTCCGGGTCGGTCTCCTCGCCCAGTACGCGACGCTGCCACAGGGTGTAGTCCGCGTACTGCACGGCCAGATCCGACCAGCCCGGGGCGGATCCCGCCGTGCGAGCCGAATACGCCACCGCAAGATCCCGCGCGAGCGGCCCCATCGAGAATGCGTCACCGCTGATGTGGTGCACCACCACGGCCAGTACGTGCTCGCGCTTACCCAGCCGATAGAGCCACGCTCTCAGCGGTACCTGGATCGTCACATCGAACGGCATGCTCATGGCGTCGGTCAGAACCGCGACGAGTTCGTTCGGCGCGACGGCGATGGGCGTGAGATCGGGCACCTCGATGCCGTCGGTCACCACCGATTGCCGTGCTCGACCGTCGGTTTCGGGATACAGCGTCCGCAGCGACTCGTGTCGATGCACGATGTCGGATACCGCACCCTGTAGCGCAGCCACATCCAGATCACCGGTCAGCGAAATCGCCAACGGCAGATTGTCGGCGGCCGAGGTGGTGTCGAACTGGTTGAGGAACCACATCCGCTGCTGTGCGTACGACAGCGGAATCTCCGCCGGACGCTCGACCGGCGCGAGCCTCGGAACGGATCGTTCGGACGACAACGCCGAGACCGCCGCAGCGAAGGCGGCGACAGTGGAGGCCTCGAACAGCGCTCGAACCGGAACGCGCCATCCGGCGGCAACCCCCACCCGAGCGACGAGACGGGTGGCGATGAGAGAGTTCCCGCCCAGATCGAAGAAGTCGTCGTCGAGTCCGACGCGCTCGACGCCGAGAACATCGCCGAACGATGCCGCGACGATTTCCTCCACCGGTGTCGACGGTGCGCGGTACTGCCGGGTATCGATCGACGGGGACGGTAGTGCGCGACGGTCCAACTTGCCGCTCGAGTTCAACGGCAGTTCGCCGAGGACAACGACGGCACTCGGAATCATGTACGCGGGCAACAAGTTCTTGGCGAACTCGGACACAGATGCACGATCGAGTGCGGCACCGACCGTCGGCACCACGTAGGCCACGAGCTGATCACCGGTGGCCGTCGGCACCACCAGCACCACGGCCTGGTTGACATCGGCAGAGGTGAGCAACGCAGATTCGATGTCGCCGAGTTCGATGCGCTGGCCGCGGAACTTCACCTGGAAATCGCTGCGCCCGATGTAGTCGAGCACGCCGTCGGGTCGACGGCGAACCAGGTCGCCGGTGCGATACATCCGAGTGCCGGAACCGCTGACGTCGGCGACGAACCGGTCCGATGTCAGATCCGGGCGGGCGACGTAGCCCCGAGCGAGTTGGTCGCCGACCAGATACAGCTCGCCCTGCACACCTGCCGGCACAGGGTGAAGGCGTCGGTCGAGTACCAGTGCGCCGACGTTCCATTCGGCGACACCGATGGGTATCGAGCCACGCGAATCCGGCTCCGCGCGATGCTGAGTCACCGATACCGCGGCCTCGGTAGGCCCGTAGAGATTGTGGACGCGAGCAGTGCTGACGCGACCGAAATCGGTCACGGTCTCCGGCGGCAACGCCTCACCGATGACGAAGATGTCACGCAGCGTGGCGCATTCGGCGGCGCGTGCGTGCGCAGCGAACACGGTGAGCATCGACGGCACGAAGTCCGTGAGTGTCACCCCGTGCCGGGCGATCGAGGCCGAGATGTACTCGGGATCGCGATGCCCGTCCGGCGTCGCGAGAACGATGCGGCCCCCGGTACGCAACGGCAAGAAGAAGCCCCACACCGACACATCGAAGGTGGTTGCGGTCTTCTGGAAATAGACGTCGGTGTCCGCCACGTCGTACTGTGCCGTCATCCACGCCAGCTGGTTCTCGACCGCGCGGTGGGACACCGCGACGCCCTTGGGGTTTCCGGTCGAGCCGGAGGTGAAGATGACATAGGCGGGACTGGCTGTGTGCAGGGGGCGCAGCTCGTTCGCGCGGAGCGGAGAACCGTCGAGCGCCGGGTCGAGGGTGTCGATCGCGATGGATTCCGGCACCGTCTCGTGCCCGCTGGTCTCGTCGGGTTCGATGTCGGCGGCGCTGGTGAGCAGACACAACGGCGCCGCCGTGCCGAGGATGTGGGCTCGGCGTTCGCTCGGGAGATCAGGATCGATCGGCACGTAGGCGCCGCCCGCTCGAACCACGGCGTAGATCGCCACCAGCAGGTCGATCGAGCGCCTGATGGACACGGCGACGAGCACCTCGGGGCCGACACCGCGCGAGATCAGATGCCGCGCAAGCGCATTGACTCGGTGGTCGAACTCCGCGTAGGTCAGCGTGACGTCCTCGAACGTCACCGCCGGCGAATCGGGTGTCGCGGATACCTGCCGCACGTAGGCGTCCAGGATCGACCGGTCCGGCACCGCGACTGCATCGACGGCGGCATGTTGGGTGGACAGTGCCCGCTCGGCGGCGTCGAGCAGATCCACATCGCCGACCGGAAGTGTCGGCGCATCGACGAGTCGAGCGAGCAGCAGGACGAAGCGGTGGGCGATTCCACGTACCGTCGCCTCGTCGAACAGATCCGCCGCATAGGTGAACGTGCCCGCGAGCGCGTGCTCCTCGGTACCGGCGGCGCGATCCTCCAGGACCAGTTGCAGGTCGAACTTCGCGACCACCTCACCGAAGTCCAGCGGGGACACCGTCAGCTCCGGCAGCTCTAGTGTGCCTGTGGGCTGGTTCTGGAAGAACAGAGCCACCTGGAACAGCGGGTGGCGGTCGCCGGAGCGAACGGGGTCGAGCACCTCGACCAAACGCTCGAACGGAAGGTCCGCGTGCGCGAACGCCTGCAGATCGGCTTCGCGAACCTGGGAAAGCAGGTCCGAGAATGTGCGCGACGCGTCGACGGCGGTACGCAGAACGAGGGTGTTGACGAACATTCCGATCACGTCGTCGAGCGCCTGCTCACCTCGACCGGCGATCGGCGATCCGACGACGACGTCCGTGGAATCGGACAAGCGGGCGAGCAGCACCGCGAAGGCGGTGTGTACCACCATGAACGGCGTGGCCCCGTGCTCGCGGGCCAGACGCCCGATCGCCGCCGTCGACGCCGCGTCGATGTCGAATCCGAGTACCCGACCGACTCCGCTCGGATCGAGTGGACGGCTACGGTCGGTCGGCAGGTCGAGCTGATCGGGCAACCCCTCGAGGTTGTCTTTCCAGAACGAAATCTGCTGATGCGCAACGGAGTCGGGATCGTCGTCGGATCCGAGCACCTCGTGCTGCCACAGCGTGTAATCGGCATACTGCACTGCCAGTGGTTCCCAGCCGGGTGCAGTCCCCGCGCTGCGAGCGGCGTAGGCGGTCATGATGTCTCGCACCATCGGTGCAACGGACGAGCCGTCGGCGGTGATGTGGTGGGCCACCAGCACGAAAACGTAGTGATCGGTGCCCAGATGCAACAGGTGCAACCGCACCGGGACCTGCTGGGTCACATCGAAGCCCGCGAAAGCCAGCTCCTGAACCCGACGCGCGACCGCATCGGCCCCGATCGTTTCGACCTCGAGCGTGACTCCACTCTCGACCGCGTCCCGCACCATCTGGTACCCGATCCCGTCGACCTCGGGGTAGTACGTGCGCAGCGATTCGTGACGATCGACGACATCGTCGATCGCGGAGGACAGCGCCGAGACGTCGAGAATTCCGCGCAGTTCGATGGCGGCCGGAATGTTGTTCGCTCCCGACGCGGTGTCGAAGCGGTTGAGGAACCACATCCGCCGCTGAGCCAACGACAGCGGGATCCGCTCGGGCCGCTCCCTTTTCGCCAACATCGGCTGCGGTCGGCTTGCGGCGTTGTCGCCCTCGGACGAGGCAATCTCCACGCGGGCGGCGAGGGATTGCACCGTCGAGAACTCGAAGACGGTGCGTGCCGGCACTCGGGTTCCGGTCGCAGCGCCGAGACGTGCGGCCAATTGCGTTGCGATCAGGGAGTTTCCACCGAGCTCGAAGAAGTCGTCGTCGGCACCGATCCGATCCATGCCGAGCAGCTCGCCGAAGATCTGTGCGACGGTGATTTCGAAGGGCGTCGACGGGGAACGGAACTCTGCCGCGGCGAAGACCGGAGCGGGCAACGCGGCCCGATCCAGCTTGCCGACCGGCGTCAACGGGATCGAGTCGAGTGCGATGATCATCGACGGAACCATATGTCTCGGAAGATGTTGTGCCGCAACCGAAAGAAGTGCTCGCTCGTCGAATTCCGACGTCGCCGCGGGCAGTACGTACGAGACGAGGGCGGTGGACTTCGACGGTGTCTCGCGGCCGACCGTCACGGCGAATTCGACGCTCTCGTCGGCCGCCAGAACGGCGTCGATCTCACCGAGTTCGACGCGGAAGCCGCGAATCTTGACCTGAAAGTCGTTGCGGCCGATGTATTCGACCACTCGCTCACCCTCGACCACCCGCCAGCGCACGACGTCTCCGGTGCGGTACATCCGCGCACCGTCCTCACCGAACGGACAGGCGAGGAAGCGATCCGAGGTCAGTCCACGTCGCTGGTGATAGCCGCGGGCAAGTCCCGGCCCGGCCAGGTACAGCTCTCCTGCCACCCCGTCGGGAACCGGGTTCAGGGATGCGTCGAGCACATATGCGCTGACACCGCGGATGGGCCCGCCGATCGTCACGCGCTCGTTCTCGGCGATCGGTCCGCCGATGTTGGTCATGATCGTCGTCTCGGTCGGCCCGTACCCGTTGAAGAAACGGCGCCCCGGTGCCCATCGGTTCGCCAGCTCGGGCGGGCAGGCTTCGCCGCCGACGACGACGGTGTGCAGGGTGTCCGTGTCGGCCGGGTTCACCGACGCCAGTGCTGCTGGGGTGATGAAGGCGTGACTCACGTTCTGCGCGCGGATGAGCGCAGCCAGATCGTCCCCACCGAGAATCGTCGGAGAGGCGACGACCATCGTCGAACCCCGGCCGATGCTCATCAGGAGTTCGAGTACGGACGCGTCGAAGCTCGGTGATGCGAAGTGCAGCACTCGCGACTGCTCGGTCAGCAAGTAGCGATCGATCTGCTCCTCGCAGAAGTTGCTCAGTCCGGCGTGAGTGACGACGACGCCCTTCGGCAGACCGGTCGATCCGGAGGTGTAGATCATGTATGCCGGATGCGTCGGCTCCAGGGCTCGCACCCGATCCTCCGCCGTGACGGGCTCGCTGGACAGTTCGTCGAGACGCCGAGTCATGTCACTGTCGTCGATCACCAGCCATTCGACCTCCGCGGGCAGATCGTCGCGCACCGCGCCGACGGACAACCCCAGCAGCACGCCGGAGTCGGACACCATGTGCCGCACCCGGTCGGCCGGGTAGGTCGGATCGATCGGCACGAATGCCGCGCCGGTCTTGGCCACCGCCCACAGCGCCATGACCGACAGGTCGGAGCGCGGAATCGACAGTGCGACGAAGTCCTCGGGACCGACGCCACGCGCGATCAGCACGCGGGCGAGGGCAGCCGATCGAGCATCGAGCTCGGCGTAGGTCCAGATTCGGCCGTCGAACACGAGGGCATCCGAGTCGGGTCCGAGTTCGACTGCCGAGGCCAGCAGCTGAGGCAGAAGCGGCGTGCGGGGGCGTCGACGGCGCACGGGACGCTCACGTCGTGCCGGCCGCTCCCTGGTTCGTGTTTCCCGGCCCCGCTCTCGCGAACCGTTCTCCACCGGGTTACCGCCGCCGGTCGTTCCTGCTGTCCCCGACGTCTCGGTACCCATGAACTGTCGTGCTCCTCACACTCGAACGACACTCGGGCGTCCGCCGCTCGCCCGATCCAGCCCGGCGGACTATTGACGTCCGACGGTACGCATCACTCGAGATATCGGGTACTTTGCTGGATTCGTTACCCTCGAACTGACGTTGCGTTCGGATGTGAGCTGCCAGCGATACGACGGCAGGCGGTGCCGCTCTCCGTCAGCGAGATATCCATTCGTCGAGGACAGGTCCGATCTCGGCGAGCGCCGACGCCGACGCCATCTGCCAGTGCGTCGAATGAACTTGCGTCACGGTCGGTTTCCCGTCGACGAACTCGGTCCACGTCGATGCACCGGCAACACCTGTCGGGTCGTCGACGACGGACGCGAAATAGAGCAGCTCACCGTCGAACCGCTCAGGCTCGTGGGCCTGCAGCATCGTGGCCGACCGTTCGATTCCGTCGACGATGCCCTGCACCCGATCTCTGGACAACGCATCGAACGGAGCGGGCATCGTGCGGAGTAGCGCCATGGCGGAATCGACGGACAGTTCGGACACGTCCGAGTCGTGTTCGGAGTCGATGCCCAACCCGCCGAGCACCTCCCCCGCAGTCACTGTCCGTTCGACGAGATGTGTGGTTCGGGACAGCACGAACGAATCCATCATTGCCAGCGTCGACACCATCTCCCCGAGCCCTCGCAACTGCACGGCGACCGCATGAGCGATGACGCCGCCCATCGACCACCCCAGCAGGTGGTAGGGCCCGCTGGGCTGAATCTCGCGGATGCGATCGACGAAGATCGATGCCCACTCGTCGATCGAGGCGGGCATCGGGTCGCCGGCCAGCACCGGAGATTGCAGACCGTAGAGGGGCCGGGTGCTGTCGACGTACGGCGCCAATCCGCCGAACGCCCAGGACAGTCCCACGATCGGATGTACACAGAACAGTGGCGTGCCGCTTCCCCCACGCAGTTCGACGACGGTGTCCAGTCCGGTCTCTTCGGCGATCGGAGTATCGGAACGACGCGCCGCATCGATCCGCGACGCCAATGCTGCGACCGAGGAATCGGAGAACAACCACGACACCGGCACCGTCACGCCTCCGAGGGAGCGGCCCAACCGGGACACGAGCTTCATCGCCGACAGCGAGTTTCCGCCCAGCGAAAAGAAATCGTCGTCCGACCCGACTCGCTCGACGCCCAGTACATCCGCGAACACCGACGCCACTGCCTCCTCCACCGCGGTGGCAGGAGAACGGAATTCGCGCGCCTCGAACACCGGATCCGGCAGCGCACGGCGATCGAGCTTGCCCGCCGGATTCAGCGGAAGTGAATGCAGAACAACAAAAGCCGACGGCACCATGTACGTCGGAACCAGCGAGCCGAGCCTGGAGCGAATATCCTCGGTGTCGAGAACCGCATCGGCTACCGGCACGAGGTACGCAGCGAGAAGGTCACCGGCGACCGAGCCGGAGACCACGACCACCGCCTGACCGACTCCAGGTAACGATGTCAGAGCGGTTTCGATCTCCCCGAGCTCGATGCGCTGACCGCGGAACTTGACCTGGAAGTCGGTACGTCCGATGTACTCGATTCGGCCGTCGCCGAGCATCGACCATTGCACCAGGTCGCCCGTTCGGTACATGCGGTCACCGGCGCTACCGAACGGATCGGCCACGAACCTCTCGGACGTCAGATCCGGTCGTGCGACATAACCACGGGCCAACTGCACACCCGCCAGATACAGCTCACCGGGCACCCCGGCAGGAACCGGATTCAATCGCGAATCCAGAACTCGCACAGCGGTGTTCCATTCCGGAACACCGATCGACACCGAACCGTCGCCGGACGCGGCAACGAGGTCGGCTGCGTCATCGGAGACATCACGGTAGGTCACCGACACGGCCGCCTCGGTGGGACCGTAGAGATTGTGCACTCGTGCGTTCGACACGCTGCGGCAGGCCGCTACCGTCCGAGAGGGCAGAGCCTCTCCGATCACGAATACGTGCCGCAGTGTAGATATCGCTTCCGCAGCAACGGATTCCGCGAATACGGTCAACATCGACGGTACGAAATCGGTCACGGTCACTCGATGTCGGGAGATCAAGTTGCCGACGACATCGACCTCGCGCTGCGCACCCGGCGGCGCGATGATCAACTGCCCGCCGGTCCGTAGAGGAAGAAAGAAGCCCCACAGTGACACGTCGAACGTCGTCGCCGTTTTCTGTAGATACACGTCCGATTCGTCGAGTCCGTACTCCTCGGCCATCCAGACCATCTGGTTGACGATGGCCCGATGCTCGACCGCGACACCTTTGGGCCTGCCCGTCGAACCCGAGGTGAACAGGACGTAGGCGAGATCGGCGGAGTGGGGACGTCCGAACGTGGGCACAGCATCGATCCGCTCCACCCCGTCGATCAGCAGGACCGAGACATCACTGGTCGTCGCGAATTCGTCTCTGCTGGTGGACAGTACGACCATCGGATCTGCTGTGGACAGAATGTGATCGTTTCGCTCGATCGGTTGATCGGGATCGAGGGGAACGTAGGCCGCACCGGTGCGCAACACCGCGTACATCCCGACGACCAGCTCGATGGACCGTTTCATGGCCAACCCGACGAGAGCGCCGGGACCGGAGCCGTCCTGATGCAACCGCTGCGCTACGGCATCCACCCGAGCCGAGAACTGGGCATAGGTGAGCACATCGTCTCCGAAGACAACGGCCACGGCATCCGGCGTCGCGGCGACCTGTCGATCGAATCCGTCGAGCAGCAGTTCGTCACCGGGCACCTCCGCGTGATGGGTGTCGTTCCACCGCTGCAGGATTCGGTATCGCTCGTTCTCCGGCAGTATCTCATGGTCGCCGATCGGAACCTCGGGATTCTCGGTGACAGCATCGAGCAACGCCACCAGCCGTTTCCCGAAGGCAACGACGGTGCCCTCGTCGAACAGGTCGGTCGCATAGAGCAGTTCGCCGGCGAGTCCACCCGCCGATTCCGTGACCGTGACCTGCAGATCGAACTTGGCCGAGAACGCTGCGGCCCCGAACCGCGAGACCGTCAACCCGGGAAGCTCGAACGTCCCCTCGGAGAAGTTCTGAAAGAACAGTGCAACCTGCACCAGGGGGTGTCGGCTCTGCGATCGCACCGGATCGAGCACCTCGACCAGACGCTCGAACGGCACCTCTGCGTTCTCGAAGGCATCCATGTCGGAGATCCGCACCTGGTCGAGAAGCTGCGCAATCGATCGATCTCCGTCGACCCGCGTCCGCAGGATCACCGTATTGACGAACATACCGACCAGATCGTCGAGACCGGCATCGCCGCGACCACCGACCGGCGCACCGACGGCGACGTCGGGGGAACCGGACATCCGCGCAAGCAGAACCGCCAACGCCGCGTGCACCACCATGAACGGCGTCGCGTCATGCCTGTGCGCCAGTTCGACGATGCGCTCGTACGTCTCGGGCTCGACGGCGAACCGTGTCAGTCCACCTCGCCCGGACGCCACCCGAGGACGTGGTCGATTCCACGGCAACTGCAGTTGCTCCTGGGTGCCTGCCAATGCAGCTTCCCAGAAGGCGATCTGTTTGGACACCAACGAATTCGGGTCGTCCTCGGAACCGAGCATCTCGCGCTGCCACAGTGTGTAGTCGGCGTACTGCACAGCCAGCGGAGGCCAGTTCGGTGCGTCTCCCGCCGCACGAGCCACGTAGGCAGTCATCACATCTCGCGACAGCGGCCCCATGGACAGCCCGTCGGCGGAGATGTGGTGGGCGACGAAAGCCAACACGAATTCCGGCTCGGAACCGTCCGGGTCCGTGATCTCGAACAGCCGCACCCGAAACGGAATCTCCGTGGTCACGTCGAATCCCCTCGACAGGAACTCACCCACCGCCTCGGCTGCCGACTCGCGTGACGCCGGAACGACTTCCATGGTGACGTCGACACCGGACACGTCGAGAATCTGCTGGAACCCCGTTCCGTCGAGTTCGGGATACACGGTGCGCAGCGACTCGTGCCGAGCGATCACATCGTCTATCGCCGCGCGCATCGCATCGACGTCGAGCGCGCCGGTCAGAGCCAGAGCCACCGGCACGTTGTTCATCGCCGATGCGGTGTCGAACCGGTTGAGGAACCACATGCGCTGCTGCGCCGGAGAAAGCGGAACATGATGCGGGCGAGGCCTGGACGAGTCCAGTACGGTCAGCGCGTCGGCCTCGGCCGCGTCGATCGACGCGGCCAACGACTCGACGGTGGCATTGTCGAACAGAGCCCGCGGTCGCACTCGGCGCCCGAGCGCTGCGCCGATGCGCGCAGCGGCCTGCGTCGCAAGGAGCGAGTTGCCGCCCAGCGAGAAGAACTCGTCGTTGGACCCCACCTCGTCCACACCGAGCAAGTCGGCGAAGACGTCGGCCACGACGATCTCGGTCGGAGTCGTCGGAGCGCGGAACTCGCGCACCGCGAACACCGGTTCCGGTAGGGCACTTCGATCGAGCTTGCCCGCCGGTGTCAGCGGAATCGACTCGAGTATCGTCAGCGTCGTCGGCACCATGTGCGCAGGCAAGTACCGCTTCGCTGCGTCCAGCACCTCATCGACGACGAGATCCACTCCCGTGTTCGGCAGGACGTAGCCGACCAGTTCGGTTGCACCGGAATCGCGTCGGTGTCCTACGGTCACGGCGAAGTCGACCCCGTCCACGGCGGCGAGCACCGCGTCGATCTCCCCGAGTTCGATGCGAAAGCCTCGCAGCTGAATCTGCGCGTCGTTGCGACCGACGTACTCCACCACAGGTCCGCTGTCGCCCTGTCGCCACCGAACCAGGTCGCCGGTTCGGTACATCCGCGAGTGCGACGGATCACCCTCTACTGCAAAGGGATTGGCTACGAACCGTTGTGCGGTGAGCCCCATGCGCTCGAGATAGCCGCGGGCCAGTCCCGGCCCACTCATGTACAACTCCCCCACCACGCCCACCGGAACCGGCCGGAGTCGGTCGTCGAGCACATGACTGGCCATACTCTGTGTGGGCGAGCCGATGTCGACCGCTCCGCCGGAGACGAGCGGGGCGGACAGACTGCAGATGACGGTCGTTTCGGTGGGACCGTAGGCGTTGTGGAACTGCCGACCACGGGCCCACCGTCCCATCAGCTCCGCGGTGAACGTCTCCCCACCGACGGCGAGCGCACGAAGTTCGGGAAGGTCGCCGGAATCCATGGTCGTCAGCGCGGCAGGCGTGATGATCGCGTGAGTGACTCGATGCTTCGCCATGATCTCGGTCAATTCCGTGCCGCCGTAGACACCCGACGGAACGATCACCATCATCGACCCGTTCACGATGGAGATCAGCAGTTCCAACACGGAGGCGTCGAAACTGGGTGAGGCGAAATGCATTGTGCGAGAGTCACCGGAGGTCTCGAACGTGTCGTTGACGGTAGCGGCGAGCGGGGCAAGTCCGGCGTGCGTGACCGCGACCCCTTTCGGCCTTCCGGTCGACCCGGACGTGTAGATCACATAGGCCAGATTGGTGGGAACCGGCTGAGCCAGACGGTCCTGCGGTGCGATCGGCTCTGCCGACAACTGCTCGAGTTGCCGCATTTCGTCGGTCCCGTCCAGTGCGATCCAGGACACTCCGTCGGGCAGCTCGGCCACCCGGTCGGACGTCGTCAGTCCCCATCGAACACCGGAGTCGGTCACCATGTGCTCGATCCGCCCGGGCGGATACCGCAGATCGATCGGCAGGAAGGCTCCGCCGGACTTCGTGACCGCCCATACCGAGGCCACCGACTCGATGGATCTATCGAGCGCGATCGCCACCAGGTCGTCCGGTCCGACGCCGTGAGAGATCAACAGCCGAGCCAACTTCGACGACTGCCCGTCGAGTTCTTCGTACGTAACCGACGTTTCGCCGAAAACGAGCGCGGTACCCGTCGGATTCTTCTCGACCGCTGCCGACAGCAATGCCGGCAAGGTAGGAACCCGTGCGGGTCGGCTACGGCCCGGTTTCGGACGCCTGACACGTCCCTTCGGTCGCACTGCCTTACCGGACGTACCGGTCCCCGACCACTCCGAACTCACTGAACACTCCTCATCGGCGGCGCTCCCACACAACCGCCTCAGTGACGCGTGCCGAGAACGCTCACCGTCTCTACGGACGGTTGTTGTTCAGGGCCGAAGTCTATCGACCCGATCGGTTCAGCCGAACTCCGGCGCGCCGTGTACCGACACACCGACCGGTCGTTCGGCCGCCTCCACATCACCGGCCACGATCACCAGAGCCACCAGGTCCTCGAGATCGTCCGACTCCAATTCGGCGACCGCCGCGGCTTCCGCCGTAGTCACGAACGCGTGCGTCATCCATTCGGCGACGACGAGATCGGCAGAATCCTCGGGTGATTCGGCCCGATCGACCACCAGCACAGCACCGACCGAAGCAGCCATCACCCCGGCGAACCACGCTGACGGAGAGGTGATCGCCGTGGGCACGCCCAGTCGCGACTCGTAGTCGATCCCGTACTCCCCGACCGCACGAACGGCCATGGCAGCAAGGGCACCATGGCTCACCGTAGCGCCGGTCGACACGTCCACCACAAGAGCCGGGCTGTCTGCGGAGAGCACAGCGACACGGTCGGTGTACGTGATCGGACGAGCCGATCGGGCTGTCACCGACCTCGAGGTCGCCTCGTCACCGAGATCGACGACCGTGGACACTCGATCCCAGTCCTGCGCCTCACCGGTATCGATGACCACTACGCTCGCGCCCACCCCGACGGCACTGTCGATGTGGTCCACCAGGGCCAGAGCGCCGCCCGCCTTGACCACCGCCCACCGGGCCACGACGGATTCGACTGCGTCGTCGACGACGACGGCAACCGTGACGTCGGGACCGACGTTGCGGTCGATCAGTTCGCGGGCCAGGCGTGACGAACGTCGGTCGAGCTCGAGGTACGTGGTGTCCTCACCTGCGGAGGACAACGCCGGTGCGTCGGGATCCGCTTCCACGGTCGCAGCGAGCAGTTGTGGCAACGTTCGACCGGCCACCGCACCCACGGCGTCGGCGACCGGTGTCGGGGATGCGGTCAACGCGGCCCGCTCGTCGTCACCGAGATCGTCGATCGCACCGACCTTGATACCCGGAGCCGCCGCGACGGCGTCGGCGATCCGGACGAAACGCTCGACCATCGCCGATACGGTCGTCTCGTCGAACAGGTCTGCGGCGTAGGCGAATTCGACCGCCAGGTCTGGTTCGCCATCGGCACCGACGACGGGCCGAGTCTGCACCGTCACCTGGAGATCGAACTTGGCGGTCGGCTCGAATCCTTCGACGGGCTCGACGGTCAGGGCAGGCAGTTCGAAGCGAGCCTCGCCCAATGGTTCGACGGACAGCACGGTCTGGAACAGCGGGCTGATTCCGGGGGTTCGGTCCTGCCCGATGACGTCGACGACGTGCTCGAACGGTACGTCCGCGTTGCCGAATGCCCGCAGGTCGCTCTCCCGAATGCTGCGCACGAGATCCTCGAACGTCGCGTCCGGATCGACGCTGGTCCGAAGCGCCAGCGTATTGACGAACATTCCGACGATGTCGTCGAGTTGTTCGTCTCCCCTGCCGGCAATCGGAGTTCCGACAGCGAAGTCCCGTGCACCGCTGGTTCTCGCGAGCAATACCGCGAGGACGCTGTGCAACACCATGAACAGAGTCGCGTTGTTCGATCGTGCGATGCCGGCGAACGCCTCGTGGGTCTGCGCGTCGAGATGTGCGCGGACACTTCCACCGTGTAGCGAGGGCTCTGCCGGTCTCGGTCGATCCCACGGCAGGGCGATGACCGGGGTGATACCGCTCAGCTCGGTGCGCCAGAAGTCGACCTGCCGATTCGCTGCGGAACCCGGGTCGTTCGTCGAACCCAGCACCTCACGCTGCCACAGCGTGTAATCGGCGTACTGGATCGACAGCGGTGCCACCGACGGAACCGTGCCTGCTGTCGCGGCGAGATACGCGGTCATCACGTCGCGAGCGAGCGGTGCCATCGACGCTCCGTCGCCGCTGATGTGGTGCATCACGATGACGAACACGTACTGGATGTCGCCGTCGCTCGTTCCGGCGAGTCGGAACAGTGCCCCGCGCACCGGAGGCGCGGCGGTGACATCGAAGCCGTCGTACACCAGTCGACGCACCCGGTCGGCGATGTCGGCTTCACCCGTGGCGTCGATCGGATCGAGGTCGAGAGTGGTGGCCCGGGCGTCGAGGACCTCCTGGAACGCAGTGCCGTCGGCATCCTCTGGATAGCGGGTTCGCAAGGTCTCGTGCCGCTCGATCGCCCACGCCGCGGCCGCCTGCAATGCGGCCACGTCCAAGTCACCGGTGAGCCGCAGGGCGAGCGGCATGTTGTACGCACCCGACCCGGGGTCGAGTCGATTCAGCACCCACATCCGCTGCTGTGCGAGCGAGAGCGGTACCCGCTCGCCGCCTGTCCTGGGTCGAAGCGGCACGCGATGCACCGTTCCCTGGAGATCCGTGCGCGCTGCGAGCGCTGCGACCGTCGAGTTCTCGAACAGCTCGCGAACACCCACCTGCTTGCCCAGACCAGCGGTGATGCGCGCCGCTGCACGGGTGGCCGCGAGCGAATTTCCACCGAGGGCGAAGAAGTCGTCGTCCGATCCCACCCGATCGACACCGAGCACGTCGGCGAAGACGTCGGCGATGGCAATCTCGGTCGCGGTCACCGGTGCACGGAACTCACGCGCCTCGAACACCGGTTCCGGCAATGCTTTTCGATCGAGCTTGCCACTGGCGTTCAGCGGGAACTCGGCGAGCACCATGATCTGGGTCGGCACCATGTAGCCGGGGAGTCGGCTGCCTGCGAACGAGGTCAGCTCGCCCACGTCCACCGACGCACCGATACGAGGAACGACGTAGCCGACGAGGATTTCGCCCGACGCCGTCGACGTCACCAGCACGGTCGATCGGTCGATGTCGGAGTGAGCGGTCAACGCCGCCTCGATCTCACCGAGCTCGATGCGCAGGCCGCGCAGTTTCACCTGGAAGTCGGTGCGGCCGATGTAGTCGAGCTCGCCGTCGACGTTCCACCGGACCAGGTCGCCGGTCCGGTACATCCGAGTACCCGGTGCACCGTACGGATCGGCAACGAACCGGTCTGCGGTCAGATCCACTCGCCCGAGGTAGCCGCGGGCCAACTGGACTCCCGCGAGGTAGAGCTCACCCGCGACGCCGACCGGCACCGGTCGAAGCCGTGCGTCGAGCACGGTCACCCGGGTGTTGGCCACCGGCACACCGATCGGTACACCGGCGACGTCGGCGGCGGTGACGCGGTGGTAGGTCACGTCCACCGCAGCTTCGGTGGGTCCGTACAGGTTGTGCAGGCTCGTGTTCGGCAGTGCCGTACCGATTGCCGAGGCGACCGACACCGGCAGCGCCTCTCCCGACGCGAAGAGCATGCGCAGGCTCGAACACCGCGAGACTCCGTCCGCTGTCGCGAACACGGCCAGCATCGACGGCACGAAGTGTGCGACGGTGACCGACCGCTCGGTGACGATCTCGACCAGGTAGGCCGGATCGCGATGTCCGTCCGGCTTCGCTATCGCCAGTTCTGCACCGATCTGCAACGGCCAGAACAACTCCCACACCGACACGTCGAACGTCACCGGAGTCTTCTGCAGCACCACATCGTCGACGGTCAGCCCGTACTCGTCCTGCATCCACACGAGCCGGTTGACGATGGCGGCGTGCGTCACGGCGACACCCTTGGGCTTGCCCGTCGAGCCCGAGGTGAAGATCACGTACGCGACGTCGCCGGAGAGCAGCGCGGCGCGCCGCTCGTCGGCGCGAACGGCATCGGTGGCGAATCCGCCGAGATCGACGGAATCGACCTCGATCCGCGGCGCGACGGACGAGACCGGTTCCACAGCAAACGAATCCGCTGCCGTGGTCAGAATCGCAACGGGATCGGCCGTCGCCAGGATGTACTCGACGCGCTCGGCCGGCTGGTCGGGATCGATCGGGACGTATGCCCCACCCGCGGTCAGCACCGCGTAGACACCGACGAGCATGTCCACCGATCTACGCATGGCGATCGCGACCATCGTTTCCGGGCCGACGCCCTCGCGGATGAGCAGTCGCGCAAGCGCGTTCACTCGACCCGCGAATTCCGCGTACGTCACTCGATCACCCTCGAAGGAGACCGCGATCCGGTCCGGGGACTGCGCCACCCGCTCCTCGAACATCGACACGAGCGTTGCCGCGGAGTCGATCTCGCGGGCAGTGTCGTTCCACTCGTCGAGTATCCGTGTGCGCTCCACGGGGTCGAGCAGGTCGATGTCGAGAACCCGACGCGTGGGGTCCGCCGCGAACGTAGCGAGCAGCGAGACGATGCGCGCCAGGATCGATTCGACCGCACGGGTGTCGAAGAGGTCGCTGATGTACTTCGCCGTCAGCGTCACTTCCTCGTTCGCCACCACGAGCAGAGTCAGCGGGTAGTGGGTGTTGTCGTTGGAGCCGACACCCTCGACGGTCATGCCGTCGATCGATGCGGCCTGCTGCGCCAACTCCGCCTCGTTCACCGGGTACGACTCGAACACCGTCAGCGTGTCGAACAGGTTGCCCAGCCCCGCATCCCGCTGGATGTCCGCCAATCCCACGTGGTGGTGATCGAGCAGATCGGCCTGCTCACCCTGGAGCCGCGTGAGGTACTGCTCCACTGTGTCGTGAGCATCGAGGCGAACTCGTACCGGAATGGTGTTGATGAACAAACCGATCATCGATTCGACTCCGGGAAGGTCCGCGGGACGACCCGACACCGTTGCCCCGAAGATCACGTCGTCGCGGCCCGTCATCTGAGCCAACAGCATTCCGTACGCGGCCTGTACCAACGTGTTCACGGTGACGCCGAGGCGTCCACCGAGCGCGATCAACGCTGCGGTGGCCTCCGCGTCGATCCGCACCTCGGTCTCCGCCGATCGGGTGGAGATCTCGCGGCCCAGGGTCGGTGGAGTCAGCAGTGTCGGTTCGTCGACGCCGTCGAGCGAACGGGCCCACGCCTGCCGGGAGGTCTCCGGGTCGCGCTGACCGAGCCACTGCAGGAACGAGCGATACGAGCGCGGACGCGGCATCGACGAGGTGTCGCTACGGACGGCGTAGAGGTAGAGCAGCTCCTTCATCACCAGCGGCAGCGACCAGCCGTCCAGCAGCACGTGATGGTTGGTCATCGCCAGTCGGTACGTCGTGGGCCCGAGGCGAATCAGCAAGAACCGCAACAACGGGGCGGTGGTGATGTCGAAATGCTCCCGCTGATCCTCGTCCAGTGCCGCCGCGACCGCGGCGGCGCGCGCGTTCTCCTCGACACCACTGAGATCGACTGTGCGCCAAGGCAACCGCACACCCTGCTGAACTATCTGCACGCTGTCGCCGTCCGCGGTCACCGCGAACACTGCGCGTAGGTTCTCGTACCGATCCAGTAGGGCCTGCGCGGCATCGCGCAGACGGTCCTGATCGACCTCGCCTGCCAGGTCGAGAACGACCTGCATCGTGTAGACGTCGAGCGAGGTGTCGGCGAACAGAGCGTGGAACAGCAAGCCCTGTTGCAACGGTGCCAGCGGCCACACGTCGGTCAGTGCCGGATACCGCTGCTCGAAGCCGAGAATGTCGGTCTGACTCACACGCGCCAACGGAAGGTCCGACGGAGTGAGGCCACCGGCACCGGGTGTACGTGCGTGGGCCGCGAGCGAGTCGAGCAGCTCCGACCACAGTTGCGCCAGACGCGCCACGGTCGCCTCGGAGATCGCGCCCCGCGGGAACGCCAGCGAAGCACTCAGGGCGCTGCCGTCGTCGGTGTCCACCACGATGGCGTTGATGTCGATCGTCTTGTTCGCGGCCATGTCCGGATCACCGGCTGCAGACAGACCTGCGGTGTCCTCGGCAGGCAACCAGCCGAGAGACTTCATGTCCTCCGGTACCTCACCGGTACCGACCCGACCGAGATAGTTGAAGCTGATCTGCCCGGTGGACAGCGCCGCCAGCTCCGTCTCGCTCGCGGGATCGATGTAGCGCAGCAGCCCCCAGCCCATTCCTCGGTCGGGCAACGCCAGCATCTGCTCTTTGACGGCCTTCACGGCGTCGCCGAGGGCAGAGCCGCCGCCGAGGGCGTCGTCGACGTCGATTCCGGTCAGGTCGAGCCGAACCGGGAAGAGGCTGGTGAACCAGCCCACGGTCCGGCCGAGGTCTGCTCCGGGGACCACGGCCTCTTCGCGGCCGTGGCCTTCGAGCTGAAGCAGTGTTGCGGGGGCATCGATCCCCTGTTCCTTGCGCAGGGCAGTGACTGCCAGCGCGAGTGCGGCGAGCAGTCCGTCCGCGACTCCGCCGTGGTAGATCTCGGGAACCGTGGTCAGCAACGTGCGCGTCGCATCCGACGACAGGGACATCTCGACTCGCTCGAGGGTGTCCACCACGTCGACGGCCGGCTCGAAGGCCCGCTCCCCCAGGACCGGGTCCGGGGTCCGGGCGATGCTGCGCCACTGCGGCAACTCGTCCGTCCGGCGCGCCGCTTCCTCCACGAGTGCGTGTGTCCAGCGCCGCATCGAAGTACCCACATCCGGCAGCACCGGGCCGGCACCGCCGGCGATCTGCGCCCACGCGGACACGAAGTCGGGCACCAGGATTCGCCACGACACGCCGTCGACGACGAGGTGATGCGCTACGACGGTCAGCGTATTCGGCGCACTGTCGACCCACACGAACGCGAGCATGCGCCCGTTCTCCGGATCGAGCGATCCGACCGCCGCATCCACCGCGGCGGCTCCACCGTCCGCCGACGCGGTCGTCAGCAGCGCGTCGACGTCCACCGAACCGGACTCGCCCACCTCGAGGCCCCAGCCACGATCGTCGTGCACGAGGGTGGACCGAAGAACGTCGTGGTGGTCGACGACAGCAGTGAGCGTGGCCACGACACCGTCGCGGTCGATCCCTGCCGGGAGCTCGAGTGTGAGCGCCTGATGGAAGCGACGGTACCCACCGCCGCGCTGGAGCAGTGCCGCACCGAACGGTGGCAGCGGCAGCCAACCGACTCCACCGCCGTCGAGTTCGTCGAGGACGACCGTGTCCGCACCCTCGCCGACCATGACGGCCACCTCGGCCAGCCCGGCAACGGTCTTGCGCTCGAACACATCTCGTGGGCCGAACTGGATTCCTCTCGCCTTGGCGCGCGAGACCAACTGAATGGACACGATGCTGTCGCCACCGAGCGCGAAGAAGGAGTCGTCGACGCCCACCGTCTCGAGTCCCAGAACGTCTGCGAACACGTCGGCGATGATGCGCTCGGTATCGGTGCTCGCAGTGCGGAACTCGGCGTCGCTACCGAACTCGGGATCCGGTAGTCCGCGTCGGTCCAGCTTGCCGTTCGGTCCGAGCGGAAGTGATTCGAGAACCACCACCGACGCCGGAACCATGTATTCGGGCACCGTCCGCGCCGCGACCGCCGTCAGGGCCGCCGGATCGACGGCCGCGCCGGAGGCGGGTACCACGTAGCCCACCAGAATTTCGCCCGACGACGGCGTCTGCCGCACGAGCACAACGGCCTGATCGACGGTCGGGTCGGCGATGAGGGCCGACTCGATCTCACCGAGCTCGATGCGAAGCCCGCGGAGCTTGACCTGGAAGTCGGTGCGCCCCAGGTACTCCAGCTCTCCCCCGGTGTTCCAGCGTACGAGGTCGCCGGTGCGGTACATCCGGCTCCCGGCCGGCCCGTACGGATCTGCGACGAATCGATCTGCCGTCAGGTCGGGTCGTCCCAGATAGCCTCGGGCCAGCTGGGTTCCGGCCAGGTACAGCTCGCCCGGCACACCGATCGGCACCGGGCGCAGCCGAGCATCCAGCACGGTGACCCGGGTGTTCCAGACCGGCACGCCGATCGGCACCGACACGGTGTCTACGTCGGTGACCCTATGGAACGTCACGTCCACTGCGGCCTCGGTCGGCCCGTACAGGTTGTGCAGTTCCACGGCGGGCAGTGCCCGGCGGATGCCTGCGGCTACCGAAACCGGTAGGGCCTCACCCGATGCGAACAGCGTCCGCAGGGCGCTGCATCGCTCGATTCCGTCGGTGGCAGCGAACACGGCGAGCAAGGAGGGGACGAAGTGTGCGGTGGTGACACCGCGGCGTTCGATCGTCTCCACCAGATATGTGGGGTCCCGATGACCGTCCGGCTCGGCGATGTAGAGCTGGGCACCGATCTGCAACGGCCAGAACAACTCCCACACCGAGACGTCGAACGTCACAGGAGTCTTCTGCAGCACCACGTCGTCGACGGTGAGCCCGTACTCGTGCTGCATCCACAGCAGCCGGTTGACGATGGCGGCGTGCGTGACGGCCACACCCTTGGGCTTGCCTGTCGAGCCCGAGGTGAAGATGACGTAAGCGGTGTCCGACGGCCTCAGCGGTGCCAGTCGCTCCGAATCCTCGACCGGTCGGGTCGCGGACGCATCGGTGTCCACGGTGTCCAACCGGATCTGCGGAACGGACGAACCGGCGACGCCGCCGTCGCGAGTGGTGGTCAGCACCGCGACCGGTGCTGCCGTCTCGAGGATGTACTCGATCCGATCGGACGGCTGGTCCGGGTCGACCGGCACGTAGGCACCGCCTGCAGCGAGGACGGCATAGATGCCGACGAGCATGTCCGGCGAACGGCGCATCGCGATCGCGACCACGGTCTCGGGGCCTACGCCCTCCCCGATGAGCACTCGGGCAAGCGAATTCACCCGTCCGGAGAACTCCGCGTAGTCGATCTGCTCGTCGCCGAAGCCCAGGGCCACGTTGTTCGGTGCTGCTGCTACCCGCTCGGCGAACAGGGAGACCAGGGTGTGCCGATCGTCGATCCCGTGGTCGGTCGCGTTCCACTGTTCGAGGACGGCGGTGCGCTCGGCAGGCTCGAGGAGATCGACGTCGCCGACGGGCCGGTCGATCTCGGCCGTCATCGACTCGAGAACCCGGACGAGCCTGCGTGCGAAGGCTGCCATCGACGATTCGTCGAACAGATCTGTGGCGTAATCGAATTGGACGTCGACGCCATCGGGCGCGCCTGCGGAGTCGAACTTCTCCCACAGTGTCACCTGCAGATCGAACTTCGCGATCGCACTCGACAGATCGACACCGTCGATGTCGAGACCGGGAAGCGCGAACGACTGTTCGGTGAGGTTCTGGAACGTGAGCATCACCTGAAAGATCGGGTGCCTCGCCTGCGACCGTTCCGGCGCGATCGCGTCGACGAGTCGCTCGAACGGTATGTCGGAGTGCGAGAACGCCCCGAGGTCCACCTCTCGCACCAGGGCGAGCTGATCGCGCAATGTCGTGCCCGGCTCGACGGATGTGCGCAGTGCGAGGGTGTTGACGAACATACCCACGAGGTCGTCGAGGTTGGAATCTCCACGCCCGGCCACCGGCGTCCCGATCACCACGTCGTCGGTTCCCGCCAGCGCAGCCAACAGCACCGCGAGAGCGGTGTGCGCGGTCATGAACACCGTCGCGTTGTTCTCCCGAGACGCTCGGGCGATGCTCTCGTGCAGTTCGGCGTCGAGCGAGAAGTTGTAGGCCGCTCCTCTGTTGGTCGCCACCGCCGGCCGCGGTCGATCGGTCGCCAGATCGAGTTGTGCAGGCGCGCCGCGCAGTACCGAACGCCAGTAGCCGAGCTGCTGAGCCATGGGCGATTCCGGATCACCCTCGGTGCCGAGCAACTCGTGCTGCCACAGCGTGAAATCTGCGTACTGGACGGGCAACGGTGCCCACTGCGGATCCTCGCCCGCCGCACGGGCGGTGTAGGCGACCATGATGTCGCGGGTCAACGGTCCCATGGAGAACCCGTCCGCGGCGATGTGGTGGGCCACGAAAGCCAGGACGTGCTCACGCTCGTCGATGCGCAGGATCGTCACCCGCACCGGAACGGCGCTGGTGACGTCGAAGCCCTCGGACACGAACCGCCGCAACGTCTCGGGCACATCGGCGGCTGCCGTGTCGATGACGTCGACGGACGGTGCGCCCTCGGTGAGGCCGAGCACGACCTGGCTGCCTCGCCCGTCGACCTCGGGGTACACGGTGCGCAGAATCTCGTGCCGCGAGACCACATCCGACACCGCTCGCACCAGTGCGGGCACGTCGAGATCGCCGGACAGTCGAATCGCCACCGGAATGTTGTTCACTGCCGAGGTGGGATCGAACTGGCTCAGGAACCACATCCGCTGCTGTGCCAGCGACAGCGGAACCTGCTCGGGCCGCCTGCGCTGCACCAGAGCACGGCGCGCACCGGCACCGACGGTGGATTCGATGGCGCGGGCAAGTCCCAGCACCGTCGGCGACTCGAAGATCGCCCGCACCGGAACCACGGTGTCGAGCGCGGAGCCCAGCCGTGAGACCACCTGGGTGGCGATCAGCGAGTTTCCGCCGAGCGCGAAGAAGTCGTCGTCCAGACCCACGCGCTCGACGCCGAGGATGTCCGCGAACACACCGGCGACCGTCACCTCGACGAGATCGGTGGGGGCCCGGAACTCCGCGGCCTCGAACACCGGTTCCGGCAGGGCCTTTCGGTCCAGCTTGCCGTTGGCGTTGAGTGGCAGGACATCGAGGATCACGAAAGCGGACGGCACCATGTAGGACGGCACCGACGACGCCATCGACGCGCGTACGGTCTCGGGATCGACCGATACGCCGTCGACGGGCACCACGTAGGCGACCAGTCGATCCCCGAGGCGTTCGTCGTTCGAGGCGACCACGGCCGCATCGCGTACCGATTCGATCGAGCGCAGCGCGGCGTCGATGTCGCCGAGCTCGATGCGGAAGCCGCGGATCTTGACCTGGAAGTCCGAACGACCCACGTACTCCAGTTCACCGTCGCTACGCCATGCTGCGAGATCGCCTGTGCGATAGAGCCGTCGGCCCGGCGCGAACGGGTTGGCCACGAACCGCTCCGCGGTGAGATCCGGCCTCCCGACATAACCGTCGGCCAACTGCGTGCCCGCGAGATAGAGCTCTCCCGTGACACCGACCGGGACCGGCGACAGACGTGAATCCAGCACGTAGACACGTGTGTTCCATTCGGGAGCACCGATGGGAACCGGCCCCGTCCCGGAGTCGTGCACCCGGTGCGCGGTGACCGACACCGCTGCCTCGGTGGGGCCGTACAGATTGTCCAGGCGTGCCCGCGTAGCGCGGAGCGCACGCTGAGCGGTGGTAGGCGGCAGTGTTTCGCCGATGGCCAGGATTCGACGCAGGCCGGACGGCAGCGTGCCGCCGGACGCCGCGATCAATGCGTCGAGCATCGACGGCACCGTGTGCAGCGTCGTCACGTTCGCCTCGGTCATCAGGTTCAGCAGGTAGCTCGGGTCGCGGTGTCCACCGGCCTCGGCGACCACGGTGCAACCGCCGGCGATCGACGCCGTCCAGAATTCCCATACCGACAGATCGAAGGTCGCCGCGGTCTTGAGCAACACCGCGTCGTCGACGCCGATGCCGTATTCCGCACGCGCCCAGAGCAACTGGTTGACAATGGCGCGATGACTGACGGCGACCCCCTTGGGTCGACCGGTCGAGCCGGACGTGAAGATCACGTACGCCGTGTTCGCGGCACGCAGCGGCGCACGTCGTTCGTCGTCCGTGATCGGTGCATCCGAGATGTCTGAGTACTCGTCCGAATCCGCGTCGACCATCACGACGGGCACGGACCGACCGTTGCCCTCGGGAGCCGAGAACCCGTCACGGGTCGAGCTCAGGATCAACAGTGGCGATGCGTCGTCGACGATGTCGGCGATGCGGGCGGCCGGCTGATCCGGATCGAGCGGCACATAGATTCCGCCTGCTTTGCTCACCGCGTACATCGCGACGAGCAACTCGACCGAACGCCCGAGCGCGAGCGCCACCGTCACCTGCGGGGCCACCCCCGCGGTGATCAACCGCCGCGCCAGACGGTTGATCCGACCGTCGAACTCGCGGTAGGTCAGTGTCCGGCCGGCGTACCTGACCGCCGGAGCCTCGGGGCGGGCGTCGACCTGAGCGTCGAACAGCGACACCAGGGTCTGCGACAGATCGACATCGTGATCGGTGTCGTTCCACGTGTCCAGGATCGTCGTTCGCTCCGACTCGTCGAGCAGGTCCAGATCTCCGACGACTGCACTCGGGTCCGCAGCCACCGCGGCCAGCACCGCGACGAATCTACGGGCGAAGGCCTCGACCGTCGATCTGTCGAACAGGTCGGTGGCGAAGGTGAATTCGGCGTCCATGTCCGCAGGCGTGCCGTCGGCGGCGTAGCGATCGGACACCGTCAGTTGGAGGTCGGTCTTGGCGAGGGTCGACTCGGCGTCGACACCGCGGACGGTCAGCCCCGGCAACTCGAAGCTGAGATCGGCCAGATTCTGGAACGACAGGCCGATCTGGAACAGCGGATTTCGCGCGGTGGAACGCACCGGGTTGAGTACCTCGACCAGACGCTCGAACGGTATGTCCGCGTGGGCGAATGCCGACAGGTCGCGCTCGCGAGCCTGCGCCAGCAACTCCTCGAACGTCATGGAGGGGTGCACCGTGGACCGGAACACCAACGTGTTGACGAACATGCCGATCATGGGATCGAGCGCTCTCTCGCCGCGGCCGGCGATGGGAGTCCCGATGGCGACGTCCTCGGTTCCTGCCACACGTGCCAGGAACGCGGCGAAGGCCGAGTGGACGACCATGAAGACGCTGGCCTGACGTGCCCGCGCGAGGTCGGCGACGGCAGCGTGCACCACGGCATCCACGGTGAAGCGCACCGTCTCGCCCCGGAAGCTCTGGGTCGGGGGGCGGGGTCGGTCGGTGGGCAGCACCAGCTGGTCGGGCAGACCGTCCAGCGCTTCTTTCCAGTACCGAACCTGTTGCGACGCAACAGAATTCTCGTCGTCGTCGGAGCCGAGAACGGTGCGCTGCCACAGCGCGAAATCCGCGTACTGCACCGGCAGGGGTTCCCAGTCCGGAGCCGAGCCTGCCGCTCTCGCGGTGTATGCGGTCATCACATCCGTTGCCAACGGTCCCATCGATGCACCGTCGGCGGAAACGTGATGGACGACGAAAGCAAGGACGTGCTCGACGGCCTCCCCGTCGATTCGCACCAGCATCGCGTCCACCGGAACCTCGCGGGTCACGTCGAAGCCGCGCAGGAAGAAGCGGCTCACCGTCTCCGGTACGTCGGCCGCTGCAACTGTCCGCACCGACAGGTCCAGAGTGGCCTCGTCAGCCGGAAGTACCCGTTGGAACGGTCCGTGTTCGGAGTCCGGGTAGAGCGAGCGCAGCGATTCGTGGCGCTCCACCACATCGCCGACGGCGGCAGCCAATGCCGCCGTGTCGAGCGCACCGGTCAGACGTACCGCGAACGGAATGTTGTCCACGGCCGACGAGGTGTCGAACTGATTGAGGAACCAGTAGCGCTGCTGTGCCAGCGACAGTGGTGGACGCTCGGGCCGAGGTCCGGCCACGAGCGGCGCACGCGAGCCCGAACCGACGCCGGACTCGAGGCGATCCGCCAGCGCTGCGACGGTGGACACCTCGAACAGCATGCGTACGGGCACGATGGTGTCCAGAATCGCACCGAGACGCGAGACCACCTGCGTCGCGATGAGCGAGTTGCCACCGAGCTCGAAGAAGTCGTCCTGGGCTCCCACCCGATCGACTCCCAGCACCTCCGCGAACACGGTCGCCACGCTCTGCTCCACCGCGGTGGCCGGCTCGACGAACTCGCGTGCCTCGAACGCCGGAGCGGGAAGCGCTGCCCGATCGAGCTTGCCGACCGATGTCAGCGGCACCGCGTCGAGCACCGTGATAGATGCAGGAATCATGTAGTTGGGCAACGCTTTTCCGACGAACGCCGTCAGGTCGTCCACGTCGACCGATGCGTCGCGGACCGGAAGTACGTACGAGACGAGCGTGGTGACGCCCGAGAGCAACCGGTGTCCGAGTGTCACGGCGAACTCGACACTCGGGTACGCGGTCAGTGCCGAGTCGATCTCGCCGAGTTCGATACGGAACCCACGCACCTTCACCTGGAAATCGGTGCGGCCCACGAACTGGAGTTGAAGATCCTCGGTCCAACGCACCACGTCTCCGGTGCGATACATCCGGCCGCCGCCGACACCGTAGGGGTTGGCAACGAAGCGCTCGGAGGACAGCATGGGCCGACCGAGATAACCGCGAGCGAGAGCGCCGCCGGCCAGATAGAGCTCACCGGCAACTCCGGACGGCACCGGACGCAATCGATCGTCGAGAATCAGTGCCGACATACCGTGAATGGGCCGTCCGACGGTGATCGGTTCGCCGGGAGTCAGGTCTGCGAAGCTCGAGATGATGGTCGTCTCGGTCGGTCCGTAGCCGTTGAAGTACTTACGGCCAGGGGCCCATCGCGCGAGCAGTTCCGGTGTGGTGACGTCGCCGCCGACCGAGAGCACTTCGAGCGCGTCGAGACCCGCCGGATCCATCGTGCCGAGCACGGCGGGAGTGATGATGGAATGGCTGACCCGCTCGGCCTTCAGCAGCTCGGACAACTCGGTACCGCCCAGGATCTCGGCGGGCACGATCACCAGAGTTGCGCCTACCGAGAACGCCGCCATCCACTCGAGGACGGACGGATCGAAGTTCGGCGAGCAGATGTGCAGGAATCGCGCCGACGGTGTCAGGTGGTACAGATCGCCGGCGGCGTCGAGCACGCCCCCGAGCCCGGCATGCGTCACCACGACGCCCTTGGGCTTACCGGTCGAGCCCGAGGTGTAGATGACGTACGCCGGATTCTGGAACACCGACGGCCGCAGTCGATCTGCATCCGTGATCGGATCGGCGGAGTGAGCGCGCACCGCCGCCACCACGTCGTCGTCGTCGAGACGGATCCAGTCCGGACCGCCGCTCGATCCCTGCACCGACGCCAGGTGTGCCGCGGCGGTCAGGCCGAGTACCGCCCCGGAATCACCGACCATGTGGGCAATGCGGTCGCTCGGATATGTCGGGTCGACCGGGAGGTGGGCACCGCCGGCCTTGGCCACGGCCCAGACCCCGAGCACCATCTCGTAGGAGCGCTGGAACCCGAGCGCGACGACGGTCTCCGGCCCCACGCCCCTGGAGATGAGCAGACGGGCGAGCTGAGACGACGTGCTGTCGAGTTCGGCGTACGTGATGGAGCGATCGCGGTAGCGGATGGCAATCGCCTGCGGATCGAGAGCGGCTCCGGCAGCGAAGATCTCGGCGAGAGTGCCGCCTGCCAACACCTCGTCGCCGTGTACGTGGGTCAAGCGGTCGTATTCGTCCTCGTAGAGAATCCCCAGGTCGCCGACCGGAGTACTCGGATCCGCCACCACGCCGTCGAGAAGACGGCGGAAGCGGTCGGCGAAGCCCACGATGGTCGACTCGTCGAACAGATCGCGCGAGTAGAGCCACGCCGCGGACATACCGCCGCCGTCGGACTCACGCAACGTCAGCGACAGATCGAACTTGGCCGTCTCGACGTCGAGATCGACGGCCGAGACCTCCAACCCGGGCAGCGCGAAGGTGCTCGGCGGCAGGTTCTCGAAGGCGATCGCCACTTGGAACAGTGGGTGTCGTGAAGCGGAGCGTTCGGGGTCGAGAAGATCGACCAGACGCTCGAACGGGATATCGGCATGCGCGAAGGCCGCCAGATCGACCTCACGGACGTCGGCAAGCATGCCGTCGAAGCCCTTGCCCGGGTGCACCTCGGTACGCAGCACCAGGGTGTTGACGAACATTCCGATCACGTCGTCGAGTGCGGCATCTCCGCGGCCGGCGATGGCCGTGCCGACGGCGATGTCCGTCGAATTCGACATGCGCGCAAGGAATACCGCGAGGGCGGTATGCAGCACCATGAACGTCGTAGTGCCGCTCTCCCTGGCCAGGGCAGTGAGACCGGCATGGACGTCGGGGGCGATCTCGAATTCGACGCGGCCACCGGCCCCCGAGGACTCGGCGGGACGTGGCCGATCGTGCGGAAGAGCGAGCTCGGCCGGCATCTCTGCCAGCGTCTCGCGCCAGAACGACGCCTGCCGGGAGATCAGGCTCGCCGAATCCGCCTGGCTACCGAGTACCGAGCGCTGCCACAGCGTGAAGTCGATGTACTGAACCGCCAGTGGCTGCCAGGACGGTGACTCGCCCGCCACTCGTGCGAGGTACGCGGTCATCACATCGCGGGTCAGCGGACCCATGGACCAACCGTCGGCGCTGATGTGATGCACCACGAACACCAAGACATGTTCCTGCTCCGAGACCTCGAACAGCCTCACGCGCAACGGAACTGCAGCAGTGACGTCGAAGCCTGCGGCCACGAAGGCGGTCACGTCGGCCACGATCGAATCGGCAGTTGCCCCGACCGGCTCGAGATTCGGGACGACGGTCCGGGTGGGGAGCACGAGTTGGTGTCCGGAGCCGTCCACAGCCGGGTACACCGTGCGCAGGGATTCGTGGCGCTCGAGGACGTCCGACACGGCAGCGCGCAGCGCAGCCGTGTCCAACGAACCACGCAACCGGATGGCCACCGGAATGTTGTTCACGGCCGACTCGGGATCGAATCGGTTCAGGAACCATATCCGCTGCTGCGCCATCGACAGCGGAACCGTCTCCGGCCGAGCCTGCGGAACCAGCGGTGCCGCGGCACCGTCACCCAGGTGACTCTCCACCCGAACCGCCAGTGCCGCAACTGTACTGGCCTCGAACAGTGCACGGACCGGAACGGTGGCATCCAGTTCGCTACCCAATCGCGAGACCACCTGGGTGGCGACGAGAGAGTTGCCACCGAGGGCGAAGAAATCGTCGTCGACGCCGATGCGGTCGACTCCGAGAACGTCCGCGAACACCCGAGCGACGATCTCCTCGACGGGATTCGACGGTGCGCGATACTCGACTTCCTCGATCTCGGGATCCGGCAGAGCCTTGCGGTCCAGCTTGCCGCTGGCACCGAGGGGCAGAGCATCGAGAACGACGATCACGGCGGGCACCATGTACGAGGCGAGGCGCTCGCTCAATGCATCACGCAGAGACTGCGTGTCCACGCTCCCGGTGCCGACCACATAGGCCACCAACCGATCGGCACGGACCACGGTGACCGCCTGGCTCACCGACGGCTGCTCGAGCAGGGCCGCTTCGATTTCACCCAGTTCGATCCGTAGACCGCGAAGCTTGACCTGGAAGTCCGAACGTCCGACGTAGTCGAGTTCGCCGCCGGGCAGCCAACGCACCACGTCGCCCGTGCGATACATCCGGGCTCCGTCCTCGCCGAACGGGTTGGGCAGGAAGCGATCCGCCGTCAGATCCGGTCGCCCCACGTAGCCCCGAGCAAGCTGCGTTCCGGCGAGGTAGAGCTCTCCGTGCACTCCGATCGGCACCGGTCGCAGAGCGGAGTCCAGTACGTAGACGGCCGTGTTCCAGACCGGCGCACCGATCGGTACGACGGCGGTGTCGTCGTCGGTGACTCGGTGGTACGTCACGTCCACCGCGGCTTCGGTCGGGCCGTAGAGGTTGTGGATCTCGATGGCCGTCAGCGCCCGGCGCAGCGCCTGCGCAGTCGTCGGTGTCAACGCCTCACCGGAGGCGAACACCAGCCGCAGGGTTGCCGTGGACTCGGCGCGCGCAACGACCTCGGGCACGAACACCGACATCATCGAGGGAACGAAGTGAACTACCGAGACTTGTTCGAGCGCAATGATATCGAGCAGATACGCGGGGTCCCGATGGCCGTCCGGTACAGCGACTGCCACCGAGGCACCGTTCTGCAGAGCCCAGAAGAACTCCCAGACCGAGACGTCGAACGTCGCGGGCGTCTTCTGCAGCACCACGTCGGAGGCGGTCAGCGGATACTCGTCCTGCATCCACGACAGACGGTTGACGATCGATTCGTGCGAGACGCCGACGCCTTTGGGGCGGCCGGTGGATCCGGACGTGAAGATGACGTAGGCGAGGTTGTGCGGGCGCAACGGACCCCGGCGATCGGCGTCGACGAGGGGTTCGGCCGAATGTGCCGAGACGTCCAGCGCGTCGATGTCGACCGTTTCGAATCCGTCGAGTTCGAGGTGATCACGGGTCGAGGACAACACCAGAACCGGATTCGCCGTCTCGACGATGTAGTCGTTGCGCTCGCGCGGCTGGCTCGGATCGACGGGCACGTAGGCCCCACCGGCCGTCACGATCGCGTACATGCCCACGAACAGCTCGATGCTGCGCTCCATCGCGAGAGCGACCAACGTGTCCGGACCGACACCACGCGAGACAAGTTCTCGTGCAACACGATTGACCCGGGCGTTGAACTCGGCATAGGTAAGCCGTTCGCCCTCGAACACCAACGCCTGTGCATCGGGTGTGGCCTCGACCTGCGCTCGGAACATCTCGACCAGCGTCAGGTCCGACGACACCTCGTGGCCGGTCGCGTTCCATGCTCGAAGCACCTGCAACCGTTCCTCGGCATCGAGCACATCGATCTCGGCGATGGGCGCGGCAGGTGCACGAGTCACCGATTCGAGGACCCGCAGGAACCGTTCGCCGAATGCGGCCATCGTCGACGCGTCGAACAGATCGGCCGAGTACGTCAGCGCTACGGTCAAACCGGCCGGATCGGTCCCCTCGGCCACCGAGTTCCACAGTGTCACTTGCAGATCGAACTTCGCGAGATCGGCCTCGTAATCGAGTGCGCTCACCCGAAGACCGGGGATCTCCACGGACGTGGCGTCCAGGTTCTGGAATGTCAGCATGACCTGGAACAGTGGATGACGAGCGGTCGAGCGAGTGGGCTGGAGAACCTCGACCAGTCGCTCGAACGGAACCTCGGCGTGCGAGAACGCGGCGAGATCGGTCTCGCGTACTCGGCCCAGCAGATCCTCGAAGTCAGCCGCGGGGTCGATCGTGGTGCGCAGCACGAGCGTGTTGACGAACATGCCGACGACGTCGTCGAGAACGGCGTCGCCACGACCGGCGACCGGTGTTCCGATCGTGACGTCGTCGGTAGCGGACAACGTCGCCAGCAGAACGGCCAGTGCCGAGTGGACCACCATGAAGGTCGTGGCCCCGTGGGTACGCCCGAGTTGTTCGATCGCCGCGGCGAGGTCCGCATCGATCTCGAACAGGTGTGTACCACCGTGGGTGGTTGCCACCGCCGGCCTCGGTCGATCCGTCGGCAGGTCGAGCTGTTCGGGTGCGCCGGCCAGCTGCGAACGCCAGTAGGCCTCCTGAGCGGCGATCAGCGAGGTCGGATCGTTCTCGTCTCCGAGCACCGACCGCTGCCAGAGCGTGTAGTCGGCGTACTGGACGGGCAACGGCGTCCACGCCGGCTCCAGTCCGGAACTGCGGGCCACGTACGCGGTCACCACGTCTCGCGTCAACGGTGCCATCGAGAATCCGTCGGCCGCGATGTGATGGACCACGAGGGCCAGAACGTGTTCGGTTCGAGACAGCGCCAGTACGGCGGCGCGCACGGGCAAACCGGTCGAGACGTCGAACGGCCGAAGAGCGAACTCGAGCAACGTCTCCGGCAGCCGAGCCTCATCGACGTCCGAGAACTCCACGTCCACCGTGGCGGAGCCGGGTTCGAGCACCTGCTGGTACCCCACTCCGGCGTGATCCGGATAGATCGTCCGCAGGGATTCGTGCCTGCCCAGTACGTCCGAGACTGCCGCACGCAACGCATCGAGATCGAGCTCGCCGGACAGCGAGATCGCGACCGGGATGTTGTTGACGGCCGACTCGGGCTCGAAACGGTTGAGGAACCACATTCGCTGCTGAGCCAACGACAACGGAACACGCTCCGGCCGCGGCTGTGCAGTGAGCGCCGCACGGGGTGCACCACTCGACGCCTCCGCCGCATCGACCACAGCGGCGAGCTCGGCCACGGTGGGAGCATCGAAGAACGCGCGAACGTCCACGGACACACCGCGTTCGGCGTTGACGCGCGCGACGACTCGGGTGGCGTTGAGAGAGTTTCCCCCGACCGCGAAGAAGTCGTCGTCGATGCCGACGCGGTCCATACCGAGGACGTTCTGGAAGATCTCGACGAGCGCGGACTCGGTCTCGGTGTCCGGAGCTCGGTATTCACGGACGAGTGACCCGAAGTCGGGAGCCGGCAACGCCTTCCGGTCGAGCTTGCCACTCGAATTGAGCGGGAACTCGTCGAGCACGACGAACAAGGACGGCACCATGTAGTCCGGTGTGCGACGCCGTACCGCAGCTGCGAGATCACTGTGGTCGATCTCGGGGTCGGACGAGACGACATAACCGACCAGATGCTCACCCAGCTCCGCATGGGCCTCGTCGGAATGAACCAGCACCGCAGCCTGGCTCACGTTCGGCTCGGCGAGCAGAGCCGATTCGATCTCGCCGAGTTCGATACGCAGGCCGCGCAGCTTCACCTGGAAGTCGGTGCGGCCGATGTAGTCGATCAGCCCGTCGGAGCGCCTGCGCACCAGGTCTCCGGTGCGGTACATCCGATCGCCTGGCCCGCCGAACGGGTCGGCGACGAAACGATCCGCGGTGAGGTCGCCTCGGCGCAGATAGCCGCGCGCGAGCTGCACTCCGGCGAGGTACAGCTCGCCCTCGACGCCTCTCGGCACCCGGTGCAGCGACTCGTCCAGAACGTAGAGCTCGGTGTCGGCCACCGCGGCACCGATCGGGACAGCAGCATCCTCGACATCCTGCGTGCGGTAGTACGTGACGTCGACCGCAGCCTCGGTGGGGCCGTAGAGGTTGTGCAGCGACGCGGCAGAGATCCGGTGGAAGGCGTTGACGGTGCGCGCCGGCAGTGCTTCACCCGATGCGAACACGGTCGTCAGCGACGTCACCTGTGCTGCAGCGGGTTCGGCGACGTACACCGAGAGCATCGACGGCACGAAGTGGGCAATCGTGACGCTCTGCTCACCGATGATTCGGGCCAGGTACGCGGGATCCCGATGACCGTCGGGCTCCGCGATCACCAGCCGGGCACCGATCTGCAACGGCCAGAAGAACTCCCACACCGACACGTCGAAGGTGAACGGCGTCTTCTGCAGCACGACGTCCGTGGCAGTCATGACGTATTCGCGCTGCCGCCACGCGATGTTGGCCACGATCGCGCTGTGCCCCACCGCGACGCCCTTGGGCCGACCGGTCGACCCGGAAGTGAAGATGACGTACGCGAGATCGCTGGACGACAGTGGGGCGCGGCGGTCTTCGTCGGTCACCGGGCCGGCGGAGTACCCGGACAGATCGACCGTATCCACCGACACGGTCTCGGTGGACGCCGGCACGTCGGGGTGATCGGTGGAGGTCGTGACCACCACCACCGGCTCGGCGATATCGAGGACGTACCCCAACCGATCGGACGGATGATCCGGGTCGAGAGGAACGTACGCGCCACCGGCGGCGGTGATCGCGTACATGCCGATCAGCAGATCCATCGATCGACGAATCGACAGGCCCACTCGGGCGTCCGGGCCGACACCGCGCTCGATCAGGTGTCGGGCCAACCGGTTCACCGAATCCGCGAACTGCGAGTACGTCAGCGTCTCGCCGGCGAACGTCAGGGCAGGAGCGTCCGGGGTCCGCTCGACCTGCCCGACGAAACGCCGATAGAGCGTGTCGGCCTCGGCCGAACTCCGTGGTCCGGCCGCTGCGGCCGAAACTGCTGCCGTGTCGTGTCCCAACACCGACACCGCATCGTCGAGGAGGCCCGCCACGACGGCGTCGAGGCCACCCTCGGTTGCCTCGATCAGACCGGGGACAGCGGTGGACAGCACCACGGGCACCAGGGCGTCGGGCCCGAGGGCGCCGCCCATGGCCGTGTCGAGGGCGGTGATCTCCGCATCCAGACCGACGTACGTCAGCTCCGCACCGAGGTGCGTCAGCGCCACCCGATCCGGTTCGAGCGCACCGACGCTCCGAACCAGCCGAGGCAGATCCTCGATAGTCGAAGAGCTACCGCCGAGGCCGCCTGACGCCATCTATCCATTCCTCCTGATCGAAAACCGTGCCGTGTCGTTCTCGTTGGCCCCGCGCGGTCGGCGGGGATACGTGCCGCCGGGATCGCCGCCGCTCACGATGACGCGATCACCGACTCCGCACGTTCGATCAACGATGCCAGAGCCGTGGTGAGCCCTTGTGCACCGAGGGCCGGAAGTATGCCGGGCACCAGAGCGGACAATGTCACCGTCATGAGCGCCTGCGGCTTCATGGCACCGCCCATCGTCGCCGACGTCTGCGCCACTCTGGTGTTCATCGCCGCGAACGTCACTCGCGTCGACTCGTGCTCGAACGCGATCTCGTCCGGTGCCACGGCCGCGGCCTGCGCCACCAACTCGGGCAGGTCGTCGATCGTATTCGGAGTGGCCTTGGGTGCGAACTCGGCCTTCTCGTCGTCGGTGAGAACGTCGATGGAGCCCACTGCCACCGTCGGATCGGCCGTGACCGCCTCGAGAATCTTCCCGAAGCGCTCGGCGAAGGTCGCGACACTCGCCTCGGTGAACAGCGCCGTGGCGTAGGTGAACGTCGCCTCGATCGCAGCGAGTGATCCCGCCTCGTCGAACGACTCGACCGCGGTCAACTGCAAGTCGAACTTCGCCTGGTCGTCGCCGGCGTCGAGCGCCTCGATGCGTAGTCCTGGCAGCTCGAACGTTCCGGTGGTGTGGTTCTGGAACGTCAGCATCACCTGGAACAACGGCGTGTACGCAGTGGACCTGGCCCGACCGAGCGCATCGACGAGCCGCTCGAACGGCACGTCCGCGTTGCCGAACGCAGCGAGATCGGTCTCCTTGGCCTGCTGCAGCAGATCCAGGAACGAATCGGCGCGCTGCACTCGGGTTCGCAGAACCAGGGTGTTGACGAACATGCCGACCAAGTCGTCCAGTTTCTGCTCACCGCGACCGGCGCTCGGCGTGCCGATGCTGATGTCGGTGGAGTTGCTCAGCCGCGAGAGCAGGACGGCGAACGCACTGTGGACCACCATGAACGTGGTGGCCGCGTGCTCGCGCGCGATCGCCTCGATGCGACCGGCGACATCCCGGCCGATGGTGAACCGATAGGCCGCGCCGTGCATCGACGGCCGAGCCGGACGCGGTGAATCCGTCGGCAGTTCGAGCACTTCCGGAGCACCGGACAGTCGCTCGGTCCAGTAGGACAGCTGTCGGGCGAGTGCGCTGTCCGGGTCGGCCTCGCTGCCGAGTACCTCGCGCTGCCAGATCGCGAAGTCGGCGTACTGGACGTCGAGCGGCTCCCACGTGGGCATGCCTCCGTCGACGCGTGCCGTGTAGGCCACCATCACGTCACGGATGAGCGGGCCCATGGAGAAACCGTCGGCAGAAATATGGTGCGCGACAACGGCCAGTACGTGCTCGTCCGCACCGATCTCGAGCAGAGCTGCACGGACCGGCACCGCCGTGGTGACGTCGAAGCCGGTTCCCAGTACTTCCATCAGGCGGGCAGGCAACGCGTCTCGGTCGACCTTCTCCGGGGTCAGGTCGACCCCGACGTCGGCGACCGATCCGATGAGTTGCATCGGACCGTCCGTGCCCTCCGGATACCGGGTCCGCAGAATCTCGTGTCGGGCCACCACGTCGTCGAACGCCGCCGCGAGAGCAGCTACGTCGAGCTCGCCGGTCAGTCGGACCGCCACCGGGATGTTGTACGCGGCGGACTCCGGATCGACTCGGTTGATCGTCCACATCCGGTCCTGGGCCACCGAGAGCGGCAGCACGTCAGGCCGCGCGACCGAGGTCAGCTCCCGACGGGCTCCCCCGCCGACGAGGGGTGCGATGTGAGCTGCAAGGCCCTCGACCGTCGACGCGGTGAACACTGCGCGCACCGGAACCTGCGCATCGAGCGCCTGTCCGAGACGGGACACCAACTGCGTTGCGATCAGCGAGTTGCCGCCGAGCGCGAAGAAATCGTCGTCTCGTCCGGCGCGGTCGAGGCCGAGCAGATCGACGACGGTCTGCGCGACGATCTCCTCGACGTGTCCCACCGGTGCCCGGAACTCGGCTGTCTCGAACTGCGGGTGCGGAAGTGCCGCGCGATCGAGCTTGCCGTTGGCGTTGAGCGGAAGCCGTTCGAGCACAACGAACGCGGCCGGGACCATGTACGACGGCAGTACGCGCGCCAGATCCTTCTCGGCCGCCGCCGTGTCGGGAGCCGATCCGTCGACACCCACCAGGTACGCGACCAACTGTTGACCGACCACCGAGTCCCGGTGGACCACCACGGTGGTCTCGGCGATCTGAGGCAGTGCGCGCACGGCGGCTTCGATCTCGCCGAGCTCGATCCGGAATCCCCGGATCTTGACCTGGAAGTCGACTCGGTCGACGTACTCGAGTCGTGCACTTTCGGCACCCTCGGAATCGCCGTCCGCCAGACGCCACCGCACCAGGTCTCCGGTGCGGTACATCCGCCCGCCGTCCACCGAGAACGGGTTCGCAACGAACCGTTCCGCAGTGAGATCCTCGCGGCCGAAGTACCCGCGTGCGAGCTGATCACCGGCGAGGTACAGCTCGCCCGTGATTCCCGCCGGAACCGGGTGCAGACGCGAATCGAGAACGTGGACAGCAGTGTTCGCTTCCGGCACACCGATGGGGACGACAACCGTGTCGGCATCGGTCACCGGGTGAGCCGTCACCGACACAGCGGCCTCGGTCGGCCCGTACAGGTTGTACAGCTCGGCGGTGTTCCGACGCCGGAAGTCCTGCGCCAGAGCAGCCGGAAGTGCCTCGCCGATGGCCAGCACACGACGCAAGGAGGGTCCGAGGGAACCGCCGGCGACAGTGGTCAGCATCGTCAACGTCGACGGCACCAGATGCAGCGTCGTCACCTCGTGCTCGCGGATTGCCGCCAGGAGATAATCCGGATCGCGATGCCCGTCGGGAGCCGCGATGACGACTCGTCCGCCCGACGTCGGCTGAGACCAGAACTCCCACACCGAGAGGTCGAACGTTGCCGCCGTCTTGAGCAGCGACGCGTCCGCGGTACCGAGGCCGTACTCCTCACGCATCCACTCGAGTTGATTGACGATGGCACCGTGGCTCACCGCGACGCCCTTGGGTCGACCGGTCGAACCGGAGGTGAAGATGACGTACGCGGTGTTCTCCGGGCGCAGCACCGACGTCCGCTCGTGCGGAGCCACCGGCTCGGCGGAATAGCCGGACAGGTCCAGCTGTGTGATGTCGACGGCCGTCGCGACCGAGGCGATCCCGTCCTCGTCTGCACCGTTCGCCGCGACGAGCACACACAGGGGTTCGGCCGTCTCGAGGACGAACGAGTTGCGCTCGAAAGGCTGATCCGGGTCGAGCGGAACATACGCACCGCCCGCGGCCGAGATCGCGTACATGCCGACGAGCAAATCGACGGAGCGCCGAATTGCAAGGCCCACACGCACTTCGGGTCCGACCCCCACAGAGATCAGATGACGCGCCAGCCGTGCAACGCGATCGGAGAACTCGCCGTAGGTGAGTGTGCCGTCGTCGTGGATCAGAGCCACGGCGCTGCGATCTCGCGCGGCCGATGCAGCGAACAGGTCGGTCAGCGTGCTCTCGGAGATGCTGCGATGCGTGTCGTTCCAGCGCGAGACGATGGTCTCGCGCTCGTCGCCGAGCAGGAGATCCAGATCGCCGATGGCGGTCGCAGGCGATGCGACGATTGCGGCCAACAGTTGCTGGAACCGATCGACCAGAGTCCGGGCGGTTCGCTCGTCGAACAGATCTGTGGCGTAGGTCAACATCGCCCCGAACCCGCCGAGCTCCCCGCTCTGCGAGTCGCTCGATCCGGGCGTATCGGTGACGATCAGGTGCAGATCGAACTGAGACGTCGTCGAGTCGGTGTCGAGTGCCGAGATGTCGAGACCGTCCAACTCGAAGCTGCGGCGCACGAAGTTCTGGAAGGAGAAGCCCACCTGGAACAGCGGATGCCGAGCCGTCGAACGTGCCGGATTCACCACCTCGACCAGACGCTCGAACGGAATGTCCGCATGGGCGAATGCCTGCAGGTCGGTCTCGCGAGCCGCTACCAGAAGGTCCTCGAAACTGGCATCGGCGCGCGCGTCGAGACGCAACACCAACGTGTTGACGAACATGCCGACGAGATTCTCGATCTCCGCTTCGCCGCGGCCTGCGATCGGAGTACCGACCACGATGTCCTGCGATCCGGAAATGCGAGCCAGCAGCGTCGCGAATGCTGCGTGCACGGCCATGAACACCGTGGCGTTGTGGGTACGCGCGAGTGCGACCAGAGCAGCCCGGACCTCGGCATCGATGTGGAAATCGATGCGGCTGCCGCGGAAGGTCTGCTCGGCAGGCCGTGGGTGATCCAACGGCAGATCAAGTTGCTCGGGAAGGTCGGCCAACGCGTCCGTCCAGTACCGAATCTGTTGCGCTGCGATCGAGTCGGCATCGCCGTCGTCGCCTAGTACCTCCCGCTGCCAGAGCGCGTAGTCGGCGTATTGGACGGCCAATGGAGACCACTGCGGATCGGATCGACGGGAACGCGCGGCGTACGCCGTCATCACGTCGGTCGAGAGGGGAACCGTGGACAACCCGTCGGCGCTGATGTGGTGGATGACCATTCCGAGCACGAACTCGGTGTCGGACACCCGAAAGAGTACCGCCTGCAACGGGATCGACGCGGTGACGTCGAAGGTGGTCGCCAACAGTTCACCGACGCGGGTAGCGACGGATTCGGCATCGGTGTCCACGACGGTCAGTGCTGTGCGCACCTCGGACATCGGCACGATTACCTGATGAGGCCCGTCCGGCGAGTCCGGGTACACCGAACGCAAGGTCTCGTGGCGTTCGATCACGTCGAGGACGGCCTGCTCGAGCGCGTCGACGTCGAGGTTGCCGCTCAACCGCATCGCGAACGGGATGTTGTAGGCCGTCGACGAGTTGTCGAACCGGTTGAGGAACCACATGCGCTGCTGCGCCAGCGACAACGGGACGAAGTCCGGTCGCGGTCGCGCCACCAGTGCAGGGCGCTCGGGCCCGGAGCTGCGTTCCACACGGTGCGCCAGCGACTCGACCGTCGATGCCTCGAACAACATCCGCACCGGCACGTTTCGGCCGAGAGCGGCACCGATCCGAGAGACCACCTGGGTTGCGACCAGCGAATTTCCACCGAGCTCGAAGAAGTCGTCGTCGAGTCCGACGCGATCCACTCCCAGCACACCGGCGAAGACACCGGCAACGATCTCCTCGATCGGCGTGGACGGCGAACGGAACTGCCGAAGCTGAGCTGCGGGCGCGGGAAGCGCGCGCCGGTCGAGCTTTCCGTTGACCGTCAACGGAATGGTGTCGAGTACGACGAACGCGGACGGCACCATGTAGTCGGGGAGGTTCTCGGCGACCGACGAGCGCAGGGTGTCGACATCCACGACAGCACCCGCAGCGGGCACCACGTATGCAACCAGTCGCGCCGAGCCCGGAGTGTCCTCGCGAGCGATCACGGCTGCCTGGCCCACGGTCGCCGCTGCGGCGACAGCGGATTCGACCTCGCCCAGCTCGATCCGGAATCCGCGGATCTTGACCTGATCGTCGGCTCGCCCGACGAACTCGAGTTCGCCCGAAGCGGACCACCGTGCGACATCGCCGGTGCGGTACAGCACCGATCCGTCCGCAGCGAACGGATCGGCCACGAAACGGGTGGCGCTCAATCCTGCTCGGCCGAGATATCCGCGCGCGACCTGGCCGCCCGAGACGTACATCTCACCGGGAACTCCGACCGGAAGAAGCCCGAGCCGAGAGTCGAGTACATAGACCGCGAGTCCTGAAATCGCCCGTCCCACCAGAGATCCCGAGGCGGACGCGGCCGAGGTCACATCGAGCTCGCGGTGCGACACGTGCACCGTGGTCTCGGTGATTCCGTACATGTTGACCAGTCGCGGACGACTGTCACCGTGCCTGGCGAACCAGCCGGACAGCCTGCGCAGCTCGAGTGCCTCGCCACCGAAGATCACGAACCGCAACGCGTAATCGGCCGCTGTGGCGGCGGTTCGATCGGCCTCGTCCAGCTGGTAGAAGGCCGACGGTGTCTGGTTGAGCACGGTGACCCGCTCGGAAACCAGCAACTCGCGCAGAGCTTCCGGTGACCGTGACGTGTAGTAGTCCACGACGACCACGGTGCCGCCGGTGGTGAGCGGCCCCCACAGCTCCCAGACCGAGAAGTCGAAAGCGAAGGAATGGAACAGCGTCCACACGTCCTCGGGACCGAAGTCGAACTCGCTCTGCGTGTTCGCAAGCAGGCGAACGACATTGCGATGCGGAATCACCACGCCCTTGGGCTTACCGGTGGACCCCGACGTGTAGATCACGTAGGCGACGTGTGCGTCGGAGCGCGGTGAACGCAGTTCGGTCGGTTCCAACGGCGCAGTGTCGACCGCGTCGTCGGACGAGTCGATCTCCACGCGCGGCAATGTCGTCGGTAGATCCACCTCGACCCCGGACCAGGTCAACAGGGCGGCAGGACGCGAGTCGGTCAGGACGAACTCGATGCGATCGGCCGGGTAGGACGGATCTATCGGGACGTAGCCGCCACCTGCTTTGAGCACGCCGAGCAAGCCGACGACGAGGTCGGTGGACCGCGGAAGAACTACGGCGACAAGGCTTTCCGGGCCCACTCCGACCGTCGACAGACGTCGGGCCAGTGCATTGGATGCCTCGTTGATCTGCCGGTAGGTCCAGGTGCGATCGCCGAACACCACGGCCACCGACTCGGGTGCCTCGGCGGCGCGAGCGGCGAACAGGTCCACCAGCGTCTCCGGCGTATCCGCGACGGCGGGTGCCGTACGGGCAAGCGCCAGAACGTGGTCGCGCTCGGCCGTGTCCATCAACTCGATGGTTCCCACCGGAGCGCCGTAGTTCTCGGCGACCGTGTCGAGGATGCGCAGCAACCGGGTACCGAAGCTGCGGGCGGTGTCCTCGTCGTAGAGGTCGCGAGCATAGGTGACGTCGAGTCGCGTGCTGCCGTCGGCATTGTCGGTGAACGTGAACTGCAGATCGAACTTGGCCGTGACGATGTCGAGGTCGAGTCCGCGCACGTGCAGTCCGGGCAGCTCGAGTTCGGTCTGCTCCATGTTCTGCACCGTCAGCATCACCTGGATCAACGGGTGTCGCGCGGCCGAACGAGCCGGATCGAGAGCCTCGACGAGACGCTCGAACGGAACGTCCGCGTGGCCGAAGGCCGACAGATCCGTTTCTCGGACATGTTCCAGCGCAGCGACGAACGACGAATCCAGCGCGAAGTCCGTGCGCAACACCAGGGTGTTGACGAACATGCCGATCACATCGTCCAGTGCCGCGTCGCCGCGGCCTGCGACCGGTGTACCGATCGCGATGTCCCGCTCACCCGACAGTCGTGCGAGCAGTACGGCAAGTGCGGTGTGCAGCACCATGAACAGAGACGACCGATGATCGCGAGCCAGATCCACCAGGCTCGCCCGGGTTGCAGCACCGACAGTGAGGACGACGTTTCCGCCGCGATACGACGCGGTGTCCGGGCGAGGCCGATCACCGGGGAACGTGATTTCGTCGGGCAGTCCGGACAGCGTGTGCGACCAGTGCCGAATCTGCGTCGCGATCGGCGACTGCGGGTCGTCCTCGGAACCGAGCTCGGCGAGCTGCCACAGGGTGTAGTCCACGTAGCGAACCGGCAGTGGCTCCCAGTTCGGCGCCACGCCGGAAGACCTGGCCCCGTAGGCGATCATCAGATCACGGGTCAACGGTCCCATCGAGTAGCCGTCGGCAGCGATGTGGTGGGTCACGAACGCCAGGACGTAACGGCCCTGTTCGATCTGCAGCAACGCTGCGCGCAGCGGCGGTACCGTCGCAACGTCGAATCCGCCCA
Organism: Rhodococcus sp. IEGM1428; assembly: GCF_050321865.1. Classification (NCBI taxonomy): domain Bacteria; kingdom Bacillati; phylum Actinomycetota; class Actinomycetes; order Mycobacteriales; family Nocardiaceae; genus Rhodococcus; species Rhodococcus sp. IEGM1428. The sequence continues at coordinate 621,834 of NZ_JBNQFW010000001.1, read as the reverse complement.
TGAACAGATCGGTGAGCGCACCGACGACCTCGGCCTCGGCGACCGAACGGGCGTGCAGTTCCGGCACGACCTGCGCGGCGTCGACGATGACCTGCGACGCAGTTCCGTCGACCTCGGGATACATCGTGCGCAACGACTCGTGCCGCTCGACGACGTCGGCGACGGCGGTAGCCAGGGCTTCGACGTCGAGCGTGCCGGTCAGCTCGATGGCCACCGGAAGGTTGTTCGTTGCGGCGTCGACGTCGAACTGGTTCAGGAACCACATTCGGCGTTGCGCGAGCGAGAGCGGGATTGTCTTGGGCAACTCGCTGCGCACCAACGACTTTCGTCCACCGGAACCGGTCTGCTCGTCGAGTCGGGCTGCGAGCGCAGACACCGTGGCGGCCTCGAAGATCGCGCGAACCGACACGGTGGTGTCGAGTGCGACGCCGATACGCGACGCCACTCTCGTCGCCACCAGCGAATTTCCACCGAGTGCGAAGAACTCGTCGTCCGCACCCACTCGGTCTACGCCCAGAATCTCGCGGAACACATCGGACACAACCATTTCCGTGGCCGTGCTCGGTGCTCTGAACTCGCGCTGAACGATCTCGGGATCCGGGAGCGATCGACGGTCGAGCTTGCCGCTCGGTGTGAGAGGCAGGGAATCGAGCACGACGAACGCCGCAGGAACCATGTACGAGATCAGTGAACCTGCGGCTGTCTCGGTCAACTCGGCCGGGTCGAGGGTCGACCCAGAAGTAGGCACGACGTACGCAACGAGCTGATCACCGGTCACCTCGCTCGAATGCACGAGCACCACAGCCGATCCGACACCGGGATGGCGCCGCAACACGGTTTCGATCTCGCCCAGTTCGATGCGCAGGCCGCGAAGCTTGACCTGGAAGTCGGTGCGGCCCAGGTATTCCAGAACCCCACCCGACCCGGTGGTGCCCGGACCGTTCTCGTCACGCCAGCGCACCAGGTCGCCGGTGCGATACATTCTGTCGCCGCGCTCGCCGTACGGGTCGGCGACAAAACGGTCGGCGGTCAGATCGGAACGGTCCAGATATCCGCGCGCCAACTGCACACCCGCGAGATAGAGCTCGCCTGCGACTCCGGGAGCCACCGGTCGCAAGCGTGAATCCAGCACGTACGTGTGGGTGTTCCACACCGGAGCACCGATCGGCACCACGTCGACGTCGGCCTCGGTCACCTCGTACGAGGTCACCTCGACCGCAGCCTCGGTCGGACCGTACAGATTGTGCAGAGTCGTGTTCGGCAACACGGCCCGCAGTCGAGCGCCCACGCCTGCGGACAGAGCCTCACCGGAGGCGAACACCATCCGCAGCGACTCGGCGCGCGAAACACCGTCCTCGCCGACGAACACCTCGAGCAGTGCAGGCACGAAATGAGCAGCGGTGATGGATCGTTCGACGATGAGATCGACGAGATACGTCGGGTCGCGGTGACCGTCCGGTTTCGCGATCACCAACGTCGCACCGATCTGCAACGGGAAGAACAGCTCCGGTACCGAGACGTCGAACGTCACCGGCGTCTTCTGCAGCATCACGTCGTCGGCCGTCAGAGGGAAGTGCTCTCGCATCCACGACAGACGGTTGACGATGGACATGTGTGTCACCGCAACGCCCTTGGGGGTACCGGTGGAACCCGAGGTGAAGATCACGTACGCGGCGTTCGACGGCAGCAGTGGAGCACGTCGATCCGCGTCACCGATCGGAGCGTCCGACACGTCGAGACCCGCGGCCGAATTCTCGGCGATGTCGAGAACCGGGACGTCCGAGCCGAAGGAGAACCCGTCGCGGTCGGTCGTCAGGATGCAGACCGGAGCCGCGGTGTCGAGGATGTGGCCCGTACGTTCGGCAGGCTGGTCCGGATCGATGGGGACGTAGGCACCGCCGGCCGTGACGATGGCATGAATGGCGACGAGCAGCTCGATCGACCGACGAGCGGCGACGGCAACCGATGTTTCCGGCCCGACTCCGCGAGAGATCAGCACGCGAGCGAGTCGGTTGACGCGACCAGAGAACTCCTCGTACGTCAGCGACTCACCCTCGAACACCAGAGCCGTTGCGTCCGGGGTCTTCTCGACCTGGGCCTCGAACAACGAGACCAAGGTCTGCGAGCGGTCGACGGGATGCTCGGTGTCGTTCCACTCACGAAGGACTCGGGTGCGTTCGCTGTCGTCGAGAAGCTCGATCTCGCCGACCACGGCCGCGGGATTCTCCGCGACCGAACCCAGGACGGTGACCAACCGCTCGCACAGAACGAGGACGGTGTCCTCGTCGAACAGATCCGTCGCGTAGGTGACGTCGACGACCATGCCCTGTGGGGCACCGGCCGGACCGATCTTCTCCACGAAGGTGAATTGGAGATCGAACAGCGAGACCACGGTTTCGAAGTCGACGGTGGACACCGACAGTCCCGGCAGTTCCAGGTCTTTCTGACCCAGGTTCTGGAACGCGAGAACCACCTGTACGAGGGGATGACGCGCCGTGGAACGGGCAGGGTTGAGGATCTCGACGAGCCGCTCGAACGGAACGTCGAGGTGAGCCAGCGCAGAGAGGTCGGTCTCTCGGGTGTCGGCGAGTACCTGGTCGAACCGCCGCGACGTATCGATCTCGGTGCGCAGGACCAGGGTGTTGACGAACATGCCGATCAGGTCGTCGAGAGCCGCCTCGCCGCGACCGGCGACCGGAGTGCCGATCGCGATGTCGGCTTCACCGGACAACCGCGACAGCAGTACCGCCAGCGAGGTGTGCACCACCATGAACAGCGAGGCGTTCTCGGCTCTCGCAGCGTCGATCAGGCCGCGATGCAGATCCTCGTCGATCGAGAAGCGCACCAGCGCACCGCTGTTCGACGCAACGGCGGGCCGCGGACGATCCGACGGCACATCCAACTGGTCGGGTAGACCGGCCAATGCCGTTGTCCAGTAGTCGATCTGCTGCGAGACGATGGAGGTGGGATCGCTCTCGGAACCGAGGACCTCGCGCTGCCAGAGGCTGTAGTCGGCGTAATCGACCGGAAGCGGAGACCAGTACGGTTCCTGGTTCATCGACCGCGCGGCATAGGCATTCATCACGTCACGAGTCAGCGGACCCAGTGAGAATCCGTCGGCCGCGATGTGATGGACGACGAATACGAGCAGGTGCTCGGTGGGACTGACCTCGAACAGCCTCGTCCGGAACGGCAGGTCCTTGGACAGGTCGAAGCCGGTGGTGGCCAGTTCGCGCATCGCGTCCGCCACGTCGTGTGCGGCTATGTCGACAGGCGTCAGGTCGGGGGTGGCCGACTGCGCGTCGACGATCACCTGATGTGCGGTGCCGTCCGTCTCGGGGAACACCGTGCGCAGGGATTCGTGCCGAGCAACGACGTCGGACACCGCGATCTGCATCGCGCGGCGGTCGAGCAGACCGGACAGGCGCACGGCGATCGGGATGTTGTTGGCAGCCGATTCCACGTCGAACTTGTTCAGGAACCACATGCGCTGCTGGGCCAACGACAGCGGTATGTGTTCCGGCCGCTCCTGCGGCACCAGTGGCGGGCGACTACCGGTGGCGACCAGCGTGCCCAACCGAGCGGCGAGGTCGGCCACTGTCGACGTGTCGAAGAGCTCCCGCACCGCGATGCGGGTATCCAGAGCGACGCCCAGCCTGGACACCAACTGTGTCGCGATGAGCGAGTTTCCGCCGAGATCGAAGAAGTCGTCGTCGAGACCGACCCGCTCGATACCCAGCACCTGAGCAAAGACGTCGGCGACGACACGTTCGATGTCGTTCGTCGGCTCCCGGTACTCGGTCACCTCGAAGGCAGGATCGGGCAACGTCTTTCGATCGAGCTTGCCGCTCGCGCCCAATGGGAACTCCGCGAGCACGATGAGAGTCGACGGCACCATGTATTCAGCCAGTCGTGCCCGAAGCGCGGCCAGTACGGCTCCGGTGTCCACCGAGGCACCGGACGGTACGACGTACCCGACGAGTTGTTCGCGGCGCACGACGACGACCGCCTGGGAGATCGAACGCTGTGCCAGCAGTGCCGATTCGATCTCGCCGAGTTCGATGCGCAGGCCGCGAAGCTTGACCTGGAAGTCGGAACGTCCGACGTATTCCAGTTCGCCGTGTCGGTTCCACCGCACGACGTCGCCGGTGCGGTAGAGACGAGCTCCGCCCGTAGCGAACGGATGCGCCACGAATCGATCCGCGGTCAGATCGGGGCGACCGACGTAGCCACGAGCCAACTGTGTACCCGCCAGATAGAGCTCACCCGCGACTCCGACGGGAGTGGGGTTCAGTCGCGAATCCAGCACGTACACCGCGGTGTTCCACACCGGAGCACCGATCGGCATGACATCCGAGTCTTCGTCCGTCACAGCGTGATACGTCACGTCGACCGCGGCCTCCGTCGGACCGTACAGGTTGTGCAGCGCCACTCCCCCGATCGCGCGGCGCAGTGCCCGGGCAGTGGTGGGAGCCAGAGCCTCACCGGATGCGAACACCAGCCGCAGCGTGGCACCCGACGTCCTGCGCCGTTCCACCTCAGGAACGAAGACGGACATCATGGAGGGCACGAAGTGCACCACCGAGACATGCTCGCGTGCAATGACATCGAGCAGGTACAACGCGTCTCGGTGACCGTCCGGGACGGCGATGGCCACGGACGCGCCGTTCTGCAGGGCCCAGAAGAACTCCCACACCGACACGTCGAAGGTCGACGGAGTCTTCTGCAGCACCACGTCGTCGACATTCAACCGGTACTCGTGCTGCATCCACAGCAGGCGGTTGACAATCGCTTCGTGCGACACCCCGACGCCCTTGGGTCGGCCTGTCGATCCGGACGTGAAGATCACGTAGGCGGTGTTCGAGGGTCGTAGCGGGGCGATTCGATCGGCATCGGTCAGCGGAGCCGACGACAACGTCGACACGTCGAGCGTGTCGATGTCGATCGTTTCGACTCCGGCGAACTCCACGTGATCGCGCGTGATGGACAGCACTCGGATCGGTGCCGCCGTGGCGACGATGTACTCGTTGCGGTCGGCCGGCTGCTTCGGGTCGATCGGAACGTAACCAGCCCCCGCCTTGACGATCGCATACATACCGACGAACAGGTCGAGGCTTCGACCGACAGCGAGTCCGACGAGGGAGTCGGGCCCGACTCCGATCGACACCAGATGGCGCGCAAGGCGATTGGCTCTCGCGGCGAACTCCGCATACGTCAGCCGCTCGCCCTCGAACACCAGCGCCGGTGCATCGGGAGTCTCGGCGACCTGACGGTCGAACAGGTCGACCAGCGTCACCTGCTTCGGCACGTCGTGTTCGGTGTGGTTCCACGCCGTCACGACTCGCGCGCGCTCACCGTCGTCGAGAAGATCGATGTCTCCCACCGACACCGACGGATCGGCCACCACCGCGGTGAGCATCCGCACGAAACGATCGGAGAAGCCGCGCACCGTCTCGGCATCGAACAGGTCGGTCGCGTAGGTCAACTCGGCGGCCATGCCCTGTCCGCGCCCGTCCACTCCGATCGACTCGGTGACGGTCAGCTGGAGGTCGAACTTCGCCACCTCGGCGTCGAGTGCAACGCTGTCCACCGATAGACCCGGCAGGTCCACGTGCGTACGGGTGAGGTTCTCGAACGAGAGCATCACCTGGAAGAGCGGGTGCCGCGCCTGCGAACGCGACGGATTCAGCACCTCGACCAAGCGCTCGAACGGAAGATCGGCGTGCCCGAACGCACCGAGCGCCACTTCCCTCGCGCGCCCGATCTGCTCCGAGAACGTGCGACCCGCTTCGATATCGGTACGCAGTACGAGCGTGTTGACGAACATGCCGACCACGTCGTCGAGGGCTGCGTCGCCGCGACCGGCGACCGGGGTGCCGATCGCAATGTCCTCGGTGCCCGAGAGGCGCGCGAGCAACACTGCCAGAGCAGCGTGGACGACCATGAACAGGGACGCGTTGTGCGTATGGGCCAGCGCAGAGAGGCCGCGATGGACCTCGGCCGGCACCTCGAAGCGGATCGACGAGCCCTGGTAGGACTGGCGATTCGGGCGAGGCCGGTCGGTCGGCAGATCGAGCTGATCCGGCAACCCGGCCAGCATCTGAGCCCAGTACTCGACCTGGCCGGAGATCAGCGATTGCGGATCGTCCTCGGATCCGAGAACCGAGCGCTGCCACAGGCTGTAATCGGCGTACTGCACCTCCAACGGCATCCACGCCGGGTTCTCCCAGGCAGTGCGCGAGGCATACGCGATCATGATGTCGCGCGCCAGCGGGCCCATGGACCATCCGTCGGCCGAAATGTGGTGCACCACCATGGCGATGACGTGTTCGCGCGGGCCGATCTCGAACAGTCGGGCCTGAATCGGAACATTGACGGTCACGTCGAACGTCGTCGAAGCCAACGTGAAAACCTGCCGCTGGATGTCGACCGCAGACGTCGGAATGGGCATCAGGTTCGGCACCGTCTGAGCGGCGTCGAGAATGGACTGTTGTGGGCCGTGGGCGGTATCGGGATACACCGTGCGCAGCGACTCGTGCCGGTCGATCACGTCCATGATCGCAACCTGCAGTGCCGCGACATCGAGCTCGCCGGTCAACTTCAACGCGAACGGAATGTTGTACGCGGTGGAATCTGCGTCGAACCGGTTGAGGAACCACATTCGCTGCTGCGCCAGCGACAGCGGAATTCGCTCCGGCCGCACCGCCGCGACCAGCGCGGTGCGTCCACCTTCGCCCGCTGCTTGCTCGACCCGCACCGCGAGCAGGGCGACGGTCGAGGCTTCGAACAACATGCGCACCGGCACAGTGGCATCGAGCGCCACTCCCAATCGTGAGACCACCTGGGTGGCGATCAACGAGTTGCCGCCGAGCTCGAAGAAGTCGTCGTCGAGCCCCACCCGCTCGACCCCGAGCACGTCTGCGAAGACGTCGGCGACGATCTCCTCGATCGGGGTGGTCGGAGCGCGGAACTCGCGTACCTCGAACACCGGTGCCGGCAGTGCCCGGCGATCGAGCTTGCCGTTGACCGTCAACGGAATGGCGTCCAGCACAACGAAAGCGGACGGCACCATGTATTCCGGAAGAGCTGCAGCGATACCGGCCCTGAGGTCTTCGATGTCGACGATCGGGCGGCCCTCGACTGCCGCGGAGACCACGTACGCCACCAGACGCGCCGCACCCGGCGAATCCTCACGAACGACGACGGCCGCCTGGGTGACCGTCGGCTGCGCTGTCACTGCAGCCTCGACCTCGCCCAGCTCGATGCGGAATCCGCGCACCTTGACCTGATCGTCCGAGCGTCCGAGGTACTCGAGTTCTCCCCCGGCGTTCCATTGCGCGAGGTCACCCGTTCGGTACAGCAGCGACCCATCCTCGGACCCCGAGGCGAACGGGTTCGCCACGAAGCGGGTCGATGTCAGCGCTCGGCGACCCAGGTAACCGCGGGCGAGTTGTCCACCGCCGACGTACATTTCGCCGGGAACACCCACCGGAACCGGATGCAGTCGGGTATCGAGCACGAACACGCGCAGACCGGCGATCGGCTTGCCGACCACCGATGCACTGGTCCCCACGGACGCAGAACCGAGCTCACGGTACGACACGTGGACGGTGGTCTCGGTGATGCCGTACATGTTGATCAGCCGCGGCGCAGTGTCCCCGTGCCGCTCGAACCACCCGGTGAGTCGGCGCTGTTCGAGTGCTTCACCGCCGAAGATCACATACCGCAGTGACAGCTCACCGCCGTCGGTCACCGCGACGCGATCGGCCTCGGAGAGCTGATAGAACGCCGATGGCGTCTGGTTGAGCACCGTCACCCGCTCGTCGACGAGCAGTCGGTGGAATGCCTCGGGCGATCGCGAGGTGAAGTAGTCCACGACCACCAACGTGCCGCCGTAGAGCAACGGACCCCACAGCTCCCAGACCGAGAAGTCGAATGCGTAGGAGTGGAACATGGTCCACACGTCGTCGGCACCGAAGCTGTAGACCGAATCGGTGTTGGCGAGCAGCCGAACCACGTTGCGATGCGGCACCATCACGCCCTTGGGGCGACCGGTCGAGCCCGAGGTGTAGATGACGTAGGCGACGTTGTCGGGACGCAAGGGACGCGTCCGTTCGTCGTCGGTGACGACGCCGTCCGCCATCGACGCGAGATCGACGGTGTCCATGTCGAGCAACGTTGCGCCGGTGTGTGATTCGACATCCACCGGCAACTCGACGCCTTCGGCACCGGAGTACAGCACGGTGGTGGGTCGAGCATCGTCGAGCATGTACTCGACGCGGTCGAGCGGGTAGCTCGGATCCACCGGAAGATAACCGCCGCCGGCCTTGACGACCGCCACGAGGGCGACGATGAGCTCTGCCGACCTCGGCAGGGCGACGGCGACCAGGCTCTCGGGGCCGACGCCATGGGAGATCAGAACTCGGGCAAGACGATTGGTGCGGGCATCGAACTCGGCGTACGTCATAGACGTGCCGCCGAAGCGCACCGCGACGGCGTTCGGCTTCTCGGACGCCGCTGCGTCCAGGAGGTCGACCAGTGTGACCTCGCGAGAGACGTCGACTCCCGACGCGTTCCATTGCGATGCCACGCATTCGTACTCCGCGGCATCGACGATGTCGACGTCACCGACAGGAACCGTCGGGTCGATGGTGACAGCGTCCAGAATGTCGAGGAATCGGCGCGCGAAACTGTCGACGAGTTCTGCGTCGAAGAGATCTGTGGCGTATTCGAACACCGCGTCGATGCCCGCGGGCACTCCGTCGTCGAGGTGCTCGGTCAGCCACAGCTGGACGTCGAATTTAGCGATGGGAACATCGAATTCGGCGGCTTCCGCGCGGAGTCCACCGACTGTGAGCTCGCGCGACATCGCAGATTCCAACGAGATCGCAACCTGGAACAACGGATGCCTCGACGTCGAGCGCACCGGATTGAGCACCTCGACGAGTCGCTCGAACGGCACATCGGCATGGGCGTATGCAGACAGGTCGGTGTCGCGGACTCGTTCGAGCAGTTCCTCGAACGTCAATGCGGGATCGACGTCGGTGCGCAACACCAGGGTGTTGACGAACATGCCGACCAGGTCGTCGAGTGCGGGCTCGCCGCGGCCCGCAACCGGCGCTCCGATGGCGATGTCGGTGGTGCCGCTCAGTCGGGCGAGCAGCAGCGCGTACGCGGCCTGCATCACCATGAACAGCGAGGCGTTGTTCGCGCGCGCCAGGTGTGCCAACGAGGCGTGCAGCCCCGCCGGAACGTCGACGCGCAGCTTGCTGCCGGCGTTCGAGGACACCGCAGGGCGCGGCCTGCTCGACGGCAGGGCCAGCTGATCGGGCAGATCCTCGAGAGTCGCACTCCAGTAGGCGATTTCACGGGAGGCCATCGACAGCGGATCGGTCTCGGGGCCCAGCACAGCCCGCTGCCACAACGCATAGTCCGCGTACTGGACCTCGAGCGGCGTCCATTCCGGTGCGCGCCCGTTGATCCGGCTCGCGTATGCCACGAGCACGTCCCGTGCGAGCGGACCGAACGACGCGCCGTCGGCGGCGATGTGGTGCAGCACCATGGCGAGTTCGTGCTCGGTCGGTGAGATCTCGAAGAGCGCGATTCGGAAGGGTGTGTCGACCGTGACGTCGAAGCCCTTTCCGACCAGTTCGTGCAGGCGGCCGCCCAGGTCGCGGCGGTCGATGCGCACCGGCAGGATCGTTGCCGGGGTGCGAGCTGCCTCGAGCACGACCTGCTCGGGTGAGCCGTCCACCTCGGGGTAGACGGTCCGTAGCGTCTCGTGTCGATCGACGACGTCGGCGAATGCAGCCGACAGGGCGACCACGTCGAGAGGGCCGGTCAGACGGACGGAGAACGGCAGGTTGTACACCGCAGTGGTGGGGTCGAAACGGTTGAGGAACCACATGCGCTGCTGCGCAGGCGAAAGCGGGATGCGCTCGGGCCGTTCCTTGGCCTCCAGCACCGGTACGTCCGCGCCGAGCCGAGCCGCCGATTCCGCCCTGGCCGCGAGCGCGCCGACGGTGGGCGCCTCGAACAGTTCCCGGACGCCGAGCCGCACTCCCAGTGCACTGCCCACTCGGGTCACCAACTGAGTAGCGATCAGCGAGTTGCCACCGAGCTCGAAGAAGTCTTCGTCCAGACCGACCTTGGAGGCCCCGAGAAGATCCTCGTAGATGCCCGCCACCACGTAGTCCGCACGGCTCTTCGGTGCCCGATACTTCTTCGCGCTGCTGAACACGGGTTCCGGCAACGCTTTTCGATCCAGCTTTCCGCTGGTGTTCAGCGGGAGAGCATCGAGGACCACCACCGCCGCCGGCACCATGTACGACGGCAACGCGTGTCCTGCGAATTCGATCGCCGCTGCGGATTCGATGGATCGCCCCGGAGCCGCGACGACATAGGCCACCAACTGGTCGCCGGTGACCGTCTGAGCCACCAGAGTCACTGCCTGCGAGATGGATTCGTGGGACAGCAGAACCGTCTCGATCTCGCCGAGCTCGATGCGCTGGCCGCGGAACTTCACCTGGAAATCGGTGCGTCCTATGTAATCCAGAACTCCGTCACTACGCCAGCGCACGAGGTCGCCGGTGCGGTACATCCGGTCGCCGCCGACGCCGAACGGATTGGCCACGAAGCGATCCGAACTCAGATCCGGCCGGCCCACGTACCCGCGCGCGAGCTGCACTCCGGAGAGGTAGAGCTCACCCGACTCGCCGATCGGTGTGGGGCGCAAGCGACTGTCGAGAACGAACGCCTTCGTGTTCCATTCGGGCACACCGATAGGAACTGTCCGACTGTCCTGCGGGCCGCTGGGGTAGTACGTCACGGAGACGGCAGCCTCGGTGGGGCCGTAGAGATTGTGCAGTCCCGCAGGGGATATCGCCCGGAACGACGCGGCGGTCTCGACCGGCAGCGCCTCACCGATCACGAACACGTGTCGCAGCGAACTGCACGTGTGCACCGGCGCATTGGCGACGAACACCGTCAACATGGACGGCACGAAATCGGTGACGGTGACCCGGTGTTCGGCAATCTTGTTGGCCACGTACACCGAATCGCGATGCCCGTCGGGTGTCGCGAGCACCATCGTCGCGCCGACCCGCAACGGAAGGAAGAACCCCCAGAGCGAGACGTCGAAGGTGGTGGCCGTCTTCTGCAGATAGACGTCGGAGGCGTCCATCGGGTACTCCGCGAGCATCCACTCCATCTGGTTGTGGATCGCCCGATGCTCGACCGCCACGCCCTTCGGTCTTCCGGTCGAGCCGGACGTGTAGATCACGTATGCGGTGTTCGAAAGACGCAGTGGCGCTGTACGTTCGGCGTCGCGGATCGGCGCGGTGGACCGCGAGGCGTAGTCGAGGAGATCGACTGCCACCGTCTCGGTTCCCTCGGGCAGGGCAACGTCGTCGGACGAGGAGATCAACACACAGCGCGGCTGCGCGGAGTCCAGGATGTACGCCGTGCGCTCGGCGGGGTGGTCGGGATCGATCGGCACCCAGGCACCACCGGCCGCCACGACGGCATACATGCCGACGACGAGGTCGAACGAACGACGGATCGAGAGTCCGACGAGCGTCTCGGGGCCTACGCCCATCTCGATCAGGTGTCGAGCGAGCACATTCACTCGCGCCGAGAGATCGCCGTAGGTGAGCGCCTCGCCCTCGTACACCAGCGCTGTTGCGCGGGGGTTCGCTGCAGCTGCCGCTTCGAAGGCCGACAGTAGCGTGCGCGGGTCGGTTTCGTGATCGGTGGCGTTCCATTGCGCCACGACCAACTCACGCTCGTCACCGTCCGTCAGCGCGAGATCCCACACCCGATCCGTCGGAGCCGACGCCACGAACCGACCGATGAAATCGACGAACCGTTCGTGGTTTCGCCCGGACTGCTCCGACCCGTACAAATTGGGGTTGGACTCGAAGTCGATGTGGGTCGAGGAACCGGCGACGCTCGTGTACAGGTTGAGCCCGAAATCCTCGATCAGGCCGGTGGAGAGAATGTTGATGCCGCCGACCATCGAACCCAGGCGTACCTCGCCGAAGAACAGCATGATGTTGACCCACGGGCCGAAGAACGATGCCTGACCGCTGGCACCGCCTGCGTCACGGCGGATGTCCTCGTGCCGGTATCGCTGGTGCCGCAGGGCTCCGGAGACCTCGGCGTTGACGCGTGCGAGAAGGGTTTCGACGGTGGTGTCGCCTGCGACATCGAGCCGCAGCGGCACGACGTTGGAGACCATTCCGCCGGAGCGGCGAAGGACCGCGGTGGTACGCGCGGTCACCGGGAGCGAGAGCACGACGTCCTCGCGGCCGGTCATCTGAGCGAGGTAGGCGGCGAAAGCACCGATGACGATGGTGGCCATCGTCGTGTCGGTCCGGGCGCGCAGGGCCTCGAGCCGTTCCATGGTCTCGGCGGACAGAGCTGTGCTGTCGATCTGACTCTTCGCCGCGGGCGGGGCCGTGTGACCGGCCAGGGTGGTGACCCCGTCGATGCCCTCGATGCGCGACGCCCAGTACTCGCGGTCGGCCTCGAAGCGGGTCGAGTCTCGGTAGGCCACGTCGATGTCGTAGACCTTGGTCAGATCCGACGCCAGATTCTTGGTCGGCTCGATGCCGTCCACTTCTGCCGTGTACAGCTCCGCCGCGCGGTTCATGAAGGTGACGGCACCGAAACCGTCGAGCACCACGTGGTGAACGCGCTCGTACCAGAACCACACATCGTCGTCCAGGCGCAGAACGGTGGCGGCGATCAACCGGTCTCGGAGGATGTCGATGGGCGCGCTGTAGTCGTCGTGCATCCACTTCAGAGCCGCCGCGCGCGGGTCGGCTTCACCGCGCAGATCCAAGCAGTTCAGGGAGTCGTCGAGAGTGGGGTCGACGGTCTGCCGAGGCTCGGCATCGATCTCGAGGAGACGCACGAATCCGGACTGCAGCTCGAGCGCGGCCTGGGACGAAGCCCGGCGGAGTAGCTCCACATCGAGATCACCGTGCAGCTCGATGTACTGGGCGATGTTCGCGGGTACCGCAGGGTCCACGTGCTGCGCGAACCACATTCCCAATTGGGCCGGTGACAGGGGGAACGACGAATGCTCAGGACTGGCGACTCCGTCGTCGTGTCCAGCACCGTCCACACCTAGCGGGTCCAATCGATGCCTCTCTTTCCCACAATCACACGCGCCCCCACCGGCTGCTGAACCAGCAGCGATCGGTGGGCACCGAACACGTCGAGCAAGTTGCTTACTTCGTTCTCTATTTTCTCACCGGCGACAACTCGAAGTTACCTTTCAGTACATATCCGTACGTATGTACAGGACCGTTACAAGTCGGTACCCGTTTCGGGCTCACCCGACACACTCCGACTCGATTCGGCACCCGGTCAATCTACAGTGCCGACCGAGGAGAGATCGTCGGTCGTCATGCCGTCATGTCGAAAGCGGCGATCACCTTGTTCGGCGTCACCCGAACGATCAATTCACCCGGAACACCGTTCCTGGTGCCGAACTCCTCGGCGCGCTCGCGGCCCATGTACCGGGCTCCGATCTCGGTTGCGGTGCGAACCAGCTCCGCCGGGTCCTCGTCGACGGATGCGATGCCCTGCACCTGGACGAAACCGTACGGTGGCTGCTCGAGATCGACGGTCAGGACCACGCGGGGGTCACGGCGAATCGACTTGCCCTTGGCCGTGTCTGCTCCCGTGTTGAACACGATCTGGTCGCCTTCGACGAGGAACCAGATGGGTGCCACCAGGGGCCTCCCGTCGGAGGCGAGGTACCCGAGCTTGCCGGTACGGGTTCCCGAAGACAGAAACTCGCGCACGCGCGGATCGGTGATCGACGTCATCGCAGTCACGCTACGCGGCCACACCGACAACATCGATCACCTCGTGCGCGTTTTGCGTACCTCTGCCTACGCAAAGCGCGCACGAGGGTCGGGTGCGCCTACACCGCAGCCGCGTGGGTGAGCGCGCCTGCACAGATCGTGGCTCGGATCTCCGTTTCCGCGAGATCGTGCACCGCGCGGTGCTCGGGATGCTCGACGAGCACGACGATGTCCGCCGCGTCCCCCACTCGAAGCGCCCGGCGACCGCCACACGCGGCCTGCAGCGCGGCGTCGAGGGGCACTGCTTCCTCGACGTGCCACGGCGGTCGGTCGTCGTCCGTTCGAAACACCGCGGCGGCGACTCCGGCCAGCGGTTCGGGTGGACTGACCGGGGCATCGGAGCCGAAGAGCAGTCGCGCCCCGCTGCGGTGAAGCGTTCCGTAGCCGTAGGCCACCGAGCGCCGCCCGGACCACAGATTCTCGGCTATGTCGCGGTCGGACATGGCGTGCTGCGGCTGCACCGACGCCGTGACACCCAGTGCGGCGAAACGTTCGATGTCCTCCGGCAGGATCTGCTGCGCGTGTTCGATTCGACCACCGCAGCCGGCCCGCTCGAACGCATCGAGCGCGACGCTGTTGGCGCGGTCGCCGATCGCATGGATCGCCGGCACGATGCCACTGCGCGACGCCCGCGAGACGAGCTCGAACAGACTCTCCTGGGTCTCGAGCAACAGACCGAACGCGTCGTCGCCCTCGATGCCCGGGTACCGGTCGTGGCAGCACGCCGTTCTGGTGTTGAGCGAACCGTCGAGCATCACCTTGAGCGGTCCGCGCCTGATCAGTTCCGAGAGCGCCGAGACGTCGCCGGTCCGCTCACCGCGTTCGATTGCCTCGTCGAGCCACTGCGGCCATACCGTCGTATCGACGCGTACCGCGGGAGAACCGGCCGACAGGCGTCGATCCCAGACCGTTCTGTTGTCTGCGAACTCGAAATCGACGACGCCGGTGACTCCGCGAACCGCCAGCGCTGCGGTGGCGTCGAGTACGGCCCGATCGAGTTCCGCCGGGTCTTCCTGTTCCTCGAGTGCCATGACCGCTTCGAGGCCGTCGACATCGCGGAGCACCCCGGTGGGGTGATCGATTCCCAGATCTGCGAGCAATGCCGGGCTCAGCCACAGCGTGTGCAGGTCCATGCTCGTCATTGCCACCCGGGCACCGGGCAGTGCATTCTCGAGCAGATCCTTGTGCGGCTCCTCGGGCCACTGTGCGTCCCGGAAGCCGTTGGCGCGCACCACCGAATCGCCTGCTGTCCGCGCATAGGGGTACACCAGCGCGACGGCATCGGCCGCCGACGTGGCAGGCCCGACATCGATACGCCGACGCGCCGCCGCCCATTGAGTCAGGTGTACGTGACTGTCCACAAATCCGGGCAGGGCAACCCCACCTCCCCCGTCGAGCACCTCGACGCCGGTACCGCATGGACTGCCGGCGGGGACGATCGACGCGATGACCGAGCCGACGAGTTCGATGTCGAAGAGCACGCCGGAACCATCCAGTGCGACGTTGGCGATAATCACCCCTGGGACTCTAGAGCGTCGTCTTCGCAGTCGCGCATGCCATCCTCTAGCAATGAAAACAGAGCCTGGCGCGATGCAGACAGAGCCGACCGGACCCGTCGGGTATCACGCGACCGTCACAGTGCGCTGGTCGGACATGGACGCATTTGCGCACATCAATCACGCCCGGATGGTCACCTTGCTCGAAGAGGCGCGTATCGAGTGGCTGCTCAGTGAGGGCGAGGCGAACGAGAGCTTGATCAAGAGTGCGTTGATCGCGAATGTGACCATCGCATACAAGAAACCGCTCCGGCACTCGGACGGTCCGCTCGACGTCACACTGTGGTTCGAGAAGGTGCGAGCCGTCGACTTCACCATCGGGTACGAGGTGCGGGCAGCAGGCGCGGCATCGGATTCGCCACCGGCGGTGGTGGCGACCACCCGAATGGCGATGGTCGACGTCGGTGCCGAGACCTTGCGCCGCATCGCGCCGGAAGAGAAAGCCTATCTCGCCCGCTGGACTCGCTGATATTCTGCCGCCCGGTCGACGAACCACGCCAACGCAGCCGGATCGTCGACGGCGCTGGATTCGAGAGTGCTTGTCGCCGTGGCTCCTTGGAAGAGTCGCTTGAGCGGCACCTCCAGCTTCTTCCCGGTTCGCGTGTGCGGGATTGCCGGCACCGCGATGACGTCGTCGGGAACGTGCCGCGGCGACGCCTGCGTTCTGATGATCGATTCGATGTGTCCGCGCAGTTCGTCGGTGAGACCGTCCGGAACGACCACGAACAAGGGCATCCAGTAACCACCGTCTGCCAGCTCGATACCCAGAACGAGTGCCTCGGTGATCTGGTCCAGTGACTCCACGGCCTGATAGATGTCGGCGCTCCCCATTCGAATACCATTGCGGTTCAGTGTCGAATCCGATCGACCGTGCACGAGAACGCTGCCGCGATCGGTGATGGTGATCCAATCGCCGTGACGCCAGATTCTCGGGTAGGTGTCGAAATAAGCGTCGCGGTAGCGAGTTCCGTCGGCGTCGTTCCAGAAGTGCAGCGGCATCGACGGCATGGGCTCGGTGACGACCAATTCACCGACCGACCCCCGCACCGAGTCGCCGTCCTCGTCGAAGGCGTCGAGCGCAACGCCGAGGAACGGCACGGAGAGCTCTCCGGCCCATACCGGGGCGGTTCGCACTCCCCCGGCGAACGCCGACACGACGTCGGTACCGCCCGAGATGGAGAAGACCGGAATCTGCGCACCGATGTTCTCCGACAACCAGATCGATGACGATGCAGGCATCGCAGACCCGGTGATACCGACCGCTCGCAGAGCCGACAAGTCGTGATCGGCACCGGGATGCGTGTCGGCCTTGATGCACGAGAGCACATAGCCGGGGCTGGTACCGAGGTACGTCACACCCAGCCTGGCTGCGATGTCCCACAATGCATCCGGCGTGGGGAACGACGGATTACCGTCCGCACACACGATGGTGGCACCGGTCAGCAGGCCGGCTGTCTGGAAGTTCCACATCATCCAGCTCGGGCTGGTGTACCAGAAGAAGACATCCTCGGGACCCAGATCGGAGTGCAGGGCAACAGATTTGAGGTGCTCGAGCACCACACCACCGTGACCGTGCACGATCCCCTTTGGTAGACCTGTGGTGCCCGACGAGAACACGACCCACAGTGGGTGATCGAACGGGACGGCCACCGGTACCAGGTTTCGGCTCTCGGCGGTGGCGTCGGACCAACTCTGGGCCGTTCCCGACGGTTCGCCGATCGTCACCACTGCCCGCAGAGTCGGAAGGCCTCCGACGAGGGCATCGACATCGGCGGCCTTGTCTCGGAACTTCCCTCCGTAGGTGTACCCGGCGGCGGTGATCAGTGCCGTGGGTTCGAGTTGTCCCAGTCGATCACGCGCGGCCGAGGCCGAATAGTCCTGCCCACAGGCGGACCACACCGCACCCAGGCTCGCGGTCGCCAGAAAAGCGATCACCGCCTCCGGGATGTTCGGCAGATATCCGACGACTCGATCGCCGCGCCGAACCCCCTTGTCAGTGAGCGTCCCCGCGAGCGCGCCCGCCTGCTCGATCATCTCCGCCCATGTCACGGTCCGGACGGAACCGTCCTCGCGAGCATGGACGATGGCCGCGCGATCGGGGCGAGCATGCCTGATCACCTGGTCCACGTAGTTCAGCTCGGTTCCCGGAAACCACTGCGCGCCCGGCATTCCGCGTTCACCGAGCACGACGGTCGGCTCGGCGGCCGAGCGGATCTCGAAGAAATCCCACACTGCTCGCCAGAACAGTTCCAGCTCGGTCGTCGACCAACGCCACAGCGCCTGATAGTCAGGCAACGTCAGAGCGTGACGTTGCTCGACGAACCGCGCGAACTCGGTCACCCGAGCCTCGGCGAGATCGGAATCCGTCGGCGTCCACAGCGCACTGTCCATGCATGCAAGTATGTCAGCCGAGTGATCGTCGTCAGATCAATCCGAGCGACCGTTCCCGCATTTCCACCTTGCGCACCTTGCCGGTGACCGTCATCGGAAACTCGTCGACGACGTGCACGTACCGCGGGATCTTGTAGTGCGCGAGCCGGCCATCGCAGAACGCGCGCAGCGTGTCCGAATCCAGCGGCGCGGCATCGTCTCTCATCCTGATCCACACCATGAGCTCCTCGCCGTACTTCTGATCGGGAACACCGATCACCTGTGCGTCGAGTATGTCGGGATGGGTGTACAGAAACTCTTCGACTTCGCGGGGATAGATGTTCTCACCGCCGCGAATCACCATGTCCTTGATCCGTCCGGTGATGGCTACGTAGCCGTCTTCGTCCATCACCCCGATGTCGCCGGTGTGCATCCACCCCTCGGCGTCGATGGCTTCGGCAGTCTTCTCCGGCTGCTCCCAGTAGCCCAGCATCACCGAGTAGCCGCGCGTGCACAGCTCGCCCGCCTCCCCGCGCGGCAAGGTGCTGCCCTCCATCGGGTCGACGATCTTCACTTCGAGATGCGGACCCACACGACCGACGGTGGACACTCGCTGTTCGATGGAGTCGTCGCTTCGAGTCTGCAGCGACACCGGGGACGTCTCGGTCATTCCGTAGCAGATCGACACCTCCGTCATCCCCATGCGCTCGATCACCTGCTTCATCACCTCGGTAGGGCACGGTGATCCGGCCATGATTCCGGTACGCAGACTGCTCAGATCGAAGTCGTCGAAGTTCTCGAGAGCCAGTTCGGCGATGAACATCGTCGGGACGCCGTAGAGCGACGTGCATTTCTCCGATTCCACGGCGGTCAGTGTCGCGACCGGATCGAAGGAGAGTCCGGGAATCACCATCGCCGAGCCGTGCGAGGTACACGCGAGGTTGCCCATCACCATGCCGAAGCAGTGATAGAACGGCACCGGAATACACACTCGGTCCTCGGCGGTGTAGTGGCAGAGCTCGCCGACGAAGAAGCCGTTGTTGAGGATGTTCCGGTGACTCAGCGTCGCGCCCTTCGGGAAACCCGTCGTCCCCGAGGTGTATTGAATGTTGATCGCGTCATCGGCACGGAGCTGTTCGGACACGTCGGTGATCATGTTCGGAGTCTTCGCCAAAGCACGGTGCCCGCGATCGGTCATCGCTTCCCATTGAATGCTGCCGATGAACAAGACCTCACGCAGCGACGGCACCTCGGGTCGCGCGTTCTCGATCATCGCGGCATAGTCCGAACCCTTGAAGTCCATGGCCGACAACAACACCGAGACCCCGGCCTGCTTCAGGACGAATTGCAGCTCGTGTGACCGATACGCAGGGTTGATGTTGACCAGCACCGCCCCGATCTTCGCTGTCGCGTACTGCGCCAGGACCCATTCGGGACAGTTGGGTGCCCACATCCCCACTCGGTCACCCACCGCGACACCGGCCACCAGTAGTCCGGCCGCCAACAGATCGACGTCGGCGACGAACTCCGAATAGGTCCACCGTCGCCCGGAGGCAACATCGATCAATGCATCACGATCCGAGTACCGCGCCGCAGTGCGATCCAGATTCGCGCCGATCGTGTCGTCCAGAACTGCGGTGTCCGACGTACCGGAAGAATAACTGTCCATGCCCCCACGGTAGTGACCGCCGTCACGCGCAGCCACCCCCGAATAGGGGGATGTCACTCCAGCGTGAGAGCCTCGGTCGCCTCGAGCACATCGGCCCGTGAGGTGTCCTTGAGCGCCACTCCGGACCGTCCGAGCTTCCTTGCCCCGGACAGGAGGCCCGCTACTATTCGCGCCGACTGTGCGTATCCCTGTCCCTCGGGCGGATGGATATTGGAGATGCAGTTGCGGTCGGCATCGGTGCAGCCCGGCTTCGGCAGATGCGTCAGGTAGATGCCGAGACTGTCCGCAACCGACAACCCCGGGCGCTCCCCGATCAGAACCAGTACCGTCCGCACTCCCATCGCCGCGGCGATGTGATCGCCCAACGCCACCCGCGCCTCGGTCGCGATCACCGGAGCCGCTATCGAATACCGATCGGCCAGTTCGGATTTCAATGCCTCCAGCATCGGCACACCGTGATCGGCGAGTGCGCGGGGGGACAACCCGTCACTCAATACGATTCCGATCTCGTCCTCGGAATGCGGCACCGCCGACAGATCCTCGGGTTGCCGGCCGAGATCGGGCCGTCGAAGATACTCCGCACGACTGGTCGCCAACGACGTCACCACTGCCGGCGCACCGAGTCCCACCTGCTCTACCCGGCTCACGAATTCCTCGACATCGAGCGGCATGTGTACCGCATCCCTCGCGGCAGCGTGCGCCGAGCGAAACTCCAGCACCCGCGTGGTCGGCAAGGAATCACCGATACGCCCCAGCCCGATTCGGGCCTGAGTCATCGCCCGCAACTCGCCCCAGAACTCTGTTTCCGGCCGTTCCGCAGGCTCCACTCCTGCTGTTTCCGGTCGTTCCGCAGGCACTGCTCCTGATGTGTCTGTCATCGCGCACTCATCAAGGCCCGCAACGGTGATCCCGCAGCATCGACGTCCAGAACTCGACCGTCGGCGTCCACCATGCCCAGACGCGAGAGCCACGACTCGAACTCCGGTGCGGGCCGCAGGCCGAGAACCTGCCGAACGTAGAGCACGTCGTGAAAGCTCAGAGACTGGTATCCGAGCATGACGTCGTCGGCTCCCGGCACCGCGATGACGAATGCAACTCCGGCCGCACCCAGCAGCGTGAGCAACGTGTCCATGTCGTCCTGATCGGCCTCGGCATGGTTGGTGTAGCAGACGTCGACGCCCATCGGCAGTCCCAGCAGCTTGCCGCAGAAGTGATCTTCGAGTCCGGCCCTGATGATCTGCTTGCCGTCGTACAGGTACTCCGGCCCGATGAACCCGACGACGGTATTGATCAGCAACGGCTCGAGATCGCGGGCCACCGCGTACGCGCGTGTCTCGAGGGTCTGCTGATCGACCGGTCGATCGCCGGTGCCGATGTGCGCACCCGCCGACAGCGCCGAGCCCTGACCGGTTTCGAGGTACATGACGTTGTTCCCGACGGTTCCGCGGTGCAGCGATCGGCCGGCCTCGTTGGCCTGCCGAAGCAGCGGAATGTTCACGCCGAAGCTCGAATTGGCTCCTTCGGTGCCGGCGATGGACTGGAACACCAGGTCGACGGGAACTCCCTTGTCGATCAGTTCCATCGTCGTCGTCACGTGCGAGAGCACGCAGGATTGCGTGGGAATCTCGAAGCGTTGTCGAATCTCGTCGAGCAGATGCAGCAGATCGGCTGTGGCCTGAGGTGAGTCGGTCGCGGGATTGATCCCGATGACCGCGTCGCCCGATCCGAGCAGCAAACCGTCGAGCGTGGCCGCCGCGATTCCACGCGGATCGTCGGTCGGGTGATTGGGTTGCAAACGCGTGGTGAGGGTTCCGGGTAGCCCGATCGTCGTCCGGAACGCCGACGTCACCTGCACCGCCCGAGACACTGCGATCAGATCCTGATTTCGCATGATCTTGCTGACGGCAGCGACCATCTCGGGCGTCAATCCTGCCGCGACCGATCGCAGCGTCGCGG
The DNA here is from genome assembly GCF_050321865.1 of Rhodococcus sp. IEGM1428. NCBI lineage: Bacteria > Bacillati > Actinomycetota > Actinomycetes > Mycobacteriales > Nocardiaceae > Rhodococcus > Rhodococcus sp. IEGM1428. The sequence goes on along the minus strand of NZ_JBNQFW010000001.1, from coordinate 600,406 downwards.
CCGCGTCGGGCCCCGCGGTCACCTGCAGCAGCCAATCCCGTAGACCTCCTACGGTCAGGTGCGAGACGGCCCCGAATGCGATGCGGTCGTGGGAATCGATGATGAGCCGAGTGACCTCGTCGCTCTCGTACGGAACGAGCAGATCGTGCAGGAAGACATCGAGTGAAACCTCCGACAATGCCCACTGCGCGGCAGCCCGTTCGGCATCCGATTCGGCTGCGCAACCGGCCAACTCGTCACCCGACCGCAGCGGGGTCGCCTTGGCCATCAGGTCCACCAGACCGTCGAACGTGTAGGTGGTACCCGAGACCTGTTGGGTGTAGATCGTCATTCCAGTTCGGCCTCGGCCTCGGCCAGTGCGGCGAACTCCTCGTCCGGCGAATTCGCGACGAGGTGATGCCTGCTGTAGATGCCGAAGTACGCCATGAACGCCACGAACACGGCCAGACACCACAGTGCCGCAGTGGAATCGACGACGAAGGTGGCGACAACGGCGAGTGCCGCGATGATCAACGCGAATCCGGTGGTCACGACACCCCCGGGAGTTCGGTACGGCCGTTCCATGTTCGGCTCGTTGCGACGGAGCACGATGTGGCTGACCATCATCAGAACGTAGCTCAGCGCCGCGCCGAACACGGCCATGTTGAGCAACATTCCGCCCTGACCGGTCAGAGAGAGCAGGAAGCCGATGACGCCGGGCACGATCAGTGCGAGAGTCGGGGCCTTGCGAGAGTTGGTGATGGACAGTGTCTTCGGCAGGTATCCCGCGCGAGAGAGCGCAAAGAGCTGGCGCGAGTACGCGTACATGATCGAGAAGAAGGACGCGACCAATCCGGCCAGGCCGATGTAGTTCACGATCTTGCTCGCCGTTCCGTCACCGAGGGCTTCCACCAACGGGTTTCCCGATTCCTTGACGGCGTCGGCCCCGCCTGCTCCGGTCACCAGGAACAGGACGACGGCACCGGTGACGAGCAGAACACCCATGGCGGCGATGATGCCGCGCGGGACGTTCTTGGTCGGATCCTTGGCCTCCTCCGCGGCCAGCGGCACGCCCTCGATGGCGAGGAAGAACCAGATGGCGAACGGCACGGCCGCCCAGATGCCGAGGTAGCCGAACGGCAGGAATCCCGAAGCCCCGGCAGCGTCGGTGGGCGCGATGTCGGTCAGGTTGCTCGCGTCGAACTGACCGATGGCTGCGATGGCGAACACGACGAGTCCGACCAAGGCGATGCCGGTGATGACGAACATGATCTTGAGTGCTTCGCCCGCGCCGGAGAGGTGGATTCCGATGAACACCGCATAGACCACCAGGTAGACCCACCACCCGTCGGTGATCCCGAACAGTCCGAGCGATTCGACGTAGGCACCGATGAACGTCGCGATCGCGGCAGGCGCGATCGCATACTCGATGAGAATCGCTGTACCGGTGGCGAATCCGCCCCACGGTCCCATGGCCCGGCGGGCGAAGGTGTAGCCGCCGCCTGCCGCGGGCAGCGCAGACGACATCTCTGCCATACCGAGGACCATGGCGAGGTACATACCCGCGATGATGATCGCCGCGATCAGAAGGCCACCGAAACCGCCCTCGGCGAGACCGAGGTTCCACCCCGAGTAGTCGCCGGAGATCACGTAGCTGACTCCGAGGCCGGCCAGCAGTACCCAGCCCGCGGTCCCCTTCTTCAGGGTGCGCTTGGCCAGGTAGTCACCGCCCTCGACGTGCGACTGTGTGCTCTCGTGCGAGCCGGTTTTCGGATGAGACGACTGGGGGTCTACTACGGACATTGCAAGCCTCTCGTAGCCGTTGCGCTCGGAGCGGGTTCACGCCCGAGGGGACGATTCACAACACGTGTGGCGCGCGAATCGGTTCACGATAGGCCCGTGATGTAAGCGCCGCGTCATCGATGAATGACGGGCGAATTACGCCTGGTGCCCCACCGCGTTGATGTCACCTATGTCGCCCTCGTCCGGTTCGGCGACTGTCAGTACCGCGTCCACCACAGCTCTGTTGGTTTCCAACTCACGCTCCAGCCGCCGGAGCGTGTGCGCGATGCGTGATTCGGCGAAATCACCGACGAGATCGACACTCGCCACCACGTAGATCTGTTTGGGACCGACGAACTCGATGCGCACGAACCGGACCGACGCCACCTCGGGGAGTTGCTCGATTCGCTGCACCACCGCATTCCATAATGCTCTCGATCCCGGTTCACCGGTGAGAAATCGGCGGTTTCGATCGATCAGTACGAACGCGACGATTCCGAGTAGTACTCCCACCAGAATGGACCCGATGGCGTCGAAGGCGGCGTTACCGGTCAGTTGGTGCAATCCGATTCCGGCACCGGCGATCACGATGCCGATCAATGCTGCACTGTCCTCTGCGAACACTGCGCGCAGCGTCGGGTCCGAGGTCTCGAGTGCGTAATCGAGAAAGTCCTTGTCGTATTCGGCTGCTTCACCGCGAATCTGCCGAACCGATTGCAGGAACGAGACTCCCTCGAGCAGAAATGCGATGGCGAGCACCACGTACGCGACGAGGTAGTTCTCACTGCTCGATTCGCCGGCGAGCAACGAGGTGATGCCGTGCCACACCGATACCGCGGCACCGGCGACGAAGAGCCCGATGGCTGCGAGTGTCGACCAGAAGTAGGTCTCGCGTCCGTAGCCGAGCGGCCGACGATCGTCCGGCCCGCGTGAACCCCGACGATTGGCGACGAGCAGAAAGATCTCGTTACCGGTGTCGGCCCACGAGTGCGCAGCTTCGGCGACCATCGACGCCGACCCGGTGAACACCGCTGCGAACGTCTTGGCGATCGCGACGCCGAGATTGGCAACGAACGCGATCACCACCGTGCGCAGACTTTCGCCGCCCTCGGCCGGGTCGGATTTCGATGAGCTCTTCATCGTTCGCACTGTATGCGCTCCGCGCAGTGGTGCGGTCGAGTGCCGCCTGGGGCATTCAACCGCGCCACTGCGGCGCAGCCGCACTCAGCCCTGGAGCATCCCCGGGACGGGACATGCGTCGACTGCCTCGGCGACCACCAGAGGTTCGTCGGGAACCTCGGGCCGTCGACCCTCTTCCCAGTCGACACCGACGAGCGGCGGGTGCTCGGCCAGGATCTCGTTCTCCTCGGCGGTGTACGCGCGGCCTCGGCTCAGGAACCGAACCCCTTCCGGGGACTCGAGCGAGAACCCACCACCGCGGCCGGGCACGACGTCGAGTACCAGCTGGGTGTGTTTCCATGCCTGGAACTGCGACCCCGAAATCCAGACCGCGACCCCGTCGGCACCCTCGGGCAGAGTCGTCGCAACCTCACCCACTCCGAGCCTCAGGTCGATGAACCCGAGCAGCACGTCGCGGTCACCGACGATGAATTCTCCTGCGGGATAACACATCGGCGACGAGCCGTCACAGCATCCGCCGGACTGATGCATCATCAGTTCCCCGTGGATACCGCCGAGGCGACGGAGCAAGTCCATCGCCCCGGCGGTGGTCTTCAGCCGCGCAGGCGGCCGAGCGTCCAGCATCAGAAGAAGCCCTGTGCCTTCTGCGCGTAGCTCACCAACAGGTTCTTCGTCTGCTGGTAGTGATCGAGCATCATCTTGTGGTTCTCGCGACCGATACCGGACTGCTTGTAGCCACCGAACGCGGCGTGCGCCGGGTACTGGTGGTACGTGTTGGTCCACACGCGACCGGCCTGAATATCGCGGCCGGCGCGGTAGGCAATGCCGCCGTCGCGAGACCAGACGCCTGCGCCGAGACCGTAGAGGGTGTCGTTGGCGATCTCGATGGCGTTGTCGTAGTCGGTGAACGACGTGACCGAGACGACCGGTCCGAAGATCTCCTCCTGGAAGATGCGCATGTTGTTCTTGCCGGTGAAGATGGTGGGCTGCATGTAGTAGCCGCCGTTGAGGTCGCCGCCGAGCTGTGCGCGCTCGCCGCCGGTGACCACCTGTGCGCCTTCGCCCTTGCCGATCTCGATGTACGAGAGAATCTTCTCGAGCTGATCGTTCGATGCCTGGGCACCGATCATGGTCTCGGTGTCGAGCGGATCTCCCTGTCGCACAGCCTTGGTCCGGATGGCAGCGAGGGCGAGGAACTCGTCGAAGATGTCCGCCTGAATCAGCGAGCGCGACGGGCACGTGCATACCTCACCCTGGTTGAGGGCGAACATCGTGAAGCCCTCGAGGGCCTTGTCCTGGTAGTCGTCGTTGGCCTGCAGCACGTCGGAGAAGAAGACGTTGGGGCTCTTGCCACCGAGCTCCAGTGTCACCGGAATCAGATTCTGCGAGGCGTACTGCATGATCAGGCGGCCGGTGGTGGTCTCGCCGGTGAACGCGATCTTGGAGATACGCGGGCTCGATGCCAGCGGCTTTCCTGCCTCGACACCGAAACCGTTGACGATGTTGATCACGCCCGGGGGCAGCAGGTCACCGATGATCGAGATCAGGTGCAGGATCGACGCGGGGGTCTGCTCGGCGGGCTTGAGCACCACGGCATTACCCGCCGCGAGTGCCGGCGCGAGCTTCCACACGGCCATGAGGATCGGGAAGTTCCACGGGATGATCTGTCCGACTACGCCGAGCGGCTCATGGAAGTGGTAAGCCACTGTGTCACTGTCGATTTCGGAGAGCGAGCCCTCCTGCGCGCGAATGCAACCGGCGAAGTACCGGAAGTGATCGATGGCCAACGGAATATCGGCGTTGAGGGTTTCGCGGATCGGCTTGCCGTTGTCCCAGGATTCTGCCAGCGCGATGGACTCGAGGTTCTCGGCGATGCGGTCGGCGATCTTGTTGAGGATCACCGCGCGCTCGGCGGCGGACGTCTTACCCCACGCGGGAGCTGCGGCGTGTGCTGCGTCGAGTGCGAGTTCGATGTCCTCGGACGTGGAGCGGGCGACCTCACAGAAGTTCTCACCGGTGACGGGAGTCGGGTTCTCGAAGTACTGACCCTTGACAGGCGGGACCCACTCGCCGCCGATCCAGTTGTCGTAGCGCGACTGGAACGACATGACGGAATCGGCGGTACCTGGACGGGCGTAGACGGACATTGATAATCCTCCTGATCGACACGTGCTTCACAGTTGATGCGGTGTGTGATTCAGGACACTAGGCCGTGCAACGTTGCAAGTACGTTGCCGATATTTCGGACAGGCTCGGCTCGACGGGTGCGTCAGATTCCGAGTTCGCGATCGAGTAGTTCGATGCGCGCGCTCACCTGACCGTAGAGCGCAGAATCCCTGCTCAGAGTGGCCCGGTAGGCCTCCCAGGCGATGACGTCCGTGCGGCCGTGGATGGACGAGGTCCACTGCGCGAGCAGCACCGGATCTCCGAGCCGCAGCAGCGCGGCCTGCATACGAGACCGCAGTTCCTCCCGGATGCTCTCGATTCCGGGCGCGGACGACCCCGGGAGCACCGGACCGGAGTAGATCCGTAGAGCAGCGTCGACGTCGCCGCGGTCGAGGGCGCGCCGAATGTCGCCGACGTCGGAGGTCAATTCGCCGACCAGACGGTAGGGCCGCGATGCCAGACCTGCGGTGCCGAAGGTCTTGCGCAGTCTCGACATCTCGGCGCGGATGGTGACGGAGTCGAGTTCCTGCTCGTCGAGGAGCACCGCGAGGTGGTCCGAGCTGAGCCCTTCAGGATGCTCACCCAACAGCAGCAAGATCTCGGCATGTCGCTGGGAGAGCGGCACCCGGCCGGATCCGCGAACCACCCCCGGCCGACCGGATCCGAGAACTTCGAGACGAGGAGCCGTGTCGCCCAACGATTTCGGCGAGTTCATCAGGTGCAGACGCAACTCGGATTCGGCCGCGGCAACGGTGGCACGCACCAGCGAGAGCACTTCGGGCACCGCCACCCGCGGACCACCGGTGATGTCGATGGCTCCCAGAATGTGACCGCTGGTGGGGTGGTGCACGGGTGCCGCCGAGCAGCTCCACTCGTGCACCGACCGAGAGAAATGCTCCGACGCGAAGATCTGCACACTGTGGTCGACCGCGAGCGCGGTACCGGGAGCATTGGTGCCCTTGCTCTCCTCGCTCCAGTCGACGCCTTCGGCGAAGTCCATCGTGAGCGCCCGATCCTTCGCCGCTGAATCACCCTCCACCCACAGCAGGCGTCCTTCCGCATCCGAAATCGCCACGAGCAATCCCGTATCGGAGGCGTCCTCGACCAGTAGCCTGCGAATGACCGGGCGGATGATGGCCATCGGATGACCTTTTCGGTAGCGCTCGAGATCCGGCCCGGTCAGAATCGGAGTGTCGTTTCCACCGTCGGGATCGACGCCCTTGGTGCGACTGCGCATCCAGGAATCGAGCACGACGGACCGAACCGTCGAACCGTGCGTACGGATGTCGTCGACGAAAGACTGATGGGCACTGGACATTTGGCGCGCCAGAACGGCGACGTCCTCACCCGGGCGCACTGCGACCCAGGGGTTGCCGCCACTGTCCGATCGGCTTGCCATTCGACGCTTCCTCCGTGACCTGTCCACATTGCTGTAACCCAGCTCACAAACAAGGATACAGCCGTGGTCGACGCGAGCGGTGGGCCCGGTCACGTCGACCGCGAGTGGCTACTTCTTCTTGACGGCCGAGGTGATGATGTCGTTGCTGGTGTCACCACTGGACTTCGCCCGCTTGTCTGCGCGCTTGTCCTTGAGAGATTTGCCGGTTTTCTTGGTCATCGTGTTGCGAGGCGATTTGTCCGACATGGCAGTAACCCATCTATTGGGGAACCTGAACGGTCCCCAGACCACGAACGCTACGCTCCCCCGCGCCGATCGTGGTCTGCAATCAAATCGGCGGCGCGCTCGGCGAACATGATGGCCGTCGCGTGTGGCCCACGGCTGGGCACCACCGGGAATGCCGAGGTATCGACGACGAAGAGTCCGTCGACACCGCGCACCCGGCAGTGATCGTCGAGTACCGAACTCGGATCCGACTCGGGCCCCATCCTGGCGCTACCGGACAGGTGCAGTGATGTGCCGAGCGCCGCGAGGGGATTCTCGATCGTGGGCACTTCCACGGTCTCCGACATGATGGGCGACGCCAGCAGATCGCGCGCAAGTTCGACGCCCTCGCGCATAGCGCGCCGGTCGACCTCCGATTCGAGATAGTGGTACCGCACGTCCGGAGCCTCGAACGGGTCCGTACTGCGCAGCGCAATGCTCCCGCGACTCGTCGATCGCATGAGGCCGACGCCGACTACGTGGGGCCCGGGCTCGAGACCGGAGATCAGCCGGTCGAACTTTCTGGTGTACGGCCTGATCTCCACAGCGCCGGCATGTAGAACTGCCTCCAGCGCAGACGATTTCGACGGAACTTCGTTCCTTTCGACGACAGGAACAGCAACCTCGGGATGGTCACTGAAACCTCGACCCACACCAGGGCTGTCGACCACGACCGACATGCCCAGCGCGACAAGATCATCAGCGGGACCGATACCCGATCGAAGCAACAGTGCCGGGGTGTGCACAGCACCCGCAGACAGAATCACCGTGTCGGACCTCACGATACTGCGCACGCCGTCGACGACGATCTCGACGCCGATCACCTTGCTGCCGTCGAACATCAACGACGTCACCGTCGAATTTCCCTGCACGCGTAGGTTCTGCCGATCCAGAATCGGCAAAAGGTATGCGAGAGCGGCACTTACGCGGGTGCCGTTGTGGATGTTCAACGGCACGGAACCGACTCCCCCGGCGGACGCTCCGGGAGAATTCAGGTCCTGTTGCATCGAAAATCCCGCATTCACTGCAGAATCGACGAATGCCGTCGTGATCGGATGTCGAGTGTGTACCGGGGTACGCGCGACCGGCATGGGTCCGCGAGATCCGTGCCACTGCCTCTGCATCCCGGCATCGAGATCAGTTTCGGAGCCGAGGTAGAACGGCAGCACCTGCTCGAAAGACCACAGCGGCTGCGGCCAGGCGTCGAAGTCCGTGGGCGTGGCACGAACGAAGTAGCCACCGTTCACTGCGCCCGAGCCGCCCAGAACCCGGCCTCGAGCAATTGTTCGGCCGACGCCGGAGGTGAGTTCGGCCGAATACGTTCCCACCCATTCGCTGCCGGGTCCGATGGGAAGCATCGACGCGCCGGTCAGGTCGGCCGGGACTTCGGCGACAGCCGAGAACGTGGGTCCGGCTTCGAGCAACAACACCGATCGATCGGGATTCTCGCTCGACCGAGAGGCGACGACACAGCCGCAGGAGCCACCGCCGACGACGATGACGTCCGCGTACTCGGTCCGGTTCACACCATCGACGGATCGGGCCGGGCTCGCACCGCGTCAGCCGTCCAAGCGTGGCTTGAGCGCATCGATGCTTCGGGCCGACAGAGCGCCTTTCCACAACCCCGCACCGTAGGCAATATCGTCGGCTCGTTTGAAGAAGGCATAGCGCACCGGATCGAGACCGCCGAGCTCGCGGTGCTTACTCCAATCCGAGAATGCTTCTGCCACAGCCAATCCGAGTGCAATTTTTCGAATCCGACTGGACAGCACCACGGCGAGAAGAGTGATCGGCCAATAATGTCGGCACAAGGCCGACGCCAGTTGCCACAACCCCGCCACAAAACCTTCCGCGGCAAGAATCGCCGCGATGCGAGTGGGCTGATCCAAGCCGACGAACATCTTGCGAAGTCGAACAACCGTCACGCCGAGTGTCGCAGCTGCGCCGACGAGTCCGATCCGCGTCAGGCTCGCAGCGAGCAGGCACGCGATGAGCGTCCACGGAGACATCGCAATCGGCGGCACCATTCCCGGATGACGAGCGGACAACGGTGTGGCACCGGTTCCGTAGAACAACTTGCGAGCGAACCATTCGACGAAGGTGACGCGGTGCTCGTGAGCAACGTGGGCGACGGGCTCGTAGCGCAACCGCCATCCTGCCTCCTGCAGCCGCCAGCACAGGTCCACATCCTCGGCCACGTGCATCGACTCGTCGAATCCCTCGCAGTCCATCGCCACGGACCGGCGCAGCAACATCGCGGCGCTGGGTACGTATGACACCGAGCTCCCGGCCCGCACTGCGGCTTCTCTGCGACCGAGATCGAGCGACGAGCGTGCGTGCTCGTATCGGGCCAGCGCACTGCCTTCGGGCTCGAGCGCGACGATGCGGGGTGCCACCAATGCCACAGCAGGATCCGAGAAATGACCGAGCATCACCTCGAGCCAGCCCTTGCGCGGCACGACGTCCGAATCCAGAAAGGCGACAAAATCAGTTGTAGCGCAGCGCAATCCAGTATTTCGCGCCGCAGCCGGTCCGCGTGAGCGCTCGTGCCGGAGCACCGTCACACTGCCCACACTGCACGCCATCCGCGGCACTGCGACCGGGATGTCCGACCCGTCGTCGACGATGATCACATGCAGCCCGTGCAACGCCGTGATCAGACGCTCGAGCCCGGCCTCGTTGTTCTTGAGCGGAACGACGACGGTGACGTCGGACGGCGACGGGATCGACATCGGGCGCGGGTTGCCGACTCCCGAGTCGAGAAGTTTGCGTGCGACGAGCGCGGACTGCGAGTCGGTCACTTCGATGAAACCGTCGCCGATCATCGCGGCCGCCGTCGGTGCGAGTGTGAGCATCCGTGTCGGCGAACCACCGATCAGGACGCGTCCTTCGGAGAATGTGCGTACACGTGGATCGACTCTCACCCCGAAGCCATCAGGCAACCGACCTTCACCCATCAGGAGATCGTAAGCGGACAAGCCTCTGGTGTGTCGGCCACCCGCAAAATCGGACGGAACATACCTGCTGCCCGTTTCTCCGGAATCGATCGTGGGACGCTGAACAGGCGTTTCACCCAGGTCGGTCACGCGATCACTCCATGCTCGGAGGGACTCCATCTCCGCACCGCATCGCCGGCGCGGGCTCGAAGTAGGTCGAACGCTCGACGCCCCTCCTCCGGATCGGCTCCGGAGGGGTCGCCGAGCACACCGTTTGCAGCGATAGATGCGACGCCGTCGGCGCGCAGCGCAGGAAGTAGGGCGGCGATGTCGGTCACATTGCCCACCTCCGCCTTGCTCATGTCCACTACCTCGGGCGAAAGGTGCAGCAGCATCGACGTTTCGGTGCGCCCAGCGTGAGCATCTGCTCCGGGCACCGCGCACGGGAACCAGACGACGTCACGCCCCTCGTAGCGCAGCAGCAATACTGCAGATCGCAGGGTTGGCCCGTTGCCGCCGTGCCCGTTGACGAACACCACCCGCTCGGCCCACCGGCACGCGGAGCGCCCGTATTCCACCAGCACCGCCTCGAGTGCTGCAGCGCCGATCGACACGGTGCCGGGAAATCCCTCGTGCTCGCCGCTGGACCCGTACGCGATCGCGGGAGCAACGATTGCGTTGTCGATGGTGTGCGCAACGGCGGTGGCGATCCTGGTGTCGGTATCGAGCGGCAGGTGCGGTCCGTGTTGCTCGATCGAGCCGACCGGCACCACGAGGGTCCTGGACCCATCGACGTCCGGCCAGTACTGCGTACCGAGGGGGTCCGTGGCCATGGGTGCCGATGCTATCGGTATGGAACGAGAACGTCACGCTGTCGAAACACTGCGCCGCTAACCTTCGGTTCGTGCCACCCCGTCGCCGGTCGATATTTCTCTCGCAATTGTCGATAACGACGCCGGGTGGTCCACAGCCGACAATTCTGCGAGAGCTGCGCCGAGTAATTCTCGCCGGCGATGCACCACCGAATACTCCGATTCCACTCAACGAAGTAGCGGAGCTTTTCGGGGTGAGCAGAATCCCGGTGCGCGAATCCCTCAAAACCCTCATCGGTGAGGGATTGGTCGATCATCGACCGAACCTCGGTTACACGGTGGCTCAGTTGACCGCGGCAGAGCTCCGCGAAATGTACATCGTACGAGAGGTTCTGGAGACCGCGGCCCTTCCGGTGGCTGTGAATCTCGCCACCGAGGACGACCGCGCCCACCTCATCGAGGTGAATCGCCTGCTCGAGGCCTCGCTCACGCAGGACGACTCGCGTGAATACCACCGTCTCTCGCGTGAATTCCACCTGTCCCTGACTCGCCCCTGCCGCATGCATCGCTTGCTTCACATGCTCGAATCTGCCTGGAACATAACCGAACCCATTCAACCGATGGTCCATGTGGCCGGATCGGACAGAGCATCATTGCACAGCGATCACGCGGATATGCTCACGGCCTTTCTGGCCGGCGATTCCGCGGGCCTGCTGCGAGCCGCGCAGCATCATCACACGCGTCTCAATTCGGTCATTTCGACATTGTCGAACGACCACGGATTGTTCGCCGATCCACCGCCCGACCAGACTCGATAAAAATTCCTCGAAAGATATATCGCTTTCGTCACGAGCGCGCAACACTTCGCCGCTAGCTTTTCCTCATTCACCACCTTCGTTCACCTCATACGCCATGCCGTCAGGAGCATCGATGACAGATACAGCGCACGGTCCCGCCCAAACGGGAGATCTTGTGGAAGCCGCGGGCCACCCCGTCGGTGGTGGACTGATCAAGGACAGTTACGACCCGCGGCTGACCAACGAGGATCTTGCTCCGCTGAAGAAGCAGACCTGGACCTCGTACAACCTGTTCGCGTTCTGGATGTCGGACGTGCACTCGGTCGGTGGGTACGTGACCGCGGGCAGCCTGTTCGCACTCGGGTTGGCCAGCTGGCAGGTGCTGATCGCACTTCTCGTCGGCATCACGATCGTCTACTTCTTCTGCAATCTCGTCGCCAAGCCGAGCCAGGTGTCGGGGGTTCCCTACCCGGTCATCTGCCGCAGCGTCTTCGGCGTCCTCGGTGCCAATATTCCCGCCATCATCCGCGGTCTGATCGCGGTGGCCTGGTACGGCATTCAGACGTTCCTGGCCTCGGCCGCACTCGACATCGTGCTGATCAAGTTGTTCCCGTCACTGGCTCCGTACGCGGTGACTGCGGATTACGGTTTCGTCGGACTCTCGCTGCTCGGCTGGGCGAGCTTCCTGTTCCTCTGGGTCGTGCAAGCCGCGGTGTTCTGGCGCGGCATGGAGTCCATCCGTAAGTTCATCGACTTCTGCGGCCCTGCGGTGTACGTCGTGATGTTCATGCTGTGCGGCTACTTGATCTGGAAAGCCGGCTGGGGCGCTATCGATCTCAACCTCGGCGAGGTCGAGCACACAGGTCTGAGCTCCATCCCGGTGATGCTCGGTGCGATCGCGCTGGTGGTCTCCTACTTCTCCGGTCCGATGCTCAACTTCGGCGACTTCTCGCGCTACGGCAAATCCTATGCCGCAGTGAAGAAGGGCAACTTCCTCGGCCTGCCGGTGAACTTCCTGGTGTTCTCGATTCTGGTCGTCGTCACCGCCTCCCTGACGCTGCCGGTGTTCGGTGAGCTGATCACCGATCCGGTCGAGACCGTCGCCCGAATCGACAGCACGTTCGCCATCGTCCTCGGTGCCCTGACCTTCACGATCGCCACGATCGGCATCAACATCGTCGCCAACTTCATCTCGCCGGCATTCGACTTCTCCAACGTCAGCCCCCAGAAGATCAGCTGGCGTGCAGGCGGCATGATCGCCGCGATCGGCTCGGTGCTCATCACCCCGTGGAACCTGTACAACAATCCCGAGGTCATTCACCTGACGCTGGAAACTCTCGGCGCATTCATCGGACCGCTGTTCGGCATCCTGATCGCCGACTACTACCTGGTCCGCAAGCAGAAAGTCGTTGTCGACGAACTGTTCTCGATGTCGCCGACCGGGTTGTACTGGTACTCGAAGGGTTACAACCCAGCGGCGGTGTACTCCACCGTCGTCGGCGCGCTCGTAGCCATGTTCACCGTGCTCTTCAACGGAGCGATCGACGGCATGGAGATCGCCGGTATGTCGACGGCCTCGAAGTACAGTTGGTTCATCGGCTGCGGCATCGGCTTCGTCATGTACTTCTATCTGGCGACGAAGACCAAGCTCGCTGTCACCAACTTCGACGTTCCAGCCAAGGCATAGGATTTCGCACGTGCTCATCAAGGTCATCAATCCGAACACCACCGGCTCGATGACCGCAACGATCGGTGACTGTGCCCGGGCCGTAGTAGGCCCGGGCACAGTCATCGATGCGGTCAGCCCCTCGATGGGGCCGGTATCCATCGAAAGCCACGTGGACGAAGCCCTCAGTGTCCCCGGCATTCTCGCCGAGATCGCCAGTGGCGAAGCTGCGGGGGTCGACGGCTACGTCATTGCCTGCTTCGGCGATCCCGGCATCGACGCGGCCCGCGAATCTGCGTCCGGACCGGTCATCGGTATCGCGGAGGCGGCAATGCACGCCGCGAGTTTCCTGGGCCGCGGGTTCAGTGTCGTCACCACCCTCGGCCGCACCGTCGGCCGGGCACAGGATCTGGCGCATCACTACGGCTTCGGCCGACACTGCCTCGGCATCCATGCGTGCGACTTGCCGGTCCTCGATCTCGAGACCGACCCCGACGCCCGCAAGATCGTCACCGAAGCGTGCCGCGTCGCCGTCGAAACGGACGGTAGCGATGCTGTGGTTCTCGGCTGCGCGGGCATGGCCGATCTCTGCCAACACATTTCGGCCGAGATCGGTGTACCCGTCGTCGACGGTGTGGCCGCGGGAACACTGTTCGTGCAGTCACTTGTAACCCTCGGCCTGCGCACCGGAAAGCGCGGCGAATTCGCGGCGCCGCCGCCCAAGCTCTACACGGGAATGCTCGAAGGATTCAGTAGGCCCTGAGCCTTACCTGGACCGACCGAGCTTGGTAACGGTGTAACCGATTGCTGCACCGGCAACCAGTACGCCGACGAGCAGCAGCACAACCTGCAGGGTCGTGGACATCGAGTTTTCGAACAACCCGACGTAGATCACGACGCAGGACGCCACGAGCGCGACCAGAGCGGACGTCGTGGCGCTTCTCGGAAACCTGGCTGTCATTGCGCAAGTACACCATCCCCAGTCGGTCAGCTGCTACACAACTTTCGGTATGGAACGCCAGGGAGGTACTGGGCCCATTCGGCCTCTGTGACCACCGACCCTCCTGATCCGCACAGGCGACTGCGTACCTCCTCCGGCTCGGTGCGCCAGATGCGAACATCACGGGCCGTACCACCGCCGAACACCACGCGTCCGTCTGCGGCGAAACCCGCATCGTTGACGCGCTGACCGTACGCGGAGAGGGCCGCGTACTGCTCGGGTGCGGTGCGGTCGCCTACGTTCCACAACCAGAGCGTCGATCCCCCGTCACCGGCAGCCATCCGTCCACCGGACCTATCGAACGAGAGCGAGTAGATCGGGCTGGACGGCCCGACGATGCGAGCCAGGTGCTGCGGCTCGGCCGAGTTCGCCATGTCCCACAATCGAATCGAACGATCCGCACTGCCCGCGGCAAGAGTGTGCCCATCCGGTGAGATGGCCACGGCCTGGACGCTACTTCCGAAACCGCCGAGCACGGCCGTCCGGCGCGGATCGGTCGGGTCGCCGACATCCCACAGTTCGACCACGCCCCCCACACTGGCGATGGCGAGTACCGAACCGTCGGGCGACAGCGCCATTCCCGCGGGGTAGTTCCCCGCCTCCAGGGTCGACAACGCCCGTGGGGTTGTGGGCTCGGCCAGCGACCACAACGACACGTCGTTCGAGTTCTGGCCGGACGCGACCAGCAGGGTCCCGGTGCGGTCGAAGACCAACACAGCAGTCAAGCTGGTAGTTGCCGCCCGAACGGTACCGAGCGCCACCGGATCGGTGAGATCGGTTGTGTCCCACAGCTGGAAACCACCGGTCGTCGTACCGACCGCAGCCCGATTGCCGTCGACGGTGAGCGCCACCGCACCCGTCTGGTCCATACCGTCACCGACCACCAACGGTGCCGACGCCACCGGATGCTCGACGTCCGAGACGTCCCAGAGCGTCGTGGCGGAGGCTCGGGTGCCTGCTCCGGCGAGCAAACGCGTGCCCGATGCACCGATGGGGTTCTGAAAGATCGTGTCGCCGGCGTCGGCGAGGGCCGGCCCAGGAAGCGGCCAGATTCGGGTGATGCCATCGCCACTGGCAGTGACGATCGACGAGCGATCCGGCGTGAATACGAGCGAACTCACCTCGGAAGGACCGGGAAGCGTCAGTTCTGGCGTTCCCGAGGCCGCGTCCCAAACTTTCGATGAATTGTCCGAACTCGCCGCAGCGATCAGAGTCCCATCCCCACTGAACACCACATCGTTGACATAGCTGGTGAATCCCGTCAACGCCGGCAGAGGAGACAACCGGCCGCCGTCGACAGCCCACCGCAGAACCTCGCGACCTGTAGTACCCGCGATCAGCGTGGTGCCGTCGGGAGAGAAAGCCAGCTGTTGCGCGGTGTAGGTCGATCCGTCCGAGGGGATGTCGATCAGCGGAACGGAGGCGGCTGCTGGAGACGCGGTCAGCCTGCTCGCGTCCCACAACCGCATCGCGCGCCCGGGGCCGACCGTCACCAGGTACCGACCATCGGGACTGAATTCGGTCGCTGTCGGCGAACCGGGTTGAGCCACCTCGGCCGCTGCGGTCGGCCGGGCGGGGTCGGCGACGTCGAGCAGCGGCAACGACTCGGCCCCGGTACCGACGACGAGCAAGCGGCCATCAGCAGAGTAGGACAGGCTTCGTACCTCGTCGACATCGTTGCGCGACAACATCATCGGTTCCGTCGGATCCGACACGTCCCACAGTTCGACGCCGTAGAACCCACCCACGGCGAGAACGCCACCCCGCGGATCGAACGTCAGCGCGGACACGTCCCTGGAGACGATCTCGCCGAGCTGCGCGTGTCCGTCCGCGAGGGACCACATCCGCACGCGCCCGTCGGAACCCGCTGTAGTCACGATGCTTCCGCGAGGGTCGACCGCAGTCACCGCCCCGCCCTCCACACCGAGTAACCGCACCGGTGTGTGGATCGCGGAGGAATCGAGCAGTGCCGATCGCGCCTCCGACGTTCGGTCCACCTCGTACGACGCCAACGCGAAGTACGCCGCCAGACCGGGATCTTGGTTCCTCAATTGCTTTGCGACACCGGCGATCTGACGAGATACGGCCTCGGCCTCCGCGTGTTCGGCGTCGACCCGCCGGCTGTTCGCATCCGATCGGGCAACGAACGCGGTCACCGCCAGTGTCACGGCCAGCACGGTCAGAAACGCGAGTGCTGCGACAAGCGTCTCGAGGGTGCGCCGACGGCGACGATCGCTTCGGTTCTGTTGCTCGACTCGTTCCGCGCTCGCTTCCAGGTAGAGCCTCTCGACGGCATTGAGGTCTCGCCGACGCACCGGGCCGATGGATTCCTGCACCAGCAGCAGCCTCGACGCAGACAGCAGCGAACCGTCGTCTCGGTCGTTGTTGTTCCACAGTTCTGCCGCCTGGGTGAGTCGACGGTGTTCGACGAGCCACTGACGATCGTCGTCGAGCCATTCACCGAGCCGCGGCCACGCCGTGAGCAGCGCCTCGTGGGTCACCTGGACCGTCTCTTCTTCGACGGTCAGCAGTCTGCGCGCGGCAAACCGCTCGACCACCACATCGACGTCGGTGACGGCGTCTGCGTTCTCGTTTCCGTAGAACAGCCCGACACGATCGACGCGGCGACGCGTCACCACGTCGTCGTCGAGATTGACCAGACGCATGAAGATGCGTCGTGCTTCGCGTTGCTGTTCGGCGGTCAGGGCCGAGAACACTTCCTCGGCGCTCTGCCCCACCGCACCTCCGATCCCGCCGGTCGCGAGGTAGTCCGCGACGGTCAGCGTCCTGCCTCTCGACACCTGCCACGTCGTCAGCAGCGCGTGCGAGAGCAACGGCAGGGCACCGGAGTCGTGGGCGAACTGCGATCCACGCGGACCCAATTCGCCGACCAACACCTGCACCAGGGCGTCGTCGACGGTGAAGCCGGCCTTCGCGGCAGGCGACACGATGACATCACGCAGTTGCGTTTCGGTGAGACGCCCGACGACAACCGGGTTGTCCGAAAGTCCGGCAAGCAGCGCATCCTCCGACACGGCGTTCTGGTAGAAGTCGGCCCGCAGGCCGACCACGAGGACCGAATCGGAGTTCGGCAGCGACGATGCCGCACGGAGAAAGCTCTCGCGCTCACCCGCTGACGCCAGCGTCCACAGCTCCTCGGCTTGATCCAGGACGAGAACAGAACCCGGCGCGAACGATTCCATTCGCTCGGGGAATGCCCGAATATCGCCGACGCCGGAATGGACTTGCGAGCCAGGGAACCTCGATGCCAATCCAGCGCGCAGGAGCGAGGACTTACCCGAGCCCGAAGCGCCGACCACGAAGACAATGCCGCCGCCGGAGTCGAGGGCGTCACGGACGCGCACGCCGAGTCGCTCGATCACATCGTCTCGTCCGAAAAACCACTCTGCATCGGCGGACTCGAACGCTTCCAGGCCCTTGTACGGAGGGTCGCCCTTCACCGGATCGACAGTCCGCCTGCCCGGGATGGACCGCACCCTCGACACCGCATTCCACCACCGTGCGCGCTCGCCTTCGTCGTCGACTCCGCATGCGACGAGGACGGCCGAGAACATCTCGGCGCTGGCTTTGGTCGGAAGGTGGTGACCGGAAAACCAGCCGCTGATGGTGCCGTGCAGACCACCGGAATGCTCGACTATTTCACGAACTGTTGCACCCGCATCGATCCTGATCGAACGCAGCGCCGCCGCGAATTCGCTGCGGTCCGAGATCGACGAGGGATCCGGGCGCTCAGTGGTCATGAGCGCACTATAGAGCCGGTAAATCACCTAAAGATGCGCGCGAACGCTTCGCTGAGCAGCAGAAACAGCAAGTTACTCCGTTCGAATGACGGTCGCATCGAATCCGAGGTCGTCCGTATTGACCCTGTATGGAGTTCAGTGCACCGCTGGATCCGCCCCAGATTTTCTTCGACGATGGACGCTGCAGTACAAGAGATCGGTCGAAAGTCGAGGGGGAAATTCATGCTCGAACAGATGCTGACGTCGGCGGCGCATCACTCGTTCCGGACGCCGGTACAGCCGGCACTCGTTGCACGCCCGACGCGGCTCGACCCGCTTCACCGCAAGCCTGCGCTGAGCGCACGCGAGATCGAGGTCATGCTTGCCTGGTTCGCCTCGGACTCGAAGACGGTTGCAGCTCGGTCCGTTTATATCTCGGTCGGCACGATCAACACGCACATCACCCGTATCCGGCAGAAATACGCGGCAGTCGGACGCACCGCTCCGACGAAGGCCGCTCTGTTCGCTCGGGCGCTCCAGGACGGTCATACTCACCTGTCCGAATGGTGACTGTCGGTTCGTATCAACTGCGCCGGGTGGGCTGAGTCGAGCGAGCGAAGCCTGGCGGCACCACGACGTCGCTTGGGCCGAGGGTGTGCACCGATGCATGTCCGAGTCCGAGGACCGCGGAGTCCAGGCCGCCGCGCAGAATGTCGAGCACGTTCTCCACCCCGGCTTGACCGTTCGCCGCCAGACCCCACAGATACGCCCGCCCGATCAGGACGGCTCGCGCACCGAGCGCCAGTGCTTTCGCCACGTCACTTCCCCGCCTGATGCCGCCGTCGAGGGAGATCTCCACCTGATCCCCCACCGCCTCGGCGATGGACGGCAACACCCGAATCGACGCTGGGGAACCGTCGAGATTGTTCCCACCGTGATTGGAC
The DNA here is from genome assembly GCF_050321865.1 of Rhodococcus sp. IEGM1428. NCBI lineage: Bacteria > Bacillati > Actinomycetota > Actinomycetes > Mycobacteriales > Nocardiaceae > Rhodococcus > Rhodococcus sp. IEGM1428. Next base: position 581,781 of record NZ_JBNQFW010000001.1, on the reverse strand, counting down.
ACCGAGATAGCGGTGACGCCTGCGTCCACGGCCCGCAACGCGTCGTCGACCCGCGAAATCCCCTTGAGCATGAACGGCCCGCCCCACTGCGCACGTAGCCAGGCGATGTCCTCCCACGACGGCAACGGTGTGGACTTCCACTCCCGGTACGCAGCGAAGAACGTGGGCGCAGGCCCACCGGGCGGAGCGAGATTCGGGGCCGTCAGATCCGGGAACGCACCCGCACGTCCCCACCGGGCGAGCCATCGCGGGCGCGCCAGCACTTCGGGTGCCAACCGCAGCATCGCCCGCACGTCGAGGCGTTCGGGAATCACCGGACTCCCCCAGTCACGGCCCTCCGAGAACGACCAGTCCATCGTCAGAATCAGCCCGACCGCACCCGCAGCGCGCGCACGATCGAGCATGTGCCCCAACAACTCCCGCGAACCCACCCAATGCAGCTGAAAAAACGTCTGCGGATTCGCCGCGACGACCTCCTCGATGGGCTTGCTCGCGAACAACGACAATCCCATCGACACACCGCGCGCCGCTGCTGCTCTCGCCACCGCGACCTCACCGCCGGGGTGCACCGCCTGCACACCCGTCGGGGAGATCATCACCGGGAACGCCAGCGGTTGACCCATCAGCGTCGTCGACAACTCGCGGCAGTCCGACAAACCTGCCACGTGCGGGGCGAACCCGAGTTCACCGAACGCAGCCGTATTGTCCGCCGCAGTCAGACCCTGCTCCGAGCCCGCCACCAGAGCCGCATAGACGGACTTCGGCAGACGCCTCTTCGCACGCCGCTCCGCCTCGGCGACGGTCTCGAACCACTCTGTCTTGCTGGACATCCTCCGCTCAGACGCCGAGCCTGCGGTCGAACCCGGCCGGCATCACCACATCCGACGGCGACAGATCATGCACCGAGGTATGCCCGAGCCCGAGAACAGCGGAATCGACTCCGCCGCGCAGGATGTCGAGCACGTTCTCCACACCCGCCTGACCACCGGCAGACAGACCCCACAGGTACGCGCGGCCGATCAACACCGCCCGCGCACCCAACGCCAGTGCCTTCACGACGTCACTGCCACGTCGGATTCCGCCATCGAGGGTGATCTCGATCTGATCGCCGACGGCCTCGGCGATCGCAGGCAGCGCCCGGATCGGTGCCGGCGTGCCATCGAGATTGTTACCTCCGTGATTGGACACCGAGATCGCGGTGCACCCCGCGTCGACAGCCTTCTTGGCGTCGTCGACGCGCATCACGCCCTTGAGCATGAACGGCCCACCCCACTGCTCACGCAGCCACGCCACGTCCTCCCACGTCGGCAACGGAGTACCCATCCATTCCCCGTACGCACCGAAGAACGTCGGAGCCGGACCACCCGTCGGCGGGGTCAGATTCGGGGTCGTCAGATCGGGGATCTTGCCGGTCTTGGCGAACTCCCACAACCACTTCGGTCGCATGATACCCTCCGGCGCGAACTGAACCATCGCTTTGAGGTCCATCTTCTCCGGGATCGACGGGCTACCCCAGTCGCGGCCGTTCGAGAACGACCAGTCCAGGGTCATGATCAACCCGACAGCTCCCGCGGCACGGGCCCGCTCCATCCGCTGCAGCAGGATCTCACGCGACCCCACCCAGTACATCTGGAAGAAGGTCTGCGGGTTTGCCGCCGCGACCTCTTCCACCGACTTGCTGGCGAACGACGACAAGCCGATCGGAATCCCGCGCGCTGCAGCAGCTCTCGCGACAGCGACCTCACCGTCCGGGTGCACGGCCTGCACACCCGTCGGGGAGATCATCACCGGGAACGACAGCGTCTGCCCCATCACCGTCGTCGACAAGTCACGTTTGTCCGACAACCCCGCCACATGCGGGGCGAAGCCGAGCTCGCCGAACGCCGCCATGTTGTCGTCGATCGTCAACCCGCGCTCCGAGCCGGCCACCAACGCGGCGTACACGGACTTCGGTAGACGCTTCTTCGCACGCCGCTGCGCTTCGGCAACGGTCTCGAACCACTCACTCTTGGCCATTACTGTGCCTTCTGTTTCATGACTGTTCCTGTTCCATTCCTGCGAGCGGGTTCTCGTCGCAGATCTTCGCCGGTGGACGCATCATCAACGTCAACGGCACCGACTTACGGGGTGTCTTGCGCTGCCCGGTCCGGGAATGATCGACGCTCGATTTGGGGATCTCCCCCGCTGCCGCCAACGCCATTTCGCCGTTACCGATGACGCATTCGGGATCCGGACCGTCCATGGGGAGGCCGGTGAAGAATTTCGCTGCCATGCATCCACCACGGCACGAATCGAAATGGGCGCACTTGGTGCAGGCGCCGGAGGTCTGCGGCGAGCGGAGTTCCTGGAACAACTCCGATGTCTGCCACACCGATTGGAACCCACCCATAGCCGCCGATGTCTCGGTAGCAACAGTCGCATCGCGGACGATGTTGCCGGCGAGGAAGTTCTCGTGGATCGCGAAGGGGCACGCGTACACGTCGCCGATCGGGTCGATCAGGCACACCACCCGTCCCGCACCGCACAAGTTCAGCCCCGGCAGAGCGTCACCGAACGCCGAGAGGTGGAAGAACGAATCCCCCGTCAACACACCCTCACCGTTCGCGACGAGCCAGTTGTAGAGCTCGCGCTGCTGACCGGCCGTCGGGTGCAGATCGTCCCAGACATCCGCGCCGCGGCCCGACGGCCGCAGACGCGTGATACGCAGTGTCGCAGCGTATTTGTCGGCCAACGCTTTGAAGTCGTCGAGCTGACTCACGTTGTGTCGGGTGACGACGACCGAGATCTTCGCGTCCCGGAACCCGGCCTCTTTCAAATTTTCCAACGCACGGCAGGCCATGTCGAACGAACCGGGCCCGCGCACCGCATCGTTGACCTCTGCCGTCGCGCCGTCGATGGAAATCTGCACATCGACGTAGTCCGACGCCGCCAACCGCGCGGCGACCTTCTGGTCGATCTTGACCCCGTTGGTGGAGAACTTCACCCCCACCTGATGCGCAGTCGCGTAATCGACGAGCTCCCAGAAGTCCGAGCGCACCGTCGGCTCGCCGCCGCCGATGTTGACGTAGAACACCTGCATCTTCTGCAACTCGTCGATGATCGACTTGCACTGCTCGGTGCTCAACTCGCGCGGATCACGACGACCCGACGAGGACAGGCAGTGCACGCACGACAGGTTGCAGGCGTAGGTCAGCTCCCACGTCAGACAGATCGGTGCGTCGAGCCCGAGCTCGAACTGATCGACGAGTTTTCCTACCGGAGCGGGTCTTTCGAGGGTGGAGGTCATGGGCGGAAGTCCTCTTCTGCAGTAGGTCAGGGCTTTACGGGCGGGTGATCATCTTCGAGTGGGCCAGCGTCGCGAGCGCCGTGACGTAGGGGGCCGACTGCGACTCGGTGATTCCCGCGGCTGCGATCGCCGAACGCATGTCCGAGTGATCGGGCAGCGATTCGATGATCGCAACGATCGTGCGGTTCTTCAGAAAGGAGAGCTTGCGAGTTCCGAAGTGATACAGCAACGCTCCGAACGACTCCGGACGCAGCGCTACCTGCGGATGCAGAGCCCACGGCACATCCAGATCGAACTCGTCGAGGTCCTCGCGCACTGCAGCGGTCATGATCAGTACACGCCGCACATGCCGTCGATCGACACTTCCTCGACCAACGACTCTTCGACCAGATCGGATTCGACAACAGCCGCACCGACCACAGCATTCTCGTTCTTCTTCGACATCTGAAACCTCCTACGAAATTTGCTCGGTCACAATCCAATTGGTTGTGTCTCGGGTCACCACGCTAACGGCCCACACCGTCCCTGAAGCGGCATGACGATCGGAACTGGTCGGCCGTCGCGATCAACCGTCCGTTCGGGTAGGTACCAACCCGTCCGGCGCGCGGGGTCGACGGTGCCCGAGCGGGCCGACCTGGTGCACAACGGCCGAATCACCCGCTGTGTATGCAACGCTCGACCTCACCGAAGGGACAGCCCTGACCAACGATCGGCATACGACGAGCAGAAACGACTCCGATGACTGAATTGGATGCACTTGCACCGGGCTCCGACGGAGTCTGGGCTCACGAGAACGTGGTGGTTCGGCACATGCGTGGACTCGAATTCGACGCTGTGCGTGTGGGCTCGACGGTGCAGGTCTGTCATGGCCTGACGTCGGCCGAGATCGGAGAGCGCCTCGTTCCGATGGTCACCGCACAGGCCCGGCACGTCGGTCTCTCCCAGCGTGAGTTCGAGTTGGTGTTGGTCGGACTCGTTCGCACCACCGTCACAGAACCGATCGACGCGTGGTCCACCTACTACCGCAACTCTCTGGACGAGCTACTCGGCGGCACCGCCGATTTCGCTCCCGTCCATGCGCGCGCCGAGGATTTGGTCGTCGGTTCGTTGCTCGACCTGGGATCGTGCTTCGGTTTCTTTCCGCTACGACTGGCGATGAAGGGCCACTCGGTGACTGCGACAGACCTGTCCGCCGGAACCATGCGCCTGCTCGCCACCGTTGCCCCGCATCTCGGGATCACGCTCGACACCGTGGTGTGTGATGCTGCCGATGTTCCAGTCGCAGACAACAGTGTCGACACCGTGACAGCGCTGCACCTCCTCGAACATGTCGACGCCGAGACAGGCTCTCGGATCGTGGCCGAAGCGCTCCGTATCGCACGCAGGCGTGTCGTCGTCGCCGTGCCATTCGAGACCGAGACCACCGCCTGCCATGGACACATCCGCACGTTCGACGAGGCATCGTTGGTCGAGCTCGGTCGCTCGTCCGGTGCGCAGTTCGAGACATCGGAGCACCACGGCGGATGGCTCGTGATCGACAAGGTCGCCGCACCACAGTTCACCTGAAGACGTTCTGCACCGGACTGTGAACCCGCACGCCTAGAACGGCGGTACTGCGGTGTCGTCTGTCTCGGGTTGTTGGTTGTCGGGTGGGTCGGGGTAGGCGATGATGCCGGATCGTCTGGGTTTGGTGGGGATGTGTGGCCTCAGGTCGTTGCCGATGATGGGTACGGCTGTTCCTTTGGCTGGCAGGGTGATTCGGGTGGTCTTCGAGGTGGAGGTCCACAGAATCGCACCACCGGGGAGCATGACGGCTTTCCAGTAGCCGGCGGTTTTGACGGTGTGGTGGAACTCGCAGAGGCATTGGAGGTTGTTGACGGTGGTCCAGCCGCCGCCGAGGGGGTTGGCGTGATCGAAGGGGATTACGTGGTCGAGTTGGCAGCGGTCGGCGGGGCGGTGGCAGCCGGGGAAGCGGCAGTGTCGATCTCGGAGGCGGACTGCTGCCGCGGTGAGGGTGTCGGGTCGGTAGATCAGGGCTCGGTCGGTCAGTGGGTCGCGTGCGACGGATTTTCCGAGTGTGGGGTCGGCGGCGATAGCTGCTTCGAGTGCAGCGGCCAGTGATGCGTTGCCGAGGTAGATGCCACCAGGTGTGTGCATGCTTCGGCTAGGCCGAAGTGACGAGCCCAGGTCGAGGGCAGAGCTGTGCCGTGTGCCCCGGCCGACGGGTGTGTGGGTGCAGAACAGGGCTGCAGCGGAGGTGAGCGACTGGAGGCGACGCTGAGGTCGATCGTCGCCAGGTGCCGGGTCGGTCGGACCAGCCTCTGCTGGGACTGGATCCGGTAACGAACTTTGCTCGGCCGGAGGCTTCGGAGTAGGCGATGACACGGTGTCCGCCGCTGGTTCAGGTACGGGCGTCGGACCGGCTGTTGTGGAGCCGGGTGCCGTTGTGGAGCCGGATGCAGTTGTGGAAGAGCCTGATTCCGAACAGCGCGGTGCGATATCAAGTGCCGGCGATGTCAGTTCCGCAGGTGATCGTGGAACTGACGCGGGTTCGGACGATGCCTCACGGTCGGTGTCCGACGTTGCCTCCGCTAGCGGGTCGGACACCGGCGCCCCTGAGCGTGTTGCCGCGTGCTTCCGGACTGAATCGGCGGCACCCGGGTCGAGGGTTGCCAACGGGTCGTCGGTCGCAGGTACGGGCGTGGAGTCTTCGGTCTCGTCGACCTTGCCTTCCGCTGAACTGGCCGAAGTCGGTTCGGTCGACGAACCAGCCTCCGCCCCCGAAGCCATAGCCGACCCCATTCCCTCATCGGCATCAGCATCACCAGCCGCATCAGCAGCCGAATCCGCGTCTTCGTCTCTGTCTGCGCCTGCGTCGGCATCTGCGTCTACGTCTGGTTCCGTCGCTGTTCCCGCCTCGGGTCCTGTTGCACCCCCTGCTTTCTCGCCGTCCGAGCGTCGTTCCCATTCCCCGGTTTCCGGGTTCTGCACAGCCAGTCCCAGTTTCTCCGCGAGGGTGACAGCGTCGGTGAGCAGGATCTGCCACTGACTGTTCCGCGCCAACTCCCGCGCGAGATCGGGGTCGATGGATCCGTGGCCGGCCAGATACGCCGGGTTCGCGAGCAGTCCGATGAGGGTGGCGATGTCGACGGTGATCATCGTCAACGGCACCCGACGATCCGGCAATGCCGCATCCTTTTTCGGGCAGCCATCGCGTTGGCACAGGCATGCTAGTCGGGATTTGCCGTGCATGCGGGCCATGAACGCATCACACAAGCGATCTTGTTTGCCGCGAGGGTCTTTCGGGCAGAGGGTGTCGGCCATCTCCTCGAGCAACTGCCACGCCGCCGCGGCCTCGGGGGCGGTCAATTCCGCCCGAATCCGCGCCAACTCACCGGCCGGGCTGTACGAAACATGACGGAACCGTTTCGCGAACTCCCGCAGCGCTGCCGCTTCCTCGGGCGCGACCCGCAGCAGGATGTCCCAGATCTCCTTCTCCAGCGGACCCGGTGACGACCTGCGGGCGGCCTCGACGATCTCGTCCTCGACGGATGTGACTATGTCGTCGGAGAGGTTGTCGAGGATCCGGCACACCGTCCGTACCCGCGGGAGGTCGATTTCCCCGGCCTCGAATGCTGCCCGCAGCAGTGGGAGTCGGGTATGCAGGGCAACGCCCACGGAGACGTACGATTCGGCGACGGTGGCGGAGCATCCCAACGCCACTGCCATCTCGGTGCGTCCGTACCGGCTGTAGTGCTTGTACTTGGAATCGAGGGTGATCCAGTCGCAGTGCACGCGGTAGCAGGCAGCGACCTTCCGGGCAGCGTGACGATTTTCTGCACGCGCGGCAGCAGTCAATGCCTCCAGCGACACGATCGGTACTGCCATCCCCATTCACCCCCCGGTGACCCGAAACAAGAACGCATGTTCGAACAGAATGAACAGTAACCCGGACCACCGACAAGAAACCGAAGGGCAAGCTCGGCAGGTCGTGTCGACCTCACCGAGCAGGACCGATCACCCGAGGTCGAACTCTGGACGTCGTGAGCTGAACCTCTTTTCGATCGCATCGACGACCGTCTCGAGCAGGCGGGCCTAATACGCGGTACCCATCGCCGCGCGCACCTCGCTCAACGTCTGCTCGGCGATCTCGTTGGCTCGCGCGTTTCCGTGACGCACCACCGACCGAACGTAGTCGGGGTCCGCAGCCATGTCGGCACGCCGACGTCGATGTTCTGCGAGCAATGAGTTGACCGACTCGGCCACAAAGTCTTTCAATGATCCTGCTCCCCCACCACCTATGTCGGCGGCAATCGCCCCTGGGTCCCGCCCCGTACACAAGCCGGCGATGGTGAGCAGTGCGGATACTCCCGGCCTGGCAGCTGGGTCGTAGGAAATGTCTCGATCCGAATCGGTAGGAGTTCGTCGCACCACCGCGGCTGTCTCATCCGGCGTCATGGACAGCGTGATCGCATTGCCGAAGCTCTTGGACATCTTGCGGCCATCGAGTCCAGGAACGGCGGGGCTCGAGGTGAGCAGACCCTGCGGCTCCTCGAATACCGCGCCGTAACGGGAGTTGAATCGCCGCGCGATGGTCCTCGCCATCTCGATGTGCGGAAGTTGGTCTTTTCCGACAGGCACCACGTTCGCTTTGCAGAACAGGATGTCGGCCGCCTGGTGCACCGGGTACGTCAGCAACAGTCCACTCAGTGCGCGGCCACTAGCGGCGAGTTCTGCTTTGACAGTAGGGTTTCGGTGAAGCTCCGCCTCGGTCACCAGGCTCAGAAGTGGCAGGATCAACTGGTTGAGGGCGGGTACTGCCGAATGCGTGAAGATCATGGACTTCTCGGGGTCGATACCCGCGGCCATGTTGTCCAACGCAGCGTCGTACACATGTTGCCGCACTTGCCCCATTGCGTCGCGATCGGTGATCACCTGGTAGTCGGCCAAGACCACCATTGTTCGGACCCCGATGTCCTGCAGCCGAACTCGCTCTCGAATTGTTCCGAAGAGATGACCGAGATGCAGTGGACCGGTTGGCCGTTCGCCGGTCAACACGGTATAACTACCTGGATCGGCAGCGATGTCGGAGGCGAGCGCCTCGCTGCGGCCGATGCTGGACAAGTAAGTGTCCATCGAATTCCTCCTGAAAGAACGAAGGGCTGTACCGACCGCGCTTCGATCCGAATTCAGGACATCGGCGGGCTGAGTACAGCCCGCGGGACATGATCGACCGGGCTGCTAGTGCAGCCACCACCAAGCCTGTCGAGTGTCGATCATCTCGAAAGGCTACCAAGACTCGGATCGACGGGAGCGACCGATGTGGTGTCAGGATCGCAATGGATCCTGACACCACTGCCACTGTGGGTCTAGGCGTGCTCGGGCACCGACAGTCGATTCTCTGCAGCGGCGAGTGAGTCGAATCCGTCTGCCTTGAGCAGATTGTGGACGTTGCGCCGTCGGACGCCCATGTTGCCTCCGTCATACACCGGGAAACACAGGACGTCTTCCATGATCGCAGCGATCGGTGTCAGGTTCGTGTACGCATCGACGCCGACGAGACGCATGGCGTCGTACACCACCTGCACGGCCGTCTCGGATGCAAAGATCTTTGCCTCGTTGGCCAATTCGCGGTCACGTCCGCCGGTACGGTCGAAATGATCGGCGGCCTTCCATGCAAAGTAGCGGACCGCTTCGATGCGAGTCTTGATGTCCACCAACATGTATCCGGCGTTCTGATACTCGATGACGGGTACCGGACCTGACCGATGGTCGGTCTTGGCGAAGTGCAGTGAGTAGTCGAATGCAGCTCGCATCCTGCCCACGCACGCGGCAGCGATGGACGAGCAGGTCCAGGAGAAGGCAGTGGCGACGATGTCCAACCCGTCGCCCGGCTTGCCGATGAGGTTGCCGACCGGCACCCGCACGTCGCGGAATTCCACCCGCGGCGAATTGGTGGCGCGATGTCCGATGGTGTCGATCATGTCGGTGATCTCGACCCCCGGCGTTCCCTTCTCCACGACGATGACGGCCAGCGACTCCGACGGCGGCAGTGCAGGATCGGTACGACAGACCACACTGATCAGGTCGGCACCCTGACCGTCCCAGCCCGAGGCATTGGTGGTGTAGTGCTTGGCACCGTTGATGACCCATTCGTCGCCCTCGCGACGCGCGAAGGTCCGGATTCCGACGGTCGGGTCTTCCGAGTCATAATTTGCTCCGCCGGTCACCTCTGTGTAGGCGATCGCAGCCAATCGGGGTTCGCCGTCGCAGAACAACGGGAGCCAGCGATTCTTCTGTTCCTCGGTGCCGAAATTGATGATCGGGTTGAGTCCCAATCCGGTGCCGAGCAATGCACTGGGAGTGTTGATGTCGACCCGAGCGAGTTCCTCGGCCGCGAGCGCGAAGGTGAGATTGTCGAAGTACGCGCCGCCGTATTGATCGGGAACCAGTCCCTTGACGAATCCGAGACCGGCCAGCTGCTTGTAGACCGGCTGCAGTGCGTAGAAGCGATCCTCGGGGCGCGGTATGGAGGAAATAGCGGGCGCTACTTCGCTCAGAATCTCGTCCGCCACTTGCCGCGCCTGCATGCGCACTGCCATCTGCTCGGGGCTGAGCTCGAAACTCAGGGTCATGTGAGACTCCTCGATAAGTGTCCTGGTGGGGGTGAAGAACGGAATCGGGCGACGCTGCCCTGCACACCATGTTTCACGGCCCGATGCATCCCGGTCTTGTACCGGACTGCGCCGTCATCGGTACCGTTCTGCACTCCCGAACAGAGAGTCCCTACGCCAACTGCGGCATGTCCCCTGTCTTCACCGACGCCCGGTATTCGACCGGACTGCATCCGAAGCGCGATCGAAAGGTCTTGGCCAGATGGGCCGAATCCGAGAATCCCCACGCTGCAGCGATCGTTCCGATCGATCGAGTGTCACGTGAATCGGCAAGCTCACGGCGACACGCTTCGACGCGATGCTCACGTACGACGGCACCGAAAGTGGTTCCCGTCCTCTCGAAGAGGGCATGGAGCGTGCGTACCGATACCCCGACATGGTGGGCCGCATCGGTAGCGGGAACACGGCCGAAAGGAAGCCTGGAGTCGATGTACCGAACTGCGGAGACCCGAAGTGCTTCGTCGGTCTCCGACGAGCATCCAGTGCCCCGTTGTGTCCCTCCCAGGACTGCACGGAGCAGATCTACATGGGCAGCACCGATCATCTGCCGCTCCGCGGTCTGCAGCGAGGAATCGGTCCGCCAGGTCTCCACCATCAACGAGCCGAGCAAGCGAGCAGAACCCGACGAGCTCGAAAAACGCCGCGCAGTGGTCGCTGCCGACGGGCCGACCACATCTGCCAGCAGAGGGCGCGGCAGTCGGAAGGACAACACTCGCCACAGTTCGTCGTTACCCGGCTCGACGAACTCGAGCCGGTAGGGGCGAGTCGAATCGACAATGGCGAATTCGCCTCGGGAGACGGTGCACTGCCGCCCGTCCTGAGTGGTCGTACAGTGCCCGTCCAATTGCAGGTTGACAAAAACGACGTCCTCGTCGGCTCTGGCAACTTCACGTTTTCCATGGTCGATTCGCTGTGTGCAGGAAGCAATCTCCGCTGCATTGCCACCCCCGATTGCCGCCGATCGCACCCACCCGGGAAGTCCGGAACTCGAGGAGCTGCGTTCGACGTGGTCCCGGGATCGCCACGGCGCAAGCGGGGTGAATGCCTGGCAGAGGACGTCGGCCCAATAGCTCATCTGATCGGCCGGACCGAGTCCCCTGGTTGTCCAATATGACGTCATGATGCACTCCGCGCTAGGTTCGAGTGCACCCACGGTAGGCCTTGGGCGTAAGCCATCCGAGGCATTTGCGTTACGAAATGCGTGCACTCTCCTCACACCGACGCGAGAGTCGCGGAGAGATTCTTCGAGTTTTCAGATGTAGGTACCTCGCCGCGTCGACGCGACCGAGTCCAGCATCCAGGCGGGGTACTCACCCGGCGGACCCAGGCCGCCGTCGGAGGGCGGAATTACGATCACACAGTTGGCATGGGCGAGCGCACCGACCGAGTGCGATCGAACGATCGCGGCGCTTTCACCGTCGACGACGCCCAACATCACCCGAGGTATCGGCGAGGCGGGAACCGTCTCCCCATCCACCCTGACCGTTCTCATCGTCCTGCCTGCCTGTGGGTTTCGCAATGCCGCCACGATCACCGGCCGGACGAACAATTCGTACGAGACCAACGCACTGACCGGATTTCCGGGCAGACACACGATCGGTATTCCCTCGACCTTCCCGCAGGCCTGAGGTTTGCCCGGTTTGACTGCTACCGAAACGAATTCGACATCCTGGCCCCGCAGTGCGAGCCGAATCACCTCTTCGGTACCCGCACTGATCCCACCGGTGGTGACAATGACGTCGGCAACCGCGGCGCATCGGGCCAGTGCCGCCCGACACGCGTTCACGTCGTCGGCAACGGCCGGTTCGAGGTGAACGTCGGCACCGCACCGAAGCAGATCTGCGACGAGCATCGCCGAGTTGACGTCGTGGCATTCGCCCCGCTCGAGTTCTGTCCCGACAGCTCGAATCTCGGATCCTGTCGAGAGCACCGCCACGATCGGGGCCGACTCGACCAGCACACGAGTGCGGCCGAGGGCAGCCAATACACCGACCTGCGCCGGAGTCACCACCGTGCCGGCCCTGACGGCAACGTCGCCGACCTCGAAGTCCGACGCACGACTGCGGACGTTGCTCTTGGAGTCGACCGAGTGAATCGTCACCTCCTCTACTCCGAACGCCTCGACGAACCCGCTGGTCACTTCGACCGGAACGACCATGTCTGCCCCCAGCGGGACTACGGCACCGGTCATGACCTGTACCGACTCGCCCGAACGAACGTGCAGCGGTGCCGTTTGCCTCCCTGCGACACTGCACGCGGAGACGAGCAACCGGACGGGCAGACGTTCCGGACCGACGACATCGGCAGCCCGAACGGCGAATCCGTCGACCGCCGAATTGTCGAATGCCGGAAGCGCGCGGTCGGCAACGACATCCTCGGCCAGCACCGCCCCCACCGCATCGCCGATCGGCACGGAACGTGCCTTCGCAGCTACTCTCAGTTTCGCTATCGCACAACGATGTTGGTCCACCGTCCGGAGAGGGGCAGGAACGATGTCGACCGTCGTCGACATCATCCGCCGGAGATCGGGGGTAGGACCGCGATTTCATCGGTATCACAGCACGAAGAATCCTCTGCCCGCGCGAGAGACTGCCCGTTGATCCAGATCCTGGACACGGCAAGCACATCCGCAAAGGATGCGCCGTATCTTCCGACGGCGGTGTCGAGCACTTCCCGAACCGTCGATCCGGGAATATCTCGAGACGCCTCACCTGCGATCTGACGTGCCGCAGCGAACATCACCAATTCGGCCATACGATCACCACTCACCGATCATCCACCGATGTAGGACATTTCGATGCGATCGCGCACCGGTCCGTCGTTCGTTCCCGCTCGGAGTTCCGAATAGCGATCATCGCGTTGCAGCCACAGCGTGGACAGGCGTTCGACGAGGTCGTCCTGCGATGCCTCCGAGCGCAGCAACGCACGTAGGTCGGTGCCGGTGGAGGAGAACAGACAGGTGTACACCTTTCCATCCGCGGACAACCGTGCACGAGTGCAGGATCCGCAGAACGGTTCCGAGACGGACCCGATCACACCGATCTCGCCGCCACCGTCGAGATACCGGTACCGAGTCGCCACTTCGCCGTCGTACTCCGCGTCGACCGGTGCCAGCGGATAGACCTGTCCGATCGTCTGCACTATCGAGTCGACGTCGACAACCTCGGACAACTCCCACCGATTCGTTGCCCCTACGTCCATGTACTCGATGAAGCGCACCACGACGCCGGTGCCTCTGAACCGCTCGGCCAGAGCGAGAATCGAACCTTCGTTGACGCCGCGACGCACCACGACATTGACCTTCACCGGCGACATTCCGGCCCGCACCGCCGTGTCGATTCCGGCGAGCACGGTCTGCACGGGTACCCGGGTGTCACTCATCCGAGCGAACGTTGCCGGATCCGTCGAATCGAGGCTGACGGTCACGCGCCCCAAACCCGCGTCGACCAAGGCTGCCGCGTGGGCACCGAGCAGAGAACCGTTGGTGGTCATCGCCAGATCGATACCGTCGATGGCACTCAATCGTTCGACGAGCGTGACGATTCCGGCGCGCAGCAGAGGTTCGCCACCGGTCAGGCGCACTTTCCGAATGCCGATGGTGGCGGCGGCGCGGGCGACTCTCTCGATCTCGTCGAACGACAGCAGTTTTCCGGTATTCAAGAATTCGTGGTCCGGACCGAATTCGGCCCGGGGCATGCAGTAGACGCAGCGGAAGTTGCACCGGTCGGTGACGGAAATACGTAGATCCCGAAGTGGTCGCCCCCGAACGTCTCTCGTGCCGGCCTCGACGTCGCTCACGGAGTCACTCACGAAGCGACCCCGCACGTGAGCGGCGACCACTGCGAGGCTGCCTGTTCGACAGTCTCGATCTGCACGCCTGTCTTCACCCAAGTTTGGGCAGCGGCGCGCTGTTCGAGCTTCCACACCGGAACGCACGCCTCGAGAATGTCGATGCAGAACTGAGCTGCCAGGAATGCGTCCACGCGATGGCCCGAGGACACGCAGACCAGGACGCTGGCCTCACCGACTGCGACGGATGCGATCCGGTGCAGCAGGACGATACGTCCGATTCCGGGCCTACGCTGTTGGGCTACCTCCGCAATCTCCAGCAGCCGCGCACGCGCAACCGACTCGTAGGACTGGTAGTCGATCGCCACGACCCCGTCTGCACGCAGACCCGTGATGTCCTTCGAGTACTCGCGAACCACCCCGGTGAAGGTGACCACGGCTCCGCAACGCGGCAGTGTTGCCCACTCGATCACGGCCTCGACCGACAGCACGTCGGAGGTCACGGCGACATACACGTCACCCGCGCGGGATTCGCTGTCGTTCGCTTTCTCGTCCCGGTGTAGGACAGTGTCGACTTCGCCCACGGCACACCCCTTTCGTTGTTCCGACCTCAGAATGGTCGAGACATGTGCTTGTCACTTGACCGCCAGCGACCGTTAGTTGACCTGCAGGGACTGCCGCATGCAGATGTGATCGGACTTTCCGGCATTGTTACGAACAGCGCATCAACCGGAAACATTGCGCGCTAACCTCGAACACAGCTCCTGCATCGCCGTGAGCGTCTACGACAAGGGGTTCCCATGCTGTCTCGATCCGGATTCTCGATCCCGACTCGGACGACCAGCCGAGGCGACTGGTGCGACATGTTGAACGAACACTTCGTCGCACTCGACGTCGCGGACGTGGCCGACAGTCGATTCACCGGAGCTGTTCGGTCCATGTCCCTTGCGCACCTTCAGGTTTCGAGTGTCCGATCCACCACGCAGCACATCGCGCGTACCGACTCGCTGATCGAGCAGGATCGCATCGAGTACGTCCAGATCGGGATGATCAGGCGTGGGTCGGCAGTCGTCGTGCAGGACGGCCGCGAATGCACGTTGACGCGCGGCGACTTCGCCATCTACGACACCTCGCGCCCGTTCGATTGGATCATCGACGGCCATCCCGACGACGATCAGTGGGAGCTGGAAGTCTTCACCTGGCCCCGTCACATGCTTCGGCTCGATGCACGCGAATCCAGTGACATGACGGCGATGGCGTTCGACGGATCGGCCGGATTCAGCGGACTCCTGGCGCGATTCCTCCACGACCTGGGTTCGACGCGCTCGTCACTGGACATCAGCGGCGCGCAGGCCATAGCCGACGAGGTCGGCGACCTCGTCAGTGTGATTGCCCGCAACACCACCTCGAACTCGACCATCGACTCACCAGGCGTAGCGCTGGTGCGAGCAGCGCAACGGTACATCGACGACCACCTCGCAGACACCGAGCTCTCACCCACGTCGGTCGCGTCGGCGATGCTGGTATCGACCCGTCAGTTGCATCGAGTGTTCGCCTCGAGCGGCACGACGGTGGCCCGCACCATCCGAACCAAACGACTCGAGCGCTGTCGCCGCGAGATCATCGGCAGCATCAGCCTCGACCGATCTCTCGGGCAGATCAGTCGGCGATGGGGTTTCGCGGACCTCGCCGTGTTCAGCCGCGCTTTTCGGGAGCAGTACGGGATGAGTCCGCGGCAGTACCGAGCCAGTGTCTGCGCCCGGTCGGACGACCCACGTGCGGTGACGCGTTCGACACGACCGACCGACCGAGAGCAGAGGTACTGACCCGACGAGCGACTCGACTCAGTGGATCGAGTCGCTCGAATGGCCCGGCACGATCGGTGCCGAACCGTCCACCAGCGGTGCTATGTGATTGACCGCGGTCGCTGCCTCGGCGAACCCGACCGCGATCAGCTTGACCTTGTCCTGATGCCCCGCAACATCACCGACGGCGAACACCCGTCGCCGGTTGGTTCGCATCGTCCGGTCGACGGCGATATCGCGCTGGTGCTTGTCCAGCCCCCATGTCCCGATGGGACCGAGCGCTGCTTTGAACCCCAATGCAGCAACAACACTCGATACTGCCAGTCGACGGCGTTCGGTTCCGGCACCGTCGACGATCGTCACCGATTCGACGGTGCCCGATCCCGCGATCTCCTCGACTTCGTACGGAGTCAGGACGTCGACACTCGACCGCTCCAACAGTCCCAAGCTGTGAGCATGAGCCCGAAACTCGTTGCGGCGGTGCACCAATACCACCGACTTCGCGATCGGCTCCAAACTCAGAGCCCAATCCACTGCCGAATCACCGCCCCCGACGATCATCACGTGTTCGCCGGCCAGCTCGTTCAGTCTCGGCACGAAGTAGCGGAGCCCACGATCGTGGAACTCCGATCCCGTCGATAACGGTCTCGGCGTGAATTTCCCGATCCCCGCTGCCACCAGCACGGCCTTCCCGACCACGGTGACGCCCTTGTCCGTCGTGATCCGAACGCAGTCTTCGGATTCTTCGAGCTCTGTCGCGACGTGTCCCATCAGATACGTCGGCTTCGCCTGCTCTGCTTGCTCCACCAACGCGTCGACCAAATGCTGTGCCTTGATTGCCGGGAAGCCTGCAACGTCGAAGATCTTCTTCTCCGGATACAACGCGGCCAGCTGACCACCTGGGTGCGGTAGGGCGTCGATGACGGTGACCGTCAGTCCTCGGAAACCCGCGTAGTAGGCACCGTACAGACCGGCAGGACCAGCGCCGACGATGATCAGGTCACACTCGGAAACCGTTGCACCACTCACTTCTTCGTCACTTCGTCGATGGCCCGATGGTCGTGGCCGACCGGACCGAGGTCCTCCGCCCCTCCCGACGCGTCGGCGTCCTCGCAGAATTCGACTGCGATATCGACGAATCGCTTCTGCTCTTCCGGGATCTTGTGTTCCCAGAAGATGGCGTCGTTCGGGCAGGCGGGCATGCACTTTCCGCAGTCGACGCACTCGTCGGGATTGATGTACATCATCCGAGCGCCCTCGTAGATGCAGTCGACGGGGCATTCCTCGGTACATGCCTTGTCGAGCAGGTCGATGCACGCTTCGGTAACGACGTAAGCCATGGCGAAATCCTCGTATTCGTAGGAGTAAGGGTTGTCAGACGTCGAGCGCTGCGACCTGAACCAGGGTGTCGGAGAACGTCGGAGCGTTTCCGAGATCCGCGAACACTGTCGGGTTGAGCGATGCCGGGGTCGACAGCGACAGCATGTTCTTGCGCCACGCACCCATCGCACACACCGTGACACCCACCATGACGGATTTGTCGAGCTTGGCAACAACGGTGAACTCACCGCGATCGTTGAAGACCCGCACCACATCACCGGAGACGATTCCCCGGTGTTCACCGTCGACAGGATTGATCAACAGCGTCGGCTCCTTCTGTACCTTTCGGTGCATGTCGAGGTTTCCGAAACTCGAATTCAAGTACGCATGCGACTTGGGCGTAAGAAGGTTCAGCGGATACTTTTCTGCCAGAACCGGATTGGTCCGTGACGACTCTCGTGGCGCGATGTAGTGCGGGAGTGGATCCACCGGCTGCCCGGGCTGGTGATCGTTCGACCCCTGACGGAACAGAGGAAGCACGAAGTTGCCGCCCGCCGCTGCCGAGGACAGGAACTCCGTTTTGCCGGACGGTGTCCGGAAGTTTCCTTCTGCGTGCGGTGCGTACTCGTCAGGTCCGGGAAGATTGAGACGCTGCCACCCGAGCTGTTTGAGCGACTCGATCGAGATGCCCTCCATTGCAGGGGCATTCCAGTCGTAGGACAGTGCGATCAGTTCCTCGTCCGTACGCGAGAACACCGGCTCGGTGAAGCCCATCGCGGCCGCCAGCCGGCGGAACAGCTCGGTGTTGGGGACTGCTTCACCGAGCGGTTCGATCGATCGATTGTTGTACGTGACGAACAGATGACCCCAGGAGAAGTTGATGTCGTCCTGTTCCAGTTGGGTCGTGGCAGGCAGGATGATGTCCGCGTAATCGGCTGTGTCGGTGATGAAATGGTCGCTGACGACGGTGAACAGATCCTCGCGACCGAGCCCGTCGATCATTCGCTTCTGATCGGGACACACCACCACCGGGTTCGAGTTGTAGACCATCAGACCTTTGAGCGGCGTGTCCAGGTTCAACCCACCGGTCAGTGCTTCGCCGAGCTGGTACAGGTTGATCACGCGAGTGCCGGGTGTCTGCAGGTCCGTCTGCAGGAATTCGGGCCAGTTCACCGGGAACGCCCACAGGGGTAGCTGGAGAATTCCGCCACCGGGCTTACGCCAGGCACCCACCAGCGATGGCAGGCACGAGATTGCCCGAACGCTCTGTCCACCACCGGCGCTTCGCTCGATCGCGACGCCGATGCGGATCACGGCCGGCTGACTCTGTGCGTATTCCCGCGCCAGGGTGTAGATGTCCTCGACCGGAATGCCCGTCTCCTCGGACGCCCATTGCGGGGTGTACTGCTGCACCCGCTCCGCCAACTCGTCGAAACCGATCGTGTGGCGCTCGATGTAATCCGCGTCCGTCAGACCCTCGTCGATGATCACGTGCATCATCGCCAGGGCGAGCGCGCCGTCGGTGCCGGGACGAATGGGGATGTACCAGCTGGCAGCTTTCGCGGTTCTGGTCTTGACCGGATCGATCACCACCACCTTGGCACCGCGCTTCTTGGCCTCGGCGACGTACGGCCAGAGGTGCAGATTGGTGCTCATGATGTTCGACGCCCAGATCAGAATGAACTTGGAGTGGACGAAGCTTTCGGGATCGACACCCGCCGTGTCGCCGACCGTCATTGCATAGGCAGTACAGGACCCCGCGTCGCAATAAGTTCGCTCGGCAACGGTCGCCCCCAGCCGGTTGAAGAACGCATCCCCCACGTTCAGTCCTTGCGTGATCCCCTGGGTGCCGAGGTAGTTGCACGGCATGATCGCCTCGGGGCCGAATTCTTCGGCGATGGAGGTGAATTTCTCGGCGATGGTGGCCACGGCCTCGTCCCACGAGATCCGCTCGAACATTCCCGAGCCCTTGGGTCCGGATCGCTTGAGCGGGTACAGAACTCGCTCGGGGCTGTAGACCTTGTCCAGGTAGTTGTCCACCTTCACACACAGGCCACCGTTGGTGTACGGGTTGGTCTTGCTCCCGCTGACACTCGTCGCCACACCGTCCTCGACGGTGACCACCATCGAGCACGAATCCGGACAGTCCTGCCCGCACGCCCCGAGGACGGTGAGCTCCTCGGGGCGGTCAGCAGCAGCGTCGTGTGGGCGCGTGTCGTCCTGAACAGTCGTCATGGGTACTCCTCGGCATGGATATCACTGGTGTGTGTTATCCGTAGCCTGCACCGCCCGGACGCTCTCGACAGGACACCGAGCGCCGTCTACTTTGCTTTCTGCGCCCGAAGGCTCTGCGGTCAGATCAAGCCTTGCTTACTCGCTGCGTACACCGCCTCGGCTCGCCGGGAGACGGCGAGCTTGCGCATGATGTTGCTGACGTGAAATTTCACCGTCGTTGCCGAGATGAACAGTCGGGTTCCGATCATGTTGTTGGACAAGCCCGTCGCGAGCAGCCTGAGCACTTCGAGCTCACGGTCGGTCAAGCGCTCGATGCTGCTCGGTGTGCCGTTGAGTGATCGAACGACGGCAGAGGCACTGCGTGAATCGAAGGCGCTCTCCCCGCGCGAGACGGCACGGATCGCACGAACCAACTCGGTGGTGTCGACATCCTTGACCACGTATCCACGCGCCCCGGCGTGCACGGCCTCCACCACGAGTCGGTCGTCGAGAAATGTCGTGAGCACCAGCAGACCGATTCCGTTGTGCGCCTTCGCCAGTTGCGCGCACAGAGCAAGCCCCTCGTAGTCCGAGCTGGCGGAGAGCTTGAGGTCCATCAGCACGATGTCGGGCTCGACCCGCGCGACGACGGCCAACCCCTCCTCCCGGGTGGACGCTTCTCCCACGATCGTCAGATCCGACTCGCGTTCGAGTACCGAGCGCAGCCCGTCCCGCAGAATTGCGTGGTCGTCGACCAGCACGATGCGCACCGTAGGTGCCGCCACCTGCCCCATGCCCGTGCGAACCGTCGGAACGCTCACTGTGTTTCGCCCTTCTCGGATTGGTTCTGGAACGGAATGCGCACTGCAACGCGCACACCGCCGGTTCGGGCTCGGCGGATCTCGAGGACCCCGCCGTGTTCGCGGGTACGGGCCGCCATGTTCGCCAGTCCGCGGTGACGGCCGTCGACGTCGGTGGATTCGGCCATGTGCAGCATCATGCGCAAGTGGGCCGGATCGCCGTCGCCGTCGTCGGCAATCGACAGCTGCACCTGATCGGGCGAATAGGTCAAACGCAGAATTGCTCTCGAGGCATGCGCGTGCACCGCGGTGTTGAACAATGCTTCGCCTGCAATGCGGAGCAACGCGTGCTCGCATTCGCTGCTCAACTCGACGGGAGTTCCCTCCACGCGCAGCGAGACCTGCAGTTCGTCGGGCATGTGAACCACGGAAAGCTGTTCGAGCATTTCGGGAAGCGACGTCCGATCGGCGTCCTGCGGGTGATTGAGCGCGTAGATCGCCGACCGCAGCTGATCCACAGCTCTACGAGTCAGATCCTTGGCAAGATCCAGCCTGCCACTGCGCTCTTCGTCCGAGATGGCGCTTCGACACACTTCGATCTGCATACCTGCGGACAACACGGCCTGGGTAACGCTGTCGTGCAGTTCGCGAGCGATGCGGTGGCGTTCGTCGTCGAGCACCTGATGGCGATGCGCGGCACCCAGTTGCCGTTGTGTCAGCAACAGTTCGGCATTGCGGGCTGCGAGATCTGCCGCTGTTCGGTTCGCCTCGGCATAGGCACTCTCGGTGCGCTCGAGTAAATGCCGCCGACTCTGAAACAGAGCCGAATTCTGCAGGGCCACAGCAGTTTGGCTGGCGAGAATGCTCAATACCGCGGCATCGGTGGCGTCCAGCACCCGCTGCTCACCGGTCCAGGCAGCAAAGGCGCCCACGACGCCGCCGTCGAACGCGATCGGCACGAAAGCATGATGAGCAGAGATCACAGGGGTCAGCCCGTCGCCGCACGTCGACTGTCGGATCGACTCGAGGCAATCGACGACGTCGTCCGGCAGCGGTGGCCCCTCGACGTTGTCCACCAGAAACGGTGTGGCGTCGGGACCGAGTACCAGTCGGCGCGGTCCGGCATCGGGGAACGCGCCGTCGGCGAGTGCGAAGACGACCCAACGCGCACTCAGGTGCGCGCGGGCGGCCTCCGCCACCGCGCACACCAGTGTTTCCGGACCGTCTACCGTGCGCACCAGCGCCCGTGAGATCAGCTCCAGCGCATAGACAACACGTTCCAAACGTTCTGCCGCGCCGCGATACTGGGGGTAGAACGTGTTCTTGCCCGAGCGGAGCCCGGTGAGCAACGACAGGTCGGGCCCGGATGTCACAGCGCACTCCTGAACAGCTCGACCATTTCGCGGTGCGTGGCCGACCGTGGATTGGTGGACATGCAGGCATCACGTAATGCATTGGTGGCCAAAACATCCAGATCCGATTCGCTCACACCGATCTCCGCAAGACCGGTAGGAACACCGACCTGACGCGCGAGGCGGTCGACTCGGTCTGCCACGGCCATGGCGGCCTCCTCCGGCCTGGCCCTGCCCTCGGGCAATCCGAGGCTCGTGGCGATGGCCACGTAGGGCAACGGATCCTCCGCGGCATTGAAGCGGATGACGTGCGGTAGCAGCACCCCGTTGATCACTCCGTGCGGGAGGTCGAGCAGTCCTCCCACCTGATGGCTCATGGCATGCGTGGCACCGAGGATGGCGTTGGTGAAGGCCAGGCCGGCTTCCAGGCTTGCCTGCGCCATCGACCCGCGCGCCGCCATGTCGGTGGGCTCGTCGATGGTGCGAGCCAACTGTGACATCACCATGGTGATGGCTCGGAGGGCATGGTGGTCGGTGAGCTGGTTGTGACCCAGCGAGACGAATGCCTCGATTCCGTGCGTCAGGGCATCCAAACCGGTTGCTGCGTTGAGCCATTCGGGCATCGTGGTGAGCAACATCGGATCGATCACGGTGATGTCAGGAACGAGGGCACGGCCGAGGATGGTGATCTTGGTCGAGCGTGCGGTATCGGTGACGATGCAGAACTGCGAGACGTCGGCCCCGGTGCCGGATGTCGTCGGCACCATCACCAGCGGCGGGATCGGCCGAGTGGCCTGATCGACCCCCTCGTAGTCCAGGATTCTGCCGCCGTTGCCCGCAAGGATGGCAATCCCCTTGGCCGCATCCATGACCGACCCTCCGCCGATGGCCACCAACACGTCGCAGCCGAAGTCTGCGTAGTAACCGTGCCCGGCCTCGATCTCGACATCTTTGGGATTGGGTGTCAGCGCACTCCAGACCTGTGGCTCGAGTCCCTGCGCAACCAGTAGGTCGACCAGCTGCCCTGCCCAGCCGCTGTCGATCAGCCCCGAGTCCGTGACGAGCATCGGCCGGACCCCGCCGAGGCGGCGCGTCGCGTGCGCGACCTCGCCCAGCGAATCCGGACCGAACACGATCTCGGGCGCATGGAACTTGAGCACTCGCGGTGTCTCGGCCCTGCTGCGCTGCGCATCGAGGTCGTGCAGCGCCTTGCCGACGTTCGCCGTAGCTGCCTGGTCCACCGTTCACACCCTCGCTGTCTTCGGTCCACACTATCCGGACCTGTGATTCAGGTTACAACCTTACGAGCGGGACGGGTGCGATCCCACCAGCACCGGGCCAGGTTCGTACCTACCCGATCGGGTAGGTACCGGTGCGATCCGGTCAGGACAGCGCATGCCCCAGTTCGGCCGCCTGGGCCGTCAACTGCTCCCCGTCCCGCGCGACCACCACCCGGTCGCAGATCTGCTCGTATTCCTCCATCGAGCACGCAGCCTGCGCCCAGTAGCGGCGAGCTTCGGGGGTGATCCACGCGATTCGGTGCACCTTGGACCGAATCTCTTCCAGTGCGTCGAGTCCGGACGGGCGTCCGTTGCATCGACCGTCCCCCACGATGATCACAGCAGTGCGCTTGTTCAGCACATCCCCGTGCGAGTCCAGGAGATCGGTGAAGGTCTTGCCGTAATCGCTGCTGGCTTCGAGGTCCAGTCGAGCATCCGCGAGTACGGCTGCCAACGCACCGTCGCCGGTGCTACCGAGCAAGGTGGTCGTCACGTCCACCGGCGCGTCCACGAAGCCCATCACCGTGCACCGGTGCGCGCGCGAATGCATGGCCTGCGCGAGTCTGAGCGTGAATGCGGTGATCGGCCGCACCGAGAGCGAAACATCAGCCAGTACGAGCAGTCTCACCTTGTCGGGTACAGGTGTATTTGTCATCAGACGGAAGGGAATTCCGTCGGTACGCAGACTGGAACGGACGGTGCGTCGCATGTCGAGTGGGCCGCGTGAATGTTCGCGTGGTCGGGGGCGTGGAGTTCCCCGCATGTGTTTCAGAACTTCGTGACTCGCACGCTCGATCTCGGCATGCCGGCCGATCGCCTGCACCGCGCCGTCGACCGGCACCGGTGACGACATCGTCCCGGTCACATCTCCCAGCGCCGCAACGAACGCCTCGACGGCATCGGTGATCCGATCCCACATTGCCGCACTCAGCTCGCCGGAATCGCCGCCGTCACCGTAGACGCTGCTCGGATCGTATGCGTCGAACCACGCCAGGATTCCGGCCGGATCCTCCCAGTTCAGCTGTCCTGCAACGGCTCCACTCGTGCTCGACGCCAACTCCCCGGCCGCCGTCGACCCGGAACGCTCGAGGTCCACTGTGTAGGTGACGCCCCGTCGGCCCATGTCGCCGTCGGTGTCGATGGACAGATCGTGATCCTCGGACGACAGACTGATGTCGTCGTCGTCCTTGTGGGGGTTGAAGCCCTTGTCTGCTTCGGGAGCGTCGAGCAGATCGCCGATCTCGACGGCTCGCTCGTTGTACTCGGCGTACTTCGCCGCCTCCTGGTCCGCTCCCACGTCCAGGTCCGTGGGAAGTCCGCCTGCCACTTGCACGCCGACCGACGAACGATGCTCGTCCACAACGCTTTCTGCCGCGTCTCGAAACAACGTCTCGAACGCGAGATCGAAACCATGCTGTTCATGGTCGTACTTCGCACACGTCGCGCGCAACGCCGCGCGCAGAACCGTCAGGTCACGTGCACCGAGAAGGCCGAGGACGCGTCGCACTTCGATGACCTCGGCCGGCGACGCAGCGACACCGTAGCGGCGCAGCGTCCGCCCGAACACTGCGGCGAGGACATCGAGTACCACCGATGCCGAGAATGTCCGGTGCACAGTCATCGTCGTATTCCGATGCCACCCTTGTCGCGTCCGCCGTGCCCACGAAATGCGGTCGCGGTCGTGTTGACTATCGCCCCAAGCGATGTCGGTGCGTGGGTTGTCTCCGCGATCGGTCCCGCCATCGCGATCTTCATGTCCGACGAATATTTGACCAGGGCCGCGAGCAGGTACTTGCGGGTCTCGTCGGTATGACCGAAAACCGACGCGATACGTGCCGCGTCGATCACTTCCGAGATCGACGGACTCTTGCGCAGCGGTAGTTCGCGCAGTTCGGTTGCCAAATCGACGATCTCGGCCACGATGTGCGCGGGCACCTCGGGCGCGCGAGCGGTGACGATCTCTCGTTCACGCGCAGCCGTCGGGTAATCGAGATGGAAGTGCAGGCAGCGTCGCTTGAGCGCCGAGGACAGCTCACGAGTGTCGTTGGAGGTCAATATCACCCACGGATCGCTGCGTGCGGTGAAGGTGCCGACCTCGGGAATGGTCACCTGCTTCTCGGCGAGCACTTCGAGCAGCAGGGCCTCCATGGACTCCTCGGTGCGATCGACCTCGTCGACGAGCAGAACCACCGGCTCCTCGGACAGCACCGATTCCAGCAGGGGACGCACCGACAGGAACGGTTCGGAGTACAAACCGAAGTCTTTGGCCGCAAGCATCTTCGAGGCGTCGTCGATGTCGGTGACGTGTTGGGTGAGCGCGCCGATGTGCTCGCGCAGCATCTGCACGTGCAGCAGTTGCTTGGCGTAGTCCCACTCGTACAGCGCTCGGTTGTCGTCGAGACCCTCGTAACACTGCAGGCGCACCAGCTTGCGGCCACTGGCCGCAGCAAGGGATTTGGCAAGCTCCGTTTTGCCCACGCCCGCAGGGCCTTCGAGCAGCAGCGGGCGATCGAGCGCTGTCGCAAGATGCACCACGGTGGCGAGGTCGTCGTCGGCGATGTAGTCCTGCTCCCCGAGCGCGCGCTGCAGATCGGCGGAATCGGTGAATCGAACGGTGCCGGGGTCGTCGCTACGCACTGTCGACAGCGAGGTCATGTGTTTCCCTTCGTGGTGCGGCGGAGCCGCAGTGGTGCGGTTATGCGCCGCCCGGGGCACATAACCACACCACTGCGAAGCATCAGTACGACTCGTTGATCGCGTGCGAGACGACGGGGATCATCGATTCGACGGTGACCTCACGGGGGTTACCCGGGGTGCACCAGTCTTCCTGGATGTGCTCGGAGATCTTCAGAACCGACTTCTCGTCGCCCTTGATCACGTCGCCCTTGCCGGAGTACTTGCCGGTGTTCATCCGGTTCTTGTCGTAGGTCGCCGAGCGAATCGATCCGAAGTTGTCGGGAATGCCGACGTCCTTGGCGAGGCGGATGGCGGCTTCGACGGCAGCGTCGGCGGCTTGAACGGTGGTCATGTTCTTGGTGTCGACGCCCATGGCCACGGCGATCTCCGCATAGCGCTCGTAGCGTGAGGGCAGGTTGTACTCCCACACGCGCGGCAGAGCGATGGCGTTGTTCAGGCCGTGAGCGCTGTCGTAGAAAGCACTGATCGCGTGCGAGATCGAGTGGATGACACCGAGTCCGCCGGAGTTGAACGCCTGCGTGGCGATGTACTGGGCATTCATCATGCCCTCGCGAGCCTTCAGATTGCCCGGGTCGTACACGGCCTCGCGGAGGTGCTTGGACACCAAGCCGATCGAGTAGATCGCGTTACCCAGCGACGGCGCGAAATCGAGACGCGAGACGTACGGCTCGGCACCGTGCGCGAGGACGTCGAAGCCACAGAACGCGGTCCACTGCTGGGGGCAGGTGTAGTAGAGCAGCGGATCGTCCAGTGCCAGAGTCGGTGTCGACGCCTCGTCGAAGGCGAGCCACTTGTGCGGCTTCTCCATGTCCGAGGTGTCGGTGATCACGTAGGCCCAAGATGTCTCCGAACCCGTTCCGGCAGTGGTCGATACGGCGATGTGCGGCGGGTTCTGCTTGTTCGTGGACTTGGAGAATCCCTCGAACTCGTTGATGTTGCGGCCGTCGTGAGCGACCACGACGCGGATGCCCTTGGCTGCGTCGTGGCTCGAGCCACCACCGACGGAGATGACGCTGTCGCACTGCTCCTTCTGATAGAGCGCGGCGCCGTCCATGACGTTGTAGTCCTTGGGGTTCGACTCGACCTTGTCGTAGAGAACCACCTCGACGCCCTGGTACTCGATCTTGCCGATCAGTTCCTCGATGATGCCCGATCCGCGCAGACCGGTCGTGACGAGCAGCGAGCGCTTGAACCCGAGTTCCTTGGCCTCGACACCGATCATGTCGTGGGCACCGACTCCCAGCTTGGCGCGCGGCAGCGGGTGAAACTCCTTGATGGGAAATTCCCAGATCTGATTGAGCTCGATAACCATCGGTGTCTCCTCGGTGAGTGTGAGTCGAAGACGCCTTCCTCTGTGATCGGCGTCTCACTGGTGACCACACTGACTGCCCGGCACCGCGATGGGAACACCCAGCCGGGCGAACTCTGCCAACGACGCACCGAACTACCCGATCGGGCAGGGCTCCTCGCTCATCCTCGGTAGGGGCCACTCGACCGAGATTGCTGCACTAGCGATCTCGACGCTGAGCCATGGAAAAGCCGAGAACCGAGATCAGCGCGAGCGTGATGACGAATCCTCCGTACAGTTCCACCGTCGTGCTCAGACCGAGGCGGTGCACCGCCAGCCCGGCGACCACTGCGGGCACGCTGAACGCGAGGTAGCTGATGACGAACGTCGTGGCGAACACTCCGCCTCGCTCCGCAGCGGGGACGAGCGCACCGAGCGTGCGCATCGCGCCGAGAAAAGTTGCTCCCCAACCCGACCCGGCGATCACAGCACCGACGAAGTACAGCCCGATCGAGCCGATCTCGACCGAGACCAAGGTCAGCGCCACACCGATTGCGAGCACAGTGGCGCCGATCATCATCACCCTGCGAGGAAATCCGTTGCGCACCACGGCAGCTGCTATCGAACCCGAACCGAACAGCGCGAAGATCTCCAACCCGCCCACGATGTGGTTGTCGACACCGAAGACAGTGCCGATGATCGAAGGACCGAGCGAGAGGTGAAACCCGCCCAGTGACCAGGTGGCGAACAGAGCCGGCGCTATCAGAAGAAACGGTGCCCGCACGGACTTCGGAATCGACGCTCGCGGCAGCAGCGTCGACGCGAGGTGGCGTCGAGAATCGAAGCCGCGCATCGCCGACGTCTCCGGCACGAACAGCAGCGCCACCGCGAGGACGAGCGCCGCGCCGACCAACAGAGCGAACACGAGGATCTCCGGTGCCGGTGCCAACTGCACCAGCAACCCGGCACCGAGTGCCCCGCCCGCCAACCCGAGAGAGGGCGCGATGCTGTTGAGCAGCGGCCCGGTCGATACGTTCGGCTGCAGATCGATGACCGCTGCGCTCATCGCACCCGTGGCCGCGCCTGCAGCAATTCCCTGTACTACGCGAGCCGCGATGAGAAGGGGCACACTGTCGGCGACGATGAACAGCACCAGGCTGACGATCAGCAACAGCAGCGACGCGATCAGAATGGGCTTGCGCCCGATGTGGTCCGACAGACTGCCGACGGTGAGCAACGTGAGCAGCAGAGCAAGTGCATACACGGCGAAGATGACCGTGAGCGTGATCGCGCTGAATCCCCAGGCCTGCTGGTAGACCGGATACAACGGGGACGGTGCCGCCGAGGACGCCATCAGAACGATGAAGGCGACGCCGACAACCCAGAAGGCGTACCGGTGCGGCATCCTCACCGCAGTCCTTCCGGTACTACTCCGAACGTCCACGTCGACCATGTGTTGTCCCTCCACTGCAGCGACCGTTACCTCAGTGAAGGACAACGCGTAGGAAGGTCTTACATTCCCGACGACTCAGAATCGCTGCACACCTGCGCTGTCGAGCAGCAGCTGTCCCTCGCGGTAACGCTGCGCGCTCGCAGGCAGTTCGCCCTCGACTCCACTGAGCCACACCGATACGCGACCGGTTCCGGAAACAGCCGAACCGACCTCGTCGACGCGTCGAACCGTCTGGTTGGCAACGGCCTCGGCGCTGTCGAACATCGACACCTGGGTGGGCAGCTTCGCCACGATCTCGCCGAGCACCAGCGGATAGTGCGTGCACCCCATCACGATGGACTCGACGTCGTCGGGAGTGGACGCCACTGCAGCGGTGATCGCTGCGCTGATGCCAGTCGCGTCTCCGCGGTCGATCGCATCGGCAAGACCATGGCAGGCCACACTCGTCACCGTCCGATGCGACGCGAATTCCTCGATCAAGCGCGCTTGATACGCACTTGCCGTCGTCGCTGCCGTCGCCCAGATCGCGATCCGATCACTCACCGCCGCAGCGGGTTTGATCGCCGGCACGGTCCCCACCACCGGCACGGAATCACCCAGCGCGGCCCGCACGTGGCTCAGCGCCGTCACACTGGCGGTATTGCACGGCAGCACGACCACCTCGGCACCGAGGTCGACGGCGTGCTGCGCGGTACCGACCACCCGGTCGATGACCCACCGGTCCGGCTTGGGGCCCCACGGGGCGTTGTCGGGGTCCATCATCAGCACCAGATCGAGCTCGGGACGCAGACTGCGCAGCCGTGCAGCCGTCGGGACCATTCCCAGACCCGAGTCGATCAGTGCGACGATCATGCCAGCGCTTGCTCGACGTCACCGACCAGATCGGCGCCGTCCTCGATACCGACCGACAGCCGCACCAGGTCGTCGGGAACTTCGAGCAACGAACCGGCAGTCGACGCATGGGTCATGGCACCGGGATGTTCGATCAATGATTCGACGCCGCCGAGAGACTCTGCGAGAGTGAAGATTTCGGTCTTGGCGCAGAAGTCGAGTGCCGCCTGCTTGCCGCCCGCCAGGCGAACCGAGACCATGCCGCCGAAGCGTCGCATCTGCTTCGCGGCAACCGTGTGAGACGGGTGCGATTCGAGTCCGGGGTAGATGACCTGCGAGATGGCCGGGTGCCCGTCGAGGAATTCGACGATCTTCTCGGCGTTGTCGCTGTGCCGTTCCATCCGCAGCGCGAGGGTCTTGATGCCGCGCAAGGTCAGGAACGCGTCGAACGGTCCCGGTACTCCGCCCGCTCCGTTCTGCAGGAACGCGAACGCCGTATCGAGTTCTTCGCTGTCGGTCACCAATGCGCCGCCGACGACATCGGAGTGTCCGCCGATGTACTTGGTGGTCGAGTGCAGCACCACGTCGGCACCGAGGCTCAGGGGCTGCTGCAGGTACGGCGACGCGAAGGTGTTGTCGACAACGAGCTTGGCCCCACCCTCGTGCGCGACGCCCGACAGCGCCTCGATATCACCGACGTTGAGCAACGGGTTGGTGGGCGTCTCCACCCAGACGAGCTTGGTGTTCGGGCGCATCGCTGCGCGCACCTCGTCGACGTCCGACACCGCGGCCACCGAGTACTCGATGCCCCACTGGGTGAACACCTTGTCGATCAATCGGTACGTGCCGCCGTAGGCGTCGTTGGGGATGACGAGATGGTCGCCGGGACGCAGCGCCGAGCGAAGCAGGCAGTCCGTGGCCGCCATGCCCGAGGAGAACGCCCGACCGTAGGTGCCGGACTCGATGGCCGCGAGATTGGCTTCGAGCGGACGACGCGTCGGGTTGCCGGTGCGCGCGTACTCGAATCCGCTGCGCATGCCGCCGACGCCGTCCTGGGCGAAGGTCGAGCTGGCGTAGATCGGCACGTTCACTGCGCCGGTCAGCGGATCCGGCTCGTAGCCGGCGTGCACCGCCTTGGTGGAAAAGCCCTGCCAGGACGTGTTGTCTGCCTTGCTGCGCTGCTCACTCATGGCCTCCACCCTAATCGGCCTGCGTCGCCCGGCGGGGGCGTGGGTAACCTGCGAAGACAACCCCCAGCGGAAAGAGGCACCGTGGCCAACTCCCAGAGCGTCGACGAACTGTTCGCGATCGATTCACTCCTCGACGACGAGGAACGCCAGATCCGGGACACCGTCCGCAAGTTCGGCAACGAGCGCATCCGTCCGCACATCGCCGACTGGTTCGACGAGGGCACGGTGCCGGCGCGAGAACTCGCCAAGGAACTGGGCTCGCTCGGCCTGCTCGGCATGCACCTCGAGGGCTACGGCTGCGCCGGAACGTCCGCGACGGCATACGGCCTGGCCTGCCTCGAACTCGAAGCCATCGACTCCGGCATCCGTTCGCTGGTTTCGGTGCAGGGCTCGCTGGCGATGTTCGCGATCTGGAAGTACGGCTCCGAGGAGCAGAAGCAGCAGTGGCTCCCGGGAATGGCCGAGGGTTCGCTGATCGGCTGTTTCGGTCTCACCGAAGCCGATTTCGGATCGAACCCCGGCGGCATGCTCACCCGCGCCAAGCGCGACGGTGACGACTGGATCCTCAACGGCAGCAAGATGTGGATCACCAACGGACCGGTCGCCGACGTCGCCGTCGTATGGGCGCAGACCGACGACAAGATCCGTGGTTTCGTCGTACCGACCGACGCACCGGGATTCACCGCGAACACGGTCAAGAAGAAGCTCTCGCTGCGTGCCTCGATCACCGGCGAGTTGGTTTTCGACGACGTTCGACTGCCCGCCGACGCGATGCTGCCCCAGGCCCGCGGTCTGAGCGGACCGTTGAGCTGCCTCAACGAGGCCCGCTTCGGCATCGTCTTCGGCGCGATGGGCGCAGCTCGGGACTGCATCGAATCGGCCATCGAGTACTCGAAGACCCGCGCAGTATTCGACAAGCCCCTCGCCGGATATCAGATCACCCAGGCCAAGCTCGCGAACATGGCCCTCGAACTCGGTAAGGGGCAGCTACTCGCACTGCACCTGGGTCGGCTCAAGGACAAGGGTCAACTGCCGGGTGAGCGAGTGTCCCTGGGCAAGCTCAACAACGTGCGTGAGGCCATCAAGATTGCTCGAGAATGCCGAACGATCCTGGGAGCCAACGGAATCACGCTCGAATACCCGGTGCTTCGACACGCCAACAACCTCGAGTCCGTCCTCACCTACGAGGGCACGTCCGAGGTACATCAACTAGTGATCGGGCAGGCGCTGACCGGCTCGAGCGCGGTGCGGTAGAGGCTCTGGGTCGTGCGCGTTTTGCGTACTTCAGGGTACGCAAAACGCGCACGAGGGCTAGGCACCCTTGCTGAGGAATCCGAGCAGGTCGTGGCGAGTGATGACGCCGACGGGCTTGCCTTCTTCTACGACCATCAGCGCATCGGATTCGCCGAGTGCCTTGGTGGCGTCGGAGACGGTTTCGCCCGCACCGATCAATGGGAACGGCTCGCTCATGTGCTTGGCGACCGGGTCGGCCAACGCTGCGCGACCCTCGAACACGGCACTGAGCAGATCCCGCTCGGTGACGCTTCCGGCAACCTCGCCTGCCATGACAGGCGGCTCGGCTCCGACGACCGGCATCTGGGAAACGCCGTACTCGCGCAGAATCTCGATGGCGTCGCGCACGGTCTCGGACGGGTGAGTGTGCACCAGATCCGGCAGGGCGCCGGACTTTCCGCGCAGCACTGCGCCGACGGAGGTCTCCTCGGTTGTGCCGTCCAGACGCGAACGCAGGAATCCGTACGACGACATCCACGAGTCGTTGAAGATCTTTGCCAGGTAACCGCGTCCGCCGTCGGGCAGCAGAACGACGACCAACGCGTCGGGACCTTCGCGCTCGGCAACCTGGATCGCAGCCACGGCAGCCATACCGCACGAGCCGCCGACCAACAGGCCTTCCTCGCGGGCGAGGCGACGGGTCATGTCGAAGGAGTCGGCGTCGGAGACGGCGATGATCTCGTCGGGGATGGACGGGTCGTAGGCGGTCGGCCAGAAGTCCTCACCGACACCTTCGACGAGGTACGGGCGTCCCGTGCCGCCGGAGTAGACCGACCCCTCGGGGTCGACGCCGATGACCTTGACCTTGCCGCCGGAGACCTCTTTGAGGTACTTGCCGGTGCCGGAGATGGTGCCGCCGGTGCCGACGCCTGCGACGAAGTGAGTGATCTTTCCGTCGGTGTCGGCCCAGATCTCGGGGCCGGTGGTCTCGTAGTGGCTGGCCGGTCCGGCCGGGTTGGAGTACTGGTTGGGCTTCCAGGCTCCCTCGATCTCGCGAACGAGTCGATCGGAGACGCTGTAGTAGCTGTTGGGGTCCTCGGGTGCGACGGCCGTCGGGCAGACGACGACCTCGGCTCCGTAGGCGCGCAGCACGTTGCGCTTGTCCTCGCCGACCTTGTCGGGGCACACGAACACACACTTGTAACCGCGCTGTTGTGCGACGAGCGCGAGACCGACGCCGGTGTTGCCGGACGTGGGTTCGACGATGGTGCCGCCGGGCTTCAGTTCGCCGGACGCCTCGGCCGCGTCGATCATCTTCACGGCGATGCGGTCCTTGGACGAACCACCCGGGTTGAGGTACTCGATCTTGGCCGCGACCGTGCCTGCACCGTCGCCGATGACGGTGGACAACTTCACCAACGGGGTGTTGCCGATGAGTTCGGTGATGTGCTGAGCGATGCGCATTGCACCATCTTCCCAGATGCAGGTATTCGACTCTCGGCCACTGCCGTCGACGCCCGCCTACGATGGTGTCGACGGCGCGACGAGAGGGATCGATCTGTGACGGCGAGCGGATGGCGCACCGCTGCGAAAGCGAGCGCCGCGACGGTACTTGCGGGCTCTGGAGCAGGGACTGCATCCTGGGCCGCCTACCGACATCTCATGGGACAGGCCGCTGCGGCGCGCGGCGTCATCGGGCGTACCACCGCCAAGCCACCGGAGGCCGACGGCGTCTACACGGCGGGCTGCGCAGCCCCCGAACGGTGGCGATTGGGAAGTTCAGCAGATATTCATCTGATGATCTTCGGCGACTCCACGGCCGCGGGCGTCGGCTGTGTCGTTGCCGACGAAGTCCCGGGCGTTCTGCTCGCCCGCGGCCTGGCCGAGGAAACAGGTCAGCGAATCCGATTGAGTACCAAGGCAATTGCCGGTGCCACCTCGAAGGGCCTCGAAGGCCAGGTCGATGCGATGTTCGTCGCGGGTCCGCCGCCCGATGCGGCGGTCATCTTCGTCGGCGCGAACGACGTCACCAAGAAGTTCTCCATTCCCGCATCGGCGGCCAGACTGGGCGACGCGGTCGAGCGGTTGACGGCCAAGGGCTGTGTGGTCGCCGTGGGGACGTGCCCCGATCTCGGTGTCGTGACTGCCATTCCGCAGCCGCTGCGCACCGTCGTCCGCAATTGGGGTCGACGCCTGGCGCATGCTCAGACGGCCAGGACGCTCAGCGCGGGCGGACATCCGGTGGCCCTGGCGGATCTGCTCTCCCCCGAGTTTCTCGCGGCCCCCGACACGATGTTCTCGGCGGATCGCTTCCATCCTTCGGCCGCCGGCTACGAGCTCGCCGCGCAGCAGATTCTGCCGGTGCTCGCATCGGCGCTCGGGGTGTGGCACGGTGGCCCGCTGCCCGAGCTGCCGACCGTGTCCGCCGCCGCCGAATCACGCAAGGCCATCCCCCGCGCCACGGCCGCACTCGACCGCTTCCTGCGCAGGAGAACCGCCGAGCTCGATGCCGAGATCAGCACTGCGTGGGACGATCTCGTACGTCGTGGCGGCGGTGGATCGGCGGGGTTGTAAGTTCGATCGGGAGACATCGCCTACTCGGCGGTAACAGAGCAGGTAAGCAGTATCGATTCGAAGGAGATCTCATGCCAGAGGCAGTCATCGTCGCCACCGCGCGCTCACCGATCGGCAGGGCGATGAAGGGGTCGCTCAAGGACATTCGTCCCGACGACCTCACCGCTCAGATGGTCGCCGCCGCGCTGGCCAAGGTGCCTTCGCTGGACCCGAAGGACATCGACGACCTGCTCCTGGGCTGCGGTCTGCCCGGCGGCATGCAGGGCAACAACCTCGCTCGCATCGTCGCAGTGCAGCTCGGCTACGACTCCCTGCCAGGAACGACGATCACCCGCTACTGTTCGTCCTCGCTGCAGACCACCCGAATGGCGCTGCACGCGATCAAGGCAGGCGAGGGTGACGTGTTCATCTCCGCTGGTGTCGAGAGCGTGTCCAGCTTCATCCATGGCAGCTCCGACTCGCTGCCGGAGAGCCACAACCCGATCTTCGCCGACGCCGAGGCCCGCACCAAGAAGGCGCAGGAAGAGGGCGCGGACAGCTGGACCGATCCCCGCGAGAACGGCGAACTGCCCGACGCGTACATCGCGATGGGCCAGACGGCCGAGAACGTCGCGCTGCTCACCGGCATCACCCGCGAGGATCAGGACCACTGGGGCGTCCGCAGCCAGAACCGCGCAGAAGAGGCCATCAACGCCGGCTTCTTCGAGCGGGAGATCACCCCGGTGACCCTGCCCGACGGCACCGTCGTCAACACCGACGACGGCCCTCGCGCCGGCACCACGTACGAGAAGATCAGCCAGCTCAAGCCGGTCTTCCGTCCCAACGGCACCATCACCGCGGGCAACGCGTGCCCGCTCAACGACGGCGCAGCAGCACTCGTCATCATGAGCGACACCAAGGCCAAGGAACTGGGCTTGACGCCATTGGCGCGCATCGTCTCCACCGGAGTCACCGGCACGTCCCCCGAGATCATGGGCCTCGGCCCCATCGAGGCCACCCGTAAGGCGCTGAAGATCGCGGGGATGTCCATCTCCGACATCGACCTGTTCGAGATCAACGAGGCGTTCGCCGTGCAGGTACTCGGTTCGGCTCGCGACCTCGGCATCGAGGAGGACAAGCTCAACGTCTCCGGCGGTGCCATCGCGATCGGCCACCCCTTCGGCATGACCGGTGCGCGCATCACCACCACGCTGCTGAACAACCTGACGACACAGGACAAGACGTTCGGCGTCGAGACCATGTGCGTCGGCGGCGGCATGGGTATGGCCATGGTGCTCGAACGCCTCAGCTGATCCGAGACATCACAACGAAAAAGCCCCGCCCTCTTCAATGGAGTGGCGGGGCTTTTCGCGAGAGTACTAGTCGTTCTGGAAGTAGCTCAGCAGACGCAGGATCTCGACGTACAGCCAGACCAAGGTGATGGTCAGGCCGAGGGCGACGCCCCAGGCTGCCTTCTCCGGTGCCTGTGCACGGATCAGCTGATCGGCCTGATCGAAGTCCAGCAGGAAGCTGAACGCGGCGATACCGATGCAGACGAGGCTGAAGATGATGGCCAGCGGTCCGCCCGAGCGGAGTCCGAAGCCGTCTTCCATGAAGAAGCTGGCGACGAGGTTGCCGAGCATCAGCACGACGACACCGATGAGGGCACCGACGACCATGCGGGTCAAACGCGGGGTGACGCGGATCGCGCCGGTCTTGTAGACGATCAGCATGCCGAAGAACACGCCGAACGTGCCGAGTACTGCCTGACCGATGAGGGCGGATCCGCCGACCCCACCGAACTCGACACCGGTGAACATCAGCGACAGTGCACCGAGGAACACGCCTTCTGCGGCGGCGTAGGCGAGGACGATCGCCTTGTTGTCCATCTTGCGACCGAAGGTCGCGAACATGACCAGGCCGAACCCGATCAAGCCGCCGCCGATCACGAACGGCACGGCCAGGTCGGTGTTGTTGGAGACGAGCAGGTACGAGATGATCGCCGTCACGCTCAGCACACCGAGGGTGATGCCGGTCTTGGTGACGACGTCGTCGATCGTCATGGCCCGCTGTGCGGGCTGCGTGGTGTACGGATCGGCCTGCGTTCCGGGATGCTGGCCGAAGGTTGCGGCCTGCGAGGCTCCAGCCGTCGCAGATCCGAATGTGGCGTAGCCGCCGCCCTGCTGCTTGGGCAGGTTGCGGAACACCGGGTTGCTGGAGGTGCGCACCGTGTCTCTTCCCTTCGTAAGTTCTGATCCCCACCGGGGATCTCCCCGCCGGTCACCAGTAGAACGTCTGATATCCGGACAAAAGTTCCCGAACGGAGAACTTCTACGACGGACAAAACGGACTCTACCGGGTACGCCCTCCATACGCGGACACGACCGCGTGTGTGACACCGAATCGAAACGGGCACTATGAGGAAATGGCAATCGAAGACGGACCCGACCAGACTTTGGACCCCAGCGAAAGCGTCGACTCCGACGAGGTGCGCAACGACGACGGCGACACCGTGGTCGATCCCCCGGACCACTGGAGCGAGGCCAACAGCTTCGGCACCACAGCCCGTGAGGCTGCCGAGGGCGAGAGCCTGGACCTCAAGCTCAGCGAGGAAGAACCCGACATCGCGGTCGAGGAGGAGCTCGACCGCCCGATCACCGAGACCCCCGACGACGAGTTGACCGAGGAATTGGTCGACCACGTCGTCGAGGAATCCGACGAGGATCCCGATATCGACTACGCCGAAGGCCAGCGTCAGGCGGAGATCGTCGAAGGAACCCTCGTCGAGGACCGCGGGCGCAACCGCGGCCAGATCGACGGCTCCCCCGAAGACGGCGGCCCGGTCACCTGACACTCACCGTTGCTCGCTCGGCCGCACCGAGCGAGCAACGGTGAACTTGCCGTTGCGTCCCATGAGGTCGGTGGGACCAACGGCGTCGGCCAGTTCGCGTCGATAGTTCAGGTGAGTGTTGAACACAGTCCACAGTTGGCCGCCGGGCCGCAGCACCCGACCGGCGGCAGCGAACAGTTTGCTCGCCCCGCCCGTATGCACGGCAGCACCTTCGTGAAACGGCGGATTGCAGACCACCAGATCGACCGACTCCGATTCGAAGGTGGACATCGCATCGTCGGCGATCACCGCGATCCGAGTCCCGTTCGCCTCCGCCGTCGCCGCTGCCGACGCGATAGCTGCAGCCGAACGATCGGTAGCGATCACTTCTAGATCCGGCCTGGTTCGCGCCAGCTCTGCTGCGAGAATGCCTGTGCCACAGCCCAAGTCGACGGCCGTGCGAGCACGCGGCAACATCTTCGGAACGAACTCGAGCAGGAACCGTGTCCCGATGTCCAGGCCTGCGCCGGCGAACACAGCGCCATGGGCCACGACCGTCATGTCGATATCCGCGAGACGTTTGCTCACCGGATACGTCATCGCCGACGCCACCGCCCCGGTCGCGGTGAGCACTCGGGCTTTCTGCCGGCCGCGGCCGGCCGTGACCGTCGCGAAGGACCGTCGTAGCACGTCGTTCATGGCGGGGGTCATGTGTTTGTCTCGCCCACCTGCCAACACCACCACGTCCGCGGTCGCGTGCGCCGCGATGTGCTCGGCGATTTCGGTGAGCTCGGCCAGACCTCGCGGCAACTGCATCAGTACCGTGCCGACGCCGTCGAACAGCTCGGCACCGAGCCTGTGCTGGGTGTACGAACCGCTCATGGCAACCCGTGCAGCGTTCAGTTCGAGCGCCCGCACGCCGGTGACGGCGTCCTGATGGACCCGCACATCGGTGAAGCCCAACGCCACGGCACCGAGGGTGAGGGCACCGTACCGGTCGCCGATCACTGCGATCGGTGCCGTTCTGTCGACTCCCGGGCGCTCGTCGACGGTATCGAGTACCAGACGGTCCGCAGCGTCGACGGCGTGGAGGTTGGGTGCCTCGGCGTCGGGTTCGCGGCGCAGGGCGTCGAACAGAGTTTCATCAGGCACCCGAGCAGTATCCCACCCGGCTGCGTGTGACCTTTCGCGTTCGTTCCCCAGGCGCCACCGTCGTGCGCGTTTTGCGTAGGTGGACCTACGCAAAACGCGCACGAGGGGGTACGGGTTGCAGCAAAGCCAGCGCGGCGAGTGGCTATTGCGGTCGACTAGGGGCATGCTCGGG
Source organism: Rhodococcus sp. IEGM1428 (assembly GCF_050321865.1). NCBI lineage: Bacteria > Bacillati > Actinomycetota > Actinomycetes > Mycobacteriales > Nocardiaceae > Rhodococcus > Rhodococcus sp. IEGM1428. The sequence continues at coordinate 543,862 of NZ_JBNQFW010000001.1, read as the reverse complement.
GAATGGAACACAAAGACAAGAACGAGGCACTCTTCAGCCATCCCGACGACGCGTCGACCGATGCACACGCCGAAGCTTCGAAGCCTGCCGTTTACACCGCCCTGTTCAGCGGCGCGAACGAATAACGGCGCACTTCGTCGTCAAGACAGATAACGCAGGTATTCCAAGGCCTTGGTCGCGTGCACGTGACCGCGTTCGCTCTGCACAACCATCCGCACCACTCGGTGCCGATCTATCACGAATGTCGTCCGCTTCACGGACAGTAGCTGCCGCAAGTACCCACGATTGGCCGCATGCGCCCGCCCGCGTTCGAGCTCACGAAGCCGACGCCGCCGGGTGAACCACCCACCTCGCCGCACTCCGAATTGTTCGGCCACCGCGCCGTCGGAATCGGACAGCAGTGGAAAGTCGAAGGACCTCTGCAGAGCGAAATGTTGATTCTTGTCGCGGGTGTCGGTGCTGATCCCCACTCGCTGCGCACCGAATCTGCTGAATTCTGTTCCGAGGTCGCGGAAATGGCAGGCCTCGGCGGTGCAAATGGGACTGTTGGCCGCAGGATAGAAGAACAGCACCACCGGGCCCGATGCCGTCAGCTCGGAGAGCGCACGGGATTCACCGGCATGATCGAGGAGCTCGAAATCCGGGGCCGTCTGTCCGATTCGCATGACGCAGAGGCTACCGCTCAGTCCTGAACCAATTCGGCGACGAGCCGCCCGCGCAGATGTTCATCGATACCCAGGTGACTCAGATAAGCCTCGAACGACCCGTGATTCGACGTCACAGCCTGCATTCCGCGCTCCAGATAGGACGCGCGGACTCCCAACAACGCCTCCCCGGGCCCTCGGGCGTCATCGGTACCTGCCCATGTCCGGCGCACATGGGCGAGCAGCGGCTCCACTGCAGCATTGCTGGCGAGGTAGTCGGCGAGGATCTCGTCCTCGCTCACTCCGGCGGCCCGCAGCACAGTCGCGACGGTCCACCCGGCCCGATCCTTACCCGCGGCGCAGTGCACCAGAACTCCGCCTCGCCCGGCGGCAATAGCCTCCGCCACCTGCTTGATCGCGTGCGCCGCCCCGTCCAGCACCGGAAACGACGCGTACGCGCGGAGCAGGTAGTCGACCTGACTCTGTTCTTCGTGGGTCGGAGCCTCGTGCGGAGCGCGCTCACCGCTGTCGTTGTGGAACGGCACCGAGATCGACTGCACGCCGTCCGGAACTCTGTCGACACCACTTCGTGCGATCTCGGAGTCACTGCGAAAATCGAACACCGTGCGTATCCCGAGATCGACCACGGCGCGTTGTCCGCTCTCGGTGAGAGCACTCAATTCCGATGCGCGATAGAACTTTCCGGGCCGAATCCTCGAGCCGTCGGCAGTGCGAACACCGCCGAGGTCTCGAAAGTTCCAGGCCCCGTCGAGAGCGAACTGATCGTGCACACGGGCGTCGGGCATGATCTCGACTGTATAGAAGTGAGGTGGTGGAGAAGCAAGGCCGGGCTCAGACGCGGGGTACGAGCCACTTCCGCAGCCGGGAGGTGACGAACGGCATCACTACATAGACCATCAACGGCGTGCACATCATCACCACGACCGCCGTTCGCAGGGCCACGTTCAACCCCGTCAAATGTGGTGTGAGAACGATGTTGACCAGCAAGCTGACGGCATAGAACGCCACGCCGATCGAAATCGCCTGCTTCCACCGGGGTGGCGGGCCGCCGATCACTCGAACTGCGTCGGTCAGGTTGGACTGCGGCTCGAACCATCCCTCCACGCCGGAAAGACGATGTGTTGCAACGTCGTCGGCGATGGGCCTGCCGCTGCTGAGCCAGCGGCGTCGAGAATCCGAGTGCAGCCACGCGTCGAGGTTGTCGTGGGTCTCGAACCGGTACACCACGTGGTAGTCGTTGGATCCGCCGGAACTGCGCAGCCAGCCGCCACCGAGAAAGCCGGGGAAAGTTCGAACGAGATCGATACCGCGATCGGTCCATTCGACGAAATCTGCTTCGTACCCCTCGCGAACGCGCCGTGCGACCGAGGTCGTGACGTGATCGAGCGTGTCCGTCGTGGTCATGCGGTACCCCTCCTGCACGTGTTCGTCTCGGCTTTTCCGTTCTACACAGAGTGCGGCCCAGTGGACCAGCTTTCAAATCAGGGGCCGAGATGTAGATGTATGGCCCTCGAGTGCGCCTGGTGTGGCAGTCTGTCCATACAGACCCCTCGTGAACGACCTGGAGTGGACGGATGGCACAAACCGAGTACGAGCTCGACGACGTGGATCGACGCATCGTCACCGAGCTGAGCCGTGACGGCCGAATGTCCATGCGCGCATTGGCCGAGGCAACTCACATCTCCCGGGCACACGCCTACGTACGCGTGGATCGCCTCCTCGACGAGGGCGTCATCGAGGGGTTCACCGCACGCATCGCCTACGAGAAGGCCGGAGTCGGCGCATCCGCCTATGTGGCACTGTCCATTCGGCAGGATTCGTGGCGTGCCGTCGCCGACGACCTGAGTACCTTCCCGTTCGTCGAGCACGTCAGCTTGATGGGCGGTGACTTCGATGCGCTCGTTCTGGTCCGTGCTCCTGACACATCGGCACTGCGACACCTGGTGCTGGACAAGTTGCAGGGACTCGACGGGATACTGTCGACCCGAACCTGGTTGATCTTCGACGAGGCGGTCGGTCCCGGCGCTCAGTGGACCGTCCAGCCTGAAATCACCCAGCCGAGGAATGGGAGAACTCGATGAGCACGTCTGTTCGCGACACGCCTACCACCGATGTAATAGTTGTCGGCGGCGGAATCGGCGGTGTCTCGCTCGGATACGAACTCGCGAGCGATCACCGAGTCACCCTGCTCGAGCGCGAGAAGACCCTGGCCTTCCATACCACCGGACGCTCGGCCGCGCTGTTTCTGGAGACCTACGGCAACAACACGATTCGTGCTCTGACGACGGCCAGCCGAGACTTCCTGGAGAACCCGCCGGAGCACTTTCGATCCGAACTGCTCGCCCCGCGCCCCCTGCTCCAGTTCGCGTCCATCGGACGAGGCGACGCGCTCGAAGCGATGTACGCCGACGTCAGCCGCTTGACGCCCGACGCACAACTGGTTTCGCCTGCCGACGCGCGCACATTCTTTCCGCCGCTGCGCCCCGAATTGATCGATTGCGCTCTGTACGAGCCGCATTCGATGGAAGTCGACGTGCACGCCCTGCATCAGGGCTACGTGCGAGGGCTCCGTACGCGGGGCGGGCGTGTCAACACCGGTACCGGGGTGAGTTCACTGAGGCGCATCGACGGCCTGTGGCACGCGCACACCACCGATGGGTCGACACACACTGCTCCGCTCGTCGTCGACGCCGCGGGCGCATGGGCGGATGTCCTCGGCGCGATGGCGGGTGCCGAGCCTATCGGACTCGTGCCCATGCGACGCTCGGTGTTCATGGTGGCCGCACCCGAGGACCTCGATACCGCACACCTGGCGACATTGAGCGACATCGACGAGAAGTTCTACATCAAACCCGAAGGCGCACAACTACTGTGCTCGCCTGCGGACGAGACGCCCATCGAGCCGAGCGATGCCCGTCCGGACGAGTTGGAGATCGCCCGAGCGTTCGACGACATTGCCGAGGCGACCACGTTGACGGCCCGGCATGTGCGGTCGTCCTGGGCCGGCCTGCGCAGCTTCGTGCCCGACCGAACTCCGGTCGTCGGATTCGATCCGAACATCGAGGGTTTCTTCTGGTGCGCCGGTCAGGGTGGGTACGGAATCCAGACGTGCGCGGCGCTGGCCAGAGTCGGCGCGACTCTGCTACGGCGGCAACCACTTCCGATCGATGTGACCGAGCGCGGGCTCGACGAAGCGGACCTGTCGCCCAGCCGCTTCGGGTGAGAGGCGCTTCGCGCCACGTGCACCAAAACTCGACCCCCACTACGAAGTTCCGCGCACGACGAGAAGCTCAGCCGGCGACGACGCGTCGCAGATCGTTCAGCGTGGTTCGGTAGATGTCTACCAGGTCGGCGTCCTGCCCGGTGTCGATGCGCTCGGCCCAGTCGTCGAAGGCGATTCGCATGGCCATTCCGGCCCCCTCGACCAACAACCGTGCATATGAACGTGATTCGTGATCACCTAGCTTGGCGGCCACCGAATCGGTGACGCGGCACAGCGTCATGGCGTCGGCCGTGAAGGCGGCGGCCCGCAGATGGTCGTCGCGACCGATCAACCGCCGGGTACGCAGGAGACGATCCCTGGCCTCGTACGGTGCAGCGGAAAATCGTTCGACGGATCGCTCGTACAGTGCTTCGATCGCCGTGAGGGTGATGCCTTGCGGTGCCGTCGATGCCAGCCAGGCGTCGATATCGAGCTCGAACTCCGGGGCGAGGCCGAGAACCGATTCCTCCTTGGATGCAAAGCTACGAAAGAACGTACTCGGCGATACTCCGGCCCGGCGTGCGATCTGATCGACCGTCGTGGTGGCGCAGCCCTGCGTCTCGAACAGATCGAGCGCAGCACGGGTGATCTCGAGGAGGGTTTCTCGACGACGTCGCTCGCGCAGATCCGGTACTCGATCGCTCATCGTCCTCCATCCATCGTCGACTCCCCTTCGTGTCGCTGTCAACATACCAGCAAAGTTCAAGTTGACAGTCACTGTCACTATGATTCAAGCTGTCTACATACGAATTGCTCCACACCTTGAACCCATACGCGAAAGTTCTCGACACATGACCACATCTGAGACCGACCACAAACCCGACGCGCAACTCGCGCCGGGCAGCAAGTTACTGATCGGCATCCTCGTCATCGCGGCGTTCGTCATGATCCTCAACGAAACGATCATGAGCGTGGCGCTGCCCACCCTGATGGTCGACCTCGACATCTCCGCGACGACGGCGCAGTGGCTCACCACCGGATTTCTGCTGACGATGGCGGTGGTCATTCCCATCACCGGCTTCCTGTTCCAGCGCTTCACTCTGCGTCAGGTGTTCGTGGCGGCCATGACGCTGTTCACTGTCGGCACTCTGTTCGCTGCCTCCGCTCCGGGATTCGAGCTGCTCCTGCTCGGACGCGTCACCCAGGCCAGCGGCACGGCGATCATGTTGCCGCTGTTGATGACAACGGTGCTCACCGTGGTTCCGGCGCACAAGCGCGGCGCGATGATGGGCGTGATCTCCATCGTCATCGCTGTGGCACCCGCGGTCGGTCCGACGATCTCGGGGATCATCCTCGATTCGCTCGACTGGCGTTGGATGTTCTGGCTCGTCCTTCCCATCGCCCTCATCGCGTTCGCCATCGGGACCACTCTGGTGAAGAACGTGACCCAGACCAGTCGGCCGTCGTTCGATCCCGCGTCGGTCGTGTTGTCCGCGTTGGCTTTCGGCGGCATCGTCTACGGCCTGAGCAGCCTGGGACATTCGGCCGAGGAGTCCGTGGTGCCGGTGTGGCTGCCGCTGGTCGTCGGTGCGCTCGCCCTCGTGGTGTTCGTTCTCCGGCAGATCTCCCGTCAGGAGCGCGGCGGCGCACTTCTGGATATGCGTCCGTTCCGCACTCCAACCTTCAGTATCGGACTCGGCATGATCGCGATTTCGATGATGGCCCTGTTCGGCGCACTGATCCTGCTACCGATGTATCTGCAGAACGTCCGCGGCCTCGACACTCTCGACACCGGACTGATGCTGCTCCCCGGCGGACTCTTGATGGGTCTGCTGGCCCCGTTCGTCGGTCGCATCTTCGATCGAATCGGCCCGCGCCCGTTGGTCATTCCCGGTGCCGTCGTGGTGAGCGCTGCACTGTGGTCGATGACCGTGCTCGACGCGCAGACCGCACTGCCGCTCGTGATCGGTATCCACATGCTGCTCTCGGCGGGTCTGGCTCTCATCATGACGCCGCTCATGACTTCGTCGCTGGGATCACTACCCACCCAGCTGTACTCGCACGGTAGTGCGATCTTCAACACGGTTCAGCAGTTGGCCGGCGCTGCCGGTACCGCGTTGTTCGTCACGGTGATGTCCAATACTGCGGCCGCCCGCGTCGCCGACGGCGTAAGTGCGGTGGGTGGTTCCGAGGCCGGAATTCACACCGCTTTCCTCTACGGCGGGGCCGTGTCACTGATCGCGGTGGCGGCCTCGTTCTTCGTCCGAGCGCCGGCACGAACCGATCAGGACGCGAGCGCAGTTCCCGCGCAATCGATTCACTGAATCAGCGGTCGTCCATCATCCGCACGGCTGCGGCAACGATCTCGTCTTCCGAGAGGAGGACGAGATCGGCCGCGCCGCCGAGGGGGACGAACGAATTCTTGCTCGAGACTCGCGCGATGGCACCGTTGTAGCCGCCCTCGACGAGAGCGGTCACGACGCCCTCACCCACTCCCCCGTCGTGCCGGGTCTCGTCGGCGATCAGCACTCGATCGAAGCGTGCCAGCCGGTGCAACAACTCCTCGGCCGGCAGCGGAACTATCCAACGTAGGTCCACGACCGTCACCGCGATCCCGCGTTCGCTCAACCGCGACGCGGCGCGTCGACTCATCACCACTCCGTTTCCGAACGTGACGATCACCAGGTCATCTCCGTCGAGATGGCTTGCGACGGTGCCGAAATCGCCCGATGAATTATCGGCACAGCGCAGTGCACCGTCGCCGTCGAGCAGATCGGTGCGGTGATAGAGCGCAATGGGCTCCAGAAACACGCACACTCGCCCCTCCTCCGAGGCCAGTGCCACACAGGTTCTCAAAAGACCAGCGGCCTCGGCCGCCGAACTCGGTACCGCAACCACGATGCCCGGAATATCGCGCAGAACAGCGACCGCATTGTCGTTGTGAAAGTGTCCGCCGAAACCGCGTTGATACGCCAAACCGGCGATGCGCACCACCATCCCGTTGGTGTACTGGGCGTCGGAGAAGAACTTCAGCGACGCGGCCTCACCGCGCAGCTGGTCCTCGGCATTGTGCAGGTACGCCAGATACTGAATCTCGGGTATCGGGACGAATCCAGCGAGCGCAGCACCGAGGGCGGTGCCGAGCACCGTCTGCTCGTCGAGCAGAGTGTCGAAGACTCGTGTTGCGCCGAACTTCTTGCGCAAACCCTTCGTGACGCCGTAGACGCCGCCTTTGACGGCCACGTCCTCGCCGAACACGAGCACGTCCGGTCGTGCCGTCATGATGTCGGTGAGAGTTCGGTTGATCATCGCGGCGAGCGTGAGACGTTGCTCGCTGGGTGCACCGCGCAGACCGGACTCGGTGGCGGCCACAGCGCTCGGTCGTCGTTCGGTGAGCGGAGCCATCACCGCATCTGCGGTAGCGAGACGCGACGATTCCCCGGAGCGCAGCGAGTCGACCGTCGCCTCGGCCTCGCCCATGACGGTCTCGCGCATCGCTTCGTAGCGGGCCTCGACATCGGCTGCCGAAAGAACACCGCCCCCGATGAGTGCACGTGCGCTCGCCAGCAACGGATCTCGCTCGTAGTCACCGACAATGTCTGCGCTCGAGCGGTAGGCGAGTTCGGCATCCGATCCGGCGTGACCCATCAGCCGCACCGTCTCGAGGTGGAGGACCACCGGACGCCGCCTCGCCCGTACCGTTGCAACCGCAGCGTCGACGGTGCGCATCAGTGCGATCGGATCATCGCCGTCGGCACGCACGTACTCGATCGACGGTAATCGGCTCAGCGACTGCGCGATCCATCCCCGCGGCGATCGGGTACTGATGCCGATTCCGTTGTCCTCGCAGACGAACAGGATCGGCATCGGAACGGACTGGTGTGCGCAATAGGCAGCCGAGTTGAGCGCACCCACCGTCGTCGAATGATTGGCCGAGGCGTCGCCGAAGCTGCACACCACAACGGCGTTCTCGGGCCACGGGGTTCGATGACGCAGCGCCTTTGCTCGGCCGAGCGCGAATGCCAGGCCGACCGCGCGCGGAACCTGCGACCCGATGGTCGACGTCTGCGGGACCATGCCCAGAGCCGGATGCCCGAACACCTTGTGGCGGCCGCCGGACATGGGATCGCGAGTCGAGGCGACCAGACTCGCCAGCACGTCCCGGATCGGGTTCGAGTGCGAATACTGTTGTGCGCGTGCGGCATAGAAACCACCGGAGCGGTAGTGCAGTAGTGCCGGGTCGGTGACCTCGGTCGCTGCTCCGACGACTGCATTGGCTTCGTGCCCGGACGATCCGATGGTGTAGTAACCGAAGCCCTCGGACTGCAACCAACGGGCCGCGAAGTCGAGATGCCTGCTGGCGAGCTGCGCATCGAAGTACCGAAGCAGTCGATCCGGATCGGCGACGACGGACCCACCGGGCCGGGCGGAGCGAACCTGCTTCAGGAAGTACTCGTCGATCGCCTCGGCCACGCGCGCCCCCTTGTCTCCATCGACCTGTGTCCATCGAGCCGCGGAAATCAGCTCAGGGCGATCATATCCATCGGAGTGCTGAGCAACCGGCCGACGAGGGCGAGGAATTGTGATCCCTGCTGGCCGTCGACGAGACGGTGATCGAACGACAGTGACAGCGTCGTCACCGAACGCAGTGCGATCGCACCCTCGTGTTCCCAGGGCATACGGCGGATCGAGCCGAAGCACAGGATGGCCGCTTCGCCGGGATTGAGGATGGGCGTCCCGGCGTCGACTCCGAACACACCGACGTTGGTGATCGTGATCGTGCCGTCGGCGAGGTCGGCCGGACTGCTCTTGCCTTCCTTCGCGGTACGGGTCAGATCTGCCAGCGCACGTGCGATGTCCACCAGCGAAAGCTCGTGCGCGTCCTTGATGTTCGGCACCATCAGGCCGCGTGGGGTCGCTGCGGCGATGCCGAGGTTGACGTAGCGCTTGGTGACGATCTCCTGAGCCGCCTCGTCCCAGGACGAGTTGAGGGACGGATTCGATCTCAGCGCAACGAGAACGGCCTTGCACACCAACGCCAGCGGAGTCAGCCGCACGTCCGCGAAGTGAGTCGAGGACCGGAGGGACTCCAGCAGAGTCAGGGTCTCGGTGACGTCCACGGTCACGAATTCGGTGACGTGTGGGGCGGTGAAGGCACTGCGCACCATCGCGTCCGCCGTATGTTTGCGCACCCCCTTGATCGGGGTTCGCTCTTCGCGGCCGCGCTTGCGGGGGTCCTGTTCGGCCGCAGTGGGTTCACCCTGCAGATACGACTCGACATCGTCGCGAGTGACGTCACCGCGGCTTCCTGTTGCCGGCATCTCGGCCAGGTCGACGGCGTTGTCCTTGGCGATCTTTCGCACCGGTGGTGCGGCGAGCGGCTTTCCGTTCTGCCCGTTCGGTGACGCAGTGACCGACGGTGTTCCCCGGCCTCCGCGTCGACTCGATCCTTCCTTCGCCACGCCGTAGCCGACGAGAACCGGGACGCGTTCGTCACTGTCTTCGGCGGGGCTTTCTTCGCGCACTTCGGCAGCAGCCACGACGACTTCGGGGTCCTCGCTGTCGCCGCCGACTCGGATGTCGATGATCGGTACCCCTACCTCGACGGTGTCGCCCTCCGAGACATGCAGCGAGACAACCACTCCCGCAAACGGTGACGGAAGTTCGACGGCAGCCTTGGCCGTTTCGACCTCGGCGATATTCTGATTCAACTCGATCGTGTCACCGACGGCGACGAGCCAGGTCAGCAGGTCGGCCTCGGTGAGACCCTCCCCGAGGTCGGGCAACGGAAAACTCTGGATGGTGGGCATCGTCGAATCCTGTTCGGTGTCTGTCGGAGGCAGTGAGCGAAAAGTCAGTGGGAGCGGCAGCGGTCGACGGCGTCGAGGATCCGGTCCACGTCGGGGAGATAGAACTTCTCGAGCTTGGACGCGGGGTACGGGGTCCCGAAGCCGCCGACGCGTAGCACCGGTGCCTCCAGGTTGTAGAAACACCGTTCGGATATACGAGCGGCGATCTCGGAGCCGATACCCATGAACACCGGCGCCTCGTGTGTGACGACCAGACGTCCGGTCTTGCGCACAGAGGCCTCGATGGTCTCGAAGTCGATCGGGGACAGCGAGCGCAGATCGATGACCTCGATCGAGATTCCCTCGTGGGCAGCAACTTCGGCGGCCTTGCGGGCGGTGGCGACGAGCGGGCCGTAGGCGATGAGGGTGACATCGGTGCCATCGGTGACCACCCGCGCCCGGTGCAGCGGGTACGACTCGTCGAGGTCGGTGGCGTCCAGGTCGATCGGGCTCTTCTCCCAGTACCGACGCTTCGGCTCGAAGAACAACACGGGGTCGTCGCTGGCAATGGCCTGTTGGATCATCGAGTAGCCGTCTGCAGAATTGCTACAGGTGACGACGCGTAGGCCCGCTGTCTGCGCGAAGTAGCCCTCGGGCGACTCCGAGTGATGCTCGACGGCACCGATTCCGCCGCCGTAGGGCACGCGAATCGTCATCGGAATCTTCACGTTTCCACTCGTGCGGTAGTGCAGTTTGGCGACCTGCGAGACGATCTGATCGAAGGCCGGGTAGATGAAGCCGTCGAACTGGATCTCGCACACCGGCCGGAATCCTCGCATCGCGAGTCCGACTGCGGTGCCGATGATGCCGGATTCGGCCAGCGGCATATCGAGAACACGACCGGGTCCGAAGTCCTTCTGCAGGCCGTCGGTGATGCGGAAGACTCCACCGAGCTTGCCGATGTCCTCGCCCATGAGGAGAACCTTGGGATCGTTCTCCATCGCTCGTCGCAGACCTGCATTGATGGCCTTGCCCAACGGAAGACTCGTGGGCCGCTGCGGCGCAATACTTTCCATGGTGGTCATGACGTGGCTCCTTCGAATCCGGCCTGGTACGAGGCAAATTGGGCTCGCTCGTCGTCCAGGAGGGGGTGTGGATCGGCGTAGACGTTGTCGAACACCGACATCGCTTCCGGCTCGACGGTCTCGAGGCACCCACGGCGGAGTTCCGCCGCGACGTCGTCGGCGGTGCGCTTCACCGAAGCGGCGAATGCATCGTCGTACACGCCGATTCGACGGAGCAGCTTCTCGATTCGATCGATCGGATCCTTCGCACGCCATTCGTCGTCGGTGGCACCCGAGCGGTATCGCGTCGGATCGTCGGACGTGGTGTGCGGGCCCATCCGGTAGGTGACGGCCTCGATGAGCGTCGGGCCACTACCCTCTCGGGCGCGCGCCAGCGCTGCTCTGGTCACCGCCAGGACGGCCAGAACGTCGTTGCCGTCGACGCGCACCGACGGAATACCGAAGCCCTCGCCGCGGGCCGCGATCGTCGCCTTGGTCTGTACCGTCACCGGTTCGGAGATCGCCCACTGATTGTTCTGGCAGAAGAACACCACGGGCGCATGGAAACTGGCGGCGAAACCGAGCGCCTCGGAGATGTCGCCCTGACTGGTCGCGCCGTCACCGAAGTAGGTGATGGCCGCACCTTCGGCGCCCTCGAGCTGCATGCCGATGGCGTACCCGGTCGCGTGCAGACCCTGCGATCCGACGATGATCGCCGGTGTGGTCATCCGGTACTCGTACGGGTCCCAGCCGGACAGCGTCGATCCGCGCCAGAACCGCAACATCTGGGTGGGGTCCACGCCGCGACAGTAAGCGACACCGTGCTCGCGATAGCTGGCGAACACGAAGTCCTCGGAGTCGAGCGCACGAGCGGATCCGACTTGCGCTGCTTCCTGACCGAGCAGCGGTGCCCACAGACCCAGTTCGCCCTGCCGCTGCAATGCGGTGGCCTCGGAATCGATGCGCCGGACGACGACGAGATCGCGATACATCTCCATCATCGCGGCCGTGTCGATATCGGCGACGAGAGGCGAGTAGGTCTCGTTGCGCACCACGGTTCCCGATTCTTTGATCAGCTGAACCAGCGAGTTGGTGTTCATGGTCCTGGCACTCTCCGTCCTGATGTGATGTCCTTCACAAGGACACCACCGACATCCAGACTGCACAAGTGATGACTTCGAAACTGCGCAACGTGCACAATATTGGCTAACGACCGAGCTACAGGAAGTGCGCAATGACCGATTTGGACAAGACCGACGCCAAGCTTCTCCTTGCCCTCTGCTCGAAGCCTCGCGCCACCGGGGTCGAACTCGCCACGACGCTGGGCTTGTCGCGAAACACCGTCCAGGCGCGCCTCGGTCGATGGGACGACAAGGGCTCACTCACTCCGATCGATCACCGCATACCGCCGAAGTCGCTGGGGCGACCGCTGCAGGCGTTCGTCACCGCACGGGTCAATCAGCACATGCTGGCGGCAGTCACCGAGAATCTCCGCACCATCCCTGAGGTACTCGAGGTGTTCGGGCTGTCCGGAGCTGCAGACATGCACATCCGCATCGCCGCCGTCGACGCCGACGACCTGTATCGCATCGCCGGTCTGATTCTCGAGATACCAGGAGTCGAGCGCACCAACATGTCCATCGCCATGTCGGAACTGATCCAGTACCGCACCAAGCCGTTGCTCGAACAGCTCGCCGAAGACGGCCGACGCTGAGCAGGCAGACCAGCTCTGCCAGACCGATTCAGCGTCCACCGTGCAAGATGCATGATCTCGGCGACGGCGGTTGACCAGCGTGCACGTTCACGGCACTCTTCGACGGACATGTCCCGGATACCACCCATTTCCGGGTACCGCCGCCTCATCACCGAAAGAGACCGCCTGTGTCCGTCGTTGCCGACCACCCCGCCGCCGTCACCAGCACCCCGCCCCGCTCCCTCTCCTCGGCAGCAGGCGTCTTCGACCGTCCCGACATGCCGCGCGACTCCGCACACGAACGCGTCGTGTTCTGCCAGGATCGCGATACCGGGCTGCGTGCGATCATCGCCGTCCACTCCACCGTTCTCGGGCCGGCCCTCGGCGGAACTCGCTTCTACCCCTACGCATCCGAGCAGGATGCGTTGACCGATGTACTGCGGCTCTCCCGCGGAATGACCTACAAGGCCGCCGTCGCGGGCGTCGACCTCGGCGGCGGAAAAGCCGTGATCATCGGCGATCCCACCGCCATCAAGACCCCGACGCTGCTGAACGCATACGGTCGTTTCGTCGAGTCGCTCGGTGGAACCTACGTCACCGCAGGCGATGTGGGCACCAACAGCAACGATCTCGACATCATTGCCGAAGAGACTGCGCACGTCGTCGGCAAGAACACCACTGCAGGCGGCACCGGCGACAGCGGTCCGCAGACCGCGCTCGGGGTCTTTCTTTCGCTCCGTGCGGCAGCCGAATCGGTCTGGGGGTCAGATGATCTGACCGGTAAGCGTGTCGCCGTCGAAGGCGCAGGAAAGGTCGGATACAACCTCGTCGCCCTGCTTCGGGATGCCGGTGCCGACGTGATCGTCAGCGACTCATATGCGCCCGCCCTCGAGCGCATCGTCACCGACTTCCCCGGTGTCACCGTCGAATCCGACATCATCGGTGCCGACGTCGACGTCTACGCACCGTGCGCCATGGGTGCCACCCTCGACGCCTCCTCGGTAGCCCGGTTGTCGGCGTCCATCGTCTGCGGCGCGGCCAACAATCAACTGCTCACACCCGACGTCGAAGAGATGTTGGCGGCGCGCGGAATCGTCTGGGTGCCCGATTACGTCGCCAACGCCGGCGGACTGATCCAGGTGGAAGGCGAACTGCGCGGTAAGGATTCGGACCAAGTGATGGCCACGATCGGGAAGATTCGCGACACGGTCTCCGGCATCTTCGCCATCGCGCGTGCCGAGGGCATTCTGCTGGGAGCCGCAGCCGATCGCATGGCCGAAGACCGGATCGCAGCCGCGCAGAGCTGAGAACGGACCGGCACGAATCGCTCCACTCTCGGCCGTCGAACGGGACTTCCCGTGCTGACGGTCGCAGAGTGGAGCGCTACGTGCACAGGCTACCGAAGCGCTATGTACTTGGTCTCGAGGTATTCCTCGATGCCCTCCGACCCGCCCTCACGGCCGAAGCCCGATTCCTTGACGCCACCGAAGGGGGCAGCCGCATCCGAGATCGCGCCACGATTGACCCCGACCATGCCGGTGTCCAGTGCCGCCGACACCCGCAGGGCCCGGTCGAGGTTCTCGGTGAAGAAGTACGCCACCAACCCGTAGCGGGTGTCGTTCGCGGCGGCCACCGCCTCGTCCTCGGTGTCGAATCCGATGATCGCTGCCACCGGGCCGAATATCTCGTCCTGCAACAGGTTCGCGTCCGCGGGGATACTGTCGAGAACCGTCGGCGTATAGAAGAATCCAGGTCCATCCGGCGCCGTGCCGCCGGTGCGCACCCGAGCACCCTTCGCGACGGCATCGTCGACCAGTGCGGTGACCGTTCCACGCTGTTTGTCGTTGATGAGCGGCCCGATGTCGGTGCCCTCTCGATCACCCGCACCGACCGTCAAGGCCTCGATTCGCGCCGTCAACTTCGCGGTGAATTCCTCGCGCACCGAGTTCGCGACGTACAGGCGGTTGGCCGCCGTGCATGCCTCGCCGCCGTTGCGCATCTTGGCAAGCATCGCCCCGTCCACGGCCGCGTCGATATCCGCGTCGTCGAACACGATGAAGGGGGCATTGCCACCGAGCTCCATCGACGTCCGTAGCAGGCGGTCGGCTGCGTTGCGTACCAACAGCTTTCCCACTCCGGTCGATCCGGTGAACGTGACCTTCCTCAGTCTGGGGTCGTCCATCAGCGGTCCGGTGACCGCCGCGGCGTCGGAGGCCGGAAGGATCGAGAGCACCCCATCGGGCAACCCCGCGTCGGCGAACACCTGCCCGAGAAGGAGCATCGTGAGCGGAGTGTCCTCGGCCGGCTTGACGATGACAGTGCATCCGGCAGCCAGAGCGGGCCCGATCTTGCGCGTTCCCATGGCCAACGGAAAGTTCCACGGGGTGATGGCCAGCACCGGACCGACGGGCATCTTGGTCACCAGGATTCGGCCGTTGCCTGCCGGCGCGGGAGTGAACCGGCCGCCGATCCGAACGGCTTCCTCGCTGAACCAGCGCAGGAATTCTCCGCCGTAGTTCACTTCACCGCGGCTCTCCGCCAACGACTTCCCCATTTCGAGGGTCATAAGCAAGGCGAAATCGGCCGCGCGCGCCTGCAGCAGGTCGAAGGCGCGCCGCAGAATCTCTGCCCGTTCGCGGGCAGGCGTCGCCGCCCACGCCCCCTGCGCCGCAACAGCGAGATCGAGCGCGGTGATGCCATCGCCCGCCGTGGCGTCGGCGACGGTGGTCAACTCCTCGCCGGTCGCCGGGTTCAGCACGGCGAATCGTGAACCCGACGCCGACGGTGTCTGCGCACCGCCGAGCCAGAGATCGGTGGGCAGCGAGGAGATCAGATCGTGGGCCGACATGTCAGTTCCCCCGTGCCACAGAGCGAAGCGCACCTTCGAGGACGGTGAGCGCGTCGTCCAACAGCTCGTCGGAGATCACGAGGGGCGGCAGCAGGCGGATGACGTTGCCGTAGGTACCGCACGTCAGCACGATCACCCCGGCCTCGAGTGCCGCAGCCGCAACGGCTTTGGTGGCCTCGGGATTGGGTTCGTGTCCACCGGGTACGACCAGTTCGACGGCCAGCATGGCTCCGCGTCCGCGAATGTCACCGATGATGGAGACGTCCGGAGTCAACGCGTGCAGCCGGTCGAGCACGATGCGTTCGATATCGCGGGCGCGGCCATTGAGGTCGAGCATCTCCATCTGCTCGATCGACGCCAAGGCAGCGGCGCAGGCGACGGGGTTGCCGCCGTAGGTTCCACCGAGTCCACCGGGGTGCACGGCGTCGATCAGGTCGGCGCGACCGGTGACCGCAGCCAGCGGCATGCCGCCTGCAATGCCCTTGGCCATGGTGATCAGGTCCGGCACGACTCCCTCGTGCTCACTGGCGAACCAGGCGCCGGTCCGGGTGAATCCGGATTGCACCTCGTCGGCGATGAAGACGACGTCGTTCTCGCGCGCCCAGTTCGCCAGTGCAGGCAGGAAGCCGTCGGCCGGCACGACGAAACCGCCCTCACCCTGAATCGGCTCGATGAGGATGGCCGCGAGATTGGCTGCACCGACCTGCTTTTCGATGACGGAGATCGCCCGTGCCGCGGCCTGCGCGCCCGTGACCGAGGAACCGTCGGAGTTCAGGCCCTCCCGGAACGGGTAGGACATCGGGGCCCGATAGACCTCGGGAGCGAACGGCCCGAAGCCACTCTTGTACGGCATCGACTTCGAGGTCAGTGCCATCGTCAGGTTGGTGCGGCCGTGGTAGGCGTGATCGAACACGACGACGGCCGAGCGTCCGGTGGCGTGCCGAGCGATCTTCACTGCGTTCTCGACTGCCTCGGCACCGCTGTTGAACAGGACGGTGCGCTTGTCGTGATCTCCTGGGGTGAGTTCGGCCAACTTCTCGGCAACTGCGATGTAACCCTCGTAGGGCGCGATCATGAAGCAGGTATGGGTGAAGTGAGCGACCTGATCCTGCACGGCGGCAACAACGGCCGAATTCGAGGCACCGACGGTTGTCACGGCAATTCCGGCACCGAGATCGATCAGCGAGTTGCCGTCCACATCGACGACGACGCCGCCGTCTGCGTCGGCCACGTAGACCGGCAGAGTGGACGCCACGCCTGCACCGACGACAGCCTTGCGGCGCTCCGCCAATGCCGACGACTTCGGTCCGGGGAACGCGGTGACGATCTTGCGCTCCTGCGGAAGTCGGTACTCGATCGAGGCCATGGTCGCACCTTTCGTCTGGGCTGTTTCAGCAAGTATGCGACTGCTCGATCGCCGGGTCAGCTGCCATTTCGTCCATCCCACGAGCCGATCGCACTCCTTTTCGTCGACCCCAGGATTACAATGCGACATGTGAGCGTGCAGATGTCCTGGCTGCTGAGGCAGCGACACCTTCGACTGAGTCATCGCGGCGGACCCGAGCGCAGTTCTGCGTCCATCACCTTCGCGCAGGCAACCGAGCTCACCGACCCCAGCCCCTGGCTGTCGGGCGGCGAGTTGATTCTGACGACCGGGCTGGGCTTCGACTCCGACGGTCCCGCGCTCGGGACCTACGTTCGAACCCTGGCGGCCGCGGGTGTTGCATGCCTCGGATTCGGAATCGGTCTGTCCCACAGCACGATTCCCCAGCATCTTCTCGACGCCGCAGACGAGGTGGGCCTGCCGGTCGTCGAAGTTCCCTACGACACTCCGTTCGCTGCTGTCATCCGAGCGGTCATGAAGCGAATCTCCGAGCAGGAGTACGAGCAGGTCGTTCGCGCTGCGTCGGTACAGAACCGCATCACGCGGGCAGCGCTGCACGGCGGCGTCGACGCGATCGTCCGGGAACTCGCAGTTGCCACGTCGACATCGGTGGCACTGATCGGTAGGCGCGCCGAGTCGTTCCATCCGACGGACGCATCGAATCTCGTCGAGCAGGCCCGCGACATCGCTCGCAGCATCCGCCCGTCGGCGTCACCTGCCACGGTCTCGGTGAGCGAACCGGGTCGCACCGTGAGTCTGCATTCAGTCCCGATCACCGGCAGCGCACCGACTTTCCTGGCCATCCGCACCGCTGGACCGATGACCGGGGTCGAGCAGATCCTGCTCGGGCATGCCGTTTCACTGGTGACCCTCGAACTCGAGAAACCGGCGCGCCTGCGCGCCGAACAGTCCAGGCTCAACACCTTGGCGCTCGGGCTGCTCCTCGACGGGCATCTGACCACGGACGACGATGTGCACGTGCCCAGCTATCTCGCCGATGCTGCCGACGACGACTCGCACATCAGGGTTGCGGTGGTTCGCGGACCATCCGAGCGCATCGTCGACGCGATCGATGCCGAGTCTCGGCTCCGGGGGCGGCCCACCTTCGCCCGGACGACCGACACCGGCTGCGCGCTCCTGCTCCGTGGCTCCGACGATGCCACCTTCGTTGCACGCATGATGGATTCGTTACCCCGATCGACGTGCGTCGGCCTCAGTGCCCGCCTTCACATCACCGAGTCCCCCGCGGCGCTTCGACAAGCCTCGCTCGCCTGCGCGGCTGCCGGATCCCACGATCGCATCGTCGAATTCACCGGATCTATGTTGCTGGCCTCCGAACCGGTGCAGGAGTCGTTACGAGCCATGGCCGCGGTGACCATCGCCGTGCTGGCCGAGTACGACCGCATCCATACCGCCGATCTGGTGGCGTCACTTCGGGCTTTCCTCGAGGCCAACGGGCATTGGGAAACCGCTGCCGCACAACTGTCCGTTCATCGGCACACGCTGCGAAACCGGATCACGCGATGCGAGGAACTACTCGCGGTGGATCTGACGTCCGCGCGAGTGCGCGCTGAATTGTTGCTCTCACTCCTGGCATCGACGTGAATGGAACGAACTGTCGAGCCATGATGGAAGGGCCCTGTGTCAGGATTTCTCGATGACCACGCCACGTCCTGAGCCCCACATCGCTGTCGCTACCGCGAAGTCGGTTCGACTCGGGGTACTTCTGGCCGCAGTCGGCGGTTTTCTCGACGCCTACACGTACGTCACTCGCGGCGGAGTGTTCGCAGGTGCCCAGACCGGCAACGTGGTGCTACTCGGCGTCGACATCGCCGGCGGGCGCTGGATCGACGCGCTGGCCTTTCTACCGCCGCTGGCGGCGTTCGTGCTGGGCGTCGCGACAGCGGAGTTCATCGCGTTGCCCGCGGTGGCCAAGATCGTGCGGCGACCGGTCCGTGCGGTACTCGTCTTCGAGATCCTCGTGGTTCTGGTCGTCGGATTTCTCCCGGCAACCGTGCCCGACGCCGTCGTCTCGGTCATCCTCGCGCATGTGGCCGGCGTGCAGGTGACCACCTTTCGCGTGCTGGTGGATTCGCCTTTCAACACCACGATGACGACCGGAAATCTGCGCAGCATGGCGATGGCCGCATTCCATCGTGTCGTCGACCACGATCGCGAGGAAGGGACGCGGGCGCGACGCTTCGCCGCGGTGATTTCCGGGTTCCTCGGCGGCGCACTGCTGGGTGCAGCTGCGGTCGAGCTGTTCGGACTGCGAGCGATCTGGGTCGTGGCGCTGATGTTGACGATCGCGCTGGCGCTGTTCGTGTTCGACGAGCGCGCACCGCGTTCGCTGCCGCCGAAGGGCTAATCCCCCAATCGAAGTGGCGCGATGGTCTCGAAGACGTCGCCCGGTCCCGGATTACCCTCGGCGGACGAACCGCCCAGATGATGCACGACGCCCCATACTGCGTTCAGCGCCGTATGAATCGCACCTTCCGCCCAGCCCGCGGTCCACGAGATGTCGTCGCCGGCGAGGAATATCCCGCGGTGCCTTGGGTCCAGCTCGTCCTGCACGAAGTGGGTGAACAGTCGTTCCTGATACCTGTAGTGACCCGGCAGGTTCGCTTTGAATGCACCCATGAAATCGCGTTCGGTCTCCCAGGACAGTGTCACCGGGGTCGAGATGATGTGGCTACGGAAGTCGACACCGGGATAGATCTCTTCGAGCGAGCGCAACATGATGTTCATCCGCTCGGTCGGGTCGAGGGCCAGCAGCTTGAGCGAATCGTCGGACCAGGTGTAGGACAGGCAGATCAGCCCCGGCTTGCCCTCGCCTTGATCGAGTAGGTAAGTGCCGCGGCTCATTCGATCGGTCAGCGTCATGCTGACCAGGTCTCGCCCGGTGACCGGATCCTTGTCCTTCCAGAACGGCCGATCGACGAGTGCGAACACCTTGGTCGACCCCATGTAGTGGGTGCGTTCGATGGCGGTCCAGTGATCGATGGGAAACAGGCCGTCGTCACATCTGATGTTGCTGAGCAACATCCAGCTCTGAGCCGTCACGACGGCGGCCGCATAGGTGCGGATGTTGCCGCGGTCGTCGTGGATCGTGGTGCCGCCGTCGGTGCGCCTGATCTCGGTGACACGCGACATCGTGGTGCCACCGTTCAGTGAGGCCACCGACGTGCCCGCCGGCCAGTGCACCATGTTCGCGGGCGAGTCGGTCCACAGCCGCATCGGCAGTTGCTGTGAGCCTCCGACGATTCCGCGATGGTGGTCGTCCGCTGCCGTGCTGACGACGCGGAGGATCTCGAGAATCGAGTTGGGATAGTCGGTGTCCCAGCCACCCGTTCCGAAACCTACCTGGCCGAACAACTCTCGCATCCGAAACGACGAGAAGTGCTCGGACGCAGCGAGGAAACCGTAGAAGGTCTGGTCGTCGAACTTCACGATCAGCTCGTTCCAGATCCTCTTGATCGCGGCCACGTCTCGCCTGCGAATGGCGCGCTGCAGCGGAATCAACTCCGCGTGTTCCTCGAGCGTGCGATTCCACGCGTCGGCAACCTCGGCGAAGATCGGCGGAAGTTCGTCGAGCTTGCGCGCGTAGTGGCTCTCGCCTTTGAGGTCGATCACCGTACTCGGTGTCACCTCTGCCAACGGATTCGGAAACGGCGTCGTCTCGAGCCCGACTGCGTCGAGGTAGTGGAACAGCGTGGTCGACGACGGCGGAAACCGCATTGCACCCATCTCGGCCACCACCCCGGGGTGCCCGTCGAACGGCACCGAGCGCATTCGTCCGCCGATCCGATCCGACTCGTACACAACCGGTTCCAGCCCGAGCTTGAGCAGCTCGTGGGCGACGACCATGCCCGCGAGTCCGCCGCCGATCACGGCGACCTGGGTACCGAGGGCCGCGTCGGGAATGCTGCCGAGACCGGCCGGATGCGCGAGGTAGTCGTCGTACGCGAACGGGAAGTCCGGGCCGAACATGGTGAGCGGCTGGTCGTCCTCGGATTCGATCGAGCTGTCCGGGGTGACGGGTGTGGTCATCGGTCGGTCTCCTGCTCGGGCCGCGAGGACCCTGTCGGGTCGAGAACTGTCCGGTACAGATCATGGCGACGATCGGCCAGATGGGTGTTGACGGAGCGGGATCGAGTGAGTTCGGCCGGATCCAAGTCCACCGTCAGCAGCTGCTCGTGTGTATCTGCTCGGGCGATGTCGGTACCGTCCGGCGCGACGGCGCAGGTGAGTCCGCAGTACGTCAGGCTGGCCTCGGCACCGCAGCGGTTCACGTAGGTGATGAACAGTTGACTCTCGTACGCCCTCGTCGGGACCACGTGAGTTGCGATGATCTCGAACGGCGTCATCAAACCGGTGGGGACGATCAACCATTGCGTTCCGGCATCGGCCTGCGCACGCACCGTTTCCGGGAATTCGACGTCGTAACAGGTGAGCAGGCCGCAGCGCAGACCTCCGAAGTCGAACTGCACCAACAGTTCCGGACCGGGAGCGAAGTGCGTGCGATCGAGTTCACCGAACAGGTGGGTCTTGCGGTAGCGCGCGATCGACAGCCCGGATGCGTCGACCACCTGGACCGAATTGAACACGGATTCACCGCTGCTCTCGGGATACCCGTACACGATTGCGACAGTTCGAGATCGTGCGATCGCGGCGATGCGCTCGAAGATCGGACCGTCGAACGGTTCGGCGCGCTCCCGCACGAGATCTCCGATGTCGTAGCCACTGACCGACATCTCCGGGGTGACGAGGATGGACGCCCCTGCCGCGGACGCGCTCGCCGCGGCGGCGTCGATCGCCGCGAGGTTCGCCTCGACATCACCGGACAACTCCGGCCCTTGGAACAGCGACACGGTGACAGTCATGAGGAAAACTCCTGTTTCGTCGCAGGCAACTCCTCCGGCAACGCCGGGGCCAGTACCCACAGAACCTGCGCACCGCCGCTACCCTCGCTGCGAAAGCTGTGCGGTCGCCTGGGCGAGAAGGTGAACGCATCGCCCGCCCCGAGCAGGACGTCGTCGCCGCCGAAGCTGCCGTCGGGGTCGGCCTCGAAGGTCACCCGCACCTCACCGGACAACACGTGCACGAACGTGACGTCCAACGGCAGGGTATACGCCTCCGCCCCGCTGCCGCCGCCCTCCTCGATGTCCCCCAGCAACACCTGGACGCGGCGTTCCCCCACCGGAGTCAACAGATACTCCGTCATCGCCTCGCCGCCGAAGACGATGCGCGGCAACGACTGTGCCCGTACGACGTCACCCGCCGGGGCATCGTCGAACAGGGAGCCGACCGGTACGTCGAGCGCAGCACAGACCCGCACCAACGACGCAACCGAGGCGTTCACCTGATCGCGCTCGAGCTTGGACAGGTAGCCCTTGGTCACCCCGCACGTCTCGGCGAGCGCGTCCAGAGTCAACCGCTTCTTCTGCCGAGCCTCCCTGAGCCGCGCACCGATACGCGGTGCATCGCTGACAACCGACGTAGCAAGGGACACTGCTCTCGCCTTTCAGGAAACTCGTGTTGACAAGATCGAGCATCAGAGTAACGCTTGCCGGGCGAACTGGTCGACCCGACGTGACCGGACTCCTGAAATTTCGGAAGGATTTGTCGATGAACCCGAGCAATCCCGAGCACCCCCCGATCGGTCCGGTCGACGCCACCAAGGTCCCCCGCTTCGCCGAGCCGACCACTTTCGCACGGCTGCCCCGTCTCGACGAGGTGTCTCGCGCCGACGTCACCATCCTCGGTGTGCCGTTCGATTCCGGCGTGAGTTACCGCCCAGGGGCACGTTTCGGCCCGGGTCACATCCGCGCGGCCTCGAAACTGTTGCGGCCGTACAACCCTGCGCTGAAGGTGTCGCCCTTCGCCCGTCAACAAGTGGCGGACTTCGGCGACATCGGGGTCAATCCGTTCGACATCACCGAGGCACTGACCACAGTGCACGACGCGGTGACGGACCTGCGCGCCGACGGCTCGTCGGTTCTCACCCTCGGCGGTGACCACACCATCGCACTGCCGATCCTGCGTTCGCTCGCGCGCGACCACGGGCCGATAGCAGTGCTGCACTTCGATGCTCACCTCGACACGTGGGACACGTACTTCGGTGCGCCCTACACACACGGGACGCCGTTCCGACGAGCCAGCGAGGAAGGGCTCATCGACCTCGAACGCTCACAGCACATCGGCATCCGCGGCCCGCTCTACAGCGAGCAGGACCTCGAGGACGACCGGGTGCTGGGCTTCCAGGTGATCCGTTCCGACGACTACGAGGTCGACGGCGTGGCCAGCATCGTCGAGCGGATGCGTCGTCGCCTCGACGGTGGACCGGTCTACGTCTCGGTCGACATCGACGTACTCGACCCAGCACACGCTCCGGGCACCGGCACTCCCGAAGCCGGGGGAATGACCTCTCGCGAGCTGTTGAACACGCTGCGTGGACTTGTCGGACTGAACGTGGTCGGTGCCGACATCGTCGAGGTCGCGCCTGCGTACGACCACGCCGAGATCACCGGAATCGCCGCGGCTCACGTGGCCTACGAACTGCTCTCGGTGCTGGCCCTCAACCGATAGAACGTCACCGACGCGGCAGCACCAGGATCGGTACCGGTGAGTGACGAATGATCTTCGTTGCCCGCGAACCGAGGAACACCCGAGCGATGGGCCCCAACGGTCCGGACGATCCGATGGTCAATACTTCGCCGTCCTGCCAGTGCAGTTCGTCGAGGGCTTCGCGCCAACTCCCGGCCGTGGCCAACTCGGTCGTCACCTGTTCGGCCGGAAGTCCCACCGCAACAGCGTCGTCCACCGCCGCAGTGAGTGCCTCGCTCAACCCCCGGGCAAGCTCGGCGGCAACATCGTCCTCGGCTCGCAGGCCGACCTCGGGTGGGTACATCGTTGCCCCGCGGACGACGAACGACGCCAATCTCAGTGGAATCCCGGCATCCCTGGCCAGTTCCGCGGTGGGTCCCACCACACGCGAGGCCTCGCTGTCACCGGAGAACGCGCAGGTGATCCGCGTCAGCGTCGCACGTTCTCGCATGCGATAGCCGCGCGGAGCGAGCGCTACCGTCACCGGTGAGGAGTGCAGGAGCTTGTCCGCGGTCGACCCGACGACAACTTGCCCGAGCGCCCCGTCCCCCGAGGAACCGAGTACCAGAACCGACGCCGAAAGGTTCTGTGCCGCTTCGGTCAACGCCGTCGATACCGAGCGGTGTGCCAGACGATGGAACGACGCTGCGATGTCGGGGGCCCGGTCCTCCAGGTAGTGGCGCGCCTTCGATTCCGACTCGGCTGCCGTCACCGCCGCCCAATCCGCGAACTCGGCATCGACGCGTGCCATCGACGGCGTGGACCACGGTTTGGGCACCACCGTCGCAACGTCGATGTCGGTACCCGACGACCGCGCGAGTTGGGCACCGAGATCGAGGGCACCGACACTGCCTTTTCCCGGCGCGAAGGCGATCAGAACGCTCATTCCGCGTCCTTTCCAACCGATCGAAGCGCCGAATGATGCCGACCCCACAGGAAGTAGAACGCGAGAACCACAGCGAGCCAGAGCCCGAACCAGAACCACGTGGTCCACCGCAGACCCGACAGGATGTACACGCATGCGGCGACCGACAACACCGGCGTCACCGGGTAGCCCGGCACCTTGAACGGACGCTCCAGGTCCGGCATCGTCCGACGAAGCACGACCACCCCAACCGCCACGACGATGAACGCGACGAGCGTTCCGATCGACACCAGATCGGCCAGCTTGTCGAGCGGAATGAACGCAGCGAGTATCGAGATGATCACCGCGACCACGATCGTGTTGTTGACCGGGGTGTGCGTGCGCGGACTGACTTTGGCAAACGCCTTCGGCAACATGCCGTCTCGGCCCATCGCGAACAGAATGCGAGTCTGCCCGTACATCGTCACCAGGGTCACCGAGAAGATCGAGATGACCGCGCCGGCAGCCAGAATCGTTGCCGGCCAGGCCTGCCCGGTGACGTTGCGAAGAATCTCGGCCAAGCCGGCTTCCTCCTGACCGGCGAAGGCGGTCCACGGCTGAGTCCCCAGCGCTGCCACCGCGACCACGAGGTAGAAGACGATGACGACGATGAGCGCAGCAATGATGGCCCGCGGCATGGTCTTCTGCGGATTCTTCACCTCGTCGCCCGCGGTGGACACCGCGTCGAGTCCGATGAACGAGAAGAAGATGGTGCCTGCGGCCGCGGTGACACCGGCAGTACCCAGCGGCATGAAGTCGGAGAAATTCCCTGAGTCGAAGGCGGAGAATCCGACGACCGCGAACAGTGCGAGCACACCGAGTTTGATGACGACCATGACCGCATTGACTGCAGCGGATTCACTGGCACCGCGAATGAGCAGCACGGCGCACAACACGATCAGCACCACCGCGGGCAGGTTCATGACACCGGGGTCGGCGTCGCCCGGTGCAGCGGACAACGCATGCGGGATGGTGAAACCGAAGAGGTTGTTGAGCAGTTCGTTGAGATACCCGCTCCACCCCACGGCGACGGCGGCACTCGACACCCCGTACTCGAGCAGCAGACAGGCCGCGACCCCCATCGCGACCACCTCACCCATCGTCACGTAGGCGTACGAGTAGGTCGAGCCGGAAACCGGCACTGCCGATGCCATTTCGGCGTAACAGATAGCGGCGAGACCGGCCGCGATACCTGCCGCCAGGAACGAGAGGATCACTGCGGGACCGGCCTCGGGAACGGCCAGCGACAGCACGAAGAAGATACCGGTGCCGATGGTGGCACCGACGCCGAACATCGTCAGCTGGAACGTGCCGATAGTGCGTTCGAGCCCCCCGCTGCTGTGCTGTTCGGGGTCCACGATCGGCTTCTTGCGTAGCAGCTGTGATCGAAGACCCGATGCAGGTCTGTTCGACGAAGTCATGGTCGGCTCTCCCAACGTGGAGGCGAACGTGCGGATCGGCTGATTGTGCTCCCAGATAGTGCCTGCCGCACATCGAACACGCCGCGAAATCTGTCGATTCACGCAGCGACTCGTTTCGGGACGGCCACTGCGATGCCTACCATTGACCTTCGATCGAATGGGAGACGAGCGAACACATGGCCACACAGGAGGGCGGGGCACGGCTCGACACGGTCGCAGCGCTGGCTGCGTCGGACGCAGGCGGCCTCGACGTCGTGTTCCTCGGAAACTTTCTCGATGTCCTCACCGACGCGGTGAACGCCGGCGTCCCGCTCAGACGACAACAGCTCAGACCGTTCCGGGCGCAGGGTGATGCTGCCGCGCGCGCCGGAGTCGCATTGCGCGCGCTTCTCGACATGTATCTGTCCTCGGCATGGCGACTGTGGCGAGAACTGCCCGCAGTGACGGCAGCCGCCGACAATCCGGCCGGCGTCGTGACGGCAGGCGAGGTGATGCTGCGGGCCGTCGACGACGCAGTGGCCGAACTCGCCGAAGGGTTTCAACTCGCCCGCCGCACGCTCGTTCGTGCCGAGGTACTCGCCCGCCGCGAGTTCGTGGACGATCTGCTCTCGGGAACGTCCGACGTCGCCGGGGTACTCGGACGCGCCCAGACGTTCGGACTCGACCTGTCGAGTCCGCACGCGGTTGCGGTGGTCACGTCGAGCAAGCCGTTCACCGACGCGAGCTCGGCGATCGGACTCGTCGAGCGCAGCGTGCAGGGCAGCAAAGGTGACGCCGAGTTGCTCGTCGCAACCAAGCAGGGCCGGTTGATTCTGGTCTTTCCCGCACCCGACCGCGAGGCCGTCGAGCATGTTCTCGACAGGGCGGGACGTGTCCTCGGTACGTCCGCGCACACCCCGACCGACTCCGTCGACCTCCGTCGCGACGGCGAGTACGGCAGGACGCAGATCGGGGTCGGTCGCCCACGCGGAGGAGCAGGGGGCGTCGCCGCGTCCTACCGGGAGGCGCTCGATGCTCTCGAACTGGCCTCCGCGCTCGGACTCGATACCCCGGTGGTCGATGCCCGAGATCTGCTCGTCTACCGAGTTCTCATCAGTGACCGGGCCGCCATCGCAGATCTGGTCGACACGTTGCTGACGCCGTTACTGGTCGCCCGCGGTGGTGCAGGTCCGTTGCTGGAAACGTTGCAGGTGTACTTCGACACCGGCGCGAACTCTGCGTCCACCGCGCGGCGCATGCACTTGTCGGTGAGGGCGGTCACGTACAGATTGTCGCGAATACATGATTTGACCGGTCAAGATGTGGGCAACCCCGTCGAGGCATTTGCGCTGCATACAGCCGTACTCGGCGCGATGCTGCTCGACTGGCCGGGCGGTCGCTTGCCGTCATGACAGGTACAGTCGACCAACTTGCCGGGTTCCGGCAAAGAAATCCGACGAAACATGTCCGCAAAACAACCCTGCCTGCATGAACCTGAACAGTCACACTGGAGTAGTCGCGGTCGGACCCACCAGGCGTGGGGCCCCGCGGAAAGACCCACGATTCCCGTCGAGCAGAACGCTCGGCCAGAACGCCACCGGGATCATACGAACGAGAACGCAAGGAGCATGTGACAGATGTCGTCATTGGTACAGAAGTTGACCACATTCGCTCGCAGCCCACAGGGCAAGAAGATGGTCGATCAGGCACGTAGATACGCAACCAAGCCGGAGAATCAGGCGAAGTTGAAGCAACTCGGTAGCAAATTCAGCGGTAAGGGTGGTCGTCCATGAACGTCGTTCCGTGGTGGGCGTGGGCGGCTTTCGGTGCCGTCGTCCTCATCCTGCTGGCAATAGACCTGCTTGCGCACCGCGGTGCCCACATCATCGGCTTCAAGGAGGCCGCGTGGTGGAGCGCTCTGTGGGTCGGCGTGGCCATCATCTTCGGTATCGTCGTGTTCTTCACGCTCGGCACGACTGCCGGCGTGGAATACACCACGGCGTGGTTGCTGGAGAAGAGTCTGTCCGTCGACAACCTGTTCGTCTTCGCGCTGATCTTCGGCTACTTCAAGGTTCCCCGTGAGTACCAGCACCGCGTGCTGTTCTTCGGTGTCATCGGCGCCCTGGTCTTCCGTGCCATCTTCCTGGCCGCCGGTGTGGCCATCGTCAGCAAGTTCGCGGCCGTTCTGTTCGTCTTCGCAGCCATCCTGCTCTACAGCGCTTACAAGCTGATGAAGGACGAGGACGACTCGTACGACCCCGGCACCTCCATCGCAGTGCGCTTGCTCAAGAAGATCGTCCCCGTTCAGGACGAGTACTCCGGTACCAAGTTCTTCGTCAAGGAAGCAGGCAAGCGGGTGGCCACGCCGCTGCTCGCCGTCGTGGTAGCGATCGAGGCCGCCGACCTGGTGTTCGCAGTCGACAGCGTTCCCGCTGTTCTGGCCGTGACCGACGACCCGTTCATCGTGTACTCCTCGAACGCGTTCGCCATCCTCGGACTGCGTGCCCTGTACTTCTTGCTCGCAGGGTTGCTCGAGAAGTTCCACTACCTGTCCAAGGGTCTGGCAATCATCCTCGCCTTCATCGGCGTCAAGCTGATTCTCCAGGCCGGACACAAGGTGATCAGCACGTCGATCCCCGAGATCCCGTCTCTGGTCAGCCTGGTGGTCATCATCGTGGTCCTGGCAGGCTCGATCATCCTGAGCCTGAAGAATCCCCCGGAGGAAGACAGCGCCGACGCGATCGACAAGGCCGCGGCCGACAGCCCTATCGTCGACCC
Organism: Rhodococcus sp. IEGM1428; assembly: GCF_050321865.1. Lineage (NCBI taxonomy): Bacteria > Bacillati > Actinomycetota > Actinomycetes > Mycobacteriales > Nocardiaceae > Rhodococcus > Rhodococcus sp. IEGM1428. Next base: position 515,529 of record NZ_JBNQFW010000001.1, on the reverse strand, counting down.
GACGGACGGAACATCCACCGCCGGCTCCTCGTCGACGGGAACGTCGGGTACGGATTCACCGAGACTCGACAAGTCCTAGCACCGCACGACACATGCCCCGCCGATCAGTTCGGCGGGGCATGTTTGTGTTCCGGGGCGTTGGGGCAAACACTGATCATGGCTGAAAAGAACTCGTACACCGTTCCCGGACTCACCTCGGAAAAGGGCGCGCGCGTCGCCGAGATCTTGCAAGATCGACTGAACGCGTACAACGACCTACACCTGACGCTCAAGCACATTCACTGGAATGTCGTCGGACCCAACTTCATCTCGGTGCACGAGATGCTCGACCCGCAGGTCGAGGCAGTTCGCGGTTTCGCGGACGACGTCGCCGAGCGCATCGCAACCCTGGGCTCCTCGGCCAAGGGCACGCCCGGCACCATCGTCTCCGAACGTAGCTGGGACGACTACTCGATCGGACGCGCAACGGCCATCGAGCACCTCGGAGCTCTCGATCTGGTCTACACCGGCGTCATCGAGACCACTCGTAAGAACATCGACGAGGTCGGCGAGATCGACCCCATCACCGAGGACATGCTCATCGGCCAAAGCGCCCAGCTCGAACTGTTCCACTGGTTCGTTCGCGCGCACCTGGAGAACTCCGGCGGGCAGCTGTCCACCGCGAGCGCAACCAGCGAGGTCGACGCGGCAATTCAAGCAGGCTAGACCTCCTCGACACCAGCACCGACCTCGCCGTGAGCGGCGAGGTCGGTGCTTTTCGTCCGAGTGCAGTCAGTCGGTCGGCCTGGCCTCGTGCCCGCGGCGGCCATGGGTACGACGCTGCTCCTTCATCTCTGCCTCGAAGACGTGGCGGCGACCGTCGAGCAGTTCGTCTCGCACCGCCCGCTCGTGTTCGCGCAGCGGACTCCAGTAGCCGTCGTCGAATTCCTCGACGAGCTGGAACGTCCAGCGTCCGGGTGCGATGTTCCTGCCGATCATGTCGTCGCCGATTCGCAGTGCGATCGCATCGTGATCTGCTTCGGCGAGTGCCTCGACGGCTTCTCCGAGCAGCAGGTCGGAGTGACCCATCAGTTGATGGAACGAATAGAGGTGCCCGCGGGCCCGCTCGGCGCACTCGAGCGCCTCGGACATCTTGCCCACCGCGGCCACGGTCGCGTCGTTCACACCGCTCGGACGCCGATGCTCCGGAGACGGTGTCTCGTGGGCGGGCTTGGCGTCGCTGTCTGAGTTCATGGTCGACGGTTACCCGGATCGCATCCGTACAACCGCACCCACAACGGGGATTACCGCGTCCGATCGTGGGTATAGCTCTCTGCGAACAGGTAGGACAATCTATTTCGAGGAGTTCACATGGCTGATTTCATCGACAAGGCAAAGCACAAGGCCGAAGAGCTGGTGGGCGAAGCCAAGGAAAAGATCGGCCACAAGACCGACAACGACGATCTTGCTGCCGAAGGCGCAAAGGATCAGGCTTCGGGTAAGACCAAGCAGGTCGGCGACGACGTCTCCGACGCTGCAGGCAACATCAAGGACAAGTTCACGAACTGACTTCGTGTTCGGACGACCGAGGACCCCGCATCTCGAGCTGTTCGAGATGCGGGGTCCTCGGTCTGTGCGCGATCGACGGCGTCAGATCTGCGGATTCGGGAGCGGCATCGGCCGGCCGAACAGCCAGCCCTGCCCCAGGGTCGCGCCCAATGCCATTGCACGACGCAGATGCCGACGAGTCTCGATTCCTTCCGCCAACAGAGTTGCGTCGCTCGTGCGCAGGTAATCTCGCACCTGCCGCATCGCAGTACGCGATCGGTACGGCGACCGGACGATCGACGCGTCGAGTTTGACGATGTCCGGCGCGACCGACGCCAGCAGACCGAGTGTCGCCGGGGTCGCACCCACGTCGTCCATCGCCACCGACATCCCGCGTGCGCGAGCACCTCGAACCAGCGCCATCAGCATCGGTACGTTTCGATCGAGGTCTCGCTCGGTGATCTCGAGGACCACGTCGAGATCGTTGCCGATCGCATCGAGGTGGGTGTCGACATCCCGTTCGTCGATGAAGCAGCCCGGCTCGATGTTGAGGAAGAATCGCACTCTGCGTGCGTACGCACGCTCACGAGCCGCCCGCAACGCGGCCGCGCGACATGCGACGTCCACACGGCCCACCATGCCGCGCTCGCGAGCGAGGGCGAACACGGCCTCGGGAACGGCCAGGCTGGGAGAGGGCCACCTGGCGAGCGCCTCGTATCCGACGACAGCCCCGGTCGACAGTTCGACGACGGGCTGAAACATCGCAGCGACCGACTCGATCGAATCGAGCGCCGCCGATGCTGCCAGCACCGCGCCGTCCGACACGGTCACGATATTCGCTCGTCCACCGGAGCGCGGCGTGCCTCGAGGCGGTCGGCGATCAGAGCCGCGTGCAGTCGGCGCAATCCCGACGGCTTCATCGGATCCAGCCCGGTGAGCTGCTCCACGCGCTTGAGTCGGTAGTCGACCGTGTTGGGGTGCACCGTGAGCCAGGTGGCCGTCTTCTTTCGGTTGGAGTCCGATTCGACGAAGGCCTGCAGCGTCGGCAACAGATCGACCGAATCGCGTAGCGGATCGATCAACGTCACGAGGTGCTTGCGGCCCAGACCCGGCCTGCTCACCTGATACTCGAACACCAGATCCGCAATCCGATACGTTCCCGGTGAGTATCGCAGCCGACGAACGAGACTCAGCAACTCGTACAGATGCGGTGCGGTAGCAGCGATGTCGTCGATCGCTGCCGACGCAGTGGTCGCGGTAACGGCTATCTGCCCGCCGTCAGTGAAACGACCGACCAGTTCGTCGACGTCGACACCGGGTATGTCGGGGAGCAGAACGGTTCCACCGGTAGCGCTGACGGATGCGATCGGCGCACAGTCCGCGTCCAACGTCGCCAGCGCACCATGGATTCTGCGCAGTTTGCGGGCTGCCATCATGCCGGCGTCACCTCTGCGGGCACCTTCGTCGGCGTGGGCCGGGAAGTGCAGAGCCACCACGTGATAGTCCTCCGCGAGCAGTGCGCCCATTCGATCGGCGATCTTGCGGGCCGTCCCGTCGCCGGTCAGCAGCGCGTCGAGCAGTTCCGCGTCGTGGCGGGGACCGTTCTGCGTCAGTGTGCGAAATTCCGCGAGGTAGGCATCGGAGACGGATTCGGTGACTGCGTCGAGGAGCTCCATGATCAGTACGGTGCCGTCGACCATCGGAGCATCGGCGTTCTCTTCGACCGAGCGTGGGGCAGTACGCAAACCCAGTGCGCAGCCCTCGTTTATCGCGTGCTGGATCCGTCCGAGCGGGACACCGTCGCGGGCCCACCTGGTTGCGGCATCACGAAAGATGTCCATCGCACCCGCGATCGGTAGACGGCCGGATTCCAGGACCCCCGTTGCCAGTTCGCAACAGGTGGTCGTCATGTCGTCGAGCTCACCGCGAGCACAGTCCCGGGGCGGTGGAGTGTCCTCCGGTTCCCCGATGTCCTGATCCAACATCCGGGCTGCCGTCTCTCGCGGTGTCCGCAAGCGATCGGATGCACGTCGCCCGCCCACGTAATCCTCCTGTGGCACGCGCACGCTCTCTGTCATGGTCACCCGACTCCACCCCTCGCACTCGAAACCTGTCACAGGTTTGTCTGTCGTATCGGCTCGGCACCCACCTGCTGCGGCATCGACCTCGTGCGTCGCTCTCTACCGCGCCCGCTGAACCACGAACGAAGAAGCGAACACACGAACCGTAGAACAATAATCAAACCTACGGATTGTTTTCGCCAACATATCCGGCATCGCATCCTGAATCGAGGTGGCCCACGTCACTTGTGATGTCACCTCACAAATGACGCAGCGGTTACGGGCAGATTCCAAACGCCAGGCCGGAGGCCGTAATCGACGGAAATCCGCGCCTACTGTTCCGGCTTGTCCATCAACCCTCGTCGAAAGTCAGGCTCCATGACCACTTCTCGGTCCACTTTCCGCGCAACACGGAAAGCCACCACTGTGCGCGCTGCAATGATCGCGGCAATGGCGTGCTCGCTTGCCCTCGGTACCGGCTCGGCAGCACTTGCCGCTCCCGCCGCTCCCGCTCCGCCCGCCACCGTGCAGGGCGAGGACGTCATCCCGCCCGCACCGACCGAGGCATCACCCAAGGCCTCCGACCAGGGCATCGTTCCTCCGAGTCTCGACTCCGCTCTTCCGGCGACCAGCACCTACGATCCGAAGACCGAGACGAAGGGCTACGGACCGGTATTCACCAACTTCCTCGCCGGCTTCCTGTACAGCGTCGTCAATCCCGACGTGGCACCGCAGGGGGCCAACGACTGGAACTGCAAGCCTTCGGCAGCGCATCCGCGACCGGTTGTCCTGTTGCACGGCACCTGGGAGAACGCGTTCAACAACTTCGCTCGGATGTCGCCTGCGCTGAAGAAGGAGGGCTACTGCGTCTTCGCCCTGAACTACGGTGACACGGACTCCAGCGCCATCGGTCACATCAAGTCGCTGCGCGGCACGGACTCCGTCGCTTCGAGCGCCAAGGAAATCGCGACCTACATCGACGCAGTGCGGGCCGCTACCGGCTCCGCTCAGGTCGACATCGTCGGTCACTCTCAGGGTGGACTCGTCACCCGTCAGTACCTTCGCTTCGAGGGCGGAGCCAACCTGGCCGATCCCACCAAGAACAAGGTGAACACCGTCGTCAGCGTCGCCGGCTCGAACCACGGCACCACGCTGGTCGGAATCGGTACGCTCGGTCGCACCATCAACAATCTGGGTCTGAACGTGCTCGGCGTCGTCGGTGCCATCGCCGGCCCCGCTGCCTCCGACCAGGTCATCGACTCTCCGCTGGTCAAGGCACTGGCTGTGGGCGGTGACACCGACCCCGGTATCAAGTACACCGTGATCGGCACCAAGTACGACGAGGTCGTCACCCCCTACAAGACGACGTTCCTCACCGCAGGCCCCGGTGCCACGGTCAACAACGTCACCCTGCAGGACGGCTGCGGAATCGATCTGTCCGACCACCTGTCGATCTCCGTCTCGGAGCGCGCGATCGGAATCGTGAAGAACGCACTGGATCCGAAGGGCTTCCCCACGAAGTCGATCCCGTGCGCGTACAACTCCCCCATCACCGGCGGCTAGTCACCCCGCTCAGCACTCACCGATGAGGACGATCGGCCGTACGGTCGATCGTCCTCATTGCTGTGCGGGCCTCCATCCCAGGGCCGGACCCAGCTCGAGTGCCATGTCGGTGAGGATCTGTACGTAGTCCTCGTGGTCGAAGCTGAACGGCAGAGCGAACGCCACCTCGTCCACCTCACGAAACGACTTGTTGGCATACAGCTGCTCGGCAATGTCATCCGAGGTACCGACCACGTCGGGTGCGAACATCATCCGCGCCGGACCCTGCGGCTCGTGCGTGCGCGCCGATCGGTTCCGCGCATACTCCTCGTACTTGGCGACCTGAGTAGCACTGGCGTTGTCGGTCGGAATCACGACCAGTCCCTGCGACACCCTCGCATCGCGCCCTGCCGGGTGGAACTGCCGAAACGTGCGGATGTGCGAGAGCTGAATCTCGTCGAACTCGGTCGACTCCTCGGCACGTACCACGCTGCTCACCAGAAGATTCATCTCGTTCTCACCGGCCCACTGCGCCGACCGAAGGCTTGCGCCGCCGTACCACATCCGATTCCGCAGACCTGGCGAATGCGGTTGCACTCGATCGGAGTACGACTCGATCCCCTCGGTTCCCGACCAGCTCGACGCCGGCTCACCCGCAACGAATCCGAGCAACCTCGATACCCGTCCGTACCCGAAATCCTCCTCGTTCGCGGTGTCGGGATACAACGAATTCCGAATGCGATCGAACTGCATCGGTGGACCCACACTGACGCCGGGATTGATCCGTCCTCCCGAGAGCACATCGACCGTCGCGAGATCCTCGGCCAAGCGCAGTGGATTCTCCCAACCCAACGGTGTCACCGCCGTACCGAGTGCTATCCGGTCGGTCCGCTGTGACGCCGCAGCCATCACCGCGATGGGTGACGAGATTCCGTACTGAAGATGTCGGTGGCGAAGCCACGCACTGTCGAATCCCAGCCGCTCGCCGAGTTCGATGATGCTCAACGTCGATTCGTGCCCTCGCGCGGGATCGTCTTCGTCGAACAACCCGATCGTGAGGAAGCCGAGCGAGCGCAGCGGCTGAGAAGGCTGGGGCACTGGGTTACTCCTCGGTCCGAATGTTCGACCAGCCTAACCGACGTGACCGGATGTGCGCCGAATCCCGGAGTCGCCGAACTCGATGAGACCGCGGGCCGCGAACGCGTCGAGCCAACCGACCATCGGCCACCGACCCCATCGATCGAAGAACCTACGCGCGTTGGCAACGATGTCGTCGAGATGCTCCACCGGAGGATCGGAGACCGGATGCCACTGGTGATACGCATGCGCCCCGCCCACCCACCGCAACCCCATGCCCGACGCCACCGCGGTGGCTCCGAAATCGGTGTCCTCGCCGCCGTAGCCGGTGTAGTCCTCCCAGAAACCACCCAGTTCGGTCCAGGTCTGTGTGGTGACGGCGAAGGACAGCGACCAGAAGAGGTCGAAGTTGTCCCCGTGTGCGACGGTTCCGGCCGGCGGATTCGGGCGCGCCGGATGCGGCGCGGTCAGTGCCGCCAGAGCCGGACCCTCGGTACCGACGTCACGTTCTTTCAGGTAGGTCACCGGACCGCACAGCAAGGATCGTTCGTTACCCGGAGCGGCTGCCGCACAACGGTATCGCTCCAACAATTCCGGCCCCGGGATGCAGTCGACGTCGAGGAACACCAACAACTCCGCGCCGCGGTCGACCGCAGCAGCAGCGCCGAGGTTGCGCGCACGGGCCAGCGGTAGCGCGTTCTCCACAGGGATCTCGAGACATGTGGCGGCCGAACCGGTCCGGGTCAGTACGTCGGCAATTGCGTCGTCTCCCATGGACACGACGATGTGGTCGACCTGTTCCGCGGTGGTCCGTCGCAGACCGCGCACCTGAGCGCGCAGGTGCTCGTGTCGCCCGGCCACCACGGTGACGACCGCGATCTTCACTGCCGACTCCGTCGAGGAACGGACTGCTCGATGGCCCGGGCGGCTCTCTCAGGGGCACCATCGGTGCGCAGTGCCGACCACCGGGCACCCCCGAGATCGAGGGCGCGATCCGCTGCGGCATGCCACCGGGCTACGGACGGCCATGTGTCGAGCACCTCGGCGATCGAGCCGTCGGCCAGGGCCCGTCCGGTGGCCGACTGCTCGCCGAAGGGCCGGACCTGCGGCACGACGACGGCGGGCGCACCGGACGCGGCGACGTCGGCGACGGCGTTCTGCCCGGCGTGTGTGACGACGAGAGCGGCCGAACACAGCACCGGCCACACGTCGTCGATCCACTCTCCGCCGGCGACGCCGAGGGCGCGAAACTCGAAGCGGTCGTCCACCGCGGACCACGAGTTCACCAGATCGCGGGTGAGCGACGTACCGCCTGCCGCACCCAACACCACAACCGTCGGATCGCCCGAACGCGAGGTTCGCTCGCGTCCGGCGAATCGACTGATCGATCCCGAGAACGTCGTCTTGTCCGCGTAGGGCAGCAGCCAACCGGGGTCGTAGACCTCGCGTGACCACGGCGCGAGGATGTGTGTCGCTGCTCGGTAGGCGAGACCATGGATCGGATCGGTGCGCTCCCCCGGGATTGCCATGACGATCACCCGAACTCCCATGAGACGCAGGAACATCGCCACTTCCACCGACACGTCCACCACTACCGCCGACGGTTTCTCACGCGCCACCCACTGCGCGACGATCGCCATCCGCTCGGTCAGACCGTCCACGTCGTGCGGTGCCCAGTGCAGCACTCCGCCGGCCGAACCATCCTGTGCCACAACGTCTGTGGACTCGTCCACATCGAAGGGTAGCGAGAGCCACTCCGCCGCCGCATGCCCTGGAGGTCGAGGCCTCGAGGACAGAACGGTCATCGGTTCCGACATCGAGCGTGCGATGGCGTCGGCACGGGTGACATGACCGACCCCGTGATGATGCGCGTAATAGCCGATCATGCGATCGCGAGCCGATCGTCGACCGGGTCTGCGACCGCCTGGAGCGTCGAGCGGTACAGGGCCTCGTACTCGTCGACCATCCGATCCATCGAGCACACCGCTTCGGCGCGTGCCCTGACGTCGCTTCTCTTCAGAGCAGCGGCCCGAGGGATCGCCGCGGCGAGGCCCTGAACATCGTCGGCCGGTACGAGTACGCCCGACGACGAGTCGACGATCTCCGGAATGCCGCCTCGTGCGAACGCGGCGACGGGAGTACCGCAGGCCAGCGCTTCCGCCACCACCAGGCCGTACGGCTCGGACCACACCGGCGACACCAACGCGACCTCGGCGCCGGCCACCAACGCCGCCAACGCTGGCTGGTCGAGGTGACCGACGTAGCGAATGTCCTCGTCGAGCAACGGTTCGACGACGTCGTGGAAGTAGTCGAGGTTACTCAGCGGACCCGCGATGCGCAGCGAGCGTCCTGCTTGCTTCGCAGCGGCGATGGCCAGGTGCAGCCCTTTCTCCGGAACGACCCGGCCGGACCACACCACGTAATCGCCACCACTGCCGAAGGGCCACTCCTCCAAGGAAATTCCGTTACGGATGACTACGGTGCCGGTAGTGACATCGGCCCATTGCGAGGCTGCGAACTCACTGACCGCGGCAAAAGTGTTGGCCCCGGCAGGGGCCAGCGCAACGGCCGACTCCAACCATGCGAACGGCGGTGTGTGCAGAGTCGTCACCATCGGCACCGACAACGTCGAGGACATGGCCAGCGGCAGGTAATGCAGGCTGTGGTTGTGCACGATGTCGAACGACTCGGACAACGTCCCTGCCAGTTCCATCATGACCGCAAGATAGGCGTGGTGTTCGCGAATCGCGGTCGGAGTGATCGCGACGTCGGCAATGGATATCGGCGTCAGATCCAGTGTTCGGACCGGCAGCAGCGTCGCGTCCAGATCGACGCTCGAGCCGTCCGCTGCGAACAAACTCACCCGGTGCCCGCGCTCGGTGAGCGCACGCACCAGGTTGTAGACATGTGCCTCCAGACCGCCCGCGAAAGGCTGGGCCACCGGAAAACTCGATGACGCCAGCACCGCGATGCGAAGTGGGTTCTCGTTCAACGCATCTCCTTTGTCACTGCTGAATAGATTGCTGCGTGGGTTTCTGCGATCGTTCGTCTCTGCTTCGCTCGGACGTCGGGATCGAGTGCGGGCGTTCGATCGTCGTGCGCTGCCTGCACGGCCGCAACGAGGCCGGCCGCATCGAAAGAATCGATTCCCATTCGGAAGCTGTGCACCGGGGCTTGGTCTGCATAGAAGCCACAGTCCGACGCGACCACGGCCGTCCCGAGATCGCGGCACGCCTCCAGCCAGCCCGAGTGGGTGCCGAATCGATACGGCAGCAAGGACACGTCGATCTCGGTGAGATAGTTCCAGAGCGCATCGTCGTCGAACCGCTGGTGCACCCGCACATCGACATCGGGAAACGTGTTGTAATCCAACAGCTTTGCGCCGACCGTGGGACTGTACCAGTGGCTCGTGGACTCGAAGACATCCTGGTCGATATCCAACCGAACCGTCGCGTCGGGCAGCGATCTCGCGGCCTCGATCACCGCGTCCATCACCGCCAGCGGGTCCATGTTGGATCGTAGGTTCTTGGCGTGGACACCGATGACGAACGAGTCCGACCGGGGGCGGGCACAGTTCATTCGCTCGAGCGGCACCACGTGAGGGTGCTCCACCACACTCGCGCGCACCCCCCACCGGTCGTGGATCCAGGCGGCCGCACCCTCGGTCAGGGTGATCACCGCATCGGCCCCGCAAACCAGGACGTCCAGTTGCCGCAGATGTTCGGTGTTGTCGGCGACATGGGGATTGTGCAGATCGTGGACGGTCAGCACCAACGCCTGACGGTGGGCACGTAGGTGTTCGACGGTGCGAGCGAGCTCCTCGGGACCGAAGGACTCGAACCCGAAATGCACGTGCAGAACGTCGAACTGGACGTCGGTCTGCTCGGCGAGCCACTGTGCATCGAGCAGCCGCGGCGGCCACCACTGCCCGGGCACATCCACGCGGACCGGTGGAGGGTCGGGTAGCAACGTGACGGACTCGAGGGTGGATGTCGCACCGTCGCCGAGCACCGGCTGCAGGTGCTGAACGTAGACGTGCGAGGACGGAACCGAGGCAACACGAATCATGACATCCTTCGGGTACAGGCAGGGCAATCGTGCCTGGTCCCGACACGCGATACGTGTCCAGTACCCACTTTCTTCCGGGTTCAATCGGGGTTGGCGCAGCAGGTCTTCCGGGGTTACGTTGACGAGGAAATGGTCCACTACGAACGAGCACACGACGTCGGGGCAAGCATGGACGGGCGCACCCGCCACTACGGCGAATTCTACGAAGTAGCCGAACGACAACAGGGCCGTGACGCCCCTGAACACGACGACCGGCCGCTCCTTCTGGTCTGGGGAAATTGTCAGGCCGAGGCACTGCGTATTCTCCTCGATTCCGATCCGGCCATGCCGCTGCGGACGGTGCGCGTACCACCCGTCCACGAGCTCGAGTCCTCGGACTTGCCCTATGTCGACCGGCTCGTGCGCCAGGCGTCGGTCCTTCTCACGCAACCAGTTCGGGCCGGCTATCGTTCGCTACCGCTCGGGGTACCCGATCTTGCCGAGATCCTGCCGCCCGACGCCACCGTCGTGCGATGGCCGGTGCTCAGATATGCAGGGCTGCATCCCTTTCAGGTGATCGTTCGACATCCGAGCGATCCTGCCGCCGTTCCGAGCCTGGTGCCGTACCACGACCTGCGCACGATACTTGCCGCTGAGAGCGGACTCGGAGAAGACGACGACTGGGACCGCTCCGTCTCGGACGACGGTCTCCGACACGCAGCCGAGTCGAGCCTCGACGAGTTGCGTCGGCGCGAGAGGCGAGATACCGACATCGCAGCGTCCGACCTGTTCGCCGATGCCGGGCGCGCTGCCACCCACACGATCAATCATGCGACCAATGTGGTGTTGACTGCGCTGGCGCAGCGGATTCTTGACCAGCTCGGCACCGGCTGCACCGCCGCGGATCCGGGCCGCGAATTGCTCGGTGGCGTCCGAGCACCGGTCGAGCGACGAGTACTCGACGCACTCGGTCTCGACGGCGATCCACGGCCCGAGTGGACGGTGGACGGCACACCGCATTCATCGAGTTCGGTGCACCGTGCCCATCTGCGTTGGTATGCAGCTCATCCAGAATTCGTCGGTGCGGCGCTGCAGCGGCACTCGGAACTGATTCGCATCCTGGAGCTGGTGCCGTGACCCAGCATGTGCACCATCTGGTCATCGGCCCTCCTGAGCACGGAGTGACTCGTTGCGCGCGCGAAATGGCCTCTGCGACAGCCAGTCCGGTGATCCCGAGCTTCGAAGATCTGCCCGTCGACATTCCGATACACGTGCATTTCACCGACCGGCTGTTCGGCCGAACCGCGGGTGAGGCCGCAGACGTCTTCGTCTCCGCGGTGGAGCGGCACCGAGCTCCGATCACCGTCACACTGCACGACATCCCGCAGGCCTCGGATGGAACCGCATTCGAAGCGCGAACGACATGCTATCGGCGGGTAATGGACTGCGTGTCTGCAGTCGTCGTCTCCAGCATGCACGAGCGGCTGCTGCTCGACGACGTAGCGCACGACCGAATCGGCACTCGCGTCATTCCCCTGCCGATCCACAGTGCTACAGCAGAACCCGGACCGCGCGACGCCATGCGCAACGTCGTCGGCGTACTGGGGTTCGTGTACCCGGGCAAGGGGCACGAGGAAGTACTGCAGGCCATGAGATCTCTCGACACTGCTGTCGACCTGCTGTCGATCGGATCCGCGTCGCCGGGCCACGAGACCATGATCGACGAACTCGCCTGTGCCGCGGTTCGACTCGGCCGTTCGTTCGACTCCACCGGTTTCGTTCCCGACGCCGACCTCGACGAACTCCTTCGGTCGATCGCGATACCCGTCGCGTTCCACCGGCACCTGTCGGCATCCGGTTCGATCAACTCCTGGATCGCGGCAGGCCGCAGGCCGCTGGTCCCCCGCGGTCGGTACGTGGAGGAGATCGAGGCCAATTCTCCGGGGACACTCTGGATCCACGAGAACTCCGTCGACGGCCTCGCAGCCGCCATGATCGAGGCGCTGGAACAACCCGAAAAGACCTGGCAGCAACCCGGCGTGGTTCCTTATCCGACACTCCAGCAGGCAGCGACGCTGTACTCCGCATTGTTTCGCGAACAGAGCGTGCCGACGGCGCAGCAGCTGCCCGATGGCCGCTGGGTGGTACCGGGCAATCGGTGGGACCTGTTACCACCCGCCGACCGGAACCCGTCGGTGTCGGTGGTGATTCCGTACTTCGAGCAACAACGCCGGTTGGAGTTGGTTCTGACCGCGCTCACCGCACAGACGTATCCGGCCTCTCGCATCCAGGTGATCGTCGCCGACGACGGGTCCCCCGTCGCGCCCGACGTCGGGGCCTTTCGTTCCGCGCTCGATATCACCGTCGTACGACAGCCCGATCTCGGGTTTCGTGCGGCAGCGGCCCGCAATCTCGGCGCGTCGGCCGCCCATGGTGAGATTCTCTGTTTTCTCGACGCGGACACCGTTCCCGAGCCCGGGTACATCGCGGAATCGGCCCAGCTGCTCGCGGCCCTGCCCGACGCCCTCGCCGTGGGACGTCGACGCCACGCCGATATGGAGGGCTGGACCTCGAGGGACGTGGTGGAGTGGCTCGGCGGGCGATCGGCCGGACCGCCCGAGTTGACGGAACCGCTCTGGCTCCGAGACGGATATGCGCACTCGCGTGACTTGCTCGACGCCGATCGACGCTCGTACCGGTACATCATCAGCGCAGTCATGTCGTGTACCCGGCAGCTCTTCACGGAGATCGGCGGGTTCGACGAGACCATCGTCGGATACGGCGGAGAGGACTGGGATTTCGCGCACCGCGCCTACGACGCCGGAGCCGTCCTGGCACACCTGCCACGCGCAGTCGCTTGGCACGACGGGCCGGAATGGGCCGAGCGGACGGGCGGAGACCGCGAACGCAAGAACCTGGAGGCCATGATGTTGGCCTCGCGGATCACCGACCCGGCGGCTCGCACCCACGGTTTGGTCTACGCCGTGCCCGAGATCGTTGTGGTCGTGGATTCCGCAGGACACACCTCGGCGTCTCTGTTGCACACCGTCGGATCCGTTTTGCGCGAACGAGATTGCGTCGTATGGATTCACGGCACCGACGCAGCCGAGTTGCGACGGCCGTGGGGCGACGTCGATCCGCGAGTGAAACAGGGGCAACCGAGCGACACCGGCCGCAGCCACGCCGTTGTGCACGTACGCGGCCCGGTGCTGTTCGGCGAGCACGCTCTGCGTCGACTGCTCGCCACCGGGACCGATCGGATGACAGTGGACGTCGGGGGTACGGGAGTGGTCGAATTCAGCACTTCGCGGTCGAATGCACGTACGGCGCGGTGGGCAGCGGCCCTGGGGCGCACACCGGAGGACGTGGCCGACGCGTTGTTCGGCCACACGCACCGCACAGGTGTCGAATTCGGGTTGTCGATCGGCGAGCAGCAGCCGAACCTGGCCTGGTGACGGATAATGCGTTGCCGGAGCGAACGATTCAGTCAAGGTCGATGGATAGTACGAGTCGAGGCTCGTCGGGACGAAGTGAAGAGCAAGGTCGGATGAAGATGAACAGAACGCTGTATTCGATGATCTGCATGATGGCGATCATCGCCTTCGTTGCATTGCTGTGGGGCACAGTCGGGTACGTCTATGCCGACACCCACCCGTTGCGCCGCGCGGCGTTCGTCGGTGGCGGGGTGCTGATCTCGGGATGGCTGATCGTGCTCGTCGCCGCGGGCGTCAAGGTATCTCGGTTGAAGGCCCGCAGACGAGAGAGCAACTCCGACTCCGATTGAGAACGCCGGCGACGGGTACTCGGGACGGAAGTCTCGACGTACACCCTCCAGTTCGGATGCTCGTCGGGTCCCTCGTATCGGGTGCCGAGCAAGGATCGTCGATGGTCAGTCAGCGCAGTGTGTCCAGTCAGCGGGATTCCCCGGTTCGTCCGGCGACTCGCGACGAATACCTGGCGACGTGGTCGACGCTGCACAACGGCATCGATCCGTCTTCGTCGGTGTTGGTCAGATGGTGGCTCCGAGTGGTCTACACGCTGAGCGCCCCGCTGGTTCGTGCATCCGTGTCTGCCCATGTCGTCACCTGCACCGCCGTCGTCATGGCCGGGGCTGCGGTCGCTCTGTCTCGGCCCGGCACCTCGGCCCCCCTGCTCGCCGCTGTGCTCATTGCTCTCTCGGGCCTGCTCGACAGTATCGACGGCGGCGTCGCGATGATCGGTCGATCCCAATCGCAGTGGGGTTATCTGCTCGACACGGTCGCAGATCGCTGCAGCGATCTGCTGTTGCTGGCGAGCGGCCTTGCGCTGGGAGCCCCGATGCCTCTGGTCGTCGCGGTCGGGGTGACGACCCTCCTGCACGAGATGGCCCGAGCCCGAGCAGTCGGGGCCGGCATACCCGACGTCGGATTTCTGACGGTATGGGAGCGCCCGTCCCGAGTCATCGCTGCCGCGGTCACTGCCACCGTTGCCGGTGCCGCTCCGGCGAGTGCCGGTACATCGGCGACGATCGGTATCTCCGTGACGTGCACACTGGCCGTTCTCGGCTTCACTCAGTTGATGTTCGGGCTGCATCGCCGGGCAGATCGAACTCCGCGGTGACCAGCCAGCCTGCGAGCGCCAAGATATGGAACACGAACATCCACAGCATGATTGCCACGCCCCCGCCGATCGCGGTGAGGCCGCCGAACGGCGCGCCGAGATCCACCGGAATCGCCAGGAACAGAATGAATCCGTGCACGAACCCGGTGACGATGGACGAGGTGACCAACGATCCCACGGCCAACGCCCGCCAACCCACCGCCCGTGGAGCAATCACTCGGTAGGTCCACGCAAGGGGAACCGACAGAATCAGCCACAGACAGTTGAACCCGAGGAACACGCGCAGCGTCATCGCACCGATGCCGCCGTTGCCGGTCGTTGCTTCGAGCAGCCGCGCAACACTCAGCACGCCGGCCAGCAGCACCGGGGCTGCGGCGAAGAACGGCACCATCGCCAGTCGGCCACGCCAACCGGTGAACGATTCTCGAGTCGGAGCGAACCGCACGATCGCCCGGCGTAGGCCTTCCCCGTAGAACGTCGCGGGAAAGATCGAGATCAGGACCCCGAGTGGACCGAGTTCGATTCCCGCGGTGGCCAATCCGTCGACCGCAGCCCGGGCGCCGAGTGCGTCGGGCAGCAATGCCGACACCGCATCGAAGCCGGACCGTACCCACTCCGCCGATACCAGCAGAGCAGTGGCGCGAATAGCGAGCAGTAGCAGCGGCACAACGGCGATGACGGCGTAGAACGTGAGTCCGCCAGCGATCAGAGTGGTGTCCTCGCGGGCGAACCCTGCTCTGATGGCACCGAGGCTTCGACTTGCCCGCGTACGAATTGTCGTCACGGCTGGAAATGTGCCACAGAACGCCGGCGCGGCGTCATTCGAGGCTTACGTCCACTCCGTCGATCACCTTGAGAAACGGGCAGATCGACGTCGCCTGCGCAAGGACCGCCTCGGGATTCTCCGTGCCCGGCAGTGACACGGCCAGAGAGAACTTCGCGTCGTACCCGGATGCGTCGGAGTCGGTGAGGACGACAGTGCCCTTGACGGCCAGTTCGTCGACACTGCCGCCCACTGTGCCGAGGGCGATGCGCAACGATTCGACCAGGCAACTCGACAGGGCGGCGGCCATGAGTTGCTCGGGGTTGGTGCGTTCCCCGGGACCACCGAGTTGTTGGGGTTCGCGCACTCCGAGGGACAGGACGCCGTCATCGGATGTGACGCCGGTCGCGGTGGCGGAAACGGTTGCTGTGTAGAGCTCGGTGTTCATCGATCACGAATGTCCACTCGGTGCGCGATCGAAACCGGCGTACGTCGCGATCATTCCGCGCATCCGTCCGCACGTGTCCCTGTTCACACATCCGCGACTCCTGTTTGACCGAACCTACCCACGGGTAATGACCGGTACAGGGCCGAGCATCACGCTGCGACCCGCAGGCATCGGCCACAGGGAATCGATCACCAACCGAAAGGGGAGCACCATGAGCACATCCACACTGATCGCTCAGTTGCGCGTCGCGCTGCAGCTGACGAACACGGAAATCCAGATCGCGGAAACTCGCGTCGTTCAGGCGCGCACCGAGGCGGTTCGTCGAGAACTGGCCCAGAATGCCGCTAACGGCCGGGATCGCGCCGCAGCCATCGAGGAAGCCCTTCGTGGTCTCGGCGGCTTGCCCGATCTCGTGTCACCGTTCCTGGGACGCACCCTCGCTGCTGTCAAGGCGGTCGCCGAACAGGCTCAGCCGTTCGACGAAGCCCTGCTGGGTGACCTCGCACTCGAGCAGCAACTGCTGGGCCGCGCGAAGTACATCAAGGCACTGGCAACGGCAGCGAACGAGCCGTCCGTGGTTGCACTGGCCACCAGGCTGGCCGCCGCTCACACCGCCACGGTCGAGTGGCTCGAGACGGTACTTGCCGAGGACGCTCTGGGCGGACCCGCAGCATTGCGCCGCACCCCGTTCCAGGCCGCCGCAGGTACCGCGGTCAAGATCGTCAACGCACCGGCAACGTGGTCGGCACGAGGCCTCGACCGCGCACTGGATGCAGCTCGCGCCACCCCGGACCGCCTCAGCGCACTGCTGGGCCGCGGTGCACATGCCGGTGACGTCGCAGTCAAGACACTCACCGCGAGCCGCGATGCAGCACTCGAGGCTGCCGAGGACGTGACCCGCAGCGAAGGCGTCGATGCTGTCGCCGACGCGATCCACACTGCTCGCTCGGCCAGCGGAACCCTCGACGCCGACGAGCTCCCGATCTCGGACTACGACGATCTCAACGTCTCGGACGCCGTCGCCGCCATCAAGGACCTCAGCAACCCGACCGACGTTCGCACCGTCGTGACGTACGAAGAGGCACACAAGAACCGCCACGGAGTCGTGTCCGCAGGACAGACGCGCGTGGCAGCAATCGCCAAGGACGTCATCTCTGTCGACTGATCCTTCTGCGAATACCGATGCGGCCCGTGATTTTCCGGGCCGCATCGCTGTATTCGAAGCCCTACGGCTTCAGCAGAACCTTGATGGCGCCGTCCTGCTTCTTCTGAAAGATCTCGTACGCGTGCGGGGCATCGTCGAGCGACAGCTCGTGCGTTGCAAAGGAATCGACGCCGAGAGGATCGTCGTCGCCGAGCAACGGCATGATGTCGTCGACCCACCTCTTGATGTTCGCCTGCCCCATGCGAAGCTGAATCTGCTTGTCGAACATGGTCATCAGCGGTAGCGGATCGGCCATACCGCCGTACACGCCGATGATCGAAATGGTTCCGCCGCGGCGAACGATGTCGATGGCCGAGTACAACGCACCGAGCCGATCGACACCGGCTTTCTGCATCATCGGAGCCGCAACGGCGTCCGGGAGCATCCCGACGATCTGCTGCGCCATCTTGCCGACCGGAGATCCGTGCGCTTCCATGCCCACGGCGTCGATGACGGAGTCGGTTCCCCTGCCGTGGGTCATCTCCCGGATCACGTCGCCGACGCCACCGCTGTGTTCGGCGAGGTTCACCGTTTCGATTCCTCGCGCCGCTGCGCGGGCAAGCCGTTCGGGAACGAGGTCGACCGCGATCACTCGGAAACCCTTGTGCTGAGCGATGCGAGCGGCCATGTCTCCGATGGGCCCGAGACCGAGGACCGTTACCGATCCGCCCTCGGGGATCGCTGCGTATTCCACGGACTGCCACGCGGTCGGCAACACGTCCGACAAGTAGACGAATCGTGAATCCGGCGGTCCCTCGGGAACTTTGATGTGGGTGAACTGCGCCTGCGGGACACGAAGGTACTCGGCCTGTCCGCCGGGCACCTGCCCGTAGAGCTTGGAGAAGCCGAACAATGCTGCGCCCATTCCCTGCTCGCGAACCTGGGTGGTCTCGCACTGGGTGTACAGACTCGAATTGCACATGTAGCAGTGTCCGCAGGAAATCTGGAACGGGATGACGACGCGGTCGCCGACTGCCAGATCACCGGTGTGCGAACCGACTTCCTCGACGATGCCCATGGGCTCGTGTCCCAGAATGTCGCCCTCGTCCATGAAGGCACCGAGAGTTTCGTACAGATGCAGATCCGATCCGCAGATGTTGGTGGTCGTGATTTTGACGATCGCGTCCGTCGGCTGCTCTATCTGCGGATCGGGAACCGTGTCCACGCTGACTTTTCTCTTGCCCTGCCAGGTGACTGCGCGCATGAGGTCCTTCCGGTGGATTCGACACCGAAGTTCGATGTCGTGCACAACGGATTGCCGGTTGTGACGGCTCACAAACACCTACGCCGACTGCGATTGGTACCGCCCCGCGGTGGGTAGCCTCAGGTATGACCGAGCTTCTGTCCGCCCGACCGACCGCCGCACGCTCCCCCGTCCTGCCGGTTCCGTGCGGGCCGATTTCGGAAGCCGTCGTACAGTGCTTGACCACAGGTGAGCCGGGAACGGTCGGGATCGTGCCGACACCGACAGACGTCGATTCCACGTCGCGAGACGTACAACTCGCCCTGCTGATCTGCTACGAATTGCACTATCGCGGATTCGACGGTGTCGCCGACGCATGGGAGTGGGACCCCGATCTGCTTCGCCTGCGAGCAACACTCGAATCCGCTTTTCTCGAGTACGTCCGGGCTCACGTCGAACCCGGGCACGATGCAGCCGCAGAGATGGACTCCCTCTCCGTCGAGGCCACCTCGGGAACCGGCCCGTCGTGGTTCCTGCGCGACGAGGGCTCGTGGGAGCAGATGCGCGAGTACTTCGTGCATCGGTCGATCTACCATCTCAAGGAGGCCGATCCGCACGCCTGGGCCATCCCCCGGTTGACCGGTCAGGCCAAAGCTTCCTATGTGGCAGTCGAATTCGACGAGTACGGCGGCGGGAAAGGTGATCGCGTCCACCAGAAACTGTGGGCCGACTCCATGGTGGCAGCCGAACTCGATGCGTCGTACCTCGGATACGTCGACCGTGTTCCCGCTCAGACTCTGGCGTGGGTGAACCTGATGTCTCTCTTCGGTCTGCACCGAAGACTCCGTGGTGCCACAGTCGGACACCTTGCGGCCACCGAGATCACGTCGTCGCCGGGCTCACAGCGGTACGTACACGGTCTGAAGAGGTTGAAGGCGCCCCAGGCATGCATTGCGTTCTACGCAGAGCACGTCGAGGCGGATGCAGTGCACGAGCAGGTGCTTCGGCACGATGTCGTCGGCAATCTAATCCGCGACGAGCCCGAACTCGAGGCCGATGTGGTGTTCGGAATGCGCGCACTGGATTTCGTGGAGAACGAGCTCGCCGATCATGTGATGTCGCGCTGGTCCGCCGGTCGGTCCTCGCTCGACTGAGCCTGCCGCTTCTTGGCGCGATGGCTGGTGTCGCAGAGCGGATAGTTCTTGCTCCGTCGGCACGTGCAGACCGCCACCGCGAATCGGTCGGAACACACTCGTGTGCCGTCGTCCAACTCGATGTCGACCGGTCCGTCGATGACGATCGGCCCACCCCTGACGATGCGGACGGTGGTGCGTTTCGTGGTGGGCGCCGCGGGACCATGGTTGCCGCCGTCGGCACTGCCCTCATCGTCGGTCGGCACGAATGACCACTAGATCCTCGATGTCGCGGGATGCTTCGAGCAGTCCGACCTGCTCGAGCCAGGCAGCCCTCTCCGTCATGACCGGGCCGAACGAGATCGATCGACGTGCGGCCACGGACACCGTCATGCCCGTACGGCGCAGCATCGCCTCGGTTCGTGCAGGGTCGGAGTACTCCGACTGCACCACCATCAGGGTCCCACCGGGAACGAGTAGGTCGTGAGCGGCATCGCACAGCGGATCCAGCACCACGCGGCCGTCGTGGCCGCCGTCCCACGCTCGGTGCGGACCGACACCCTCGGGCACCGCCTCCGAGGGCACGTACGGCGGATTGCACAGAACCACGTCGAACGGCTCGAGCACCGACGCGTCCGCGAACGACCCGAGGCGGACGTCGACCTCGACATCGAGGGCGGCTGCGTTGCGACGAGCGCACGCCACTGCGAGCGGCGAAATGTCGAACGCCAGCACTTCACGTGCTCCCAACGACGCCGCAGCGAGCGCCACGGCACCGCTCCCGGTGCACATATCGAGCACACGGGCACCGCGCACCACCCCGGCCCGCGACGCCATCTCGCACAGCAACCATGAATCGTCCTGTGGCTCATAAACTCCGGGATCTGCATGAACCGCGCGGGTGGATCTGAACGTATCGAATTCCGCCGTCGTCATCGAGGTGTCCTCTCGGAGATCGTCATCGCAAGACGTGCCCTCTCGGGCTGTGTGCCGAGCGTGGACTCCACTCGAAGGTGGCTACTGTATGCCCGATCGAACCGGCCGCAAACAAGCCGCTTGAAACCGCGCGAATCGGGTAATCCGTCAACAACACGCGGTGAAGCAAACGCCGCCGTTCGCCCGTCTCGGGCCCACACCGTCCGCTTCGGCAGCACTGACCGCCGTCGTTCATCGAGGAGATTCTCTTGTCGGTTCTACCGTCCATCGACCCTGTTCCCGCCGTCGTCGTACCGTCGCTTCGGCAGGTGTTTCCGGCACCGACTGCCGGGGCCGGCATCACCGTCACCGAATTCGGAGGTGCCACCGTCGTTCGCGTCGCCGGAGAATTCGGTCGTCAGGATCTCGGCGTGCTGGCCGAGACACTCGGTGACGCATCGGTCGAAGGTTCTCGGTTGGTGCTCGATCTGACCGCGGTCGACGCGGTGCCGGCAGGCACGGCGGCAATTCTCGATGCCACGTCGATGCACCTGAGCCGGTGGGGCACTCGACTGGCTGTGGTCGGTTCGATCGAATCGACCCGAGCGCTGGCCGCAAACACACGCGGCCGCACCGCCTTTCACACCACTGTCGACGCTGCACTCGCATACAGAGAGATGTCGGCTTGACCTCGGCCGGCGTCGACGGCCGCCACGACGTTCTCGTTCTCGGCGGCGGCAACGCAGGCGTCAGTGCGGCCGCACGCGCACTTCGTCTCGGGATCAGCGATGTAGCGGTCATCGAACCCCAGTCCGTGCACACCTATCAGCCGTTGCTGTCGTACGTCGGGGGCGGCCAAGCCCGACTTCGCGATGCCAAGCGAACCCAACGCTCGGTGACGCCGAAGGGCAGCACCTGGATCCAGGACACGGTAGCCCGCGTCGACCCCTACGAGAAGGTGGTCACGACCGCGTCGGGTCGGCGATACGGCTATCGCGACCTCATCATCGGGACCGGTCTGGTACCCGACCACGAGGCTCTGCCCGGCATCACCGCAGCCGCCGACTCGGACGCGGTGACGAGCAATTATCTGGGTCGAGCAGAGAAGACCTGGCAACTGATCTCCCACTTCCCGTCACCCGAGATCGGCGGCTCCTCCGAGCGCGGCACGGCAGTGTTCACGGTGCCGCGGCCACCCGTGGGCTGCACCGGTACCACGCTCAAACCACTGTTCCTGGCCGCCGCCCACTGGCGGGCGACCGGGCAGCTCGCCGACATCGACATCACCCTGGTGATCGACCGCGAGGGTCTACTCGATGTGCCTCGGCTCGATTCGGTGTTGCTCGATCATCTCCGCGATCTCGGCGTCCGGATATTGCACCGCACAGCAGTGACCGCCCTTTCCCCTGCAACTCGGCAGATCACCGTCACCGATCACCATGGCGCACAGCAGATCATCGACTACCGGATGCTGCACCTGGTGCCCCCGTTTCGCGGACAGCCATGGGTCGAGTCGTCGAAACTGACCGGAGACGGACAGCACGGTCTCGTCGACATCGACCCCCGCACACTGCGACACCGCGAACACAGCGAGATCTGGGCCGCCGGTGACGGTGCCGGAATCGACACCGATTCGTCCGGCGGTGGGCTGAGAAAGCAAATCACCGTTCTCATCGACAATCTGCTGGCCGCCAGAGCGGGACGAGAACTGTCCTCGTACGACGGCTACACCGTGGCACCGGTGACGACCGACGTCCACCGTCTCGTTGCGGCCGAGTTCGACCGAACCGGGGAACTCACGCCATCACTACCGTCGTTTCTGGATCCACTGAAATCGCGACGATCGGCCTGGTTGTTCGACCGCTACGGCCTGCCCCTGAGCTACTGGAACATGATTCTCCGCGGACGGCTCTGACGGCACCGCCCACCGATCAGTCGAGTTCGAGCACTGCCATCAGTCCGTGCGGATCATCGATGTCGACGTCGTGGCCGTCTTCGCGCAGACCAGCGGCTGCGTCCTCGAGAAGCCGACGCGCCACGTCGTCCATCGCGCGAACATGGTTCAGATCGAGGGTGATTCGGGGATGGGCGTCGATGCCCTCGGCCAAGGTGGCCAGGACCGACTCGGCACCGGCGAAACGTAGGTCACCTTGCAGGTGCACGATTGTGGCGTCCTCACCCGTCACCTCACGAAGGGCCGACGTACCACTCGGTGCCACATGCATCATGTGCAATTCTAGATCCCGAGAGAGGCGCTCGAACACGGCGACGCCCCGCACACTGTTTCCGTGTTGGTTCAACTTGGGCGACAGCACAGCCAACCCGACCTGCCCGGGCAGCACACCGACGATCGCACCGGCCACCCCACTCTTGGCCGGAATGCCCACCACCGCAACCCAACTCCCCGATCCGTCGTACATCCCGCAGGTGGACATCACCGACAGCACGTGCCGATTGACCGCACCGTCGATCAACCGTTCCCCGGTGCTGGGATCTACTCCGCCGTTGGCCATCACCGACGCAATGGTGGCCAGGTCCACGCAGTTGACGTCCACCGAACATTGACGGGCGTAGCCGTCGACCACCTCGGCCGGATCGGCTGCGAGAATTCCGACGGATTTCAGAAGGTAGGCGATCGCAGTGTTGCGGTCGTCCGATTCGATCTCGGCTTCGTAGACCGACGTGTTGGTGCTCAATTGCCGTCCGGCGCACCGGCTGTGCAAGTCCCTGATGCGATCGGCACGCTCCTGCGCCGAGCTCCCCCGAATCATCGAGTGCACAGCGAGTGCTCCTGCATTGATCAGCGGATTGCGCGGTCGACCCGTGGCGCGTTCGAGCGAGATCTCGTTGAACGAATCGCCGGAGGGTTCGACGTCGGTGGCCTCCAGCATTCGTTCGAGTCCGTTGTCCTCGACGGCCAACGCATACGCGAGGGCCTTGGAGATGGACTGGATGGAGAATTCGGTATCGCAATCACCTGCGGCATAGACCGATCCACCGACGGTCGCAAGTGCCACCGCGAAGGTCTCGGGGTCTGCTCGCTCGAGTTCGGCGTTACCCTCCGCGATTGCCCCGCCGTCGAGGTGTCGGCAATCGTCGAGGACGGATTCGAGGTAGCGGTTGATCGGTGACTGCATACCGTCACGCTAACTCGGCGCAGAGGTCACTTCCGCATTGCGCGATTCAGCGCTCGCGCTCGGAGTTCGTCGTCGACGCGCTCTGAAACATTTCCAGGAAGGATCCGAAGCCCTGGCCACTCGTCGCAGTGTTGTCACGTGTGTCCTGTGCGGGTCCGACCGCCGCGTTGTCTGATTCCATGTCACCGATGCTGCCGTTCGGACATGTCAGCAGATCTGGGGGCAATATCACGATAGGGCAACAAAATATAACGAAGCGATAACGGCCGCCGAGGTAGCGCCGTCGTGACGAGTGACAAATGGCGGAGGGAATTCTCGGGCTCGCGAACGGCCGAACCTCGACGTGCGCCGTTTGTCGGATCGGCGACTGTAAAGTCGGGCCCGACCGAAAGGACGATGTGACGCACGCGACACCCGGACGGCGCACCGTATCGCGTCGTTCCTTCTTCACCGCTGTAGTGGCCGGCTCCACGTTGATGCTCGTCACACGCACCACCGCGTCTGCGGAACCGGCCGCCACCGACGGTGAGCCCGATCAGGTCCTCACCGCGATTCCCGCCGACTCGAATCTGGTGATCCTCGAGGTGCGCGGGGACGGCTCCGTGCACTGCGCGTTGCCCCGCGCCGAGATCGGACAGGGACTGACCACCTCGGTGGCGATGCTGATAGCGGAAGAGCTGGACACGTCTCTCGACAAGACCGTCGTGTCACTCTCACGTGGCCGGCAGGAACTGATCGGAAACCACTACACGGGCGGCTCCAACTCCATCCAGTCTCTCTGGGAGCCCGTTCGATCCATCGCTGCGACGGCACGAGCGCGGCTGCTGCGCGCTGCCACCGATCGGTGGGGTGCCGATGTCGGCACGCTGAGGATCGTCGACGGTGTCGTCATGGCACCGGACGGACGGGCGGCGCACTTCGGCGAGCTGGCAGTCGCTGCCGCGGCCCCGCAACTGCGCTTCGAGGCGGTGGATCCGAAGGCGGAGGAAGATCTGACGGTCGTCGGCACTCCGACCACGCGCCAGGATGCTCGCGCGATCGTCACCGGTCGGCTCACCTACACGCTCGATCTCGACGTGCCCGACGCCATGCCTGTCGTCGTCCGACGCCCACCGACGATCAACGGAACCGTTGCCTCGGTGGACGAGGCGGCCTTGCGAGCGATGCCAGGGGTCATCGATGTTGCCGTCGTGTCCACCGGGGTCGCCATCATGGCGCGCACCTTCGGATACGCGCTCGCGGCGAAAGACGCCGCGGTGGTCACGTGGAACGCCGGAACCATCGACGACGAGTCCACCGATTCCATCCAGGACAGGCTTCGGCGGAGCACCCCGGCGTTCACGGGTTTCGGCGGAGTGGGTAGGCCCGAGCTGCCGGGCGAAACGAAACTGAACGTCGATTTCGACTTCGCTCCCGTTTCGCATGCCGCGATGGAAACCAATTCGGCAGTCGCCGACGTGCGATCCGATCGCGCGGACGTATGGGCATCGATGCAGCTACCCAACTACGCCGGTCAGAAAATTGCTCTGACACTGGGTATTCCTTTGAACAGGGTCACCACCCACGTGATGAACGGCGGAGGCTCGTTCGGCCGAAGGCTCTACTTGGACGGCCCACTCGAGGCCGCCGTCATCTCCCGAGCAATGGGCAAACCGGTGCGCCTGATGTGGTCCCGGGTGGACGACATGCGGCACGGCCGAGCCCGGCCCGCGGTACACACCAAGTTCGACGCGGTCCTCGCCCGCGGCTCGGTGATCTCCTGGGAGCAGCGCGTGGCCGCAGTGTGCACCGATTTCGACGGCGGCTTCGGTGACCTCGTCACCGACGCATTGGCACCGTCCCCGCTGATTTCCCAGACGCTGTTCCACAGCACCCGCGACCCGTACTCGTTCACCGACAGCAGCATCAGGACCCTCGTCGAGGTACCGGTGGAAATGCCTACCGGCAGTTGGCGATCGGTGTTCTCCGGAACGGTACGTACAGCGGCCGAGATCATGGTTGATCGCATCGCCGACGCCCTCGATACCGATCCGCTGGAGCTACGCATCGGGGCCGTCGCGAGCGACCGCCACCGTGATGTGCTCAATACGCTCGCCGCAGAGGGCAACTGGGGTGCAGACCTCGGCCCCGGCCGGGCGCAGGGTATCGGGTTCCATTCCGAGTTCGGTTCCAGTGCAGGATATCTCGTCGAGATCGATGCGCAGGACCCGCGAGCGCCCCGCGTGAGAAAAGCCGTCATCGTCGTGGACGTCGGCCGCGTGGTCAACCCTCGCAGTCTCGAGGCCCAGATGATCGGCTGCCTGATGGACGGCATCTCGACCACCCTCAGGGCCGGACTGCACTACGAGCAGGGGCTGCCGCTCGAAGGTAGTTACTCGCAGTTCCACTACGCCCGCCAACGCGATTCACCACTGGATGTGTCGGTGGTGATCATGCCGCCCACCACCGAGAACCCCGGTGGGGCAGGAGAATTGGGAGTGCCCGCTGCGGCCGCCGCAGTGGCCAACGCGTACGCGCGCGCCACCGATACCACCCCCACCAGCTTCCCGATCCTGTTCGACGTCGACTTCGACCCGTTCCCGAAATGAGGACCCATGGCTGAACAGAAGTTCGTCGTCAACGGGGTCGCGGTGTCGGTCGACCTACCCGACGACATGCCGTTGCTCTGGGCCCTGCGGGACGAACTCGGTGTCCGCGGCCCCAAGTACGGGTGTGGCATCGGCGTGTGCCATGCCTGCACGAGCCACCTCGACGGGGAGGAGGTACTCCCCTGTGTCACACCGGTCTCCGATGCCGTCGACAAAGAGGTCACGACCATCGAGGGGCTCGCGGACGGCGACGTTCTCCATCCCGTGCAGCAGGCATGGATCGACGAGGACGTCTCCCAGTGCGGTTACTGCCAACCCGGTCAGATCATGGCTGCCGTCGCACTGCTGAAGCGCATCCCCGACCCTACGGACGAGGACATCGACACCATCGAGAACGTCTGCCGGTGCGGTACCTATCCCCGAATTCGACGGGCCATCAAGGCGGCCGCGAAAGCGATGTCGCAGCGCTGATCGAAAAAGTTTCTGCCACAGCACAGCACCCCGCGAACCACAGGTTCGCGGGGTGCTGTGTGAACTACCCGATTCAGCTCAGTTCGAAGCGATCGAGCATCATGACCTTGTCCCAGGCCGCGACGAAGTCCCGGACGAACTTCTCCTTGGCGTCGTCGCAGGCGTACACCTCTGCGAGAGCGCGCAATTCGGAGTTCGAGCCGAAGACCAGATCGTTGCGAGTTCCGGTCCACTTCTTCTCACCGGTCGCGGCATCCTTGGCCTCGTAGATGCCGTCCTCGGCGGTGGGAACCCACTCGGTGCCCATGTCGAGGAGGTTGACGAAGAAGTCGTTGGTGAGCGTGCCGACCTTGTCGGTCAGGACGCCGTGTGTCGACTGCTTGTAGTTCGCGCCGAGCACGCGCAGACCACCGACGAGCACGGTCATCTCGGGTGCACTGAGCGACAGCAGGTTTGCGCGATCGACCAGGTTGAACTCGGCCGGCAGCTTCTGGCCCTTGCCCAGGAAGTTACGGAAACCGTCGACCTTGGGCTCCAGATCGGAGAACGAGTCGACGTCCGTCTTCTCCTGCGTGGCATCCATGCGGCCCGGAGTGAAGGGAACCGTGATGTCGACGCCTGCGTTCTTGGCGGCCTGCTCGACGGCTGCGACGCCACCGAGTACCACGAGGTCTGCGAAGGACACCGTTCCGGAGAACGACTGCTGGATTCCTTCGAGGACGCGGATGACCTGCGCGAGCTCGTCGGGCTCGTTGACCTCCCAGCCGGCCTGCGGCTGCAGACGCAGACGGCCACCGTTGGCACCGCCGCGCTTGTCACTGACGCGGAACGACGACGCCGCCGCCCATGCAGCCGAAATCAGCTGCTCCTGAG
Source organism: Rhodococcus sp. IEGM1428 (assembly GCF_050321865.1). NCBI lineage: Bacteria > Bacillati > Actinomycetota > Actinomycetes > Mycobacteriales > Nocardiaceae > Rhodococcus > Rhodococcus sp. IEGM1428. The sequence continues at coordinate 487,962 of NZ_JBNQFW010000001.1, read as the reverse complement.
TCAGTTCGGATCCGAGGATGGCCTGCTTCAGTTCGGCGATCTGTGCGTCACCGATCAGCTCGTGGTCGACGGCCGGGATCGGGTCCTGCCAGAGCAGGGGCTCCGCGGGAACCTCGGGGCCGAGGTAACGCGAGACCGGTCCCATGTCGCGGTGGGTGAGCTTGAACCATGCCTTCTGGAATTCCTCTGCGAGCTCCTCGGGATGGTCGAGCCACCGCCGGGTGATCTGCTCGTAGATCGGGTCGACGCGCATCGCGATGTCGGAGGTGAGCATCGACGGGTGGCGACGCTTGGAGGGATCGGCGGGGTCGGGAACGAGATCCGCGCCCTCGCCGTTCTTCGGGCGCCACTGGTGTGCACCGGCCGGGCTCTTGTAGAGCTCCCACTCGAACCCGTACAGGGTCTCGAGGAACGAGTTGTCCCACTGGGTGGGCGTGGGGGTCCAGATGACCTCGAGGCCACTGGTGATCGCGTCTGCGCCGACACCACTCTGGTAGCTGTTCTTCCAGCCGAGGCCCATCTGCTCGATGGGGGCACCCTCGGGCTCGGCACCGATGTGCTCGTCGGGGTCCGCTGCGCCGTGTGTCTTACCGAACGTGTGTCCGCCGACGGCGAGTGCCGCGGTCTCGATGTCGTTCATGGCCATCCGGCCGAAGGTCTCGCGAATGTCCAGTGCGGACTGCACGGGGTCCGGGTTGCCGTTGGGGCCTTCCGGGTTGACGTAGATCAGGCCCATCTGTACTGCGGCAAGCGGGTTTTCGAGGCTCGTGCGATCACCGTCGTAGCGCTCGTCGCCCAACCAGGTCTGCTCGGGGCCCCAGTAGACGTCCTCGTCCGGCTCCCAGGCGTCGACGCGTCCGCCGGCGAAGCCGTAGGTCGGCAGACCCATGGACTCGATGGCAACGTTGCCGGTGAGCACGATCAGGTCGGCCCAGGACAGCTTGCGGCCGTACTTCTGCTTGACCGGCCAGATCAGGCGCCGGGCCTTGTCCAGGCTTGCGTTGTCGGGCCAGCTGTTCAGCGGCGCGAAGCGCTGCATGCCGGCTCCGGCACCGCCGCGTCCGTCCTGCTTGCGGTACGTGCCCGCTGCATGCCATGCCATGCGAATGAAGAAGGGGCCGTAATGACCGAAGTCGGCAGGCCACCAGGGCTGCGAGTTCGTCATCAGGGCCTCGATGTCACGCTTGACCTCGGCGAGATCGAGAGAGTTGAACTCGGCTGCGTAGTCGTAGTCGGGCCCCATGGGGTCGCCGACTGCCGGGTTCTTCTTGAGGATCTTCAGATTCAGCGACTTCGGCCACCACTCACGATTGCTTCCGCCTTCGACGGGCCTCGGCATCGAGTCGTGCATGACCGGACACTTGCCGCCGCCACCTTCCTGCGGCTGATCCTCGTTCATCTCTTTTTCGCGTGTTACGTGATCTTCAGACACGTGCTTCCTTCCAAGGTATGACGATCGGGCTGTGATCGGTGGTCACGAACTCTGCTGTGTTCGAGACCGGGGAGGGAACTGAACGGGAACCGACGGCTGCTCGCGAGCTGCCGAACACTGTGCGCAGAGGCCCCAGTAGATGACCTCTGCCTCGTCGATGGTGAAACCGACGGAGTCCGATGCCGTGAGACACGGCGTCTCGCCTACTGCGCAATCCACATCGGCGATGACGCCGCACGAGCGGCATACGGCGTGATGGTGATTGTCGCCGACGCGCGACTCGTACCGCGCGGGCGAACCCGCCGGCTCGATCCGCCGAACCAGGCGCGCAACCGTCAATGCATTGAGGACGTCGTAGACCGTCTGCCGCGACACCTCGGGCAGCATGGATCGCACGAGCCCGAGAATGGTGTCGGTGTCTGCGTGCGGGTTGGTTTCGACGACCTCGAGTACCGCGACCCGGGGACGGGTTACGCGCATATCGGCAGTGCGCAACTGCTCCGCATGCGGCGAGATCGGCATCACGTGGTCAGTATCCACCGGCTTTCTGGACTAAGTCAAGTATTCGTTCGGAATCCACCAGCCGGACGTCACATGTTCATCGCGGACGGGTTCCGGGCAACCCGAACACCGCACACGCTACTGCCGTCAGCCGCCGATCAGTGCCGACCGTTCCACTGCTTCTCTATCCCCCGCAGAACCTCCAGCGTCTGGGCAGAGTCCGCATCGACCGCCATCCGCGACCGGGCGCGCTCGAGCGCACGCTCGGCGCGCGTCACTGCACGGTGACCCGAGTCGGTGGCCTCGACCAAGTACTGCTGTCGGTTCCGCGGATTGACGCTTCGCACCAGCAGCCCCGCGTCCACCAGGCTCGAGGTGGTCGCGGTGATACTTGTTCTGTGCCGCACCAACTCTCGCGACAATGTGCTGTACGACGTCGGCCCTCGCCTGCACACCAGTTCCAGCACCTCGTACCTCGCCCAGCTCAGCCCCTGTGCGTCCAGTGCCTCCGCCAGACGAACCCGCGCGGCCGACGCCATGCGCAGCACCGTCGACACGATTTCGAGCTCGGTCGAATGCACCGGAGAGGTATCACCGTCGAACGATTCAGCGAGGGCAGTCATCGGATACTCCCTACTTGATTTCTGTGAGGACGGTGCCTTGGGTGATGGCGTCGCCTGCGGTGACGCTCAGGCCGGTGATGGTTCCGCCTTTGTGGGCGGTGACGGGGTTTTCCATTTTCATCGCTTCCAGGACGGCGATGAGGTCCCCGGCGTCGACGGTTTGGCCTTCGGTGACGGCGACCTTGACCACGGTGCCCTGCATCGGTGCGGTCACCGAGTCACCGGACGCTGCTCCCGCGCCGGCTCCACCGCGAGTACGGGCTTTCGGCTTACGCCGCACCGCTCCGGCAGGCCCGCCTCCGTTGCTGCCGAGGGACAGTTCCCCGGGCAGTGAGACCTCGACGCGGCGGCCACCGACCTCGACGACGACGGACTGCCGCGGCAGGACCTCGTCGCCGTCGATGGGTTGCCCGGCGGTGAACGGGGGAACCTGGTTGTCCCATTCGGTTTCGATCCAGCGGGTGTGCACCGAGAAGGAGTCCCCGTCGCCGATGAACGCCGGGTCGGAGACCACCGCGGCATGGAACGGGATCACTGTCGCCAGGCCTTCGACGGTGAATTCGGCCAACGCCCGACGCGAACGCGCCAGTGCTTCCTCGCGGGTGGCTCCGGTGACGATGAGTTTGGCGAGCATCGAATCGAACTGGCCACCGATCACCGAGCCGGATTCGACACCGGAGTCGACGCGGACACCGGGGCCGGAGGGGGCGGTGAAGGTGGTGACCGGTCCGGGTGCGGGCAGGAACCCACGGCCGGCGTCTTCGCCGTTGATCCGGAACTCGAACGAATGCCCCCGCGGTTCGGGGTCGTCGGTGATGGTCAGTTCTTCGCCGTTGGCGATGCGGAACTGTTGCAGCACCAGGTCGATGCCGGAGGTTTCCTCGGTGACGGGATGCTCGACCTGCAGGCGGGTGTTGACTTCCAGGAAGGAGACGAGTCCGTCTTGGCCGACGAGGTATTCGACGGTTCCGGCGCCGTAGTAGCCGGCTTCGAGGCAGATGGCTTTGGCGGAGGAGTGGATTTCTTTGCGTTGGGCGTCGGTGAGGAACGGGGCGGGGGCTTCTTCGACGAGTTTCTGGAAGCGGCGTTGCAGGGAGCAGTCGCGGGTGCCGGCGACGATGACGTTGCCGTGCTGGTCGGCGATGACCTGCGCTTCGACGTGGCGGGGTTTGTCGAGGTAGCGTTCGACGAAGCATTCCCCGCGCCCGAACGCGGCGACGGCTTCGCGGGTGGCGGAGTCGAACAGTTCGGGGATTTCCTCGCGGGTGCGGGCGACTTTCATGCCGCGGCCGCCGCCACCGAACGCGGCTTTGATCGCGATCGGGAGGCCGTGTTCGTCGACGAACGCCAAAATTTCGTGGGCGTCTTTCACCGGCTCGGACGTGCCCGGGACCGACGGGGCTTTGGCGCGGGCGGCGATGTGGCGGGCGGTGACCTTGTCGCCGAGGTCGCGGATGGACTGCGGGGACGGTCCGATCCAGATCAGGCCTGCATCGATCACGGCCTGGGCGAAGTCGGCGTTCTCGGAGAGGAATCCGTAGCCGGGGTGGATGGCGTCGGCGCCGGACTTGGCGGCGGCATCCAAAATTTTGTCGATCACCAAATAGGATTCGGCCGAGGACTGCCCACCGAGGGCGAATGCTTCGTCGGCGAGGCGGACGAAGGGGGCATCGGCGTCGGGTTCGGCGTAGACAGCGACACTGGCCAACCCGGCATCAGCAGCCGCCCGGATCACCCGCACCGCGATCTCACCACGATTGGCAACAAGAACCTTGGTGATCTTCCGATGAGAATTGGACGTGGTCATATTGTCGAGTTCCTTCACTGGCCGTATCGGGCATTGACGAAAAGAGCTGGGGCACTGGCGAGTCCGTAACGGTGCATATCTTCCGGGCGACCCCACAGATCGAGCACCGGCGGAGATTCTTCGACCACGGTCGGCCGCGCAGCGGACAACACAGCAACAACAGCGGCGATGTCGACGTCGGTCGGACATCCTCGAAACGACCAACTACTCGACGCCGCACCGCGATTCGCTTCGGTCACTGCGTCATGATTCGCTTCGCCGCTCATAGGGGAATGTTTCCGTGCTTCTTCGGTGGGAGGGTGACTTGTTTGCGTTCGAGCAGACGCAGCGCGGTCACGATCTGACCACGGGTATGACTCGGCGGGATGACGGCATCGAGGTACCCACGCTCGGCAGCGACGTACGGGTTGACGAGAGTGTCCTCGTATTCCTGCTGCAACGTCAGCCGCAACGCATCGACGTCCTCACCGTTCTTCGCCGCCTCCAACAACTGCTTGCGGTACACGAACCCGACCGCACCCGAGGCCCCCATCACCGCGATCTGCGCCGTCGGCCACGCCAAATTGACGTCGGCACCCATGTGCTTGGACCCCATCACGTCGTACGCCCCGCCGTACGCCTTGCGGGTGATGACGGTGATCTTCCCGACCGTCGCCTCCCCGTAGGCATACAACAATTTCGCGCCCCGCCGAATGATGCCGTTGTACTCCTGCCCCGTCCCGGGCAGGAACCCCGGCACATCGACCAACGTGATGATCGGAACGTTGAAACAATCACACGTGCGGACGAAGCGGGCCGCCTTCTCCGAGGCATCGATATCGAGTGTGCCCGCGAACTGCGTCGGCTGATTGGCCACGATCCCCACCGACCGGCCGTCGATCCGCCCGAACCCGACGATGATGTTGCGGGCCCGCCCCTCCTGCACCTCGAGGAACTCGTCGTCGTCGAGGATCCGGGTGATCACCTCGTGCATGTCGTAGGGGGTGTTCGGTGAATCCGGGATCAGGGTGTCGAGCTCGAGATCCTCCGCTGTGAGCGAGTCCTCGATGGCCCCGGTGATCGGATCCGACGGGACCGTCCGCGGGGCGTCGGCGCGATTGTTCGACGGCAGATACGACAGCAGATCCCGCACGTACTCCAATGCGTCGTGCTCACCGGAGGCGACGTAATGCGCGACCCCGGACTTCTCCATGTGTGTCTTCGCGCCACCGAGCTCCTCCATCGTCACGTTCTCACCGGTGACGGTTTTGATGACATCGGGGCCGGTGACGAACATCTGACTGGTGCCGTCGACCATGACCACGAAATCGGTCAATGCCGGGGAGTAGACGTGCCCACCGGCGGCGGGGCCCATGATCAGCGAGATCTGCGGGATCACCCCCGACGCGCGGACGTTGCGGTGAAAGATCTCCCCGTACAACCCGAGAGAGACGACACCTTCCTGGATGCGGGCACCGGCACCTTCGTTGATCCCCACCAACGGGCGTCCGGTCTTGACCGCCAGGTCCATCACCTTGACGATCTTCTCGCCGTAGATCTCCCCCAACGAGCCACCGAAGACGGTCGCATCCTGGGAGAACACACACACATCACGGCCGTCGACGGTGCCGTAGCCGGTGACGACACCGTCACCGAGGGGCCGATTCTCACCCAACCCGAAATTCTGGGACCGGTGCCGCGCCAACGCATCGAGCTCGACGAACGAGCCCTCGTCGAGCAATGCCGTGATCCGCTCGCGTGCGGTCAACTTGCCCTTCGCGTGGACCCGCTCCACCGCCGCCTCACCCGAGGGATGCTCCGCACCCGCGAGACGTTTACGAAGATCGGCCAATTTACCCGCAGTGGTATGGATATCGGGTTCGGTTGTCGTCATGCAGATGTCCCCTACGTTGTGTGAAAAGCCGGGTACGGATCGTCAGTTGGTTGCGAGCGATCGCGCGATGACCAGACGCTGAATCTGGTTGGTGCCCTCGAAGATCTGGGTGATCTTGGCGTCGCGCATGTATCGCTCGACGCGGAAGTCCCTGGTGTAGCCGTAACCGCCGAACACCTGAACTGCATCGGTGGTCACCTTCATGGCTGCGTCCGTGGCGATCAGTTTTGCCACGGACGCATTGCGGGAGTACGGAAGTCCTGCGTCCCGGCGGCGAGCCGCATCGAGGTAGGTGGCGCGGGCGGAATCGACCGCAGCCGCCATGTCCGCCAGTACGAAGCCCAGACCCTGATGGTCGATGATTTTCTTGCCGAACGCAGTGCGTTCCTGGGCGTACTTCACTGCATCGTCGAGTGCTGCCTGGGCGATTCCAACTGCGACAGCGGCAATTCCGAGCCTTCCGGCGTCCAGCGCACTGAACGCGATCTGCAGCCCTTGGCCCTCCGCTCCGATTCGCCATTCAGTGGGTACGTGCACGTCGTCGTAGTGCGCGGAGGTCGTCGGGATCGCATGCAACCCCATCTTCTCCTCGGGCTTGCCGAAGCTCAACCCCTCGGTTCCATTCGGAACGAGGAAGCACGAGATCCCCTTCGAGCCTTCTCCGGTGCGGGCGAAGAGGTTGTAGAAATCGGCCACACCGCCGTGCGTGATCCAGGCCTTCGATCCGTTCACCGTGTAGCCACCATCGGTTGCGGTGGCCTTGCAACTCAGCGCCGCTGCGTCGGAACCGGCCTGGGCCTCGGACAGCGAGTACGCACCGATCTGTCCGCCGCCGAGCATGCCGGGGAGCTTGTCTTCCTTCTGCTGATCGGTACCGAACGCCATCATGGGATAGCAGGCCAGACCGTGCACGCTCACCGCCACTGCAACTGCGGCCCATCGTGATGCCAACTCTTCGAGAACCTGCAGGTAGACCTCGTACGGTTGGCCGCCACCGCCCCACTCTTCGGCGTACGGCAGGCTCAGCAGGCCCGCCTCGCCCAAAGTCGCGAACACCCCGTCCGGGTAGGTCTCATGGCGTTCGTGTTCGTCGACGATCGGGTCGAGTACCTTGTCCGCCACATCTCGGGTGAGCGCTATGAGGTCACGTGCTTCGGCGGTGGGCAACAGGCGATCGACGGGCACGGACAACCTCCGGGACTTTTCAGCATCAGTACTGCAGGGTGATCCGCAGTACTGATGCACAGTACTGCACAAGTCGATGCAGTACCATCCTTGGTGTGAACGCACCCGTGACCTCGCACGCCACGGCGCGCCGTTCCGAGCTCTTCGACCAACTCGTGAGTCTGTTCTTGGCCGAGGGATTCGCACACCTGACACTCGACACAATCGCGGCACGGCTTCGCTGCTCCAAGTCCACCCTCTACACCCTGGCGTCCAGCAAGGATCAGCTGGTCGGCGCAGCTACAGTGCACTACTTCAAGTCCATGACCACCCAGGTCGAAAATGCGGTAGCCGAGGTGGACGGCACCCGCAATCGCATCACCACCTACCTCACAGCCGTCGGCGCAGCTCTGGAATCGGCATCCGAACAGTTCATGACCGATCTGGCATCGCTCGAGTCGGCGCGTTCGGTGTACGAGCGCAACACCGCAATCGCCGCACGACGCGTCCAGGAGCTGATCAGCGAAGGAGTCGCCAGTGGCGAGGTACGCGACGTGCACGCGGCCTTCGTCGGCGACGTCGCGTCCTCGGTCATGGTCCGAATTCAGACGCGAGAAGTGTTCCGATTGACCGGCCTGAGTGACGGAGATGCGTATCTCGAACTGGCGAAATTGCTGACCGCTGGAATCGGCGCGTAGCAGCGGAGTCGGGAATGAATCCACCCCGACACGTGCTGAAGTACAGTGAATATGGTTGATCCTTCAACGAAAGAGCACGTGATGAAGAAGATCGGATTCCTGTCCTTCGGTCATTGGTCCCCGTCCCCGCAGTCACAGACGCGATCGGCGTCGGATGTGCTGCTGCAGTCGATCGACCTCGCGGTGGCGGCCGAAGAACTCGGGGCCGACGGCGCGTACTACCGCGTGCACCACTTCGCCAACCAGCTTGCCTCTCCGTTTCCGCTGCTCGCCGCCGTGGGCGCCAGAACGAGCACCATCGAAATCGGTACCGGCGTCATCGACATGCGCTACGAGAATCCTTTCTATATGGCCGAGGATTCCGGCTCTGCCGACCTCATCTCGGGCGGGCGGTTGCAACTCGGCGTGAGCCGAGGATCGCCCGAGCAGGTCATCGAGGGTTACCGGTATTTCGGATACTCCCCCGCGGAGGGCTCCGATCATGCAGACATGGCTCGTGAGCACACCCGCATCTACCTCGACCTTCTGGAAGGCAAGGGCTTCGCTCAGCCGAACCCGCGGCCGATGTTCCCCAATCCGCCCGGGCTGCTGCGCCTGGAACCTCACGCACCGGGTCTGCGCCAACGCATCTGGTGGGGTGCAGGCACCCGCGAGACGGCCGAGTGGACAGCACGCCAGGGCATGAACTTGATGAGCTCGACCCTGCTGAGCGAAGACACCGGAGTGCCCTTCCATCAGTTGCAAGCCGAGCAGATCGAACGTTTTCACAAGACGTGGAGCGACGCAGGCCACGACTTCGCTCCTCGAACGTCCGTGAGTCGTAGCATCTTTCCGATCGTGAGCGACCTGGATCGCGCCTACTTCGGACGGGAGGGAAGCGGCGACGACCAAGTCGGCTACCTCGACGGCGGCAAGGCCCGGTTCGGCAAGACCTACGCGGGTGAGCCCGATCGACTGATCGAAGAACTCGCCGCAGACGAGGCGATCGCTGCCGCGGATACCCTCCTGCTCACCGTCCCGAATCAGTTGGGCGTCGACTACTGCGCTCACGTGGTGGAGACACTCCTCCGCGACGTGGCCCCCGCACTGGGGTGGCGCTGATCACTCGGTGACGAGTCGCGATTGGTTTCGGTGGATACGGGTACTGGCAGCAGGTTCACCCACCACCACCTGCCAGGAGTTCCAGTGCTCAAACGCGACGTATCCGCGCGCCTCGATGTAGACATCACCGCAGCCACCACACTCGAATTCCAGATCGCGATTGCTCCGCATCCGGGCACGACGGTCACCGAATCACTGTCCTTCGTCCTCGACGGCAAACCCATCGAGGCAAAGGAAGTGAGCGGGCCGCACGGCAACCGAATTCACGTCATGCCCGCCGATGTCGGCAACCTTCAGGTCTCGTACGATGCCACGATTCTGGGCAACACCACCCCGGCACCGGTCACCGATTACGACATGTCGCTCTATCTGCGACCGAGTCGGTACGCCGAGGCCGACAAGTTCTATGGTTTCGCCGCCACCGAATTCGGCGACTACGCGGACTCCGAGGAACTGCTGGCGAAGATTTCCGCGTGGGTCGGCGCTCGGCTGAGTTACGTTCCGGGAAGCAGTGATCCGATCGACGGTGCTGTCGACACGTTGCTCGCCGGACAGGGCGTCTGCCGGGACTACTCGCACCTCGTGGTCGCCATGCTGCGTGCGGTCAACGTTCCGGCCCGTCTGGTTGCGGTGTACGCGCCCGGCTGCGATCCGATGGACTTCCACGCTGTCGCCGAGGCGTTCGTGGGCGGCCAATGGCGTGTTGTCGATGCCACCTGCCTCGCCCCCCGCTCCACTTTGGTGCGAATCTCCGTCGGTCGCGATGCTGCCGACACAGCATTCCTGGACAACCACAAGGGTGCCATCACGTTGAACAGTTCCGTGGTCACCGCCGTGGTCGACGGCGAGCTCCCCCAGGACGACATCACTGAGCTGGTCTCCCTCACCTGATCGTTCGACCGAACGCCACCGCGATATGAGCTACATCACAGCGGCGTTTGTTTTCGCGCGCGAAAACCGACTATCTATCCGTTACCAACATTCACAGCCACATGAAAGGCGAACACCATGAGCTTCATCGACAAGGCCAAGAACGCAGCAGAAGACGCCATCGGCAAGGCGAAGGAAGTTGTGGGCGACGCTACGAACAACAAGGACCTCGAGGCCGAGGGCAAGAAGGATCAGGGTTCGGCAGGCGTGAAGAAGGTCGGCGAGAACATCAAGGACACCTTCAAGTAACCACCCCAAGCTCATCGAGTGCCGCCGATCTCGATGATCGGCGGCACTCGCACTTCACCCACTTTTCACACCGGAGAACGGAAAACCCCTCATGACCACATCGACCGACACCACGACCACCAAGCGCCGCGGCGGATTCGCCTCGAAGCTCGCCCTGCTGATCACGCTCGTGCTGGTCGCCGCACTGGTGATCTTCGTACTGCAGAACACCGTGCACACCACGATCAACTTCCTGGGCTGGAACTTCGATCTCGGCCAAGGAGTCTCGCTGCTCGGCGCAGCCGTCGTCGGTGCCGTCATCACGCTGACCGCTACCGCCGCACTGAAGGTTCGACGCGCAGTCCGCTGACCGACTCCCACACGAAAAGGATCCTTCCGATGCTTCCCTTGCTGGCACGCAAGTACCTGTACCGCTATCTCATCGTCGCGATCGGGCTTCCCATCCTCGCGCGCATCTTGGCCTTCGCCGGGCAAAGCCTCGAAAAGCGAACGGGGAAAGACAACTTCGTGTCCAAGGGACTCAAGTCGGCCGGCAGATTTGCGCAGAAGCGAGCCGATAAGTCGCAGGGCAAGAAGGAACGCAAGTCCCAGCACGCCCTGCGCTAGGCCCGCCGAAGAGTACGTCGCCCGGCTGCACCGGCCGTGAGGGCAACGATCGAGGTCGGGTCGATCAATGTCCAGCTGGGTCGGTCAGCGACTTGCCTTCCCGAGCCTTGACGCGCTTGCGCTCGAGGAGGACCAGGGCAATCCCGGCCACGAGTAGAACCGGCGCAGCGATCGCCCCGATCCACACCCACCCGGTGAATCCATAACCTGCCGCGGTGAGGGTGAGGCCGAGGCTCACCAACGCCACTCCGATGCAGATGTAGCCGGGCCAGTTACGCGTGTCGACGATTGCCTCACCCGCGTGACCGCGAGTCGTCCGATCGTCGTCGGTTGCCCCGGCGTCGGATTCGCTCGTGTTCTCGTCTGCCATGTGGATCCTCTCCGGATACGGACCGTTCGTCCCACTCGAGACGAACCGTCCACGTCGGCTGCCCGCTGGACCTCGGCGGTAAACCTGACGTCGGATCGGACCGTCAGTCGTGCCAACTCACAGCAGCGAACGGAGCACGGCTCGCGAGCCGACCGACGATGCCGGCGTGCGCGAAGTCCTTGGCCGTCGCAACGGCGTCCAGCACGTCCGCGCCCTTGGCCAACTCCGCAGTGATGGCTGCGGCGAATACGCAGCCCGCACCCGACACACGTTCTTCGCCCACTTTCGAAGCACGGAGCACGGTGAGGTCGGACCCGTCGTAGACGACATCGACGGCCTCGCCGCCGGGCAGCCCGGCACCACCCTTGACCACCACGTAGCGAGGTCCGAGGTCGGCAATTCTCTTCGCGGCCTCGCCGAGCTCCTCGACGGTGGTGATCTCGTTCATCCCGGACAGTGTCTGCGCCTCGAACAGGTTGGGGGTGATCACGGTGGCCAGCGGAAGAATCTCGCGCCGGAGCGCATTGTCGGTGTCGAGCGCGGCACCGGGTTCCTGGCCTTTGCAGATCAACACCGGATCGACCACCACGTGCCGCCACGACTGCCGACGCAACGAGCTGGCCACCGTGTCGACGGTGTCCGGGGTACCGAGCATGCCGATCTTGACGACATCGAGATCGTGTGCGGCAGTGGCGACTTCGATCTGATCGGCGATGACGGAACTGTCGATGGGAACGAACCGGTGACCCCAGCCGGACTTCGGATCGAACGACACGATGCAGGTGATCGTTCCGACGCCGTACACCCCGAGCCGCTCGAATGTCTTCAGATCGGCCTGCAACCCGGCTCCGCCGGTAGCTTCCGAACCTGCAATGACATACGCGATTGTCGACATGCACTCAGTATGACAATCCGCGATCGCCCGTGAATCAGGTGGTCGACATCCGATTGGGTCCGGCTGTTTCGGGGCATACGTCGAATTCGGTTCGGCTCACCCAGCGACCGACGACACCGCGCAGCACACCGACTTCGAGCCCAGGAGTAGCGGAGCACGATCGCTGATCGTGCAATCACGCCCAACGACCAGAGTCTCGGAGGCCGAACAGTGCCCACCAGCAGGAACACGACAGCCAGTTGCGACGACGTATGGGACGTTCTCGCGAACGGATGGAGCTATGCGACATGGGTTGTCGGTGCTTCCCGAATTCGCGCCGTCGACGGCAACTGGCCCGCCGCCGGAAGCTCGATCCATCATTCGGTCGGTGCCTGGCCCGCAGTACTCAGTGACGTCACCCGCTCGGTGGGAATGCACGCCGGTCGTGAACTCCGGCTGGAGGCGCGTGCACTGCCGTTCGGAAAGGCGTCGATCACAGTTCGTGTGCACCCGACAGCCACCGGATGCCGCATCGAGATCATCGAACACGCGATCACCGCACCGTTCGACCTGGTGCCGGACCGCATCCAACATGTTCTCGCGCATCCACGCAACGCCGAAGCGTTGCGCAGACTTGCACTCCTGGCCGAGCGATCCACCGCTCCGTGAGCAACACTGCACTGCGACAAGCAGTCTCGGGAAAGATGCTGTTCGTGTTCATTCTCGGCGACGTGCTCGGTGCCGGAATCTACGCTCTCGTCGGCGAGATCGCGGGCGAGGTCGGCGGAGCCATCTGGCTTCCCATGCTCGTCGCCCTGCTGATGGCACTGCTCACCGCGGCGTCGTATGCAGAGTTGGTCACCAAGTACCCACGAGCAGGCGGCGCAGCCGTGTTCGCGCAACAGGCGTACGGAAAACCGCTCGTGTCGTTCCTGGTCGGATTTTCGATGCTCGCCGCAGGCGTCACCAGTGCCGCCGGGCTTGCGCTTGCCTTCTCGGGCGATTACCTGGGCGTGTTCCTCGACGTGCCGGCCGTACCCGCTGCAGTGGTCTTCTTGCTGCTGGTCGGATTGCTCAACGCGCGCGGAATCACCGAATCTCTCCGGGCCAACCTCGTCATGACGGTGGTCGAGGTATCCGGGCTGGTGGTCGTCATCGCCCTTGCCGGACTCGTACTGAGCCGCGGAGACGGCGTGCCGTCTCGCGTCCTCGAATTCACCGACGAGACAACCCCGACGCTGGCCGTGCTCGGGGCGGCCCTGCTCGCCTTCTACTCGTTCGTGGGCTTCGAGACCTCAGCGAACATCGCCGAGGAAGTCGAGGACGTGCGCCGAGTCTACCCACGAGCCCTACTGGGTGCCGTCACGGCGGCCGGTGTGGTGTACGTGCTGGTAGGACTGGCAGTCTCGACCGTCGTGCCTGCCGACACGTTGGCGCAATCGACCGGCCCGCTGCTCGAGGTCGTCGCCGCCGCAGACGCCGGTATTCCGCCGTGGGTGTTCAGCCTCGTCGCGCTCGTCGCGGTGGCCAACGGCGCATTGCTGACGATGATCATGGCGTCCCGCTTGACATTCGGGATGGCGCGCGACGGTTTGCTCCCCGGAGCGCTGGCCAAGGTTCTGCCCGGGAGAAAGACACCGTGGCTTGCCATCGTGGCCACCACCGTCGTTGCAATGGTTCTCTGCACCACCGGATCTGTTGCTGCACTGGCCGAAACCGTGGTGTTGCTACTGCTGTTCGTCTTCGTGAGCACCAACGTCGCAGTGCTCGTGCTACGCCGCGATCGCACAGATAGCGACCATTTCCGAACGCCCACAGCACTTCCCGTCCTCGCGCTCATCACCTGCGCTGTACTGCTCACCCAACAGTCGGGAGCAACGTGGCTGCGCGCCGGACTGCTCCTCGCGGTGGGGGTCGCACTGTACGTCGTCGGTACAGTCCTGACCAGGAAGACCACCACCGAGCAGAGGAGCACTTCCCGATGACCACCACCGAGGTCGACGCGATAGTCATCGGCAGCGGTCACAACGGATTGGTGGCTGCTGCGGCGATGGCCGACGCGGGCTGGGACGTGGTGGTCCTCGAAGCTGCCGAGCACCCCGGCGGTGCCGTGCGTAGTGCCGAGCTGGTTCCGGGTTTCACCAGCGACCTTTTCAGCGCCTTCTATCCGATGGCGCTTGCATCGCCGGCAATGACCGCCCTCGAGCTCGAACGACACGGGCTGCAGTGGTCGCACTCGCCCGCGGTGTACGGCCATGCACGGTCGGCACAGGACGTCGACGCTCCCGTCGTCCACCACGACGTCGAGACCACGGCGGCGCTACTGTCCGAACACGACGCGCGAGACGGCGATACCTGGCTGCGGCTCTTCGAGCAGTGGGAGCGCATTCGCGAGCCGCTCCTGGGTTCACTGTTCGGACCGTTTCCGCCCGTGGCACCCGCAGCACGGTTGGTCCGCACCCTCGGGGTGCCCGAGACACTGCGTTTCGTCCGATTCGCGGCCCTTCCGGCCCGGGTGATGGCTCACGAGTTGTTCCACAGCGAAGCTGCGCGTTGCTTGCTGCTGGGCAATGCGATGCACGGCGACGTGCCGACCGATGCCCCCGTCAGCGGAATGATGGGCTACCTGCTCACGATGCTCGCCCAGGACGTCGGCTACCCCGCCCCGGTCGGTGGATCATCGGCACTGACCGGCGCTCTGATTCGCCGAGGGGCCGCATCGGGGGCCGCGCTCGAATGTGGACAGCTGGTCGAATCGATCGACGTTCGCGGCGGCCGTGCACGTGCGGTGCACACGGCGGCCGGAGACACGTTCCGTGCACGCAGGGCAATCGTCGCCGATGTATCGGCACCGGCACTGTACGGCTCGCTGCTTCCGTTCGACGCAGTTCCGAGTCGAGTGCACGACGACCTGCGCACCTTCGAGTGGGACACCCCGGTAGTGAAGGTCAACTACGCCCTCGATCGTCGAATACCCTGGAACTCACCGTCTTTGGCGGATGCAGGCACAGTTCACCTCGGTGCCGACGACAACGGCCTCGTGCACTGGGCCGCCGACCTCACCACCGGAGTTCTTCCACAGAGCCCGTTCATGCTGTTCGGCCAGATGACCACGGCCGATCGAAGCAGGTCGCCGGAAGGTACCGAAAGCGCTTGGGCCTACACCCATCTACCGAGAGGCGTCGTCGACGATGCTGCGGCCGACACCGTCGCCGACCGTGTGGACAGAGTTCTCGATGCTCATGCACCGGGATTTCTGAATTCGATCGTCGGCCGGATCGTGCAGCGACCGAGCGATCTGCACGGGGCCGATGCCAACCTGTACGGCGGCGCGGTGAACGGTGGAACCGCACAGCTTCAGCAACAGTTGATATTTCGGCCGACGTCGGGGCTGGGACGGTCGGAAACTCCCGTCGAGGGTCTGTTCCTCGGTTCTGCATCGGCGCACCCCGGTGGCGGGGTGCACGGAGCAGCAGGCCTCAACGCTGCTCGGGCAGCGCTCGGGCAGCGCGGCGTACGAGGCTGGATGAAGAAGAAGGTCACGAGTTCTCTCATAGAGCTGCTGGCCAGGTGACGGCGTTACCGAACCGAGACTTGTCGTTACCGATTCGAGATCTGCGGCAGAGCCTTCCGCAACTACCCACTGACATTGTTGAAAGCACAACAACTCAGCGTCTCGCACCGCACGGGCACACCGATCGGTGCGAGCGCTTCGGGGAAGAGGTAAGGACATGCTGACGAGCACTGCAACCATGGAACGCTCCCTCCGCGACGACGAAAGCGTCTTCCGACTCGAGACAGTTCGCAATTCCGACGGCCTCGACACACTGCGCGCATTCGGCGAGCTGGACATGTCCACTCGGGCCGAATTCGTCCACAGCCTCGACTGCCTCGCGTCCACGTCGGATCGGGTGGTGGTCGATCTGTCGCAGGTGTCGTTCATGTATTCGGGTGTGGCCAACGCGATCATCGATGCGACGTACGCGCATCCGGGCAAGATCGCCGTATTCGCACCTGCACGATCGGTTCGTATGGTTCTGGACGTGCTCGGTGCCGGCGGGTTGTTGATCGACACTTTCCGGTCGTGAATCGCACTCGATAACAGGTAACGTCGCAGACATGTCAGAGGAGCCGACCGGAGGGCCGTTCGAGATCGTGTCGGCTGCGCACGACTCGACGACCGTACTCACTGTTCGAGGGGAATTGGACCTCGACACCATCCCTACGCTGTCTGCCACAGCGTTTCCTGCGGCCGACACCGCCGAAGGGGGCTTGGTCGTGGACTTGACCGACGTGAGTTTCCTGTCGTCGAGCGCGATCACAGTGTTGGTGCGCGTGTGCGATCGACTGCCGGACGCCTCGCGCATGGCGTTGGTTGCGGTGAACGGCGTGGTCGTTCGGCCCGTGCAGCTCAGCGGAATCGATCGCGTGATGGCCACGTTCACCACCGTTCCCGACGCCGTTGCGCACGTGCAGTCGTCGACTCGCAGCGGCGAGGCCGACCGATGACACCACATCCCCGGTCGGAGCGCAGATCGTGACCGAGAGCAATTCGGGGTCGGCCCCTCTGCGTTGGAGTCACACGGCACAGGCCGAGCCGACGACGGCGAGCACGCTTCGTCGGCGGCTGCGCGGCTGGGTGCTCGAACTCGGAGTGAACAGCGCTCTGGTGGACGACATCGTGCTCGGGGTCTACGAGGCACTCGCCAACGTCGTCGAACATGCCTATCGCGCGTCCCCCGAAACCGGAACGATGACGATCACCGCGGCGTACGACCACGAGACGCTCACCGTGACCGTCTCCGATACCGGAACGTGGCACCCACCGACACCGACGACCACTCGTAGCCACGGCCTGCAGTTGGCCGCCGCAGTATCGGACGAGCTGTCGGTCGATCATCGACCCGGTCTCGGCACGGTGGTGACCGTCGCGTGGAGCAAGCCGCTCGCCGCGGCCCGCCCCAGCGGGTCATCCCACCGCGCGACCTGATCAGGAGGAGTACCCATGACCGCTTCGGCTGCCGAACTACTCGCCTCTGCGCCCTGCGGAGTGTTCTCGGTCGACGTCGCCAGCGGCAGAATTCTGTACGCGAATGTGGCCGCCTCTCGAATCACCGCCCGCAGCCGTGACTCTCTGGAGGGAACCCCCGTCGCAGACCTCTTCGGTACCGAATTCGCGCCGGTGCTGGCCGGCCTGCTCGACGCTGCATCCACATCCGATTCGGACGTGCCGATCGGGACTGCAGCCCAGCTGACAGGCGCGCCGGGGCGAGCGTCGTCCACTGCGGTGTCCGTGCTGGCGAACAGACTTCGTTCGGAGTCGGGCGCGATGACCGTCACGATGACGCTGCACAACGAGACGGAACGCCGAGTGCGCGAAAAAGATCTCGTCGACGCTCGTATCAACGCCGAGGCAGCTCAGGACGATGCCGAAGCAGCCCTCGATCGATCCCAGGATGCGTTGGGAGCATCGGAGCAAGCCCGAAAGTTGGCCGAGGCCGAACGAACTCAGGTTCAGATCTTGGCGTCGACGCTTCAGCGGACTCTGCTACCGCCGATCCTCTCCGCGCCGACCGGCATGAACGTCGCAGCCCATTATCACCCCGCGTCCCTCGACGAAGTCGGTGGTGATTTCTACGATGTGTTTCCACTCGACAAAGACACGTGGGGCTTCTTCCTCGGTGACGTGAGTGGCAAGGGTGCCGGCGCAGCCGCCGTCACGTCGTTGACCCGGTACACCTTGCGGGCCGCGGCAGTGTTCGACCGCAACCCGATCTCGGTGTTGGAGAACCTCAACACCGTTCTGCATCACGAGTTTCACGGCGACGACCCGAGGTTCTGCACGGTGGTGTTCGGCACCATCACTCCGCAACCGAACGGCGCGGTGGTGCACCTCGCAAGCGGCGGGCACCCACCTGCGATACGCGTAACCCACGACGCTGCAGTCGATTTCGTCGACACCACCGGTGGGCAGCTCGTCGGTGCCCTGTCCGAGCCCCACTTCGAGTCGGCATCGGTGACACTGCGGGCCGGTGACGTCATGGCGTTCTACACCGATGGCCTGACCGAAGCCATCGTGGGGCCCGGCCGAACTCGCTTCGACGACAACGGCAACCTGGAGACCTTCGTCGCCGAGATGGGGCCCACCACTGCTCCGAAGATCGTCGACGACCTCACCACCCTGCTGGCGTCGTTCGGAGACGGACTTCAGGACGACGTGGCTCTGCTCGCCTTCGACGTCCCACTTCCCGACACAGACTCTGTGGAGGCGTAGTTGTCGCGGAGTGCGTCGACTACCGAGACAATATTCCGGACAGGAACACCTTCAGCACATTGTCGGCGACTTCTTCCGGGGATTCTCCCGATCGCGTCAGCGATCTGATCACCACATTGTTGGCGAGCACGGTGGCCGATTCGACTGCGGACACCTCGGTAGCGAAGTCGCCTCGGAGCTGACCGCTCTCGAGAATCGGGGTCAGTGCCGACGGCACGGGAAGGTGGTCCCTGATGGTGGTGACGGTACCGGGCTCGTGAAACTGCTCGAAGCTCAGCGCAAGCAACATTCCCGAGCTCATGGCCCGGTTGCGCGACACGAACTCCGCCAGACGATTCACCGAACGCACCAGAGCCACAACCGGTTCCACGTCGAGCCGAGCATCCGCGCGACCCAGCCGGAGTACACGCTCGAACTCGGAGGTGAGTGCGGCGACGATGATGTCGACTTTGCTCGGAAACAATCGCTTGAGATCGGTGACGGCGAGCGACGAGGCCGACGCGATGTCCGCGAGGGTGACCGAGAAGTATCCGTGTTCCGAGAACAGCGTCTCGGTGGCCACGATGACATCGGATTCGATGTCGACCCTTGCCGGATCGAGGGATTCGAGCGATGGCAGCGCATCGACCTGCTCGTCGGTACGCTGCCGACGATCCGAGTGGACCGGGTCCACCGCCCAAGCGCTCGCCGGTGCTGGAGGAACCTGGATAGGCATTGTGGAAAGTCTGATGCGACAGTCCTGCTTCTTCGACGACGGCTGCAATGGACAGCGAGCGCGCGAACACCGTCATATCGAGATCGGTCAGCAGGCGGGAACCGGCCAGGAGCAATTGTTCGCGTGGTGTGGATCTCGAGCTCAACGACAACCGCCTACGAATGTTCGATCTGATGGATCGTCGACTATATCGATTCACACCACGAGCTGAATTTTTACAAGTATATAAAGTCCATTGGATGCGGATATCGAATTACGCAGTGGTCCTCGAACATGGTGGTGTTGTTTCATATTTCGCGGCGTGGTCGGATGATCGAAACACCCAAGACGGACAACGGGGGTCGACTGCCATGCGGGACACGAACACAGGTGTGACGACCACGACGCTCGAGATTGCGTCCGGTGGGTCGCTCCACCCGTCGCAGCGATTTGCGCCTCGGCGAAGCGCGTCGGCGGTGCGCTCCCGAACCACGGCAACCCCCGGCACCGATAGGCCTCGGGTGCCGCAGGTACCGGCCGAGTTCGTCGATCCCGGATTGACCACGCGCGAAATCGCGGTTCTCGGAGCCTGGTTGCGCTGCGACTCCAAGCAAGAAGTGTGCGCGGTGCTGCATATTGCGCTGGGCACGGTGAATACCCATCTGTCCCGTATTCGCGCGAAGTATGCCGGTGTCGGTCGAGCCGCGCCGACCAAAGCGTCGCTGGTGGCGAGAGCGCTGCAGGACGGCCTGGTCGCCCTGGACGATCTGTGAGCGAAGGTCGGCACGAGGCGGACGGTGCAACGATGCCCTGTCCGCCCGGGTGACGACGCACATGGCACACTTCGGTCGATGAACGACAAGCCTGTGTTGATGTTGCTGCACGGTGTCACCATGTCGGGAGCAGCGTGGAACGACGTCGTGCCGTTGCTGGCCGAACGATTCGATGTCATTGCTCCCACCGCGGCCGGTCATCGTGGAGGCCCGACGCTCGCAGGCGTGGCGACAATAGCCGCCGTCACCGATGCCGCAGAACGCGAACTCGACGAGCGCGGCCTGGATGCAGTACACATCGCCGGAAATTCGATGGGCGGATGGATGGCCGTCGAACTGGCGAGACGGGGACGCGCACGCTCGGTCTGTGCATTCTCACCTGCGGGACTGTGGGAAAAGGACGAGAAGCCGGGTGCCAGCCGAGCCACCTTGATCCGTACCAAGAGATTGGCCGACGCGACTCGTCGCCTGGCCCCAGCGCTGATGAGGTTCGGTCTCGCTCGCCGAATTGCCATGCGCGACATTGCAGTCCATGGAGAGCGCATGACACCGCAGCAAGCCGTGCGATCGTTTCAGGATCTCGTCGGGTGCGAGGCAGCGTACGAACTACTGAACACCCGCGAAAGCATGGATCCACTCCTCGACCTGCCATGCCCGGTCACCGTCTCGTGGGCGGCTCACGATCGCATCTTTCCGCCTGCAGAGTTCGTCCCCATTGCCCGGCAGCGCCTCCCTCGGGCCCGGTTCGTCACCCTGCCGGGCGTCGGCCACGTTCCGATGATCGACGACCCGGTTCTGTGCGCACGAACGATCGTCGATTCGATCGAGAACCAGGCGGGCTGACGCGTCCGTCAGGCCCACGGGTCCACACGTCGCCACAGCGTCGGTAGCTCGAGAACGACTCCGTCTCTCCGTGCGCAGTCGGCCAGCACGCCGATCGAGGCAGTCATATCGTCGAAGGCGTACGGGAGTGCATGCAGGGGCTTGTGCAAAGGCCGAAAGAAGTTGTCCCAGTGCGTCAGGACGACGCGCCGGGCACCGACGACCGAGACCGTCTCGCGCCAATACTGCTCGATGAACGCTCGCGATTGCCGGCCGAGTTGGCCTATCGACAGATAGACCACGTCTGCGCGGTTTCCGTGGAGCAGGCCCACCCGGAAACCGGCGCTGCTGTGGACCAGTGCGGTTCGGCCGCTGGGAATGTGTTCGATCAGCATCGACCACGCCTCGCCGCACCGATACTCGCTCACCCGAGCGGGCTGGCTCAGAGGTCGCTCGATCACCCCGTGTGCTCGATCCGGATGCGAGTGAACGGATTCGAGGAATGTGACGGCGAAATTCCCATGCTCGGTCGTTTCACCGTTCTCGACCGCGACGATGCGGTCGTCGGGTAGGTCCGAACCCTTCCCGATGAAACCGGTCGAGGAACCACCGACCAGAACCGCCCCGGTTATCCGAGCCACCGCCGCTGAATCGAGGGCGTGATCGTAGTGCGAGTGGGCACACAGAACAGCGTCGAGCGAGATGATTCCCGCTCTGCGCAGGGCGGCGTCGATGCGCTGCATGTCGGAACGAAGCGGCAGCGCAAGGGTTCTCGCCAGAGACGGGCGCGAGAAGAACCCATCGGTGAGAACCGCAGATTCGCCGTCGTCGAACAACACCGTACTGACACCGAGGAAAGACACCGTCACCGGCGAGCGAGGAGTCGCCGACACGGTGGTGGCGATCTCCGACGGACCCGGCAACGGGGGCCGACCGACGCGTCGGAACACCGTCACGCCTGCGCTGCGAGCGCACGCCCGGCTTGCCGGCCCCCGAAGATGCACCCGCCCAGGAACGTTCCCTCCAGCGAGCGATATCCGTGCACTCCACCGCCGCCGAATCCGGCAATCTCGCCTGCCGCCCACAGCCCCTCGATCGCTCGCCCCTCGCTGTCGAGAACGCGCCCCTGAAGGTCGGTTTGGATTCCGCCCAAAGTCTTTCGGGTGATGATGTTCAGCCGCACCGCAATCAACGGCCCCGATTTGGGATCGAGAATCTTGTGCAGAGACGCAGTACGCGCGATGCGCTCCCCGCGCGAACGACGGGAATTGTGAATCGCGGAGACCTGCAGGTCCTTGGTGAACGGGTTGTCGACTTCCCGGTCGCGAGCCTCGATCTGCCGGCGCAAATCCACCAGGTCGATCAGGTCCTCGCCGGCAACCCTGTTCATTCCCTGCACGAGTTCACCGAGGGTGTCGGCGACGACAAAATCCTCGCCGTTCTTCTTGAACGCCTCGACCGGTGCACTGGCACCGGGCAAGACTCGACCGAGTACGAGCTTGAGGTTCTTGCCGGTGATGTCCGGGTTCTGCTCCGATCCCGACAGTGCAAATTCCTTCTCGATGATCTTCTGGGTGAGGACGAACCATGAGTACTCGAAACCGCTGTCCTGGATGGCTTTCAATGTTCCTAGTGTGTCGAAGCCCGGGAAGTTGGGGGCCGGGAATCGCCGACCACGCGCATCGAACCACATCGACGACGGTCCTGGAATGATCCTGATTCCGTGGTTCTTCCAGATCGGGTTCCAGTTCTTGATGCCCTCGGTGTAGTGCCACATCCGGTCCTTGTTGACCAGACGACCGCCGACCTTCTCGGTAATGCCGAGCATGCGGCCGTCGACGTGTTCGGGAACTCCCGAGATCAACGATTTCGGAGCCGTTCCCAGACGGGCCGGCCAGTTCTCCCGCACCAGATCATGGTTCGCTCCGATGCCTCCCGCGGTGACGAGCACCGCACCGGCGTGCAACTCGAACTCCCCCACCTCGACGCGAGTACTGCCCGCACCGCGTTCCGCTGCGCTGGGTTCGAGAATTGCGCCGCGCACTCCCTCGACCACCCCTGCGCTGACGACGAACTCGTCGACGCGATGACGAAAACCGAAGCGCACCAGTCCCGTGTCCGCAGCCTCGCGGACACGACGCTCGAACGGTGCGACGACGCCCGGCCCGGTGCCCCAGGTCAAGTGGAAGCGTGGAACCGAGTTGCCGTGGCCGTCGGCGAGGTACCCGCCGCGTTCGGCCCAGCCGACGATAGGAACCCACCGCACACCCTGCGCGTGCAGCCAAGACCGCTTCTCCCCTGCCGCGAAATCGAGGTATGCCCGTGCCCACTGGTGACCCCAGTAATCCTCGCCTGCGGGATCGTCGATACCCCGATCGAATGTCGCGGTGCCGAGCCAGTCCTGCCAGGCCAGTTCGGCCGAATCCTTGATACCCATGCGTCGCTGTTCCGGAGTGTCGACCATGAACAGCCCGCCGAGTGACCAGAACGCCTGCCCGCCCAGGTTCTGCTCGGGCTCCTGGTCGAGAAGGAGCACACGCTTTCCGGCGTCGGCCAATTCGGCGGTTGCCACCAGTCCGGCCAAGCCCGCGCCCACCACGATCACGTCTGCGTCCATTGCCCCACTCTTCTGCTCGACCCGGATGTCTCCTTCGACTGTGCTGAGGTCGCCGCCGGAACTCAAGGAAACCGACTCGAATGACTATAGGATTTGTCAGACACTGACAGAGCGTAGGAGGTGGATCGATGTACCCAGCGCGGGTCGCCGTGGTCGCGACGATCGAGTCGGAGTTGGGCCCCGTCGTCGCATCGGCAGTAGACGCGATTCGCGACGCGATCCCGGTCTACCGATCACTGCAGGGTGCACAGTTGGCCGATGTCGAGGCCATTGCGTATTGGTCACTGAGGCGGTTGATGGCCCTGTGGGCGCACGGCGATCGGACGATCGACGACCGTGACCACAGCAGATTCCGCGCAATAGGTGCCGCGCGCGCCGCGGACGGGCGCCCGCTGGCCGACGTGCTCCGTGCGTATCGAGTCGCGTCGAGCGTGTTCGTTCGGCACGTGACAACCGAGTATCTCGATGTACTCGAACCACAGGACATCGCCGAACTCGGCCTCGGCGTGCTCGACGCCATCGACGCAATCTCCGAGGAAATCATCGGCGCGTATGTCATTGCGCGCGAACAGCTCACCACCAACCGCGCGCAGGCGCACGCCGCATTGCTCGACGACTTGCTGGCTGCCAGACATAATTCACCCGGGACGGTGTCGGATCGTTGCCGCGAACTCGACCTGAAGCTACCCACGCACCCGAATCTGCTCGTGGTGCAATCGACAGATCCGGGCCGACCCATGTCCGACGACACCGTCGAATCGCTGGTTCTCGCAGTGGGACTCGTTCCCCCGGACCGCACCGCGGCGTCGGGTCAGCGGACTCACCTGTGCACTCGGCGCGAACAACGCGCGATCGCGTTGCTGCCACCATCGATCCACCGCGTCGAGGCCGACCTCGCGTGTCGAGATCTACTGCTTCGCGGATGCCTCGTGGAGAGATCGACCATTGCCGGTATCAGCAGTTCGTGGCGACTCGCCTCGGAAGCGCTGGACACCGCACCGGATCACGCGTTCGACCACCGGGCACTGCTCGATCAGGGTGACGGTCAGCTGCTGGCACTGTTGACCGCGCGTACCACCGCGGACACGAGCGAGGTGGTACGTAGCGTGCTCGGTCCGCTGACCGAGGCGGCGAACGAACACATTCTGCAGGGCCTTTCGGCCTTCATCTCCACCGGCAGCGCAACGGCTGCCGCCACCCGACTACAGGTGCACCCGCAGACTTTGCGCTACCGATTGCGCCGGGCCCAGGAACTGACCGGCCGCGATCCGCGATCGGCCTGGCACAGACTGGCCCTGGATACTGCGATACAACTACGTCAACTCGGTTGACCCGGCTCGGCTGAACCCAGCGTCGTCGGTGGTCATGCGCACACGCGACCGTGCCTGACTACTCGAGCCCGAGTCGTCGATCCTAGGATGAGCGGTATGTCGGAACAGGTCACGTTTTCCAGCGCAACCGGACCCACCTTGGCAGGCGTGGTCGATGTTCCCGAGGGTGAGGCGCGAGGGTGGGGTGTATTCGCTCACGGATTCACGCTGGGCAAGGACTGCCCGGCGGCGAATCGAATGTGCAAGCAGCTCGCGGCCGACGGCATCGGAATGCTTCGCTTCGATAACCTCGGTCTGGGCCACTCCGAGGGCGACTGGGGCGACGGTTCGTTCTCGAACAAGGTGCACGACACCGTCAAAGCCGTCGAGTTCATGAACGCGACCGGTCGCGAGGTGAAGTTGCTCGTCGGCCATTCCTTCGGCGGCTCGGCGGCCATTGCTGCGGCGCACGACTGTCCGACGGTCGAAGCGGTCGCCATCGTCGCCGCCCCGTTTCAGCCCGCGCATGTCGAGCACAACTACGACGCACTCATTCACCGGATCCAGGACGAGGGCGAAGCGCCGTTCCACGCCGGCGGCAAAGCGCTGACCCTCAAACGACAGTTCGTCGACGACGTCCGCAAAGCAGACCTGCGCGAGCGCATCACCACCCTGCGGAGACCGCTACTCGTCATGCACTCCCCCACCGACAACACGGTAGGGATCGACAACGCCAGCGAGATCTTCCAGGCCGCCCGCCACCCCCGGAGCTTCGTTTCGCTCGAGGGGGCCAATCACCTTCTCACCGGCAAGAATCAAGCAGCTCGTGCCGGTCGGATCATCAGCGCCTGGGCGGATCCGTACCTCTGACAGGCGGGATCGAGCGATTCAGTTGATGTTCCACGACTCGACAGCATCCAGTCGCTGGCCGTCGGAGTCGTACGTGTAGAAGCCTTCACCGTCCCCGAGACCGGTCTTTCCCGCGTCGATACCCTTTTGCAGTATGTCGGCAAATTTGACCTGATCCTCGCCACCGTGTGCGCGCGCGATATGAGCTGCGACGTTGAATCCGACAGTGTCGTATATCTGGAACGGACCGGCGGGTGCCCCGGTGGCTATGCGCCACACGTTGTCGATGTCTGCCGGATTGGCAACCCCGCCGACGTAAAGGTTGGCTCCTGCTTGCAACAGCGGGATCAGAAGACTGTTCAGCACGTATCCCGGAATTTCCTTTCGGACCGGAACGGGAACGAGACCGATCTCCGAAGCAAAGCCCAATACGACATCGAAGTAGACAGGATCTGTTGCAGCAGTTGCCATCACCTCACCGGTGTTGTACCGCCACACGAGATTGGCGAAGTGCAATGCAAGAAACTTTTCCGGCCGCCCGGTGGCCTCGGCGAAACTGCTGGGCAGTAGCGACGACGAGTTGGTCACGAAGATAGTTTTCGGCGGAGCGGACGCGCCGATATCCGACCAGACCTTCTTCTTCAGGTCGAGATCCTCCGGAACTGCTTCGATCACCAGGTCGGCGTCCGAAACGGCCTCGGCGACGCTGGTGGTGGTCGTGATGGATTCTATGGCCTGGTCGAATCGCGCCTCGTCGAAAGTCTTCAGGTCACGCTTGTAGTATCCGCGCATCCATTCCCAACGATCCGGCAGCTTGGCAAGTAGTTCGTCGGAAATGTCGTATCCCACAACGGTTTTTCCGTGGTAGGCAGCCTGCATCATGATCTGCGAACCGAGCACTCCGGTTCCGAATACGGTCACGTTCTCGACATCAGTCATGGACGACACACTTCCCTCTATGGAGTCACTGGTTTCCCGCTCTCCAAGTTCTACCGCTGAGCGCGGAGCCATCGTCTCGTGGGGTCCAACCGTGGACCGACTCGACCGACGACCTGTTCGCGCCGCGGGACCTCACGGCGTTGCGAGCAACTTACTGCGGAACAGGTCGAGTACCTGGTCCAAAGCCTGCCGGGTCGGCTGACCCGGCTCGTCGATCAGCCCTTCCGTCACGACGGAGTGTGGCGGCCCGAATGCTTCCGGGTTGAACGCAGAATCGGGCAATTCCACCGACACGAATGCGTCGCCGAGTTGTTCCCTCAGAAACTCGAACCGTACAGGGGGACACATCTTGTCGCCCTGAAACCGCATACCGAGAACAGTGAGATCTCCCGCAGCGCAACGGCTCTTCACCTTCGAAAGGTCGCCGGCACTGATGTCGATGGAACGACTGCGTGACTTCGATGCCGCGAACGGAAGTGACGGTTGCGAGAGCACCGGTGCGATCAATCGATCGTCGGCGGCCATTGCCAGGGCGAACCCGCCCGTGAAGCACATTCCGATGGCACCGACACCTGGTCCGCCGCACCGCTCGTGTTCCTCGGCCGCGAGAGCACGCAGCCACACCACGATCCGCGACGACTTGCCGGTGGCCAGGATGGTGAACTCTCGGCTGATGCACGCCGGCACCATGGCACGGGACATGGTGGCAGCGGTACCGAGAAGTCCGAGGGGTGCGGTCAGCGGGTCCTTTCCGTCGACGCCGAACAGATGCGGCACGATCGCGGTGCATCCGATTCCGGCGACGGTGCGCGCGAAGTCCGCCACTCTCGGCGTGATGCCCGGCATTTCGGACATCACGATCACAGCCGGTCCGGTGCCGATGCGATAGACCGGTGCCGTGCGCCCGTCCGCGGTGAACTCGGTTCGTTCGAAATCGGCCAACGCGTCGTCGGTCATGGAAAACACGTCCTTCTGAGAGGGGCACACGGCGGCTGCGGTACCGGACACGAGCATGAAACGGTGGAGAAGTAAGCCCTGATGGACCTGGACTACCGCGAATACTCACGCAGCAGGAGGTAGAGCGGTGCCGCGAAGCAGATACCCACAGATCCGGTACCGACGGGCACCAACCACCAGTGCTTGACTCCGTTGTCCCTCGAGTCCCAGAGGGACCAGACCCCGAAGGCAATGCTCGTGATACCCAGATCGGCGGTCAATGCACGAGTGGGAGTCGAGGCCACCCAGTCCGCGAAGAATGCGGTTGCGCTGTCGCGACTGACGCCGTGCTCCTTGAAGTAGGCGACGACGAACGAGTTGGGGACGACGAACCCGATCACGGTCAGCAGGAGCAGGAGGCGTCGACGAGTGGCATCTGCTGTTCTCATGGATCTCAACCTAGGCCACTTCGCGATCTCCTCGGCGTGTCGTTCGAGATCGTCGTCCTCGGTCGATCCTCACATGGCTGGGACAGCGGTACGATTCCGAGCAATGTCCGGCCATCATGGGGGTCTGTAGTGCGCACCAGGACAAAACGGCTCGGGCTCGGAATTGTCGTGTCCGTCGTTGTCGCGCTGGCGATCCCCTCCCATGCAACAGCGTCGCCCATCGAATACGTCAACCTCGGCGACAGCTTCGGTGCAGGCAACGGCGTGCTGCCGCTGGCACCGAACACGCCACTGAGGTGCCTCCAGTCGGAACGGAACTTTGCTCATCTCGTAGCGCGCGAGCAGGGCTACAGCCTCACCGATGTCAGCTGCGGCGGTGCGGCCACCGACGACTTCTATGCCCCTCAATTCGAGGGCACACGACCGCAATTCGATGCGTTGTCGCCATCGGCAGATGTAGTGACTCTGATGATCGGTGGCAACGACAACAGCGTGTTCTCGGGAGCGATCGCAGCGTGCGTGAGTGCGCTCGCAACCCACGCCGGTGCATTCGATCCGTGCACGCAGCAGAACGGAAGTAGCTTCGACGACCAGATTCTCGACAGCACGCTGCCGGCCGTTCGACAGGCGTTGCGAGACATACATACTCGTGCGCCCGAGGCACAGGTGATCATCATCGGCTATCCATGGCTCATCCCGGCCGCAAGCACGTGCGAACCGTCGGTCCCCGTCGCGCTCGGCGACGTTCCGTATCTGCGCAACCTCCAGGCCACGCTGAACGATGCCATCCGCGAGGCAGCGGCCGACACCGACACGACCTTCGTGGACATGTCCGTGGCGTCGGAGGGGCACGACGCCTGCCAGCCCGTCGGAGTGCGGTGGGTGGAACCACTGCTGTTCGCAGATCAGTTCGTGCCGCTGCACCCGAACTCGCTGGGCGAGGCCGCCATCGCGGCCGAGGTGACCGAGGCGCTGACTGCCTGAAGTCGATCCCCGATCGGCTGATTCGGAACGGTCGTCGGTGAGTTCAGGACGCCGCCGATTCTGCGAGTGGCGTCTGGAACGACCACAGATGTCCCTCGGGATCGCGAACGCTGTATTCACGAACGCCGTAGGGCATGTCGGTCGGCGGGTAGTCGATCGCTGCTCCGGTTGCCGCCACGCGAGCGTGATGGGCATCGACGTCGTCGACGAGGATCGCGAGCGACGCGGTGACCGCGCCGGTGGTCAGCGGCGACACCATGCGATGTTCGGGGGCCTCGCGGTGCAACCAGACAACACCGTCACCGGCGTGAACCTCGCCGTGGACGGCTCGGTCGCCGTCGTATTCGATCTGTCCGGGAGCCAGTCCCAGCACGTCGACGAGGTAGGAATGGGCTGCTGCGATGTCGCGGTAGACGAGCAACGTGGTGCGGCGTGTGACCGCAGGCTCGTCGGTCGACAGGCCGGAGAGAAGGTCCAGTAGGGCGTCGTCGCTCGGGCGATCACCATGAAGAAGTCGGTCCTCCACGGCCCGAACACGCTCTCGCACACGAGCGAGCTCGGCCATCCGTTGATCCAGGTCGGCCAGATGCTGCCGCGTCAGGTGCTGGAGGTCCACTGCCTCCGGATCGACGTCCGCAAGCGGAGTGCCCAGTTCTCGGAGCAGTCGAATCCGATACAGCCGATCGAGATCTCCGCCGTCGTACCGGCGCCTGCCCCCTCCGTCCCGATCCGGAGCAAGCAGGCCCAGCTCTTCGTAGTAGCGCAGGGTCCGCTCGGTGACGCCGGTCCGACAGGCGACGTCACCGATACCCCAGGTGGTCGAATCACTGCTGTTCATGCAAGCAACGGTAGAACCTCACGCCACGTCAGGAGCAAACTCTCGGCCCGCGGCATCTACGGTGAACGCATGACCGCGACCCACACCTGGCGAACCTACGAGGGCTCGAACCTCTCCCCAGCTTTGGCGTCGGCGCTGAACATGTTCGTCGAGCAGGGGTACCACGGCACGTCGGTGCGGCAGATCGCCGCAGGTGCCGGCCTGTCGGTTCCCGGCCTTTACCACCACTTTCCATCGAAGCAGGCCTTGCTGGTCGGCATCATGGATGCGTCGATGGACGAACTGCTGGATCGAACTCGATCGGCAGAGGACGGGGCGGGTACCTCGCCCAGCGACCGATTCGACGCTGTCGTGGAGTCCCTGCTGCTGTTCCACATCCACCGGCGCGACGCCGCCTTCGTCTGCTCGACGGAAATCCGCAGTCTCGACTCGGCGAATCGCACCGCGTACATCGCCAAGCGGGACGAAGAGCAACGACTGCTCGACGCGATCGTTGCCGACGGAGTCGAATCCGGGGTCTTCGACACCCCGCACCCGGCGGATGCCAGCCGAGCCGTCACCACCATGTGCGTCGGCCTTGCCACCTGGTATCGCCCCGACGGACCGATGACACCAGGCGAATTGGTCGCCGTGTATCTCGACATCGCCCGACGGACGGTCGGTGCCGCGACCGCGATACCCGAGTAGCGGCCCGGGCCGGGCCCCTTGACCCGGACGGGCAGTTGTGTCAACCTTCGAGGAACCGAGCGAGTGTTCGGTCGGTACTGGACAAGGAGCACATGGTGGCCATCGATCTGACGTACGACCCGGACATCGAGAAGCTGATCGACCGGACTCGCGCCTTCACTCGAGACCACGTGCTTCCCATCGAGGACCGGTTTCTGGGCAACGTCACCGATGCGGGCGGCGACCGACTTCGCGTCGAGATGCAGGCGGCCGCGAAGGACGCGGGTGTGTTCGCGCCACATGCGCCCGTCGAATACGGCGGCCACGGGCTGTCGATGAGTGACCGCGCCCCGGTGTTCGAGGAAGCCGGATATTCACTGTTCGGCCCCATCGCACTGAACCTCGGTGCGCCCGACGAGGGCAATGTCCACATGCTGGCGCACATCGCGTCGGCGGCACAGAAGGAGCAATTTCTCGCTCCCCTCGCGCACGGAGACGTGCGCTCGGCTTTCGCAATGACCGAACCTGCACCGGGTGCCGGTTCAGATCCCTCGGCGTTGACCACCGCGGCCGCACGGGTCGAGGGTGGATGGAAGATCAACGGGCACAAGTGGTTCATCACCGGTGCCGACGGTGCGGGGTTCTTCATCATCATGGCCCGAACATCGGGTGAGCCGGGTGATCGAGGCGGAGCCACGATGTTCCTGGCCCCCGCCGACACTGCGGGCATCACGGTCGGCCGACATATCGGCACTTTGGACAAGGCCATGATCGGCGGACACTGCGAGGTGTTCTTCGAGAACGTATTCGTGCCCGACGAGAACGTGCTCGGGGCCGTCGACGAGGGATTCACCTATGCCCAGGTGCGTTTGGGACCGGCCCGCATGACCCATGTGATGCGCTGGCTCGGAGCCTCCAGGCGCGCTCACGACATTGCCGTCGCCCAGGTGGCCCAGCGCGAAGGGTTCGGCGGGAAGCTCGGCGACCTCGGCATGGTGCAGAAGATGGTCGCGGACAACGAAATCGACATCGCGGCCACCCGCGCACTGCTGATCAAGGCGTGCTTCGAGCTGGACCGGGGTGGACACGCGAGCAACGAGACATCCATCGCCAAGACGTTCGCCGCCGAAGCGATCTTCCGCATCGTCGACCGAAGCATCCAGATGTGCGGAGGACTCGGCGTTTCGGACGATCTTCCGCTCGCGCGGCTCTCCCGCGAAGTGCGGCCGTTCCGCGTGTACGACGGTCCGTCCGAGGTACACCGCTGGGCCATCGCCAAACGGACGATCGGTGCCGCCAAGCGCGCCGCGCGGAAGGCACAGTCGTGAGCGATCTGCAGGGAATGAATCGCGATGCGCTGGAACGGTTCCTGCAGAACAACGGTATCGAGCTCGATGGCGCGTTGTCGGTAGAGATGATCAGCGGTGGTCGCTCCAACCTCACCTACAAGGCATACGACGACACCTCGACATGGGTCGTTCGTCGACCGCCCACCAGTGGGCTCACCCCCTCGGCACACGACATGGCCCGCGAGTGGGCCGTCACCGAGGCTCTTGCATCCACCGATGTCCCCGTCGCCCGGACAGTGGCCTTCGATCGGGACGGTTCGGTTCTCGGTGCTCCGATGACCGTCGTGGAGTTCGTGTCCGGCCGAGTGGTCCGTACGCGTGAGGATCTTTCCGACCTCACCGATATGCAGATCACCGAGAACGCCGCCGAGCTCGTCCGGGTGCTCGCCAGGCTGCATGCCGTCGACCCCGCCACCGTAGGCCTCGACAGCTTCGGACGACCCGACGGCTTCGTCTCCCGTCAGGTCGCGACGTGGGCTCGGCAGTGGCACAGCGTCAAGACCCGCGATCTACCCGATGTCGACCGACTTCACTGTGCACTCGAGGCTGCGATACCGACGCACTCGGCGTCGTCCATCGTCCACGGAGACTATCGCGTCGACAACACAATTCTCGATGCCGACAACGTGGGTTCTGTTGCCGCCGTGGTCGACTGGGAGATGTCCACCCTCGGCGATCCCCTCACCGACGTCGCACTGATGTGCATCTACCGTCAACCCGTGTTCGATGCGGTCCTGGGCGCGGACGCGGCATGGACGAGCGACCGATATCCCTCGGCCGACGACCTCGCCCAACAGTACGCAGTGGAATCCGGTCGTGAACTGCACAATTGGGGCTTCTATCTCGCCCTGGCCAATTTCAAGCTCGGAGTGATCGGCGAGGGCATCACTCACCGCGCGCTGTCGGGTTCCGATACCGGAGCCGGTGCCCGTAACGCCGCAGACGCTACCGGGGAGTTCATCGCAGCCGGGCTCAGAGCTCTATCGGGTTCCACCGACTGACACGGACGCCCTCGTCAGGCAGGCTCTCTCATCACGCCGACATGGCGCACGGTTCCCGACAGGCCCGGGAGTTCCGTCGGTTCGGACCAGGTGTTCATACCGTCCGAACTGTCGGAGTAGAAGTACTTCCGGTTGGTGTAGTCGTCGTAGTAGAGCCGCCAGGTGCCGTCCGGCAACTCGATGACGGCGGGGCCTTCTTTCAGAGGACCGAAGTCGCGGAACGGAGCGGGCGTGTAGGGCCCGATCAACGACGGCGCGGTCCAATGCTCGATCACCTTGCGGGTCTCGTTCTTCGTGAACGCGTGATAGGTCGATCCGGATTTCACGACCGTGGTATCGATGTGGTCGGCGTTGATCCCGACGAACGGAACCGGGAAGCTCCACATTCTCAGGCCCGGATCCATCGCGGTCATCAGATACGGCACGAATCCACCACCGGTCGAGAGCGACACGATGATGTTGACGCGGTCACCGTCGACGAACCATTCGGGTGCCCAAGCCTTCGTGGTGAACGGCGACAGAGACGGCCCGTCCGAGAAGCCGGCCGAGCCGGTGAAGCCGGGCGGGCTGGCCGATCCGGTACCGGCGCCGGTACCGGGCAGGAAGGCGCAGCAGAACGGAATCGGGAAGTTCTGCAGGAACGTCCAGTCGACGCGGTCGCTGCTGCGAGCGAAGCCGATGTTCGCTCCGCCGCCCGTCGTGTAGGTCGCGTAGTACATACCGTCGGTGTGCCGAAAGATGCTCGAGTCTCGCACCACGCCGGACGGCGGCTGGTACGCCGAGGTCTGCAACGCCGTGAAGTCGGTGCCGTCGCTGGATTGGTAGACGTCCATGTTGCGATCACTGTCGTTGCTGAACGCCACCATCGTGTAGCGCCACTCGGACGGCGCGGCGGCACCCGTGCCCGCAGAGGCGAACAACAGGCCGGCGACAGCGAGGACCACCATCGGCATCGCGAGCATGCACTTTCGAACGGTCGGTATCACCGAAGCAGTATTTACGACCCACACGCCTCGTGCGTAACATTGGCAGCACGCACGAGAAATTGTTACCGATTCTGTTACGGATGCGAAAGATACTGCGTTGCAGGCTTGGATTGATACATCTCGTGGTCGGCGTCGTCGAGAATGTCGAGTGCACTTCGGCTGTCATCGCTGTCGACGGTGACACCACCGATGCTCGCCGTCACCGTCAACACACGTCCCGCCGTCGTGATGGGAGAGGCGAGTTCGGCGCGCACATCATCGGCCTCGGTGCCCACTCGATGTGGAACCACTGCCACGAACTCGTCGCCACCGATTCGTCCGACGAAGGCGTCAGCCGGGAGCGCTCTGGTCAGACGCGCGGCAACCACCCCGAGCACAGCGTCGCCGACAGTGTGTCCGTGCAGGTCATTGATCGTCTTGAAGTTGTCGAGGTCGATGAACAGCACCGCCATGGCGTCGTCGCGGGCCGGCCGCGCCAGTTCCTCGTCGAGGCGCGCCAGGATCAGCGGCCTGTTCGGCAGGCCGGTCAGATCGTCGTGAGTCGCGGCATGTTCGAGCTTGATGTTCATCCGGTAGGCGTCGGTGATGTCGACGAACGTGGCGACTACGGAGGGGGACGGGCTGCCCGACGTCAGCATCGTCGCCGTCAACGACAGCCAGAAGTTCCGGCCGTCTCGGCGACGCTCGACGCCGATCACCGCCTGGCTGGGCGCGCCGGTCTTTCTCGTAGCGGCGACCGGGTGCTCGAACGGGTGAATCGGCCCCTCGTCGGTTCCGTACACGCGGAAGGGGAGGGACGCACCCTGCCCTGTCTCGGTCCCCACCTGAATGTCGAGGATCGTCTTCGCCGCGAGATTCGCCGACTCGATGCGGCCGGTGTGATCGAGCACGACGACCCCTGCCTCGAGCGATTCCACCACGGCGGTGAAGTGGTCCTCGGCCCGTCGCACCGCACTTCGGTCGGCGCACACCAACACCCAGCCATCGGGCATCTGAGCCGCGGACACCACCACCGCCAGCGCGGTGCCGTCCGCACGACGATGCGACTCGCACAGTTGTCCACCGGCCCGCAGAATCGAGGCCGGATCGCACGGAACGCCGACCGCGTACGAGACGCTGCGACCGAGAACGTCGGCCGAACACCGTCCGTACACCGACTCGGCTGCGGGGTTCCAACTCGACACCAGGCCGTCGGACGACACTCCGACGATGGCATCGCTGACGTGCTCGACCAAGGCGGCTTGATACCGCAATGCCTTCTGCGCCGCCTTGTGCTCGGTGAGATCTCGCAGAATGACCTGAAACGCCGGCTCGCCGTTCCACACCGTGCGCACGGACACTGCTTCCATGGTCAGTGTCGTCCCGTCGAGTGCAAGCACCGTTGCCTCGGACGCAGCGCTGGCCGTGCCGTGAGTGCCGAGAGCGGCGATGCGCTCGAACATGGGCCCGATCGACTCGGCAGCGATGAAGTCTTCGATCGGCCGCCCGATGACGTCTTCGGCGCTTTCGGCGCGTAGGTATCGCATTCCGGCAGGGTTCAGATAGACAAGCGTCCCACGTCGGTGAACACCGATCGCGTCCGGCGAATGCTCGACGAGAACCCGGTAGCGGTCTGCCAGTCCAGGCGACGCGGGACCTTGTTCAGGGTCGCCGACGCTCTCGCGCTCCCCTGGGGCCATGCTCGGTCCTCGCGTTCGTAGACAGACGGTCAACACCCGATTGAACCACCAGAACGGAGATCGGTGGAGTTCGATGCCCGATTTACAACGAACATCCGATTCTCGACTGGACCTGATGCCGGTTTCACGGGCTAAATCGAGGCGTGAGCCGAATCCGGCTTGCATACCTCGGAAAGAAACGGATATCGACGATGAGCACTCAGGGCATCGGCATCACGGGGATCGACATCAGCGGGATCGGCGCAGTGTCCGGCTACGGCTGGGGCACAGACGCCCTGTGGCACGGCCTGTCCACGGGCAAGGCGGCAGCCACCCTGCATCACGATCGCACCAGACCCGGCAGAAATCCGGTGTGGCTGGCCAAAGTCCCCGACGGTGGAGACCACGGCGACGGCACCAGCCGATTCGGTCGGGCGCTTCGCGGGGCCGCACGGGAGGCCATCGACGACGCGATGACGCGTGGTTGGCATCCAGGGCGACGTGTCGGTCTGATCCATGCCGTCGTCCTCGGCGAAGTGGACGAGTGGCGAAACTTCTACCTGGAGGACGGTGGTGAGCGCCGAGTTCGTGACTATTTGACCCTGATGCCGTCGACGCCGGTGTCACTGTTGATGCAGGAATACGGTTTTCACGGTCCGGCCATGAATGTCTCGGCCATGTGCGCATCGGGCAACGCCGGCCTGCTCACTGCCAAGATGTGGCTCGATACCGGCTTCGTCGACGACGTCGTGTTCGTCGCCACCGATCTGTCGCTGACGCCGGAGAACATCGATCATTTCGTCAAGCTCGGCGTCGGTGTCGTCGACGTGGAGCCCCAGGAGGGTTGCCGGCCGTTCCAGGAAGGCAGCCGCGGATTCGGAATGGGCGAGGCGGCAACGGCATTCGTGCTGTCGACGCGAAGCACGGCCTCGTATGGCCGGGTGTTGGGTGGCTCCATGACACACGACGCCTTCCACGCCACCTCCATCGACCCCGCGCTCACCCAGGTACGAGAATGCTTCGAGCAGGCCTTGGCCGATGCCGGCGTCACACCACGCCAGGTCCGTTACCTCAATGCCCACGGCCCCGGCACCGCGCAATGCGACGCAGCGGAGACGCAGATGTTGGAGACGGTGCTCGAGTCACACGCGCAGGTGTATTCGGTGAAACCACTGACCGGACACTGCCAGGGTGCGGCGTCGGCAATCGAAACCGTCTCTGCGGTCATGGGATTCGAACGTGGAATCGTGCCCGCAGCACCTCAGGTCTCCGATGCCCATCCCCTGTTGCTCGACGGATTCACCACTGCAGAAGCAGGATTGACGGTGAAGTCGTCATTGGGAATGGGCGGACACAACTCGGTCGTCGTGTTCGCTCCGGCGTGACGTGCCTTCCTCACACCTCGGTGGCAGCTCCGCAGATTCCGCACTCCTCGAATTCGACGCGCTTCCAGCGTGCAACAGGAACGAAGAACAGCGTGAATTGCTGGTACTGCTTCATTCTCGACCACTGGGTTGTGTTGTGGCATCGCGGGCAGTTTCGCGTTGCGCCAGGGCCGACGTGTTTGCGCTTGCTGCCGAAACCGAAGAGTAGGAACATCACCCCAGCATAGGTGGCCGACGACTGCCGAACTCGATGCAGCGAACGTTCGAGCCACCCTCGCGTTCTCGCGATGGTGGCTCGAACGACTGCCGGGGTCGGACGCTGTCAGCCGGCGATCATGCCGTGCGGGTCGATGACGAATTTCTGTGCCACACCACTGTCGAACTCGCGGTAGCCGCGTGGTGCATCGTCGAGCGTGATGACCGTGGCATTGACGGCCTTGGCAATCGAAACCCGTTCCTTGAGAATTGCATTCATCAATTCTCGGTGGTAGCTCATCACTGGGCACTGCCCGGTGGCGAACGACAGCGACTTGGCCCAACCGGTACCGAGGCTGAGCGAGAGAGCACCACGCTGCGCAGCCTCGTCCACACCGCCCGGATCGCCGGTGACGTACAGCCCGGGGATCCCGATGCCGCCACCCGCCGTGGTGATCTCCATGAGCGAGTTGAGCACAGTCGCCGGCGCCTCGTGGGACGAATCTCCACCGTGACCGCGAGCCTCGAAGCCCACTGCATCCACCGCGGCGTCGACCTCGGGGATGCCGAGAATCTGTTCGATCTGATCCTGCGGTGCACCCTTGCCGACGTCGACGGTCTCACAGCCGAAGGTTCGCGCCTGGGCCAACCTGTCGGCGTTCATGTCGCCGACTATCACCACCGACGCTCCCAGTAGTTGCGCACCGACCGCAGCAGCGAGGCCTACCGGACCCGCACCCGCGATGTAGACCGTCGCACCGGGTTTCACTCCTGCGGTGACCGCTCCGTGGAATCCAGTGGGAAAGATATCGGACAGCATCGTCAGGTCCAGGATCTTCTCCAGCGCCTGCTCCCGGTCGGGAAACTTCAACAGGTTGAAGTCCGCATACGGTGCCATGACGTACTCGGCTTGGCCCCCGACCCAACCGCCCATGTCGACGTACCCGAACGCCGACCCGGGTCGATCGGGGTTCACGTTGAGGCAGATGCCGGTCTTGCGTTCCTTGCAGTTTCGACACCGTCCACACGCGATGTTGAACGGTACCGAGCAGATGTCTCCGACCTTCAGGAATTCGACGTCACGTCCCACCTCGACGATTTCGCCGGTGATCTCGTGGCCCAACACGAGCCCCTCGGGTGCAGTCGTACGCCCGCGCACCATGTGCTGGTCGCTGCCACAGATGTTGGTCGAGACGACTTTGAGGATCACACCGTGTTCGCATTTCCGGCCGACATTGGCGGGGTTCACTCCGGGTCCGTCGGTCAACTCCAGGCCCGGAAACGCGATGTCCTGAACCTCCACCTTGCCTGGTCCGGCGTACGTCACTGCTCTGTTGTCTGCCACGATTTCTCCTCTTCGACGGTGTCCTGCTGCGATCGACAGACCGAGATTGCTTGTGCACTCACAGATTTCGTACACATACAACAGTGAAAGCATGACAATGTGGCCTGCATCACACCATAGTATGCGCACTTGCGAATGCGGAGAGCGCGGCCCACCGTACGCAGCAATCAGCGGACCGACCCCACTCCGCGGCGCTATCGTCGACCGGTGCCCACCGACGAAAATCACAACAAGACCATCACCATCGGAAGCGCGCCCGGAGTGGAAGTAGAGGTACTGCCCTACGGTGCGACACTCCAACGAATGTCGGTCACGGGAGGCGACGGCGAACGACGCGACGTTCTGGTCGGCGTAGCCGGCGAGCACGAATTACGCTCGTCCACAGCTTATTTCGGCTCCACCGTCGGACGGTTCGCGAACCGGATCAGGGACGGACGGCTCGAGATCGACGGGCAGCCGGTACAGCTCACGGTCAACGACGGCGCACACCACCTACATGGCGGAACCGACGGCTTCGACTCTCGACACTGGACCGTCGTCGGACACTCGAGGAACTCCGTGGAACTCGACTTGACAAGTCCGGACGGGGATCAGGGCTATCCAGGGGAGGTTCGAGCAGGCGCATCCTTCTCGGTCACGCCCGAGGCCGTGAGGTTGGAGTTGACCGCAACGACCACCGCGACGACGGTGGTGAACCTGACCTCGCACGCATACTTCGATCTCGACGGCCACGGCGTCGACGAGCACACCCTGCAGGTGTTCGCTTCCGCATACACCCCGGTCGATGCCGGTGGAATACCCACCGGAAGCATCGCTTCCGTGGATGGCACCGCGCTCGATCTACGCGTGCCGAGACGCGTCGGCGACCTGGCTCGTGCCACTCACCCGCAGCTGCTGACTGCCCGGGGAATAGACCACAACTTTGTCATCGACGGTGCGGGACTGCGACGCGCAGCGGTTCTGCGCTCGGAAAGGAGTCGATCGGCCCTGGAAGTGTGGACCGATCAACCCGGCGTTCAGGTCTACACCGGCAACTTCCTGGACGGCAGCGATGTCTCCCGGCGTGGCTCGATGCTGCGTCAAGGCGACGGCATCGCGCTGGAACCCCAGCTGTTTCCCGATTCGCCGAATCACCCGAACTTTCCCTCTGCGGTGCTGCGACCGGGCCAGATGTACCGGTCCGTGATCGAGTGGAGATTTTCCGCACACGTTTGAGTGAGCGCTCACAAAATTTTGGAAATTAAACGTTTGAAGTCTTGACGCGGTCCGATGTTAACGCTCACACTGTGTTGCACACGTCACAGTGGAGTGGCGACATTGAGGAGATCACCATGGCGTCGAAGACAATTTTTGCGGCGAGCGCGCTCATTCTGAGTGGTGCGATCGTCCTGAGTGCGTGCAGTAGCGGAGGCGGCGGCGACGCGTCCGGCGGCGGTGACGGCGCAACGGTACTGGGCTTTTCCCAGGTCGGTGCCGAGAGCGGATGGCGCACGGCCAACACCACCTCCATCCAGGACGCAGCCAGCGCAGCCGGCATGGAATTGAAGTTCTCCGACGCGCAGCAGAAGCAGGAAAACCAGATCAAGGCGATTCGCACGTACATCCAGCAGAAGGTCGACGTCATCGCTTTCAGCCCCGTCGTCGAGACGGGATGGGAGCCGGTCCTCCAGGAAGCCAAGCGCGCGAACATCCCGGTGATCCTCACCGACCGCTCCGTCGACACCACCGACGATTCGCTGTATGCCACGTTCCTCGGCTCCGATTTCGTCGAGGAGGGCAAGAAGGCAGGCGATTGGCTGGTGCAGAACAGCGCCACTGCGGACACCACCGGCGACGGCAAGATCAACGTGGTCGAACTGCAGGGAACCACCGGAGCCGCTCCCGCCATCGACCGGGCCGAGGGATTCCGCGACGCCATCGGCGGCCAGTCCAACATCGCGATCACCGCGTCACAGACCGGCGATTTCACCCGTGACGGCGGCAAGCAGGTGATGGAGTCGTTCCTCAACTCCAATCGAGGCCAGATCGACGTCGTCTTCGCCCAGAACGACGACATGGGCCTGGGCGCAATCCAAGCCATCGAAGCAGCCGGGCTGGTTCCCGGAAAAGACATCAAGATCATCACCGTCGACGCTGTCAAGGACGGAATGCAGGCACTGGCGGACAAGAAGATCGACTTCATCGTCGAGTGCAACCCACTTCTCGGACCGCAGCTGATGGAGCTCACGGACAAGGTCGTCAAGGGCGAGGACGTTCCCAAGAGGGTCGTCACCGAGGAGACCACCTTCACGCCCGACCAGGCGGCGGCAGTACTCGCCGACCGCCAGTACTGAAAGTCGACGCATGCATACCGACACTGTTCCCACCGCGGAGCCGATCCTCAGCACAGAGCCGACTCCGCTCGTGGAGATGAAAGACATCTCGATCACCTTCGGTGCCGTCCGAGCCCTCGACGGGGTGTCGTTGCGGCTCTTCCCCGGCGAGGTGCATTCGCTGATGGGTGAGAACGGTGCCGGTAAATCGACGTTGATCAAGGCACTGACCGGGGTCTACTCGATCGACAGCGGAACGGTCACGATCGACGGAACCGAACACGAGTTCGCGACGCCGAGCGCGGCCCAGGCTGCAGGTATCAGCACCGTCTACCAGGAAGTGAACCTACTTCCGAATCTGACTGTCGCAGAGAACATGCTCTTGGGGCGTGAGCCCCGACGCCTACCCGGAAAACTGTTGGGGGCCATCGGCGGTATCGACACGCGAGCGATGAACCGCCGTGCCAGAACGACTCTCGACCGGCTGGGGCTCGACATCGAGCCGTCGTCGGTCCTCGGTGACCATCCGATCGCCGTGCAACAGCTCGTCGCCATCGCCCGTGCAGTCGATGTCGACGCCCGCGTCCTCATCCTGGACGAGCCGACCTCGAGTCTGGACAAGGACGAGGTCGAAACCCTGTACTCCGTCATCGAACGGCTGAGGGAAGACGGAACCTCGATCGTCTTCGTGTCGCACTTTCTCGACCAGATCTACCGCATCTCCGACCGAATGACGATCCTGCGCAACGGAAAGCTCGTCTCCGAGCGCCTGGTCGCCGACACTCCGCAGTTCGAGTTGGTCGAGTTGATGATCGGTCGCGAACTGGACACCTTGCGCGAACTCGACAGCCGCGAGCCGGTGATGGTTTCCGATGAACAGACGCCCGTCGTGGAAGTGTTGGGCATCGGACGCAAGGGCGCGCTGGAA
The DNA here is from genome assembly GCF_050321865.1 of Rhodococcus sp. IEGM1428. Lineage (NCBI taxonomy): Bacteria > Bacillati > Actinomycetota > Actinomycetes > Mycobacteriales > Nocardiaceae > Rhodococcus > Rhodococcus sp. IEGM1428. Next base: position 446,424 of record NZ_JBNQFW010000001.1, on the reverse strand, counting down.
GCAACCGATCTGCGTCTGCATGCGGGACAGGTCGTCGGCATCGCCGGTCTGCTCGGGTCCGGCCGTACCGAGCTCGCTCGCCTGCTCGGCGGTGCCGACAGATCGGACTCGGGATCGATCGAAGTGCATGCAACCAAGCACCGCATTCGCAGTCCACGCCAGGCCGCCGATCAGCGCATCGCCCTCACCAGCGAGGATCGCAAGGCCGACGGTGTGGTGGCCGATCTGACGGTGGCCGACAACATGCTGCTCGCTCTGCAGGCCAAGCGTGGATGGCTTCGTCCCATCCCCCGTGCCACCCGCACCAAGCTCGTCAAGGAGTACATCTCTGCACTCGACATCAGGCCCGCCGATCCGAACGCATTGATGCGCAACCTGTCCGGTGGCAACCAACAGAAAGTGCTCCTCGCCCGCTGGCTCATCACCGAACCCGAGCTGCTGATTCTGGACGAACCGACACGCGGAATCGACATCGGTGCCAAAGCGCAGATCCAAACCCTGGTGGCCGATCTGGCCGCGCGCGGAATGTCGGTGGTGTTCATTTCCGCCGAGCTCGAAGAGATCCTGCGCCTCAGTGACCGCATCGTGGTCATGCGAGATCACCGCAAGATCGACGAACGTATCAACGACGGTGTGTCGGTCGGCGACGTGCTCGCCACCATCGCAGCCGGGGTGCGCACCGACGAACCCGTCGCGGCCGCCACTTCGACCACCGACAGGAATGTCGCATCATGACCGAAACCCTCGAACCATCGGCCGGCGCGCCTGCTCGCGCACGTGCCGCCCTCGCCCAGCCGGTCATCTGGCCGCTGCTGGCTCTGATAGCGCTGATCGTCGTCAATGTCATTGTGACACCGGATTTCCTCGACATTCGAATAGAGAACGGTGGCCTGTTCGGAAACATCGTCGATATCGCACGCAACTCCGCGCCGCTCATTCTGGTGGCCGTCGGCATGACGCTGGTGGTGGCAACCCGCGGCATCGACCTCTCCGTCGGCGCAGTGGCAGTCATCGCTGCCGCCGTGGCGTGTACCCGAATCGTCGCGGCACCGGACGAGGGTGCCACCACGACGATGATCATGGCTGTCGTCTGGGCACTGGGAACATGTCTGTTGCTGGGTCTGTGGAACGGCCTTCTGGTGTCGGTCTTCGGGATTCAACCCATCATCGCGACGCTCATTCTGATGGTCGCCGGTCGTGGCCTGGCCATGTTGATCACCGACGGAAACATCACGACAGTCAACAACCCTGCCTTCAGCAAGCTCGCGTCGGGCACGCTTCTCGGACTACCACTGGCACTGATCATTGCTCTGGTGGTCGTGGCAGCAACCGCACTGCTGACCCGTCGGACCGCACTGGGAATGCTCGTCGAAGCCGTCGGAATCAATCCGGAGGCAAGCAGATTGGCCGGTGTCCAGTCGCGGACGATCGTCTGGACGGTCTACGTGTTCGCCGCGGTGTGCAGCGGGATGGCCGGTCTGATCATTGCTGCGAACACCAACTCGGTGAACGCGAACAGTCTGGGCCAGTGGATCGAGCTCGACGCCATCCTCGCTGTCGTCATCGGCGGCACTGCTCTGACCGGTGGTCGATTCTCCATCGCCGGCACCGTCGTCGGTGCCCTGCTCATCGGCACACTCACGCGCACCATCACCAATGTCGGTATTCCCTCCGAGGCCAACTACCTGTTCAAAGCGGTCGTCATCATCGTGGTCTGCCTGCTGCAATCACCACGAGCCCGCGCATCACTGCGGACGTGGTTCCGCACCGACTCCACCAAGGCGGTACGACCGTGAGCGACCTCATGACTGCTCCCCCCACGACTACCGCGGCAGCACCGGGCTCCTCGCCCTCGACCTGGGACCGCGTGAAACGGTACTCCCCACCGTCTCGGTTTCTGCCGGTCATCGCCACATTCGCGCTGTTCGTCGGTCTGTTCGGACTCGGCGAATTCCGCTACAGCGGGTTCGCCGATCCACAGGTGTTCCTCTCACTGCTGATCGACAACTCGTTCCTCATCGTCCTCGCGGTAGGGATGACCTTTGTCATCCTCACCGGCGGAATCGATCTCTCCGTCGGGTCCGCCGTCGCACTGTCGACGATGATCGCTGCGCGCACACTGCAATTGGGCTGGCCACCACTGCTGGTCATGGCCGTGGTGTTGCTGTGCGGCGCCGTGCTCGGCACCGTCATGGGTGCCCTAATCCACTACCTGCAGATTCAGCCGTTCGTCGCCACACTCGCGGGGATGTTTCTGGCCCGGGGCCTGTGCTACATGATCGGTGTCGAATCGATCCCGATCACAGACGACACATTCTCCTCCATCGCATTCGCCGTCATCGAACTACCCGGCGGCTACACCATCACCTGGAGCGTGGTGATCGCGCTGGTCACGGTGGCGATTGCTGCATACGTGTTGGCCTGCACTCGTTTCGGACGTTCGGTCTACGGCATCGGTGGCAACGAAGCGTCCGCGCTACTGATGGGGCTCAAGGTGGCGGCCGTGAAAGTCGGCGTCTACACGATCAGCGGATTCTGCGCGGCGCTCGCCGGCCTACTGTTCTCCTTCTACGCACTGTCGGGCTACAGCCTCAACGCCGTCGGCATGGAGCTCGACGCCATCGCTGCGGTGGTGATCGGCGGAACGCTGCTCACCGGTGGTCGCGGGTACGTCCTCGGCTCGCTGGTGGGAGTCCTGATCCTCGGTGCCATCCAGACTTTCATCGCCTTCGACGGAACCCTGAGCTCGTGGTGGACGCGGATTACGATCGGAGTGCTGCTCCTGGTGTTCGTTCTCGCCCAACGTCTGCTGACGGCGAGAAAGAGGTGACCAACACAGGGATCGACGGTAAGGCACCGGTCATGACCGACGTCGCCCGATTGGCCGGGGTATCCCATCAGACGGTCTCGCGAGTCATCAACGGTCAGAACAATTTACGCCCCGAAACCCGCGACCGGGTACAGAATGCCATCGACCAACTCGGCTATCGCCCCAATCGTGCCGCCAGGGCACTGGTCACCAAACGCTCCGCGTCGATCGGAATCATCGGCTCCAAAGGCGGGTATTGGGGGCCGAGCACCACGCATCGCACCGTACAGAGCGCGGCACGTGATGCCGGATTCTCCGTCAGCGCAGTCAGTCTCGCAACCCTGACACACGACGAACTCGTCGGCGCACTGCACCACCTGCACGACCAGGGCGTCGAAGGCATCGTGTTGATCGCCGCCACCGACGACGCTGTGGCAGCGGCTCGATCCGAGGAGTCCGTCGTTCCCGTCGTGGTCGTCGAAGGTGACCCCACCACCTCGACCTGGACCGTGGGCATCGATCAGATCGGCGGCGCTCGGTTGGCCACCCGACACCTGATCGAGGCAGGTCACCAACGCATCGTGCATCTGTCCGGACCGCAGGGATGGACCGAATCCCGCGGCCGTGAACAAGGGTGGCAGGATGCGCTCGACGAGGCCGGGCTGGCGTGGACACCGGTCCTCCGCGGCGACTGGTCCGCACGCAGCGGCTACGAGAACGGGCTCCGCCTCGCCGAGGACCACACCGTCACGGCCGCATTCTGCGCCAACGACCAGATGGCCCTCGGCTTGCTGCGCGCGTTCCACGAGAGCGGCCGCCGTGTGCCCGAGGACTTCGCCGTCGTCGGATTCGACGACATCCCCGAGGCTGCTTTCCTGATCCCACCACTGACGACGGTCCGCCAGGACTTCACCGAAGTCGGCAGACGTGCGATCGACGTCCTGCGCGCGGCACTGGACAACACTGCCGCGCCCGAGGCGTCCATCGATCCTGAACTCGTCGTTCGATCGTCCAGCACCACTGCACCGAAACCGACCACAACCGTTGCACCGCAACAAGGAGAATCGCATGTCCAATGACCGCTACACGGTAGGAGTGGACTACGGCACACTCTCCGGCCGTGCCGTAGTCGTCCGTGTGTCCGATGGTGCCGAAATTGCATCTGCCGTACACGAATACCGCCACGCCGTACTCGAGGAAACCCTGCCCGGCAGCACCGTGCGACTGCCCGACGCGTGGGCTCTGCAGGTGCCGGACGACTATCGCGACGTCCTACGCCGCGCGGTCCCCGCTGCGATGGCCGCCGCGGGCATCGCGCCGGAGCAGGTGGTGGGCATCGGGATCGACTTCACCGCATGCACCATGGTGCCGACCTACGCGGACGGCACGCCGCTCAGCGAGGACCCGCGGTTCGTCGATCGCCCACACGCCTACGTCAAACTGTGGAAACACCATGCGGCGCAGGGGCAGGCCGATCGCATCAACGAACTGGCCGCCCGTCGCGGCGAGAGCTGGCTCCCCCGCTACGGCGGCTTGATCTCCTCGGAATGGGAATTCGCCAAGGCGCTGCAGATTCACGAGGAGGACGCCGAGATCTACGAGTCCATGGACCGGTGGGTCGAGGCGGCCGACTGGATCGTCTGGCAACTGTGCGGAAACTACGTGCGTAACGCCTGCACCGCGGGATACAAGGGCATCTATCAGGACGGCAAGTACCCTTCCGTCGATTTCCTGACCGAGCTCGCGCCCGGTTTCGGCGGATTCGTGGACGACAAACTCGATCAGCCGCTGGGCGAACTGGGGTCGCGGGCAGGAACATTGACCGCCGAGGCCGCGGCATGGACGGGATTGCCCGAGGGGATAGCCGTCGCGGTCGGAAACGTGGATGCGCACGTCACGGCCCCGGCCGCGGGTGCCGTCGAATCGGGCCGAATGGTCGCCATCATGGGAACCTCCACCTGCCACGTGATGAGTTCGACCGTGTTGAACGACGTTCCGGGTATGTGCGGGGTCGTCGACGGCGGCATCGTCGCAGGGTCGTATGGGTACGAGGCCGGCCAGAGTGGGGTCGGCGACATCTTCGGGTGGTTCACCCGCACCGGAGTTCCCGCGTCCTACAGCGAAGCGGCAACTGCCGCAGGCGAGTCCGTGCACGAATACCTGACGCGGCTCGCGTCGGCCCAAGAGGTAGGCGAGCACGGTCTGGTCGCGCTCGACTGGCACAGCGGTAACCGGTCGATCCTGGTCGATCACGAACTGTCCGGCCTGGTCATCGGATCGACGCTTGCGACGCGGCCCGAGGACACCTACCGCGCACTGCTCGAGGCAACGGCATTCGGCACCCGCGTCATCGTCGAGACGTTCCGCGACAGCGGCGTTCCCGTCGAGGAATTCGTCGTGGCGGGAGGGCTGGCCCGAAACCCACTGCTGATGCAGATCTACGCCGATGTGCTACGAATGCCGTTGTCCGTCATCGCTTCCGCACAGGGCCCCGCACTGGGCTCCGCCATCCACGCGGCAGTGGCCGCAGGCTGCTACCCGGACGTGCCGGTGGCGTCGAAATCGATGGGCAAGGTTCGCCGCGGTGCATTCGTTCCGGACGAGTCCCGCTCGGAGGCATACGACTCGCTGTACGAGATCTATCTGGAACTGCACGATCGCTTCGGTCGGGACGTACCGACCATGCGCCGGCTGCGATCACTGCGTCGCGCAGCCCTGACGAGGAAGCTGGAAGCGAAATGACAGTTGTCGACGATGTTCGCGAGGTCGTCGAGGAGATTCGCCAGGACGTGTGCGCATTGCATGCGGAATTGGTGCGCTACGGGTTGGTCGTGTGGACGGCGGGCAACGTATCCGCACGCGTTCCCGGGCGAGATCTCATGGTCATCAAGCCGAGCGGCGTCTCCTACGACGACCTGACGCCGGGCAACATGGTGGTGTGCGATCTGCACGGTCGAGTGGTCGAAGGAGATCACGCGCCGTCGTCGGACACCGAGGCGCAGGCATACGTCTATCGGCACCTCGACCACATCAACGGTGTGGTGCACACTCATTCGCCCTACGCGGTCGCGTGGGCCGCGCGAGGAGAACCCATTCCGGTGGTGACCACGATGTGCGCCGACGAATTCGGCGGCGACATTCCGGTTGGTCCGTTCGCCGTGATCGGTGACGACTCGATCGGACGCGGCATCGTCGACACCCTCGCCGACAGTCGGTCCCCGGCAATACTCATGCAGAACCACGGTGTCTTCGCTGTCGGCCCGTCCGCCCGATCTGCGGTGAAGGCTGCGGTCATGTGCGAGGACGTGGCCCGCTCGGCGCACCTGGCATATCAACTGGGACAACCACTTCCCATCCCCCGCTCGTCGGTCGACGCACTCTACGACCGATATCAGAACGTCTACGGCCAGCGCTGACCGGCGCCACACACTCTTTCCACGGAAGGTACATCTCCATGTCCGAAGTATGGTTTCTCACCGGCAGCCAAGCCCTCTACGGTCCCGAGACGCTCGAGCAGGTAGCGGTCCAATCACGTGAGATCGCAGACAAACTCGACGACGCACTACCGGTGTCGATCGTCTGGAGGTCGGTACTGCTCGACGCCTCGTCCATCCTGCACTGCATGCGCGAGGCCAACGCCTCCGACGACTGCATCGGCGTCGTCACCTGGATGCACACCTTCTCCCCCGCCAAGATGTGGATCGCCGGCCTGGATGCACTGGATGTTCCGCTGCTGCACCTGCACACCCAAGCCGGAATGTCGTTGCCGTGGTCCACGATCGACATGGAGTTCATGAACCTGAACCAGGCTGCACACGGCGATCGCGAGTTCGGGCACATCGAATCCAGGGTCGGTGTACTGCGGACCACCGTCGCAGGCCATGTCGACAATCCGACGGTACGGACGCGGGCGGAACAGTGGGCACGTGCGGCCCTCGGGCGGGCCGAGCTGCGGTCGCTACGGCTGGCTCGTTTCGGCGACAACATGCGCGACGTCGCCGTCACCGAGGGCGACAAGGTCGAGGCACAGCTACGCTTCGGCGTTTCCGTGAACACCTACGGCGTCAACGATCTCGTGGACGTGGTCGACAGTGTCAGCGAGGCGGCAGTCTCGGAACTCGTCGACGAGTATCGGTCGCTGTACGACATCGCCCCCAGTCTGGACAAAGACGGGGACCGTCACGACTCCCTTCGATACGGTGCACGCGTCGAAGCCGGAATGCGGCAGTTCCTGACCGACGGCGGATTCAAGGCCTTCACCACCAACTTCGAGGATCTCGGTGGGCTTCGTCAGTTGCCGGGACTCGCAGTGCAACGGCTGATGGCCGACGGTTACGGCTTCGGCGGCGAGGGCGACTGGAAGACGTCGATGTTGTTGCGCGGCATGAAGGTGATGGCCGAGGGACTGGACGGTGGCACGTCCTTCATGGAGGACTACACCTACCACCTGGTTCCCGGAGAAGAGAAGATCCTCGGCGCACACATGCTGGAGGTGTGCCCATCGATCACGACGTCGCGACCCACACTGGAAATCCATCCACTCTCGATCGGCGGACGTGAGGATCCGGTGCGGTTGCGATTCACCGCCGATCCAGGACACGGCGTCGTCGTCGGGCTGTCCGACGTCGGTGAGCGATTCCGATTGACGGCCAACGTGATCGACGTGGTCGAACCCGACGAGGCACTGCCGAAGCTGCCGGTGGCGTGTGCAGTGTGGGAACCGCAGCCGTCACTGTCGGTATCGGCAGAATCGTGGTTGACAGCCGGCGCTCCCCACCACACTGTCATGAGCACGGCCATCGGTCTGCCTGTGCTGGAGGCATTCTCGGACATGATCGGTGTCGAACTGCTCGCGATCGACTCCACCACCACGACGCGTGGGTTCCAGCAGACTTTGCGATGGAACGCGGCTTATCATCGACTGGCTGCGAGGTTGTGAGCCGACTCGACTGCCGATCAACCGTGTCGTCGGCGGTATTCCTGCTGCGCCCCGGGATGCAGGGGAATGCTGCCGGTCATGACGAGCGAGCGGGCGTCGAGGAATTGACTGCCGACCGCCTGCCCCGGAACCAGCGCGGACGATCGATCCAGCAGCACGCCCACCAGTTTCGAGACAACACCGTCCGGCACTTCGGGGTGCGCCAGTAGCACGTTCGGAATCCCGACGGTCGTCACCTCGGGGTGCTCGCCGTACACGTTCGCCGGAACGAGCACCGCCTCGTAGGCAGTACCGAATTCGCGGCGCAGATCAGCGACGACGGCTCCCAGATCGAGCAAGCGGATCGCGGTTCGAGGCGCGGCGAACGCCGGGGTCGGCAATCCACCCGCCCACATCACTGCGTCGATCTCGTTGTCGGCCAGTGCATCTGCCGCCGCGCTCATCGGCAACTGCACCTGTTCGACCGCAGCCGATCCGGATACACCCACCGCGTCGAGGACACGTTGCGACACCATGGTCGCACCGGACCCCTCGGCTCCGATACTCACCCGGCGATCCCGCAGATCCCCTGCGGTCCGGATGGCGGAGTCCGCTCGTACCGCGACCTGAAAGTAGTTCTCGTACACGCATCCGACCGCCGCGAGATCTGCACTCGGATGGCTGTACGCCGCGTCGATGAGAGTCAGCGCCAACTGGGCCCGTCCGGTACCGAGGGCTTCGAGGTTGTCGATCGAGCCGGCCGACGTCAGGGGAACGATATCCGCTGCACCGGTGTCTGCGGCACCGTCGGCCAGCAAGCCTGCAAACTCCCAGAAGAAGCCGCCGATCTCACCGGCGGCGAGACGCAACCGAGGCGGCGGGTCCGATGCGCAGGCTTCCGTCGCAGCTGCGACCGAAGCGACGACAGCGGCCCGCAGCGCTGTCCTTCGAGAGAACAACGCTGCGGGCCGGAACATGTCACTCACTGTAAGACGCCACAGGTCACTCGAATGCGCGTCCCTGCTCGCGATCGAGCACGGTCTCGGTCTTGTTCCGCAGAACGAAGATGTACACCAGAAGGGAAACGGCGATGACGATCGTCACGTACAGGATGAACCAGCCGACGTGCCCGCCGTTCTTCGCGGCCTGGTAGATCAACGGAGCCGTACCGCCGAAGGCAGAGTTCGCGAGCGCGTATCCCAAACCGACGCCGAGTGCACGAATGTGCGAGGGGAACAGTTCGGCTTTGACGATCGCATTGATCGAGGTGTAACCGGTGAGAATGACGTAGCCCACGCAGACCAGCGCCAAGGACTGCACCACCGACGTGGCCGACGGCAGATACGTGATGAGCACATAGGTGTACAGCACCCCACCGACGCCGAAGAAGACGAGCAGCGGCTTGCGACCGACCTTGTCGCTGATCAACCCGCCGATGGGCTGCAACAGCATGAGGAAAACCAGCCCGAACAGGTTGATCCACGTTCCGGTCATTCCGCGGTCCTCGTACGCCGCCTTGATCATCGAGGGTGCGTTGACGCTGTAGGTGTAGAACGCGATGGTGCCACCAGCGGTCACCATGAAGCAGATCAACAGCGCGCGCCAATGCTTGGTGACAAGTTCTTTCATGGATCCCGAGGATTGATCGGCTCCGCTGCGCACGGCCTCGAGCTGATCCTTGGTCAGCGACTCGTCCATGCTGCGGCGCAGCCAGAAGACGACCACTGCGGCGACGCCACCGATGAAGAACGCGATCCGCCAACCGAAGTCCTCGATCTGTTCCCGCTCGAAGAAGACCTGCATCAGCAACAGCGTCACCTGCGCCAGAACGTGTCCGCCGATCAGCGTGACGTACTGGAACGAGGAGAAGAAACCGCGACGCTCACGGGTGGCGGCCTCGGACATGTAGGTGGCCGACGCTCCGTACTCACCACCGGTGGCGAAGCCCTGCACCAGACGGCACAGGATGAGGATGACGGCGGCCCAGACGCCGATGCTCTCCCGCCCGGGGGTGAACGCGATGACCATCGAGCAGGCCGCCATCATCGAAACACTGAACGTCAACGCGGCACGACGGCCTCTTCGGTCTGCGTAGCGTCCGAAGAACCACGAACCGACCGGACGCATCAGGAAGGTGACCGCAAAGATGCCGTAGACGTAGATCGTCGAGTTCTTGTCTGCCGAGTCGAAGAACTGATTCTCGAAATAGGTCGCGAAGACGGTGTAGACGTAGACGTCGTACCACTCGACGAGGTTGCCCGACGACCCGCGCAACGTGTTGTACACGGCGCGACGGGTGGCGGCGGGAGACGAGATGGGTGGGGTCGATCCCGGCGAACCGGTGATCGAAGTGGCCTCGTTGGCCATGCTCTGGTCCTTCCACATTCAGCGTGCGGTGGGCTGCCGGCTGGCAGTCGGCAACCGAAGTCCCCCTACTGTGACGGCAAGCACAGCGCGAAACCAAGCTGTTTCACGATTCCTAACACTCCCTTAGGAAACGACCCTCGGTAGCCGAATCTCGACGCGCAGTCCCGACGGTCGACGTGCCTCGACCCGGATGGATCCGCCCGCTCGCTCGGCGAGCGCGTGGACGATGGACAGACCGAGGCCGGTTCCGTCTCCGCGAGCAGTCGACGCCCGAAAGAATCGATCGGCGACCTTCGGCAGCTCGTCGACAGGCACGCCGGGCCCGGTATCGGACACCCACATCGTGATGTCCGTGTCCGATGTCCGACGCCCGATCTCGATGTCCGAACCGGCCCCTGCGTACTTGGTTGCATTGCTCAAGAGGGCGTCGAAGATTCGAGTCAGGTCGTCCCCGGGCATCGCCACTCGGCCGTCCTCCTCGGAGTCCCACGTCGTGACGTGGACACTCATTCCTGCCGAAATTACTGCACTCGACCAGAACTCCACCCGATCCGCAATGACAGCGCCCGAGTCGCACCCCGTCGATCGGGTGCTGGACGGGGTTTCGGCGGCCGCGAGAACGAGCAGGTCTTCGACGACGGCACTGAGGCGGTCGACCTCGAGGGTGGTCCGACGGTGCGCTTCGGTTGCCGACTCGGGTACGCGCATCCCGAGCACATCGTTTCGGATTCTCAACGCAGCCAACGGGTTACGGAGCGCATGAGCAGTATCTGCCACCAACCTGCGCTGCGCAGCGGTGGCTGCCTCGACATCGTCGGCCATGGCGTCGAACGCGCGAGACAGTTCTCGAACTTCCGGCGGCCCGTCGTAGGCGGCCGGCTCGGTCGTCGGAACCTCGTCGATCGGTAGCTGATCGTGGAACTTTCCGCCGAACGAATGGACTCGCGAGGACAATGCGGTCAACGGTCGAACCACCCAGCGAGACAACGCAACAGCGATCACCGCCACCGTTGCGAGAATCAGTAGAGCTCCGCCGGCGATCACCATCCAGGCAGTACCGACATCCCGACGGGCGGAGGTAGTGGACGCTTCGAGGACCACCGCGCCGTCCACCTGAGTTCCCCCGCCGACCGGGGCAGTGATCAACGCCGTCGACTGCGACCACGGCGACAGACTCGACGGTAGGTCACCCCGCTGATTTCGCAACGCTCCCGCGATGGCCTGCTGGACGTCGGCGCGTTCGAAGTCCAGACCGGACAGTGCACGCGCCTGACCGTTGCGGTCGACGACGGCAATTCCCTCGTCGTACAAATTGCTGTAACGCTCGACAGACTCCTGAAGGCGAGGGATCCCGGATCGGTCCTCTCGCGAACCCAGATCGGCGAAAAACGTTGCAGCGGCTGTCCTGTTCTCGGTGAATCTCTGGGCCCGCTCTCTGCCCACCAATACTGCCAACGGCGCTGCCAACGCCAGCACCACGACAGTGGAGTAGATCATCAGCACCATCAGTACACGCAGGCGCACGTCAGCTGTCCCAGCGATAGCCGAAGCCGCGGATGGTGACGATGGTTCCCGGCCGATCGAGCTTGGATCGCAAGGCCGTCATGTGCACATCCAGCGTCCGCGAAATCGCAACGTACGCATCGCCCCAGATGGCATCCATCAACTGCTCCCTGCTGACTGCTTCGCCCCGTCGCGTCACGAGATGAGCCAGGAGGTCGAACTCCTTGGTCGTCAGCGAAACTTCACGCCCGTCGATTTCGACACCTCGACCGACGAGATCGACGGCGATGTCGCCGAGAACCAACCGGTCTTCGGCGGTGTCGTTCGTCGCGCTCCGACGACGCGCGGCCACTTCCAATCTGGCGTGCAGTTCACCCAACCGAGCGGGTTTCACGACGTAGTCGTCCGCACCGCCCCGCAGAGCACGAACCACCGAGCGTTCGTCGTCCCGTGCAGTCAACACCACCACCGGGACCGAACTCAGAGTCCGTAGTTTGCGCAGAACGTCGAGGCCGTCCATGTCGGGCAGCCCGAGATCGAGCAGAACGACATCCATCTCGTGATAGCCGAGCAACAGGTCGGCACCACGACGCATTCGAACAGGTGCGTGCCCCACCTCGGTCAGCGCGTCGACCAACGCGTCACCGACCCCGTCGTCGTCTTCCACCACTGCAATACGCATCGAGATCAAGATAGGCCACCATCAGGGTTGGACGAACGTCACCGGCGTATCTCGCCCGGCCGTGAAGCCGCATATCGTCAGCGGAATCATGACCACGAGCAGTGCGAGTACGGGTGCCGTCCACGAACCGGTCGAGCTGTGCAACGCGCCTGCCGCGACGGGTCCCGCTGCGGCCACGAGGTAGCCGATGGACTGGGCCATCGTCGACAGGCTCGTTGCTGTCGCTGTGTTCGGGGCTCGAAGATTGATCATCGTCAGGGCAAGCGAAAGTTGGCCTCCCTGACCGAGTCCGAGCAGGATTGCCCACACCACCGCCAGCTCGACGCCGCCTGCGAGGACGCCGATCAGTCCCGCGACGGACAGCGCGACGACAGCGATTGCGAGCGCACTCTGTCGACGGAAGCGGGCGGCGAGGATGGGGACGGTCAGTGCTGTGGCGATGCTCGACACCGACAGTGCAGTCAGCAACAGTCCCGCATTCTCGGCACTGAGCCCGCGATCCCGGTAGATCGTGGGGAGCCACGCAATCATCGAATAGGCCAGCAGCGATTGCAGTCCCATGAATCCAGTGACGGCCCAGGCAACAGGTGACCGCAGAACAGCGGTCTGCCACTTGGGCGCAGATCGGTCCGTTGAGGTCGTCGTGCAGTCGACGTGGCGATACCGTCGTGCGAGAAGTGCCATGGCCACCACCGCGAGGGCGGACGGTATTGCCCAGGCCATCAGCGTCGTTCGCCAGTTGTGGAACACGAATGTGTCGAACGGGACGGTCGCACCCGAGGCGATGCCGGCGCTGGCGCTGACCAATGCGGTGAACAGGCCCGTCGTCAATCCGATCCGGTGCGGAAAGAGCAGGCGAATCAAGATGGGCCCGAGAACATTTGCGACAGCGATACCTATCCCTGCGAGCAGAGTTCCGAACACGAGCGCCGGCCACCACGGCGCTCCCCGCAGTACTGTCCCAACGAAAATCAGTATCAGACATCCGGTCAGCACGACGGGCACGGTCCATCGCCGAGCCGCCCGAGTAGCCGCGACGGCAAACACACCGAGGCACACGACCGGTCCTGTGGTCAGCAGCGCGGCCGAACCGGAACCGAGCCCATACGCCTGCCGAATCTCGGTCAGCATGGCAGACGCGCTCCCGAACACCACGCGAAGATCGATGCCCAACAGAACGATTGCCGCCACAGCTGCACCCGGCCCCACGACGGACAGAGCGGTCGAACCGTGAACTTTCCGGCTGCCCGACGGTTGTTCCGAGCCGATATCGGTCACCGCTGCTCCCATCCCTCGATTGCTGTGGCCAGGATCGACCATCGCAGGCGGGAGTCGACAAATCAACCCTGGAGGCAACACCCGTAACCCAACAGGCAATACCTGCCGGTCGATGTGAGTACGATTCCTGCCATGCCAGACCATCCGAGTGACGAGAACTGGATCGGACGCAGAATCGCGAGTCTCCGCCGCGAACGGGGCTGGACCCTGGCCGCCCTCGGGGAGCGTGTGGGCCTGTCCGCCACGCAGCTCTCACGAATCGAATCAGGGAGTCGGCAGTCGTCGGTGGGCACACTGATCGAACTTGCGCGCGTCTTCCAGGTGACGTTGAGTGAACTCGTTGCCGAGGAGCCGACCCTCTCGTTTCACCTGGTGAGAGCCGGGGAGCAGCGTCGCCACGGTTCTGCCAACGGAGCGATGACTCCCCTGTCCGGCAACTACCCCGGTATCGATGCCGTCCTGTTGACCATCCCGCCCGCCTCGGATGCCCCGGTTGCCCACCACGCCGGCGAGGAATGGCTCTACGTACTGGACGGCTCGGTGGAGGTCACCATCGGAAACGATGGTGTTCGACTCGAAACCGGAGATGCGCTGCACTTCCCGTCGCTCAACGCTCACTCGGTCCGCGCACTCGGCGACGAACCCGCGCGTGCACTGCTGGTGTCCACCACCTCGCGCACCCACTGACGTCATGCGACGAAGAGCCGCCACCGCAGCTCCGCTCGAACCCCGGGACAGTAAGGTCGAGGAATGACTGTGCGAGCGGGTGTAGTGGTCACAGGAACCGAAGTGCTGGCCGGTCGGGTTGCCGACCGAAACGGCCCGTGGGTAGCCCAGCAACTCCTCGAGCTGGGCGTCGACGTCGCACACATCACGATCTGTGGCGACCGACCCGATGACCTGACGGCACAACTGCGATTTCTCGCGGATCAGCGCGTCGATCTGATCGTCACCACCGGAGGCCTCGGTCCGACCGCCGACGATCTCACGGTGGCGACAGTCGCTGCGTTGTACGGCCGAGAAATGCACCTCGACGTTCAACTCGAGAAGCGAATTTCCGAGATCGTCGAGCGTTGGCGCGGCCGGCTCAGCTCCGCGGTCGACTCCGAGCCGCTGAAGGCGGGAATTCGCAAGCAAGCCATGGTTCCCGAAGGCGCGCAATCTATTTCACCAACCGGAACTGCGCCTGGCGTGGCGATATCAGCGAACGATTCCGGGACGCTTCCCGCGGTGTTGATCTTGCCCGGCCCTCCTCGCGAGCTACAAGCGATGTGGACGGAGGCTCTCGCGTGCGCGCCCATAGCCCAGGTCTTGTCTCGGCGCGCGCAGATCCGCCAGGACACCATTCGCGCATACAGGCTGTCCGAAGCCGATCTCGCCGCAACATTGCGGACGGCAGAACGTGCCATCCCAGGATTCGACGCTCTCGAGATCACCACGTGCTTGAGTCTCGGAGAGCTGGAGATGGTGACCCGTTACGCGGAGTCGGCAGCAACCGCGTACTCCGACCTCGTCGGCCTCATCGACGAACACCATGGTGCACAAGTGTTCTCGACCGACGGATCCACCATCGACGACATCGTGGCCGACCGACTGACCGGCCGAACAATCGCCACTGCGGAATCCTGCACCGGAGGTATGATCGCGGCCCGGCTCACAGACCGCGCAGGCTCGTCGGCGTATGTGATCGGCGCTGTGGTGTCGTACGCGAACGAAGCGAAGATCGGCCTACTCGACGTTCCCGCCGAGACCATCGAACAGCACGGAGCCGTCAGCGAACCGGTCGCGGCTCTGATGGCAGAGGGCGCACGGACCCGACTGGGCGTCGACATCGCCGTATCCACCAGCGGAATCGCAGGACCGGGCGGCGGCACGGAGCTCAAACCGGTCGGCACCGTCTGCTTCGCCATTGCCGCTGTCGGCCGACCGACCTCGACCCGCACGCTTCATCTCCCCGGCGACCGGGCAAGTGTGCGTGCGCTGTCCACCACAGCAGCGATGCACATGCTCGCCGACGCGTTGAAGCCTGACCGGGTGTAGTTCTGTGTCCAGCGGGGCATTCCCAGGAGGTCCTGATACCGGCGACCGGTCGCCTCGACCACTAGGAGATTCCATGACGATGCCCAGCGATGCAAGCGAAGCAGTACCGTCCCACGGCAGCAATGACGGTCCGCGTGACCACACCGCCGAGACAGATGCAGTCGAAGGCGCGCACGTGGACGAAGAGAACGTGCCGCATCCTCCGACCGACGAGGTTCCTCAGAACTGAGCGGTCGCCCGAGGGCTACCGAGTGGTCGAGTAGTGGCGTCCGAAGGTGACGGTGTGTACCTATGCGGACAACGATCGAACGAGCTCGGTTTCGTCGACACGGGTGCTGTGTCCGTCACGGATCACCGCTTCGCCGTCGACCCAGACGGTATCGACGATCTGACGTGTTCCCGTCGTCAACAACGACGCACCGGGATCGCGTACCGGCAGGCATGCGAAGTCACGCTCGAACCGAACCATTGTCAGATCTGCTACGTCTCCGACCGAGATTCCGCCCGATCGCGCGTGCAGTCCCAACGCCGAGTTCGCCCCGCCCACAGCCATGTTCACCATCTCGTCGAATCCGAAGAGATCCGCCTTCTTGTTGACGGCCCGCTGCACATAAGCGCCGATCCGCAGAGTCTCCAGCATGTCCTGGGTGTCGTTGCTGGCGGCACCGTCCACTCCGAGCCCGACATGCAGCCCTGCGGCGAGCATGTCGGGTACTGCGGCGACGCCCGAGCCCAGGCGCATATTGCTGAGCGGGTTGTAGGAGACCCCGACGCCACGCTGAGCCAACACCGTGCGCCCGTATGCGTCCAATTCGACACAGTGGACGGCCAGGACCCGATCCCACAGAAACCCGTGCCGATCGAGATAATCGACGGCACCGAGTCCGGCGCGTTCACGGCACATGGCGTCGTCCGTCTGCGTTTCCAACAGGTGAATCATCACCGTCATCTCGCGTGTGTGAGCGAACTCGCGAACCGCCGCCATACCGTCGGGCGTCAGGGAACGGGGGTTGGGCACGGCGATCGCGGGCGTAATACGTGTTCCCGCCGTTGCTTTCGTGAGTTCGTCGATGTGATCGAGAACGTCGTGCAGTGGCTGCATCAACCGCGGATCGAAACCCCAGCGCCGAGTAGGGTCCGCTCGATCGGCGGTTCCGCGGCCGAGAATCGCCCGAATACCGGTGTCGCGCAAACCCTTCATCACCGCATCGTGGACCGCAGTCGATGGGTGCGGCCACATGTGTTCGACCAGTGTCGTGGTGCCACTGCGTAGCGCTTCGAGGGATGCGGCCACGGTGGCCGTGTACGCCCGCTCGGGGGTGATTGCCACCGAATCCTCCGCCACCGCCAACAACCACTCGAGCAACGGAATGCCCTCCGCAATCCCACGCATCAACGACTGCTGCATATGCGTGTGCGTATTGACGAAGCCGGGAATCAGATAGCCGCCGGCTCCATCGATGCCCACGGCGTTCGACGAAGCCGCGTCGCGGATGTCGGTGACCGTACCGCCACCGACCACGACGTCGCGGTGTGGCAGCCACTGCCCGCCCGAGTAGACCGTGACGTCGTGGATCAGTGTGTCGTGCACAGGATTTGTCCCTTCGATGACGCTCGGTCGACGCTCAGCGGGCGAAGTTGGCGTTGATGCGTTGGTAGAGATAGTCCTCGGCGGTGATCGGCGCATACTTGCCCGACGGACCTTCGATGACGGCGTCACGATTGGCCTGAGCGAAGAAAGCCAGGCTGTACCGAGCACCCTGATACTCGTCGGGCCCGGGGTTCTTCACCCGGTGGAAGTTGGACGGCAGCAGGTCGTCGCTCCACCGCATCAGCATGTCGCCGATATTGCAGGTGATCGCATCATCCGACGGTTCGATCGGCGTCCACTCCTGCGCATCCATCTCGCGTCCCGGACACACTTGAAGTCCACCTTGCCCGTTGCGCTGAAAAAGCAGAGTGAGACAGTCGAAGTCGGTGTGAGCTCCTGCGCGCCAGGTGTCGGCCTGCTCGCCCATCGCAAAGTAGTGCAACATCCGAAGCGTGCTCTGATAGTTCTGCGACGACGGGTCGTGGGCCCTGGTGAAGAATTCTCGATCGAATCCCAATTTCGACGCGAAGCACGAGAGCAATTTCATGGCCAGCTCCCAGCACTTCGCCTCGAACGACAAAATGGTCTCTCGGAAACCAGCGAGCTCGGACTCGGACGGCCACAGAGATTCCATGTGTGGTCGTGTCACCTGATAGGACTCTTTCTGATCGGGTGTGCCGATGGACGGCCGGACCTGGGATTTGTACTCCCAGCCGGAGTTGACGCCCTTCTTCAGCGGATACTGCGTCTTGACTGCCTCCGGTAAGGCGAAGAACGCTTCGGCCGCCTCGAAGGCGCGGCGCACCTCGTCGAGGTCTATCCCATGCTCGACCACCTGGAAGAAGCCGATGTCCGTGGCCGCGGACCACAACGCCTCGGTGATGTCGTCGCGACGAGCATCGAAGTCGGACAGATCGATTCGTCTGATCTCGCGGGTCGTCGTCTCGGTCCCGACGCCGCCCATCCGGCTTTCGCGGTCCAGTTCGGTCAGGTCGTAGTTCATTGTGATCGATTCTCCTATGAGTTGGGCAGTTCTTGTCGGGTGAAGCGCCGTCAGCCGATCCCGATGGCCGAGTCGGTGAAGCGGTTGGTGAACAGCTGCTCGGCAGTCAGATCGGCCGGAAGCTGCGCGCCTCCGGCGGTGAGAACCGGACCGAGCTCGGTGAGATTGCTCTGCGTGCGAACCGGGTCGTATGTCCCGACGGAACCGTCGGCTTCATCGGCGATCAGCCCCTGGTCTTTCAGCAGCGTCGAGCTGAACGCGGCCTCGCCTTCGGTGTACGGGGTGAACGAGGTGTCCTGCGACACGATGTCGACGATCACGGAATTGGTGGCATCGGGTGAGGTGATGTAGTCCGCGGTTGCCTGCTGAACGATCGGAACCAGCTTGTCGAGGCAGGGCGACAGAGCCTCCAGCCTGTCGGCCCGAACCGAAACGTTGGATGCGTAGATCTCGAATCCTGTGTCCTTCACCAGTTGGTACGAGACGGGCTTGGACCACGCCGGGGTGTCCGATTCGTAGGTGTACGGCTCGGAGTTGGCAAATCCTTGCTGGGCGATCTCAGGGTCACCGACGAAACGAGCCGGGGCACCGTCGTATCCGGTGTCGAGTTGAGAAGATTTCAGCAGCCCCTTGTCGACGAGCCATTGCGGAAAGATCTGTTCCTTGGACACCACGACGGTGGCGTCGGACTTGCCGATGTCCTCGATCGAGGTCCAGTCCGGATGACTCTCCGGATCCCACATCAGAATTGCGGGACTGTACTTCAACAGTGGAGTCACACCGACCACCGGCTGATCTGCAGCCGCGGCAATGACCTGGTCCCCGTGCACGATTCCGAGGTCTATCGAATCGTCCACGTACATCTGTGAAGTCACCGACTGAAAACCGATGGCCGGCCCGCCCGCCCGGAGCGTGATGTCGACTCCGGTGTCCTTGCCCTCCGCGACGAGGGGGCCGGTGACCGACTTCTCGTCGGAGTCGACGGTATATCCCGGACCGAGCATCTCGAACAGTGCGCCCATGTCGGATTGGGGCTGCCACTGCAACTGAACAGTCACCGCGGAAGGACATACGCCGGACAGGCTCTCCTCGGCCGCAACGGGTTCGATCGACGCGACGGCAGTGGGGTCAGCCTCGTCGGCGCTGCAGGCACTCGCGGTGATCGCGACGGCCAGCACTACCGCTGCGCCGACGAAGTGGTTCTTCTTGACCATGGCAAGCAACTCTCTACTGAAGGAAATTACGGGAGACGGTGCGCGAAGCCGCTATTCGACGCCCAGGGCGGTCAACGACTGACGACAGTGTGCATGGAATCAGATTGCATGTAAAGCTGAACGGCACTTCAGCCGCACGAATCATGCCCATTGCTCAGCAAATTCCAGCTCGAGAGTGCTGAAGTGCCACGTTCGTGATATGAACTTAACGAACCGCAACGTCACTGCAATGCATGTAATTCATGCTACAAATCAAGCAATTACATGCACTCAACTAGGGAGGCTGCAGTGGATCTGATCGATACCATGCAGGATGCCGACGCAACCCGGCTGACGAAAAATACTCAGATCGTCTTCGACTCGGTGGTGAAGCGCTTCTCCACGGGCACGACGGCACTCGACGGCATCGACCTCGATGTTCAGCGAGGTGAATTCGTCGCCGTGGTCGGACCGTCCGGCTGTGGCAAGTCGACGTTGTTGCGGATGGCAGCGGGTCTCGAAAGCTGCACCGACGGAAGTGTGGCACTCGGCACCGATTCCGTTGGTTTCATCTTCCAGGAGCCGACGCTCCTTCCATGGCGCGATGTGCTGGGCAACGTCGAACTGTCTGCCGAATTGGGGTCCATCGACCACAAGATCTGCCGCAGAAGAGCGCTGTCGGCAATCGACGCGGTCGGTCTGGACGGCTTTGCCGATCAGCTTCCGAGCGCGCTGTCCGGGGGCATGAAGATGAGGGTGTCGCTCGCCCGCGCACTCACCTTGCTGCCGGACGTCCTGCTGTTGGACGAGCCGTTCGGCGCACTCGACGAGATGACCAGATACGACATGCAGTCTCTCCTTCAGAAACTGTGTACCGACAGGGAATTGACCGCAATGTTCATCACGCACTCGGTGACGGAGGCAGTGTTTCTCGCTGATCGTGTCGTCGTGATGACGCCGCGCCCGGGCCGTATCCACTCGGTGGTCGACATCGAGTTCGACGGCCCACGCACGGAAGACCTTCGATTCGATCGCACGTTCACGGACTATGTCGCGCGGATCTCCTCCAGTCTGCGGGGAACGGCATCATGACGTTGTCTCTCGCAGTCCGTATGCCCCGAATTCGCACCGACAGGGCCGAGGGCAGGCGGTCGAGTTCCGTTGCACGCGCGTCGAAAAGCGCGTCGAGTTCCATCGGCGTGCCCATCGCCTCGTTCGGGGTCGCGATTCTCGCGTGGTACGTGGTGACCTACGCCGTTCTGGCACCCGAACGGCGATTTCTTCTGCCGGCACCGCATCGCGTCCTGACAGGCTCTCTGGCCGATTGGTCTCATCTGCGCCCCATGCTCGAAGCCCTCGCCGTGACCGCACGAGTAACGGCGTTCGGATTCGTGATCGCGGTGCTGTTCGGTCTGGCGGTAGGCATCCTGATGAATCAGGCCCGCTGGATCGAGCGGGCCGTATATCCATACGCCGTTGTCCTGCAAGTTATCCCGATACTCGCCATCGTCCCGTTGATCGGACTCTGGTTCGGCTACGGCATGGTCGCCCGCATCATCGTGTGTGTCATGATCGCTGCGTTTCCGATCATCACCAATACCCACTTCGGCCTCCGATCGGTGGATCGCGGGCTGCACGAGCTGTTCACGCTGGGTCGTGCATCACGCTGGGAGCGCTTGACCAAACTCGAACTGCGCGCTGCACTTCCGGCGATCATGACCGGCATCCGCACCGCGGCAGGGTTGGTCGTCGTCGGCGCGATCATCGGTGACATGTTCTTCGCCAAAGGACAACCAGGTATCGGCACGCTTCTCGACGTTTACCGGAGCCGGTTGCAGTCCGAGGACCTCATCGCCGCGATCGTGATCGCCTCGGCGTTCGGGATCGCGGTTTTCTCCCTGTTCGGCGTTCTCTCGCGCGCTCTGGTGGGCAAGTGGCACGCATCGGGCTCCCCGTCATGACACAGCACACAATTGGAAAGGTTTATCGGACATGACATTCGAGATACCGACTATCGACATCGGATCGTTCATCGATGACTCACGGAGCAGTGAGCAAGCCGCCATCGCAAAGAAGCTGGACACGGCGTGCACCGAAGTAGGCTTCGTACAGATCGTCGGCCACGCCATCCCCGACGAGGTCATCGAAGACCTTGCACACGGACTCGACGAGTTCTTCGCACTGCCGCTGGGCATCAAGAAGCAGTATCGCCGCTCACCGGAGCAGAACCGAGGCTACTCACCGCCGAAATCGGAGTCGCTGAGCATGAGCCTGGGCACCCCGTCGAAAGAAAACATGAACGACTTCTACGAATCGATAGTGGTGGGAACCGAGGCGTCGGATTACCCCGAATTCGACCTGCCGCATTCCAGCTACGCTCCCAACGCATGGCCCGTGGAGTCCCCCCGGTTCACCACTGCCGTGCAGACCTACTTCCGGCACGCTCAGTCGTTGTCTCGGGTTCTACTGCGCGCGTTCACAGCTGCGCTGAACTTGGAGAACGGGTATTTCGACGACCTGGTGCACCATTCCATCGACGCATTCAAGATGAACAACTATGCGTTGCCCGACGGAGATACGAGGTTCGAGACCGGTGCGACCGGCATGGGGGCTCACACCGATTTCGGCATCCTGACGATCCTGTGGGCAGATCGAGTACCCGGCCTGCAGATACTGGGACCCGATGGCCGGTGGCACGACGCACAACCGGCCGATGGTGCCTTGCTCTTGAATCTGGGGGACGCGATGGCACGGTGGACGAACGATCGATGGATGTCGACAGTCCATCGTGTCGACCCGCCGATCGTCGACGGCCTGATCATCCGTCGCCGTTCCGCGGCCTTCTTCTTCGACGGTAATCACGATGCTGTCATCGAGACGCTTCCCGGATGCGCACGAGAAGGCGTCGCCGACTATCCACCGATCACGGTAGCCGAGAACATCGCCGCGAAAGTCGCTGGTCTCCGCACTGGAGTCGCTCCCACTGGTGCAACCCGTGAAGCCGCGCGAGTGCTGGCGGCGCAGTAGGTGACAATGGTGCACTGCACGGTACTTCACATGCGCGGATGGGACACATGACCACAACCGAACGCGAACTGCTCACCGAATCGGTTCACGCCACACTGCGTGAGCAGATCTTCTCCGGCGAGCTTCCTCCCGGCACTGCCCTGAGCGTTCCTGCATTGGCAGCCAAACTCAACGTCAGCCGCACGCCGGTCCGGGAGGCCGTGCAGCAGTTGATCTACGAAGGTATTGCCGTCCACACCCGAAACGCCGGCGCGAAGGTCGACTCGCTCGACGACAACACCATCAGGTCGGTGTTCGAGGTTCGGGAACTACTCGACGGACTGGCAGCGCATCGCGCGACCTTGAACGCCACGAACGACGCGATCGAAGAACTTCGGACGATGATCGCCGAGCAGCGAGAGCTGCTCGGCGAACCTGCAGATTCCCGACGCGACTCGACGCTCGATCTGCGTTTTCACACACGTATTCGAGACATCGCCAAGAACCGTCCACTCAGCGATGCACTCCTGCGTCTCGACAGCCAGGCACATCTCTATCGGTCCGATATCTGGACCGGAGACACAGGTCGACGACTCGCAGTCGGGGAACACGAGAGGATCGTGGACGCGATCGAGACCGGGGACGCCGAAGCCGCACGAATCGCCGCTTCTGCGCATGTCGCAGGACTACTGGTACGGATCACCCGACGGTAGGTGCGACGGTCGACCCGTGTGGCAGCATGCCCACGGTGTACCGCGGCCACCTGTTGTCGGTGAGAATCAGACGAAGTCTCGGAGGAACTCGATCCTGAGACGGTTGTAGTCGTCGGTCCACTGCGAACTCACCGCCATGAATCCATGGTCGAGTCTCGCCTCGTTCTTGCTGTACAGGTTCAGGCGATTGGCGACACCCACTCTGTTCAGCTTGGCGCTCAGTTCGGCTGCCTGGTCCGGGAAAGTACCGGTGTTGCCGTCGGAGATGAAACTCGGCGGGAAGTCGGCTGTGGCGTTGTCGGTGACATTCGTCTGCGCCAGCAGCGCCGTGTCGGTGGTGTCCAGGTAGCTTCGGGCCGCGATGTCGAAAAAGAAACCGTTGGACGGGCTCGGTGATTGTGGTGAACCTGCTCTCCCGACGTCGAGGGCAGCGCTTTCGAACACGATCGCCTTCAGGGCATTTCGGTCCAGGGTCGGTACGATGCCCAGTGCGCGCGCGTAATCGGGGTTGGTCTGCACGATGGCGTAATTGCCCACGATGTGGCCACCCGCGCTGGTTCCGGCGAGCACGACCCGACTCATGTCGAGTCCGTACCGGTCGGCGTTCGTGTCGAGAAAGCGCATGGCCTGGCCCAGTTGGATTGTCTGCGTGGGAAAGCGGTACTGCGGCGCGAACGCGTAGTTCAGCGACACCACGTTGTAGCCGGCGTCGAGCATGGGGCCGGCCCAGGACGCACCGTCCGAATCTGTGGTGGGAGCACCGTCCGCTTTGTCTCCGACTATCCAGCCACCACCGTGAACCGATACGTACGTGGGCCGACGGATCGATGCATCGTTGTCCGCGATGTAGATGTCGAGAAACGAATTCGGTAGCGCCGAGCCGTATTCGACGTCGCTGGTGAGACGGGCCCCGTCGACCACCGCCGTCGCTGTCGGCGCGTCGGACTCGAAGGAGTTGCTCTGCCCCAACGCGTGCAGCGATCGAATCAGCGGTGCCGGACTGGCTGCGGTAGTTATCACCAGCGCGGAGACCACCACCGCACTCGCCGCAGCGAAACCGGCCGAAACCACGGCAACCGCCCTACGGGTACCGCCCCGACCCGAGGAGCTCGCCGAACGGCCCGCCCAAGCCGACGCGAGCAGAAAGAATCCGAGTGCAATCGCCGCGGTCAAGCACAAGACCCACAGTGAGTGAAAGCCCGTCACCAGCCATGCGACCTGAGTGACGACGGCGGCAGCGCCGAGCGAAGTACCTACGGCTGCAGGCTTCCCGGCATCGGACGAGACGAGCCGTATCGCCACCACTGCCATGGCGATGACCCACAATCCCACCGCGAGCTGCTGACGGATGAGAACGAACTCGAACCACGCCAGTAGGACGCTGCCGCCACCGGTCGCTGCGAGCGCGGTTGTCATCGCACTCGTACGCTGCCTGTTTTCGATCTCGATGCCGTCCGGCACGGCCTTCCCCTCTGTGTTGCTCTCTACTGCCCAGACGCGTGACGTTGCCGGTGTAGTTCACGAACAGCATCGCCGAACTCGGCGACCGGCCCGTCCACCACGATCCCCGGCACGATCTGTTCGATGGGCGACGGTGTGATGGCGAGTTGTGCAGCGCCGAATTCTTGGAGCCACGTGAGCAATTGAGCGGTGGACGTGGCGTACACGATGCGCCCGAGCCCGACTATTCCGTGACTCGCGGCGCACATCACACAATGCTCACCAGAGGTGTAGACCGTCGCCGCTCGACGCTGAACAGGGCTCAGATTGGTAGCGGCCCAACGTGACAGAGCGATCTCGGGGTGCTGGGTTGGATCGTTCCGGTCGCCCACCCGATTCCTGTCCTCGGCCAACACTTCCCCGCCCTCCGAGACGAGCACCGAGCCGAACGGATCGTTGCCCGTCCGCACCGCCTCCGCCGCCAAGTCCACAGCACGGGCCAGGAATGTGCGGTCGCTCGAGGAGATACTCACAGCGCACCGCCGGGTGCGTCGACGATCGAAGTGTCCACGCCACGACCGTACCGGGTCGAGACGCGGAAACTCCGGGCCGGTTCGTCCGGGCAACCGGGTGCCTGTTCCGGGGCACCATCCATCGATGCTCGGTATGGTCGGCGGGTGAGCTTCTCGATACGGCCGGCCACGTCGTTCGCGGATCTGCGTGAAATCCTCGGCCCGAAGAACTCGACGTCCTCGGTCTGCTGGTGCCTGAGCCACCGAATCGATTCCGCGACCAACAGGGCACTCGTCGGCCCCGAACGCGCCGAGTACGGGAAGAAGCTGACCCGTCGAACAGTCGCGCCGGGGGTACTGGCCTACGACGGCGACGAGGTGGTCGGCTGGGCTGGGGTTGCACCGCGCTCGGAGTTACCGTTCGCGCGGTCCAACAAGATTCCGCACGTCGACGATCTGCCGGTCTGGACGGTCTGGTGCTTCCGGGTCAAGGCCGGCCACCGAAAACGCGGAATCGCACATGCGTTGTTGAACGGTGCCGTTCGGTTCGCGGACGACCATGGTGCCCCGGCGGTCGAGGGATATCCGGTGGACAACAAGGGACGAAAAGTCGATCTCACCATGGCATACGTGGGAACCCGCCGGCTGTTCGAGTCGGCGGGCTTCGAGTTCGCCGTCGAAACAACGTCGGTGTCGGGTGGCTTCCCTCGGGTGATCATGCGAAAAGACCTGCGCCACTGAGGTGGTGCGGTTCTGCCCCTGCGCCACATCGGAATTGGACAACCATAGCGGTTCATCCGGCTCGCGTCGACGCGGAGAGAAGCAGGCGCAGATCAGCAGCAGGTGGACGATCTACAGCAGAACCGACAAGGGGTGCTCTCCTGGTACACCTCTCGTCAGAGACTGTCTCGATCTCGCCGACTCATGTTTCATCGAAACATGACAACTTCCGTGAAGGCCTACGCCGCCACCGCAGCCGACCAGCCCCTGTCCCCCATCACGATCGAGCGCCGCGACCTCGGACCACACGACGTCCGTATCGACATCGAGTTCGCCGGCATCTGCCACTCCGATATTCACACCGCGCGCGGCGAATGGGGCCCGGTACCGTACCCGCTGGTAGTCGGCCACGAGATCGCAGGAACGGTGGCCGAAGTCGGATCCGAGGTCACCACGCACGCCGTCGGCGATCGCGTCGGAGTCGGCTGCATGGTCGACTCGTGCGGCGAATGTGCCCAGTGCGTCAAGGGTCTCGAACAGTACTGCCTCGTCGGCAACGTCCAGACCTACGGCGGCACCGACCGCGACGGCACGACCACCCAGGGCGGCTACTCCCAGCAGGTCGTCGTCACCGAACACTTCGTGGTGAAGATCCCCGAGGGCATCGCGCTCGACGCCGCCGCGCCGCTGCTGTGCGCCGGGATCACCACCTATTCACCGCTCCGGCACTGGGGAGCCGGTCCCGGTAAAAAGGTCGCTGTGGTCGGCATGGGCGGGTTGGGCCACATGGCCGTCAAGATCGCCCACGCGATGGGTGCCGAGGTGACGGTTCTGTCGCAGTCGCTGAAGAAGCAGGAGGACGGACTTCGACTGGGAGCCGACCACTACTACGCAACCAGTGACCCCGACACATTCGAGAAGCTCGCGTCCACATTCGATCTGATCATCAACACCGTCAGCGCCTCGATCGATCTGAACGCACACCTGTCTCTGCTCGCCGTCGACGGCGCAATGGTCAACGTGGGCGCTCCCGCAGAACCCCTTCCGTTGCAGGTCTTCTCGCTCATCCCCCACCGCAGGACGTTCGCGGGCTCGGCCATCGGATCGATCGCCGAAACTCAGGAAATGCTCGACTTCTGCGCCGAGCACCATCTCGGTGCCGAGATCGAAGTCATCTCCGCCGACAAGATCAACGACGCCTGGGAGCGGGTCCTTGCATCCGACGTCCGCTACCGCTTCGTCATCGATACCTCGACCCTGGCCTGACGGCCTAGGAACGCGAACAGCAGACGCAGAAGAAGAAGTCCACAATCGATCCGAGAGAAAAGCTGTGTCCTCCACCGAAGAGCGAAAGCCACTACCCTTTCTGGTCACCGTCCTCGCAATGGGTACGTTTCTCATGGGAACGTCCGAGTTCGTTGTGGCCGGTCTCCTGCCCGATCTCTCCGCCGATCTGGCAATCGGCATATCGGAAGCAGGCCTCCTCGTCACCGCTTTCGCCATGGGAATGATCGCCACACCCCTGGTCGCGATCGCCGTGTTGAAAATCTCTCAGCGGACCACCCTCGTACTCGCACTCGGTGTGTTCGCCGCCGGTCACGTCATCGTGGCACTGACCGAGGAGCTGTCGGTGATTCTCGTGACTCGTTTCGTGACAGCCCTTGCTACAGGGGCATTCTGGTCGATAGCGGCGTCGGTCGCCGCCGGTGCAGTAGACCTGGAATCGAGCGCACGAGCCATCGGCCTGGTACTCAGTGGCGGCATCCTGGCGACGGTGGTCGGCGTGCCGCTCGGATCGGTCGCCGGTCAGCTGGTCGGGTGGCGTGGCCCGTTCTGGATCCTCGCGGTTGCAGCGATTCTGGCCGCGTTCGTCATTGCCCGGTTCGTCCCAGGCGGCCGCGCAGACACTGCAGTAGTTCCAGTCCGCTCGCAGCTTGCTGCGCTGGCCAGAGGACGATTCTGGTTGGTGATGGCTGCGTGCGTGCTGATCTCCGGCGCGGTTATGTCCACGTATTCCTTCATCTCGCCTTTACTCACCGACCACGGCGGCCTCTCTGCCGATCTACTCCCCCTCGGCCTTGCCGTCTTCGGTGTCGGGGCGGTGACCGGCACTCTGAACAGTGGCCGATTCGCTGATCGCGCGCCCTACGGCACTGCGCTGACCGGCGGCATCGTGGTGGTTCTCGCACTCTGCCTGCTGAATGTGTTCTCGCACTATGCCGTGCCTTCGATCATGTTCCTCGCCCTCGCCGGGATGGCCGGTCTGGGAACGAACCCGGTCCTGATGTCGCTGGCCGTACGATTCGCTCGGGGAGCACCGACCTTGGCGACCTCGCTGTCCACCTCCATGTTCAACCTGGGAACTGCTGTAGGCAGCTGGGTCACCGCGCGCGCGATCGGTACGTCAGGCCCCGCCTCCATTCCGCTCGTCGGCGTGTTGTTCGCTGTCGCGCTTCTGATCCCGTTGGCGGCGCTCGTGCTCATCGATAGGTCCCGCCGACGCGGGCACGAGTCAGCGAAGCTCACGAGGGCCACCGACGACGCGGTGTCGTGTTGAACCCGCGACCGACGGGTCCTGCCGAAGGGTTTACCGGCAGGGCATCGTTCGATCCGAAGAACGGTCTTACCCTTGAAGGTATGGACAACAAGGCCGAAGTGCGTGAGTTCCTCATGACCCGCCGAGCCAGGCTCACCCCGGATGCGGCCGGGATCCCGGGTGGAAGCAACCGTCGCAGAGTCGCCGGGCTACGGCGAAGCGAAGTGGCAACCCTTGCGGGCCTCTCCGTCGAGTATTACGCACGTATCGAGCGCGGTGCAATCGGCGGTGCGTCGGCATCCGTGCTCGATGCACTTTCCCGCGCTCTGCAACTCGACGACACCGAACACGCACACCTCCTCGATCTGGCGCGAGCCGTCGACGGAGTACCGACATCCGGGCGTCCGCGGCGTAAGGCGGCGCGTCCTGCGACACCAAGGGTCAGCCTGCAATGGGCTCTGGACTCGATCACGGATGGAATCGCCTTCGTTCGCAACCAGCGTCAAGATCTACTGGCGACCAACGATCTCGCAAAAGCCTTTTACGCTCCGGTGATCGGGGACGGTGGACGAACTCCCAACCTTGCCCGATTCCAGTTTCTGGATCCGTCGTCTCGGGAGTTCTACCCCGATTGGGACACGTTCGCCGAAATGTGCGTAGCCATCATGCGAGCCGAAGCCGGCCGCGACCCGCACGACAAGGGGCTACAAGACCTCGTGGGTGAGCTGTCCACCCGTGACGAGACGTTCCGAAAGCTATGGGGTGCCCACAACGTTCGAAACCACGGAGCGGGAATGAAGCGCTTCGCCCACCCGATCGTAGGCGAGATCCACCTCGCCTACGAGGCGCTCGCCATCACCGCCGACCCCGGATCTGTCCTCATGGTGTACACCGCCGAACCAGGTTCGCCGAGCGCGGAACGCCTGCGCCTGCTCGGATCGTGGGCAGCAGAACATACCGGAGCTCAGACTCAGGCGTGAATGGTCTTCCGGCCAGGGAAATTTTCTTCGGGCCGAGGGTGCGATGACGGTTCCGGGTATATCGAACCGACATGGATACCCCGTTTTCTACATTGCAGCGCAACGCTTTTCGTTTTGACGATACTATTGCGAGCGTGTCACCGTGACGGTCACGTCTCCGTCGATCGAGCCGATTGCCTCGGCCCCTGACGCGTCCATGGTCCCCAGAATGACGATGCCCGGGTATTCGCTCTGATCGCCGTAATAAAGGACGAAGTCGTTCCCCGGTGCGTAGTACCCGATGTCGCCCGGGTCGGGATCCGCACTCCAGGGCGCTCCGTCGGTCGACAACTCGGCAGGGAGCGGCCCTGTCTTCTCCACCGCACCGTGGTCGGACAGCGTCAGTGTCAGAGGAAGCAGCGCGAGGAGATCGCGGCTGGCCGCGCTGTCGTTCATCGTTCCCGCAACAGTTTGTCCACCTACCTGAATGTCGATACGCGCGGGTTCTCCGTTCTCACCCTGCCCGTGAGCAGACGTACCGGCCACACTTGGAGGTGTACCGATCGAATTTGTGACGCTTGCGGATTCAGTCGAGGAGTCTTCGCCGGTCCCGGCCGAACAGGCGGCCAGCATGACCGACAACCCGACCACTGCCATCGACTGCTTCCTCATCGTGCATTCCTTAGGTGCTGGGTGGGCAACGAACTGCGCGGAGCGATGACATCAGCGGCCCTCGTACTGCGCGTCGGTGATGTGCTCCGCCCACGTCGTCGTCGCGGTGGGATCCTCCCCGTTCTGAAGCATCGCGATGTGCTCCATGTACACACCCGGCGCCGCGGCGTGCCAATGCTCCTCACCAGGAGGCGTGTACAGCGTCTGGCCCGGGTGCACCTCGATGATGCTGCCGTCACGACTTCCGAATCGTGCGATTCCCTGTGTGACGCGGAGATATTGGCCGTTCTCGTGTGAATGCCACGCTGTGCGAGCACCGGGTGTAAAACGTACGGTGGCAACCACCATCGACTGGCCCTCCTCGTGCGGCATCGCAATTGGGTCCAGCCACACATCGCCGACGAATTGCGAAGCGGGGTTCTTGGAGGTCGGAACAGCAGGTTCGATGTTCACGGCAGGCTCACTTTCTGCACAGAAATACCCGGAAAGAGTGTGCGGTGCGCTCACCGCGAATCGTTGGTTCAGTCAATCGCGAAAACAGTGTCGTGGGGAGTCACTGGCGAGAGGTGTACCAGCAGGGCACCTCTCGATACCGATCCGATATCCATGGCGGCAGTCTTCGCAGACAGGACTACTCGAACACAACAGCGCCGGAACAATACGGACGACTACGGTCGTCGCAGGCGGAGCAACGATCGACTGGGATGCGGTTGATCACCGGGGAGCCGCTTTCATTCCGGTCTCCACATCCTTCTGGGTCTCGGCAAGGAAGGTGTCGAGCTCGTCGCCGATCATGAAGGTCGTCGTGAATTTGCTGCGCTCCGCGATCTGCTTCCAGGTAGGTGTCTCCACCATCTTCCCCAGCGCCGTCCGCCAGTACTCGACTGCGTCGACGGGCATGTCCGGTGGCCCGTACAGTCCGCGCCAATTGGCCAGCGTCACATCGAATCCCAGCTCTCGCGCGGTGGGAACGTCGAGACCGGGGATCCGATTGTCGGCCAGAACGCCGATACCGTCGAGGTCCCCGGATGCCAGTTGATCGACGAATTCACTGACGCCACCGATGGCCACGTCGATCTCACCACCCAGAAGTGCGGCGATCTGTTCGCGGCCACCCTCCTGGGTGACGTAGCGGACGGCAGACGGGTCGCCGCCTGCAGCCGAAACCAGCAGGGAGAAAGGCAACTCGTCATCGTGGGCCGCACCGACCACGACACCCGATGGGTTGGACGCCACTGCAGTCATGACTCCGCGAAGGTCTGTGAGAGGACTGCCGGGACGCATCACGACGACGTAGTACTCGGTCATCATTCGCGCGATCATCGTGACGTCGTCGTAGCCGTATTTCGACACCCCACTCACCTGATTCACCATCATCGACAACGACGTCACCGCAAGCTGATCGTCGGCGCTCCGATGATCCTCGACCATCGTGGCAAGGTAGTCAGCACCACTCCCGCCGGGCCGATTCTGCACCGGCAGAGCCGTTTCGACGATCTTCTCCGTCTGCAGGGCATCGACGACCGAACGGATGGTGAGGTCGAAGCCACTGCCGGGATCGGCTCCCGCCGTCATCGTGACGGGGCCGTCTGGATAGGGCACCGAATCGGACGTAGATGCAGGATCGGTGTCGGGTCCGGAATCGGTACAACCGGTCGACACGAGGGCGGCCGCGATCATGACGCTGAATATCGATTTCTTCGCGATCACAGCTTCGCCCCTCGGCCCGGACAGCACAGCGGTCGCTGCTTCCACCCAACTCTAGGATGCAGTGACAAGGGGCGGAGCAAAATGACGTCCGGACAATCGCATTCACTCACGCGCGACCAGTACGCGATTTCACCAACGCGCGGGAACGCACTCACTTACAGTTGCGCAGTGCCGAGCTGGATACTGGGTCTGATCGTCGTACTCGTCGTGGTGTTGGCCGTGACGGCCAAACTCGCTGCTCGCACCCGCGCGCCCGATCCGGGATGGTTCATCGACAGCACTCGTGCAGCCGGTGCACTGACGGTCATCGGAACGATGTTCTCTGTCCTGCTGGCATTCACCATCTTCTTCGCACTGCAGAGTTATCAGCGCGCGAGCAATGGAGCCAGCGTCGAAGCCGTCGCCGTGACGGAGCTGCACAATGTGGCCGATGTCCTCGAAGGACACGACGGTGAAAAGCTGCACGGCGGCCTCATCTGCTACAGCCGTGCTGTCGTCTCGGACGAATGGTCTGCGATGTCGCGGAGTGAAACGTCGCCGTCGGTCAATCACTGGGTGGACACCATGGTCGAGGATTTTGCGGCCACCACACCGGAAGGTGCCTCGCAGGAGGCGGCGTACGGACAGTGGTTCGATCAGCAAGCCGAACGCCGCGACGGTCGCCGCGACCGACTGGCCGAGGCAACACCGTCGGTCCCGTTTCCTCTCTGGATCGTGCTGGGCATCGGAGCGTCGGCAATTCTCTCGTACATGTGCGTACAGGCGGATCGCCGCGAATCCGCTGTAGTGCAGGCCGTTCCGATCGCGTTCGTATCCGCGCTCGTGGCCTCGGCGTTGGTCGTCGTCGCGTTTCTCGACCACCCGTACTCCGATTGGTCGGGCAGCATCCAACCCACCGAGATGAACGTGACGCTGCAGTTCATCGACGACGGCCACCCGGCCCCGTGCGACGAGTCCGGCAACCCCACCTGACCCGACGGATGCGCAGCACCCACTACCGCACTATCGGCATGACCTGACGCACCTTCGGATCCCGCAGATACAGCGCACCCCAAGCAAGAACTCCGACGTACACCGCGAACAAGACCGTACTGAACAACGGCTTGTCCACTCGCCAATTGGTGAGGACGGCACCACCGAGATATCCGGTCAGCAGAACCGCACCGAGAAACGCGGTACGAGGCACCAGATAGAGCACCAGGCACACAAGCAGGACGATGCCGATGACGGGCGTCATCTCGTCGCGCAGCCCCAATTCGAGCGTCGCATCTTTCACCTGCTGGACATTCAGCAATTTGCCGACGATATCGAAGATCAGAAACAGCGCCAGCAGGCCTGTGAGGCCCCAGCCCGCGCGGGTTGCGCGGCGTGAATTGGTCGCAGGGGTGGTCGTCGTGGTCATGGTCGTCTCCGATGCTCGATATGTAAGGTGTCGCCGGTATCGACTGCCATCGGTACGAAAACTCACCGCCGTGAGGATCACACCTGGACTGCTCCAGCCTCGATCACGGACACTGCGAACTCACAACAGCCGTGACAGCAATTTCCACCCGCATCATCGGGGCGCCGAGCGCGCTCACCCCGACCTGAGTCCAGATCGGGGCGCGGTCGCCCATCCGCCTCTCGAATTGCTCCACCATGACCCGGTTGTGCTCGTCGCCGATGGACACCTCGGACTCCGGAATATGGTATGAGACAACAGATACGACATCGTTCCATGTGGCTCCCGCCGTTGCCAGCGTCCTCTCCACGTTGTCGAACGCGCGCACGATCTCGTCCTCGAGTGTTGCCGGAAAGTTGAACTCGTCGTCCCAGCCGCCCTGACCGGACGTATCGACGCGATCTCCGATGCGGACAGCTTGGCTGTATCGCATGTTGGCGAGTTGCGTGTCGCCGTAACCCGGGGTGACGAAGAATTCTGCAGTAATCATGGCTACTCCTCGAATAGATGGCGAGCTCCTGGGTGCCGCTCGTCCAGAACTTCATGCGTGAAGTAAATGTAGCACATTTACTTCATGTATGAAGTGAATACGCTCGAGTAGGATGCCGATATGGCGACGACCGACTTGCCGGATGCAGATCCGGACACATCCGAAGAACTCCCCTGGCTGACCGCAGACGAAAAGGCCGCCTGGACCGGATTGGTCTCGCTGATCCTGCTGTTGCCAGGCCGATTGGAGTCTCCGCTGCAGCAGGAGTCAGGACTCACCCTCTTCGAATACCTGACGCTGAGCCACATCTCCGAGTCGCCGGGGCATCGGCTGCGAATGAGCGAATTGGCATACCTGACAAATGGATCGCTGTCCCGTCTGTCGAATGTGGTCAAGCGTTTCGAGCAGCGCGGCTGGGTGGTTCGATCGACCGATCCCGAGGATGGCCGCGTCACCACAGCCGAACTCACCGACACCGGTTACGACGTCGTCGTAGCCGCGGCACCGATTCACGTACGCGCAGTGCGCGACTTCGTACTCGACCCGCTCACCCAGACCGATCACCGAGCGTTGGCTCGCATCGCAGCAAAGCTACGGATACGACCGGATGACCTGAACTGAAACTACGAGTTCAGCGAACGGTGATTGGACTCGGCCCATTGTGCAAGAGCCAGCAACGGCCCGTTCGCAAAAGACTCCCCGGTGTCGGTCAGCCGGTACATCCCACCGACGTCGTCCTTCTCGACCAATCGGAAAGTCCGCAAGCGTCTCATCGATTCGTGCAGAGACTTGTCGCTGATACCGCCGATCATCGACACCAGGTCGACGCGTCGAGTCGGTCCGGACCTCAATGCAGTCAGGACTACCGCGTCCCACTGATGCGCGATCAACTCGACGCCGAGCCTGACGAAGCAGTCGGCCGCGGCGGGTAACACATCGCGCATCGGAACCTCCCTGTCGTGAACGAACGCCTACCGAATGGTAGGCGTCATGACGCTAGCGTTCGGTGCGGGCGGCAGCGAGCACCGAGAACATACCGAGTTTCGGACGTGTGCCGCGATAGGAGAAACCGTGGACGAGCAGCAACTCACCCGTCGAAAAACAGCCTCCGACAGGGTGATCACCGTATTGGGCGCAACCGGGCAGCAAGGTGGGTCAGTGGCCACGGCCCTACTCGAAGCCGGGTGGAGGGTTCGTGCCGTGGTGCGTGATCCGTCGAGCTCGCGAGCCCGGCGACTCGAGGCAGCCGGGATAGAGACGGCCACAGGCGACCTCGGCGACCCTGCATCGCTCCGGTCCGCCTTCACCGGTGCTCACGGGGTGTTCAGCGTGCAACCCAGCTCAGGCCAGGCCGGGTCCGAGGTCACCGATGACGACGAGGTGGCGTACGGAATCTCGGTCGCCGACACCGCCAGGGACGCAGGGGTCGAACACCTCGTGTACAGCTCGGCGATCGCCGCTGGCCCGACATCGACCGGCATCGCTCATTTCGACACCAAGAGTCGCATCGAAGAGCACATCGAAGGGCTCGATATCTGCAGCACGATTGTCCGCCCCGCGAGCTTCATGGAGATTCTTCTGCTCCCCGGCATGGGTCTCGCCGGCGGTCGGTTCTCGTTCCTGATGGACAACGAGCAACCGATGCAATTCATCGCAGTACGCGACATAGGCGCGATAGTCGGGCAGATCTTCTCGACACCGAACGAATTCGCGCATCGAACACTCGACATTGCCGGAGACGCGCTCACCGGACATCAACTGGCACAGCACTTCAGCGTTGCCCTGGGCCGACCGATCGACTATCAACGAATGAATCCGAGCGTCCTGCAACGGGGCGATGTGCTGAGCCGGTTGGCGGCCGCGGTCGACGACGGCCGCTTGGCCGGGCATGTCGACCTGACGGAGCTCAGGCAGAGATTCCCGTTCCTGCTTCGTTTCGGGGATTGGCTGGCGAGTCGAGATGCAGGCAGCATCGCGACCGCTGGACGACCGGTGATGGGCGACGTCGAACTCCGCTGACTCGGTCCGCACCTACGTTTGTACCTCGCGGATCAATGCCACTGCCGACTCGGTCAATTGGACGTTCGACCGCGCCGGTGATCCGTCGGCCAACACGAATGTGTCTTCGAGCCCCGTTCTGATGCTGTGACCACGTGCGACGGCGCGACGGCTCACCGCCCACGACGCCGCGCCGACACCATGGTGCAGCTGAGGCAGCGCAATACCTGCCGCAGCGATCATGTCTTCCATTTCGATGTCCAGCGAGAGTGCGTCGTCGACATTCTCTTCGAGGGGCTCGATCACCAGCCGAACGAACCGAGCGGAGTTGCCCGAGCAGATGAATCGCTCCGTATCGTGAACGCCGAGCACGCACGCTTCTACGCCCACACCCCGTGCCGAGAGCAGTTCGGCAATGTCGTCGATGCCTTCCTCTCCTTGATTGGCGGCAATGAGGTCCGGTAGTTCCGTCCACCCACTGATCAATTCGAGGCGTTCACGTGGATCCTCGACGATAGCGGCGAAGGTGGTGACGTTCAACGGGGTTGCAGGACAGACCTGCCGAACCGCCCTGAGCATTCTGCCTACCGGGCCGGGCGCGAGCGATTCGACGCCGTCGTCGTCGAAGGCATGGAGGTGCAGCAGTGTCGCGCCGACCGCGACGCACGCTGCCGCATCCAGCGCGATTTCCTCTGCCGTCTGCGGCATCGCCGGATGGATGACGGCACCATTGAGAGCGATCTGCAGTTCTGTCATATTGCCTACCCTCTCGTCACCATCCCACTGTTCCATGCCGGTCGATGAACCGCCCGGATCCGTGGCCCGGCCCCTCGGTTGCGAGTTGCACGATGGCGTCGGTGCCCTCGGTGACAGTCTGCGGTCCACTGTTTCCGTTGAATTCGGTATCGGTGTATCCCGGGTCAGCCGCATTGATGCGAATTCCGCTCAGGCCCTTGGCATATTGGGTCGTCAGCATCGTGACAGCCGACTTCGACGCAGAGTAGGCCGGAGCAACCACGCTGGATTCGACGCGAGACGGATCGTGTGTCGCTGCGAAAGACCCCATCCCACTGCTGACATTGACGATGACGGGATCGGTCGAGCGCCGTAGCAACGGAAGGAATGCTGCTGTCGTGCGGACGATTCCGAGAACGTTCACGTCGAGAACCGACAACACATCCTCGGCGGTCAGCTCGTCGGCGGCACTGTGAGGTCCGGCGATGCCGGCGTTGTTGATCAGTACGTCGACAACCCCCTCCTGGCCTTGTACGTCCGAAGCTGCAGCTGCGACGGATTCGGCATCGGTGACGTCGATCTGCACGAACCGAGCCCCCACTGCTGCGGCAGCAGTCCTACCCCGCTCGACATCACGTGCTCCGAGAATGACGGTGTGTCCCCGATCGATCAGTCGTCGGGCCGTTTCGTAGCCGAGGCCCTTGTTTGCTCCGG
This sequence comes from Rhodococcus sp. IEGM1428, assembly GCF_050321865.1. Classification (NCBI taxonomy): domain Bacteria; kingdom Bacillati; phylum Actinomycetota; class Actinomycetes; order Mycobacteriales; family Nocardiaceae; genus Rhodococcus; species Rhodococcus sp. IEGM1428. The sequence goes on along the minus strand of NZ_JBNQFW010000001.1, from coordinate 409,394 downwards.
TGATGAATGTGATGGTCATGTCCCCATTGTTCAGGGCGACCATGGCTCGTTCCAGGCACGCCTCGACGGTAGGACAATCGGTACCACCCTGATACACGCCCGAAGAGCGACAATGGAACCGTGACCTCGACAACGGACGGACTCGGCGCGACGATCAGATCGTGGCGCGATCGACTCTCACCCGATGCTGTCGGTCTACCGACCGGACGTTCACGCCGGGCTGCGGGGCTCAGGCGGGAGGACCTCGCCGATCTCGCGGGTATTTCAGTGGACTACATAGTGCGGCTCGAACAGGGGCGAGCTAAGACCCCGTCGGTCCAGGTGGTGTCGTCCTTGGCGCGTGCCCTTGCGCTGACCGTGCCCGAGCGAGACCATCTCTACCGCTTGGCCGGTCACATTCCGCCGGCCGACGGCACCATCTCCGACCACATCCCGCCCGGCGTGAGGCGGGTCGTCGGCCGGCTCCATGAGGGTGCAGTTGCCGTGTTCGCGGCCGATTGGGAACTGCTGTGGTGGAACCGAACATGGGCTGCGCTGGTAGGCGATCCGTCATCCGTGGCTTCGGCCAGGAGGAACTTTGCTCGCGATTGTTTCCCCCTCGCCGCAGACAAACCAGGAATGTCGGCCTGGCCGGTGACGCCGTCCGGAGGCGAAGACGCGGTTCGGGCGGCAGTCGTGTCAGACCTTCGGCGGGCAACCGGGCGGTTTCCCCACGACTCGAGGCTGAGGGGGTTGATCGATGAGTTGCGCGTCGGCAGTCCAGAATTCGAGGCGTTGTGGTCCGTCGGTGCCGTCGGTTCACATCGCGAGGATCACAAAGTGGTTCACCACCCGACCGTCGGACCGATCACCGTCGACTGCGACGTACTCACCGACGGTGACGCAGAACTGAAAATCGTCATCATGACTGCCGCACCCGGTTCGGAGGACGAGACCAAGCTGCGCTTGGCCACGGTCGCCGGCAGCGTGGCTACGACTGAATTCGCATGAAGGGCAGGATCGTCAAAGGCTGCGGTTCTCGGTTCGTATTCTGCGGGCTTCGCCGAGAAGCGAGTCGACAACGGCGCTCGTCGAGTTCGTACGATGTGGCAGCGTTACAGCGCAGGTAGTCCGCCCACTCCACCCTGGATCATCGACCTGGACCGTGGTTACACCGTCCGGCACTGCGGCTGCTGCTAGCTCGGGTATGACCGTGATACCCAATCCTGCTGCGACACAGCCGAGACGGGCAGTCCACTCCCGTATCCGAGCACCGACTTGCGGATTCGGCAAGGTGGGCCACGCCCCGAATTGCGGGTCGTTGCGGACACCCTTGCCGACGATCCACGATTCACGCGCGAGTTCGTCGACGTGTACGCGACCTTGGTGCGCGAGCCTGTGCTCGATTCCGACAGCTAGCAGGAGCTTTCCGTCGATCACTGTGTCGACGCGCAATCCGCTGAGGTCGTATTCGGCAAGCCCGTCGCCGACAGCGATCACTGCGACGTCGATGCGTCCGGCACGTAATTGTCGCAGCTGTGCCGGGGTCGAACTTTCGACGATCTCGACGGCCAGTTCCGAGTGCGAGTGTCGAACTCGGGCTATCGCGCGCGGCACGAGAACCATTGCTGCGGTGGGAAATGCTCCTATCGACACTGATCCAGTGAGTAGTTTCTCGGCTTCGGTGAGTTCGCGGGTTGCCGCGTCGATCTCGTGCAACACGGTCGCTGCGCGCGCCGCAACGAGTGTCCCCGCCGCTGTTGGCCGCACTCCGCGTGCACCGCGCTCGAACAAGGTCGATCCCGCGGCCGCTTCCATCGATGCGACCTGCCGAGAGATCGCCGACTGCGTGTAGCCCAGGATCTGAGCTGCAGCAGTGAACGATCCGGTCTCGAACACCACGCGTACCACTCGCAGTCCGCTCAGACTCCATTCCGTCACCCCGTCATTCGACCACATCGAGCCATGCATGACTCGCATATCGAATATGCGTAACTGTCGCTGGTGGAATGGCTGACAGAGGCGCACGCTGACTACACCGACGAAAGGAAGTGCGAGAGTGACCGTCAGCAACAGAACGTGGTTCATCACAGGCTCGTCCAAGGGGTTCGGTCGCCTGTGGGCCCAGGCTGCGCTCGAACGCGGTGATCGTGTCGTCGCGACCGCTCGTAACACAGCCGATCTAGAGCATCTGGTCGAAGAATTCGGAAATCTTGTGCTGCCGCTGCGTCTCGACGTCACCGACCGAGACGGAGTGTTCACGGCGGTAGGGCAGGCAGCGGAACACTTCGGAACCATCGACGTGTTGGTCAACAACGCGGGATTCGGACACTTCGGCATGGTCGAAGAACTCACCGAAGTCGAAATCCGCACTCAGATGGAGACCAATTTCTTCGGAGCACTGTGGGTTACACAAGCTGTCGTTCCGATCATGCGAGCACAACGTTCGGGACGCATTCTGCAGATCACGAGCGAAGGCGGAGTCCGTGCATTCCCGGGAATCGGCGCCTACCACGCGTCCAAGTGGGCGCTCGAAGGTTTGTCCGAATCCCTCTGGCAGGAAGTCGAACAGTTCGGAATCCAGGTGACCAACGTCGAACCGGGACCGTACAACACCGACTGGCTTGCCACCGGCTCACGAACCAGCGCGGTCGATAGTGCCTACGACGACGTGCGGGCCACGACCGCAGGAGGTTTCGACGTCGGAGACCCTGCCGCGACGTCCGCCGCGATCCTGCAACTCGTCGACACCGACCGTGCCCCGCATCGCCTGTTTCTCGGCAAGACCTACGACGACATCGTCCCCATCTATCAGGACCGACTCGAGACGTGGCGGCGGTGGCAGCCCACGGCACTGGCCGCCTTCGGCCACATCGCAAACACCGCCACAACCAGGGGAGAACACTGATGACACAACCGTCGACAAACCCGGCCCGCGAGGATGACACCCGATACGCCGACCGTCGGATCGCCCTGGTCACGGGCGCTTCCGGCGGGATCGGACGCGCCGTCGCCACCCGACTCGGAGCTGACGGGATGGCCGTCGGTGTGCACTACTCGGGCAACCGCGAGCGAGCTGTGTCCACCGCCGATGCAGTCATCGCCGCAGGCGGCGAGGCCGTCGTACTGTCCGCCGATGTCGCCGACGAGAATTCGACCGCGGCCATGTTCGACGAACTCGAGGCCACCTTCGGTGGAGTGGACGTCGTCGTCCACACCGCCGGGATCATGCTGTTGTCGCCGCTCGTCGACATGTCGTTCGACGATTTCGACCGCATGCACCGAACCAACGTGCGCGGCTCGTTCCTCGTGAGCCAAATGGCTGCACGACGCGTCCGCGCAGGCGGTGCCATCGTGAACTTCTCCAGCTCGGTGGTCAAGCTGGCGTTACCCGCCTACGGTGCATACGCAGCAACCAAAGGTGCCGTCGACGCGCTGACTCCGATCCTCGCGAAAGAACTGCGCGGACGCGACATCACGGTGAACGCCGTCGCACCAGGGCCCACCGCGACTCCGCTCTTTCTCGACGGCAAACCCCGAGAAGCGATCGATGCGATGGAGAAGATGACACCTCTCGAAAGACTGGGTCGACCGGAGGACATCGCCGAGACCGTCGCCCACCTGGCCGGTCCTGCTCGATGGATCAATGGTCAGGTCGTGTACGCCAACGGCGGAATCGTCTGACCCCCTTCTCGGATATTGGGCAGCTCCACGTCGAATGCGTCCTGACTTGTCAGACTCCCGACCACGAGCGCACAATTCGTCACCATGGCACTGATCTCGAAAGGCTTCGTCGGCCGCCGACGCGGCGACGACGGGCGCACTCCCCCCGGTCAGTATCTGACCAAGGATTTTCCCGTCCTCGCGATCGGGCCCGCGCCCGTGGTCGCGACCGACACATGGTCGTTCTCGATCACCACCGAACGGGGCGAGACTCGCAGCTGGACCTGGGACGAATTCGCGGCACTTCCACACGACACTCCGACCGTCGACATCCACTGCGTCACCAAGTGGTCGAAGCTCGATACCACCTGGAAGGGCGTGAGCCTGGACGTTCTGCTGGACGGTCTCGACACCGATGCCGGATACGTTGTGGTGCACGGCTTCGACGGCTACACCACCAACCTCCCCCTCGAGGACCTCAGGGACGGGAAGGCGTGGCTGGTCACCGAGTTCGACGGCGCTCCGTTGACTCGCGAACACGGCGGTCCGGCACGGCTTCTCGTTCCACATCTGTATTTCTGGAAATCGGCGAAGTGGATCTCACGCATCGAACTCACCCTGAACAACGAGCAAGGCTTCTGGGAGCGCGGTGGGTACCACGACTACGGAGATCCGTGGCGTGAGCAGCGGTACCAGGGCGACTGACGTGACATCGGCGGCTGGGGCGAAACCCTGGCTCGTTGCCACGGTGCAGACCGTGCGCCGTGAGACACCCACCGCGTCCACCCTGGTTCTCGACGTCGACGGATGGCCAGGCCATCTTGCCGGTCAGCACGTGGACGTCAAGCTCACCGCCGAAGACGGCTACAGCGCGCAGCGAAGCTACTCCGTGGCGTCGGCTCCCGACGGCACGTCGCGCATCGAGATCGCGGTCCAGAACGTCGCGGACGGCGAGGTGTCCCCCTACCTGGTCGAGGCCGTCGAGGTCGGCGATCGCATCGAGATCCGCGGGCCGGTGGGTCGATGGTTCGTCTGGCGGCCGTCCCATCCCTCCGAGACACCGTCCCCGCCGATCCTGTTGGTGGGTGGCGGCTCCGGCATCGTCCCGCTCCGCGCGATGGTTCGCGCGCAGGCTTCGGCGACGGGGGGACGAGTGCCTTTCCGGGTGTTGTACTCGGTGCGCGAACCCGCGGAGGTCTACTTCGCCGACGAGTGGGCTCACCCTCCGGCCGGCGTCGATGTCACCATGATCCACACGCGGCGTGCCCCTGCCGGCAACGCACGGCCCCTCGGCCGCATCACGATCGAGGACCTCGACGCCCACGGATGGCCGGCAGAGTTCGAGCCGCGGTGTTACATATGCGGCCCCACGAGCTTCGTCGACACTGTGGCCGACATGCTGGTGGCGCGGGGTCACTCGGCATCGAACATCCGTACCGAGCGTTTCGGACCGAGCTGAGCGAGGCCGAGTGCGTAGATGACGGACATGAATGGGAGCAATCAGCTCCGTAATGTCACTCGTCCTCGAACGTCCGCCAACGACTGTGCACCCATCAGCTGCATCGTCCGCGTCGCCTCCGACCGAAAGATCTCGAGAGCGGAGGCGACGCCCCTCTGCCCACCGGCCATCAGCCCGTACAGATACGCACGCCCCACCATCGCGGCCGTGGCTCCCAACCCCACCGCAGCGATCAGATCGGATCCGGTCGTGATTCCGGTGTCGACGTACACCTCGACGCCGGAACCGACGGCATCGACCACCTCCGGGAGAAGTTCCAGAGGTGTCGGTGCACGGTCGAGCTGACGCCCACCATGATTGGACACCACCAGCGCGTCCGCACCTGACTCGACGACGTCGCGTGCGTCGGCGACGTCCTGAATTCCTTTCACCACAAGCTTTCCCGGCCATTCGGATCGCAGCCATTCGAGGTCGGCCAGACTCAACGAGGGATCGAACATACTCTTCACGAGCTCACCGACGGTGCCATCGAAGGACGTCAGATTCGCGAATTCCAGCGGTTCGGTCGTCAGCAGTTTCAGCCACCAACTGGGGTGCCGCGTCATGTCGGTCAGGGTCCGCATGTTCAGAGTCGGGGGAATCGTCATTCCATTGCGCACGTCGCGCAGACGGTTGCCGGGAACGGGTGTGTCCACGGTCAGGACCAGTACGTCGACCCCGGCCTGGACCGCTCGTTCGACGAGGTCCTTACTGGCCGCCCTGTCCTTCCACAGGTAGAGCTGAAACCACGTGGCACCGGTCGGTGCAGTACTCGTCACGTCCTCGATCGTTGCGGTGCCCATGGTCGAGAGCGCGTACGGCACACCTGCTGCCTCTGCTGCCCGTGCTACCGCTGTTTCGCCTTCGTGGTGCATCATTCTGGTGAAACCGGTCGGAGCGAGGATCAACGGGAGCGCAGCCTTCCTACCCAAGATCGACGTCGACGTGTCGACTGCGCTCACATCACGCAGCACGTGTGGTCTGAACTCGACTCGTTCGTACGCTTCGCGAGCGCGAGCCATGCTGACCTCGCCCTCGGCACCACCCGAGACGTACTCGAACACCGATCGCGGAGTGCGGCGCCGAGCAATCTCGGCGAGATCAGCGACGGTATGCGCGCGCGAGAGGCGTCGTTCGACGAGATCGACTTCTCTCGACCGCATTTCGAGGAACGGTGCCACCTCTCGCCAACGAGGAAGCCGCCGATGTGTCCGTGGTCTGTTCGGGTCAGCTGGATCTGTCATCGATTCGCCTCTCGTTCGATATCCGTCAGGCCACCGACACGGCGGGACCTGCGAGGTCCGGACGAATGCGCCGAAGTACGTCCATCCGCAGCGAACCGAAGAGCTCCGAACTCTTGGTACTCAGTTGATCTCGCGAATCCGGCAGTGCCACCGGCACGGTGGCCGTCACCGATGCCGGAGCTCCCCCGAGAACGATCACCTTGTTGGACATGTACACCGCTTCGTCGACGTCATGGGTGACGATGATGACCGTCATCCTGAACTCGCGTTGCACTTTCATCGTCAGGTCTTCGAGATCGGCGCGGGTCTGGGCGTCGACGGACGCGAACGGCTCGTCCATCAGGAGAACGCGAGGCTCGAACGCGAGCGCCCGCGCGATGGCGGCACGCTGCTGCATTCCGCCGGACATTTCCCACGGGTAGAGGTCACCGCGACCTTCGAGTCCGACCGATTCGAGAGCGGATTCGGCACGTTGGCGCCGCTCCGCCTTGCCCGTGATGCGACGCAGTGGAAGTTCCACGTTCTCTCCGACACGCATCCACGGAAGCAACGAACGTCCGTAGTCCTGGAAGACGACTGCCAGATCCGCCGGTGGCCCGTCGACCTTTCGTCCGTTGACCGACACCTCACCCGTGGCGGACGTAAGCCCGGCAACTGCACGAAGCAGGGTGGATTTGCCGGTCCCGGAATGGCCTACGATGCAGACCAATTCACGCTCTTCGACAGTGAAGTGGACGTCGCTCAGCACAGGTCTCGAGGCTCCGGCGTACGTCTTGCAGAGTTTCCGAACGTCCACTGCGGGCGTGGGTCGGTTGTTCATTGTGTTGCTGTCGTTTCGAGACGTAGTCGGTGCCACCGAAGGGTCCTTCTCTCCAATAGAGCGAACAGTAGATTGAGTCCGTAGCCCAGTAGTCCGAGCATGATGAGTCCTGCCCACATATCCGTCATCGCGTACGTGCGCTGGGACTGCAGAACGAAATATCCGATACCTTCGGACGACGCGAACAGCTCGCTGCCCACCATCGCCACGACGGCGACGGCAACGCTGGTTCGCATTCCCGCGATGATCTGGGGTGTGGCGGAACGTAGGAACACGCGCATGCTCGAATCCCACAGGCCGAGGCGGTAACTGCGTGCCACGTCTCGCACCAGTGGATCGACGGCGCGCACTCCGTCGACGGTGTTGAGCAACGTCGGCCACATGCACGCGAAGGCGATGATGGCCACCTTCTGCACGACGTCCGTTCCGAGCAGCACGATCGTCAACGGGATCAGAGCGATAACCGGTGTGGCCCGGATGAATTCGAGTGTAGGAGACAGCGCACGATGCGTCTGCGGCATCGTGCCCAAGGCAAGTCCGCACAGAATTCCGATCGTGACGCCCAGGACGAATCCGATGCCGAAGTTTCTGAGACTCGGCACGACGTGGACCGCGAACTGATCGGAGAACCACAGGTCCGCGAACCGCGACATGATCTCGCGCAGCGGCGGAAAGTAGAACGACGAACTGCTGCTGGACACGAACCACCACAACCCGACGAGCAGAATCGGAAGCCAGGCCTCGACGGCGATCGAACGGATGCGGGTCACGATGGAATCCTCTGCGATGGGTGCCAGCGGCACAGCCGGCGCTCGCCCGCGGCGAACAGATACAGCACGGCGACACCCATGAGGGCGGTCACCAGAGTCAGGGCAAAGACGTCGACCATCTGCGCATTCATCTGAGCCTGCGCGAGCGTCTTACCGATACCGGGTACCGCGGCCAACAGTTCGATTCCGATCGCCAGGAGCATCGCCATGACCGCAGCAATACGAAAACCGGTGGCCACGAACGGAGTAGCGGACGGCACGATCACGAAGCGGATGACCTGAAACTTACTCAGCCGATACGACCGCGCCGCTTCGAGCGCAGCACCGTCGACATCCCGAACCCCGTACATCGTTTGGAGCAGGATCGGCCACACACAGGCCGCCACCACCACGGTCAGCTCCGTCTGTCGGGTGGTTCCGTAGATGAGCGCGACGAGAGGGATGATTCCCAGCGTCGGAATGGACCGAAGGAACTCGATGATGAATCGGCAACTGCGATAGGCGAAGTCACTCGTCCCGAGCAGAATTCCCACCGGCACCGCAATGATCGTCGAGTACAGCAGACCCAGGGCCCAGCCGGTCATGGTCGACGCGATGTCGGTCCAGAACGAGGTCGTCGCCGCCATCTCCAATACTCGGCCAACCACCGGAACCGGCCCGGGGATCGTGTCCGCGGCGAACAGCCCCGACGCCGACAGCGCAGCCCAACCGAGTATCAGCACCACCGGAGCGATTGCCTTCTGCGCTGCGGAGGGCATCACCGGTCGCACTCGAAACACAGGGGCGGTGCGCAGCGCCGCACTGGTCATCGGGTCAGCCCACTGACGTCGGCCGATGAATCGAGAGCGCCGTTCGCCCGGAGAATGGTGGCGATACCGTCGATTCCCGCTGCGTCGACGCGACTTTCGAGTGCCGGGTAACCCGTGTCTCCCACTGTGTCGGCGGGGGTGCCGAAGTGTTCGACCATGGCGGCGCGCATGTCGTCGGGGTGCGAGTCTGCATACTCCACGGACTCGTCGAGCGCTGCCTGGAACTTGTCCACCACCTCGGGATTGGTCTCCACATACTCGCGAGTACCGGTGACGACGACTCGGGGTGCGGGGCCGAAGACCTCCTCGATGGGGTCACCCATGGGTGCCTCGAATTGTCCGGTCTTCAGCAGAAGACTGGCGAAGGGATCGCCGACCAGCGCCGCGTCGATGCGATCTGCGGTGAGTGATTCGCCCATGGCTGAGAACGGAACCTCGATGATCGAGACACCGCTGCCGTCGCCGCCTGCTTGGTCGACGACACCTCGGACCCCGTACTCGGATGCCGATGCGAGGAGGTTCACCCCGACCGTCTTGCCTTGTAGGTCTGCGGCGGTCCGAATAGGACTGTCGGCCTTGACGAGCAGTGTCGACCCGGTGCGCCCGTCCGGGCCGGCCGCGAACGTGGAGACGCCGCCGACCACGGCAAGTGGAATACCTTTACCGGCCGCCATCACCGCTCCGGGACCGGTGTTCGGGTTCATGTCGACCTGACCGCTCAGGAGACCACCGACCAGGTCCGCCGGCGTGATGTCGACGAGCTCGATGTTCAACCCGTTGCGCTCGAAGATGCCCTGATCGACGCCCAACAACACTGCGGCGTAGTCCGACAGTTGAACATTGCCGAGACGGACGGTGGTCAGCCCGTTCTCCGACGCCGCAGGCGCGGCTTGCGTTCCACCGCATGCGGTCGCGGTGAGCGCCAGAAGGACCCCCGCGGTCGCGGCAATCGATCGCGTTCGGACATGTCGGCGGCGCAGTGGAATCATCATCGATCACCTTCGGTTGGCTCGGACCCGCTGCCTACTACAGCGTCGAAAGGTGACGATAGTGACGGAGGACACATTTCGGAACGGATCATCCGTCCACATCTTGGGTCGCACAGTGTGGAGAAAATCCATCCCGCCGGTCGGAGCCTTCCCTTACTGTCTGCAGACATGACCATCGATCGAGTACCGGTATCCGGCGGAGACGTCGTCGTCGAAACGCACACCGGGACCAGTGAGCCGGTCCTGGTCGTGCACGGGGTTTCCAGCCAGCGCATGCTCTGGAGTTGGCTGCGCGCGGAATCGCCGCACCTGACCCTCGTCGCACCGGATCTACGCGGCAGAGGTGACAGCGTGGAGGTCACGGGACCGTCATCGCTGACCCAGCACGCAGACGATCTGAACGCCATCATGGATGCCTTGGCACTCGACTCCGTGCACGTGTGCGGAATGTCGATGGGAGGGTTCGTAGCGGTCGAATTCGCAGCCCGGTATCCGACCCGGGTGAAGAGTCTCGTTCTTGTCGACGGGGGTGTGCCGGTACCACCGCCCTCCGGTCTCACACAGGACAACGTTGCGGCTGCCTTCGGGGACAAGATTGCGCGAACACAGCAGCGGTGGAACGACATCGACGATTACATCGAGTTCTTGGTGTCGACGTCACTGCCGCTACTCGACCCGGCCGATCCGCTACTACGGACGTACGCCGACCACGATCTGGCCGACGGAACGATTCGACTGTCTTCGGCTGCTGTCGTCGCCGACGCCACGGACGTGTTCTTCGGCGCTTCACGATTCCGGGAACTGACGATGCCGATTCGATTCCTGCACGCGGAGTGGAGCATTGGTGCAGATTCCGCCCCGATGTACTCGCCGCAGGACATCGAAGCACTCGACCTGACGTCCATCACCCCGATGCCGGGACTCGATCACGCAGGGACGATCATGACTGCGGTCGGTGCGGCTGCAGTGGGAGAAACGATCGACGAAGCAATCGACGCAGAGCCAGAAGGAGTCGGGCAGTTCAACGATGCGTAGCAGATGCGTCCGCCTCGAACGGTGCCCATGGGGTGTCTCGAAGCGCAGGACAATGTTCGGGTGTCGGGTTGTGTGCAATGTCGATCATCCGATCGAGGACGTCACGCGTGGCGGCCAGATCGGCCATGGCCGCGGTGATTCGGTCTCGTTCGACTCTCATGATCTCGAAGGCCTCGGGCGAGCTCTGGCCGCTGTCTATACACGGCAGTAGTTGCAGAATCTTCCGACTCGAAAGACCAGCGGAGAAAAGTTGCTGGAGTAACTTCACGCGCTCGACGGCAGACTCAGGGTAGACGCGTTGTTCGCTGGAGGTACGTTCGGACGCCAGCAAGCCCTGCTCTTCGTAGTAGCGAAGAGCTCGCGTGCTCACTCCTGCCAGGTGTGCCACCTCGCCTATACGCATCCAGTATCTCCCTCGGAGCAATATTTCGGTTCTTGGACTTGCCCTTGACGTTAACGTGAAGTTTTAGCCTTGTCGATGTCGGACCGATCAGGACCGAAAAAACCAAAATTCGCGAAGAAAGCAAGGTCCCCATGGACTTCTCCGACCAGATCGCCCTCGTCACCGGAGCCAACCGTGGCATCGGCCGTCACTTCGTCCTCGAACTGCTCGATCGAGGTGCGGAGAAAATCTACGCGTCAGCTCGCAAACCCGAAATGCTCGACTTCGACGACAACCGGGTGGTGCCGTTGACGCTCGACTTGCTCGACAGCGAATCGGTGAGAGCGGCGGCGTCGACGGCGTCCGATGTCACACTGCTCGTCAACAATGCGGGCATCTCCACCGGTGCCGCGCTCGTCACCGGTGACCTCACCGAGGTTCGACGCGAGATGGACACACACTTCTGGGGCACACTGCACGTCATTCGGGCATTCGCCCCGGTACTCGCAACACAGGGTGGCGGCTCGATCGTCAATATCTTGTCGGCTCTATCTTGGTTCGCCACAACGGGATCCGGGGCCTACTCTGCCGCGAAGGCCGCCGAATGGAACATGACGAACGGTGTACGCCTGGAACTTGCACCGCAGGGAACATTCGTACAGGGCGTACTTCTCGGCGCTGCAGATACCGCCATCGCCGCCGGCTACGACGGACCGAAGATCGATCCCCGCACAGTACCGCGTGCCGCCCTGGACGGTCTGGCGGCCGGCTCCATCGAAATCATCGTCGACGAATGGACCGCTATGGTGAAGTCCTCTCTCGCCGGCGATCCCGCAGCTTTCTATGCACAGATGTCCGAACTACTCGGAGCGAACTGACTTTCCATCCCAACTCCCGACCCCCAACCGAAAGGCACTGGGCGGGGCCATACGGATTCGATCCGAGAACTGTGGGGGGCACCGAACCGTTCGGTCAGGCGGAGGGGACGGCCCGGAGTTGCAGGGGCACGTTGTCGGCCAGAAACGTCAGTTGATCTCGTATCACCGAGGAGAACAGTGGCTCGACGTACGGATCGAAATGGCCACCGTCGTAGGTCCGTACTGTGGCCTTGCGAACCCTTGCCGCGGCGCGTTGTGCGACGGCAGCCGGGGTGACGGAATCATCGGACGCAATCTGCACCAGCGTGGGGCAGTCGATCGCGGACATCGTACTGCCCGGGGAATACCGCCAGATCTTCAACAGTATCCGGGCCGCCACGGTCTCGGGGTAGTCGCCGTCCTTCAGATCGGACTCGAGCACCAAGCGGTCGCGCCCTTTCATCGCGTCCGGTGAGACCATCACTGCGCGAGCCCCCGGCAGCCCGACACTGTCGACGTAGCGCGGCGATCGCCCGAGCACAGCGCGGACGCTGTCGGTGATGGCGGCCGGTGCCAGCCGCAACGCCTGCCGGAACCCGGTCGCGCGAACGGCGGCGATGCCGTCGACGTGGGGCACCTGGGCGATGACCGCTGCAAACCGAGTGCCGTTGCCCGCCAATGTGAGTACGTGGCCACCAGCGAACGATGTACCCCATCCGACGATTCGGTTCTCGTCGACACCGTCGAGCGAGCGAGCGAAGTCGACTGCGCTTCGCCAATCGGCAAGCTGCGAACCCACATCCAACAGTTGGCGCGGTTCGCCGTCACTGTCCCCGAAGAACCGATAGTCGAAGACGCAGACCACGTAACCAGCCTCGACGAAACGCTCGGCGTACGCGTACAGGCGCATCGCCCGAGGAGTGCCGAATCCGTGCGCCATCACGATTGCCGGCCGTGCCTTGGCGGCGGACCCAGCGGGACGAAAGACCGTTGCTGCGCATCGAACTCCGTCCGACATGAACGATGTTTCGGCACGGGTGAAGCCGGTGTGGTTGTCGGTGGTCATGCGTTTGTCTCTCTGTTCTTCAGCAGCGTGGTGATCGGATCTCACAGCTTGAAAGGGTTGAGGGTTTTGCCGAGGTAGTAGCCGATGCGAGTCGGAATCGGCTTCGCGGCAGCAGCAGTCACTTTGTTGACCATCCCGGGCACGCACACCGGCGTGCCGTTGTTCACTGCCCGCCATCCCGCTCGGACAACGTCCTCGGGCGACTGCCATAGCAGAGAGGGCAGCTTCGATGATGCTGCATCGCGAGTTCCCATGACGTCGTGGAACTCACTGTGGGTGAAACCAGGGCAGAGCGCAGTCACGTGGATGCCGTGCGGCCGCAACTCCATATCGAGTGCTTGCGACATGTCCAGGACATAGGACTTGATTCCGGTGTACAGCAGACTTGCACCAGGCGGCAGCAATGCCGCCAACGATGAAAGATTCACGATTCGGCCGTACCCGCGTTCTTTCATGCCGGGCACCGTGAGATGAGCGAGTTCGGTGACGGCAGTGATCATCACCTGTATCTCCGCGGCGTGTGCGTCGAACGGCGCATCTGCGAACGTGGAGTTCCCCGACATGCCCGCGTTGTTGACGAGGATATCCACGTCGACGCCGAGGGACTTCGTTTCCCCGAAGATGGCCCGAGGCGCAGAGCGGTCGGCAAGGTCTGCGGGCACGACGTCGCATCGCACGTCGTATTGGGACGACAGCTCGTCCGCCAATGCAATGAGTCGGTCCTCGCGGCGCGCGACGAGAACCAGGTTGTGCCCCTCAGCCGCGAGGTGACGAGCAAAAGCCGCGCCTATGCCCGCTGATGCTCCGGTGACCAGTGCGGTTCTTCGGGTTCTCGACATCGACTTGCCTCCACTCTTGAACGGTATTCAAGGACGTTAGCAGGGTCTTGAAGACCATTCAAGATATGGTTGTCGTATGCCCAGGAATCGCGGACTTCACGACCGGGAGAGCAAGCGCGAGGACATCGTGATCGCCGCCCGCGAGATGTTCGTCTCCGACGGCTTCGATCGCACCTCGATCAGCCGTCTCGCGAAAGCAGCGGGTGTCACGGCGAATACGCTGTACTGGTACTTCGGCGACAAAGACGACATCCTGGTCGCTGTTCTGACGGCCATCGCCGCCGAGGACGCCACGGATTATCTCGACGTCGTGGATCTACCGTTGGCCGACCGGCTGTTCTGGCTGGTGGAGCGGCTACGAAGAGTTGGTCCGTTGGTCTCCACCGTTCACGATCGGGTGACCGAGTCCAAGGCCATCGACCAATGGCACAACGGGTTTCATACCTTCGCGGAATCGCTGTTCGCCGCAGATATCGAGGCTGCAGGCCTGTCCGAGGACGCAGCCGATGCCATGCTCCGCATCGGTACGTTCGTCGTCGAGGGATTGCTGACTCACACGGCGTCACCTGAAGTCTCCCGAGCTGTCATCGACCAACTCGTCGACACCATCACACCCGCACCAGGAAGTAATCCACTATGAGTACCCAACCCGATACCGCGTCGACCGGTCGTCCGCAAGCCGCGGTCGACCACGACGACGCGGAATCGACCATCGCGATTCCCAGCATGGACCCGTTCTATCGGGCCCCTGCCGGATTCGAGCGCGTAGAGCCGGGGACCGTGTTGCGGTCCCGCGAGGTGACCCTCGCGCTGTTCGGTGTCATTCGGCAGAAGGTGTCGGCGTGGCAACTTCTGTACCGGACCACCAGCCTCGACGGGGCAGCGCGTGTCGCGGTAACGACGGTGATTCTTCCGGTCGGGGGCCGAGCGCGAACGCAGCGCGCTCTGCTGTCCTATCAGTGCGCGATCGACGCCGTGTCGGATCGGTGCTTCCCGTCCTACGTCCTGCGGGCGGGCGCGCGAGCCGTCGGCTCCGTACCGCAGTTCGAGTTCATGATCATTCTGTACGCACTGCGCCGCGGATGGGTTCTGTCCCTTCCCGATCACGAGGGCATGAACGGGCAGTGGGGAGCACCGATCGAGCCCGGCTACTGCACACTCGACGGCGTCCGCGCGGCACTGTCTTTCGAGCCGCTCGACCTCGCAGCCACCACCCCTGTCGCGCTGTGGGGGTACTCGGGTGGCGGATTGGCGACGTCGTGGGCCGCGGAGGCTGCAGCCGACTACGCCCCTGAACTCGACATCGTCGGCGCTGCACTCGGATCGCCCGTCGGCGATCCCGGATCTGCATTCTCCCGCCTCAACGGCACGGTTTTCGCGGCGCTGCCCGCCATGGTGGTGGAGGGACTCCGTCGCACCTACCCCGTACTCGACCGCCTCGTTCGCGAACACGTTGCTGCGGCGGGGCTCGAAACGCTCTCATCCCTGCACCGCAAAACGACAGTGCACGCCGTCATGTCCATGGTGATGCACGATCTGGAGCGACACCTCGATATCCCGATGGCAGACCTTCTGGCGACGCCCGAGATGGTGCAGATTTTTCAGGACATCCAACCCGGCAAGTCAGCACCCAACTTTCCGCTTCTCGTGGTGCAGGCAGTGCATGATCCGATGATCGACGTCGACGACGTGGACGGGCAAGTGCGCCGGTATCACTCTGCGGGAGCGAACGTCACATACATCCGTGATCGCCTCAGCGAACACCTGTCGCTCCACCCGCTCGCAGCCCCCGTCACCCTGGATTGGCTCTCGGATCGCTTCGCGGGCAAGCCGACCGACGAATCGTCCACGAACACCGTGTGGTCGCTGGCTGGATCATTGCCGGGGTTGCGCGGGTTGCTCGGACTCGCAGTGTCCACCGGACGCGCATTCGCCGGCCGAATCGGTTGAGTTACAGCGACCGAGCAGCAACGCTGACGGTCCGAGACAGCGGTCAACCGGCCGACGGTAACGCAGACAGAAACGAGCGCAGATCCGCGGCAAGACGCACCGGCTCCTCCATCGCCGCAAAGTGACCACCGTGATCCGGCACCTCGGTCCAGTGCACGATGTCGAACTCCTGGTCCGCGAGGTGCCTGATGCCGATGTCGTGCGCGAACATGATGGCTCCCACCGGTTGCGACGGCTTTGCCGTTGGACCACCCCAGGCCCCACCCTCGGCCGCGTACACGGTGTAGGCGGCGCTCCCGGCGCTGCGAGTCAACCAGTACAGGGTGACGTGAGCGAGTATCCGGTTGCGGCCGAGGGCGCCATCAGGTTCCTGGTCGAACGGGTAGGTCCACGCACGGAATTTGTCCAGCATCCATGACAACTGACCGATGGGACTGTCGGTCAGGGCAGCACCGATCAGTTGCGGACGAGTCGACTGGATGGAGATGTACCCGAACTCCGACTCCATGAACTCGCCCACACGTCGGTATCGGTCCAATTCGGTTTCGGTGCAACGCTTCTGCTCTGCCTCGTCTGGTTCCTGGAAGGGTGCCCCGATGGACCCGTTGACATGAATGGCGGCGCAGTGGTCCGGATCGAGACGACCCATCGCCGGTGCGACTCCGGCACCGTAATCACCGCCCTGCACCACATAGGAGCCGTATCCGAGGAAACTCATCAACTCCACGAAAGCGTGGGCCACGCGATCGGTACTCCACCCGTCGTCTGACAGCGGCGTGGAGAAGGCGAATCCGGGGACGGATGGCACTATCACGTCGAATGCCTGAAGTTCGTCGTCCTCAGGCTCGGTCAGCAGTGGAATGAGGTCGAGGAACTCGAGGTACGACCCCGGCCATCCGTGACACAGCAGAACAGGAGTGGAGTCGGCTCGCGACGACCGCACGTGCAGGTAGTGGATGCGTTGCCCGTCGATCTCCACCATGTACTGAGGAAGCGACGCGAGCTGCTTTTCCACCTCTCGCCAGCTGAAGTCGTCGACCCAGGTGGTCGCCATCGAACGGAGCACGGACACAGGCACTCCGGTGGTCCAGTCGTCGGCACCGAGGGGTTCAGGCAGGCGGGCGTCGCGAACACGCCGGGACAGGTCGTCGAGCTCCGACTGCGGGATGTCGACGACGAACGGGATGGGAGGCGCGGTGATTGTCATGACGTCATCGTGCACTTCATCGCGGACAGCAGTGGTCCTGAATTACCGAAATGCCCCCGGAATGCCCACGGTGCAGTTCGGATAGTTGTCGGTCGCGTCGGTAAAGCAGGCTGAAGGTAAATGAGACGAAGCGACAGTTCAGGATTGGAGCCGACGGGCCAGATACGGTCCCGTGATGCTGGTCGGAGACGCCGCCACGTCGGCGGGCGTGCCGGTGGCAACCACGGTGCCCCCGTTGTCGCCGCCGCCGGGACCGAGGTCGATGACCCAGTCTGCAGAGGCTATGGCATCCAAGTCGTGTTCCACCATCACCACTGTGTTGCCCGCGTCGACAAGCAGGTGTAGTTGACGCATGAGCATTGCGACATCGGAGGGATGCAGCCCTGCCGTCGGTTCGTCCAGCAGATAAAGGGCAGTGCCGCGACGGGTGCGCTGCAATTCGGTGGCAATCTTGATGCGCTGCGCTTCTCCGCCGCTCAACTCGGTGGCGGGTTGACCGAGCCGAAGGTAGCCGAGCCCGATATCGCGCAAGGTCTCCAGACTGCGGGATGCTCCTGCGATATCGGCGAAGAACATCGCGGCCTCGTCCACCGACATATGCAATACCTGGGCGATTGTCTTGTCGCGCCACGTTATTTCGAGAGTTTCGGGGGTGTACCGGTCACCATGGCAAGTGGGGCAAGGGCCATAGGTGCCGGGAAGGAACAACAGCTCCACCTCGACGAAACCGTCGCCCTGGCACGTGGGGCACCGTCCGTCGGCGACGTTGAAGGAGAACCGTCCTGGTGACCATCCGCGGGCCTTGGCCTCATCGGTGGCGGCAAACAGTTTGCGGACGATGTCGAACAGTCCGACGTAGGTAGCCAGTGTCGATCGGGGGGTTCGGCCGATGGGGCGTTGATCCACCCGGACCAGACGGGTGAACATCTCCATTCCGGAAACCTCGGCCACGTCGACCTCGATCTGCGCGTCATCGTCCTCGTCTGCCGCGGTCTCCAGTTGGTGGCGCGCCACCTCGAACAAGACCTGGCTGACGAGCGTCGACTTCCCCGATCCCGACACACCCGTCACCGCCGTGAGCACCCCGTGTGGGAACTCGGCCGTCAATTCCTGCAGATTGTGCCGTGTGACTCCGCTCAGAGTCAGCCAGCCCTGGATGGGGCGTGCCTCACGCTGCGCGGATTCCGCTCGACCGAAGAGGTGCCTGCCGGTGACCGATTCCTCGATCTCCTCCAAGCCAGCAACGGGGCCGCTGTACAGAACCCGTCCACCGCCCTCGCCGGCCGCGGGACCGATATCGACCACCCAGTCGGCGCGGCGGACAACGTCCATGTCGTGTTCGACGACGAACAAGGAATTGCCCGACGCCTTCAGCTGGTCCAGGACGTCGAGCAGTGGCTCGGCATCCGCGGGATGCAGCCCGGCGGAAGGTTCGTCCAAGACGTACACCACCCCGAAGAGACCGGAACGCAGTTGCGTGGCGATCCGCAACCGCTGCGTCTCGCCGGGCGACAGGGTCGTCGAGTTACGCCCGAGCGCCAAATACCCCAAACCCAACTCGAGCAACACGTCGATTCTGGCCAGCAGGTCGGCGGTGATGCGTACCGCCACCTCGGTTCCCTCCCCTTCCTGTTCGCCGATCGGGCGCAACACTTGCGCAAGTTCGGTCAAGGAAAGTGCATTGATCTCGGCGATCGAGCGGCCCGCGATGGTGACGGCCAGTGCGTCGGCGCGCAGCCCACTGCCGGAGCACATCGGGCAGCGGACGGTCTCGGTGAATTGCAGCGCGCGGTCCCGCATCCGCTCGCTGTTCGAGTCCGCCAGAACATGCATGACGTGACTCCGAGCGCTCCAGAACTTGCCCTCGTAACTGTGGTCGACACGGCCCTCTTCGGGTGCGATCCACACCTTGGGGTGCTCCTCGGTGAAGAGCAGCCAGTCTCGGTCCTTCTTCTTCAGCGTGCGCCACGGCGCGTCGATGTCGATACCCATGCCGGCAACGACGCTGCGCAGGTTGGCACCCTGCCACGCACCCGGCCACGCCGCGATCGCTCCGTCGCGAATGCTGAGCGAGGGGTCGGGAACGAGCAATTCCGTTGTCACATCGTGGAAGTCGCCCAATCCGCCGCATCGCGGGCATGCACCGGCGACCGTGTTGGGTGAAAACGCCTCCGCCGCGAGCAGCGGCGCACCGTCGGGATAGGTACCGGCCCGGGAGTACAGCATGCGGAGCAGGTTGGACATTGTGGTGATGGTGCCGACGCTGGAGCGTGAGCTGGGCGAACCCCGTCGTTGCTGCAGTGCAACGGCCGGTGGAAGGCCGGTGATGGAGGCGACGTGGGGCGCGCCTACTTGCTGAAGCAGTCGACGCGCGTAGGGGGCAACCGACTCGAAGTAGCGTCGCTGGGCTTCGGCGTACAAGGTGCTGAAAGCCAGTGACGACTTTCCGGACCCCGACACCCCTGTGAACGCGACAAATGCATTGCGGGGTATGTCGACATCGACGGCGGCGAGGTTGTGTTCGGTAGCACCGCGCACACGGACATACCCGTCCCATGTTGAGTCCGTCACCGAACGAGCCTAGCTGGCGTCCTCGGCCCGAGGGCGCCGAAGCGGCGGGATCCATTGCATCGGCGGGTCGGCATGATCCGTGAGCTTGAAAAGAAGAACGTTTCCGCGCCGTTTATGCGTCACGCTCAGGTGCGAACGTGGAATCTGGGCCAGCAAGCCCAACTTTTTCCGTGATCCGAACAGCCCGGATCGCTTGCGCGCCAGTGCGTACGACGTCGTCTCGGACATCGCAAGTACCACCGACGGAGGCATCTTCTGACGTCGAGCCGCGCGGGCCCGCCCCGCCATCAGGCCACACATTTCCCATGCGGTCGTCGAGTTCCCTCCGCCGCCGATACCGGCACCGAGACCCGTACCCACGGGCACAAGCGAAAGTCGAACCACTGGAACGGCGGTGCTGCCCGTCACTTTTGCCGAATCCGGGAACGATCCTTCGGAACAGCTGTGTAGGCGCATCGGTTTCGCCCGCTTTCCCCGCGTGATCACTTTTCGTATTGCGTGATATCGCGGCCATCGCGAATGCAGTCTCGCGACAAGGGCAAACCTCTGATTTCCGAGTTGTAAATGTACTTGCGGTTCTTTTCGAGCAGAGCGACAGCGGATACCCACGCGCCTTTGATATCAATGAACTTGGCGATGAACGATCGCACATTGTTGCACCGCAAGCACCACCCTGCTCATTCCACCGCTGTTGGTCTGCACCGATCACGAGGTCCGTGTGCAGGTACGGACAACACTCGGCACCGAGGAGTACCCGTGACACAGATACATGTTGCGCCCCACAAACATCGGGTGCCGGCGGAGCATCGTGTGCTCGGACTCGACCGACGCACGTTTCCACCGGCGCTATTCGTCGTCGCGGTCTTCGTAGTGCTGACCATCTTCGTGCCACGTGTCAACGCGGCCATCGACTGGGACGATCCCGTGGTCGCCGGCGAGCAACTCGCTCTCACCGACACCATCGTCTTCACCCCGGCCACCGGCTGGGATGTCGAGGCGGGCTTTCGTGCAGACGACGAAGGACGCAGGTCCGGCGATGCCATCGTCGCCGGGAAGGGCGTCACTTTCCAGGTCTCGCCGGACACGTTCGACGGCACCCCCGGTGAATTGTTGGACCAGGTGGAGAAGGTCACTTCCCGCACCGATGACCCGACCTTCCGGGTCGACGGCGACCGGACCACTCTCACGACGGCGGCGGGCGAGACCGGTGTCGCGCAGCCCTACAGCAGTGTGACCGGCGACGGTGTGGTCGCAGCATTCGTCATGTCCGGTACCGGTCTGAAGGTCACCGCTTACGGTCCTCCCGCTCAGATGACCGCGGGCGTCGACGACATCAAGAACATGATCGCCAGCATCCGGACCGTAGACGGGAACAACTCATGAGCGAGACCGGCACCGACACCACGCGCAGCTCTGAAGGCACCGAGGCCAGGCACCGCCAGGCCCGTGCGATCGAGGTTTCCGGTTGGGGTGAGCGTTTCCACTTCGTGCAACCCCATAATCTTTCGTTCTGGGTCTACCTGGCTTTGACTGCGATCGGCGTGTTCCAGGCGTGGGCGTTCTTCGCGCCGTCGGCCGGTTTCTATGCCGACGCTTTCGCAATCTCGGCAATACTGTGTGGTTTGTGTGGGCTGGCGTGGTTCGCCTGGTTCCGTCATATAGACCGTTGGGAGCGCCAGCCAGGCCGCCTCGTCCTCGCTGCGCTTCTCTGGGGCGCTATCCCGGCCACCTTCGCGTTCGCCTACACCGTGAACACCGCAATGCTCGGCATCTACTCCAAGCTGTTCGGTCAGGTGTGGAGCGCCGACTGGGCAGCCGGTGCTACTGCACCGATCACCGAAGAGGCCGCAAAACTCTGCGGATTCATCCTCCTCATGGGCCTCGCCCCGCGATTGATTCGGACCGCGAACGACGGTCTGATCGTCGGCGCGTTCCTCGGACTCGGATTCGCGGTCTTCGAGGATTTCCTGTACGCGGCCAACTCCACTGCCCGGGCGTTCGGTACCGATCCGGTCGGTCAGGCAGTGCAGATGTCGTTCACCCGCATCGCCGTCAGCTTCGTCTCCCATCCGCTCTTCAGTGCCCTCGTCTGCACGGGTGTCATCTACATCATCGGCACCGCGGCCCAGCCACGCCGGATCGGGCGCGGCCTGGCATTCGTCTTGTTGGGCATGTTTCTTCACTTCACCTGGGACGACGCCACCGGCCTCGGTATGGGTGGCATCCTGACGTTCCCCGTCATGATCGGCTCCATCGTGCTCGGGTTCACAGTGCTGACCATCGCGTTTCGACGAGCAGCGCCGCGTGAATACCAGTTCGTCCGCGACATCCTCGCCCCCGAGGTCGAAGCGGGGACCGTGACCGACGCAGAGGTGGACGGCATCCTTGAAAAGAAGGCGCGTAAGGCGTTCATCAAGTCCGCGCCCCATCACAAGTCCCGTCGAGCACGCAAGCATCTTCGGCGCGCGATTCTCGACCTCGCCCACGACCTTGCCAACGGCAAGGGAGCCGACACCGAGGCCGTGCGTCACTCTCGCTCGGAGGTCGAGCGCCTGCGCGTCAAGGCAGGCTGACCGACAACCGAACGAAACCGACACCGCCCGAACGTGTTTCGGTCGGTACCATTTTTTCGTGTCCCGGCCCTATGACGTCAGAGTCAATCCCGCACGGCCGGCGCCGGACGCGACCTGGACCGCTCTCGATCCGTTCCTGGCGGACATCTGAAAGTTCACTGGACAATGGGCGTGGCAAGCCAAGATCCGTTGGGTCACCCGTTCGGATGGGTCAGCGACTCGATGATGGTCGACAGAATGCGCCGGGTCGCGACCTGGTCCTGATCGGACAACCCTGCGAGCATCTGCCTCTCGATTGCCCTGACGGCCACCGTCGCCCGGGCCAATCTCCGTCGTCCGGCGGCAGTGAGACTGGTGGGCAGGGCCTTGCCGACGGGTGCTCGAGCGGGCCGACTTACATATCCATCGCGTTCGAGCGATTGCAGGAGAACATTCATCGCCTGCCGCGTGACAAAGGTGCCCCGTGCCAGATCCGAGTTCGACAGGCCCGGACGCTGCGACAGAAGCTCGAGGCACGAATAGTGGGTCACCGTCATCCCGAGGGGCCGAAGGGCCGCTTCCATGGCCGCACGAAGCGCACTGGAAGCCTCCTTCAGCTGATAACCCAGAGACGTCTTCAGGTCGATACCCTCATCCGCTTGACTCATGTCAGTAGTTTGACATAGCTTGGTTCGTGTCAACAAACTGACAAACGAAACGGAGCATCACCATGGCGGTCACCGGACCCGACTTCATCAACCTTCAAGCAACCGACCTCGCTGCATCGCAGTCGTTCTACGAGCACTATCTCGGTCTCGTACGTTCACAGGCCGGCCCGCCTCACGCCGTCGTTTTCGAGACGTCCCCGATCGCATTCGCGCTCCGCGACGTCATCCCCGGCACCGACATCGCGTCCACCCCGCAGCCCGGCATCGGTGCGGCAATCTGGTTGCACGCCAAGGATGTTCAGGCCATCCATGACGCCCTCGTCACCGATGGCAAGACGATCGTCTCCGCGCCGATCGACGGACCTTTCGGCCGCACGTTCACATTCGCCGACCCCGACGGCTATCACATCACCCTCCACGACCGTGCCTGAGTCGCGCACGTCGGCTTTGGGCGCCCACAGGTCCCGCCGAAGGCCCGACCGCACAACGATCTTGAATAGCCACATGCCCCCGAAGACCCGACCGAAGCCCGCCACGGACACGCCGGAGCAGCGGTTCTGGATCAACACCGTCAGCCTGGACCATGTCGAGGCAGCTACCGAGGGTGGCTTCACGCAGGCCGACCACGGCGCGAGAACGCGTCTTGGTCGACCTCGGCCGGGCGACGACATGATCTTCTACTCCCCCCGCACGAGCCTGCACAAAGGAACTCCGGTCCAACAATTCACAGCATGGGCGACCATCACCGGGGACGAGCCCTACCAAGTCGACATCACCGACGATTTCCGACCGTGGAGACTGGCCGCCACATTCCACCCCTGCACACCCGTAGACACACGACCGCTTGTCGATCGATTGTCGCTCATTCCAGACGCTGCCCACTGGGGTCTTCCCTTTCGTCGCGGACTCTTCACCATTCCCCGAGAGGACTTTTCGATGATCTGCGCCCGGATGCGCCGCTGACCACTCCACAACCACGTCACACCGACAACGTCGATGGTGACGTCACAACCGATCACGACGCCATAGCCGACTTGGCTGCAGCCACCACATGCTGCCGATACTGCCGGCCGGGGAACTCGTTGCGGTGCTGCTCAGCGACCTGCGCTGACACCTGTTGTCTGACCATCGCGGCTGCATCCGAGGCAGCGATCGACAGGGCGGGAACCCGTAGTTCTCGTTCATACGAACTCCGGTGCCCCAGTCGGACTCGTACCGACACTGTGCGGATTTCAAGGGAGCAGGTGGTCCGCGGGCATGTCTCCATTTTGCGTTCACCGACCGCCTCGCGCGGTACGGTGACCGCGGGGATGGGTACGGCTCGAGAAGAATGTCGGGGGATCATGACTCTGTTCGGTGTGCTCGATCGCGTACTGACTCGACAACTGCCCCTGGAGCCTCCCGACGATCCCCATGCCGCGATCCTTCCGACCCCGATCGACAACGACGCCTTCTTCCTCACCCCTCCCGGCATCGAGGACCTCGCGCCCGGTGCGGTGATCCGGCAGCGCACGACCCGCGGTCTGGTGCCCCGGCCGCGAACCGTCCTGCATCAGTTCATGGTGCGATCGACCGACGCGCGGGGTCTCCCCGCCGGCGTCACCGCCTCGCTGTTGATCCCGAAGCGGCCGTGGACCGGGCGCGGCCCGCGGCCCGTCGTCGCCCACAACGTGGCCATCGATTCCCTAGGAGCCAAGAGCACACCGTCGTACCGGCTCGTGCACGGTGTCGGTGCCGACCTCCCGCCGGTGATGCCGCTCTGGCTCGCCCGCGGATACGCCGTCCTCGTCGCCGATCACCAGGGCCCGCGGATGTCGTACTCAGAAGGCACGATGGCCGGGCATGCCGTCCTGGACTCGCTACGCGGGTTGACGGTCGTCGCCCCGGAGCTCGCCGACAGCCCAGTGGTGGCCTACGGCTACAGTGGCGGCGCGATCGCCACCACGTGGACGGCGCAGCTGCAGCCGAGGTACGCGCCGGACGTGAGGTTGGCGGGTGCCGTCGCCGGTGGAACGCCCACCGACTTCTCGATGCTGCTGGACACCATGAACGGCACCGTCGCGGCCGGACTGCTGGGCGCGGCGAGCATGGGTCTCGCGCGTGAGCACCCCGAGATGGTCGAGCTGTTCGGCCCGAAGGCGCTGCTGTTGGCGTCCTGGGTGAAGGACATGTCCGTCCTTCCCCTCGCCTTGGGCGGGTTGGCACGCATACGAATCGAGGACTTGGCGTCCGAGCCCGACCCGTTCGATTCCGACATCGCGCGGCGGGTGATCGCCGCGAATCGTCCGGGTGCCGACGCGCCGTCGGTGCCGGTCGCGTTCTTCCACGGTTCCGCGAGTAAGTGGATCGGCGATCGCTTCATCCCCGAGGCCGGCGTGACTGCCCTGATCGAGCAGTGGCGCAGCAAGGGTGCCGACGTGCACTACGAGCCCGTGGCAGGCGACCACTTCATCGGCGCCATGACTGGGCTGCCGTTCGTGTTGCGTTGGATTGCAGGGCAATTCGCGGCCAACGGTTCGGGTTAGCTCGCCGCCCGCCGAGTTCGGGGTGATAGGTCTGCGTCGGGTCGCGGGTGTGGGCGCACACCCTGGACGCGGACCCGTATTCGACGTTGCACCACCGACTGCGTCTGTACATGACTGCTGGGAGGGTCCGCGAATGGTGGGAGATCCGAACCTAGGTCTGCTGCATACGGGCGAGGCCAGAAGTCAAGGAACCTCGAACGCGGAAACGAACGCATCGAGGGCTGTGTCGGAGTCGCCAGACGCCCAGCCTTCGAGGCCGACGATGCCGGTGTACCCGATGCGACGCAGAGCAGCAGCGATTGCTGGGAAGTTGATCTCGCCGGTCCCCGGCTCGCACCGGCCCGGAACGTCGGCAACCTGAATTTCGCCGATGTACGGCAACGATTCCTCGAGTAGTGCGATGAGGTTTCCTTCGCCGATCTGGGCGTGATAGAGATCGAGGTTCATCTTCAAGAACGGGCTGTCGACAGCCCGCACCAATGCACGAGTGTCCGATGCTTTGGCAAAGGGCGTCCCCGGATGGTCGACGGCAAGATTGAGATTCTCCAGCGTGAACACCCGTCCGGCTTGTTCTCCCAGTGCCGCGATCGAGCGCAGAGTCTGCACCGCGGTCAACCACATCGTCGGCGTTACGACCTCCACCGGGCGCACCGGGAGTCCGTTCCCGTCGAGGCCGGTTCCATGCAGGTTGAGCCGCGGACAATCGAGCTTCTCTGCCACGAGAAGCGACTGTGCAGCAGTCGAGAGAAGTCGCTCGATGCCTGCCGCTTCGGTGAGATTGCCGTCGAGGTATCCGGTCATCGAGGAGAATGTGGCACCACTGGACCGGAGAGCATCGACGTCCTTGGTGGACCAGTTCCAGATCTCGACGTGCAGTCCACGCGCTGCTATCCGCTCGACGCGCTCGACGAAAGGGAGTTCCAGGTAGAGCATTTCAGCGCTCGCTGCCAGAATCATGTCATTCTCCCAGTTCCACAGCAGCGCCGGTCTCGACGCTGCGGATGCAGGCGAGAGCGATCTGCAGGGCAGCCCGCGCATCATGGCCGGTCACGACCGATGGCGTGCCGAACCTTACGGCGTCGACGAATGCCGTGAACTCGCCGATGTACGCCGCGCGCAGTAGCTCTGTGTCGCTACGTGCAGTGTCGACGTGCGCGCCAGAAGCGCTGTACAGGGTCATGTCGTTGCTCCGGCCGTCGCCTGCGGTGACCATACCTGCCGAACCGAAGACTTCGCTGCGCACGTCGTACCCGTAGAGCGCGCTGAAGTTGGCCTCGGCTGTGGCAATGGCACCGTTGTCGAATTGCACTGTGACGACGGCAGTGTCGAGGTGTCCACTGCCTTTGGCGTCCGGGCGCACGAGGGCGTCGGCGATGGCGGTGACGCGCTGTGCCGTCGCGCCGGGGTTGAGGAACATCAGCGTGTCGAAGTCGTGAATGAGCGTCTCGAAGAAGATGGTCCACGGCGGAATGCGAGAGGGGTCGGCCGTGAACGGGCCAGGGTCGCGGGTCAGAGACCTCAAAAGCTGTGGTGTGCCGATCTTTCCGTCGTCGATCGCTGCGCGGGCGGCAACGAAACCCGGTGCGAAACGTCGGTTGAATCCGACCTGAAGTACGACGCCCTCAGTGTCGGCGGCGGCGATCGCACGATCTGCATCCTCGAGAGTGACGGCCATCGGCTTCTCGACAAAGATATGTTTGCGCGCGGCTGCGGCTTTCACAACGAGGTCGGTATGGCTGCGTGCGGGCGCGGCGACGACGACGGCATCGATCTCGGCGTCGTTCAATGCTGTGTCGACGTCGGTGTACGCCTTCGCGACGCCCAGGCTGTCGGCGAGCTGGCGGGCTGCGCCGTCCACCGGATCGACGACCGCTTCCAGGACGGCACCGGGGACTCGTCGAGCAATGATCTCGGCGTGGTTCTTTCCGATGCGGCCCGCTCCGATCAGAGCCACGCGAACCGTGGCGACAGGGTTTGGCATACGTTCTCTCCTGGTGTGATTGCGCTGTTCAGGGCTAACTAGTACGTTCTAGTTGCAGAACACTAGGGGGCTTGCCGCGATCGGTCAACTAGCGTTCTCGTGAGACGAAAGGAGTCCAGTGGTCGACAGCGCGCGCCCGACAATGGCTGACGTTGCGAGGATCGCGGGCGTATCGCCTGCGCTCGTTTCCATCGTCATGCGTGGAGTCGAGGGCGCGAGCGACGACACTCGGACACGGATCAAGGCGATCGCGGAGAGCATCGGCTACGTCCCTGACCGGCGAGCTCAAAAGCTTCGCCAGGCCAGCTCGCGACTGTTGGGTGTCACGTTCGATCTGCAGCAGCCGTTTCACGGGGACCTCGTCGAACGCATCTACACGGCGGCAGCGCGTCACGGATACGATGTCACGCTCAGCGCCGTCGCTCCGAGTCGCAATGAACGGAGCGCGGTGCAAGCATTGCTGCGTGAGCGTTGCGAAGCGGCCATACTTCTCGGATCACGTTTGTCGACAACGGAACTCGTGGAAGTCGACGGCCGTACGCCAGTAGTCGAAATACTGAAATCTACCCACGGTATCGCGTCGGTGCGTAGCGATGACGTCGCGGGTACAGGCGCGATTGTCGATCATCTGGTCGAAATGGGACACGCCCGCATCGCTCACATCGACGGCGGCACATCGACGGGGGCGCACGACAGGCGACGCGGATTTGTGGCCGCCGCACACAGGCATGGAATCGACGCGCGTGTCGTCGACGGCGGAATGTCGGAAACCGACGGCGCAGAGGGTATGCGCACCCTTCTCGAATCCGCCGAACCCCCCACGGCAGTCGTAGCGTTCAACGACAACTCGGCGACGGGTGTGCTCGATCATCTCGTGCGCCGAGGAATCGACGTCCCATCGGCTATTTCGGTTGTCGGCTACGATGATTCACGCTTGGCTCGCATCGCCCACATCGACCTGACCTCGATGTCGCAGGACGTATCGGCACTGGCGGATTCAGCGGTGGAGAGCGCACTGGGACGCATCGCCGGCGCCGAACCGACCGAGGTTGTTCTGACGCCCCGCCTGATCAGACGGGGCACGGTGGCTCCGCCACCCGCCAACACGTAGCCGCACCCCCTGCCGGATGGCCCGAGCGAGTCCTCATGAGATCGGCCACACGAGACCGGTCTCGGCGGTTGTGTAGCGTACCGATGATCGAAAACCCGAATTCATTCCTGGCGGTGCCCACGTGCGACCCGCGCCGACCTTGCCTACGCCGGCGACAACGTTCTCAATTCCTGATAGACCCTGCAGCGCCGATGATTCCGGAGGCGACGAACCCGAGAATCAACACGAACAGCATCACAGCGAACGCAATTGCAGCGGCAGCCGACTTCACTGCGGTACCGCCGGCCTCGACGAAGTTCGACATCTGATCTCCCAGTTCCAGTGCGTCATGAGACGCAGTTACTTAAGCGCGTTAGTAGAACTAACTATGGGCTACATCACAGGCCGAAGTCAACAGTTCGGTTACAAACCCCTTCGCTTCAAGGCGTCAACTCGCTCGGCAGAACGCACGGGTCCGGTGCTTCCGCGCACGATGAGATGCGGTTCGACGATCATCTCGGACGCCGGCGCGGAGCCGTTCTCCAGGCGTGTCACCGCGAACGCCACGGCGTTCTCGGCCAGAGCATCGACGTTCTGTCGCACAGTCGTCAGATCGATCCGAGACAGCCGCGCGAGGTCGCTGTCGTCGTACCCGACGATCGACACATCCCCGGGAACATCGATTCCGGCGCGGTCGAGTGCATCCATGAGGCCCAGCGCGCAGCGGTCGTTGCCCGCAAGAACCGCCGTCGGCAAAGTGCCTTCGTCGAGCATGAGATGTCCTGCCGCAACTCCCGACGCCTCATCATGTGCTCCGGCGATCACTCGAATTCGATCGCCCAGGTTCTGTCGATCCATCGCGCCACGATAAGCGGCGCTTCTGATCGCTGATCCCGCGCCGGATCCCCCGTCGATGTGATAGATCTCGCGGTGCCCCAGTTCGATCAGATGGTCGACGGATTGCCGAACACCGCTGTCGTCTGCGCTGCGCACGCTGTCGAAGCTGCTTCGAGACAACGGTTTTGCCACGACGACTACGACGGCGCGCTCTTCCAACTCCTCGAAGTACGATTGTTCCGAACTCGGGCCGAGAAGGATCAGTCCTTCGCATCGGTGGCCGATCAGAGATTCGACGGCAGCCACTTCGTCGCGCCCCGGTGCGCTGGCGGACAGCAAAACCTCGTAACCCGCGGCTTTCGCGACCGGATAGATTCGCTTCACCAACTGAGCTTGGAACGGCTGCTCGACGTCGACCAGAACTCCGATGGTTCGACTGCGTCCGCGGGCCAACAGCTGAGCGGTGGCGTCGGGTTTGTATCCGAGTTCATCGGCGATTCGAAGGACGCGCTCTCGCGTTCGCTCCCCCGCACCGGCCTTACCTCCGAGAACGAACGATACAAGCGTGCGTGACACCCCCGCCCGGACGGCAATGTCGTCCATCGTGGGCTTTCGCACTCGCGCTCTGCCGCGAGAATCCGCGTCAGACCGTCGATCGCCCTGATCACTTCCAGTCACTGACTCCCACTCTCGCGAACCCGGACGGCGTCGACAAACCGTACCTCCGAGCGCTCTCGATCGTTGTGCGTTCGACCGGGAGCTCAGCAGGTAACGCCATGTGACCCACTTCTCATTTCAACGTCAGTATGTTAAGACATACATACATAGAGATTCTGCTCTAGCCCATCGCCAACCCCGGGTATCGGAGGATGAGAAACAGATGTCTTCAGCTCAACCAACCTCACGGAGTGCGCTCCCGCCCGACACCCCGGGCACGCATTCCCGACGACTGGGCGTCATCGCAGTCGTCGCGACGTTCGGCGGCCTGCTGTTCGGCTACGACACCGGTGTCATCAACGGTGCGCTCGAACCGATGAAGGACGACCTGGGGCTCACGTCGTTCACCGAGGGTCTCGTCGTCAGCATTCTCATCTTCGGTGCCGCGATCGGCGCCCTGGTGGGAGGGCGTCTGTCCGACAAATACGGGCGACGCCACAACATCTTGTTGCTCTCCGGCGTCTTCGCTCTCGGCACGATCGGGTGTGTGCTTGCCCCCTCGTGGGAGGTGCTCGCGGTATTCCGATTCGTCCTCGGTCTTGCAGTCGGTGGCGCGTCCGCCACCGTTCCGGTCTACCTCTCCGAAGTTGCACCTGCCGAACGACGCGGATCTCTGGTCACCCGCAACGAGGTCATGATCGTGAGCGGCCAGTTCGCGGCCTTCATCATCAATGCCATCATTTTCAATATCTGGGGTGACCACGAGTCGGTGTGGCGCTACATGCTCGTGGTCGCACTCTTTCCCGCGATCGCGCTGTTCGTCGGCATGCTGCGCATGCCCGAGAGTCCGCGCTGGCTCGTGCTGCAGGGTCGCGACGACGAGGCACTAGCAGTGCTGAAGCAGGTGCGGACCGACGAACGCGCGGTGGCCGAAATGGCCGAAGTACACGCTCTGGCCGAAGAAGAGAGACTCTCCCAGACCGGAGGTGCCGCAGACCTGTCCGTCCGCTGGATCCGACGGCTGATCTTCATCGGCGTCGGCCTCGGCGTCTTTCAGCAGTTCACCGGGATCAACTCGGTCATGTACTACGGCACACAGCTGCTCAGCGATGCCGGCTTCTCCGACAGCGCGGCAATCATCGCCAACACGCTCAACGGGTTGTTCAGCGTTCTCGGCATCACTGTGGGTTTGCTCATCATGAACAAGGTGAACCGCCGGACGATGCTCATCGCCGGCTTCGGGCTGACGACCTTCTTCCACCTCCTCGTCGGGCTGTCCGCGCTACTACTGCCGGACGGCACTGCCAAGGCGTACTTCATCCTCGTCTTCGTCGTCTTGTTCGTCTTCTGCATGCAGGGCACCATCGGCCCCCTGGTATGGCTCATGCTTGCCGAAATCTTCCCCCTCAAGATCCGCAGCTTCGCAATCGGAGTCTGCGTGTTCATGCTCTGGTTGGCCAATGCTCTTGTTGCGCTCGCATTCCCGCCTGTTGTCGAGGCGCTGGGGATAGCGCCGACCTTCTTCATCTTCGTCGGGCTCGGAATCCTGGCACTGATCTTCATCGTCACCCAGGTACCGGAAACCCGCGGGCAATCACTCGAACAGCTAGAGGCCGGATTCCGTCGCGAGTATTCGTGAACCGAACGCAACGAAAGGACGTCACGATATGGCAATACTGGTTGCAGTAACCGACAACGAAGAGGGCCGCCACGCCCTGCGCGTCGCGGCCGAGGAAGCAAGCACCATGCGCACCGAACTGATCGTGGTTAATTTGACCCTCGGCGGACTCGACGTCAGCGAACTCGACGCAGGGCTTGCTGTGCAGGTAATCGACCGTGCCGGACGCGCAGACCGCGACCCAGCAACGGCGGTCCTCGACGAGATCGACGCACAT
This sequence comes from Rhodococcus sp. IEGM1428, assembly GCF_050321865.1. Classification (NCBI taxonomy): domain Bacteria; kingdom Bacillati; phylum Actinomycetota; class Actinomycetes; order Mycobacteriales; family Nocardiaceae; genus Rhodococcus; species Rhodococcus sp. IEGM1428. The sequence continues at coordinate 377,510 of NZ_JBNQFW010000001.1, read as the reverse complement.
CCCGAAGTGACGCGGCTCGTCATCGGAATCAAGAAGCGAAGTCGCGTCGGCAAAGCGTTGCTGGGCAGCATCACTCAGCGTCTGCTGATGATGTCGCCCGTCCCGGTCCTGAGCGTCCAACCCAGCTGAGTACGACCGACGGTGCCGGCGCTGAATCCGACCCGTCACCGATATGTGTCCACGCAGCGCGAAACCCCCGCTCCGACAATGGGAGCGGGGGTTTCGCGGTTCAGGGCTCAGTCGTTTCGGGTCTCAGTCGTTTTCTGGAAAGCCGAGGTTGATGCCACCGTGGCTCGGATCGAGCCACCGACTGGTGACGGCTTTGCCTCGGGTGAAGAAGTGCACGCCTTCCATCCCGTGGGCGTGAGTGTCACCGAACAGACTGTTCTTCCACCCACCGAAGCTGTAGTACGCCATGGGCACCGGGATCGGGACATTGATGCCGATCATGCCGACCTCGACCTCGTTCTGGAAACGCCGGGCCGCACCGCCGTCGTTGGTGAAAATGGCGGTGCCGTTGCCGTACGGGTTCGAGTTGATGAGCTCGAGTGCCTCGTCGTAGGTATCGACACGGACCACCGACAGGACCGGGCCGAAGATCTCGTCGGTGTAGATGGACATGTCGGTGGTGACATTGTCGATCAACGTCGGCCCCAACCAGAACCCGTCCTTGCCGCCGTCGGCCTGGACTGTGCGGCCGTCGACGACGATGGTGGCGCCGGCGGCTTCGCCGGCATCGACGTAGGAGGCAACCTTGTCGCGGTGCGCCTTGGTCACCAGCGGTCCCATATCGGCGCCCGTGGTTCCGTCGCCCGTGACCAGCGGCGTGGTGCGCTCGACGATCTTCGCAACCAGGTCGTCGGCGATATTCCCGACAGCCACCAGCGCGGAGATGGCCATGCAACGCTCACCGGCAGAACCGAACCCGGCGTTGACCATGGCGTCGGCCGCGAGGTCCAGATCGGCGTCGGGCAGGACGATCGCATGGTTCTTCGCTCCGCCGAGAGCCTGAACGCGCTTACCGTTCGCGGTGCCGGTGGAGTAGACGTACTGCGCGATCGGTGTCGATCCGACGAAGCTGATCGACTTGATCGACTTGTTCTCGAGCAGTTCGTCGACGGAGACCTTGTCGCCCTGCAGGACGTTGAAGACACCGGGAGGTAGGCCGGCCTCTTCCCACAGCGCGGCGATCCACAGCGACGCCGTCGGATCCTTCTCGCTGGGCTTGAGAACGACAGTGTTGCCTGCGGCGATGGCGATGGGGAAGAACCACATCGGGACCATCGCCGGGAAGTTGAACGGGCTGATGATGCCGACGGGGCCGAGGGGCTGACGGATCGAGTAGATGTCGACCTTCGTCGATGCGTTCTCGGTGAAGCCGCCGTTGAGCAGATGGGGAATGCCACAGGCGAATTCGACGACTTCCTGGCCGCGACTGATCTCGCCGAGTGCGTCGGAGAGAACCTTGCCGTGCTCGGCGGTGATGATCTCGGCGAGCTCGCCTTTCTTGGCGTTGAGTAATTCACGGAACTTGAAGATGATCGCGGTTCGCTTGGCCAGCGAGGTGTCTCGCCACGCCGGGAATGCTGCTGCGGCAGAGGCGATGACCGTGCGCGCATCCTCGACGGTGGCCAGCGCTACCTGTCCGGTGATCTGTCCGGTCGCGGGGTTGGTGACCGGAGCGGTCTTGTCGGACGTGCCGGCGAACGGCTTACCGTCCACCCAGTGTGCAATAACGTTGTCGGTCATGTTGTGTCCCTATGTAAGTGAAAATCAGGAGTGCTCGGAGACGTACTTCCGAATGGTGTCGAGCTGATAGCGCGAGACCTCGTGCGCGTTCTCGTTCTCCGCGAACACACTCGAGACCATGACGGTGTCGCGGTCGTAGAAGCCGAGCTTGGCGAGGCCGCCGAAGAACTGGTTCCAATCGACATCGCCGTCACCGATCTTGAGGTGCTGATGCACGCGTACGGCGTTGCCCGGAGGATTGGTGATGTACCGAAGCCCGTGCGAGCGATGATGATCCATCGTGTCGGCCACGTGCACCAGTCGCACCATGTCGCCCGCCGCCGCCATGATCGCGTCGAGATCGCCGCCCATGTGGAACTGGTGACATGCCACGATCACCATGCCGATGTTCTTCGAGTTGATACCGCGAATGGTACGAACCGCCGCCAGACCGTCCTCGACGAAGTCGTCGGGATGCGGATCGATCAACACATCGAGACCTTCTCGTTCGATGATGGGAACAAGTTCCTCCATCGACCGGTAGAAGGCCCGTTCGGATTCCTCTGGCTTCTCGGGTCGGCCGCTGAACTCGGTGTTCATGGTCGACACACCGAGGTCGACGGTGATCTGAATCGCGCGCTTCCAGTATCGAACTGCAGCCTCACGCGCATCCTCGTCGGGACCGGACCACCGCAGCACCGGAAGTACCGATGCAATACCGACACCGGCGTCGGAACACGCCTTCTTGAACTTCGCGACGAGATCGTCGTCGGCTTTCGGATGGTTGAAGAAAGGGATCATGTCCACGTGCGGCGTCAACTGCAACCACTCGTACCCGAGATCGGCTACCACACGCGGCAATTCGAGCAGCGAATAGTCCTGATGGAACGGAGTCGGATCGAGAGCGATCTTCATTCGCTTCACGCGCCCGGGATCGAGGAACGCGGAACCATGTCCACGGCCACGGGAGCACCCGACTCGAGCGACTTCACTCCGGCCTCGCACACAGCTGCTGCAGCATAGCCATCCCATGCGCCGGGACCGTCGACGTAGTTGCCGGTCTCGGCACCCGAGCGCACGGCGTCGACCCACCGCTGAATTTCCGTGTCGTATGCCTGACCGAAGCGCTCCTTGAACGACGGTGTGATCGTGCCGCCCCAGGTTCCGGGTGCGGACCTACGCACCAGGCCCACATCGAGACCGATCATGGCACTACCGCGTTCGGCCACGACCTCTGTCCTGACCTCGTACGCGACGCCCGTGGTCACGAACACCTCCGCGTCGACGTGCCGACCGGTCTCGGTCGTAAAGATGGCGATCTGTGGATCCTTCAGTCCCGCCGGCGCATTCGTGTTGGCCGACGGTGTGATGATCTGCACGGTCGTGATTTCCTCGTCGAGCAGGAATCGGGTGACGTCGACTTCGTGCACCAGCGAATCCTTGACGATCATCGCGCTGTCGAAATGCGGCGGCACCGCCGGGTTTCGATGTGCGCAGTGCACGACGAGCGGCCGACCTATATCTCCGGAGTCGATCAAAGCTTTGAGATCTGCGTACTCGTTGTCGAAGCGGCGCATGAATCCGACCTGGATGAGTTTCTTACCCAGTTCGGCCTCCGCCTTCACCACTGCGAGCGAGGTTTCGACGTCCGTGGTCAGCGGCTTCTCGCACATGACGGGCTTGCCGTACTCGAGACACGCGAGGAGCTGCTTCTCGTGTGTCGGACCGGGGGTCGCGAGCAACACGGCATCGACCTCGGGATCGGCGATGGCGTCGATCGGGTCGTTGACGACCCGAGCGCCAGGGATGGACGCAGCGAGCTCTTCGGCCTTTTCGGTGAAGTAGTCGTTGACGACGGCAACGCGTGCACCGGCGATCTTCGAGGAGATGCGAGCGACGTGGTCGGCACCCATCATGCCGACCCCGAGGACGGCGATGCGCAGTTCGTTGGTCATGAAAAAAGTCTCCTTGCGGGTATCAGCTGAACCGGATGGACGGGATCCCGCAGGAGCCCAGGTACTTACGAGTGCGCTGTGCGATCGGCAGCGGATAGTCCGGCTCGCACGGATACATGTCCTGCTCGACGATCGCGAAGATGTCTGCTGTGAGCTTGCCTGCATCGGCCAAACGCTCGATGGTCGACAGCAGTGGCGGCATGTCCGGGATGCCCAGGGGCGGTTCGGTCATCGCGCCGAGCTTGCAGGCCTCGCCGAACGGCAGGTCCTCCGCCTCGACTCGGGCGCGGACGGCTTCGTCCACCTGCTTGAGATGCAGGTATCCGATGCGCTCCGGTGCGCGCTCGATGATGGCGATGTTGTCTCCGCCGCAGTAACTGATGTGGCCGGTATCGAGGCACAGATTAACGAACTCGCTCGACGTGCCGTCGAGGAACCGATAGACGTTCTCCTCGGTGTCGACGTGAGAGTCCGCGTGCGGGTGGTACTGAGCCTTGACGCCGTACTGCTCGAACATCCGCTTGCCGAGCTCGTTCATGCCCTCGGTCTTCTTGCGCCACTGATCGGTGGTGAGCGTGCGGTCTTCGAGCACCGCACCGGTGGACGGGTCGCGCCACATCTCGGGAATGACCACGACGTGCTTTCCGCCCACTGCCGCAGTCAGTTTCGCGACGTCCTCGATCTGAGTCCACACCGCATCCCAGGAATCGTCCTGGTGCAGATGCTCGAAAACGGTTCCGGCAGAAAGCTTCAGATTGTGTGCAGCGAGCTCGTCGGACAGCTTCTGCGGATCGGTCGGGAGATATCCGAACGGCCCGAGCTCGATCCACTCGTAGCCCGATGCGGACACCTCGTCGAGGAACCGGCCGTACGGGGTCTGCTGCGGGTCCTCCGGGAACCAGACGCCCCACGAATCAGGTGCCGATCCCACGCGAATAACGCTCATGAAAATAGTTCCTCTCGAAATATGCCGAATGTTCTGGTGTGACTACTGGCCGGACGGACGCAGGAACGGCCGCTGGATCTTCTTCCACTTCTGGTACGTCTCGTATGCGGTCTTCGTCGACTCGAGGGTCGAGGTGGCACTGACCGGCACATCCCACCAGGATTCGGAATCCGGTGCAGCGATGAGTGGGTCGGTTTCGACGTGGATGACCGAGCTCGTCTCGCTCGCCTTGGCTGCCTTCACCGCATCAGTGAACTCGTTTCCGTTGTTCACGCGGACGACGTCGACGCCGAGGCTTGCCGCATTCGCGGCGAGGTCGACGGGCAGGATGCCACCGTCCAGGCGACCGTCTTCGCTGCGGTAGCGATAGTCGGTGCCGAACCTTTGCGATCCGAGTGACTCCGACAGCGATCCGATGGAAGCGAACCCATGGTTCTGCACCAAGATCATGATGACCTTGACGCCTTCCTGTACGGCGGTGACCAGTTCGGTCGCCATCATGAGGTAGGAGCCGTCGCCCACCAGGATGAACACGTCGCGGTCGGGCTCGGCCATCTTCGCACCGATACCGCCCGCTACTTCGTAGCCCATGCACGAGAAGCCGTACTCGACGTGATATCCCTTCGCATCCCTTGTGCGCCAGAGCTTGTGCAGATCACCCGGCATCGAGCCGGCTGCACACACCACAACGTCGCGGGGGTCGGACAGGGTGTTCGCGAGACCGATGACCTGGTTCTGATTCAGCGGTGCGGACGAATCCTCGATGGCGTACACCGACGTCACCGTGTCGTCCCATGCCTGAGCGAGCTCGGCGACCCTGCTGCGATAGTCGTCCGACACCGTGAAGTCCCCGACGGCCTCGGCCAGCGCGTCGATGCTCTCGCGGGCATCTGCGACGACGGAGACACCCCCCTGCTTGACCGAGTCGATCGAGGCCACGTTGATGTTGACGAACTTCACGTCGGGGTTGGTGAACGCGGTCCGCGAAGCGGTAGTGAAATCGCTGTAGCGCGTACCGATTCCGATCACGACGTCGGCTTCGGTGGCGAGCGCGTTGGCGGCCGTCGTCCCGGTGGAGCCGACGGCACCGACGGATTGCGGGTGGTCGTACGGCAACGATCCTTTGCCCGCCTGGCTCTGCCCGACGGGGATACCCGTCGCTGCGCAGAACGAGGCAAGTGCATCGGTTGCACGCGAATAGATCACGCCGCCGCCTGCGACGATCAGCGGCTTCCGCGCACTGCGAATCACCTCGGCCGCCCGATCGACGGCGGACTTCTCCGGAACAGGCCGGGCCATGTGCCACGTGCGGGGAGCAAACAACGATTCCGGCCAGTCGAATGCTTCGGCCTGCACGTCCTGCGGGATGGCGACGGTCGCCGCACCCGTCTCGACCGGATCGGTGAGCACGCGCATCGCCCCGAGCAGAGCGCTCGGCAGCTGCTCGGGGCGCCACACCCGGTCGAAATAGCGCGACAGGGGCTTGAACGCATCGTTGACCGTGACGTCGCCGCTCGACGGGAGCTCGAGTTCCTGTAGCACCGGCGCGCTGGCGCGGGTCGCGAAAGTGTCTGCGGGAAGCAGCAATACAGGAAGACGGTTGATCGTGGCCAGAGCTGCGCCGGTCAGCATGTTGGTCGAGCCCGGCCCGACACTGGCCGTCACTGCCCAGGCCTGCAGACGGTCTTTCTGGCGCGCATAAGCCACGGCGCTGTGCACCATGGCTTGTTCGTTACGCCCGAGTACGTACGGCAATTCCGGTTCGGTGCCGGCTTCGACAGCGTCGATCTCGGCCTGGAGCAATGCTTGCCCGAGGCCCGCGACATTCCCGTGACCGAAGATGCCGAAGGCTCCCGCGAAGAACTTGGTGCGGACGCCGTCGCGCTCGACGAACTGGTGGGCCAGAAACTTCACGACGGCCTGCGAGACGGTCAGATGCACTGTCGGTTCGGCGTTGTCGTTCTTGCTTGCCGAGATCGGCGCTGTGGACACCACAGTCATGCTCCTGTCGGTGCGGTGTGGAGGGGAAGGCGGGGGTCGACCGGTTGGTCGGTCCAGCTGCCGCGAATCCAGGTGTGTTCGGGATCGTCGACGATGTTCCAGGCACGCTCGGCTCCGGGTCCGGCCATGACGTTGAGGTAATACATGTGGTAGCCGGGGGCAGCAACGGACGGACCGTGGTAGCCATGCGGCACGAGTACCACGTCTCCGGTTCGCACTTCTTCGAGCACCTCGATCGGTCGCTGCGGGGTGCCGTAGACCCGGTGGTAGCCGAAACCTGCAGTGCCCTGGGGCCCGTCGGCGATCTCGAAGTAGTAGATCTCCTCCAGTGCCGATTCGGTCGCCGTGTTCTCGTCGTGCTTGTGGCCGGGATACGAGGACCAATTACCACCGGGGGTGATGACCTCGCAGGCGATGATCGAGTCGGCCTCGAACGCGTCTGCCGTTCCGAAATTGTGGACCTGACGACTGCAATTTCCTGCGCCGCGAAGTTCCACGGAGATATCCGAAGCCGGCACATACCGGAACGGGAACTCGTTCTTCGCCCGGGCGCCGCAGAGGGCGAACCGGCCGCCGGCTGCGCTGGCCACCGAGTACGCCGAATCCCTCCCGACGTAGGCGAAGTCGGACGGGCCGTCGAACACCGAGGCTCGGCCCGTGAGCTCGAACGTGGTGCCGGCACTGGTCACCGATGCCGATCCCGCCAACGGGAGCACCATGATCTCGTCCGGACCCGAATTCAGGTCCACCGACTGACCGGCAGAGAGCGTGATAGTCCACAGGCTCGATTCGGTCCACCCCGCGCTGTCGGGTGTGACGGCGACGTCGAATCCGTTCGTGCTACCTGCACCGGCAGCGATGTAGTACTGGGAGTTCATGTTTCACCTCACCATGTCGACGGCGGTACCGACAGCAGCTTCGACGTTTCCGTCCGGCGGGTAGAGCAACGTGCGACCGACGATCAGGCCCCGAACCGCGGGAATCTCCAGCGCGCGTGCCCAACTGGCGTACGTCTCCTCCGGAGCGGTCTGCGGGTCGCCACCGAGAAGCAGAGTCGGGAACGTCGTTGCATCCATGACGCGTTCCATCTCGGGCACGACGGGAAGCTTCATCCACGTGTGGGCCGAGCTGGATCCGAGGCCTTGGGTGATGTGAATCGACTTGATGACCGCGTCGGTACTCAAGTCGTTCTTGACACGACCTTCGACCCTGCGTGAGAGGAACGGCTCGACCATGGCGATGAGGTTCGCGGCGGCCAGTTCGTCGATTGCCTGCGCGCAGGCGGTCATCGTCGCCAGAGTGCCCGGATCGTCGAGCGCTATCCGGGTGAGCATCTTCGCACCGTTCATCCGCGCCTTGGCCGTGGAAGCCGCTGTGGCACCGGTCATTCGATCGTCCAACTCGAACGACGCGCCGGCCAAGCCACCGCGGTTCATCGAAGAGAAGACCACCTTGTCCTCGAGCGCACCGAGCAGCACGAGGTCGTCCAGGATGTCGGCGGACCCGAGTACACCGTCCACGCCGGGGTTGGCGAGCGCGGTGCGAAGCCGGTCCAGCAGCTCGGTGCGGCTGTTCATGGCGGTCATGTTCGATCCGACCGACAGTGCTCCCCGTGCCGGATGGTCGGCAGCAACGATCATCAGCCGGCCGTTGCCGCGGATCGTCGGGCGGGTGACACGAGTTGCCCATGCACGTTCGATGGCCTGCGGGTCGGTGGCGCGAATCGCGGTGACCTCGGCGTAACTGGCGGCCGCGGGTGCGGGGCTCAAGGTGGTCTCAGACATTGACAGCCTCCGTAGCGGTCTGTTCGGCGAGTAGAGCGACTTCGGTAGCGGTGGGCATTGCCGTCGAACATTCGAGGCGCGATGCCACGATCGCTCCTGCGGCATTGCCGTAACGCAGGATCTTCTCCAGAGGCCAACCGGCGAGCAAGCCGTGGCACAGCGAACCGCCGAAGCTGTCTCCCGCCCCGAGTCCGTTGACCACGTCGACGAAGTTCGGTGGCACGGTGACGGTCTGCGTTCTGGTCTTGCCGAGAACACCTTTCGGGCCCATCTTGACGATGGCGAGGGAGACCCCGAGATCGAGGAGCGCATCGGCTGCCTTGTGCGGGTCGGTTTCACCGACTGCGATCTGGCACTCTTCCTTGTTTCCGACGGCGACCGTGACCTGTGCGAGCGCCCGGCGCACCTGCTCCGTCGCGGCGGCCGGCGAATCCCAGAACATCGGCCGGTAGTCCAGATCCAGCACGGTCAACGGTGCCCGGTCTCGGGCCTCCCATGCAGCGAAATGAGCGCTGCGACTTGGTTCTTCGGACAAACCGGTGACTGTCGACCAGTACAGGCGTGCGTTGCGGACAGCATCGACGTCGATGTTCTCCGCACGGACCTGGAGGTCGGGTGCCGACGGCTTCCGATAGAAGTACAGCGGAAAGTCGTCGGGCGGGAAGATCTCGCAGAACGTGACCGGAGTCGCGAACTGGTCGTCGGTGACGACAAATCGGTTGTCGACGCCCAACCGGGCCAGTTCCGCGGCCACGTATCGGCCGAAGGGGTCGTTACCGACACCGGAGATCAACGCCGAACGGCAGCCCAGTCGCGCGGCGGCGACGGCGACGTTCGCGGCGCTACCGCCCAGGAACTTTCCGAAGGTGTCGACCTCCTCGAGACCGACGCCGGTCTGCAGAGGATAGATATCGACACCGCTTCGCCCGATGGCGAGGACGTCGAAGGCCGCGGTGTTCGCGTCGGCTGAGGTGGTCACGATCGACTCCATTGGTGTGAGGTGTTCGTTTTCGGTGAGGGCTTCCGCACGTTTCTTCGGTGCGTCCACTGTGCGTGAGCTCACATACGAATGTCAATAGTTTGTCCTGACATTCTTACTTCCGGTCAAGTGATGTTATCCATCCCCTAGACTTCGTACAAGCCGGTGCCCCACAGCGCCCACCGACAGACGGGAGAGACCAGTGACCACGTCGAACACAGCGGCGGCTGGAACCGAGGCGGCTCAACTGCCCGTCGAACTCAACCGGTCGAGTCCGGTGCCCCTGTACTTTCAACTGGCCCAAGCAATCGAATCCGCCATCCTGCAGGGCGTCCTCGCGCCGGGAGAACGCTTCGAGAACGAACTGGCTCTTGCCAAACGACTGAGCCTGTCTCGTCCCACCACTCGCCGCGCAATACAAGAACTCGTCGACAAGGGGCTGCTGGTACGTAAGCGGGGCGTCGGCACACAGGTGGTTCAGAGTCCGGTCCACCGACCGGTCGAGCTCACCAGCCTGTTCGATGACCTCGCCCGCGCCGGGCAGAATCCGACAACCCGCCTCCTCGACTACCAGGTCGGTCCGCCGACCCACGACGTCGCACAGGAACTGAACATCTCCGACACGACGGACGTCGTCACCATTCGCAGGCTCCGAAGCACCAACGGTGAGCCACTCGCAGTCATGGTCAATTATCTGCCGAGCGAACTGGCCCCGGAGCCGGACGAGCTGGAGACCCAGGGCCTGTACTCCTCGCTGCGTACGCGAGGAGTACACATCAGGCTCGCCCGCCAGCGCATCGGTGCCCGAGCGGCCGACCGCGAGGAGGCGGCCCTGCTCGACGAAAAGTACAAGGCACCCCTACTGACCATGCACCGCACTGCTTTCGACGATTCGGGGAGCGTCGTCGAGTTCGGAGCGCACGTGTACCGGGCGTCCCGGTACTACTTCGACACCACCCTGGTCGATCGCTGAAGGACCGATCCACACCAGGACATCGGTAACCGCCGTGGTCAGAAAGGACTCTCGACCGCGACTGTTCTACCGCCACCGTGCATCGAGGTGATCAACGCCTGCGCCACCACGCTCGCCTGCAGCCCGTCACGCGCCGATGCCAGTGTGGATGTGCGCCCTTCGGTGATCGAATCGATCCACTCGCCCAGCTGGAGTCGATAGGCGTCGGCAAAGCGAGGCACCCAGTCCTTCGAGTACGAATGACTGTGCCGCAGAGCGTGATCGGTCAGCGTCCGAACCGGCTCCGCCAGACGACTCGCGCCGTCTTCGCCGACCACCTCGCAGCGGATGTCGTACCCGTAGCCGGCGTTGAGGAACAATTCCACGGTCGTCAGGACGCCGTTCTCGGTTCGCAACAGCATGAACTGCGGATCGCGGCGATGCTCTATCCGCTTGCTCGCGCGAGTGGCATGCCAGCTGACCTCGACCACCGGGGAGTCGAGCAACCACGGCACCGTATCGAGTTCGTGTATCGCGGACCCGGTGATGCTTCCCTCCGAATCGCCGCCCGGCCCGGAGGTGACCGTGCGACTCGAACAGTGCACGATCAACGGGTCTCCCACTGCGCGCGAGGACACCGTGTGCTTCAACTCGACGTATCCCGGGTCGAATCGGCGCATGAAACCCACAGTGAGCAAGGGAATTCCGCCCGAAATCGCAGCCTCGTGGGCTCGCACCACCGTTGAACATTCGACGACGGTCGCTGCGAGCGGCTTTTCACACAGGACAGGCTTGCGGGCCTCGATACAGGCGAGCACCAGATCGGCGTGGGTGGAGTCGTGGGAGGCGATGACAACGGCGTCGACGTCCGTCCGCGAAATCAGACCGTACGGGTCGGTGACACCATCCGCACCGACCTCAGCAGCCAGACCGGCCGCGCGGGTCGCGTCGACGTCGGCCACGACCGTGACGGTCGCACCCGACACCACCGAATGCAGATTCCTGATGTGGTCGGCCCCCATCACACCGGCTCCGATGACTCCTACGCGCACGCTCATGGCGCCTCACTATCGATCTCGATGAAAACATCCGAATGTCCGGACATATGTACAGCAAGCGATACTAGGGTGTCCGGCATGACTTCGACCACAGAACTACTACTTCCACCCTCGCGCATCGCACCGCCGATGGATGCGCCCTCCCTTCGGTGGGGCATCCTGGGTCCGGGATGGATCGCTGCGCGATTCGCAGAGGCACTGCGCCACCACACTTCTCAGAAGATCACGGCTGTCGCCTCGAGAAACGCGCAGCGGGGCTCGGCCTTCGCTGCGGACTGGGGAATCCCGACCGTCCACGGCAACTACGACGACCTCGTCACACGCTCCGATGTCGACGTCGTGTACATCGCCACCCCGCACACTCTCCACTTCGAGCACGCGACGCTCGCACTGGAAGCAGGTAAACACGTCGTGGTGGAGAAGCCCCTCGCCCTCGACGCCCACCAGGCTCGCACCATCGCCGAGCTCGCCCGATCCACGGGACTGTTCGCAATGGAGGCCATGTGGACTGCATTCCTGCCGAAGTTCGACGTGATCGACCAGATCCTGGCGCAGGGATTGCTCGGTGAGATCAGTACCGTCCTGGCCGACCACGGCGAGAACTTCGACACCGATCATCGAATCTACGACCCCGCACTCGCCGGTGGGCCGCTCCTCGATCTGGGAACATACGTCGTTTACTTCGCCCAGAAGGCGCTGGGCCGGCCTGCCGGTGTCACGGCGGTGGGACAGCAGGCGAACTCGGAGCTGAACGGTCAGATCTCGGCAATCCTGACCTCGCCGACAGGTGCTCACGCCGTTCTCAACACCACCATCCTGGCCGACACACCGAACCTCGGTTCCATGTGCGGCACGGCGGGAATGCTTCGTACGGCGGACGTCTTCTACCGACCGGGAGACTTCACGGTATCGCTGCGGGACGGACGATCGGCTCGGTTCGTCGACGACGTCAGCGGCTACCCCGCCGGACTTGCGTACGAGGCCGCCGAGGCGGCCCGTCGGATCGCCACCGGAGAGCTCGAAAGCCCTTGCCACACAATGATCGACGCCATCTCCACCCTCGAGACCCTCGACGAGTTGCGGCGCCTGCTCAGGATCGATTTTCCTCTCTGATTGCCGCTGACTCAGAGATTGTGCAGTCCTAATGTCTGGACAAACTATTGACTTTCCGGTGTGACCGGTATTACATCTTCTTAGGCAGTACGCCCGGCCCGACATCAGCGGGTCGTCTGGTCATCGAGAGGATGTTTGGAAAATGACGTCTCGTCTGGGTTCGGTAGCGGACAGGTCCCCAAAGAACCTGGGGCGCAAAACCATCGCATTGGCGATGGGGGTCGCGTTGGCGGCATCGGTCGCCGCGTGTTCGTCCTCGGGAGGTGCTCCCGAGGAGTCCGACTCCGGAAGCAACGCGGGAACGGCAGATACGCCGAAGGCAACGATAGCGATGATCACCCACGAGGTCCCAGGCGATACGTTCTGGGATCTGATTCGCAAGGGTGCCGAGGCAGCGGCCGCGAAGGACAACATCGAACTGCGCTACTCCGCAGATCCCGAGGCACCGAACCAGGCCAACCTCGTCCAGAGCGCGATCGACTCGAAGGTCGACGGCATCGCGGTGACGCTGGCCAAGCCCGACGCCATGGCACCCTCCGTCGAGGCCGCGGAAGCGGCAGGAATTCCGGTGGTTGCGTTCAACTCCGGATACGACTCATGGAAGGACATGGGAGTAGGCCAGTACTTCGGCCAGGACGAGACCATCGCCGGCCAGGCCGCAGGTGCCCGCCTGACCGCTGACGGCGCGAAGAAGACCCTCTGCATCATCCAGGAGCAGGGCCAGGTGGCTCTCGAATCCCGATGCGCCGGAGTCACATCCGGATTCACCGGTGGCAGCACTGAAATTCTCAACGTCAACAGCAAGGACATGCCGTCCGTGGAGGCCACGATCACAGCCAAACTGCAGCAGGATCCCTCCATCGATCACATCGTCGCACTCGGAGCCCCGATCGCTCTGACTGCGGTGCAGTCCAAGGCCAACGCCGGCAGCAACGCCACCGTCGTCACGTTCGACACCAATGCCGCACTGGTCGATGCGATCAAGTCCGGCGACGTGGCGTGGGCGATCGATCAGCAGCCGTACCTGCAGGGCTACCTGGCCATCGACTCGCTGTGGCTCTACCTCAACAACGGCAACACCATCGGCGGCGGCACCCCGGTGCTGACCGGACCCGCGTTCATCGACTCGACCAATATCGACGCCATCGCCGAGTACGCCGCAAACGGTACTCGCTGAACCCGACGCTCACCGGCACCCGATCATCGCTGCCGGTGAGCGTCGCACCAGCAGGGAAGGAATACCATGTCCACGCAGGCCGACCTGGATCTGTCCAAACACACTGTCGTCGTCGATGAGCGGGTGAAGAAGCAGAAGCCGCTGCAGCGCTTGTTGATTCGCCCGGAGATCGGAGCTCTCTTCGGAGCGATCATCATCTTCGTGTTCTTCTGCATCGTCGCACCACCGTTCCGCTCCCCCGAAGCGCTCGCCACCGTCCTCTACGCGTCGTCGACGATCGGCATCATGGCGATCGGGGTGTCGTTGTTGATGATCGGCGGCGAGTTCGACCTCTCCACCGGGGTTGCAGTGACCTTCTCGTCCATCATGGCGTCGATGATTGCCTACAACCTGCACCTGAACGTGTGGATCGGATCGGCGCTGGCGTTGGTGCTGGCGCTGGCGGTCGGGTTCCTCAACGGATACCTGGTGATGAAGACCAAGATCCCCTCGTTCCTGATCACACTCGCAAGCTTCTTGATGCTCACCGGAATCAACCTCGCCGTCACCAAATTGGTGACCGGACAGGTAGCAACACAGTCGATCTCGGACATGGACGGATTCGATTCCGCCAAAGCGGTGTTCTCGTCCTCGTTCTCGCTGTTCGGCGTCTCCATCCGCATCACCGTCGTGTGGTGGATCGTGTTCACTCTCGCAGCCACCTGGGTACTGATGAAGACCCGGATCGGCAACTGGATCTTCGCCGTCGGCGGCAACCAGGACTCGGCTCGCGCGATCGGTGTACCGGTGACGAAGGTCAAGATCGGCCTGTTCATGTTCGTCGGCTTCTGCGCCTGGTTCGTCGGTATGCACCTGCTGTTCGCGTTCAACACCGTTCAGTCCGGCCAAGGCGTCGGCAACGAGTTCCTCTACATCATCGCCGCGGTTATCGGCGGGTGCCTGCTCACCGGCGGGTTCGGAACTGCCATAGGTGCTTTCATCGGTGCGTTCATCTTCGGAATGGCCAACCAGGGCATCGTCTACGCCGGCTGGAACCCCGACTGGTTCAAGTTCTTCCTCGGCGCGATGCTGCTGTTCGCCGTCATCGCCAACAACTCGTTCCGCACCTACGCCGCGAAGAGGTAAATCATGACCGTTCATGCCGACACACCCATCGAATCCGAACCCGCAGGCGGAGGGAATACGCCCCTCATCGAACTGAAGAACGTGGGAAAGAGCTACGGCAACATCATCGCTCTGCAGGGCATCAACCTACGCGTGGGTGCCGGTGAGGTCACCGGAGTCCTGGGCGACAACGGAGCCGGCAAGTCCACGTTGATCAAGATCATGGCCGGCTTGCATCAACAGAGCGAAGGAGAGCTACTGGTCGACGGGAAAGCGACCACGTTCGACTCGCCCAAGGATGCGTTGAACGACGGCATTGCCACGGTTTATCAGGACCTCGCCGTTGTAAGCCTGATGCCGGTGTGGCGCAACTTCTTCCTCGGCCAGGAGCTCCGCAAAGGCAGCGTGTTCAAATCGCTCGACACCAACGCCATGCGCGCGACGACCATCGAAGAACTGCACAAGATGGGCATCGATCTACCCGACGTCGATGCACCCATCGGCTCCCTCTCCGGTGGTCAGCGTCAGTGTGTTGCCATCGCCCGCGCCATCTTCTTCGGTGCGCGTGTTCTGATCCTCGACGAGCCGACCGCAGCCCTCGGCGTCAAGCAGTCGGGAATGGTGCTGCGCTACATCTCCGCAGCCAAGGAACAGGGCTTCGGCGTCGTCTTCATCACCCACAATCCTCACCACGCGTACATGGTCGGCGATCACTTCGTCCTACTCAACCGTGGACGCCAGAAGCTCGACTGCAGCTATGAGGACATCTCACTCGACGACCTCACGAAGGAAATGGCGGGCGGCGACGAACTCGACACCCTCACCCACGAACTTCGGCGGTAAGTCGGGTCCGTTACCCACATGCTGTATCGGGCCGGTCCGACAGGACCGGCCCGCACATCTTTCGAAAAGGAGTTTCGTTGTGCGATCGACTCGGTCTGTTCGTGTCGGAGTAGCTGGTTTCGGGTGGATGGGACGGGTGCACACCCAGGCGTATTCTCGGCTGACGCAACACTATCCAGACCTGGGCCTGCGCCCGGAGTTGGCAATGGTCGCGGACGAGCTCGAAGGCCGAGCGGACGACGCTGCCGATCAGTTCGGCTTCGCGGCGGCCACCACCGATTGGCGCGAGATCCAATCCGAACCCACGATCGAGGCCGTATCGATCACCGCGCCCAACTTCCTGCATCGCACCATCGGAACCGCAATGGTCGAAGCGGGAAAGCACATCTGGATCGAGAAGCCGGTCGGCCTGACCGCCGGCGATGCGCGTGCTGTCGCACTCGCGGCGGACAAGGCGGGCGTGCAGACGGCCGTCGGATTCAATTACCGCAATGCGCCGGCGGTCGAGGAAGCCAAAGCCCTGATCGAATCCGGCGAACTCGGATCCATCACCCATGCCCGCTTCCGATTCTTCAGCGACTACGCGGCACATCCCGACGGAGCGTTGAGTTGGCGCTTCGAACGGGCCCGCGGCGGTAACGGCGTACTCGGCGATCTCGCCTCACACGGAGCCGATCTGGTCTTCTACCTGCTGGGCGAAATCGAGTCCCTGGTGGCAGACACTGCCATCTTCGTCCCCGAGCGAACGAAGCCGAGCGGGTCCGCCACAGGGCACGCTCTCGCCGTCGGAGGTGAACGCGGGGCCGTCGAGAACGAGGACTTCGTCAGCAGCCAACTCCGCCTGCACAGCGGAGCGCGCGTCGTTCTGGAAGCCAGTCGCGTGGCCGTCGGCGATCAGAACGCTTACGGATTCGAGATTCACGGCACGAAAGGTGCTGTGTCGTGGGACTTCCGCCGGCTGGGCGAACTCTCCCTCAGCACAGGTGACCGATACCAGGATCAACCTGCATCCACTGTCTACGTCGGACCTTCGCACGGGGAATACGGCGCATTCCAACCCGGTTCGGCGTCTTCCATGGGTTACGACGACCTCAAAGTCATCGAGGCAATGCGCTTCTTCAAGTCGATCAGGGACGGAAAGCCCTGCGGCGCAACGCTACGAGATGCCGTCCGCAGTGCTGGGGTACTCGATGCGATGTCCGAATCGGTTGCATCGGGACGCTGGATCCAGCCTGGCACCTGACGGAGGCCAACATCTGTGTCAACGAACTCCGCCGCCTTTCGTACTCGAGGTGGGCAGCCGCGATGAGTTCGGTGCCCACCCGAGGTCTGACCATGTATGGACAACATCGAAGCGAAGATCATTGCCCGCACCGGCCGCGGCACCGCCAGCGAGAAGGAAAGCGACGGAGCCGCACGCTGGTCGGACATTGCAGCGACACTGCAATCCGGAGAGATGACGAGTTGGCTCAATGTCCGTTGTCGTCGAGGCGGTGTCCACACCCGGCCGGTATTCGCGGCGTGGGGTGAGACGTCATTCTTCTTCGCCACCAAAGCGTCGGCGTCGAAAACTGCGCACCTGCAGAACGACAACGAGGTCTCCCTCGCCATCGACCTCGGCGAGGTGCATCTCGTCGTCGACGGTGTTGCCGAACGCCTCACAACGGCGGACGACATGCACCGTGCCTCCGCAGCCATGCTCGACGTCTTCGGCTGGCCCACCGAGGTTCGAGGCGATGAACTCGACGCACCGTACGCGGCACCGACGTCCGGTGGGCCACCCTTCCAGGCCTGGGAGCTGCGTCCCACCCGCGCTTACGCATTTCCGACCCGAGACCAGGTCGAGCCGACGAGGTTCATGTTCGGGGCGAGTTGACCCTTGATTCGCGGACGTTCACGATGCACGGCTCGACCCTCACTCTGGGGTGATCGCGTCCCAGAGCTCGCAGTGATGCTCAGCGCGATGATCGACCCATCCGATCTATCGCGACGGTTCGGACTTCGACCTGGACATGATCGACTGTCGAACCTTCGACGGTGGCATTCAGGAGTTGGTGTACAGCCCTGTCCCCCACACGTAGCCCGAGCCCGAGCAATGGATTCGCGTTCGACAACCGTCACCGGTCGACCCCGTAACGCATCAAGGACGATCCGGACCGAAACGCTCGGCACTCCAGCAGGCGCAGTTTCTGCGACGGGGTGCCGTCGAAAAGTCGTTCGCCATGTCCGCGCGCGTACGGGTACTGGAACAACCTGTACTCGTCGACGAGGTCGGCCGCGATCAGATCCCGACACAATCCGATACTCCCCGTGCAGACGATGTCGGCACCGTCCAACGCCTTGACCCGCGTGACCTCCTCGATCAGATCTCCGGACAGCACAGTCGAATTCGTCCACCCGGGGTCCTTCATGGTCGAGGACACGACGTACTTTGCGACGCGATTCAGATGTTGAGTCACCCCCGTCGTGTCATCGGTTTTCGGCCCCCAGAAGTCACGCATACCCTCGAATGTCACCCGCCCAACCAAGAAGCCGTCCGACGCATCGCGTTGCGCGGCCAGCGCCGCGTCGAGTTCGGGGTCGTGCCCTGCTCGGTCGAACCAATCGTCGGTCGCCTCGATCACGCCGTCGACCGTGATGTTCTGCGTGACAACCAGTGTGCGCATCACCGGAAAGTACCACTGTGTCCACCCACTTCTCGCCCGTTTCAGGCACCTGTCGTTATACCTGTGCGGTGAGTTTGCGGACTTCGTTCGGTCAGAACCCATAGCAAGGTTCTACATCTACCGATGCGAAGGATTTGGTATGCAGATAATTCATACTCTGCCAGTGTTGTTCGTCGACGATCACGACACCGCTATCGACTGGTACACAAAGCTGTTCGGCCGCACCTTCGACCGACGGCCGATGGACCCCGACGCCGAATGGGACCTCGGCGACGGGCGCGGAGTACAGATCTATCACGACCCCACACGGGCCGGCGGGCACGATGTCGTCCTCGGAGTACCCGACCTGGACACCGCACTACTCGACATCGGCTCTCGCGGTATCGACGCCGAGGCATTCACAGTGCCCTCCGGGCAATTCAAGCTCGCCGTACTCCCTGACCCTGCCGGCAACAACGTAATCCTGTCCCAATCACTGACCGACCCAACGCCCCCGATCGAGCGATTCACCAGCACCCGCACCATCGGCGCGGCGGCGTCGGACATCTTCGCGTTCCTGACCGACCCCGACAATCACCAACACACCGAGCCGACCGATTGGGTTCGCGACGCTATCGACACGTCTCCGATCACCGGCCCGGGAAACACGTTCGCGGTCAACATGTTCCTCGAGGCGGCGGGTGGACACTACGTAATGCACAACCTCGTCACAGCATTCGAGCGCGACCGCATCATCGCGTGGCTGCCGTGTTCAAAGAGCAGCGACGGCGAACTCGACGCAGGCGGATGGTGGTGGCGTTACGACCTGGCATCTCACGACGACGGAACTCGGGTGACCCTTAGCTACGATTGGAGCGACACACCCGCAGCAGTGCGAGAGGAGATCGGCGGGATGCCAGCGGTTCCGAAGAGTTTCCTCGACGATTCGCTGGAGTCATTGGACGCAGCGATCCGCACCGGCAAATGAGCGTTTCACTGGCCACTTTGGATCCCATTCTGGGCCGGTGGCGGACATCGGGCACCGTCGTGGATCGACACGGGAATCCCGAAAGTGGAATAGCGGGTACGGATTCCTACACCGCGTTGCCGGGCGGACAGTGGATTGCGCACGACGTCGACGTCACGATCGGTGGCCACCGCACCCTCGCGCACGAACTGATCGGCGGGGCACACCCCGACGGGGGCTGGCGCATGTACGCATTCGACGAAGCCTCCGAACCCGGGCTCATGCGACTGTCGTTGCGCGAGGACAACCTTCTCCCTCTGGAGGGCAACGGTATTCGCAGCTGGTTCCACTTCCGAGCCGGGACCAGCCACATGACAACTCGATGGGAACAATTCGACGGCGACGGATGGACGACGTGGATGTCGATGCGATTCGACAGGATCGGTTGAAAGCGAAAGCTACTCAACGCGTCTCGACGTTCCGATGATCGGGCACTTCGCCCGATTCGGTGCCCGTTGCTCAGCGAGTGGGGAGGCGGATCGCGAAGCCCCACCCCCTGGCCGAGCCGTTGTCTCGCAGCCACATCTGGAGAATACCTCGAGGGCGGGGCAGGATTCAGAAGGGAAGAGAGGTGCCGGTTTCAGTTGCCAGTGCCCGGATGTCGGCGAGGGTCTGTTCGGCCAGCACCACTCCCCCGTCAGCGAGATTGCTTGCCGCAGCGTTGTCCTCGACCTCGCCGGGGTAGTAGATGCGGTCGCTACCTTCCGCTAGCGGGGTGGAATGCACCTCGTCGATCAGTCCTTGTACAGCCTCGAGATACTGCTCGGTCTTGCCTGCGCTGGCGACGTCGATGGCGATGAACATGTGGCCCGCTCCACTGGGCCGGTCTGAGACGTACGGTCCCGTCACCGCTGTGCCGGTGTTACTGCCGGTGAGCGCGCCGGAGAGGATGTCCATCATGAAGGTGATGGCGTAACCCTTGTGGCCCGCCATGGGCAAGATGACGCCGTCGATCGCCTCGGATGCGTCGGTGGTGATGCGGCCGTCGGCGTTCATCGCCCACGTGTCCGGGATCGATTCGCCTCTGTTTCGCGCGAGGTAGATCTTGCCCCGGGCAACGGCGGTGTTGGCGATGTCGACGACCACCGCTCCCCCTGGCGTGGGTGCAGGTGCCCCGATCGACCAGGGGTTTGTGCCGAGGCGTTTCTCGCGCCCACCCCACGGTGCCATCGCTGGGCTGGCGTTGGTGGTCAGGATGGACGCGCAGCCGTCGAGTGCTGCACGCCGGGTGTAGTACATCGCCGTGCCGAAGTGGTTCGAATTGCGGACTCCGACCATTCCGATGCCGTATCGACGTGCCCGTTCGATCGCCGACTTCCGGGCGGTTTCCGTCAATACCTGGCCGATACCGTCGCGGCCGTCGAGGATCTGCAGGGCACCCGCATCCGCGACGACTTCCGGTGCGGTGACCGCAGTCATCGCACCGGTACGGAGCCGCGCCACGTACCACGGCAAACGGAGCACACCGTGGGACTGATGCCCCCACAGGTCGGACTGCACGAGACTGTCCGCCACGAGTCGGGAATCGGCTTCGGGAACGTCGTGAGACCGCAGGACCGCGGCAGCGAACTCGGTGAGCGCATCGGGTTCGATGCGGGTTTCGTCGGTCATGGAATCAATCCCTCGTTTCATTCGATACGTTTAGGTATACACTACGACATACATAACGTGGATCACATTCGAGTCGAGGAGCCTTTCCGTGATGAACCTGCTGGTGTCAGTGAGCGTCAAGCCCGACAAGCGCGAGAAATTCATTGGCGCGATCGTCGAGAACGCAGTGTCGTCGGTGCGAGATGAGCCCGGATGCCATCAGTTCGACGTATTCGAGGACGAGAGCACACCCAACCACTTCTTCTACTACGAGCGTTACTCCGACCGCGCTGCGTTCGACGCGCACAAAGCGTCCCCACATTTCGCTGCCTGGCGGGAGATCGCCGAGGACGTAATCGTTCCCGGCTCGCAACACAACACGTTCGGCAGTTCCGTCACCACCGTGATCGCGTCCGAGTCCGTCTGACATTTCTCGTTTTCGGGCCACCTATCCAGGAGAACTTCATCAATGTCTGCTTCCATCACAACCATCAACCCGGCGACCGGCCGCGAGCTCGCTACGTACGAGGCGATGAGCGACGCGGTCATCGACGCTGCGCTCGACACTGCTTCGGCCTCCCAGACCGATTGGGCGCATACCGGTTTCGATGACCGCTCGAAAATCTTGCACGCCGGAGCCGCCGAATTGAGATCCCGCGCGGAGTCACTGGCGTTGTTGGTGACCCGAGAGATGGGCAAGCCGCTCGCCGAGTCCCGCGCCGAGGTCGAAAAATGCGCTGTCGGTCTCGAGTATTACGCCGACAATGCTGCCGGCTTTCTCGCCGACGAGATCTACGAGACCTCCGCCGACACCTCCTGGGTGTCGTACGAACCCATCGGGATCGTGCTGGCGATCATGCCGTGGAACTTCCCGCTCTGGCAGGTCTTTCGTTTCGCTGCGCCCGCGCTGATGGCCGGGAACGCTGCATTGTTGAAGCACTCTCCCAACACCACGGGCTCTGCTCTCGAAGCTCAGGCCATTCTCGAAGCCGCGGGGTTGCCCGCAGGATTGTTCACCACCCTGCTCGTCGCCGAGGTCGACGTACCGGCGGTCACCGAACGCCTCATCTCCGATCCCCGCGTCGGTGCCGTGACCATCACCGGCAGCGAACGCGCCGGATCTGCAGTGGGCTCCATCGCCGGACGCGAAATCAAAAAATCGGTGCTCGAGCTCGGCGGCTCGGATCCCTTCATCGTTCTCGCCGACGCCGACCTCCCCAAGGTCGCGCACCTGGCCGCCAAGGGCCGCTTCCTCAATGCCGGCCAATCGTGCATCTCCCCGAAACGGTTCATCGTCGAAGCCCCGGTGGCCGACGAGTTCACCCGACTGGTCGTCGCCGCAGTCGAATCGCTGACCGTCGGCGATCCCGAAGCCGACGGTACCGACGTCGGCCCCATGGCCCGAGCTGATCTACGTGACGGCGTCGCTGCACAGGTCCAAGACTCCGTCGATGCGGGAGCGACCCTGCTCACCGGCGGCACGGCTCTCGATCGGCCCGGCAACTTCTACGCCCCCACGGTCCTGGGCAACGTCGGAACCGGGATGGCCGCGTATCACGAAGAATCGTTCGGCCCGGTCGCGTCCATCATCACCGTGGCAGACGCCGACGAAGCAGTACACGTCGCCAACGACACCCGATTCGGGCTGGGCGCCAGCATCTGGAGCGCAGATGTCGACAAGGCCATTGCCGTCGGAAAACGCGTCACCTCCGGTGCATGCTTCGTCAACGCCGTCGTCGCCTCCGACGCCCGAATGCCCTTCGGCGGCACCAAGCGATCCGGTTACGGCCGAGAACTCGCCTCCGCCGGTATCCGCGAATTCGTCAACGTGCGTACCTGGTGGGCCATGAACACTCCAGCCACGGTCGCACCCACATCGGAGTGACACCCAACTGCCCAGTGCACTGCCCTACACCCCGCGTCACCCGAAAGGACCATCACCGATGACAACCACCGAAGGCCGTACCGTCACCGACTCCGCCAGCGACGACGGCCGCCCCGCTGTCGTGCTTCATTCCTCCGGCATCACCCCACGCCAACGCGGCGGAGGAGCCCGCACGATTCCGCTTGTCTCACAACAGGTCGGCGCGAAGGACTTCCTCAACGGCATCACCATGTTCGCCCCCGGATCGGCGATCCCCGAACACATCCACAACTGTGACGAGTCGGTACTGGTCCTTAAAGGATCGGCCGTCGCACACATCGACGGCAAGGAGTATCCCGTCACGGTGGGCGACAACTCGTTCATCCCGGCAGGTATTCGACACTTTTTCCACAACACCTCCGACACCGACGAACTCCACATCTTCTGGACCTACGCCTCCATCGACGCCAACCGCACCGTCATCTCCACCGGCGTGACCACCCGCATCGACGAGGAACACGGCACGAACATCGCCTGACGAGTTCGCCCGCGTCATACCCGAAGGCCGCAGGACTCCGGCAGGACTCCGAGTCCTGCGGCCCGCACGACGATCAGCCGGTCGGACAAAGCTCAGGCGGTGACGACATCGATCCGAGGACCACGGCCCGCACGTGCAGGATTCATCACTGCATCGAGGATGGTTCGCTCAGTGGCCTCGAGGTGCTCGGCCGCCGCTGCCTTTGCAGCCGTCGAGTCTCCGGCGATGATCGCCCGACACATCTGCTGATGCTCCACCAGCGAGCGCTCGAGGCGATCCGGGCTGGTGTGCGCAATCGACCTCAAACGCGCACTGTGCGGCCTTAATTCGGCAATCGATCGAGACAAGTGCGCGTTACGCGTGTACGAGATCACCGCCCGATCGAACTGCTCGGCGAGTTCGTAGAAGCGCTCCCACCGCTGACTCGACGGTTTCTCGTTCTCCATGCTGTCGAGCTCGCCGAGAATCTCGATGAACGGCGCAGCCGCAGCCGGATCGAAGCGCACGGCATCGGCAACCATCCCGGTAGCCGTCGACTCGAGCAGTGAGCGAAGCTCGAAAAGATCACGCACCCCCGATATCGATATCGGTGCCACCCGTGCACCCTGCCGGTCGACCAGCGTGACGAGACCTTCGGCCTCGAGCCGCACAAATGCTTGCCGCACAGGGGTTCTGGACGCATTCAGCCGCTCACCGATGGAAATCGCGCCCAGCGACGAGCCAGGCGCGATCTCACCCGACATGATCTCCGCCTTGAGCTGCGCATACACCCGATCACTCTTGCTGTCGCCCGTCATGAATGCATCGTAGCCAACCGCTCGGCACTCGCAAAGGAATGCCATACGGTATACAGTGATGCACACCACTACACGAAAGGGCGACGATGCTCGTCATACTCGGTTTTTCCATGATCGCGGTTTTCATGTACCTGATCATGAGCAAACGCATCACACCGGTCGCAGCACTTATCCTGGTGCCTACTGCGTTCGGCCTGTTCGCAGGCGCAGGTCTGGGCCTGAGCGACATCATCATGGAAGCTCTGCTCAAACTCGCCCCCACTGCAGCACTGCTGTTCTTCGCCATCACGTTCTTCGGAATCATGATCGACGTCGGGCTCTTCGACCCCCTGATCAGACTGATCCTCAAATTCGTCAAGAACGATCCGATGCGTCTGGTCGTCGGTACCGCACTACTGACCTCGATCGTCTCCCTCGACGGTGATGGATCGACCACCTTCATCATCGTGACGTCGGCATTCCTGCCGATCTACCTCAGACTCCGCATGAGCCCGGTCGTCCTGACCGTCGTCGCAGCCACAGCCAATGGTGTCCTCAATACTGTTCCGTGGGGTGGATCGACAGCACGGGCCTCAGCAGCACTCGGCGTCTCTCCGATCGACATCTTCGTCCCGATGATCCCCGCCATCGCAGCAGGCCTGATCGCCGTCACCGTCCTCGCCTACTTCCTCGGCCGCGCGGAACGCAGGCGAGTCGGCACCCTCACCCTCGATCCCGAATCACGCATCCTCCAGCGCGAAAGTGTGACCACCACAGCAGGAACGGGAAACAGCGCCTCCACCGGATCGGATCGACCGGCCGCCGGCTCTGCAGACACAGGCGACGACACGCCTGCGACAGCAACCCCCGATACCAGCGACTTCGGCGACCTCCCCGACGACGCTGCGGCACACCTGCACCGACCCAAAGCCCGCCCGAAGCTGTTGTGGCTCAACCTCGCTCTCACCGTCGCCGTGATGACACTGCTCGTCCTCGATATCGTCGAACCACCCGTGACATTTTTGATCGCCGTCGGCATCGCACTCGTGCTCAACTTCCCGCGTGTCAGCGAACAGTCCGACCAAATCAAATCCCACGCATCGAGCGTCGTCTCCGTCGTCGCCCTCGTCTTCGCGGCATCGGTTCTCACCGGCGTACTCAACGGAACCGGCATGGTCGAAGAAATGTCACGATGGCTCGTCGACGTGATCCCCGACGCCTTCGGACCCCACCTGGCTATCGTTGCCGGCGCGCTCAGCATCCCGCTGACATTCCTGATGAGCAACGACGCCTTCTTCTTCGGAGTACTACCAGTGCTCACCGAAACCGCATCGCACTACGGCATCACCAGCGAAGAAATGGCACGGGCTGCCATCGTCGGTCAACCCCTGCACACGTCGAGCCCGTTGGTTGCATCGTTCCTCCTGCTCATCGGACTCGCCAAAGTCGAACTCGGAGCGCACCTTCGAAAAGCAATTTGGCGCGCATCACTCGTCTGCGTGGTCATGCTCGCCGTGGGCGCACTCACCGCCGCCTACCCCGGATAAGGACATCCATGAATATCGTCATCGCACAGAACGATCGACCCGAAAGCCGACTCGCATTCGACTGGGTTCTGAACCATGGCACCGCAATGGCCAGCAGCCCCACCGGACTACGCGTCCACGTCGTGCTCGTCGGCGGTGCTGATTCTCCGGCGAGCCCCAACTACAGCTCCCCCACACTCGGAGAATCGATCGCCGCCGAACTTGTAAAAGTCGAAATTTCTCACACCGTCCATTCAGCTGGCCATGATGCAGCGACACAGATCATCGAAGTCGCCGAGTCAGTCTCGGCCGACCTCGTGGTCATTGGCATGCGCCGTCGATCGGCAACGATGAAGCTGCTACTCGGCAGCCAAGTCCAACGAGTCATGCTCGACGCACCCTGCCCCGTCGTAACCATAAAATCCCCGCTCGACTGAACCCGAGTAGCGCAGAAGATATGCCCGGTTACCGGTCCTCGAATCACCGTAACCGACACATCTGCACGTGGTCACTGACGCACCGGTCACGCTGAGAGGCGAGAACGCAGAACAGATGTAGGACGCCGGGTCCGCAATGCTCCCTCCACAATGTGCGTCATGCCCTTGATCGGTGGCAGAGCGGATTCAGATCCCACTGCGTCATTTGTTTATTCACAGCCGTCGACGTAGGCAGAAGTCCACGACCCCCGCCGAAACCCGTTGCTCACGCTACATTTTCGGAGCCATAGGTACTCCGTGCCCCAGTCGGACCCGAACCGACACTGTGCGGATTTCAAGTCCCTAGAAGTGAATTCGACTGAACGTCTCTGGACTCGATACTTGTTGATTTGCAACGATTTTCGTCTATCACCGCCCGAACCGGTCCACCTCGAATCGTACCGACTTGTGACACTCTCGTGACATCGAGCGTCACTCGCATCAGCACGATCGAACCGTCCCGAGACGAAGGGCCCTGGTAGATCTGTCCGAATGCCGTACTTCCGAGGGCGCACGGATCCTTGCGTCCGCCGGCATCGAGCCCAACTGAAGCGGCGCGTACCCGCAGCGCCGATGTCAGCCGACTCGGGTGTCGCCGGGTCACGCGAATCACTCGGACAACTGACGTCGCAGAAGGTCCGCACCAGCGGTGAGCGCGACCATCTTGTCTCGTGCGACGCGTCGGTCGAGTGGTGCCATACCGCAATTTGTACTCGGGTACAGCTTGTCCGCGTCGACGAACGGAAGTGCACGGCGGAGGGTTTCAGCGACTTCTTCGACAGTCTCGACGGTGTTGCTCGCTACATCGATCGCACCCAGCATGACCTTCTTACCCCGAAGCAGTTCGATCAGGTCCACGGGTACGCGCGAATTGTGGCTCTCCAGCGAGACGATGTCGATCGAAGACTGTTGCAGCAGTGGGAAAGACCGTTCGTACTGTCGCCACTCGGACCCGAGTGTTGCCTTCCAGTCGGTGTTGGCTTTGATTCCGTAGCCGTAACAGATGTGAACGGCAGTTTCGCAATTCAGCCCTTCGACTGCGCGCTCGAGTGTCGCGATCCCCCAGTCTTCGAGCTCGTCGAAGAACACGTTGAATGCGGGCTCGTCGATCTGGATAATGTCGACGCCGGCCGCTTCCAAGTCCTTCGCCTCTTCATTCAGAAGAGTCGCGAACTCCCACGCGAGCTTCTCACGACTCTTGTAATGGTCGTCGTAGAGCGTGTCGATCATTGTCATAGGGCCAGGCAGTGCCCATTTGATCGGCTGGTCGGTCAATGCTCTGAGGCCACTCGCATCGGCGGCAAACACTGATTGTTCCCGGCTCACCGCGCCGACAACCGTCGGGACGCTTGCGTCGTATCGGTCGCGAATTCGCACTGTCTCGCGCCGATCGAAATCGACACCCTTCAGATGCTCGATGAACGTGGTCACGAAGTGCTGACGCGTCTGTTCACCATCGCTGATGATGTGGAGCCCTGCACGACGCTGCTCATCGGCTGCAAGCGACTGAGCGTCCAGCTTCCCTTCGCGCAATTCGTCGTCTCGCAATTTCCACGGCGACCAGAGCTTCTCCGGCTCGGAGAGCCACGAGGGCTTGGGGAGGCTTCCGACGATCGAGGTGGGCAGGAGTGGGTTCATCTTCGATACCTTTCGGTCTCGCACGGTCGGGTGCGTTGCTCGGTGGCCCACCGCTTCAGGACTGAGCCGTACGGCTGCATGAGATTCACGTCGGTGAATTCGGCTTGTGTCGTCGCAAGTCGATTGCGCTCGACACGGTCGTAGGTCACCTGCGGAAATGAATAGTTGTCGTTGTCGAGACTCGGCCGGTAGACCTCCGAGGCGGCAGTGTTTGCGTTGTAAATTTCAGGACGATAGATTTTCTGGAAACTCTCCATTGTCGCGATCGTTCCGGCGAGTGCCAAGCCTGAATAATCGTTGAGCAAGTCACCGCAGTGGTAGAACGCCAAGGGAGCGACGGACCCCTGAGGCATGAAGTAGCGAACCCCGAGACCCATCTTTCCGAAGTACTGATCGGTGATCGACTTGCCCTCTGCCTCGTACTCGAAACCGAGCACCGGATGGTGATTCCTGCGGCGACGGTACGTTCTGGACGTCGACACGCTGATACAGATGACCGGGGGCTGCGAGAACCGTTCACGGTACTCGCGCGAATCGACAAAACGCTGAAAGACCTGGCCGTGCACATCGCCGAAGTCGCTGGGAATGCCCACTGTTCGGTGCTTCGGGAGTTGAACGATGAAATCGTAATCGCGAATGTACGAGGAGAAGTTGTTTCCGACGATGCCCTTCGTGCGGGTGCCGGTAGTGGTATCGACTATGCCGACATCGAGAATTTCGATTACCGGAAAGGCTGCGTCTGCTCCATCGAACGCGAGATGCAGATCCACCGAGATGATGTCCAATTCGAGTGCGTAGCGGTCGCTACCTTGGTTGTCGTCCTGAACCAGCTCGTTGAGCCGGGTGTGCATCATCGTCATCGCGCTACGTAAGTTCCGTCGACCGTTCTCGCCGCGTGCGAGATTCGCGAAGTTGGTCGTGTGACGCGAGTTCGTCGACGGGGTGTAGTCCTCGTCGAAGCGCGTCGTACTGATGCTGAAAGTACAGTCGTTCGTCATGCTGACCAGTAGCCCCAATCACGTGCGGTGAATGTGGTGACAAACGCGTCACCACACGGGTTCATTAACTGAGCCGTCGCGCTACTTCGACCGAAGTTCTCGGCGGTCGGGCCGGTTTCTCAGGTAGACAGAACCGAAAGGCGGCTGTCCGAAGCAGCCTGCGCACCAGCCTAGTTGGACCACTCGTCATAGGATAATCACTCTCGACAATGGCTGAACATAGGCAAAGGCTATGTCAATAGGTCGACGCCGAAGCCAGACACGACGTCGCGCATCTCTGCCACGAAGCGCTGAGCCTGGACGGTCAACGACACCGAAGCATGACCGATCCAACCGATCTCGATGCGATCGTCGACGTCGAGCGGAACAGCAATGATGGACGGATCGAGATCATCCGAGACGATGCCGGTGGAGATCGTGTATCCGCCCAGACCGATCATGAGGTTGAAGATGGTGGCACGATCGCTCACCCGGATCTCTTGTCTGGACGAACGGGTGGAGAGTATCTCTTCGGAGAGGTAGAAGGAATTGTTCGCGCCCTGGTCGAACGTGAGACGCGGAAATTCTTCGAGATCACTCAGCTCCACACTCTTTCGCCCCGACAGGGGATTCGTGCGGGCGATGAAAATATGCGGCGACGCCAGAAACAGCGGCGTGAACACCAGACCTGCCTCGCGAATCAGCTTGTCGATGACGCTTGCATTGAACTCGTTGCGATAGAGGACACCGAGTTCACTGCGGAGCGTGCGGACATCCTCGATGATTTCCCACGTGCGGGTCTCTCGAAGGCTGAACGAATACTCCGGAGCCTCAGACGCTTTCACCATGCGAACGAAGGCGTCGACGACGAACGAGTAGTGCTGAGTCGAGACGGCCAAGAGCCGTCGAGCAGGCCCTCGGCCGAGGTACCGCTGTTCCAAGAGCTCTGATTGCTCGACCACCTGACGCGCGTAGCCGAGAAATTCGGCTCCATCCTCGGTGAGTGTCACCCCGCGGGTCGAGCGAACGAAGAGGGTCCGACCCACGCGACGTTCCAGGTCTTTCAATGCGGCCGACATGGTCGGTTGTGCAACGTACAGCAAGTCCGCCGCGGCACTGATGGACCCCTCGGCGGCCACTTCTACGAAGTAGCGCAACTGCTGAAGGGTAATGCCTCGCACCGTGCTCGCGACGTCCCGTGCCATGAATCAAATCATCGCACGCAGTGGGGAATCGGACTCACGGGTAGCCGGCGTCAGGCGACGACAGCGCGTTGCGGCACTCCCGAGTACTCGCTCAGTGGTCGGATCAGCGCGTTCGACGCACCTTGCTCGATGATGTGAGCCGTCCAACCGGTGATGCGACTCATGACGAAAATCGGCGTGAACACGTCGATGTCGAAGCCCATCAGGTAATACGCCGGGCCAGTAGGGAAATCGAGGTTGGGCTTGATGCCGGTGGCGTCGTTCATTGTCTTTTCGAGGATGTCGTACATGCGCACCCATTTGTCTCCGCCGGTCACCGTAGCGACATCTCGGAATGCTGCGTTCATCGTCGGTACGCGCGAGTCGCCGTTCTTGTAGACACGGTGACCGAAGCCCATGACCTTGTCCTTGCGCGCGAGTTTGTTCTGCAGCCACTGTGCGGCCCGTTCGGGATCGTCGATCTCGAGCATGTCTCGCATGACAGCTTCGTTGGCACCTCCGTGCAATGGGCCCTTCAGTGCTCCGATGGCGGCGGTGACGGCGCTGTAGATGTCCGACAGTGTCGAGGTGACCACGCGAGCAGCGAAGGTGGAGGCGTTGAAGCTGTGCTCGGCATACAGGATCAGGGAAACCTCGAAGGCCTTGACGATCTCCGGTTCGGGAACGGAGCCGAAGCACATGTTGAGGAAGTTTTCCGCGAATCCCAGATGCGAATGAGGGGCGATGGGATCGAGGCCATGTCGGCGGCGATGGTCGGCGGCGACGATGGTCGGCAACACTGCCGTCATGCGCAGAGCCTTGGACAGGTTCGCTGATGCCGAATTGTCCTCCTCAGCAGCGTCTTCCGCACCGAGGTAGCTGATCGCGGTGCGCACCACGTCCATCGGATGACAATTGTCGGGCATTTTCGTGACGAGCGAGAGCAACGAGCGGTCTGCTCGCCGTTGGGCTCGCTCGCGCTGAACGAACAGTTCGAGTTGCTGCACGGACGGGAGCTCACTGTGCCACAGCAGGTAGGCGACCTGCTCGAAGGTGCAGTGCGCGGCCAGATCCTGCACGGCATATCCCCGGTAGGTCAACGAGTTCGTCTCGGGTACCACCTTGGAGATAGCGGTGGTGTCGACCACGACACCGGCCAGCCCTTTGTAGATCGTGGGAATCGCCTCGGTCATCACTGCTCTCCTAGGCTGAAATTGAAAATTCCGGTGTCGAATTCGTTGAAACGCTCGTAGTCGAGCAACTCGTACAGACGTGAGCGGGTCTGCATCCGGTCGAGGAGTCCTTTCTGCGTTCCGCGGTCGTGGATCTCACGCAGTCCGGTTTCGATGGCCCCCATGGCCAGTCGCAATGTGGTGACCGGATAGATGACAGCGTTGTAGCCGATGTCCTCGAGGGTGTGCGCGGAGATCAGCTCGGACTTGCCGAACTCGGTCATGTTCGCCAGCAGCGGGGTGTCCACTGCGGCACGGAATTTCGCGAAGTCGCCTTCCTCGACGAGTGCCTCGGTGAAGATCAGGTCTGCTCCGGCGTCCGCGTACGCTTTTGCTCGCTCGACCGCGGCGTCGATTCCGTCTATACCCGCTGCGTCGGTGCGGGCGCAGATGACGAAGTTCGGATCACGTCGCGCGGTGACGGCCGCACGGAGGCGTCGCACCATCTCGTTTGTCGGGACGATCGCTTTGCCGTCGAGGTGCCCGCAGCGTTTCGGGTTGATCTGGTCTTCGAGGTGCAACCCGGCGATCCCCGCATCCTCGGCCGCCAGCACCGTGCGTGCCGCGGACATCGGCTCACCGAATCCGGTATCGGCGTCGATCAGCACCGGCAAATCGGTGACCGCCGCGATCTGCGCACTGTGGGTGATGACCTCGGTCAACGTGGTGAGTCCGATGTCGGGCAAACCGAGCCCGGCAGAGAATGCGCCACCGGAGATATAGACCCCCTCGAAACCGATCTCCTGAATCAACTTTGCGGTCAGCGGGTTGATTGCGCCGGGAAGCCGAGTGATCGACGTCGACGCAAGCGCGGCGCGTAGCGCAATTCGCTTGTCCGCGGCCGATGTCGAGGCGGCGATGAGACCCGGCATCAGAAGATGCCCTTCGGGGTCTTCGGAGCCCTCGCCAGAACATCGTCGGCGACAGTGAAGGTCAGCTGATCGAGCTCGCCTGCGGCGAGCTCGGAAGCCCGCTCGGCGGCGTCGAGGAAGCGGTCCTGTTCCGCGGGTGCGATCACGCCGTCAGCCAACGAACGGAACTTCGCGATGTACTGCTCACGGGCGAACGGACGGGCACCGAGTGGGTGCGCGTCGGCGACCGCGAGTTCGTCGACGATGACCGTGCCGTCTTTCAGCGCGATCTCCGCGCGTGCCCCGAACGCCTTCTCGTCCGGATCGACCGAGTGGTACCGGCGAGTCCACTCGGGGTCCTCTGCCGTCGAGATCTTGTTCCACAACGCGACCGTGTTCGGCCTCTGCGCACGAGCGGGGGCATAGGAATGTTCGTGATGCCAGATTCCGTCCTCGAGCGCGACCGCGAAGATGTACATCACCGAGTGATCGAGGGTTTCCCGGGAGGCGGTGGGATCGAACTTCTGTGGATCGTTC
Organism: Rhodococcus sp. IEGM1428; assembly: GCF_050321865.1. Lineage (NCBI taxonomy): Bacteria > Bacillati > Actinomycetota > Actinomycetes > Mycobacteriales > Nocardiaceae > Rhodococcus > Rhodococcus sp. IEGM1428. Next base: position 345,009 of record NZ_JBNQFW010000001.1, on the reverse strand, counting down.
GAGCCGGTGCCGATGACGTAATGCGTGTGGTGACTGGTGTGCAACACGATCGTCTCGATCTGTTCGAGATCGGAGATCTTTTCGCGCATTCGCCGGGCGAGGTCGATCGGGGCCTGGCTCTGGTACTCGGCGGAGTGTTCCTTGGTATAGCTGTCGAGGATTGCATGCTTGGCTTCACCCGGGCCGGGAAGGGGCACATGGTATTCGGCGTCCGGTCCACCGAGAAGCCACGCGATGACCCCATCCTCACCCTCCCAGATCGGCGACGGGGCACCCTCGCCGCGCAGTGCTCGATCGACGGCTTCGACGGCGACCTTCCCGGCGAGTGCGGGAGCGTAGGCCTTCCAACTCGAGATCGACCCCTTGCGGGACTGACGGGTGGCCGTCGTGGTGTGCAGCGCTTGCCCGACGGCCTGGTAGATGGTTTCGGTGTCGAGGCCGAGCAGGGTACCGATACCGGCGGCAGCAGAGGGCCCGAGATGGGCGACGTGGTCGATCTTGTGCTCGTGCAACGAGATTGCGCGAACGAGGTCGATCTGAATCTCGTACCCGGTGGCCAGACCACGGATCAGATCACGCCCCGAGCGCGCGGCGTGCTGGGCGACCGCGAGGATCGGCGGAATATTGTCCCCCGGGTGGGAGTACTCGGCGGCGAGGAACGTGTCGTGAAAGTCGAGTTCTCGCACCGCTACCCCATTGGCCCACGCGGCCCACTCGGGTGAGTACTTCCCACCGATTCCGAACACAGTGGCACCGGGGCTGTACGGGTGCGCCTGCGCCTGTGCGCGGGCGCTCGTCACCGGTCGCCGAACCAGCGACGCCGCAGCCACCGAGGCATTGTCGATGATCCGGTTGACGATCATCTCCGCCGTCGCTTCGGGGACTTCCACCTCGTCGGCGGCGACCTCGGCGACCTTCCAGGCCAGATGCTCGGACTGAGGGAAGTTCTCGGCGGATGTGCGAGTGCGTACGAGGTGGGTCTTCACAGAAAATCCTCCGTGCTGATGAAAGGGATTACTACGCTTCATTCACAAGTTACGCAGGTGTCCGGACCTGCGGAAGACATCGCAAATGCCTATTTTTGCGATGCAGTTCCTGCAAATCGGCAAAGGTTGCGAAGTCCAGTTCGGTTACAGTGTCGACACCCGAAGGAGGCAACGACAGAGATGCAGAAGATCTACGCAGGCGGGCGCCTGCGGCGCCTACGCGAGGAACGACAGCTGACGCAGTCCGCTTTGGCAAAGACACTCGAACTCTCGCCGAGCTACTTGAACCAACTCGAGAGCGACCAAAGACCTCTGACCGTTCAGGTACTGCTCAAGCTCAACACGATGTTCGAGCTCGAACCCTCGTTCTTCGCCACCGACACCGACGCTCGCCTCGTCGCCGACCTGCACGATGTCCTCACCGAAACCTCCGATCGAGGCGAGGTGTCGATGTCCGACATCCAGGAATTGGTCTCGCGCATGCCGGAGATCGGGCGCACCCTCGTCTCCCTGCACCGCAAGCTCCATGCAGCGACCGATCAGGTGGACCGGCTCACGGTCGGACTCGATGGGCGCGGACCAGACGTCCCGACGGGTGGCCACGCCCCGATGCCCTACGAGGAAGTCCGAGACTTCTTCTACGACCGCCGCAACCACATCCCCGAATTGGATACTGCGGCAGAGGAACTCTTCGAGCGCAATGGGCTCAGTATCGGGGCACTCGATCTACAACTCGCACAGGTCATCGAAACGGACCACGGCATCACGGTGACTATCGGCGACGATGATCCCGGCTCACTCGGCCCCAAACGAATCTTCGACGACACCGGCGGGACCCTCGTGCTCGCGCGTCGACTGACCGCCGGGCAACGCGCCTACCAGATCGCAACCCAGCTGGCATTTCTCTCGCATTCGACGACGATCGACGCGATCGTCGATGCCGACTCGAACCTGAGCACTCAGGCCCGGGAGCTGGCCCGCGTCGGGCTGGCCAACTATTTCGCCGGAGCCCTGCTGTTGCCCTACGAACGATTCCTCGCCGCTGCAGAGTCGCTGCGATACGACATCGATCTACTGTCGCTGACTTTCGAGGTCGGCTTCGAAACCGTGTGTCACCGATTGTCCACGTTGCAGCGACCGGGCGCGAAGGGCGTTCCGTTCTTCTTCGTTCGCACCGACCGAGCCGGCAACATCTCGAAACGCCAGTCCGCAAGTGCATTTCACTTCTCACGTGTCGGTGGAAGCTGCCCACTGTGGGTTGTGCACGACGCATTCGCGGCATCGGGACGAATACTGACACAGATCGCGACCATGCCCGACGACCGCTCCTATCTGTGGATTGCGCGCGCCACCGACAGTGGCGGACTCGGATACCGATCACCACAGAAGAGTTTCGCGATCGGCCTCGGATGCGACATCGCGTATGCGAACGAACTGGTATATGCCGACAACCTGCCGGTCCACTCCCCCGGTGCATCGATACCCATCGGTCCCGGATGCAAAGTGTGCGAACGCACCTCGTGTTCACAACGCGCATTCCCACAACTCGGACGCCGGCTACTCGTCGACGAAGACGTCGACACCGACCTGCCCTACCCGTATACCTGAACTGTGAGTAGCACGATCCGAGTTCGACACCCGACAGTGGCGGCGAGGAACGTCCGGCCTGTACGGCGACTCAGTCGAACTCGAAGTTAGGGACGGAATGCAGCCGAAACCCATCCACAACTTCGAGTTCGGCGGAAGAGGTGCCCCCCAGTCGGACTCGAACCGACACTGTGCGGATTTTAAGTCCCTGGAAGTGGATTCACGTAAACTACGATGGACTCGATATTTATTTATTTGCAACGTTTTTCGTGCATCGACGTCCGATCGAGTCCATGCACGAACGTACCGACTTGTGACACTCTCGTGACACCGAGCTACCGCCAGTGCTCCGGCACGGCACAGTCGTAATCAGCCGCGGACGACTACGGTTTCGGGTGGACGAGCGCGCCATCCCGCATCAACACTCTGTGCGGACTCGTGACAACGAGACTCATTCGTCGCAAGCCGACATCGCCCTGGAGTCGGTAGGCAAGTGCATCTATGTGACCCCACCGCAGTTCAGCGTCGAGCGGGCAAGTTTCGTCACTGTCGTTGTATGGCCAGGATTTCGCTGACTGGCTGCCTACTCGGTCCGTCTTGGATTTGCAGAGCCGGACGAGATAGCCGTCGCGGGGATACGCAGTGGTGCCGCCTACCTGAAGGCCGGGAGTTCGCTGCGGCGATGATGCCGGCGAAGCCGAAAAGCCAAAGGCGGCGACAACAGACGCGAAAGCGTCCACGACATCGTGCGGAAGCAACAGTTACCGCACCGTCAACAGATATCGACGCAAACCGTATGCCTGGACATGGCCTAGTTGAAGTTGGGTACTCGACCACGACGACACCGACAAAATCCAGGTACTGACGAAGGACCGTTTCATCATGCGATGCGCCGCAAACGAATTGATGGAACGAGAAGGGATTCGGGTTGCGGGCGTGTTCGGCGTCGATGTCACTGTCAGCGCCGTGCGAGCCGAACGCTACCAACTACAAACCGATTCGATTCACACGCGGCGACACAGAAGGCTCTCGTCGTTCCGACACGGCCCGCTGACGTGTACCCGGTGGACGTAGGCGCATCAGTGAAACGCAGCGGCAACATCGCAGAGCGCACCGGCCACACATTCCCTCTCGCACGCGGGCGCAACGAATTTGCCGAGCAAGTTCGCGTGCTTGTGGCATCACTGCCGATTCAGGTACTGGCAGTCCCCCAAGCTCGGTACCGCTTCTGAGGTGGGGGTAGGAGTACGACCGACCTTCGCACCGAAATTCGTGACTTTCTCAGCTCACGGCGATCACGCATATCGCCGGAGGAACCCGGCCTGCCTGCGTACGGCGGCAACAGACGCGTCAAAGAGCTTCGTCGCGAGGAGGTCGTCATGATGGCCAGCGTTTCGATCCGAAGAGATCGACAAAACTGGCGGTAACCGGTGTGCCGTTGTCGGCACACGATTGCTGAATCCGACGAACAGGGATACCGCGCCCGAGAATCAACACAATCGACGCCGACGGCACGAATCACAATCGTGGTCGTCCCCGCAGTCAGAGCTCCTTGCAACACCATCTCTCCTACATACGTATGAACGGGGACCGTCGATCTCGTCAGTTCGCGGATAGCTAGGTTCTGCGACAACCAGGATCGTGATGGCAGTCACAAAAGCATGGGTTTCAAGCCCACCGGCCCGTTCGCTGGGGCCATGCCTACATTCGCGGAGAGGGAACAACTGCCATGGCGCAAATCGCCGATCGATCCAACACCCTGAAACCGGGGCTCAAGCAACGTCATCTGACGATGCTCTCGCTTGGTGGCGTCATCGGCGCCGGCCTGTTCGTGGGTTCGAGTGCCATCATCAACCAGGCCGGTCCGCTGGCGTTCGTCACCTACGCGATCACCGGATTGATCGTGTTGCTCGTGATGCGCATGCTCGGCGAAATGGCTGCCGCGAAGCCCTGCACAGGATCGTTCACCGACTACGCGCGTATGGCTTACGGACGATTCGCCGGATTCTCGACAGGTTGGCTCTACTGGTACTTCTGGGTCATCGTCGTGGGATTCGAGGCTGTAGTCGGCGGCCAGATGATCAACAAATGGGTACCGAGTATCCCCGTCTGGGCAATCGCTCTGGCGTTGATGATCATCATGACCGGCATCAACATGCTCTCGGTCGGATCGTTCGGCGAGGCCGAGTACTGGTTCGCCGGTATCAAGGTCGTGGCCATCGTCGCATTCATCGCGGTCGCAGCGTTGTTCGCCTTCGGCATCTGGCCCGGTTCCTCACTGACGTTCGCCAACATGACCGACCACGGTGGGTTGCTCCCCAACGGTCTCGGCACGTTGTTCGTCGGTGTCGTCGTCGTCATTTTCTCGATGACCGGCGTCGAAGTGGTCACGATCGCCGCAGCCGAGTCTGCAGAACCTGCGAAAGCCATTCGCAAAGCAGTCAATTCCGTCGTCTTCCGAATCCTCGCGTTCTTCGTGATTTCCACATTCCTGATCGTCATGATCGTTCCCTGGAGTGACGTCGTCCCGGGCCAGTCTCCCTTCGTTGCTGCACTCGACCGCATCGGCATTCCAGGATCAGCCGATCTGCTCAACCTCGTGATCTTGGTAGCTGTTCTCTCCGTGTTGAATTCGGGCCTGTACACCGCGTCACGTCTGCTGTTCGTCATGGGTTCCCGTGGGGATGCCCCGCAATGGATGACCACCACCAACTCGCGAGGCGTGCCGGTGAAAGGCATTCTGTCGTGCACGATCGTCGGCTACGGCTGTGTCGTTCTCTCCGCCCTCTACCCCGACACAGTCTTCCTGTTCCTGATCAACGCCTCGGGCGCGGTATTCCTGTTCGTCTACTTCATGATCTGCATCTCCGAGCTACGCCTTCGTCGTCGATGGGAGAAGGAAAGCCCCGGAATCCTCGAATTCCGGATGTGGCTGTACCCGGTCCTCCCACTGATCGTCACCGTCGCGATCGTCGCGGTCCTCGTGAGCATGGGCCTGCGAGAGCAGAACCGAATCGAGCTGTTCCAAGGAATCGCCGTGTGGGTCGCACTCTCGATCATCTATTTGTTGCGGCGCAAGTTCGGGAATCTCCGAAACGACGACGTCATCGACGGTCGACTCGACAGCACAGTCCCGTCGAAGCCGTCGACCGATACCCCCGCCGTCAACTGATCGACCCGCCCGCGGCGTAGGCCGCGGATCCACTGACCGGGATCCGTGGCCTACGCGCTTTCGACCAGTTCGGACACCGACAGCCGTGCCTGATTCGCTGCCTCGAACGCCAGCCACAGCAACGCAGACCCTTTTGTCGATGTGACCTTGAGTTCGGTGAGCTGCTCGACTTTCTTGAGCCGGTATACGAGCGTCTGCCGGTGAACGCCCAACTGATCGGCGCTGCGCTGCCAGTTCGAATCGTTGGCGAGGAAGACGCGAACCGATTCGACCAATTCCCCGTCCGACGCCGCATCATGGGTCACCAGCGGCCCGAGGACCCGCACGACCAAGCGGCGTGTGTCCTCCACGCTTCGGGGGAACACACCCGAATTGCCTTCGAGTTCGTCGTACGACACGGCCGTCACGCCCATCGACGTCGCACGTGAGGCCGCGATCTGCGCCTGACGCACGGACTCTGCGACATCGCCGGACGGCTTCAGCGGCGCGCTCAGCCCCACCACGCAATTGGGAGCGAGTTTCGATGCCAGCGCGCTCAGCAACTCGACATCGTGGGGAGCGATCGCGATGAGCATCGGACTCCGGTATGTCAGCAGCGGGGCCGAGCGCTGCAGCCGGGTGTCCAAATGCACGCTCTCGTGCGCCAACGGTGACGACTCGGGCGAGGTCCAACACACAGCCACCACAGGTCCAGGCATGCCGCGATGTCGCAGTTCCGGCCACACTGCCGACGGTGCGATGGATCCATCCAACAAACCGAGTAGCAGATCCTGCCCGGACGCGCGAAGGCTGTCCCTCCGAACGGCGTCGTGTTCGAGTTCGAGCGCAATGAGTCCCGCGATATGTTGCAGTAGAACACGATCGGACACAGGGTCGACTCGGGCCGATCCAGCAACCAGCACGGCGTCACCTGATCCTGGTACAGGCACCGACACTTCCGGTGATGACCGCTTCGCCACGCTCACGTCGGAGTGCGTGGCCGTGGCACGCGCGGAATTGCGTCCACGGGCGATGCAGTCGCCCGACGAGGTGTCACGGACCTCGAGCGTCAGGCCGGTAGCACCCTCGAGGGTGGACACACGATCGTCGAACGAGCCTCGGGCATGTAGTGATTGCCAGTAGACGTCGTAGAGGCGTGTGATCGTGGCTATGCGGTACCTTTCGCCTTCCACGGCGCTTTCGATGACCGTGCGTGCCAGTGCGACGAAATGTAGATCGAAACTTGCGGCGAGTATCGGAAACCGCCGGTTCTCCGCCACCGCGAGTAACGCCGACGAGACTTCCGGGGCGTGGGGTTCCCTGGCGATAACCAAGGCGCTGACTTTGCTGTCGATCAACCGGGTGATCCAGTCGATCTGCGCCTCCTCGGTCACAGGCATCCCGCTGCCCGTCGTCATCATCAGGTCGCCCGCATCGACCCATTCCCAAGGATCAGGAAGATCGCACGCATGTGCCCACGTCACCAGCCGCGCTCCACCAGCGGTTCCCGCCAGGTACGACAACCCCAACGATGGCACCGACGTCAATCTGTCCACCGAAATCATGGCGTCCCTTCCCAGTCGTTAATACAAATGTATAGACCTGACCGGGAAGACTGTCCACCTGGCGTATGTCCCCGCTCACATCGATCGCGTGAGAATAGTTTCACCAGCCCAGCGGCTCGGCCGCGGCCCGACACAGTCCGATTCTTGGAGGCACGACATGGTAGTGAACGACGCCCGCACAGGAGGACACACCTCGCAGGGCGTGCCCCTGTGGCTCGATGACCGCGAGACGGTGACTCGCCGACCCGCACTAGCCCAGAACATCACTGCTGATGTCGCGATCGTCGGTGCAGGATTCACCGGACTATGGGCAGCCTACTACCTTCTCCAGGAAGACCCCTCACTGAAAGTGGTTCTCCTCGAACGTGAATACGCCGGATTCGGCGCATCCGGCCGCAACGGCGGATGGTGCTCGGCGATCTTCCCCGTGTCCTTGGCGCGGGTGGAGAAGCTCTACGACCACCAGGCTGCCATCGAACTCCAACACGCCATGAACGACACCGTCGCCGAAGTGGGCCGTGCGACCAATGCCGCGGGCATCGACTGCGACTACAGCCCGGAAGGATTCGTCTCGCTGGCCCGCACTCCGGCGCAACTCACCCGAGCGCACGCAACCGTGGCCGGTGCAGATGCCTTCGGCGTACCCGGCCAGTGGAAGTTTCTCGACAAGAACGCAGCTACGTCCATAATCAACGCCGACGGAGTACTCGGAGGTGTTCACACCCCGCACTGCGCGTTGCTACACCCGGACAAGCTCGTTCTCGGTCTCGCATCGTGGATCGAGAATCATGGCGGAGTAATCTACGAGGACACCGCTGTCACCGACTTCGGCGACGGCAGGGCCCAGACTCCTGGTGGAACGGTGACAGCCGGCGTCGTCGTCCGTGCTACGGAAGCATTCACCCCAGAGTTTCCGCAGTACCGCCGCAACGTCGCCCCCCTGTACTCGCTCGTCGTCGCCACCGAACCCCTCCCTCAGGACCTCCGCACACGTGTAGGACTGGACACCCGGACTGCGTTCAACGACATGCGCAACCTGCGCATCTATGCCCAAGTCACCTCCGAGGGCCGGCTCGTCTTCGGCGGCCGCGGCGCCCCCTATCACTTCAGGTCGGCGGTATCACCGAAGTTCGATGTCAACACCAAGATCCACGACAAGATCGTCTCGACCATGGAAGATTTCTTCCCTTCCCTCGCAGGTGTGAACATCACCCACAAGTGGGGCGGACCGCTGGGGGTACCCCGCGACTGGTTCCCTTCGGTTGGTTACGACCGCGCCTCCAAGATGGCTTGGGCGGGACCGTATGTCGGCGACGGCGTCGCGACCAGCAACCTCGCCGGACGCGTCCTGCGGAACCTCATCACCGGCACCGACGACGGACTGAACCGCTTACCGATCGTCGACCACCATTCTCGCAAATGGGAAGTCGAACCATTCCGTTGGTTCGGAGTCAACGCAGGCCTGCAAGCCGCGACCGCTTCCGACCTGGAAGAGCGCGTTACCGGCAAACCCTCGAAAATTTCGGCCATGCTCGAAAAACTCACCGGCGCGCACTGACCCACAGACAGGGACCTTCACATGCCATCACTGATCCACCTCGACTCAGCCACCGTCACCGGCGAACTCACCCCCGCCGGCCAGCGTCCCGGTGCCGACAGCGGCGACCCGCAACTGGCAACCACGACCGTCGATGGCGGCACCGAAGCCCAGATCGGCATCTGGGAATGCCAACCAGGTGGCTGGCCCGTCGTCGACCGCCCGAACACCGAGACGTGCTACATCATCTCGGGTGCCGCGACATTGACCGATGACGACACCGGCAAGAAGACCGAGATCAAGGCCGGTGATTACCTCACTCTCCCCCCAGGGTGGAGTGGACGCTGGGACGTCACCGAAACCCTGCGCAAGGCCTACACGATCTTCTGAAAACCTCGAAGCTGATTGGAAACTTATGTCTGACAACACTATCGGTCACTGGCTCGACGGTAAGCCGTTCGCCGGCACGTCCGACAAGACCGCTCCGGTCACCAACCCCGCGACCGGACAGATCACCGGACAGGTAGCGCTGGCCACCGTCGACGATGCACGCACGGTCATCGCCTCTGCCGCAGCAGCATTCCCGGCGTGGCGAGATACCTCGCTGGCCAAGCGAACCGCGATCATCTTCAAGTTCCGTGAATTACTCAACGCCAAGAAAGGCGAGCTCGCCGAGATCATCACCGCCGAGCACGGCAAGGTTCTCTCCGACGCGCTCGGCGAGATCAGTCGCGGCCAGGAAGTCGTCGAATTCGCCTGTGGCATTCCCCATCTGCTCAAGGGTGGCTTCACCGAGAACGCATCGACGAAGGTCGATATCTACTCGATCCGTCAGCCTCTCGGCCCCGTCGGCATCATCAGCCCGTTCAACTTCCCGGCGATGGTGCCGATGTGGTTCTTCCCCATCGCCATCGCCGCAGGCAACACGGTCGTTCTCAAGCCCAGCGAGAAGGATCCGACCGCGTCGCTGTGGATCGCCGAGCTCTGGGAAGAAGCAGGCCTACCTCCCGGTGTCTTCAACGTCCTCCAGGGCGACAAGGTCTCCGTCGACGAACTACTCGAGAACAAGGCAATCAAGTCGATCAGCTTCGTCGGATCGACACCGATCGCGCAGTACGTCTACTCCACCGGCACCGCGAACGGTAAGCGCGTTCAGGCTCTCGGCGGAGCGAAGAACCACGCGATCGTCCTGCCCGACGCCGATCTCGACCTCGCAGCCGACGCCATGGTCAACGCCGGGTTCGGTTCTGCCGGTGAGCGTTGCATGGCCATCTCCGCGCTCGTCGCTGTCGGGAACATCGCCGACGACCTGGTTGCGAAGATCGTCGAGCGCACCACCCCACTGGTCACGGGCGACGGAACCACCGGCGCGGACATGGGACCGCTGGTGACCAAGGCGCACCGCGACAAGGTTGCCTCCTACGTCGATGCCGGAGAAGCCGCCGGCGCCACCATCGTCGTCGACGGCCGCACAGTCCAGGCCGACGGAGGCAAGGACGGGTTCTGGTTGGGGCCGACGTTGATCGACAACGTCACCACCGACATGTCCATCTACACCGACGAGATCTTCGGCCCGGTCCTGTCGGTGGTCCGTGTCGATACCTACGACGAGGCCCTCGAGCTCATCAACTCGAACCCGTACGGCAACGGCACCGCCATTTTCACCAACGACGGCGGTGCGGCCCGGCGTTTCCAGAACGAGGTCGAGGTCGGCATGATCGGTATCAATGTCCCGATCCCGGTGCCCATGGCGTACTACAGCTTCGGTGGGTGGAAGAACAGTCTGTTCGGTGACACTCACGCCCACGGGATGGAAGGCGTGCACTTCTTCACCCGAGGCAAAGCCGTCACCAGTCGGTGGCTCGATCCGAGCCACGGTGGCATCAACCTCGGCTTCCCAGAAAACGACTGAGACCTGAAACGACTGAGCCCTGAGAACAGCTGAGCCCCGAAAACAGCTAGATCGAATCTGCCAGAATCCGCCGAGAACTCACGGACTCAGCCCATGAACTCATCAGAGACGGTGAGGTCGACGTAATGACGCGTCGACCTCACCGCTTTTCCGGATTGACAGGACCATCAAGCCTCTCGTTCGCATCGACATCGTCGAAAATCGTTGCACTCCAGAGCATTTACGCGCACTGGCGTGGCAACTGCACGACCAGAACGAGCTAGTGCAGGACGATCTGATCGTGTCCGTCGTCGAGGACACCCGCGCCGACTGGTCGTTCGGACACGGAGACGCACAGTTTCTATAAAGACACTTGTAAGGGTGATCCATACTGCGCCGCTGGTCACCAGGACCGGTCGTGGAATCATCTCCGCAATGGCGGTATGGGGGTCGGCGGTATCGATTCAAATTGATGTGTCCACTGCGCGCCACCGGACGAAGACCGCGATCGTCACGTCCAATCGCGAACCGCCGGGGTGGCTGACCATGACCGCCGCCCTCCTCAATCAATTCGTCATCGACCGACTGACCTGCCCCGCATTAATATGCAGTCCTGCAAATTTGCAGTACTGTAGATAGGTGCCCACTACCGACAAGCTAGGCCGGCGAGACCGCAAGCGCGCCGAGACGCGCGCCCGGATAGAAGAAGCCGCGTTGACTCTCGTGCTCAGGGACGGACTCGGCGAGACCACCGTGGACGCGATCAGCGATCTGGCCGACATCTCCACCCGGACGTTCTTCAACTACTTCGAAAGCAAGGACAGTGCTGTCCTGGGCGTTCACCCCGCCGAAGTCACCGACGAACTGATCGCCGATTACATACACGAGCACCCGGGCCCGGACCTGATCCCCGCCATCGTCGGCTTGATGCTCACGGTCATGGGATCCCCTCACTCGAGCCGAGCCCGAATGAAAACCGACCGCCTCGAAGTCGTCAAACGGCATCCAGAGATTCTCGGTGGCCACATGGCGCACTTCACCGCCCGGGCGAGCAAACTCACCCAGACCATCGAGACGATGCTCACTGGAACGCCGTTCGAGAAAACGACCGACAGAACTGCGCACGCCGAACTGCTGTTCGTGCTGTGCGGCGGTGCAGTGCGCATAGCCCTTCGCGAGTGGGCGACATCTCTCGACGACTCCGACGTCGACGCCGACTCGAGAGTGACCGACATCGAACGCCGAGCAATCTCGCTCGTACACGAGCTACGAGAAGGACTGTCATGACAACCGCTGACAAAACCGTCGAACAGGCCCCCGTCACCGACGACAGGCGCAGCATCCTGCTCGTCTTCGCCGGCCTCATGGTGACGATGTTGCTCGCCTCACTCGACCAAACCATCTTCAGCACCGCTCTGCCCACCATCGTCGGCGAACTCAACGGTGTCGACCAGATGCTATGGGTGACAACGGCATACATTCTCGCCTCGACGATCATGTTGCCGATCTACGGCAAGGTAGGTGACCTCATCGGCCGAAAATCGCTGTTCATCTTCGCAATTGCATTGTTCATGGCGGGATCGATAGTCGGCGGACTCGCACACGACATGCCCTGGCTCATCACCGGCCGCGCGATCCAAGGACTCGGCGGCGGCGGCCTGATGATCCTCGCTCAGGCAATCATCGCCGACGTCGTTCCCGCACGCCAACGCGGCAAGTACATGGGCATCATGGGCGGCGTCTTCGCGCTCTCTTCGGTCGCAGGCCCCCTACTCGGCGGATTCTTCACCGAAGGAATTGGATGGCGCTGGGCTTTCTGGATGAACATCCCCCTGGGCGTCCTCGCGATCGCCTCAGCAGTATTTTTCCTGAGACTCCCCACGATCGACCACGACAAACCCCGACTGGACGTCACAGGAATGACGCTTCTCGCACTGGCCTCGACGGGCGTGGTGCTCATAACGACCTGGGGCGGAACAACGTACGCCTGGAATTCCCCCACAATCATCGCCCTGATCATCGCAACGGCCGTTGCAGCTGTCAGCTTCGTCGCGGTCGAGAAGGCAGCCGCGGAACCCATCATGCCGCTACACCTTTTCCAAGACCGGAACTTCAATCTGACCACCGTCGCCGGACTCATCATCGGCGTCTCCATGTTCGGTGCACTCGCCTACCTGCCCACATATCTCCAGATGGTCACCGGCGCGGGAGCAACGAAAGCCGGGTTGCTGATGATCCCCATGATGGCCGGTCTACTGGTGACATCGATCGTGTCCGGCCAACTCGTCAGCAAGACCGGACGCTACAAATACCTACCCATCATGGGCTCGGGAATCGTAGTCCTATCACTGATCTTGCTATCGACGATGACCGCCGGCATGGAAGTGTGGATCATCTGTGCGTACCTGGCCGTCATGGGAATCGGACTGGGTATGAGCATGCAGATCCTCGTACTCATCGTGCAGAACTCCTTCCCGATCACCGAAGTCGGCACCGCCACCGCATCGAACAACTACTTCCGACAGATCGGCGCATCCCTCGGCTCCGCGGTGGTCGGCACGCTGTTCGTCTCCCGACTGACCTCACTCTTGGGAGGAGCCTCGACCGACGGATCATCACCGGAGAGTTCGTTGACACCCGAGTCCGTGCGAGCACTACCCGACGCCGCACGGGAGGTCATCGTCAACGCCTACAACGACGCCCTCACACCGGTCTTCCTCTACATGGTGCCCCTGATGATCATCGCGCTGCTGCTTCTGGTCTTCATCGACGAAAAACCCCTGGCGACAACGAGAGAGCGCACCCCCGAGCACCCGCAGTAGCGAAAATTGCATCGGTAGCCGCCACGCCCAGATCAAGCTGGTATCACAAGGTTTTCACTGGTATCGAGGACCTCCAGACACATCGGTGCCGCACGTAGCCGAACTGCGGTCGCCCGTCATAGCTGTATCCGGTGTGCCGGCTCGCAGTAGAAGCAGCGCGTCTACATGCGACTTCTCCGTGGTCACGCGAGCCGATCTTTCTCGTGGATGATCATGATTGCCGGCTGTCGAAGTCGTTCCTATGTTGTCGGATCTCGTCGGTATGGGCTGATGCCCACATCGCCAGACCCAAGACATGTTCGAGAAGCGAGACACCGAGGTGGGTCAGGGCATATTCGACTCGCAGCGGCACCTCCGGGTACACGGTACGTGTGAGCAGGCCGTCGCGCTCGAGGTGACGCAGCGTAAGGGTGAGCATCCGCTGAGATATGCCAGGGACCGCGCGCTGCAACTCCCTGTATCGCATCGGCGCATCACGAAGCACGGCGATCACGAGAATGCCCCACTTGTCTCCGACACGATCGAGAATTCCGCGGATCAATGCCGCATCCTCGCCCCACCCCTCGCACGGCCCGGGCATCGGAGTGCCGAGCTCGACGGTGCCGGTCTTCCTGGTCGACATGGCGCTCCTCACGAACACGAATGTGCCCTCTTGTGCCGCGGATACGACACACAGAAGATGGGGTGACACACAAATAGTAACCGACCAGGAGTGAACCCATGTCGTTGATTGTCATAGTCGGTGCCGGCCCCGGAATGGGGTTGGAAATCGCCCGCGTTTTCGGGCGCACAGGTTTCACCGTCGCCCTCGTCGCCCGAAACCAGGCGAAGTTGAGTTCGCTGACCGAACAGCTGAAAAGTGAGGGGATCGACGCGCACGGATTCACCGCAGACCTCCTCGACGAGGAATCGATTACCACGGCCTTCACCCAGATCCGCGCCACACTCGGCACCGTGGACGTTCTCGAATTCTCGGCGGCCGACGCGACTCTGCCTGCTGCCGGCGTCCTCGACGTCACGCCCGCCAACCTTCAGCCGCAGCTCGACTTCTACTTCAGCGCAATACATGTCGTGAGACAGGTCGTCGACGACATGATCGCCGCGAAAGCCGGCACCATCATCGTCACCACCGGCGGCGGATCGATAAACCCGACACCGTCTTTCGCCAACATCAATATCGCGTCGGCCGGCCTGCGCAACTGGGTTCTCAACCTGCACAACGTACTCGCCGAACACGGCGTGTACGCGGCACATCTGGCCATCAACGCATGGATCGGATCCGGGCAACCCGGCACCTCTGCCGCCGAGATCGCTCCCACGTACCTCGAACTGCACGAAAAGCGGTCCGATGCCGACCCCCGCTACCCTGCCGCACCGATGTGACGCCACACCGTGTCGAGGTGAAGCACCACCACTGACCGCGGCCTCGAGCCGGGTTCCCGCGGCGCACTTCACCGAACACGAGCAGTCCATATTCAGTCGACTGCATCCCCGCACAGGATTTCGAGACTGTCCAACAGGACACGGATCCGGTCGGGGGGCAGGAGCTGGAGCCGCCGCGACAGGCTGGGGCGCATCCGACCCCCGATGTCAGCGGTGGTTCGCACACCATCGTCGGTCAGTCTGATCCGTGATCGGCGCGAGTCCGCGGAATCGATCTCGCGAATCACCAGGCCCGCGTCGGCAAGCTTGGACAACGACCTGCTCAGCATCGACGGGTTCAGACCGAGATCTACGACGAGATCACCGGGAGTATCGATGCCCACCTTCACGGTGCGAAGCACCAGAAAGTCGACGAGATCCAGGTGCGCGACAGCGGAGACGTGCACGCGAGCGTCGGTCAAGACCAGCTTGTTGAGGCGATACAGCGCGTCGAGGAGCTGCAATTCGGGTGCGTCGGTGTCAACCATGTAAAGAACCTAACATCTGAATATTATTGACAAGTAGCAACTATTGCGCGTTGAGTGTGAGTATGACCCACGACAACGCCACCACACCCGGCCGTATCGACTTCCATCACCACTTCATGCCGTCCAGCATGCTTACCTCTGGCTTGTTCGGCGACACATCCGGCTGGAAATTCAAGGAAGACGAGAGCGCCTGGTCACCGCAGGTCAGTGTCGACTTCATGGACCGACTGCAGATCGACACCGCGATCCTGTCCGTACCCAACGACATCGAATCCCGGCTCCCGGAGAACAAGCGCCATCACTTCGCCCGCGAGGTGAACACCCTGTCCCGTCAGGCCGCGGACGACCATCCAGGACGATTCGGACTGTTCGCTCATCTGCCGACACCGACCGACACCGACGCCGCACTCGAAGAGTTGACCTACGCGTTCGACGTGTTGGGAGCCGACGGAATAACCCTGACCAACGTCTACGGCACCGGAGATCAGGCCCGATCGCTGGGCGACCCTATCTTCGAGCCACTGTGGGCCGAGCTCGACCGCCGCAACGCGCTCGTGTTCCTACACGGTGAGCAGACACCCGGTAGCAATCGTGCCCCGAGCAGATTCCTGCCCACCCCGATCAGCGAAACTCCGAACGAAACCTACAAAGGTGCAGCCGATTTGGTGACCAGTGGACGCAAACGCCAGTACCCGAACGTGCGGATAGTCCTCTCCCATTCGGGTGGGAGCACGCCGTACCTCGCTGCTCGCGTCGCCGCGCTGTGTGCATTCCATCTCGACTGCGAACTGACAGCAGACGAGATCCTCGAGGACTTCCGAACGTTCTACTACGAGACCGCCCTATCCGGATTCGAAACCAACCTGGTGGCACTCGAGAACTTCGTTGCACCGGACCACATTCTCTTCGGTACAGACTTCCCCGCCGCGAACCCGCGCACTGCGAGCTGGTTCACCGACAACGTCGACACCTACTTCGCCGACAGGCCGACAATGCTCGCGCAGGTCATGCACGACAACGCCTACCGTCTCCTACCTCGACTGACAGCCGGAACCCCAACGTAACCAAAGTCTTTCGGCACTCAGGATAGATCAGCTACTCCAACCGCTGATCGACCGGGCCATGGCAGCACCGACGCCGGCTCACGAATGTGGAAGTTGACGTGGAACGGGCACGCCCCACCATGGTGGGGCGTGCCCGTTCCGCCGGTGACCGGTGCCCTGTTCGACGCTCTTGGTCTGCAAAGCCGGTATGGCCGCACAAGGGTCAGTTGTCGGCAGCACCATCCCCGACCCGTGGTCGACGACCGCGTGTACGGTGACGCCGTAGGACGCGAGTAGGACACTGGCGCAGAGTGTTCGAGCTTCACCGGTCGAGATTCCCAGTGCGCAGAGCCTGCGTTCGGTGGTGCCTCGTCGCATTGGGTTTGCGCGAGCAGTAAACGCCCCAGTGACAGCACGGAACCGGTAACGACTGCGGCATCAACGTCGTCCACATCGAATCGCCCTCCGGCAGCCACGAACTCACTGTCGCGGCGTGATCGCGGTGCCAGGCCTCCGCCGCGAGGTGACCGACCCACGATCTTGTTCAAACCAGATAGAAAGCATTGCAGCACAGCGCGTTCGGTCGAACAGGCCCACATCATTCGACCCGCCACCGCCCTTCGCGGCAGCCGAGACAGTCACCTTTACGATCCGCGAACATCGCTGTAGCGCGATCCTCGGTAAAACGACCGCGTACGCGCCTACACGCACTCCCCGGTAGTCGGAGTTGAATTTCCGAGTCCGCCGGGGAGTGGTGCAGATCAAGCGCAGATTTCAAACGCGCTCACTGATCGAACCGGGGTCGGTGACCTCTGCAGCTGCGACGGTCGGTTCGAGCGTAACGGCTTTCGCTCGTCGACGGTGGCCGATGACGACCCCCCCGCATCCGATTCCCGCCCACACCGCCATGGTGAGCAGAACAGGACCCAGGCCCGAGCCATCGAAGTACGCAATACGCTTCAGTCCGTCCAGTCCCGTGGACGTCGGAAGCAGCGGATGCAGGAACTGGTAGAACGACGGTGCCAGATCGAGTCCGACCGCAACGCCCGATGCCGGGACCCCCAGCATGATGTACAGGCTGAGTGAGATGAGCATCATGACCGGTCCGAAGTTCACGAAACCTCCGAGCGTGACAATCCCGCAGGTGAAAGCAAGAAGAAACACCATCCCTGCGACTCCGCCGATGTTGTCGTGCAAGGTTCCGGTGATTCCGTAGGAAATCAGCACTTGAATTCCCGCCGCGATGCTGCTCATCACGCCCAACAACAACACTTTCCACCTGATACGCACGCCGGGTGCAACCAGCGACGCCACGGCGGTCGTCAGAAAGCCTGCCAGGATGGCTCCGAGTCCGACATACATCACGCCGGCACCTACCGCGTCCGATTCCGGGAGTGGAACCAGATTCTCGACATTCACCGTTGCATTCGTCGATGCAGCAAGCGCGGTCACGAATCGCTCCGCAGCGATGGTCGATTGCGTATTGCCCGCCTGCGCTGTATACAACGTCGAGGTCGTCGGATCGTATACGGCTCGGGTATCCAGATCGAGAAGTCGCTCGGTACCCTCGTCCACCGTCGCAACACGGTCGACCACAAAATCGTCATTGTTGAGGGCATCGCTGCTCTGGACGAATTGCATTGCGGCCGGACTGTTTCCGACAACGTCGATATGAACACCGTTCGGTCCGGGGCTGTGGAAGAGTCCGATGTAGGTGAGAGGTAGGACGAACATCATGAACAACGGGAGCAACAGTCCGCCCGTCAGCATGCGCCTCCGTTTCATCTGCTGCGGAGTCGCGGAATGCTCGTCGCCGAAGTAGAAGCGGAAGTGGTTGGTTCCCTGCGTTGGGAAGTCTGCGTTCGATGCATCTGACGCAGTTCCTGTTTCACTCATTTCGAGTCTCCGTTCTCGGGTGCGGGGATTGCGGCGAACGAGCTCAGGATCGGTTCATCCGGATCCTTTTTGTGCCGAAGCACCGAGAGCCCGAGTAGTCCGGCGGCCAAGAATCCCCACATCGCCATCACTGCAACTGTGCCCCCGATACTTGCTGCCGGGAAGTACACGAGGCGCTTGAGGCCCTCCAGTAGCGCAGGCGTGGGAAGGAAGTTGTTCAGTGCGGTGAAAAAGCCCGGGACCATCTCAGGCGCAATCGCCGCACCCGACGAGGGCACTCCGAGTAGCACCATGATCAGCAGGGTGGGGATCATCATCCCCGGTCCGATCAAGCGCATCCCCCCTAGATGGAAGGAACCGACAACGAACGCCGACAGCGCAAGCAGTACGAGCACCTCCAGAATGCTTCCGGACACCGCGCCGTACACCCCGTATGCAACGAAGGCCGGCACTACCGCGGACACCACGCTCATGACGGCAATGACGGTCAGCTCGACACGCAGCGAAAGGCCGGGCAGGAGCAATTGGAGAACGGTCGCAGTCAAGAAGCCGCCGAGAATCGCCGCGAGGCCGACGAACATCAGCGATGCGCCCAACCTGTCGGTGGAGCTCGTCGGTGCTACGTCGAAGACGGTAGGCGCAGTGCCGACCGTCTTGCCCGCAATCGAACCGAAGAGGCCCTCGACCGCTTGCGCAGCGGCCAGATTCCCTTCGGACGCGACGTACACGATGTTCGTTGCAGGATCGTAGGCACCACGCGTTTCCAAGCTGGACACAGCGTGCTTTGCAGCGTCGACATCTGCTACGACTCCGACGTCGAAGGACGACCCGACCTGCGCCTGAACCTGCTGCGCGAATTGCTCGACTTGCGTCGACGTTCCAACGATCCGCACGTCCATGTCGTGCGGCGTGGGCGAATGCAGGCCCCATGTGTAGAGCAGAGGGAGAACCGTCATCAGGAAGAGCGGCACCACCATTCCCCCGAGCATCATCACCGTCGGTGACGGTTTCTTGCGCGGACGTGCTTCCTGCGCACCCGCTGCCAGCTGGTCGGTCACAATCGAACTCCTCGTCGCTAGTTTACATCTGTTCAGTACTATACATCTGTAAGATACGACAGGCGAGAGGAGCGCATCACCGATTAAGGTGGACCACGATGACCGCAAACATGGACCCTCGGGCAGTACGCAGTCGAGAACTGTTACTGGACGCTGCTGCCGAACTGGTGTCTCACCGTGATCCTGCGGAGGTGTCGATCACCGACATCGCCTCGGCTGCCGGCGTCAGCAGGCCGACCCTGTATCTGCACTTCCAGGACCGAGACACTTTGTTCGCCGCCGTCGTTCGGAGGCGATTGCAGTCGATAGCCGCGCTGGACGACGACGTCGTGGTGGACCGAGATCAGGCAGAACGCAGCATCGGGCTCGTTGTGGCCGAACTGGGTTCGGACCGCGAGTTCTACCGCAAACTGATCGGGGCTCAATCGAACTCGCGATCCCGCGAGCAGGTGATGACCGTTTTGCGTGAAGGATTGGGCCAGTACCTCCGACAACAAAGACTGGGCGACACCTCGCCGAACTCCCGTCAATCGAGGCGGCTCGACGAAGAAGCATGGTTCATCACGGGCGGAATGGTGACGGTGCTATCGAAGTGGCTCGACGGCGACCACGTCGACGAGCCCTCGGAGCAACGTTGGTTGGCCGAACGACTGTGGCATCTCTTGTCGACCGTGGCGAGTGCCCCTGAACCGCAGGAGCTGCAGTAACGAAGTACTACGCTTCCATCGTCAGATCCGTGACGGTGCGCTCGTCCGATCTTGTGCGATGACGCGAGTCCGTCAGGATGCCGGCCATCTCGAGCGCTTCCCGCAGTAGTTCCACCAGACTTAGTTGTGACAGCCTTGTGACAGCGAATCACCTGCGGAAACGACCATCGAACCCGAAGACCGACCCTGAGCAGCACAAATGTGAAGATGCGGCGACGATGAAGGTAACTCCCGCGCGGATCTGAAATCCGCTGTCTCGGTTGTCCACTCAAATCCGTGGTAGGCCGCCGAAGTCCACGCTACCATCCGAAAAGCACTGTCCTGGTCCGAAAATCTGGATCCATATGGACTCTGGTGCCCCCAGTCGGACTCGAACCGACACTGTGCGAATTTCAAGTCCCTAGAAGTGGATCCACCCAGACTTCAGTGGACTCGATTTTTGTTTATTCGCAACGCTTTTCGTGCATGACCGTCCAGCCCAGTCCAGGTCCGAACGTACCGACTTGTGACACTCTCGTGACACCGAACTGCCACCGATTCTCCGACACCGGACAGTCCTGATCGGTGTCGGACAGCCACGGTATCGGATGGACGAAGAGCGTCCTGGCGATCGACGCTCTGTGCGGACTCGCGACAACGAGACTCATTCGTCGCGAACCCATGTCGCCCTCGAGTCAGTCGAAAAGTGCAACGGCGAACCCCACCGCATTGGTCCAACGGATTGTTGGACAAGTGCTCCTCCGGGCGAGGCGTTAGCCATCCGGCGATGATGCTGACGGAAGCGAACAATTGCCGAGTTGCCAACAACAGGCACGATGCCGCCGACGGCATCGCGCGGAAACGGCAGTTCCCGCACCGTCAAGCCTTCTTGACGGTGCGTAGACGTGTATGAGTCGCCGACCGACGTAGGTGTGTGTGGACTTCGCCCGCCGCTCGGCGTCGGTCAGATGGTATCAAACCAAACGACAGAAGCGTTTGGCGTACGGGAACTGCAACGGAATGCGTTGTTTGCCAGACAGATCAGCAGCGCTACTCCGGATCGTCTGACGTAACGGTGGCCTACGCCCCCGCGAAGCCCGGGCCGGGTCCATCTGCGCCAACCTTCAGCGGAAGAGCGTCACTCTGGCTGCGAACTGCGTTGGGATAATGAACGATACGCGGCGGATGGCCCGCCGGAGCATGTCTCAAATAAAGCTCGTGTCCGTTGCAATAAATTACACATTTACCCAAGTCGTTACAGATATTGGTGTGCTGTAAAAAGGGCCGATATTTTGCGTTCTTTTTAATTAGGCATAGCTAAGTATTGGTTTCAACTGCACTGCGAACGAACAGCTTTCGTGGTTCACATGGTTTTTACGCAAAAAGAGACCACATGGGACGCAACTCGGTTACCGTGGCTATCGGCGTCATTGAAACCCGTAACTTGTGCCACTAGGTCGAGGTCCGCAGGGGGCTTATTCGTGAGCAACATCAGTTCTTCGGTTCTTCAATCCTCCGGCGTGCAAATGCACACACGCGGAGAATCCGAGCCTCATGGGGTCCTGACGACGGGATCCATCTATGCAGAGTCCAATGCCCTGTTGGCCAAAGCCCAAGCTACGTATTCACTCCTGGCTGAAGTGGCTGAGGAGCTACATGGTGCGGACATTACGCCGACGCATGGCCTGTCCGACGACACCGTAGGGCGGCGTTGGCTGGACGATTTCCACGCGCAAACCCGAGGCGTTTCACTGTCCGGCTTCACTTCGTTCGCTCCTGTGACACGCAACCTAACCCCCGCAACGCCTCGCGCCTGGCCGTCAGGTGCGGAAATAATCTCCGCGGACGCTCCTGCGACGCCGTGGACCATCACTCATTCCCGATTGTTCGATGACGTCCTCAATCCTTCTGGCACCGACATCAGGCTGGTAGGTGCCACCGCAGCCGAGACCTCCAGTATCAAAGACGCCGTAAAGTTGCTCCGTGCAGTCGTTCCCGACTTGTATGCAGGCATCTTGCCCCACACGTCGTTCGTCTTCCTGGTTGACGGCACCGACGCGTTCGAGAGTGCCAGCGATCGCCGGCTACCACGCGCGGCGTATCTGAATCGAGACATGGCCGGTGACGTCGTGCGTACAGCAGAAGCACTACTTCACGAATCGACACACCAAAAGCTCTACGATCTTCAGTTGCTGTACACGATCTACGGCGCGACCTACGATCCCGCTTCGGCACCAACCATCCGGCCGCCGTGGCATCCTCCCGATACCCAGTGGAGCATCGACCGTACGACGGCCGCGTCCCACGTCTACGTGCACCTGACGTACTTCCTCGAACGGCTCCGGGAATCGGTACCTGCAGGGTGTGACGCCGAAGCGGTTTCGCGCAGTGCAACGCAAGCAAGGAGTCGAGCCGACAGCCTGCTGGGTGCCCTGACACCGCACCATTTCACTCAGTTCAACGCGCACGGACGGGCATTTCTGTCCTGGCTTCGCCACGCGCACCACAACATATCGACCATTCTGCAGGAGGGCACTCAATGACCGATTCGATCACCGACGATATCCGAGCTCCGCTCGACCTCGTACTTCACACACCGGTCAAGGGCTGGTTGCAGATAACGGCTGCGTGCAACATGCGCTGCAAACAGTGTTACGGCGACTGTGGATCCGAACCACCGACGGACGAACTCCAAACGGAAGAGTTCATCAGGGTGTTGAAAGACATGGCCGATACAGGTGTCATCGAGCTTCTGATGGAAGGCGGCGAACCGCTCGTTCGCCCAGATCTTTTCGAGATTCTGGCCTCGTGCACCGACCGTATCCTAATCCGGCTTCGTACCAACGCCACTTTGCTGGACGCCGCCATGGCCACCAAGCTCAAGGAAGTCGGCGTTGGCAGCGTGGTGGTCGATTTCATGGGCGCATCTGCCGAGACCCACGACTGGCACTACGAGACCAGCGGGGCGTTCGAGAAGACGAAGCGGGGCTTCGAGGTTGCGGTCGAGCACGGTCTCGACCCGGCCGCGCTGATGATCATGACCCGACGCAATGTGACCGAGTTGCAGGACTTCGTCGACATGGCGGTAGCCCTCGGGGCGAAACGGGTCGGTATTCTGCGGCTCTACCCTCTCGGCAGGGCACGCGACAGTTGGCAGGAGATGGCGCTGACCCTGCCCGAACAGATGCAAGCACTGGCCGAGGTCGAGGTACCCGACGGCATCCACCTCATGCGTTCCTGGCATCCACGCGACGCTAATTGCTGTTGGCAATCAACAGGCGTCACCTCCTCGGGACGCTCGGTGGGATGTTCCTACCTCAGAGAATTCGTCAACTTCGGCGACCTACGCACCCAAGACTTCCTGTCGACTTGGCACCATCCGCACGCCGAGCATCTACGGAAGCGGCAAGTGCACCCTCACTGCCCTGACTGCGCCGAAACGCAGGGTTCTGCGGGCGGCTGTCGCTCCACCGCATTCGCATTCACAGGCGACTGGAACGCGCCTGATCCTTTCTGCACCACAACAAATGGAGGTATCGATGTCAGCGTTCTCCCCCCACGCCGTGATCCGCAAACCTGACAACCTTCGTGTCCGCTCGGTTCCCGAATGGGGTTGCCTGCTGGTGTACACGCCCTCGACCCCCAATTTGCATTACCTCGACGCGCATTCGTGGCTGATTTTCGAGCTGTGCGACGGCCGAGAGCGCAAGCAGATATTCGAGGATTTCGTAGACAACGTTCCGTCCGACACCCCGATGGACAAAGCGCAGTCCGCATTCGACGACGTTGTGACGACCCTGCTCGGCAACGGAGTCCTTGAGACACCCCAGCCAGCCGAAGTGTACTCGGCTTAAGCCTGACCACGCAGCTCGACCCTTACGGGGGCGCTGCCCTGAGAAGACCGAGGAGGTGATCCAATGACCAATCATAACGACCGAGATGCGCTGCTCAAACGCCTGAAGGGCAAGCTGCGGGAAACCCCACTGGGCGATCCTGCGGTGGAAACCATTCAGCCGGAGATTCGATCCGTATCGCAATACGCGATGCTGCCGTCGATGCGCGCAGGCTTCCGACTCGACGACGCCGACGACGCGTGAGCGGACGAGATGCTGCCGTGGCACCTTCCAGTCGCGGCAGCACCTCGCCGGATACGAGGCCCAGCTCGTCAAACCCAGATGGAGAATCAATGTGGCGCAGCCGATTCAATTGCGTGTACCCGGATCCGACCCAGACCCTGGTTCGACCACGCTCCTGATCAACCCCCCACTATGGAATGCCTACGCCCCGCACCTTGCCATCCCGCTCCTGGCGGGAGTGCTCCGCGATCATGGCCTCGCGGTACGCAGCCACGACGCCAGCATCGCCGTGCTGGACTGGATTCTCAGCAGGGAAGGACAGCAAGCCCTCGCACCACGACTGACTAAAACCGCTGACCAACGATTGTCAGCCAAGGCCATCTTGGTCCACCCCCACGTGCTTGCCTCGATCGATGAGGCGAAGACGGTCATTCGCGACGCGGCAACCCTGGCCGACGCACAACGACACACCTGGGCACGCACCGTGATGCGCAACGCAATGTGGTGTGCATCAGCGGCATTCGAGGACTTTTCTTTCGACTTGGTGGCGAACCAGCTGTACTACGCGGCAACGTCCACCGACGCGGTTCTCGCGGCCACCGATGACCCCGAACGAAACCTCTACTGCTGGGCCCAGGAGCGGATGCTCCCCGAGTCGATTCTGTCCGCGCCCGAAATCGGAGTTGTCGGCCTCAGCATATCCGCGGATACCCAACTCATCGCGGCGATGACCATGGCACGACGAATCCGACGGTTACGCCCCGACATCAAAATCATATGCGGCGGAAACTACACAACCCGCATGGTTCAAGCGTGGCAAGTGCGCCACCCCTTCTTCGACCTCGTAGACGCGTTCGTACTCGCAGAAGGCGAGGAAGCGCTCCCCTCGCTCGTGAGAGCCTTCCACGCCGGCGAAAATGGCGCAGGAATTGCGGGAGTGATGGTCGCCGGCGACGACGGGAATGTAAACCACACCGCTCCCCGCCCTGTGAAGCTGGACTCGGTTGCCCCACCGGACTTCTCGGAAATGCCCTTGGACCGGTACTTCGCACCGGGCCCGATCCTGCCGCTCTACGCCTCGCGCAGCTGCGCATGGTCCTGCGCGTTCTGCTCTATCCCATTCGCATCCAACAACTTCCGGCGCAGACCCGGAGCAACGACCGTAGACCACATGGAAGCTCTCAACGCCCAGTACGGAGCCCGACATTTCATGTTTGTCGACGAAATCATGACGCTGAACGTACTGCGCGAGGTGGCGACCGAGATCGTCCGCCGAGGTATGGACATCTACTGGTACGGCGAGACACGCTTCGCCGCCGGATTCGACCAGGAACTGGCGGATCTGCTCTATGCCTCCGGCTGTCGCCGCCTGAACTTCGGCCTGGAGAGCTACAACCAACGGGTCCTGGATCTGATGCGTAAAGGCACCAAGCTCAGACACATCGACGACACCATCGAATACATGCTCGCCGCCGGCGTCCCTCCCCACCTGTTCGTCATCCACGGCTTTCCCGGAGAAACCAAAGACGAGGCTCAGCGCACGATCACCTACGCCAAGTCCGTGATCGATCGAGCACGACACCACTTCGGTAACCCTTACGCGACGTGGGGCGGCGCGCCCTTTGTTCTGGACATCCATTCACCGATCGGCCAGCACCCCGATGAGTTCGGGATTTCCATACTCGATCCACCTGACGGACATGACCTCGCTCTCGCCCGGGACTACACCGTCAACGGCGGCGGACTCGACCGCACCGAGTCGGAGTTGCTCGCTCGTCAGGCACGCGACGACACTGTAATCGAGAGAAACGTGTGGTTTCGCAGCCACACCCGCATCGCACTGTCGGAGGTGGAGGAGTTCACCTTCCTCCGTGCCTGTGCACAGGCCCCCCTGGCCCAAACCAGACGCGTCGCCATCGTCGCCCGCCCAGTGCGCGATTCGGATCGACTGACGATTTCCGGAACGTGCACAATGATGCCGTGGGCGGCCGACCCCTCGGGTGACGAAGCTGCGTTGGTCCTCTACAACGGCGACCTCGACACCTTCGTTCAGCTCAACTGGCCTCATGCCAAGGACGAGACAATTTTGAGATCGATGCCTTCCGCTCGGGTGGTCGCGGAGTTCTTCGCCCAGCACTCCATACAGTGGGGCGGCGTCACCGGCAGGGAGCTCGTCGCGCTGCTGGTCCGGCATGGCCTCCTCCGAACAGAACGAAACGAAACGGTCCTGAGTCCCAACCCACTGTTCGTCGCCGAACCGGCGGTGCTCGAGACCACTGACCCGACCGGGTACGTCATCCTGCATCACCCGACCAACGGCAACACGGTTCGCATCGGCACCATCGGGCAGGTTGTCTGGCTCAGCTGCAGCCTCGAACCAACCGCGCGATCGCAAGTGTCGGCGTGGTTTCCGGTAAGCGATCCGGCGCGAACAATGTTGGCGCAGTCCACGTTCGACGATCTCGCCGAGCTGGGATTCTTGTATGTCGACACCGCTGTCGACCGGACCGCGGAAGTCGACAACCGCGCTGCCGCAGGTGTGCAATGACGACGCCGATATCGGTCGAGGTCCTCTCGGGCGGTGCCTCCCACCAGGGTAAAGTGGTTCGGGTCGGTAGCACAGTGCGACGGCCCATGGGCTCGTGGAGCACGGCGGTGCACGCTCTCCTCCGGCATCTCGAGGCACAAGGATTCCCAGGAGCGCCCCGTGTGCTCGGTGTCGAGGGCGACTACGAATTGCTGTCGTTCATCCCAGGCCGCGCTCCTTCGCTGCCGCCACCACAATGGTCGCGGACGGAACAAGCCGCCACCAGCGTCGCATCGTTGCTACGCAGCTACCACGACGCCGTTGATGAATTCGATTTCCATCGGTGGACCAATTGGGCGGACTTCGTGCCCGAACAGTACCGAGAGGGAGGGATACTGGGCCACAACGACACCGTTCGCTCAAATATTGTCTTCAGCGAGAAAGACTACACTGCAATTGCTTTGATCGATTTCGATCGAGCAGCACCCAGCAGCGTCGTGTACGAGCTCGCCGTCGCAGCCAGTCAATGGATACCACTCAGGGGCGAAGAAGACGATGATGACATCGTATCGGGCCTACGCACCAGCAACAGGCTACGTAAATTCCTCGACGACTACGGCGTCGACGACAGTACGCAACGGATCGAAATACTGGCCGCAATCGAAGACAACGAGGAACGGAACCACACGACCCTGACCGACCTCGCACGCTCTGGGCATACCGCGTACCGCTCCATGGTCGAGGGCGGAGCACTCGACCGAATCAGATCGAGGCAGGCCTTTCTCGCCCGACATCATTCGACATTCAGCGATGCGCTGCGGTGAACCAAGAACAGCAGCGCCCACCGACGCCAGCATCTTCGGCCTCCAGCATTTCGATTCCGCTCCCATTCGTCGGTGACCACAGAGAACTGCGCCCAGACAGACGAACACACGCGATCGCGCCGTCTGCCGTGACACTTGACTGGGTCCGACCGCTTCCGCCGAATCTGGTGGACGAACTCGACCGAGGGCTGACACTGGATGCGCAACAACTATTCGACGCCGTCGTCGATGTCACACGGATCTTGAACGACGCCCATTCGACTGGCCTCGCCGCCCTGACGACGTGGAGTTTGCGTTGGGAGGGTGCATTGAGCGCCGCGATGCTCCCGGGTATGGCCGACGTGGTCTCCACATGGCAAGCGCCGTTCACTGATCCGCCCGAACCCGGACCGGGCCGCGATCTCTACATCATTGCAACAGTCCTGGTACGTGCGTTGGCCGGGCGATGGCCCCACGATCGACACGATGCCCTCGTGATGGCAGGGGTCTTGGGCGGCGAATGGCCCTTGGGTGCAGATCATTTCGTCCGAAAGGCGGTGCACCCGATAGCAGACCACCGCGCAGCAACAGCATCGGATCTAACCGCATCCCTGCCGTCGACATCATCGGCGTTCATACCCGAGTCCCGCCTGGCAGCGGCCGTGGAAAGCGTAACCGGATGGCAGAAGGCGCAGGGACGGACCAACGGAGACAACGAGGACGTCGCACTTTGGGATCGAACAGACCGAACCGTCGTCGCCCTTCTCGCCGATGGCGTGTCCGGACGCGGAAACGGCACGGGACTACTCGCCGCCGAAACCATTGCGACGCAGCTACACCAGTGCTGGGAGGATGACAACATGCACCCCGCACACTGGTTGCAGACGTGCCATAACGAGTTGCGCAGCCTCGCGGCTCGGCGCGGCATGGAGGGACCCGGACAGCGCCCCGCCGCCACCGCCATTGGGCTCCGCATCACCGCAGACGGCGCGATGCAATCCGCATCGGTCGGAGATTCGGTGGCCTTCTTGTGTCGTCGTACCGATCGCGGAGTCATTGTCACTCGACTGACGCCCGAGGATTCGATCATTGCGCAGCGGACACGCGAAGGTCACCCGATTCGACCGGAAGATCTCGCTGTCGTGACCCGCGCGATCGGCGTCGGTGACGCCATCACCCCGCATCAACGGCACATCCACCTCCATACGGGAGACATCGTCGTCGTCGTCAGCGACGGCGCAAGCCGTGGCCACTCTGTCGACGGAGGAAGCGACTGCTGGCAGTTCGAGGATGCGCTGGAAGAACTCGCGCGGGCGCAACCATCGCCGGCGCTGCTCGCTTCGCAATTGTGCCGCAGAGCCGAAGAATTGGGCGGTCAAGACAACGCCACCGCGTGGGTAGCGGCTATCGTGGCACCCCACGTCGGTGTCGACCGGCCCGAGCCCGGTTGGATACGCCGTATGGAAGTCGACACGATCGCGTGACGGCGACACCCCCATCTCGCACAAAACGAACAGCACTGGGTGCATTGGTCGCTGCGTCCGGGATATCCAACATCGGTGATGGAGTCCGGCTGGTCGCAATGCCGCTGTTGGCGTCACAGCTAACGGCCGATCCACGATTGATCAGTATCGTCGCTGCTGCGGGCCAACTGCCCTGGCTGGCCGCCCCGGTTCTTGGTCTAGTGGTCGATCGACTTCGTCCGATACGACTGATGAGCGCGATCAACGTGCTCCGCGGAGTCATCGTTGCGGTACTCGCGCTGACGGTCGCAGCGACCGGAGGCCACATAGGCCTTCTCATCGGTACGGCGCTCATGCTGGGATTCGCCGATGTGTTGGCGGATTCGGCCGCTCAGGTAGTGATCCCCACTCTGGTGGCGGACAGTGACCTCGAATCCGGCAACGCCAAGCTGTTCGGCGCGCAAGCGACAGCGGCACTGTTCATCGGTCCTCCGCTGGGCGCGTGGTTGATTTCGATTAGTTACGCCGCACCGTTCACGTTCGACGCAGCCACCTTCGCCGTGTCGTGCATTCTGCTCACTACTATCTGGAAGCACGACCGCCAATCTCGTGATGTCCCACTTCGCAGAAACATCAGGGAGGAAGCCACCATCGGGTTCCGATGGTCATGGTCCGACTCGATCATGCGCAGACTGATCACCGTCGTGATGGGATTGAGTTTCTTCGACGGGATGGTCGGCGGCATTCTCGTCTTGTTCGCCACGCGCAACCTGGGAATGAGCGACATCGGATATGGTGTTTTTTTGTCGGCAGCCGCGCTCGGTAGCGTTGCCGGTACGGCTCTGACCGGCCGCCTACTCGGCCGTATCCGGGTGAAGTCACTTCTGGTGTTGTCCACCGTCGGTGCAGGCACCAGCTACGTGATTCTGGCAGTGTCGGCTGGACCGATCGTGGCAGGCGCGATGCTCGCGATCAACAGCGCGATGACCATGGTGTGGAACGTGCTGACGGTCTCGGCGCGCCAGCGAATCGTTCCGGAGGACATCTTGGGGCGGGTGACCACCACTTACCGTATGGCAGCGTGGGGATCACTTCCGGTGGGTGCCTTGGTTGGGGGCGTGATCGCGCGAGAAGTGAGCGTGCGCGCCGTGATTGCTGTGTCCGGTATCGCTCTGGTGGCACTAACCGCATTGGTGATCAGATTGCCGGCAGGCGCACTGGACGCACCAGGCGTTAGCGGGAGTAGCACTGGGGGCGATTAACTGAGCCCGAGCGTCAACCGCAGAGTTCTTTGCGGTGGACTTCCACTTCACGCTTGTCATTGTCCAGCCGTAGCTCGATAGGCCGGTATCCCTGCTTGCGCCACCACGCGATGCTCTCTTGCTGACTCACCATCGGCCCGACGAACACACTCGTCCACCCCGACCCAGCCAACGTCCGTTCCAGCGCGCCGAGAACTGGCTCACCGACGCGGTCGAGACCTTCATCGGCGTCGACGACGAAACTCCCGACCCACGGTTGCTCTTCACGGGGATGCGGAACAAGCAGCGTCAGCGCACCGACCACCCGTTCGCTTGCGCGAATCACCAGACAGTGCGAGTTCTCCATGACCGTGTTGTGCCACAGAAACATCTCGACATCTTCTTCGGTAAAAGTCTCGACACCGGTGTGCAACGTACTGGCATCCAAAAAATTTGGATTGCTGTTGAACACGGGCAAGAACTGCGCAGGGCCGTCATCTGGCCCGACCTCGGAAACTGAGTATTCTCCTGCATCGAAGATGAGCTCCATACGTACAAGATATGCGAGCCAGCCGGCGCTGCTCAGACCTTCGCCCAATGGCCCCATTTTTCGTCGTTGTCTGTTGTTGCCACGGCAGCGCCCACACTCAGTGGCTCGGAACGGAACACCAACCGGGGCTTCACGCGAGCCGCTGGTTCCTGGATTCGACGCATAGGTGCTGTGCAGACCTTGGGAGGCCAGTTACCGCACCGTCAAGAACAGGTTGACCTGAGGCCTGTTGGCACTAATCCGAGATGGCGGCCTCTCAGCCAGTGCAACAGAGAAGGACGTCAGGCTTCGGGCGCAGGAGGTGATTCCGCGAAAGTCCACCCCTGGTCTTGGTTCCAGTGCCATCCGAGGCCTGACTTTCCGACCAACCACAAGTCGGTAAAGCCGTGCGGTAGGTCGGGCTCTCTGGAGGGCATGACGTTGAACTCGAGCGGAGTCGCAAACTGTCGATACTCGGTAAACTCCGAATCTTCTACAAGCTCCGGTGCGCCGTCCAGGTGCAGGTAGATGCCGCGATAGGGGAAGTCCGGTTCCGAGGTGACTTTCTTACGGATGCCGGCGGGGTCCTTGCCGTCGCTGGAGAGGAACTGCTCTACCATCTCAAGTGTGAGGTCCGGATCCGTATTACCGGTCGTGCTCCACATGAACGTTGTGACAACTTGCGTGGTCATTGAGCCGTCGGGAATTCTCATCACTTCCACGACGCCGGGCAAATTCATAATCTCCTCAAAGAACCTTGCTGCGTTGGGGTCCGATCGCACGAGGCGAAGATTTTCGAGACCTTGCTCCTCCAGTTTGTGGAGTAGACGAGTCAGTCGATCCTCCAGGCCACGAAAGACCACGCCAAATTGACAGATTACCCGCCAGCTCTTCGTCAAAGCGGGAGCATCGAATCCCCTGTGCCGCTTACGGTGTTGGCTCAACGAGCTTCGGAATTCGGGGTTGGTTATTGTACCTACTTCAAGGACGCCGAGATGTTCTCCGACACCGTCTGCCCCGATACTGCGATGGACTCGGTAGTCGACCATGCCATTTTCACTACCGTCGTCATGCAGGACGAGGACAACCGCCGAGTTGTGTTCGACGATGCGCCGGGCGAGCAGCTCATCGGTCGATTCCTTTTTGGAGACAATACGTTTGGGTTTCACATCTGATCCTTCGGGTGAACGTGCGAGTTGGTGTTCGTGTTGTTTCGGGCGTGACGCGGCCTGGCCTGCAGACGCCTCGGCGCTGCACTCTCCTGTGTTCAATCCGTGGCGCTCAGAGCTAGAGCGAAGCCACGTCGAGGAGGACGTCGTGGTAGCGACCAAGGAGTCGTCTTGGCAGTGAGCTTGGTGTGCTGAGCATCGCGTACAGCTGAATGTCTCGATGGTTGAGTTCGAGTGCCGCTACGACCAACGCGACCGGTCGCTTGTTCTTCGATGACATCAGACGCATCGCTGCGTGATCGATTGCGCTAGGTGGTGCCGGGGCAGGGTGGGTGTGCCATTCGCCAACGTATCCGATGACTGGATCAGACTGAAGGTCCAGATATTCTGCGAGAACCGTTGTAGCGTCACGTCCCCGGCGCAGGTAGTGCGTGCGCGCTGCAGTGTGGTCGGGTACTAGCAAGGCGTCCTCGATATGCAGTCCGTTTTGTGTTCGGTAGCCGACGAGTACTCCCCCATACTCACACCTTCTGGATGCGCGCGCGTGCGCGCGTAGCGCGTTGTGAGCCTGTTGGGTGAGTGACAGTTGCGGTCTTCGTGGCGCAGTCACGGGTCCTCTCGCTTCTCACCGGCGGGTGTCGGCGGTCTACCGGTGAGGGTTCCGATAATGTGGCGTACCGCCATTGCTGCTGTTTCCGCTACGGCGTGAGGAGGGGTAACCGAGATGGGTTCGCCGCAACCGGCTTCGAATGCTTCTGGGCTGGTAGAAGGATGCTGTTTCGTTGTGGGTAGTGACGGAGCGCCGCCGTGGGGCGGGATGACGTCGACGCGCCGCGTCCTGCCCTCGTTCTGAACGCAGACGGTGACCATACGGCGTCCGGAAGATCGTGCGGCGTCTTCGAGCATCGAGGTGACGGCACCGTCTGCAGAGGCGTCCACCACGAGGTCGTATTCGGCGAGTAGGTCAAAGGCTTGTTGCGGATCGGTTAGCGGTGTTTCGTCAGTGAACAGGTCGGCGTTGTTGTATGGCCGGGCCAGTAGTTCATCCTTGACAGCTTGTGCCTTGCGTTTGCCATAGCGGTGGTCCTCCGTGACGAAATGTCGCGTCGTGTTGCCCGGTCGCAGTATGTCTCCGTCTCGGATAGTGAGCTTCCCTAGGCCTGCTCGCGAGAGTCCGTCACATATGAAGGAGCCGAGAGCCCCGGCACCGACAACATAGACATGTTTGGTGGTGAGTGCGACTGAGTCAGGTCCTGCTCGGAGTTTCATCGTCGCCCTGTCGGCGGATGCTGATAAGGCGACTCGGGGCGTCCGGTCTTCGGTACCGAGTGTGCCAAAAGTGACCGCGAGAACCCCAGCCTGACCGGACCGCTGATACCGGAGAAGCAGGACTTGAATACGACGGCGCTTGATCGCATTCTCGACTTGCTGCCGGTTCGGGACGAGAGCTATTAGGTCGTTCCAATTCTTCGGCGGGCTCGGCAGGTGCCCGATGTCGGTTACGTATCCGCCGAGCATTCCCTTGGTGCTGTTTTTGGGTACCTTGCCCGCTCCAGCGTCGCGGATGGTGAGGCCGTCAGGGCGAAACCGCAGATGTTGGCGCGGTTCGTTCAGCTCTGAGTAGATGACCACCCGAGGTTCGACGGGCATGTCGAGGTATGCCTCAATGTCGAGCACGGGTGTGTCTTCCGGCCATCCGTCAGCGTTGGTCGTGAACCACAATTCGATTCGGTCGAGGAAGGCTTTCGGGTCGAGCCACGGCTGGGTATCGCGGTCTGTGCGGGTGTATAAGCAGAGTGTTCCGTTCGCGTCCTGATGCCATGTCGAAAGTACTTTCCTGCGGGTCGTGACGATAGGTGGAAGGTATGGAAAGCCTGGCGGCAGAGCGATGGTCAGGTGGCTGTTGCTGAGCGTTGCGTTACTGACAATCCCCTTCGAGGTGTCACTGACCAGGCGATATCCGCGACCGACGAGACCGTTGATGAAGGTCTCTCGCAAGTAGGCGATTTCTTCTTCCCATGCTGGCATCGGTGGACCGGTCAGCCGAAACGAAGATTGCCGGGCGTGGGTTTCCGATCGCCTGGCTTTCGCTCGGTTACGTGGGCTTTCGGGGCGCCGTTCGGGCTATACCCGGCGGGCATGGGGAAAACGTTGTCGAAATCGTCATTGGCACCGAGGATTCCCTGCAGAAGTAGTGCAGCTTTACCTGCCTGATCCTCTGCCATGTCGTACGCAGCGCGTGCGTCGGCGGCGGCGGCGGCAAACGTGTCGCGTGCGGTCTCGAAATCTGCTCCTTCGTCGAAGCTGAGTACCTCTCCGTCCATCGTCGGATCGGGTATTTCGAACCCGTCGTCGGCGATTCGCCGGAAGACATCAGCCACCCCTTCAACGGCGGACGCGAACAGTTCGGCCATCGATTGGCCCGACACCTGTCCTTCCTCGCATGCGGTAAACAGCGCCATCTCGACGGTGAACCCACCTGGTTTCGCTTCTTGGCCCATCAATGTCCGGCGAGCTTGCCTTAGGAGCTTGACGCAGGGGACATACAGTTCGTCGTAGTCAGCGTTCTTTGCTTCTTTGAGCTCGGTCAATTTGACCGGATTGGTCTTCAGCCAGCCGTTGTCGGTGGGAATCTCCCAGACGTCCTCGGCTTTACGAGCCGGCACGACATCGATGTAAAGGCCGTCTGCGTCGGGAATTAAGACGGTGATAGACGTGTCGTAGAGGGTGACATGGTTATCCCCATACTGGTCTACAAGGACGTTGTAGGCTCGTCCGAGTACCTCGGAGGCGTCGACATCAGTCGGGTAGTCATCGAGTCGACAGAACATATCGACGTCGTAGACCCTCCTGATCGATACCCGGCGTCCGTATGAACCAATGAGAATGGGATTGATTCCCCACTCTTTGAGTTTTTCGTCGGCGGCCAGTACGGTGCCCACTTCGTCATGAGCAGACGGTGCGTTGTCCCAATCGTCAGGGCTTGGTTCGATGTTTGACTGTGCGGTCTTGAACTGAGTAGCGAGCTCGGCCATGTCGGTGCTCCTATGGGGTGGGGCTGGTCTGCTGGGGATGGTCGATGGCGAACGTTTGCCCACCGCGAGAGAGGTTCTTGCGGGCCCTTCGGTAGAACAGACCGGCGGGTGCTTCCGCAGTGTGTCGGGTTTCGGAGTACCGGTCTGTCAGCGCGCGAAGATCGTCTCGAGCAGACAAGGAATCCGATGATCGAAGGTCGACCAACAGCATGCGGCGCGCGTCGTCTTGAATGTCGTGGAAGGCGTCGGCGCAGGTCTGCGCGGTTCGAGCGCGGCGTTCTGCACCTAAGACGGTCATGATGCCGGTGAGAGCCGCCGCTCCTAGCGTGGCTGCCCCAACCACTAACGCGGGCAACAGATCAGTAATTGCCGCACCGCCGCCGCCCAGACCGAGAAGGGTTGCTGGTATTCCCAGGGCCAGGTTGCAACCACGCCAGAACTTGCCTTGCTCAAACTGGTTTTGGCTGGACCATCGAGCGCTTTCTTCTAGACGAGAAAGTTCTTTTCCTATCGCTGTGAGGTCGGAGGAAACGTCAGATGGCACCGCGTAGTGCTCGCCCGGTGTCGTAGGCTCCGACTTCTGCTTTCGAAACCACATGAAGAATCCCTCTCATCGAGCGCGCATCGGCTCTGGTCGGCCTAGTGCTGTTGTCAGCACTACCGTCGAAGAACCGCCCCTTTGGTCTCATACACTACATGTTGTGCCCCTGGAATCTAGATGACACGACATATTGCGAACAACATTCATGGAATTCGCAGTAGCTTGGCCGCGACGCCTGCCACATGAGCGAGTTGTGGGGCTCGCGTCCTGCCCATCAAAGTCCGATGTCGGTCACGGCGTTGCCAATCAGTGGCGCATGCTCGCGGCGGTAGACCTCGACCGAGTCGAGGCTGGCGTGGCCGGTCTGCCGGGCGATGGCGGATCCGTCGGCACCGTTGCGGGTGCCTTGGGTGACGAAGCCAGCGCGGAGCGAGTGTCCACCTAGCTTTGACAGCACCGAGGGGTCGTATCCGGCGTGTTCGGCGCGGCGGCGGATGGTCTGGTGGACCGCTGCTCCGGACAATGACGTTGCGCCCAGGTTGCCGTTCTTCGCGACGGCGCGAAACAGCGGTGCGCGGGCGGCGGTGCGCGGTACTCCCCCACGACATACGTGCTCGCTGAACGGTTCTCGCTTCCGGAGTAAGCGGATCACAGACGGGCGTCCACCGACATCGAACGCAGCCACGACCTGCACCCAGCGAACGTAGGCGCAGGGCGGGCAGGTCTCATGGGATTCGGTATACGGCAAGGCCTTCACTGCTCCGCTGCCTTCTTGGTCGGTCTTCGACTTCCGCAGTCGGATGTGGAGGCCGTCGTGCCGGTGCACGGCCACGTCGCCGCAGACAAGTTCTGAGAGCTCGCTGCGCCGGAATGCTCCGGCGAACCCGAGAAGCAGGATCGCCGAGTCGCGGCGTTCGAGGACATCGTCGGCCCAGCCGCGGGATCGCTTTCGTGCTGTCTCGACGAGAAGTTTTATGTCGTCGACCAGGAGCGGGTCTCGCGGGGTGCGGGGCCGGTCTCCCGACGCGGCATACTCCCGCCGGATTCTGGACGGGGTTGCTGTGACAAGTTCATGTGCTGATGGCGAGAGATGACCGGTAGTTCGGTGCTGGTGGTTGATCGCCGCTATCCAGGTGCCGAACGTAGCGACGGCGTAGGCCCGCTCCCCCGTTTCGGTTCGGGTGTCCAATGCGTCGACGAGATAGGCGGCGACGGTGATCGGATGCGCCGGTAGCGTCACGTGACCATTCGTCTCGCACCAGGTGGTGAAGCGTCTCCACGCCGCGGCGCAGGTCTTGCGGGTTCCCTCGGACCGGGAGGAGTGCACGGCACTCGCGATCCGCTTCGCGACAGCGGGTGGGATCTCCGGCTCGACAGCGACCGACCTGCCAGCTTCGGCAGAGCCCGGAACGGTGGCCACGGCGGATGTTCGGCCTGGTCGGAAGTCCATATCGGCAGCCTAGCGCAGGTCGCCGACACGCCTGCAGCACAAAACTGAGCTGGCTTTTCCCCTTAGATGCTGCGGAAAATGCAATTTTCGTGGGCGACTTCGGAGACTGTTTCGTCGTGCCGTAGCTCTCGGGCGCTTAGGCCGACATGCATGCGAAACCTGTTTCAGCACAACCGTTTCTATGACCGGGCCCGAGATGTCGCGGGTATCGACGAGGTCAGTCAGATCAAGTTGTGACAGCCTCGTGACATCGAGCCTCACGCGAAGACGACGATTGAACACATAAACCAGCCCTGAGCTGCACGAATGCGAAGATACGGCGGCGATGAAGCGAGATCCCGCGCGGATCTGAAATCCGCTGTCTCGGTTGTCCACTCAGATCCGTGGGAAGCCACCAAAGTCCATGCTACCACCCCAAAAGCACTGTCCTAGTCCAGTAATCTGGATCCATATGGACTCCGGTGCCCCCAGTCGGACTCGAACCGACACTGTGCGAATTTTAAGTCCTTGGAAGTGGATCCACGTAGACTACAATGGACTCGATATTTGTTTATTTGCAACGCTTTTCGTGCATTGTCGTCCTGACGAGTCCATGCTCGATAGTACCGACTTGTGACACTCTCGTGACACCGAACTGCCGCCGATCCTCCGACACCGGACAGTCCCGATCTGTGCCGGACAGTCACGGTATCGGGTGGACGGAGAGCGCCATGCCGAATCGACAGACTGTGCGGACTCGTGGCAACGAGACTTATTCGTCGCACACCGACACCGGCCTGGGTCAGTAGGCAAGTGCGTCTGTGTGACCCAACCGCACTTCGGTGTCGAGCGGGCGTGTTTCGTCACTGTCGTTGTGCAGCCTGAATTTCGCCGCCCGGCGACCCGCTTGGTCCGTCTTGGTTTTACGGAGCCGGCCGAGAAGGCCGTCGCGGCGATACTCAGTGACGCCACCTGACGGCTCACAGGTCGCCGGTACTACGACAAGTTCGAAATGCTGTCGTATCAGTACTCCGCGCAGCCAAGTCACAAGGCGCAAACATGGGCCCGCACACCACCGGCTCTTTCACTTATCGATGAACCACGCACGCTCAAAGTCGTCATGCTCTGACCAATGTCCCGCGATGAGCTTCAGAATCGCATCGTGAGTGTCGTGGCCGATCAGGTCATCGCCAGTACGAGCCTCAATGTCTCGCGCCATCCTTCGGAATGTCCCGAAGTCGCTATGCTCAGGAAACTCGTCTTCACCGGTCCGCTCCCGCAGATTGAGCTCTGCCTCGTCCAACCGATTATTAATGAACCTCAGAATCGTCATTCCAGCAGCTTACTGAGCTCCCCTACGACCCAATCCAGCTGACGGACAATAGGAGAGCCCATCGCGACTCACCCCGAGTGTTCGTTGCCCAGTATCGCTGCGCCGACCGTACGGTGGAATCGACCCGAGCAGTCCTCGGACCTACTGACCGCCCTCGGTGCGACGATCACCGACGACGCCGACCTCACTGTCGCTTCGCGACCGCTGGTATCCCTCGCTGCTGATGCGATCGACGGCGCGTCCAGCTGCGGGGTGACCGTCGCGGTCGCGGAGCGCACCTTCACCGCGGTCCACAGTGACGTGCGCACGCTGATCGTCGACTCCGATCAATATCAAGCCGGGGACGGGCCGTGCCTGCACGCCGCCCGCACCGGTGAAGTGGTCCGCGTCGACGTCATCGCATCCGATCGACGCTGGCCGGACTTCGCCGCCTCCGCCCGCCAGGAGAACATCTACTCGTTCCTCGCTGCCCCGCTCTATAGCTCGCACACCCGGTTCGGGTCTCTCATTCTGTACGGAGAGAGACCGTCCGCGTTCGATGATCGCGACGTCGCGATAGCCACCGCCCTGACCGACGCGCTCGCGCATGCACTCGGTGACTACGAACGATTCGACGACATGCGCACCGAGAACACCGGGCTCCGCACAGCCATGTCTCACCGAGCACCGATCGAGCAGGCCAAAGGCATGCTCATGGCGATCCACAGAACCGATGTCGACGCCGCATTCGATATGCTCACCGAGCTGTTACAGAGCAGAGACGTAAAAATCCGCGATCTCGCCGTCCACCTCGTTGCCGACTGTTCGGTCCCACACGATCGACGCACCCAGACGCATTCAACAGGCAAATGACAAAGATCCCGTAGAAAGCTTCTCCCCGCCCGTCGCATCGCGTCCTGGACAGCGGCGAAGCCGTCCAGTTTGGTCACACCGCCTGAGCGCGTCTGACCGCTCGGGACTCGTCAGCGTCGGTCAACCCGTCACGGCAGCTGTTGTCCAGTTCCATGGAGGATATCGTTCAATCCGCGGACCAGCGTCTCCAACCCGTATTCGAGCTCGCGGGCTCCGTCGTATTCGGCGACGATCGGCGGGAGTGCCGAGAGCATGGGAAACTGGTCGGAGGGAAGCCGACGCGTCGCAATCCTGCGGCGGTCAGCAGTGTCGTCGGGACGCTCCACTGACTCCTGAGCTTCGCTGAGTATGTGGCCTCGCAAGAACGACAAAAGACAGCGATAGCCAGAAATTGCTTCCGGCACAGTGTATCCCGAGTCAATCAGGAGTTTCAGAATACTTTCGAGGGGTGTCAACGTGCTGCGCGTTCCCAGCCCCAGAGGGGTCGAGCGAGGACGCGTCGCCAGAAGAACCGCGGCGTTTGGATGTTCGAGGGCGAGAGCGCGGTAATGCCGGGCAAAGATGCCGAGTTGACGCTGCCAGTCGGGGTCGGCTGAGTCGACCGTGATCAGAGTGTCCAGAACCGAGTCGGCGACGGCGTCGAGTAGCGCTTGCTTCGTCGGCACGTAGCGATAGACGGTCATCGGGTCGCGGTGAATCGATGACGCGAGCCTGCGGATTGACAGACTCTCCAGGCCGGTTCGGTCGATGATCGACAGGGCTACCGCGACGACGTACTCGCGGTTGATTCCGTCTCTGACCGGCGGCGAATGCTGATTCGACTGCAACACCATCCCCCTCCACATACGCAGGGACGCTCGAGAAGCGCCAGCGCGGGATCCTCCCCCGGAGACCGAACAGACCCGCTGCCCAGAAACAATCGTAGATGAGTTGTCGACTGTACCCGCAGGCCGTCGACGTACGCCCACCAGTCTGCGCGCGCAGAACACTGCACGCTGGTGGGTAGCGGCGACTGTGCTGCGCTCCTCGCCGCTGATCCATCGAGAGGTTCGCGAACACACGAACGAGACCGGTCAGCTGGTCAATAACGAACCGTGGTTATAAGCAAGCCAATCCCCGACGCTGGTCCGGGCCTAGGCGAACAAGGTTCCCTCGACCATGGTGTCCATTGCAAGGTCCTCGGATCTCTCGCGTATTCATCACTGCTGGTCACAGTGCGAGCGTTCAAAATGACATCGCCGAACCGGCGGCCCGGATAACATCCGAGCCAGCGCGGTGTCCGCTATGGCAGGCTCGGGACCACCAGGATCCGCAGTCGTCAAGTTCGCTGATCAAGTCAAATTTCGATGTCTCGGCCAGGGTCACCGTGTTGGGTGTGCCGAGCAGCGCAGGCGCGTACTGCATGGGTGTGGAGCGCGCACCTGCCGCTCTAAGGCTGGCAGGTCTGGTCGAGGCGCTACGCGCCTCGAGTGCTGACGTCGTGGACGCAGGCGACTTGACCACGCGCCTGGAGCGGCCCGACAAGTACGCACCATCCCCGCCGACGACATGGACATGGCCATCGACTCCGGCCTCGCCGAACCACTCGACCCCGCCGACCCCGACAGCCCCGTGAGTTTCGAGGGCATCGAATGGACCTTCAACGCCCGCATGGGCGCCTGGGTTCCATATACCTGATCGAAGTCCACAAACTGTGGACCTACAGAATGAGTACGCAGTCGGGGTGCCGGTCGCCGCGCCCGAATGGGAACCATTATCCCAGGCACTGGCTTCACATTCCCCGCCCCGATATCGGTTGGCGTATTGGCCTTGTATTGACCGGCAGTGACCAGTTCCATTAGCTCAATACTTTGCTCGTGCTGCGATTATCGGGGGTGATCGAATGGCAGATCCTGACGCGATCCGCGCTGTTTCGGTATCCAGCCAGACACTGACAGGACCGTCATCGCGTTGGGAGGGCCTTACCGGGATTCAGAATGCCTCTCGGATCGAACACGGCTTTGATTCCGTGCATCAATTCGCCGACTTCGCTGCCGATTTCGTCGCCGAGCCACTGTTTTTTCAGCAGTCCAACGCCGTGCTCACCAGTCAAGGTGCCACCGAATTCGAGTGCTGCACCGAATACCTCTCCGGCCGCTGTCCACACTTCGGCCGGTATCTCCCCACTCGGGACGACGAAGATCGGGTGCAGGTTTCCGTCCCCGGCATGGGCCATCGTCGCCACTGTCACTCCGTGCGCGTCGGCGATGCGCTCGATACGGTCGGTCATCGGACCCAGCTGCGATCGCGGCACCGCGACATCCTCGATCAGGACTCGCCCGAGCCGCTCCAATGCAGGTAACGCACCGCGCCGGATGCGCACCAACTCGTCTGCGGACTGTGCATCGACGCTTCGCTCGACGTACGCTGCCAACGGCTCCAGCAATTGCTCGACGAGAGCGGCCTCGGACGCCGATCCGGCACCGTCGGCTTGAACCAGCAGGAATGCATTTCCTCTTGCACTCAACGCGGTTCCCTCGGCCGCATCGATGGCGCGAAGGCACGCGAAGTCCAACAACTCACATACCGACGGCTGTAATCCGGCCGCGGTGATCGCCGACGCAGCAGCAGCGGCCTCACCAACCGAGCCGAAGAATGCTGCGACGGTGTCGGTGGACGCGGGGGCTGGTCGCAATCGCAGCGTCGCTTCGGTCACGACACCGAGCGTTCCCTCGGATCCGACGATCAGTGACGTGAGATCATATCCCGCAACACCTTTGACGGTACGCCCGCCCGTTCTCACCACTCGCCCGTCGGCGAGCACCACTTCGAGTCCGAGTACCGAGTCCTTGGTGACCCCGTACTTGGCACACCTCAGACCGCCGGCATTGGTGGCGATGTTGCCACCGATGGTCGAAATCGCGACACTTCCCGGATCGGGAGCGTAGCGAAGCCCCACTTCTGCTGCGGCCGAATCTATGTCGGCAGTGATCACGCCAGCCTGCGCTCGGACGACCTGATCCTGCTCGGACAGTTCGACGATGCTGTTCATTCTTTCCAGGCTCAGCACCACCTCACCCGATCGCGCCACTGCCCCACCGGACAGTCCGGTGCCCGCGCCCCTGGTGACGACCGGAACACCGAACCGTCCCGCGGCCTTCAACAGCGCCGACACGTCGCCGGTCGACTCCGCGAACACCACCGCCACGGGTGAACCCTCGGGCTCCCAACCGGACCTGTCGATGCTCAGACTCGACAGCACAGCTGAGTCGAACACCGCCTTTCGACCGAAGAGAGAACTCAGTTCGCCGACGAAATCGGTATCGACCACCGCCGTCATCGAGGCGACGTTCCGGTTGCGACCGGACGGGCCGGGTCCGTGGACCATTGTGACCACGAACCCGGATAGAGCGCAGCGTCGATACCTGCGAGCTTCAGGGCGAAGATCTCGTGGGCTGCGGTGACTCCGGAACCGCAGTACACCGCCACGTCGTGACCGACCTCGGAGAAGCGATCACGCAGCACCTCGGCCGGGAGAAACGTGCCGTCGGAGTCGAGATTACCGGCCGTCGGCAGACTCACCGCGCCCGGAATGTGGCCGGCTCTCGGATCGATGGGTTCGGCCGCACCGGAGTACCGCTCGGCCGCCCGCGCGTCGATCAACGTTCCCGAATCCGCTTGTACAGCAGCATCGTCGGCTGTCACGGTAGGTAGATGTCCCCCGGTGAGCACGATGTCGCCCGGCTCGGAGGGGGTCTGCTCTCCCGACACCGTCTCGTTGCCTGCGCCGATCCAAGCGGACAATCCCCCGTCGAGCAGGGTCACGTCCGCCACACCTGCCCAGGTCAGCAGCCACCACGCCCGCGCGGCAGCGAGATTACCGGTGTTGTCGTAGACCACCACGGGTATGCCGGCTCGCAGTCCCCACCGCCGCGCCGCAGCCTGAAGAGTCTCGACGGTGGGCAGGGGATGGCGTCCGTCCTCGGGCTCGCCGTGAGCGGCCAGCTCGGTGTCGAGGTCGACGAACACCGCACCGGGAATGTGAGCATCGAGGTAGTGGCGGTGCCCGTCCGGGTCTCCGAGGGCCCACCGGACATCGAGCACCACCGGCGGAACGGCGCTGTGCAGCGCAGCGTTCAGCCGGCCCGGGGAGAGAATCAACTTCTCGCGACCATGCGGAGTCGTCACAGCGCGACCTCCTCGACCAGTTCGGTCTCGGCCCTGAGCGATTCCAGAAACAGCACCACCGAGGCCGCGACGGTGCGGTGGTTGAGCGAGTTCAGTACGTCGTGTCGACCGTCGGCCACCGACAGCAGACGCACATTCGATGCACCTGCGTAGCGGCTTTTCGCTTGCGCCAGTGGACTTATCGAATCGTCGGCACCGTGCAACGCGAGAATTGGACGCGTACTGGCCAATACGACGTCGTCTTCGACGGGCCGAGCCAACCGACCCACCTCCACAAGATCGTCGCTACGCAGACGCGCCTGCTGCGTCGGGCAGCTCGCTCGCGCGGTGACCTCGTCTTCCCATTCGGTCGGGCCTCGATCGCCCGCGCTGGGTAGACCGACCAATACCAGTGCCGCAGCCTCGATCCCGTCGTCCTGCACCGCGCGCAACGCGTCGATCGCTCCCGTGTCGATACCGACCAACACCACCGGGCCCACGGCGGCCGCGACCGTATCGGCAAGTTCTGCCGGGCCGTGCACCACACGCACCCGGTACGCGTCGACGGCGATGCGTGCACCGAACCGGGCGTAGACACCGGGCGAGTCTCCTCGCCCCGGAAGGACTATCAGTGTTCCGCGTGGGCCGACGCCTGCCGGCTCGTCGAACTCGAGTGTCGGACGTTCGATTATGGCTGTCATGACTGATCCTCTACGAAGACTTCAGTGCCGAGGCACCGATGATGGCGATCGATGTGTCTTGCTGCGGCGCATGCACACCGGCCGATTGAACGTTACGAAAGTGCCGCTGCAGGTGGTTGTCCTGGCTCAGCCCGGGATTGCCGATCGAGCGGACGGCCAAGCCGACAGCGTCGGTCAGTGCGCGGACCGCCAGAACCCGCGCACCGAGCAACCGCGTCGGTTCGGCGTCGGATTCGATCACCGA
The DNA here is from genome assembly GCF_050321865.1 of Rhodococcus sp. IEGM1428. NCBI lineage: Bacteria > Bacillati > Actinomycetota > Actinomycetes > Mycobacteriales > Nocardiaceae > Rhodococcus > Rhodococcus sp. IEGM1428. The sequence continues at coordinate 300,788 of NZ_JBNQFW010000001.1, read as the reverse complement.
GAACAGCAAGTCCTCGGCACCGGACAATTGCAGTTCGATCTCGCCGGCCAGATCGCGGAAGCGATCCGTCGTTGCCAACGGCTTACCTAGGTTTGCCGGAACCCTGGTGTGCGCGAATCGGTGGAACTCCTTCTGGGCAGCACGTCCGACACCGAGGTAGAGCGCAGCCAGCGCCGTGTTCAACTGCGCGGCGGCGCGATTGTCCTGTCCACCCGCGGCGGCATCGGTCAGGTCGATGACGTGATCGGCCGGTACGTCGACGTCGAGAAACTCGACGTCCACAGAGCCACTTGCCCGCAGCCCCAGCATGTTCCAATTGTTTCCGACGGTGATGCCGGGGCTGTCGGCACGAACGACGAACGTGCCGACTCGGGTGTCGGTCTCGTCGGTACGGGCCCACACCAGAAAGTAGCTGAGCCCGTGGGCTCCTGTGACGAACCGCTTGGTTCCGGTCAGCGACCAGCCCGTCGCAGTCCTACGTGCCGTGGTCGCAGGCAGTCCACCCCGCGCCGGAGAACCGAGCTCCGGCTCGACTCGAGCCGAATTGAGAAGCGTCGGCTCGAGCGCTGATCGGTCGAGTACCTGCGCGTACAACTCTTCCGGCCACTTGGGAGTCCGTGCCTGCGCCGCGTGGGTGAACAGTGTCATCGCCGCGATCAACGCAACGGACGGATCCCCCTCTCCGAGTGCGTGCAGAATGTGGGCAGACTCCAGACTGCCGACCTCCCGTCCACCGTATCGTCCGGCCACCGAGGCCGTGAGCAAACCCGCTTGGTGCACGATGTCGATTCCGGCCTGTGGAAACTGCCCCGTGCGGTCGTACTCGGCCGCATGTTCGGCGATGTCGGCAGTGATCCGGGTCAGCTCGACGGTCATCACCTCGCTGCCGCCAATGCCGCAGTCAACTCGGAACTCAGACCATCCGACCACAGCTCCGAAGTGTTCACCTCGTTCGGCAGTGCACCGATCTCACGCAGCGAATCGGCCACCTTCTGCTGATTGGACTCGACCTCGGCCGTCGGAACCGCGAAGCTCGTGGGGTTCTGCGCCTCACCGTCGGTGATCTGGGCGAGGGCACTGTCGAGGGGCTGGTTCGTGGCTGCGGCGGTGCGCTCGGCGAACTCCTGCTGATGTCCGTCTCGAATGTAGGCATACGCTCGGTCCAAGCGCGCCAGCAGATCTGCCACCGCCGCCTTCTGACCGGCATCGTCGAGTACCCCGTCCGACACGCTCCACGGGAAGTTCCCGGACAGGATGTTCTCACCCGAACCGATCGTTTCGGCACCCGATCGATGTGCCGCGATGATGGTGTTGCCGTAGCTCGCGAAGGCGTCGATCGACCCGCCGTTGAGTGCGGCCAGACCGTCGTTGGGAGTCAACGGCTGCGGCACGATGTCGGACCAGCTCATTCCGTTCTGCTTGAGCAACTCGTTGAGGAAGTACGCGGCCGTCGTGTTCTTGACGTAGCCGACCTTCTTGCCTTTGAGCTCGGCGATCGAACGGATCGACGAGTCCCCTCCCACAACGACTTCCTGCAGCAGAGTCGTACCGGTCTGTACCGCGATCTGATCGAACTTGACCGTACCGCCCGCCGCGGCGAAGATCGGCGGAATCTCACTCGACTGGGCGACGTCGAGAGCGCCGGACTGCAGCGCCTGCAGCTGCTGGTCGCCACCGGAGAACACAGCGAACTCCAGCGAGTACGGGGTGTCGTCCAGTCCGGCGACCTGCAAGGCCTGCTCCTGCGAATTCCAGCCGGTGGCACCGACTTTCAACGACACCGAAGACAAGTCCACACCGTCCGAGGACGTCGACTCGGGGTCAGGCGAACTGCTGCACGCCGTCGATATCGTCAGCGCGGTCGCGAGGGCAAGAACTGGGAGCAGCAACCTTCGTGCGGTCATGGTCGATCTTTCGTGTGAGTGGGCAAGAACTTCATCGGACGGGGTACACAGATGGGTCGCTGGTCGCGGCGACATCGACGTTGGGCTGCAAGGATCCGACGCCGTTCATGGTGTCGGCTACGACCTGAATGTCGGCCACGACGTCGGGTGTCAGCGCGGTGGTGGACTTGTTGCCCTGCTGCACAAGCACTTCGGCGGTCTCCACCGGCGTGTTGTTGGCCTTGGCGATCGCCTGCGCCCACAGATCCGGATGCTCCTGTCCCCACTGAACGGCTTTGTCGAGTCGGGCGATCGCGTCGGTCAGCGCGGTCTTCTTGGCGGGATCGGCCAACGCAGCGTCGGTTGCGCTGAGAATTCCGATACCGGTGGTGCGCCCGTCGGTACCGTCGACCAGCAGTGTGCCGCCGCGGGAGAGCCCGATGTTTCCGAAGATGCCGAATGTTGCCCACACGTCGATGTTTCCGCTGACGAACGCCGCCTGTGCGTCGGTGGGGAGCAGGTATTGGACGGTAACGTCGCTGTAAGACAGCCCAGCTTCCTCCAACGCGCGAACGAGCAGGTACTCGGCGATACTGCCCTTGGCCGAGGAGACCGTGACCGTCTTCCCTTTAAGGTCGGCGACGGAGTTCACCCCCGATCCCTCGCGCGCGATGATCACGTTTCCGTTGCCGTCACTCTTGAATGCGGCGACTGATTTGATGGGAACGCCGGCACTGATTGCCTGCAACGTGGGCAGGTCCGCTGCGTAGCCGGTGTCGACCGATCCGCCCTTCACGGCCTCGAACAGCGGGGCTGCCCCTTGGAATTGAGCCCACTCGATGCCGTAGTCGGCACCGGCGAACGCATCGGATGCCTCGGCCAGAACCTGCAGGCCTTTCACCTGATCGCCGAAGGTCAGGGTCACTCCCGATGCGGGGGCATTGGTGTCCTCCGCGGAGCTACATGCCCCGAGAGTCAGTGCAGCGATGGACAATACCGCGAGGGTGCGGAGTACGGACTTGATCACGCGGAAGCCTTTTCTTGGGAGGCGTCGGCCACGCCGAGCCAGTTCAACAGTCGACGGCGGTTCGTCACAAATTCGGGGGAGCCGATATCTCTCGGCCGCTCGGTATCGATACGCACCTCGTGTTCGATACGCCCGTGGTCCATGACCAGGACCCGATCGGCAAGCAGCAGCGCTTCTTCCACGTCGTGGGTCACCAATAACACTGCGCAGCCGTGCTTGCGCCAGAGATCGGCAACCAACGCCTGCGCTTTCGTTCGCGTCAGTGCATCGAGAGCGCCGAAGGGCTCGTCCAGAAGCAGTAGGTCCGGCTCGCGTACCAATGCTCGGGCCAGCGAGACTCGCTGCGCCTCACCGCCGGAGAGTGTCTTCGGCCATTTTCCTGCCCGGTCCTTGAGACCGACTTCGGCAAGATATCGTTCGGCCAATCCCTTGTCCGGTCGTCCCGGTAGTCCGAGGACGACGTTGCGCCACACTCGCTTCCACGGCATCAGACGCGGGGACTGAAATCCGACCGCACGCTTGCTCGGCACCCGAACGTCGCCGTCGATGTCCTGGTCGAGCCCGGCAAGTATCCTCAGCAGCGTGCTCTTCCCGCAGCCACTGTGACCGAGCAGGACGACGAATTCGCCCGCCTCGATATCGACATCGAGGTCTTCGAGCACCCTGCGGTCACCGAATGTCTTCGACAGTCCGCGCAATCTCACCGCCAGCGTCATAGTTGTCACTTCCCTTCGAATGAGGCTTGCCAGGACAGCAACGCCTTGGACAGCAGGCGCACCAGCTGGTCGGAAATCAACCCGAGAATCGCGTACACCGCGAGGCATACGACGATGACGTCGGTTTGGAAGAAGTCGCGGCCGGTGTTCATCAGATATCCGATGCCGGCACTCGCATTGACCTGCTCGGCGAAAACCAGAGCCAGCCACGCGGTTCCGAGGGCATATCGGAGTCCCACCAGAGCCCCGGGCAGTGCGGCCGGGAGGATCACATGCCGAATCAACCCGATTCGCTTCAAACCCAGGGTCTCGCCAGCCTCGATCAGCTGTGAGTCGACAGTACGAATAGCTCCGTAGATATTGAAATACAACGGGAAGCAGACACCGAGCGCCACGAGGGCGATCTTCGGAGTCTCGTCGATACCGAACCAGATGATGAACAGCGGGATCAGGCCGACCCAGGGAATCATGCGGATCATGCCGACCGAACTGTCGAGGAGATCCTCTCCGAGCCGAAACAACCCGGCCAGCAGTGCCAGCGTCAGCGCAATCACCCCGCCGATCGCGAAACCGAACAGAACCCGCTTACCCGAGGCGATGATCGCGTCGGGCAGCTGACCGTCCGACCACAGGTCCCATCCTCTCGTCAACACGTCGAGCGGCGCGGCCAGCACATCGGGGTGCAGGACGCCGGTGACTGCGAACACGTGCCAGGCGAGCACGAGAGCGATCGGCCCCAGGGCTCGACGTACCCCACGGGGTGGGCTCCAAACAGTCCGCTTCGATCGCGGCGTGATGGCCACCAGTCCTGCGGTGGCGTCGACTGGTTCTTCGATCCGTTGGCGTCCAACTGCCAAATCGGTCATGGTGACTCGTTTCTTCGATGGAGGTTCGGACGGAGAGCTATATTGGGATGGCATTCGCGTGGGGCAGAATTGCACGCAGATCGCGCGATCCCGGCTCAGCGACGGAGTTCGCCGCGACGGCAAGGGCCTCGTTTACCGGTGTCGCTATCCCGTGCAGGCGACCGAGCAGGACGATTTCTCCGTTGAGATAGTCCGTCTCCACGCTCGACCCGCGGACGACGCTCTGCCAGGTGGATCTACGAGTACTGCTGTAGCCCTCGATGTCGGCAACACCGAGTGAAGCCAGATCGAGAGCGGAACGGCCGTAGTCGGCCACCTCGATTCCTGCAGCGGCGTACACGGACTCTGCCTCGGACCGCACTGCGGCAGCGATCTCGGCGATGTCGGCGTCATGGACGCGAAACAGATCGACGGCATTGAGTAGATTGTCGATCAGCTTGGCGGCCTTCCACCGCCCGATATCCGGGACGACATCGGTAGGGATATGGGCAAAGCCCAGATCGCGCGCGATCGTCTGCGCTGTCGAGTCGATCCCGCCGGGGAAGCGTCCCAACCAGTTCAGCGCAACGGACGGCTCGCCCGCCGATACCACTACGCCGGGTTCGACGTGAGTTCCTGGGATCCGAATCGACGCCCCGTAGACGCGGGAGAATCGGCGCAGTGCGGTGCGCTCACTGTCGAGTCCGTTCTGAAACGTCACGATCGGAATCGTCTGCGCCACAGTATCTTCCGAACCCTCAACCGAACGCCACGCCCACTGCGCCACCGCAGCTTCGACCTGCTGGGCCTTGACCGTGAGAAGCAGAACGTCTGCCGTGGTGACCGTTACCGCATCCGGACCGTCGACCACGCGGAGCCGAATCGTGCGTTCACCGGACGGCCGGACGTATCGCAACCCGTCGTCGGCAATCGCGCGATACGACGCCCCTCGTGCAACCAGGACGTAATCGATTCCGGCCGACTCGAACTCGGCCGCCAAGGTTGCCCCGACTGCGCCGGCACCGACGACGACGTAGCGACTCACGCTGCTTTTTCGCGTAAGGCCAGTTCTTGGCGAACCAGCGGAAGAACATACCGGCCGTAGTCGATCGCGTCGTTGAGATTGTCGTAGCCGCGAATGGAGATGAGCTCCGCACCCAGGTCCACGTAATCGAGGATCGCCGCGGCCACGGTTTCCGGAGTTCCGACCAGAGCCGTCGACGCCCCGCGCGCTCCGGTGGCGGTCGCTGTCGGCGTCCACAACGCCCGGTCGTGTACCTCGCCGCGTGCGGCGATCTCCAACAGCCGCTGAGATCCGACATTCTGCGGCGCGCCGGTGGAGGGCTTGGCCGCCGACCAACCACCGGACTTGTTCAGCTGCGCCAACGTCCGGTGAGCCTTTTCCCAGGCCAGTTCCTCGGTGGGCGCAATGATCGGACGGAACGTCACCCAGATGCGGGGGCGGTCCACCCGGCCCGCGAGTGAGGCCTGCTCGAACACTGCATCCATCTGCTCCTTGGTCTCCGCCAGCGGCTCCCCCCACAAGCCGAAGATGTCGCCCAGGGCCCCACCGACTCGGTAGGCGTCGGCGGAAGACCCACCGACAGACACCGGAATGGATCCTCCCGACGGACGGATCGAGGAATGGAAGTCCTCGAACTGGTAGTACGTACCGCTGTGATCGAAGGGTTTGTCCGACGCCCACACCTTGCGCAAGATCTCGATGTACTCCGCTGACCGCTCGTATCGACCCGACTTGTCCAGTCGGTCGCCTTCCCGTGCTTGCTCGGCGGTGTCGCCACCGGAAATGATGTGCACGGCCGCGCGGCCGCCACTGAGCTGGTCCAACGTGGCGAGCGCCTTGGCCGCAACCGTCGGATACATGATGTTCGGACGCAGCGCGACCAGCGGTTTCACCCGCTCGGTGTGTTGGCTGACCGCGGCGGCGACGCCGAACGGATCCCACCCCGACGATCCGTAGGGAAGCAAGGTGTAGTCGAACCCGGCGTCGTCGAGGACGCGGGCGTAGCGAACCAGGAATTTGGGATCGATTCCGGTACTCGACGTGGGGTTCAGTTCGGTCGAATCGTTGACGAAGCTGGCACTGATGAACTCGACAGGCATCAAGAAGATCCTTTGATGTGGCTACTCGACGGCAGCGTGGAGCGACTGACATGAATGGGCGCAGGCACGTACGGCCGGAGAAGAGCGACGTGATGGAGCGCAGCGCCTCTGAGGCACTGGATGGGATGCAGGAAGTCAGCGACAATCCGCGCCGACGAACGTCATGAAGTCCACGACGCGGCGGCGGGTGAGGGCAATCCCTACTCGTTGCATAGGCAATACTGAACGCGACCCGTCGGTGACCTGTCAAGCCCCTCACGCGAATGTGTTGTGCTCAACATGATTTTAAGTCGATGCCATGCGCACAGCTCAGGGGTTGACTACGACCGAGCCGGTCCACAACAGTGATGACACCGGCCCAGCAAAGGAGAAACCGTGAGTCGTCCGCCTGTGGTGGAAACCAAAGATCAACGAAGACTTGGCTTTCCGTTCCGATCCGGCAGTCTGGCGCTGGATTTCGTCGCCACTGTCGCCAAACGCGACATGAACGAGAGGGAACTTCTCGTCGACAGCGACGCCGTGCACTCCTGGATCTACGTCGCCGGACTACCACCTGCACTCGACCCGATCACCCCGGCTCGACTCGACGAGGCCATCGGCTTGCGTGAGGCCCTGAACCACTTGACTCGCTCCAGAGTGGACGGATCGCGTCCAGCACCCGCCGCAATCGACACCATCAACCGAGCCGCGTCCTACGGACCTCCCTCGCCACTGCTCGCCTACGATGCAGCCAACAGCCATTTCGGTGGACCGGTCGACGTACGCAATGTGCTCTCAATCGTCGCGCGCGAAGCCGTCGATCTGTATTCCGGTCCGTACCGCGACCGCATTCGCCGCTGCCTCGGCCACGAGTGCTCACTGTATTTCGTCGATCGATCCCGTCAAGGAAATCGACGCTGGTGCTCGATGGCGGCATGTGGAGAAAAGGCCAGTTCAGCAGCCTATCGACAACGAGCTCGGCATAACTGACTGATTCGTACCAGGAGCTTAGAAGTAGCGGCCAAACAGATCTACGACGTGTTGGCTGTGCCACCAGATCCGGCCAGGCAATCGCCAGAACGGTACGTAACTGCATCTGAGCGAAGCTGTGTTCCGCAACCGTTTCGGTCTATCGACCACACGAATTCGGACGCTTTGCCGTCGATAAGGTCGCCCACTCGTTCGATCACCGGACCGACATACGCGAACTTCCTGAGGATGACGCATCGCGAATCCACGGGGGGTTGTGTACCGGAACCACAACGAATTCGAATACATGGGCTAGCCGTAGAGAGCTACATCTACTTTCCCACAACACTTTTCGTTCCGCGGCCTGTCACTCGTCGATCGATCCAACGGCCACGACCAACATTTTGTGCTGTCGATCTTTCGACTCAGTTAGCTCAAACGAACAACTTTCAGTCCGTTAGAGCCGTAATCAGCAAGACCACTTGTCCGCTGGCGGTCGACTATCTGTCGAACTTCGCAACCTGCACGCTGCTCCCACCGGAATGCAACGCGTCCACCGCGAGAGCAAACTTCGTTTGGCTCGCCGCGGCCCGTGGGATTTGCCGACTGATTCCAAAGTGCCCTTCTGCGGACCGGCCAGGTTCACATCATTAATTCTGGCTCGGTGTCGCTGATGGCGACGGAAGGCGCGGATAGGCGGTCTCAAATACGTGGTCCGCGGATCGGTCCGGATCGGCGGGCCTGTTGTTGGCGCAGTTGCTTGCGCCGTTCGGCTTTACGTTGCTCGACGAGGCGGCGTTGTTCGGCAGCGCGTTGCTCTGCGGCCTCTCGTCGCGCCCGGTCCGTGTCGATGATCGGATCGGGCGTCGCAGGTTGCTGAGTCGGTGCCGACTGCTGTCCGGGGCGTGTGTGTGCGGGCACCTGAGCGGGTGCGGTCACTGTCTTGATACGGGCGTTGACCTGATCCCACGCTCGGGCGGCTTCCCCGTGTTCGGGTCGGTCTCCGATGAGCGTGCGGTCGGTGTCAATGCCGAATTGTTCTCGGTAGGCCCCGACTTGGCCGGCGGTGATCTGCCAGCGCAGCCGGGCACCGCCGGAGTCGGGAACCTCGCCGAGGTGGCGGGTCCAGGCGGGTTGATCGTCGACGGCGTTCTGTCCGAGCTCGCGGGTGCGTTCGGCGATCTCGGTGTATCGCCGCCGGCTCCAGGCGACGAGTTCGGGGTTGATTCCCTCCCGGTCCTGCATCGGCGGCAGCACCCAACTCGGAGCACTGTGGTCGCGTGCTTCTCGGCCGAGGGGCCAGCGTCGTTCGGCGTCGTCGAGCAGATCCGCTGCACTCGGGTCGGGGTCGGTGACACCGCGCCGCAGTTCCACGATCGCGGCGTGGGGGTCTTTGCCGGCGCGTTCGGCATTGCGTAGATGCGCGGCGAGGTCGGGCCATGCCCCGTCGTCGTCGAGGATCGTGTCGGCGTGCTCACCGAACTGGGTCCGCAGCGTCGGTTCGATGCTCTGCGCCCACGCGTGCATCTCGTCCGCGCCGTTCTCGATGTGCTTTTCGAGTCGCCAGTGCATCACGGCGGAGACGGAGTCGGCGCTGGCAAGTTCGCGCTCCGAGCGGGCGGCGGCGAGGGTGGGGGCGGCATCGAGGCCGAGCTGCTCGGCGCGGCGGTACTGGTGGACGAAGGTGTCCCATTCGGCTTCGCCGATCATCGTGTTCGCCAGCTCCGGACCCATGTTCTCGCGCACGATCGCCTCGATGCGGTGCGCGTCGATGAGCTCTCCCGCGTACTCATATCCGCCCACGTTGTAGTCGAGCTTGAGGTGCGCGACGGCGGCGTCGCGTTGCTGTTCGGTCGCCGAGACGTCCGAGCCGTCGCGGCCGATGATGGTCCGCACGACTTCGTCGGCGATCTTCTTGTCCGGATGCACGTGGATCAGGTGCGGGTCGACGATCCGGTCGATGGGCACGTACAGCTGGCTTCTCTCGCGGCCGCGGGTGAGGGCGACGTAGAGGGCTTGCCGGTTCATGGTGTCGTCGACGAGGACGTGGACCTGGTCGACGGTCATGCCTTGCGAACGGTGGATAGTGGCGGCGTAACCGAGCTCGCAGTGCTCTGTGACGTACTCGGCCGGCAGGCGGATGCTCCCGCCGTGTTCGAGGTGGCGCACGGTCAGCGATCCGTCGCGGTGCGCGGTCTTGACCGTCCACAAGTCGCCGTTGCGGACCCGTTCCCCCCTGGTACCGGTGACTCGCAGGCTGGTGTCGTTGCGGCGGGTGACGATGCGGTCCCCGGCGCTGGCGCGCAGTCCGTCGGACAGGTCGTTGCCGCCTTTCTTGACCAGTCCCTTGGCGAGTCGTTCGGTGCGGGCCCGGTCGTTGAGGTCGCGGACGGCGTGGTTGCTGTTGGCGATCATCAGCGACGTCGTCTCGGTCTCCGAGGTCTTCGCCCAGGCGGTGAAAACCTTTTCGGCGAGGTCGTCGGCCATGCCGTGTTGCACGCGGTCTTTCGCGGCGTACCAGGCGGCGACGGAGGTGTCGCCGTCGCGCAGCCGCAAGGAAATCTCGGCCTCTTCCTTGTCGCGGAAACGATGAACGTCGACCAGTTCCGGTGCCGCGCTCGATCGGGCGACCAGTCGCAGTGCACCGCCCGTATCGACGGCGGCGAGCTGCTGCGGGTCGCCGAGTAGGCGGACCACTGCGCCGTGCTCGGCGGCGATGTAGGTCAGCCGGTCCAAATTGTGTGTCGATGCCATGCCTGCTTCGTCGACGAGGATCATCGCGCCCGGGGTGGTGCCAGTGTCGAGGTGGTTCTCGTAGCGGGTGAGGACGTCGTCGATCGTGCGGCCGGTGACACCGAGTTCGTCGCCCAGGACGTCGGCGGCTTTCGCGGACGGCCCGAGGGCGACCACGTCGTATCCGGTACTGCGCCAGGCGTCGACGACGACGCGCATGGCAGTCGTCTTGCCGGTGCCGGCCGGACCGACACCAGCAGCCAGGAGGGCACCGGAGAACAGGAAATGCTCGACAAGTGCTTTCTTGTCCGCGCCGAGGTCCCAGCCTTTGCGTTGGGTGTGCGCGGCGAGGGCGGCGGTGTAGGCGTGGGCAGGTGCCATGACCGCCGTCGGGGTGTGGGCGGCACCGACGAGGCGGTGTTCGGCGGCGAGGATCGCTGCGCTGGTGTAGGTCTCGTTGCCGTGCACGGTCAGGATCGAGGAACCGTCGCTGCGCTGCAACGCCTTGGGTGTCGCGTCGACCTGGCGAGTCAATCGGATCGACTCCGCGCCGAGAGCGGCTTCGGTGACCTTCTCGGCGACCGCGTCACGCTCGGCCGCGGTCGCGAACACCAGCGGCCGTAGTTGTCGTTGGATTTCGGCTTGGATGTGCCAGCGGTTCCAGCTCGAGCGCTGTTGTGCGATGCGTGCGACTGCGGTGCGGGCGATCTCGCGGTGGTCGATCGTGGCGGGATCGGTGACGGTGATCGTGTTCCCGGTGCTCTTCTTCAAGGCTGAGTTGAGGGCGCGGCGGCCGACGACGTCGAGCGCGCGTTCGCGCCATTCCGCGCGTTGAGCACCGAGCGATTTCGGGGGTGCTTTCTCGTTGCGGGTTTCCAGGGTCGCTTGGTCGGCGAGGCGCATCTGCATCGCGGTCGAGGGGTCTTTGCCGTGGGTCTTGCGGTAGTCGGAGACGAGCTTTTCCAGGCGTGACTCGATGGCGTCGCGGCGGGAGAACTCGCTGAGCAGTGCGGTGGGGATGCCCTCGATTTCGCGGACGGCGCGTTTGTTGATTCCGGTGCCGGGGCGGTCGGCGAACACGGTGCCGAGCTCGCGGGTGACGTACTCCTCGATGAGGGTGTTGTAGCGCTCGGATGCGGCGACGGCGAGCTTGTGCAGCACGCGGCCGTCGAGGCTGCGCCATTTGCCGTCGACACCTTGCACTTTGGTGGAGATCGCGACGTGGGTGTGCAGGTTCGGGTCGCCGTTGCGGTTGTCGCGGTGATCGAACCGGGTGTACATCAGGCCGGTCGATTCGATCTGTCCGACACCGGCTTTGCCGACGCGGGTGTAGGAGGCGTTGTCCTCGACCCAGCCGATTGCATCGCTCACCGCGGCGCTGTGTGCGCGCTCGATCGCCGCGCGGGTGTCGTCGTCGCCCAGGCCCCAGAGGACCGACACCGACTTCTGTGGAGTGAACACGCAGTCGTAGCCGGCGACGGGTTGGCGTTCGCGGCGTTGCTGCGAGGCGATGTAGCGGACGAGCTCTGCTTCGCTGGCCGGTGATCGGCCGACTTCGCGGTGGAACTCGTCGGCTCCGACGCGGTAGCGGATCTGCTGGCACTGCTCCGCAGTGAGCGGCTTTCCGCCGGCGGCGCGGTCGTTGTCGATCTCGGCGCGGATGCGCTTCATCAGCGGCACCTCGTTGCGGAAACTCGCGAACTTACGGCCCAGCCGCACACTCTCGATCGCCGCGTTCCCTGTCGTACTGTCTAGGACGGCAGCCTCGATCAACGCCTGGGCTTCGGGATGCAGGCCCTCACCGAACAGTGCCCTCATCTGGTCCTCGCGGACGTAACCGGACACCCCGAGCAAGGCCGAGGCCCGCCCTCCCCAGATGCCCGGCTCGGTGCCTTCAGCGGCGTAGTAGTCGGAGAGGTCTTGGCCGCGTTCGAGGCGGATATCGGCGCTGGCGACCTCGCGGGTGAGGTAGGTGTAGCCGTCGCCCGCGTGCAGCGCGTGGACGGTCATCATCGCGGCCACCGCCGCCGACGAGCCGGTGTGCGACGAGATCTCACGGGCCGATCTCGCTCGAATTCTGCTTCTGAATTGCGCGGCACAGTCGCGATAGTACGCAGATTCCGCCCATGGACACTAATAGTGCAAGAGGTGTGTGACGTTTGGTTTTTCATTTTGCGAAGAGATAAAGGAAATTTGAAGTCGATAGTATCTAGATTTCGGACGAATTAGAACCTGCATGGACGGTGAGGGACGAAAGTTGTAGCTAGACAGATTAATCAGGGCGACCGTGGGTGCGTATGACCCTTTCGCCGGCCAGCATGTTGGCGGTAGCCTATCCAGCATGACTCCCTCGAACGGTGGACCGGTCAGCGCTCGGGAACGGGCTCGGAGAGCGAATGCGCAGAGATTGTCGGACGCACAGTTGCGTTTGAAGAATCAGGAGCAGGATCTGATTTCATATTTCGATGCCACCCGCGACGAACAAAAAATCAATGACGATGTGACCTCAAGGATCGAGCGGTTGCGGCGGGACGCGGAAACCAAACTTGACGCGACGCGCGAGCGGCGCGCAAGAGCACTTGCTGAGCTGAAGAGACGCGGTGAGACATACGCGAGCATTGCGGCCTTGGTGGATCTTTCAGTGCCAGAAGCGACGCGCTTGGTCAAATCGACGATGGCGGCACGTGCGACCGTCCGGTCCAACGTCGATCCGGCTGCAGAGAATGACGCGGGTGGCACGAGTAGCACGGAAGAGAGTGTCGAGAGCCCTGGAGATTCCGCATCGATCACCGCTGCCGAGCCCTCGAGAGATGAAGACTCGTGGGCAGATGGCGAGGGCGGGCGCAGCATCGCGGTAGGAGGTGAACGACCGTGATCGCACTTGTTGCAATCGGATTGATCGTCGCAGGAGCGCTGTGGCGCGCTGGTAAGTCAGAGACTGGTTGGCGGTTCGCTCCTCTGCGGGCAACGGGAGTCATCGCCGCGGGCGTGTTCCGCATCAGCGTGATTGCTGCGTCGATCTTGTTTGCATTTTTCGCCGCCGCCACTATTGGCGCATTGCGCAGCACCCTTCCATAACGAAGCAAGGCTTCGTCACGTGGCGATTTTCCGGCGTAGTCCGGATATTGCCCCATGCGGGTTCACGGGTACGCACCACTTCGCCTTCGCAGCGCTCGTGCTCGTGTGCGTTTGGTGTTCCACGATCATGCTATTGCATGCGTGTCAGGTCAGCAGGTCACGTGCCTACTCGTGCAACCCGCAAGGAAGCACAGTTGCATCCAACGGTGCGGGAACAGAATTCGGTGTGCTGCAAGCGGCGCACTCGGGAATTGCGTCGACACCGCAGGAGCCGAACGGGTCGAGCGTGAGGACTCATTGTCGGGAGCGATGCGACATTGTTGATTCGTGACTGTGAAACTCGGCGACGGCAGCCGACGTCAAGGTCGACGCCGAAGTAACATCTGCGATGTCCAATGGATGTGTAAAAGCACCGAACAGGGAGAGGCGCGCCTGTGACACTGACCCAACCCAGCAAGCACAGGGCGCGGGTGCCGGCCGAACACCGGGTGCTCGGCCTCGACATACGATCACTTCCACCCGCACTGTTCGTCATCGCGGTCTTCGTGGTCCTGACCATCGTCGTACCGAGAATCGACTCCTCTCTCGACTGGGACGATTCGACCGAAGCAGGCGAACAACTCGCCCTCACCGACACCATCGAATTCACCCCCACCGCAGGCTGGAACGTCGAAAGCGGTTTTCGAGTCGACCCAGGCGAATCGGTGCAGAAATCCGGCGACGTCATTCTCGCCGGCGACGGTGTGACGTTTCAGATCTCGTCGGACTCCTTCGACGGCACTCCGTCCCAACTACTGGACCAAACAGCGAAGGTCACCTCTCGTACCAGTGATCCGTCCTTTCAGGTCGAAGGCGATCGAACCAACCTCACGACGGTGACCGGAGAACCCGGCGTCCTTGCGCCCTACAGCAGCATCCGAGGAGACGGTCTCGCGGCGACCTTCGTCATCGACGGGACCGGCCTGCAGATCACGGCATACGGCCCACCCGCCCAGATGACCGCAGCCGCCGAGAACATCCGAGACATGATCACCAGCATCCGCACCACGGACGGGAACAACCGATGAGCGACAACGCAATCGAGACGTCGACGGATCCATCGGCTACCGATGCGCAGCGACGCCAGGACGACGCTGTGAAGATCTCCGGCTGGGGCGAACGATTCGAGTTCTTCCAACCTCACAATTTCTCGTTCTGGGTGTACACCGCTCTCACCGCCCTCGGTGCTGTACAAGCCTGGTCATTCTTCGCTCCGAAGGCCGGGTTCTACGCCGACGGGTTCGCGATAGCGGCCGTCCTCTGCGGCCTGTGCGGTCTCGCCTGGTTCGCGTGGTTCCGCCACATCGACCGGTGGGAACGTCAGCCCGGCACGCTCATTGCAGCTGCGCTGCTGTGGGGCGCAATTCCCGCGACGTTCGCCTTCGCCATGACCGTGAACACCGCGATGCTCGGCATCTACCCCAAGCTCTTCGGCCAAGTCTGGAGTGCCAACTGGGCCGCAGGTGCGACGGCACCGATCACCGAGGAAGCAGCCAAGCTCTGCGGATTCGTGCTTCTGATGGGCCTCGCTCCGCGCTTGGTCAGAACCGCAAATGACGGCTTGATCATCGGAGCCTTCATCGGACTCGGATTCGCCGTCTTCGAAGACTTTCTCTACTCCGCGACCGCGTCTGCCGGGTCGTTCGGGACCGACCCGTTCGGCAATGCCGTGCAGATGTCCTTCACCCGGATCGCGGTCAGCTTCATATCCCACCCCCTGTTCAGCGCATTGGTCTGCGGTGGCGTTCTCTACCTGATCGGGACCAACGCGCAACCCCGAAAAATCGGACGGGGTCTCGCGTTCGTGGCAACCGGAATGTTTTTGCACTTCATGTGGGACGACGCGGGTGGCCTCAGCGGCGGCAACGGCTTGGCCGTCTTCGGCGTCTGGATCGTCTCGATCGTTATCGGATTCACGGTACTGACCATCGCATTCCGTCGCGCAGCGCCGCGCGAGTACCAATTCGTCCGCGACATCCTCGCCCCCGAGGTCGAGGCCGGACATCTCACCGATACCGAGGTCGAAGGCGTGCTGAAGAAGAAGGCACGCAAGGCATTCGAGAAAGCAGCGCCCAATCGGCGATCCCGCAAGGCGCGTAAGCATCTCCGACGAGCAATCCTCGACCTCGCACACGACGTCGCGCGCGACAAGAGCTCAGACACAGAGGCCGTCCGACACTCCCGCGCCGAGGTCGAACGCCTCCGAGCTGATTCACAACTAACCCGGGCCCTCTGACAGCACCATCTCACTCCTGACTGCAAGCGCAATCCCTTGAACCCGGGCGACTGTGCATCCGAAAGACGGTGGCCTAAGGAGGAGATAGATCCGAACGAAACGTTCGCGGGCGTCACCGCGACCAATACTGTTGCGCTGTAGCCTTCGTAATTGCTGAACGGCATTACCTGTGCGCCAGCAATAGTGCTTTCTCGGTGTCTGAACGCCCGAGTACGGGAAACCGAATACAAGTCGTCGCGGCTCAATTGATTGGGTCGATGACCAACGCAAGTATCGGCACCGGTTACCCTGCATGAAGACGGATGCAGTGACGCTTCGTAACGTGTATCGGAAAGGTTCTACGGCTGTGGCCAAACGAGTGACAACCCAATTGGTGGACGATATCGACGGGTCGGTCATCGACGACGAGTCCGGCGAGACGATCGAATTCGCGATCAACGGCGTCGAGTACTCGATCGACCTGAAAGCGAAGAACGCGAACGAGTTTCACAAAAAGCTCGACTACTATGTCGAACACGCGACGCGAGTCGGTGGCCGCAAGCGCAAGCCCTCCCCCGCTGCTGCATCTGTCGCTACAGCGGCCGACGGATCAGCCAAGCGTGATCCAGAGCAGACACGGGCGATTCGGCAGTGGGCTTTCGACCAGGGCTACGAGATCAGCGAACGCGGCCGCATCCCGGCCGACATCGAAGAGGCGTACAACGCCGCACACTGACAGACGGGGTGCCGCCTGCGGCTACGCGAGCGGCGGCTTCTTGTTCTCTCTGCGGCCCGGGCCGTGGCAGGACGGAGTGCAGTGGAGTTCGATTCACCTGCCGCCCGCATGGCGGCCACTCGTTCGGCGTAGTCGACGGCATCGATTGCCGACGTGCACGACATGACGAAGGCCCGTCCCTTGGTTGGGGGGCGGGCCTTGTCGGGTTGATGGGGCGGTCAGTCAGTCGACGGCTTGGTGTCTTTGCCTGCGGCGACATCGCGTAGCCACTGCGGGACCGGATCGTTGTCGTACTCGCGGAGCTTGATCGAGGCTCCTGCGGCTGCGGCGCGGACCTTCCGGCGTTGCTCGGGGGTCCATGCGCGGCGTGGTTCGGTGGTGGTCATGCGCGCTCCTCGCGGTCTGCTGTAGGTCCATTGTCACTGTTGTCGTCGGTTTCCGCCAGATCGGCGCTGCCGGGGTCGATGTCACGGTCCGCGATTGCTCGGAGTGTGCGACGGTCGGTCTTGGCGATGAACGGTGTCGCGGCTACGGTGCCGAACACCGTCCAGCCGAGGGCAACCTCGTCGGGGTTGTCGCTGACGGTGCGTTCGAGGCACCAGGTGATTCGTTGCCAGGATTGGGAGCGGTTGTCCGCTCGGGTGCGTTGGTTGACGGTTCCGGCGACGCCAACGACGGCGAAGACGCCGACTATGAGGGTGATCCAGGCTTGTGCTGGCACGGGCCGGGTTCCTTTCGTGTGGCTGGTTCGGAGTGCGGCGCGCTGCGCAGCACCTTCTGACATCTCGTCAAAGTTTCCTCACGTGGCGGGCTTGTGGCGTGGGCCGAAAGATGCTCAGTGCACGGAAGCGCTCCGCGTCAACGCCGTAGCGCTGGAGAAAGTTCGCTTTCGATCTGCACCGGTCGATCTCTGCCGTCAATTCAGACCAGCAGGTCATACGCCCACTCGTACACCCAGCGAGGCAACTCGGGTGCATCGAACGGTGCAGTAGCGAAACTGGATCCGAAGCGCAGTGCGCACTCGGGGATCGCATCGACCGGGCGGGAGCCGAGGGACCTGGCTGCGACAATCCACTGTCCGCGGTGATGCACTCGGATTGCAGTCGACACTGTGCACCGCCCACCGGAGTACCCTGCGGTCAGCTGGTGGGATTCCCATTCGACGTGCTGGTTCTGTCCGAAAAAGTGCGTCAGCGTCTCGGCGAAGGACGGCCCGTAGAGGGTCCCTCGGTCGGTGTCGATGCGGATGAAGTTCATGGCGTCGGCCTATTCGAGTTGTCACGGAAATGCGAGGTGTGCGTTGAATGTTGCTCAGAACAGGGGGATTTGGTTGCGCGCCGCGAGACTGTCTCGGAGTTCTCGGAACTTGCCCAGAAGGTCTGAGGCGACTGCCTCGGTGTACCCGATGGACCGCGCAACCTCAGTAAGTGTCTTGCCGGCAGCCAGCGATTCATCTATCTCACGCCCGGCAGCGAGGTCCTCAACTTCGCCTGTACCGAGATGCTCGACGTCTGCGGCAGCCAACCGGACAGAAGCGAGAGCATCTTGACGCCGCTCATCGCCCGACTCTGTCTCTCCCCGCGCCGTCACTGTGTGCTGCCGCTGCGGAAGGCGTTCAGGCGGTTCGTCGCTTCACGTTGCGCCCTTCCGATTTCGACGAGCTGATCGAACAAGAATTCTTCCGGTGCTTCCTCGGCGAGCTGCTGAATTCTGATCCCTGCGTCGAAGAAGCTACGTCGGTAACTTTCCGACAGGACCATGCCGGCGTAGTCGGTTGCCGATGCTCCGCATGCGTTGGCTGCGGTGACGTCGGTCAGTGTTCGACGCAGCCGTGCACCGCGGTGTCCACTGGCACCTGACCGGACAAGAACGCCCAGAACACTCGCGGGGTCGCGTGGGAGGTTGTCGATGATCAGCTCCTGCACGATGCCGTACAGCTCGCGATACACGGGATCATGGAAATCATTGGCCTGCAATGAGGCTGCAATGTGGACGGCCTCGTCGGTGTCCTGCAACCACATCAGCGCGCAGATGACCAGTGCTTCCGGTGCCGTCTCCGGATGGTCCGTCAGATCAGCGTGATCTTCGTCGTCGGTGGGTTCTACTGCTCTCAACGGGGTCATCTGTTCGCCTCGTTTCTATTCGTGGGTCTGTTGCGGGAGAACTGGATTCGATATTCCGGTGGCGCTTTGCTTGGCTATGCCGTGTTCGTCCCATAGCGGACGTGTGGGTCAGATGTAGAGAAGGTTCGGTGGCGCGGTGCCGTCGAACTGCTCGAGGCTGTCGAGGACGGCGTTGTAGTTCTCGGGCCTGCAGCTTCCGAGTCCGATGATGAGGGCACAGGTTCCGTCGAGTGTGACGAGGTAGGACGGCGGGCTGCCGTTGTCGGACGATGCGTGCTCGCGCGCGTCGAGGAGAGCGGTACGGACGGCATCTGCGGCGGCGCGTTTCGCACCTTGGAGATTGGGTTCTGCTCCGGTTGCGGTAAGAATTTCGGGGTTGTCTTCGGGGTGTGTGGTGACTGTCCAGGTGATCATCGTTGGTTCCTTGTCGCTCGTGCCGGCCAGCTGCTTGTTGTCGAGGGTCACACGAGGTCCGGAAAAACGGGTTTGGCGCGGAGACCGATCAGGCGAGGGTGTGGATAACTGTCGTGTCGAGTCAGCCTGTGGATAAACGACGTTCGGCCCCGGGGCTGGGGCGGAACGTGTGGTATCAGACGTCGTCGAAGACATCGAGGAGCTTGGCGGGGTCGCGGCGGTAGCGGCCGCCGTCGAGAAATACTCCGACGGCAGCGCGGTGAACGCGGCGGAGTTCGGCCATCAGTGTGTCGTACCCGATGCGGTCGGTGATGCGCCAGGTGACAGGTCCCATGTGCAGGTCTACCCAGTGGATCGTGCGGCGTTGTTCGGACCTGTAGCGGTGGTGCGGCACTGCGGTGTGTTCTGGGCTGTCGAGCCACAGGACAGAGATCGCGGCGGCACCGAATTCTGCGCCTGGTTGGGCGGGGTAGGGGGCTTGTCCGTCGGCTCCGGCGAGTGCGGCCCGGACGGTGGCAAATCCGGTGATAACTGCGGATACTGTTTGGGCGCTGCGGAAGGTCATCATGACGTGACCCAGTGCGACGATCATTTGCGCTTCGTCGGTGGCTGCGGAGGTGGCGGTGATAGTGGCCTGTTGGGGTCCGGAGACCAGGACGGTGGTGTGGGTGACGATTCCGGTGGTCCGGGCGTTGTGTGCGGCGGTGGTCCTTCGTCCTGTGCTGGATGCATTCTGCGGCATGTCGGGCTCTCTTTCTGTTGCGGAACCGGCTCCCCGGCCCTTTCGCTCTGCCAATTTCTTTCGCCGTCATCTGGCTCGAAGGAGAGAAGGCGGCGCACTGAACCGGCGTCCTGGCCCTGATCCGGAAAGTTTTCAGCCGCAGGCGCTTTGAAAAGTTTTCGGAGCCCATCGGGCCGGAGCAACGCGGAGTCTGGGTTGGGTAAGACGGGTCAGGGTGTTGCATGCTCGACCGGAGCCAGATGTGCGAAAGAAATCGTTCTTTCTGTAGTGCGGAGCGCAGCGGAGCTCAATCTGGAGACCGCCGGAGGTGGTCCCAGGGCTGCGCGCGCCTCGACGCGGACTTAGCCATCCGGGCGCCACCACCTCACAGTCATCAACAGCCTGGGGCGATTGCGCGGGAGCGACGGAAAGCAACCTGGCTCGATGTCGCGGTAGCACTTCTATCTTGCGGACATCCGGTCACGCTCGCTGGCTGGCGTGTCATCAAACTTGAGTTGCCCGTCCTGGTGGCGATCGACGATCCCCGCGGTGACTTCTTCCCACTTCCGATATCGGCGCATCGCGGTCGATGCAACGGAGCCGTCCGTTTCTCTACCGATTCGCGCCCACGACCATTCGCGGTGGGCGTGTCGGAGCCGCGCTGTTTCCGCAACTTCCGGTGTGACGTCGTCTACTTGCAGTCGAGGCGAGTCCGCCGTGTCGACGTGTTCTCCCCGCGTGCCGTCTTCGCCCTCTGAATCGTCCCGGCTCGGACTGGGGCCTTCTTGGCTGAACTCAGTATCTGTCCTGTCCGGCTCCGCTGTGGCAGCACTTGGAGCGAATTCCACTCTGACGGCCCCGCGGGGCGCACGAAGTATGACGGCCAGCACTTCGGTCATCGCAAGGAGCGCAATAGGCGCAATGGTGGCAATACCCGCCGAGACTACGGCCGGAAGCAAGGTCGCACTCAACACTGCGTGGTACGAGTTACCCGCAATCGACGCCGATGCGGCAACACGCAAGATCGTGACGACGAAGCGACGGCCCTTGATCGTTCGGTTGTCCGTGTGGTTGGACAGCGCAATTGCTGTCACTGTTGTCGAGACGATTGCACCGTCCAACACGACTGGAATTACCCACGCCTCGCCGGGACCGATCCCAGCCATCACCGCGAGATCACGCAACACAGCGAAACTGAGCCAGAAGGACGCCCCGGCAATGCCTACTGTCAGTGCAACGGCTGTCGCGAGAGCCCACTGTAAAATCGCGGGATGGAGCGCAACGACGTCTGACGGCTTTGTTATCAACGGGGTTGCCGCGGAGTGTGATCGGCTCATCGGATTCTCGGTCCTCGTGCGAGAGGGCCCGTTCGTTGCGGGAACGGCGCACCGTCGTTGAACCTGTTGCGCAACAACTCCAAGTAGTCTTCGATCGCCGCGTTGACGAGATCCGACGGGCCCCGCGGCGCGCCCGGCGTTGCGGACAGTGCTTCGGCTGCGTTGAGAAGATCGTCGACGGTGGACTGGTAGAGGTAGTACGAACGCTTCTGTTTTGCGTTGTCCGGTGGCGGTTGCGTATTGGCCTCGGCCGACGAAACAGTGTCGTGGGGCTGTCGCGAGTTCTCCGGCGGATCGACTGGGCTCGATCCGGCGAGTGCGCTCTTCATGCGTTCGGGCCGGGCCATCACAGGTGTCCCTTCGTGAGCAGCGCAAGAGTGTCCCGATAGATCGTCGACAGGCCGCGAGATTGTGTTGTTCCCCAATCGACCAGGCTGGTTTGGGCCTCCATCGAGTCTTTGATGACAACCCGCTTGGGAACGGCATCGCCGAGAACGTTGATGCTTGCGGCGATCTCGATCAATTGTTCTCGGCCGCTGATCGTCGCGATCTCGTGGAGGTTGACGATCGCACCGAGCATGGCGAGGTCCGGGTTGTAGCTGCGCTTGACTGCATCGATGGTGCGCAGCAAGCGCGCGAGTCCATTGGCTGAGAACAGCGCTGACTGAGTCACGACGACGGCGGCGCGCGCTGCAACAAGGGCGTTGATGGTCAGCAGATCGAGGCTAGGTGGGCAATCGATGAGGATCACGTCGTACACGCCTCGTACGACGTCGATTGCGTCGCGAAGCCGCCGTTCTCGGCCGGCACCAGCGACGACCAATTGATCGCGGACATAGGCCAGGGACTCGTTTCCCGGCGACGTGGGTACCAGGTCTACGCCAGGCCAGATGGTAGGGACGACAGCATCGGCGATGGTCGCGTTCGACGACTCGGCGAGTACGTCGGCAACACCGACATCGTCGCTCGCGAGCTCGGTCCTGGTCAGGACTGTGCTGGCGTTGCCTTGCGGATCCACGTCGACAACGAGTGCACGCTTCCCGGCTTGGGCAACGGCGTAGGTGAGGTGAAAGACGGTGGTGGTCTTGCCCACTCCGCCCTTCTGGTTGCAGAACGCAAAGATGTCAGCGGGCATGGTGGGCCTCACTCTCCATGTATGAATGGGACGAACTGGGGGTATGGCGGGAATGGGATGTCATGCACGCCTTGGAACCGACAGATGTGTCGTGCCCCTTAGAAGTGTTGGATGTATTGCAGGTACGGGACTCGATTCGCGAGTCGCGCCCCAAAGGCGAAAGACATGCCATAGCGGTATGAGAAGCGTTTACCATCAACACATCCCGGGCATGAGCGACATCCCTTGTGTGCATGGGAGGTGTAACCACTGCAGGACGTATGACATCCGTTGCCAGCGAGTCATCTGAGGAACTCTTTGCGGGTAATTCAGGTATGGGACTGGCGGGGAACGCCGCCGCACTGCTAGCGGGAGCGGCCTGCACCGGCGGGCTGCTGCGCTCGTGTCCAAGCAACCAAATGTGTTGCTCTGGTCGGCTCTTCGTGGAATCGACGTGCAGAACGGATAAGAGCACCAGATCTGCACGGACTGAACGATCGAGGTCCGAATGACAGTTCGTTGTGAAAGGCAACTCGTTGGTGTCAGCATTGCAGATGGGTCGAGGGCTCAACTGGTACCTCCATAGTGGTGACGTATGAAAGACAAGGGACTTCGTTCGTTCCCTCCGGACCCCCCATGGCCCCTGAGCCAATTTCCGCACCCACGTTGTCCGCTCCACGCCCGATAGCCCCGCGCCTCGGTGGGCGCGCGGCTAATCGGTATCGCCACCCGCTCGATGATCAGTCGAGCTGATGGTGCCTCGGGGCCGGTCTCCGAGGATTTACAAAGGGTGCACAGGCCGGCGGCAGGCTGGTTGTTCGTCGGGCTCTGCCAGAAAACGACGCTGCGACAGCGACTGCGGGCGGACTTCAACGGCACGCCGGACCCACGCAGGGGTACGGCGTTACGTAGACAACCGCGAAAACAGTGTGTACGCAGATGGATTCACCTAGACATGAGTAAATCCGGCCTCCGATCATCCCCGCTCTACGTCGACAACATCCCGAAGCAGAGTGAGGGCATGAGCGCGGCAAAACGCCTTGTGAGGCGCGTCAGGACCGATTAGTATCCGAGGACGAAGCTCCTTCCTGCAAGGTGGGGATTTCGAGGACGCCCTCGGCACCGGTGCTCGTAACACCGGAACTCGCCGGGGGCGTCTCTAGTTCGTACGGGTCCGCAGTGAGAGGCATGTCAGGCAACGCCCGAGCTGACGCGTGCCGCCTCCTCCAGTCCGACGATGTACTCGTCAATGGCCGTGTCGGGAATCAGTCGGCGCTTACCGACCTTGACGCTGCGAATCTCACCGGCCGCAAGCTTGTTGAACAGGTTGGAACGTCCGAGACCCGTCCGAGCCATCGCTTCCTGGACCGAATACAACCGTCGTGACATGGTGTTTCCTCTCCGAATTTTGTGTAATGAAGCCACAATCGGGTACTCGATCGAGCCTCGTCCATGTGGTTCCACCACAACCTAGCAATTCAGTAGCGTTGCCACAACACATACGCAAAATCGGCTAGACTGCGTGCTTATGACACAGTCCTGGGCTGAACAGCTAGTGGCCCGCGTCGCCGGTGAAGTCCGGCGGCTTCGAGGCAAGGACCACTCCGCAATGTCAGCGGCGAAGCTCGCGGATCGCACCGAGGAGATCGGATATGGGATCTCGCGGTCGGTGGTCGCCGATTTGGAGACAGGGCGCAAGAAGAGCATCGACGTACCCGAGCTTCTGGTTCTCGCCGCAGCCCTCGGTGTTTCGCCGGCCCAGCTGGTTTTTCCTGATCTCCCCAGAGGCAAAGTCGAGGTACTTCCCGGGCTCGACCAGGAGTCCCACGATGCACTGCGATGGTTCAGCGGTGAAGCTGGCTTGATGAGGCCTTCGACCGACTGGTCGGAACGTGGGGACGAGGAACCAATGGACGTATGGGTCCGCGAGCAGTTCGATCCCAAGAACGATCGGGTGGGCCTTGTGCGCGAGTGGCTACAGGCGCTGCAGGCGATGCGTCGCGCACGCGTTCAGATGCGCAACGGCCTCTCCAAGCAAGACTCGGTGGAGCACGTCGAGGCAATGAAGTTCATGTATGAGGACGCGAGACGACGCTCCGAGGAACTGTTTCGTCAGATGACCGAGCTCGACATGAACGTCGGTGATGAGGTGTCCGATGGCTAGGCAACAACTACCCCCACAGATCCGCAAAATTTCCGTGCGGGACAGAAAGTCCGGGAGACAACTTACACGCTACGAAGTCACGGTGGACACCGGTAGCAAGACCACCGTCAAGGTGGATGCAGCCGGCGTACCGCAAACGGTGACTCGCCGGACGCAGAGCCGCCGTCGATACTCGACCGAGCAAGCGGCACGGAGCGCGCTCGCCGAGACCCTCAACTCTGTGAACAACGGCCTGTACGTTCACACTTCGCAGTTGACAGTCGAGATGGCAGTCAACTACTGGCTCGAATCGAAACACTCTTTGAAGCCGTCCTCCCTCCATGGCCACCGAACCAATTTGCAGCCTGTGATCTCCGAGCTCGGGCACATTCCGGTTCAGAAGCTCACGAAGCCCAACGTCGAGTCCCTGGTGAGAAACCTCCGCAACGGAGGACTTCCGACAAAGCAGGGACGACCGCGGAAACCATGGTCGGCGAGGACCGTGAACTACATGCTGGGACTGATCACTGCGATCCTCCAAGATCAGATGAAGCAGGGCAATGTAATTCGGAACGTCGGTGCGATGGTCGATCGGCTTCCCGCCGAGGCTACCGAGATGCAGACACTCTCCAAACTGGAAGTCGACAAGTTGCTCGCGCACGTGGCTCGCGAGCCGATGCAGCATGCCTGGCAGCTGGCGATGCACGGGATGCGGCGAGGCGAAATCGCCGGTCTCCGTTGGGAGGACGTCGACCTCGACAAAGCAAAACTAAAAGTCGCCAACACCCGCATCGCGGTTGGCAGCGACATCATCGAGGGTCCACCGAAGACCAAGAAGTCTCGACGAACGCTTCCGATCTCGAAGCCACTCGAGGCAGCGCTCCGGGCGGCGCGAGCGCAGCAGGCGAGGGACAAGCTGAGCCTCGGCGAGCACTACCAGGAATCTGAATATGTAGTCCGGTTGCCCAGCGGGCAGGCCGTCCACCCGAATTTGCTGACCTTCCGATGGAAGAAAATCCTCGAATCCGCGCAGCTCAGGCACGTGCGTTTGCACGACGCTCGACATACCTGCGCGACGCTCATGCACCTGCAGGGGATCCCGATCGCCGTGATTGCCGCCTGGCTGGGACACGCTTCTGCCGCGTTCACATTAAGCGTATATACGCACTCGCAAGAAGACGCATTGATAGAGGCCGCGACAAGTTTTAAATAAGACTGCAAACCGCAAAGACATACTTTCGGCACAGCGGGCAATCGCCAAGACTAGGCGACTACTGCATCCGAATCGCACGAGCAAGAGGACGATACTGCACTAGAGGCCTTCACCTGCGAAGGTACGTACCCGATTTCACGAAGGGCTTCGCTTACTGCGCCGATACTTAGATGCAACGCACCAGTACCGACATACTTGTCCGCAAAATTTGACGAACTAGCCAAAATTATGCGATGAAAATCCGAAACTGCGCTCTGATTGACGGGGCGTAAAGCATAAACACAATCACTCAACACGACGGGATACGCTCCACGGTGAATACCAATCTTCAGCGGTACTGGATTACCGACTCGCGGGAGTAGCACAAATTCTCCCGTGGTGGCGAGTTGAGACGGCGCGAGCCGTGTCGCCCGCTGATTTCGACTGAGAATATCTGGTGTGTGCAAGAATGGTGTGTCGCATTCGCGGACAGGCCATGACTTATACGTCGGAACTCGCCCCCTTACCACCTCTACGCACCGACATACACCGGACTGATTCACCAAAAGATGTGTCTCGCCCGTAGGAGTTACACCACTCTGAGAGCCCAGAGGTGCGATCCTTGGAATAATCGACACGATTGACGTATTTGCTCTAGCTCCCACGAAAGCTGTCGAAGGCAGAACTTGCTCTATGCGAACTATATGAGTCTTCTCAACCTCCTCCCAAAACTCTCTGCAGCGACGTCCGGCCAAAATACCGTTCGGCAGCACAGCCCAAACTCCAAAAATTGGGCGGAGTTCTTGCAAAACTACTGCCACAAAAGCGGCTGCTGGGCTGAGAAGACCATCGAAACCGCGATAGCGACATGCGAGACCCGCTCCGCCACGGTAACTAAAGGGCGGGTTCAAAACAACCGCTGCAAGCGGGACGTTCTTACGGACGCTATTCCAGACAGAACTAGATCTTCTCGATCTTTCGGACAGGAAGTTTACTCGGCCCAGATTCCAATGCGGGTTGCTTTTTGATAAAATGGACGTCGCATTTTGGTCGATATCCATTCCGTACAACTCGACCCTCCGCCTGAAGCGCCGCTCGACTCCAGCCAAGAGCGCACCTTGCCCAACACTCGGATCAAGTATCGCGCCCTTCATCCCAGACGGCATCCACCCTGCGATGCAATCGGCAAGCCATTCCGGCGAATAATAACTGTCCACCATTACGAATCCTCGTGACCCGATAGTCCGTTTGTATCGTCAAACCTAAAGACGCTTGTGTTAACGAAGCCCGTTATGTCGTACACGCACAGACGAGCCTCACCTTTACTGCGTCTCTTCGACCGCACCGGATGATCATACACAATCTCTACCAAATTTCCACGAGAAATTGCGTATAAAACTGCACCTACTGCATGCGGTTTAGTCCCGATCGGAGCAACACGAATACCTTCGTGGGGATTCCATGCATGAACTTCACTAAGCGTCAAGAAGGCATCAAACGGACAATTAGCCTTCGCGAATTGAACTTGCCGGTACACGAAGTTTGCCTCGATAACGGACCGATTTCTCGAATGCGCATAGAAGGAGTACTCCGGCCTGAATCCTGGAACTCCTACAATCGGAACAATGCGATCCGGCGGAGTTTCGGTACGGGACAAGATGTGGTTTAGCCTGGTACCCTCAAACCCAATCATTGGAACAAGAATTTCATCCGTTGACCCAGGCCCTAGTCGGGCAAAACCTGGGATTGGCTCGATACCGCCAATCTTTTCGGACAGGTCATAAATTCCATCTTCTGAAATTGTTCGCGAGCTAGAATAAGTCTCGGGTTCTAGATAGATTAGAGAAATTGTTATCTCACCTATCACTGCCGCCCTCAGCAGCGGTGCCCAAGTTCGATGAGCTAATGCAGTAATATCTAACGTAATCGGTCCAGGTAAACTCTGCAAATATTCAACAATGTCATCTGCATCGTGCAGGAATAGCTGTAATCCCGCACTCGCTGCATCAACTTCTGTCACCAGCACCGACTCGTTGCCCTGCGCGTCGATCGAAATAAAATTGACATCGGTGAAGTTTGTCGTCGCATGCCACTCCGAGGCGACTGACGCGCGATCTTCATCTACTCCATTGCCAAAGATGAAGGTGCCGCCTGTCTTTGCAAACTGCCGCCTGTAAATCTCGTCGGTGAAAAGCGGCTCGTCAAGCCTATCCATTGAAGAACCCGTCGTAAATCGACAATTGTTCAGGAAGAGCAGAATCTACAACTGGAACTCGCCTAGAAAGTACTTTTTGAATGGTACGCCGTGAATTTTTCGACGTGAGAGACAAGAAATCTCCTGAACCAAGAGTCATTCGGCGTTTGCGCCGATGACTGAACTCAAAGTAAGGAGAAAAAATTGGATGCATCTGAAAGTCGACGTCTTTGGTTTCGCCAGATGACCGAGCATTCTTGTCCCCTGCGAAAGAAATTAGAGCTCCGTGCATTACCGCTGCCGAGAGAACCGAGCGCACCTCGTCCATGTCAGTATCTGAATTATAGCTTATTCGAAATTGATTGACTTCCGGCGCGTGCCCCTGCGGCTCAGCTGCCATGACTTGAAAAATTCTTCCCAGTCCCAAGTTAAGGCGAACAAGTTGCGCACCACGTTCTGAAAGCCCCTCCAACTCGCGTAATGCCATCTGACCGACGCGGGACGCTGCAGCAGTTTGATCGCCTGCCGCCACTGCCTTATCTAAAGAGTGACCTCCACTAACATGAATCAGCAAGGCCTCATAAACTAACCTTAAAACATATCGTATATTACCATCCGATATCTGAGCGAAGGTTGACCAGCCGGAGTAGTACTTCCGGGTTCCGCGCTTTCCTTTCCTTAAAGTGAATAGAAGTGAATAGGAGTGGTTCCTGGTTCGAGTCATCCATTTTCTTGGATCGCGGATTGCGTCGTCTAACACATCGATCTCCCGACTATTCTGCGCCTCCGCCCAGTAACCAATCATGCAGGCGCTGACTAGCCGCATACTGTCAAAATGCTCCAGTTGTGAGTCGGGTGCTTTCTGCTGAACGAGACGGTTTCTAACGACCTCCCTTTGCCACTCACCTCCCAACAATATAGCTTCTTGCTCTTCGAGTAATTCCGGCAATAGGTGCGTAATGGAAACTTCTGGCCTGAATCCAACCGGCAACCGACTCAGACGCCCGTCACATACTTTCTCTGCAAAGGATGCAAAAGACTGCTCTTTTAGGTGATCAACAATATCAATTGTTGTGTAATCCGCGGGGTCGTGCAATGGCTGATTTTCGGCCAATGTGGTTCGCTCACGCTCAGATACATTACGGGTGCCAATTTTGAATGTATACCCACCATCACCGACATGTTTAATTAGCGTATTGATCACCCGCTGCTGATACGGCTGCAAATTTTCGAATTCATCTAAACAGAACGTGAACGTAAAACCGTCTAAGCGCACGTCTTGACGCAGAGCCTTCACCAAGTACTCAACCGGTTTACCTAGGCTCGACAAACTGAGCTGGCCAAGCGCTCGCGATATCGAGTTTAATCCTGCTTCAAGCTTCGCCAATTCGTAGCCGACACGCTTACGCAACGACTCTAGATTCTGCGGTCCATCGATATTCAGAGAAATGGATGTGAGCGCGAGGGCATCCCCGTCAGGAAAATTGATAGGTCCTGAATTATTCTCGAACCATTTTACGAACTCGAACAGCTTAAGTACAAGCTGCAGATTGACGTAGTGGCTGAAAATATGTGTCCAAGTCTCCTCCGAGACTCGTCTGCCCCTGAAGGCGGTTACAACATTGCTTTCAAACCGCCAGTATGCACCGACCGCAGTCCATTCGTTAATGTCGGACCCTACCAGCTTGGACTGACCTTCGTAGGCAAGGCCACGTAGCGTCGTAGTCTTACCTGTCCCGCGTCCCCCGATGAGCATGCACGGTCTTTTTCCGACCAACTGTGACCAGTAGACCGGTGTTGAGAAAATCTCGAATAGTTCCTCGCTAGCTAGATGCTCGGTTCTAACCTGGCCGAAGGCAAGGCTCAGCTCCTTCTGTAGCGATTCAATTCTGGAGTCAGGCAACGCGTGATCTGTCATCTTTTCCTCCGAAGCGTCGTCCATCCCGAGTTCTCGCTGGTAAAAATTGGTAGCGTGTTATCCGGCACGCCGTGCTCAAACGCTAAGGCAAGACCCATGTCACCGAACCCGAACTTGTCCTCGATTTTGTACCCGGCAGGATGGGCATAACGCGCCAAAAAGTCCGGCAATTCGGCGCGTAGGTTGGCAGGAACCAGATTTGTCTCCGAATACTCGGGATTTGCAAAGTATTCGTCAGGTAGAAGATGTGCCGGGCGCACCATTACCGTCGGACACTGCATAGCGATTTCCCGCTTGGCGTAAGCCGTACAGATGGCCGGCGTGTAGTAGACTTCTCCGATCCGCCCATCAGCCTGCAGCGATGCGAGGCTCGTCGCCGCATCACTTTGTCCGTCGGAGATTTCTCGAAACCACACTTGTAAAAATTGGGTGCCGGTTGCTGCGAGATCGTCGACAAACACCAGGTCGATAGCTCCTTGACCTTGGTTATGCGTTACGTAGTCACCTATTGCAGCAGGGTCTCGCAATTGGCCAGGGTTCGTCACGAGGTTGCCCCTTGCGCTTCTAATGAAAATGTGGCCTGAGCCGGCCGGGTCGTAGATGTCGCCAGTCGGGTATGTGACAACAACATTACGTCTGAATGTCTGCCATCGATTTACAACCGACTCGCTAGGCGGCAAGGCACTTCTGAACGTGGTCGATAGGGAATGAAACGCGGAGCTGACCATCTTTTCGACGTGGGCGCTGTTCAGATACACGAACGATTCAAGTAACGCGGCAGCTATCTCGCGGTCGCGGGCAGTACCAAAATTATCAAGCCAACCCGTAGGGTTGATGTCACCCGGTTGTCTCGGCCAGAGCCCAATATTCGAGTAGAACTGCCGCCTCGACCTCTGACAAGGCACCTCGTCTTTCAACTCCATCGTAGCGTCGTATGTACGTAGCCATGGTAGTGCCCGGGCGCAGGCTGGCGTCGCATTTATCCACTGTGCGGCGACACACGTGAGACGAAGCGAACCCGACGACCTAGCCGAAGAGGCCATGCTTACCGGACAAGACTGGCATGAGCCGCGGACAGTTCACCGGCCTCGTAGGACGCCAGTTAACTACAGGTCCAGCAAGACGACCGCCGCCAGTTATTTTGACTTGTGACATTCTGTGACACCGAAGTGCGTGTTCGAACCATCGCTGATGCAGCGTAACGCGCTGACCTGCGCAAACATGGTGCCCCCAGTCGGACTCGAACCGACACTGTGCGGATTTTAAGTCCGCTGCCTCTGCCAATTGGGCTATAGGGGCCACCGCCGGAGAACTCGCTCCAGCGGTGACGATCATATCGGGCTGCTACTGCGCCGGGATGACCGGCGGCACGAACTCGAAGGTCATACCGAGGAGCCATACGAGCAGCAAGACCACCGGGAAGTGGAAGATGAACTGCAGGAACGTGAATCCGATCAAGTCTCGCGCTCGCAGACCCAGAACCGCCAGCAGGGGCAGCATGAAGAACGGGTTGATCAGGTTCGGCAGAGCCTCGGCCACGTTGTAAATCTGGACGGTCCAGCCCAGGTTCATCTGCACATCGGTGGCCGACTGCATCACGTACGGCGCTTCGACCAGCCACTTACCGCCGCCGGAGGGAACGAACAATCCGAGTACAACGGTGTACACCGCGATGACCACGGCGAATCCACCGCCGCTACCGATGTCGGTGAAGAAATTGGCGAGGTGCTCGGAAATCGTGACGCCTCCCCTACCCTCGGCCTTGGTCAGCATGGCCGCCATCGCGGCGTACAGCGGAAACTGCACGAGGATGCCCGCGGTGGCGGGGACGGCCTTGCTGACCGAATCCAGAAAACGCCGCGGCGTCCCGTGCAGCACGAGCCCGAGCATCAGGAACACCAACAAGTACCCGTTCAGGCTGCTGACCACCGACAGCACCGGCAGCGTCAACAGCTGGGAAACAAGCCATCCCAACGTCATTGCCCCAGCGAAGAGCGGAAGAATACGGCTGTATTCGAGCCACTCCCCCGGCCTGGTGCGCGGTGCCGGTTCAGCGACGGTGTCGTCGAGATCGACCTCCATGTCAGCGGCAGTCTTGATCGCGGCACCCTTGGGAGCAGACACGTGTGCGATGACGACCGTCAACACGATGATGATCGCGCACATCAGCAACGACTGCCACGTGAAAATGGTGGTTCCGAAATCGAGTACTCCGGTGACCGAAAACAGTGTTGCCGGAAGCGATTTCGCCGTCGCCTGCAGCTGCGCAGCCGAGGATGACATTCCGAGTGCCCAGACCGCTCCGAGTCCCATGAATGCCGCAGCCCCGAGTGCTCGGTAGTCCGTCCGCAAATCGTGACGGCGCGCGATGGCACGGGCCAAGAGACCGGCGAACACCAGACTCAGGCCCCAGTTCAGGAACGAGACCGAACAGGACAGCAGCGCCACGAAACTCACTGCGCTACTGGAACTCTTGGGCACTTGCGCCAATCGGGTGATCAATCTGGCGACCGGTGGAGATGTGGCCACGACGTAGCCGGTGAGAACGACCATCGCCATCTGCAGCGTGAAGGCAGTCAGATCCCAGAAGCCGTTCCCGAATGCGTCGACCACGTTCTGCGGAGACGACCCGTTGGCGAAGGCAGCAACGGCCACGACCACCACTCCGACGAGGGCGAAGATGTACGCATCGGGGAACCACTTCTCGGTTCCCTTGGCGAGCGCTTGCGCGACGCGGGCCAGCCCTTTCTCGGCCGGTGCCTGGTCGGCCGGTGCCTGCTCGGCGGGTGACGTCATCGGTGGTCCTCACCTCGAAGGTAGCCGTGACGTGGGCCACAGCGCCTGTAAGGGTTCACCGAATCACGCAGCGATGCAACCTACATCGCCGCAGACCGCATCTGCAGAATTGCAGATCAGATCTTGATGGACATTGCGATGCCGTCGAGGATGTCGTGCTCACTGACCGTCAACGAGCTCACGGCACCGCGTCGCTCGAATTCTTCGGCCAATACGCTGCACACAATTGCACCGCCGCCGATCACGTCGACCCGACCGGGATGCATGGGGCCCAACGCACTTCGCTGCGTATGTGTCATGCCGATCAGTCGCTCGCACACCTCGAAGAGCTGGTCGAACGGCACTCGCGAGAGGTGCACGGCATCGGCGTCGTACTCGGGCAGTTCCTTGGCGATGGCCGCGATGGTCGTCATCGTGCCTGCCACCCCGACCCAGCTCGACGCGTCGCCGATCGACACTTCCTCGAACGCCTCCGCCAACTTCTCGCGGGCGTACTCGCGCGCGCCGTTGATCTCGTCCGCGGTGGGAGGATCCGAATGCAGGAATCGTTCGGTCAGACGGACACAGCCGATGTTCGCCGAGAACGCCGCCTTCACGCCTTTGGCGTCGCCCAGTACGAGCTCGGTGGAACCGCCGCCCAGATCGACAACCAGGAAAGGGCCTGCAGCAGAGTCGAGTTCACCGACTGCACCGGCGAAGGACAACCGCGCTTCCTCGTCACCGGTGATCACCTCGGCCTCGGCACCGGGAATGACCTTGCCGAGCACCTCGCGCACCATCGAGAAGAAGTCCTCGCGGTTCGACGCATCCCGGGTGGCAGAGGTGGCAACCATCCGCACTGCGGTAGCACCCGTCTTACGAATGATCTCCGCATACTCGACCAATGCCACGCGGGTGCGTTCGATGGCCTCGGGCACGAACGCTCCCGTTGCGTCGACTCCCTGACCGAGTCGCACGATCCGCATCTCGCGGGCGACGTCGGCGAGGGACTTCCCGTTGTTGTCGGCGACGAGCAGGCGGATCGAGTTGGTGCCGCAATCTATCGCTGCAACCCTGGTCATGATTTCTCCGCACGTAGTTCTTCGATGGTCGGCCAATCGGCCGGAATAGCCTTGCCACGCAACGAGTTCTCGGCGGCAAGGGCCACCGACTCGTCACCCAGCGGGTTGACGCCCGGGCCCTTGGCCAACGAATGGGCGATCAAGACGTGCAAGCATTTGACCCGATCGGGCATGCCACCACCGGTAAAATCCGTTCCGAGAGATTCGATCTCGTCACGTTCGGCCAGATAGGACACATGGGCGCGCAGGTACGCGGCAGCCAACTCGGGATCGGCACCGAGGCGTTCGGTCATCTCCCGCATCACCCCCGCCGATTCCTGGCGGCTCGCCTCTGCTGTCAGTCGCGGATCCGTCAGATAGAACAGGGTGGGAAACGGCGTGCCGTCGGGCAGCTTGGGGGCGGTTTTCACCACGCCCGGCCTGCCGTCAGGAGATCGATATGCGATCTCGAGTACGCCACGCGGTTCACGTCCGAGCTGCGATGCGACCGCATCGAGATCTTCCTGCGAGACTGCCGAGGAATTCACCCGACCGGTCCTCCTTCTGATTGTGGTGCCGGAGCGGCCGGCACGGGTTCTGGCTGTACGACGGGCATCGGTGCGGACGTCGGCTCCGCCGGCTCGTTCGATCCCTGCGGCTGAACTGCGGTGTTCCACAGGTCGGTGTACCAGGGACCCGTCGGCGCACTGTCGGCCGCGAGTTCCTCCGGGGTCTTGCCGTAGTCGCCGGGCAACTGCACCTGGTACGGCGTCTCCCCCGGCATCACGAACCGCAGGCGCTCACGCGCATCGGCCGCGATGCGGGACGGCTCGTCGAGCTGAGATTTCTGGGTCTGCAGCGCTTGTACGTCGTTCTCCAACGCTTGCCGCTCGGCAAGCACCGACTCGAGTTCGCTGCGCTGCGAGAAGTAGGTGCGTAGCGGCACTGCCAGCGTCAACGCCAGCGCGCACACCACAACGCCGAGAATGACGGCCCGTCCGGTGGACAGTCCGAGGAACGTCCGCTCGGGCATCTTGGGCCGACGAACACCGACGCGCCGGGGAGCGGCCTTGCCACCGACCACCGCGTCGCGCACCTGCTCCGATGGTTCCGGCGGGGTGGCCGTCCGACCGGAGGCGTTCTCGTCGCGAGAGACGCCCCCGGCCTTCGACCGACTCGAAGAGGAGGACCGGCCGCGGGGTCGGGGATCACGTCCACCTGGACTGGTCCCAGACCTTCCGCGCCGTGCCATCATTCATCTCCACTTCGTGCGATACGAACCTGCCTGCTATCCCTCGTAATTGAACCGGGGGAAAGACAACTCGCCGGCGTAACGCGCCGCGTCGCCCAGAGCTTCTTCGATACGCAGCAACTGGTTGTACTTGGCCACGCGCTCGCTTCGAGCCGGAGCACCGGTCTTGATCTGGCCGCTGCCGACGGCAACTGCCAGGTCAGCGATGGTGGTGTCCTCGGTCTCGCCGGACCGGTGGCTCATCATCGTCTTGTAACCGTTGCGGTGAGCGAGATCGACTGCGTCGAGGGTCTCGGTGAGCGTGCCGATCTGGTTGACCTTGACCAGCAGCGCGTTGGCCGCACCCTTGACGATGCCGTCTTCGAGACGCTCGGGGTTGGTGACGAACAGGTCGTCGCCGACGAGCTGAACCTTGTCGCCGATCGACTCGGTGAGTGCAACCCAGCCGTCCCAGTCGTTCTCGTCGAGCGGATCCTCGATGGAGACCAGCGGGTAAGCGTCGACGAGTTCGCCGTAGAACGCCGACATCTGCTCGGCGGACTTGGTCTCACGCTCGAAGGCGTAGCCGGTACCTGCGGTGTAGAACTCGGTGGCCGCCACGTCGAGTGCGAGAGCGACATCCTGGCCGGGCTTGAGGCCGGTCTTGCCGATGGCCTCGAGGATCAGGTCGAGAGCTGCCTTGGTGCCGGCGAGATCGGGAGCGAAGCCGCCCTCGTCGCCGAGGCCGGTGGACAGGCCCTTGGCCTTGAGCACGGACTTGAGTGCGTGGTAGACCTCGGCACCCCAGCGCAGCGACTCCTTGAACGTGGGAGCACCGATCGGCGCGATCATGAACTCCTGCACGTCGACGCCGCTGTCTGCGTGTGCGCCGCCGTTGATGATGTTCATCATCGGCACGGGGAGGATGTGTGCGTTCGGTCCGCCGAGGTAGCGGAAGAGCTCCAGGCCGGTGGACTCGGCCGCAGCCTTGGCGACCGCGAGCGAGACACCCAGCAGGGAGTTCGCGCCGAGGCGAGACTTGTCGGGAGTGCCGTCGAGATCCAGCAGAGCCTGGTCGACCGTGCGCTGCTCGATGGCGTCGAGGCCGATGACCGCGGGCGCGATCTCGTCGAGCACCGCGTTGACGGCCTTCTCGACGCCCTTGCCGCCGTAGCGGTCTCCGCCGTCACGAAGCTCGACGGCCTCGTGCTCACCGGTGGATGCGCCGGAGGGGACGGCTGCGCGGGTCAACGTCCCGTCGTCCAATGCGACCTCGACCTCAACCGTGGGGTTGCCACGGGAATCGAGGATCTCGCGAGCTCCGACCTGCTCAATGATGGCCACGAATGCTTCTCCTAGTAACGGGGACCGGCGGACTGTGCCGGGTGCAAGACTAGCCGCTCTTGCGTGGTGCCCGCGATGCACGGAGTTTCTACGGCCTGGTGCCCACCGAGTACGCGGCCGCGCGATCTCGCACGTCACGCAGATACTGGCCCGAGAGGTTGTACGCCATCAAGGCCGTCTCCCAGCCCTGTGCCGTCCGCAGATCGCCGCCGCGGGCGCACAGATATCGAGCCGCCGTCAACGCCGCATCGTCGATGTTGTCCGGATCTGCGATGCCGTCGCCGTTGGCGTCGACACCCCACTTCTTCCACGTCTCGGGGATGAATTGCATGGGACCCATCGCTCGATCGAACTCGGCGTCACCGTCCATGACGCCGCCGTCGGTGTCCGGAATCTCGGCGACACCCGGACCGCCGTCGAGCGGAATACCGCGGATCGGCGGTGCGACCAGGCCGTCGGGCTGCACCGAGGATCCCTGGAACGTGCCGTGCCGGCTCTCGATGTAGCCGATGCCGGCCAGTGTCGTCCACGCAATTCCGCAGTCTGCGTCCGTCTCGGTCATGATCGCGGCCGCGTGCCCGTACGACGCGAGAGCCGTCACCGAGATACCGAGCGCGTCGGTCTGAGGTTCGGCCCACGCGAGCAACAGATCGGCTGTCCGGCCGGGGGCATTGAAGTCGATCAGCGGCACCTCGGTTCCCGGACCGGGCGGAATGCCCTCGGGAATCTCACGCTTCGGCTCGCTGCTGCCACATGCGGTGAGCGCAAGGAGGACCGATGCGGTGGCGAGCACGCAGATTCGTGAGATCACCTCACCATCCTGCACACGCAAGGTAATAGAAAGCTAAAGGCCCGGAAAACCCCAGTTCAACGTGCATTCGACTGGCGATGCAGGGTGTATGTTTCTGTCAACCTTCACGCATGAGGGTCGCCTACCCTTCGCGAGGGAAGGCGTACCAATGTTCGACGTACAACAGGAGCACTACCCCGTGTCCTCAGTAGCCGTTCTCGCCGCCGCAGGCTCAGCGCCGTCGCTCGCCACCCAGATGTTCGGCAGTGGCTTGATCGGCCTGCGCGAGGGTCTCGAGACCGGGATCGTCGTGATGATCCTCGTCGCGTTTCTCGTCAAAGCGAACCGGCGCGATGCACTCAAGTGGGTGTGGCTGGGCGTGGGGCTGGCCGTTGCCATGGTGGCCGCGATCTTCTTCGTCATCCACTACGGCACATCCACGGTCACCGGACTGACCGCCGAGATCATCGCAGGCGCGGCATCGCTCGTGGCCGTGGTCATCGTGACGGCGATGGTGCTCTGGATGCGCACCGCCGCGAAGAACATCTCCGGCGAACTGCGCGCGAACATGGAGAAAGCACTCACCGTCGGGCCTGCTGCAGTGCTGACGCTCTCGTTCTTCGCCGTCGGCCGCGAAGGTGTAGAAACCGCACTGCTCATGGTCGGCTACGCCGAGAACACGAACGGCAGCCTGTGGCCTCTGCTCGGTCTGCTGCTCGGCATCGTCGTCGCTGCCGTGCTGACGGTCTTCCTGTACTTCGGTGCCGTCCGCATCAACTTTGCCGTCTTCTTCAAGTACACCGGCGTCTTTCTCATCGTGGTCGCCGCCGGAATCCTCGCCTACGGCATCCGCGCACTGCAGATCGGCGGAGTACTGCCCGGTGGCAGCGCCGTCGCCTTCGACATCAGCGCTCACTTCGACGCCTCGAGCTGGTACGGCACCGTGCTCGGCGGCATCTTCAACTTCCGCCCCGAACCCACTGTCTTCCAAGCGATCGCATGGGTGCTCTACATCGTCGTCGTGTTGTTCCTCTTCCTTCGCCCGGTCCGCGTTCCCGCGTCTCCCGAGCCCGTACTTCAGAACTCCTGAAAGGCACCACCATCATGCGTCGTTCCACCTTCGCTCTGGCCGCGGTCGCGGTTCTGCCGATAGCCCTGGCCGGATGCACCGAAAAGTCGTCCACCGAGGCCGCATCGGGCGATATCGCCGTCACTGCGACCGACTCCTCCTGCGACGTGAGCGCATCCGAGGGCACCACCGGTAACTCGACGTTCCAGATCACCAACAACGGCAGCAAGGTCACCGAGTTCTACGTCTACGGCGCGGGCGACCGCGTCATGGGCGAGGTCGAGAACATCGGACCCGGGTTGACGCGTCAGCTCATCGTCGCCCTGCCGGACCCCGGCACGTACCAAACCGCCTGCAAGGCAGGCATGGTGGGCGACGGTATCCGCGCCGATTACGTCGTCTCCGGCGACTCGGTCCGCACCGCCGACGAGAACGGCCTCCTCACCGAGGCCGCCGCCGGCTACAAGCGCTATGTCGTCAGCCAGATCGACGCGTTGCAGGACACCACGGCATCGTTCGTCACCGCCGTCAAGAGCGGCGACGTCGACGCGGCCAAGGCCCAGTTCCCCATTGCGCGTAGCTATTACGAGCGCATCGAGCCCGTGGCCGAGAGCTTCCCCGACGATCTCGACCCGCGCATCGACCTGCGCGAGCCCGATGTCGAGCCCGGTGCGGAGTGGACCGGATTCCACCGCATCGAAAAGGATCTGTGGACGCAGGGATTGCAGCCCGACACCAATGCAATGGCCGACCAACTCGAGGCCGACATCACCGAACTCGCCGACAAGATCAAGGCCGACGACTTCACCATCGACCCCATTCAGGTCGCCGGTGGCGCACAGGGATTGCTCGACGAAGTTGCCAAGACCAAGATCAGCGGTGAAGAAGACTTCTTCTCACACACCGACCTGTGGGACTTCCAGGCCAACGTCGACGGCTCCCAGGCCGCCATCGCTGCGGTGCGCCCCATCCTCGACGAGCGCAACGCCGAACTCGGTACCGCCATCGATGCCCGCTTCGCAGAACTCGACGCCGAACTGGCCAAGTACCGCAGCGGCGACGGCTTCGTCTTCTACGACACGGTGACCGAACCACAGCGCCAGGAACTCTCGAACAAGATCGACGCCTTGTCCGCCGAAGTGAGCCAGGTGCAGGGTGTCGTTGCCGGACAATAAGACTGGACAATTTTCCCGGCGGCGCCTGTTCGGTGCCGTCGGGACGGGGGCGGCACTCGTCGGAGTGGGAGCCATCGCTGGACACGCGACCGCCTCCGGAGCCGAGGCACCCGCTTCGGACGTCGTCGAATTTCGCGGAGACCACCAGGCCGGAATCGTCACCCCGGCACAGGATCGCATGCACTTCGTCGCCTTCGACATCACCACCGACTCACGCGACGACGTCGTTGCGCTGCTGAAGAAGTGGACCCTGATGGCCGAACGGCTCACCAAGGGCGAAGAGACGTTCGACGGCGGTGCCGTCGACGGTGGCCAGTACAACCCGCCGTCTGATACCGGCGAAGCACTCGGCCTGACGGCGTCGTCGCTGACGCTGACGATCGGATTCGGTCCGTCGATGTTCGACCGATTCGATCTGGCCTCGAAAAGGCCTGCGTCGCTTGCCGATCTGCAGCATTTCCCGGCCGACAACCTCGATCCTCGACGTTCCGGCGGGGACCTCTGCATTCAGGCCTGCGCCAACGACCCCCAGGTTGCCGTCCACGCGATCCGCAACCTCGCTCGCGTCGGATTCGGCACCGTCTCGGTGAAGTGGTCTCAACTCGGCTTCGGCCGAACCTCGTCCACCTCGACCACACAGGCAACACCGCGAAACCTGTTCGGATTCAAGGATGGAACGGCGAACCTCAAGGCCGAGGACCCGTCATTGCTGGACGAAAACGTGTGGGTTGCTTCCGATGACGATCAGGAATGGATGGCAGGCGGCTCCTACCTCGTCGCCCGTCGCATCCGCATGCTCATCGAATCGTGGGACCGCACCACGCTGAAGGAACAAGAGCGAGTGATCGGGCGCAGCAAGGGATCCGGCGCACCACTCGGCCAGAAAGACGAATTCGACGCACTCGATTTCGAGTCGCAGGGCCCCGAGGGCACCTTCATCGACAAGACCGCGCACGTACGCCTGGCGTCGAAGGAAAACCTCGGCGGCGTCCAGATCCTGCGTCGGGGATACAACTTCACCGACGGATCCGACGGCTTCGGACACCTCGACGCCGGACTGTTCTTCATCGCCTACTGCCGCGACCCACTGACTCAATTCGTCCCGATGCAACTGGCCCTGTCCCGCAAGGACGCACTGAACGAATACATCCAACACGTGGGTTCTGCGGTATTCGCCTGCCCTCCCGGCGTCGGAGAATCCGAATATTGGGGTTCGACGCTGTTCGAGTAGGTCGGTTCCCCGCGTTGCGTCAATGGACCCTTGCACACGTCTGACCCGTGCAGTGGTTCATTCACGCAATAGCCCGGTCCGCGTCAATGGCGCACTGCATACGTCTGACCGGTGCAACGGTCTATTGACTCGGGCGGGGTGAGCCCTCAGTCCAGCGGAGAACACCGAATCATCTGGGTGTCAAATTCTACTCAGGGTCACAAATTCCGTTATTTTGCAACCGTTTTCGGAATTATTTCGAGTTTGACAGAACTGCGCAGTCTGCTTAAGTTCTAGCGGTTCGGATTCGTCGCCGACTGCTCCTCGAAGGGATTCATGCCCCTCCCCCAGACTGCCGATACACACGCGACCTACCTCCTCGATCGTCACATGTTTGCCCTGTGGACCTGGTCTTCCGGCACTGTCGGATCTCCCCCACCCGTCGGCGATGCCCAGACGGTCGCGCTGGCAGTTCCGACATCTGACCTCTCGGGTTTCGAGGTGTCCGACGTCGACTGCGCATTGATCGAGCCCGATCGACTGGCCGACGTTGTCCTCGACGCTTCCGGTGCCTCGGTTCATGCGTGGCGGACGCACCTGACGGGCGGCGATTCTGCGCTGCCGATCGCTGGGCATGCGGTCCCCGATGCCACCGGGAGTGCGGTGGCATCGGCGGAACACGCCCTCGCCGCTTTTCGCCATACGACGGCCGTTGGCGCCGAACTGCGCACAGCGCTGGTCGCGGAGATGCGGCCATACCAGGTACGCGGCGTGAGTTGGCTTCGGGAGACCGTGTCCGCCCACGGTGGTGCGGTGCTCGCGGACGAAATGGGGCTCGGTAAGACGCTGCAGGCAATCGGCTACCTCGTCGGGCGCGCCGACGAGGGGCCGCAGGTGGTGGTGAGTCCGACGTCGCTGGTCGGAAACTGGGCGCACGAGATCGCTCGGTTTGCGCCGGACCTTTCGACGGTGATCTGGCGCGGCGGGCCACTGCCGGCGATGGACCCGAGAA
Source organism: Rhodococcus sp. IEGM1428 (assembly GCF_050321865.1). Classification (NCBI taxonomy): domain Bacteria; kingdom Bacillati; phylum Actinomycetota; class Actinomycetes; order Mycobacteriales; family Nocardiaceae; genus Rhodococcus; species Rhodococcus sp. IEGM1428. Next base: position 259,621 of record NZ_JBNQFW010000001.1, on the reverse strand, counting down.
CGGTTCTGCTCACCGGGTATCCGACGTTGCGCACACACGGTCCGCAGCTCGCCGATCTTCATTGGGCCACTGCCGTATTCGACGAGGCACAGGTGCTGAAGAACCCGCGTACGCAGATCTCGAAGGCCGCGCGCATCATCGACGCCGGCGCGACGATCGCGATGACCGGCACGCCCGTCGAGAATCATCTCGACGAATTCTGGGCGCTGCTCAACCTCGTCGCACCGCACTTGTTCGGGAACAAGACTCAGTTCCGGCGTCGATTCATCAAGCCGATAACGGACGGTTCCGGCGTCGCCGCCATTCGGCTCCGCGCAGCGATCGAACCGGTTGTACTGATGCGAAAGAAGTCTCAGGTCGCCGCATCACTTCCGCCGAAGATCCATGCAGACCTGATCTGCGACCTCACCGAGGAACAGCAGCGGTTGTACGACCGCGTCCTGGATCAGGCGATCGACGACGGATTCGGCGATGGCGTGCAACGCCAGGCCCGAGTGCTGGCGGCTCTGACCGCACTGAAGCACGTGTGCAACCATCCGGCACTGGTCACGGGCGACTCCGACGATCTGTCGGGGCGGTCGGGGAAGCTCGACCTCTGCACCGATATCGTGGCCAACAACCTCGAAACCGATTCGCCGACAATCATCTTCACCCAGTATCGTAAGACCGGCGAGCTTCTCGTACGGCACTTCGGCGAGCAGTTCCGAGTGTCGGTGCCGTTCTTTCACGGTGGCCTGAATCAGGAACAACGGGCAGATATCGTTCGACGCTTCCAGTCCGACGACGGCCCGGCCGTACTGGTGCTGAGCCTGAAAGCCGGCGGCACCGGACTTACCCTGACTCGCGCAGCCGACGTCGTCCACTTCGACAGATGGTGGAACCCAGCCGTCGAAGCGCAGGCCTCGGATCGAGTCCACCGGATCGGGCAGACCCGCACGGTCACCATCACCACGCTCACCACCGACACCACCATCGAGGAGCACATCGCGGCCATGCATTCACGAAAGTCGACGCTGTCCGAGGTCGCCGATATGTCGGGTGTAGCCGAGCTGGCGAAGTTGGACGACGACCGACTCGTCGACACCCTGCGCCGGAAGCGAACCCGCTGACATGGCGGACGACGACTTCGGTTACACAGCATGGGGACGGGACTGGGTTCGACTCGCCCAACCGCTACGCGTGACACGACCGGACCCTCGGCTGCCCCGCGCCCGCGCGCTGGCGAAGGGCGCAAAAGTGGAGGTGACGATCTGTGCCGGCAGGATCCGAGGAACCGTCGAACACGGGCGCACAACACCCGAGGTGCGCATCGAGGTAGCACCCATGTCTTCGCCTGTTCTGAACATCCTCACCGCCCAATTGCGTGGAACCCGAACGATTCTCACCGACGAGATGTACAGCGCATGCACCGAACGAGGTCATCCGCCTGTACCCACACTCACCCGGGTCGAGTGCACCTGCTCCGACAGCACCGGTCGGTGTGTCCACGTGCTCGCCGTCTATTACGATATGGCCCGGCGTATCGACGACGATCCGCGTCTCGCCCTCGATGTCCTGGCCCCGTCCGACGGCCCTCACGAATCCGCGGCAGTCCCACAGCGGTGGACCACACTCGACGCGCTCGATCCGGCCGATTACTTCACGGTTCGGTAATCGACGACCTGCGCCATCGGACTAGTCTGATCCGATTCGGTTCAGCGATGAGTTTGCACACGCGGATCGGTCTACACGTCGTACATCTTCATCATCGACATCGGGAGCGCACATGGGACAGCTGGTTCGGGTACAGAACTTCACCGTATCGAGCGATGGAATCGCTGCTGGGGTGGACCAGAGCTTCGAGAGCCCGTTCGGACTCGACCATCTGGCCCTGATGGGGTGGTACTTCGGCACCGCCAGCTTTCCCGGGAACGCCGGTTCGGGTGGTAGTCGCGGACTCGACGACTACTTCGCCCGCGACTTCGCGAACAACATCGGTGCCGAGATCATGGGCCGACACAAGTTCGGACCCCAACGCGGACCGTGGACCGACCACGAATGGCAGGGCTGGTGGGGCGAAGAACCCCCCTTCCACACACCCGTCTTTGTCCTCACCCACCACGAGCGACCATCGATCACACTCTCCGACACCACGTTCCACTTCGTCGACGGCGCGCCGTCCGAGGTGCTGAGACAGGCAAAGGAGGCGGCCGACGGTAAGGACGTGCGACTCGGCGGCGGCGTCACCAGTATTCGGGAATTCCTCGACGCCGATCTCGTCGACACCATGCACCTCGTCGTCTCGCCCATCGAATTCGGCTCGGGCCTGAAGCTGTGGGATTCACCCGACGAGTTGAACGACAGATTCGAGCACGAGGTCGTCCCCAGCAGCAGCGGCGTCGCGCATCACCTGTTCTGGCGGAAGTAGCCGGTCCGGATCAATGCGGCTTTGTTGCACTCTGAGCGACTGAAACCCACATTGATCCCCTAGCCGAGGGACGAGGTGAGGGGTGGAGGGGGTGGAGCGGGTGGTGTAGGACTACCCCCGCAGACCCCAGTGCTCGATCCAATCCAGTGCAGACATTTCTCCCGGCGCGATGCCCGCGTTACGGGCGGATGCTTCGGCGTTGCGGATCAGGGCTGCAAAATCCAATACCCGACGCCGCAGTGCGTCCTCGGCGCTTTCTCCACCGTGCGAATGATCGACTCCGATGTGCACGACGCGTAGGCCGTCGGGAACGAGTTCGTCGGGCAGGCCGGCCTTGGTGGCTCGTCCGATCACCTTCTGCGCCAGGGCGAGTGACGGCTGCGACAGAGCAATGCCGTCGATGCACGATCGCCGCGCCTTCTCCGACGCCTTCTGCTCTTCCCAGGCGCGCTCTTGTTCGACGATGTCGATCGGTCCGCCGTCCTGGCGAGCGAGGTGCGGGCTGCGGTGGGTCAGTTTGGCAACGAGTCCCGCGGCGACGTCATCGATATCGAACGCATTCTCGGCAGCGTTCTGAGCGATTCTGGAATGAAAGAGCACCTGCAGCAACAGGTCTCCGAGTTCCTCGCGCAGGTCGTTCAAATTTCCTGCGGCTATGGCGTCGAGAAGTTCGTAGGTTTCTTCCAACAGGTAGCCGCGCAGCGATTCGTGGGTCTGCTGCGCTTCCCAGCCACCGATCGTGTGCAACCGGTCCATCAGATGTACCGCCGCGATCACGTCGTCACCGGGCAACTTCTCGGCAGAGATGACTCGTTCTCCGCGCGCGATCCGGCTCTGGACGTCGGGGTTGGCCCGGTCGGTGCTGACCAGGACGGGATCGACGGCATCGGGCGCAGCGGTGCCGGAGAACAGCCATCTCACCCGCACCGGTACCTCTTCGGTGAATTGCACGGCACCGCCGAGGAATTCGACAGCATCCACGGGTACCTGCGCCGGACGAACGGGGTCGAGCAGAACTACCGTCACCGCTACACCCCCACTGTTTGCTCCAACAAGACCGACCGAGATGGCTTCCCGTCCAAGGATAGGATGAGATCGGCGATGAACTGCACCAATTCGACGTCGCGCACGCGCGCCGCGCCCACTCCGCCACCCTCGACGCGCGGCAGCGGTAATTGCACCACTCCGGTTGTCGCCCGGTAGGTGGCGCTGGGATAGAGCCGCTTGAGGCGAATCTGCTTGGAATCGGGCAACTCCATCGGAGCCAGTTTGACCTGAGTTCCGGCGACGTTGACGTCGGTCAAGCCGTACTCCTTGGCGATCAGCCTCAACTTCGCGATGGAGACCAGGCGGCCGACCTCCTCGGGAAGGGGCCCGTACCGGTCGACGAGTTCGTCGATGACGGCGTCGATGCCAGCAGAATCGGCTGCCGCAGCGAGTTTTCGGTAGCCCTCGAGGCGCAACCGGTCGCTGGTGACGTAGTCGGGTGGAATGTTGGCGTCGACGGGTAGGTCGATGCGCACTTCCTTCGGAGCCTCGTCCGTCGTGATGGGCTTCCCGTCTGCAGCGGCGCGGTAGGCTTCGACCGCCTCACCCACGAGCCGCACGTACAGGTCGAATCCAACGCCTGCGACATGCCCGGACTGCTCGGCTCCCAGAACGTTTCCGGCACCGCGGATTTCGAGGTCCTTCATCGCAACGGCCATACCGGCACCGAGGTCGGAGTTCTGCGAGATTGTCGCCAGGCGATCGTAGGCGGTCTCGGTGAGCGGCTTCTCCGGCGGATACAGGAAGTACGCGTAGCCACGCTCGCGACTACGCCCCACTCGGCCGCGGAGCTGATGCAGCTGGGACAGGCCGAGCGAATCGGACCGCTCGACGATGAGCGTGTTGGCGTTGGAGATGTCGAGGCCGGTCTCGATGATGGTGGTACACACCAGCACATCGGTCTCGCGCTGCCAGAATCCCTGCACGGTGCGTTCGAGTGTCTCCTCGTTCATCTGACCGTGGGCGGTCGCGACCCTGGCCTCGGGCACCAGATCACGAATCTTCTTGGCGGCCTTGTCGATCGAACTGACTCGGTTGTGGACGAAGAACACCTGACCGTCACGCAGCAACTCGCGCCTGATGGCCGCGGCGACCTGCTTGTCGTTGTACGCCCCGACGTAGGTGAGCACCGGGTGCCGCTCCTCGGGCGGGGTGAGAATGGTGGACATCTCACGGATGCCGGCCAGGCTCATCTCGAGGGTTCGCGGAATCGGCGTGGCCGACATCGTCAACACATCCACGTGGGTTCGAAGCGACTTGATGTGCTCCTTGTGCTCGACGCCGAAACGCTGCTCCTCGTCGACGATGACCAGACCGAGGTCCTTCCAGGCGACACCGGTCTGCAGCAACCTGTGCGTACCGACGACGATATCGACTGTGCCGTCGGCCAACCCGGCCATGACCTCTTTGGACTCGGACCCGTGGGTGAAGCGGGAGAGCCCCTTCACCGTCACCGGGAACGACGCCATGCGTGCGGTGAAGGTCTGCAGATGCTGTTGCGCCAGAAGCGTTGTCGGAACCAGGACGGCAACCTGCTTGCCGTCCTGCACAGCCTTGAACGCGGCGCGTACTGCGATTTCGGTCTTGCCGTACCCGACGTCGCCGAGAATGACGCGGTCCATCGGGACCGCCTTCTCCATGTCGGCCTTGACGTCGGTGATGGCGGTCATCTGGTCTACCGTCTCGGTGAATCCGAACGCATCTTCCATCTCCAGCTGCCACGGAGTGTCCGGCCCGAAGGCGTGCCCGGGGGCTGCCTGACGAGCGGCGTACAGCTGCACCAGCTCGCCGGCAATTTCACGAACCGCCTTGCGCGCCTTGCGTTTGGTATTGGCCCAGTCGGATCCGCCGAGCTTGCTCAACGACGGCAGCTCGCCGCCGACGTAGCGCGAGAGCTGATCGAGCGAGTCCATGGGAACGAACAGGCGGTCGCCGGGATGGCCCCGCTTGCTCGGTGCATATTCGACGACGAGGTATTCGCGTCGGGCACCGCCGATGGTGCGTTCGACCATCTCGACAAATCGACCGATGCCGTGCTGATCGTGCACGACGCTGTCGCCGGCGACGAGCGCGAGGGGATCGACCTGATTGCGACGCTTCGCCGGAAGCTTGCGCCCCTCCCCTGCCGCGGCGACGCGGTTGCCGGTCAGATCGCTTTCGGTGACGACGACGAGCTTGGCATCGGGGAAAACCAGGCCGTCGTGCAGTGATCCGCAGAGGACGTTGACGACGTCGGCAACCGGAACCGCACCGGACTCGAGATGTGCTGCAGGCACTTCGGCCTCGGCGAGGCGTTCGATGATGCGGGTGGCGGTACCGGCACCCGCTACGGAGATGACGGCGCGGCCACCGGTGGCAATGTGCGCCCGCAGGGTGGCGAACAGGGCCGTCAGTGCTTCCTCGGACCCACGGACCTCCGGGACCGAATCGACAGCGAGTTCGACTTCTTCGCCGTTTCCAGAGGCGAGTGGGCTGATGGTCCACCACGGACGGCCGTGCACCTGGGCGGACTCGCGTACCTGTCGAAGCGATCGGTAGGCCGAGGCACCGAGATCGAGTGACGCACCTTCGAGGCTGGACGTGTCGAGGGTGGAGGTATCGAGCGGCGCGGCTCCGCCGATCGATGCTGCCGTCCAGGAGGCTTCGAGGAACTCCTGGCCCGTGCGCACCAGATCGGTTGCGCGCGTGCGGATTCGCTCGGGGTCACAGAGCAACACGTGCGTTCCGGCGGGGAGGGTATCGGCGAGCAGTTGCAGTTCGCCCGGCTGCAGCAGCGGCAGCAACGCCTCCATACCCTCCACCGGGACTCCCGCGGAGAGCTTGTCGAGCATCTCGACCAACGCGGTGTCGCCAGCATTGTCGGCCGCAAGCACTGCGGCGCGGTCGCGGACTTCCTGGGTCAGAAGCAACTCGCGGCACGGCGGAGCGATCACGAGATCGACCTCGTGATCGGGCAGTGATCGCTGGTCGGAGACCGCGAACGCGCGGAGTTCGGTGATCTCGTCGCCCCAGAATTCCACGCGCACCGGGTGATCTGCCGTCGGCGAGAAGAGGTCGAGGATGCCGCCGCGTACGGCGAACTCGCCGCGCTTGCCGACCATGTCCACGCGCAGGTATCCGAACTCGACGAGTCGGTGGATCAAGCCGTCGAAGTCGATATCGAGCCCGACCTTCAAGGTCACGGGCTCGATCTCGCCGAGACCGGGAGCCATGGGCTGCACCAGCGAGCGGACCGTGGTGACGATGACGCGCAGAGGATCGCCGTAATCGGTGTCGCCGGGACGAGCGAGCCGGCGGAGCACGTCCAGTCGCTTGCCGACGGTGTCTGCGCTCGGTGACAGTCGCTCGTGTGGAAGCGTCTCCCAGGACGGGAACATCACGACGCCGCCGCCGAGGATCTGGCGGAGTTCGTCGGTGAGATCGTCCGCTTCACGCCCGGTGGCGGTGACGATCAACAGCTGAGTGTGCTGCGCGATCGCGGCCGCGACGAACGGGCGAACCGAGTGCGGGCCGATGAGGGTGTGCTCGGCGGTGCCGATCGCGTCGGCGACGGCCACCATCGACGAATCCGTCAGCGCAATGCTGGCCAGACCCGACAGTTGCAGCGCCGCGTCGGGAACGATCGGGGCCGGCCCGGATGGCGACACGGCAGGCAGAGAATCGGAAGACAACAGCAATGCTCCTACAAGCGATTCGAGGCGACGGCTGCGCATGCACAGTCGCCTTCGAGTCTATGGGAGTACGCCGACACCCCGGCAGGCGGGAGACACGCGAGCTCAGCTCAGGGCTGCGTCGAGCATCGCGGCGAGTGACTCGCCGGCAGCAGCCGAGTCGTAATGCGGGTCGTGCAGGCATTCGGTGACGATCGCGTCGATCGCGCCGCCGGTGATGATGGCGAGCGTTCGTGAATCGACACCGTCCGTCCCACGTGCACGGACCGACGCGTCGATGATGTCGGCCAACGGACGCCATCGCTGTTCCGGCGTGTGCCCGGCTGTGGAGTTTGCCAGCGCCTCGATCAGCATGCGCGTATGCCGGGGGTGAGCGCGGAGGTGGCCGACCATGGCCCCGACGTACGCCTGAGGACCGTCCTGCGCTGGAACATCCCCGACCGCAGCAGCCACGTCCTCGACGAGCGCATCGAGAACGAATCGATACGCCGCGTCCACTACCGCATCCTTGGTTCGGAAGTGGTACAGCACAGCCGCTTTGGTGATGCCGGCGTTGTCTGCGATACGCGCGAGCGAGACGTTCGAGTATCCGTGCTCGGCGACCGCAGCGATCGTGACGGCGATCAGCTGCGCGCGCCGGGTGAGTTCGATGAAGCTCGGTTCTCTCGTTGCCACGAACGCCAGGTTACCGTACGGTCGAAATACTTACCGATCGGTTAGGAGACCGGACATGAACGACCGGATGCCGCACCCACGCCGTCGATACCTGAAGGTTGCCGCCGGGGCGTTGACCGTCGGCGCGCTTGCCCTCACGTTCGCGCTTCGATCCCCCTCACCTGTCGGGCATTGGAACAGCGCAGAGAGTGAGGATCGATTTCTCGCCGCATACGACCGCGCTTTCGAGGACTTGCCCACCCCGGCGGAGACGCTCGACGTTCGCACCGATTACGGCGTCGTCCGCGTGTATCGGTTCGCGGGCACCGGCGACTCGACGCACCCGCTACTGCTCCTGCCTGGGCGGTCCTCCGCGACCCCGGTCTGGGCAGCGAATCTTCCGGGCCTGCTGACGATCGGGGACGTCTACACCGTCGATCTACTGGGCGAACCGGGTCGCAGTATTCAGGAACGTCCGATCTCCGGTGACGGAGACCAGGCGACCTGGCTCGCACAGACCCTCGAGGCTCTGCCCGCAGACAAGGTGCACGTGATCGGGCTGTCCATCGGCGGGTGGACGGCGGCGAACCTGGCACTGCATGACAGTTCCCACATCGCCTCACTGACACTGATCGACCCGGTCGAGGTGTTTTCCGACATCCCGTGGAACACCGCGATCCGCGCCCTCCCTGCCGCCGTACCGTGGCTGCCGAAGTCATGGCGAGACGGCTTCAACTCGTACACCGCGGGCGGTGCAGAGGTCCAGAACGTTCCGATTGCAGACATGATTGAGGCCGGAATGCAGGGCTACTCGCTGAAACTGCCGCAGCCCACCCGCATCACCGATCAGCGCCTGTCGACTCTCGACGCACCGGTGCTGGCCGTCATCGCAGGAAGATCCGTGATGCACGACGCGGGGGACGCAGTCACCACAGCAGAAAGAACGCTTCCCGACGGGACTGTGCGGCTCTATCCGGACGCCTCACACGCGATCAACGGCGAATACCCGGATCGACTCCGAGAGGACATCGCAGACTTCGTTGCGAGGAACTCGTGAGTTACGGGCCGAAGCGGATGACTCGACGAGCCGCGAACTCGCGGAAGTAATCCAACTTGTTGGCAGGAACGAGGGCCGGCAGGAGGTAGTACCAGAGGCGCTCCATGCGCGAAGGCAATTCCTCGGTGGTGGAGGTGGCAACCGCAACCATGTGCACGCCGGTGAGAATCTCGAGTACGAGCGAACCGATGGTGCGTGAATCCGAGTTGGGATCGATGTCGCCCTGCGCAATTGCCTTGGCGGCGAGCCTGTCGAACGACTCGCTCCACCCGGCCATCACATTGCCCTCGGTGCCTCGGTAGTCACCGATCTGATGGCTCAATCGGAGCATGGCCGAGACCATGGGATCGCTGACCGAGAGATCGACGACGATGTAGGAGATGCCGATAGCCGCTTCGAGTGCGGGGATGCGACCGTCGTTGAACTGCGAGCAGGCAGTGGTCAGACGAGTGTTTCCCTCGTCGATGACCGCACGCGCCAATTCTTCCTTGGAACCGAAATGGAAGTACAGAGCGCCCTTGGTGACCTGAGACTGAGAGATGATCTCGCTGAGACTCGCGTTCGCGTACCCGAGGCGCAGGAATACATTCGCTGCGCCCGCGAGCACGGTGTCGCGGGTTATCTCAGCGCGGGCCTGCCTGACCATAGGATCCGCCTTCGCGATTCTGTACTGACACTGCGCAAATTACGCCCGAACGGTACCACTGAGTGGCTTTACGTCTCATGCCAACATGCATCGGTCCGATTGGGCACTGCGCCGTGAGTGACACAGCTCTCATGGCCGACAAAGGGGACGATACCCCCTCTTTCACCGCGAAGAGACGAAACCGGGTACTCATTCCTCGGTCAGTCGAGGGTCCGCTTCCAGGTTTGTCAACCCGTTCCAGCACAGATTGACCACGTGTGCAGCCACCACTTCCTTCGAGGGAGTGCGCACATCCAGCCACCACTGCGCCGTCATCGACACCATCCCGACCAGGGCCTGGGCATACATCGGGGCGAACTCGGGATCGAGGCCGCGACGCGAGAAGTCTCCGGCCAACATGTGTCCGACGCGTCCGATGGCCTCGTTGAGCAGGGACGAGTATTTGCCGTCCTCGGCAGAGGCGGGTGAATCACGAACGAGAATGCGGAAACCGTCGGTCCGATCCTCGATGTAGGTCAGCAGCGCGAGCGCGACACGTTCCACGCGGATTCGCGACCGATTGAGATCGAGAGATTTGGTGATCATCCCCAGCAACGTGGACATCTCACGGTCGACGATGACGGCGTAGAGGCCTTCTTTACCGCCGAAATGTTCGTAGACGACCGGCTTGGACACGTTGGCGCGTCCGGCGATCTCCTCCACCGACGCGGCCTCGTAGCCACGTTCGGCGAACAGCGTCCGTCCCACCTCGATCAACTGCTCACGACGTTGAGTCCCGGTCATCCGAACCCGAGGTGAGCGTTCTTGCTCCGAGGCTGACATGGAAACCGCTTCCGTTACCGACCGTGCACGTCCTGACGCCGGAATCGACGACCACCTCACCCTAGCGATGCCCGATGTATCCGATTGCCGGGCGTGTGGGAACCGACCTGCCCGGTCTGTTATACGTCGCGGTTCGACTCACCACTACCTCTCATGCGAGGATCGTTGCGCTCGGTGGGAGCGCAACGGCTTGACGAATGCGTCGTTCGATTCGTCGGCCACTGTCTGTACCACCGGTCGATTATCCGCCGTGGTGTAATGGCAGCACCTCTGATTTTGGTTCAGATAGTTCAGGTTCGAGTCCTGGCGGCGGAGCGAGCAACATCATTCACGCATGCCCGTCTTTCGCGTTACCGCCTGAGGAGCTCAATGCCTGTGCAGACCGCCGTGGTCGTTCTCGCTGCGGGTGCAGGTACCCGAATGCGCTCGAAGACCCCGAAAGTTCTGCATCCTCTGGCCGGCCGCACGATGCTCGCGCACGCCCTTCACGCGGCCGCCGACCTCGGGCCCGATCACCTGGTGACCGTCGTCGGACACGATCGTGAACGAGTCTCTTCCGCCGTGCACGATCTCGCGGCCACCTTGGGTCGCACCATCCATACCGCCGTTCAGGATCGACAGTTGGGTACCGGACATGCGGTGCAGTGCGGCCTGGCCGCGCTCCCGGACGACTTCGAGGGCACGATCCTCGTCACCGCGGCCGACGTCCCTCTGCTCGACGGCCACACCCTCAAGGCATTGCTCGACGAGCATCTGAGCGCCCCGCGTCCCGCGGCCGCGACGGTGCTGACCTTCGTCCCGGACGATGCCAACGGCTACGGCCGCATCGTTCGCACCGACGATGGCGAGGTGGCCGAGATCGTCGAACACGCCGATGCCACCCCCGCTCAGGTGCTGATCGGCGAGGTCAACTCCGGCGTCTACGCGTTCGACGCGGTGGCGCTGCGGACCGCACTCGGCAAGCTCAGCACCGCCAATGCCCAGCACGAGCTGTATCTGACCGACGTCGTCAAGATCAGCAAGGCCGACGGCAAAGCCGTCTACGGCACCCAGCTCGCCGATCCCGACCTGGTGGTGGGCGTCAACGATCGAGTGCAGCTGTCTCACGTCACGTCGGTACTCAATCGCCACATCATCGAGCGGCACATGCGGGCAGGCGTCACCGTCGTCGACCCGTCGACCACGTGGATCGACATCGATGTCACTCTCGGTGCGGACGTTCGCCTCGAGCCCGGTGTCCAGCTGCACGGCAAGACCCATATCGCCGACGACGCGGTCGTCGGGCCGGATTCGACCCTGCGTGACGTCGAGATCGGGGAGCGCGCGTCGGTGGTGCGCACCCACGCCGAGCAGGCCGTGATCGGACCCGATGCCACCGTAGGACCGTTCACCTACCTGCGTCCGGGCACCGTTCTCGGCACCGGCGGCAAGCTCGGTGCCTACGTCGAAACCAAGAACGCGACGATCGGCAACCACACCAAGGTTCCGCACCTGACCTACGTCGGCGATGCCACGATCGGCGACCACAGCAACATCGGTTGCTCCAACGTCTTCGCCAACTACGACGGCGTCAACAAGAGCCGCACGGAAATCGGATCCCATGTACGGACCGGTTCCGACTCGACGTTCGTCGCTCCCGTTCACGTGGGCGACGGCGCTTACACCGGCGCAGGGACAGTGGTTCGGGAAGATGTTCCTCCCGGCGCGCTGGCCGTCTCCGGTGGCAAGCAACGCAATATCGAAGGCTGGGTCATCGACAACAGGCCCGGAACCGAAGCTGCGCAGGCAGCGGCGCTCGCAGATCGTGATCGGCACGAACAAAAGGACGGCGAACAGCAGTGAGCACCCCCAATTGGATCGACAACCAGAAGAACCTGATGTTGTTCTCTGGTCGAGCACATCCGGAGTTGGCCGAGCAGGTCGCCAAGGAACTCGGCATCGAGATCACCCCGCAGACGGCACGTGACTTCGCCAACGGCGAGATCTTCGTGCGCTTCGAGGAGTCGGTCCGCGGATCGGACGCGTTCGTTCTGCAGTCGCATCCGTTCCCGCTCAACACCTGGCTGATGGAACAGCTGATCATGATCGACGCTCTCAAGCGTGGATCGGCCAAGCGCATCACCGCGATCCTCCCGTTCTACCCGTACGCCCGTCAGGACAAGAAGCACCGCGGCCGCGAGCCCATCTCCGCTCGCCTCGTCGCCGATCTGCTCAAGACCGCAGGTGCCGACCGCATCATCACCGTCGACCTGCACACCGATCAGATTCAGGGCTTCTTCGACGGCCCCGTCGATCACATGCACGCGCACAGCCAGCTCGCCGACCACATCCGCGGCAAGTACAGCCTCGAGCACATCACCGTCGTCTCCCCCGACTCCGGCCGCGTCCGCGTCGCCGAGAAGTGGGCGGACTCCTTCGGCGGCGCACCGCTGGCCTTCATCCACAAGACGCGTGATCCGCTGGTGCCCAACCAGGTCAAGTCCAACCGCGTAGTCGGCGAGGTCGAGGGCCGCACCTGCATCCTCATCGACGACATGATCGACACCGGCGGCACCATCGCGGGCGCGGTGAAGGTGCTCAAGGAAGCCGGCGCGGGCGACGTCGTCATCGCCGCCACTCACGGCGTTCTGTCCAACCCGGCCGCCGAGCGCCTCGCCAACTGCGGTGCCAAGGAAGTCGTCGTCACCAACACCCTCCCGATCAGTGACGAGAAGCGCTTCGAGACGCTCACCGAGCTGTCGATCGCACCCCTGCTGGCCCGCACCATCCGCGAGGTCTTCGAAAACGGTTCCGTCACCAGCCTTTTCAACGGCAGCGCATAGTACCCCTGGGTCGTTCCGCAGGCTCCACTCCCGACCTCCAGGTCTGTTTCGCTCGACCGGAACCCGCCCCACCCACTCTCCGTACGCACTGCATGAACTACGTCACGTCGACGACCGGAATATGCAGCTCGCGAGACGGGGGTGTGTGGGGCGGGTTTTGTTGTCACCTAAGATGACTCGTCGTGATCGACGCGCACTCTCTCAACGGCCCGGCTGGAACTACTACCGTCAGAATTGCTCGATGGACGCCGGGCGGGTGCGTCTGGTGCGGCAGCACCGACAGCGTCGAAACCTTCAGGAACGAGCCTCGCTGCGGTCTGTGCCGCGAGAAGGAAGCCGTCATCGACGAGGCCAAGCACTTCATCGGCATGTACGGTCTGCGGCCCCTGGGCGGCACCCTGGCGTCCGAGGACGACGAGGAGCGCGAGTACCGCGTCACCGCCCGCGATGCGCGTGAGGTCCTCAACCGCATTCGGCTCGAGAAGCTCCCCGACCCGGCCGCCGTACGCAAGGCGTTGCGCCCCAGGGCCGCTGCCGCGGTGAACGCACCGGCCTCACCCTCGTCGACGTCCGCTCCGGCGAAGGCACCGACGAAGAAGTCGCAGGCCGGTGTCACCGGAATCGATGCGATCGAACTGCAGTCCCGCGTGGAGAAGTTGCTCGGCCAACTCACCTCCGTCGACGAGCAGATCAGCGCACTCGACGGCGTACAGGGCCTCCCCGCACGCGCTCGCATGAAGGATCTCGAACGTCAGCGGACCACCGTGCTGACGACACTGGCCGCGCTCGAGAAGGCTCGTCGCCGCACCAACTGATCCACGTAGTCTGATCGAGTGCTGCGCAAGCGTTCGATCTCACGGCAGGTGCTCGATGTCACCTACGCCGTGGTCTTCGTTCTGCTCCTGCTGCCGTCGACTCTGAGCCAATCCTCCGGTTCTCCGGGCGCAGCTGTTCTGATCGGGTTCGGCATCGCATTGGCCATCCGGCGCCGATCGCCACGATGGTCCTTGGCGCTCGCCTGGGTGCTGGCCGTCGTACAGATGGTCAGCGGAGTGCTCCCCCTGTCGGCGGATACAGCGATCTTCGCGATTCTGTACTGCTCGGCCGCGTACGGCGACAACGTGGTTCGACGCCTCGGTCTCGCCTCGGCCGTCGTCGGCGGGGTGATAGCGGCGCTGTACCTGGCGTTCGTGGACGGCAATCCATTCGGGGCGCCCACGGATGCAGGATTTCAGGAACCGAGGCTGCTGCAGGCCACCGTTCTCCTCGCTGCGCTGTGGGCCATGCTCGGGCTGTCCTGGGCGCTCGGTCGACTCGCCTACGCCCGGCGGACAGCCATCGAATCGGCACACGCGCGCGAGCTCGCCGAGGTGCATCAGGCGCGAGCCGAGCAGGAAGTGGCAATCGAACAGGAGCGCAACCGAATTGCCCGGGACATGCACGACATCGTGGCGCATTCCCTGGCCGTGGTGATCGCTCAGGCCGATGGCGCACGCTACGTGCGTGCACTGGACCCCGCTGCCGTCGACACTGCACTGACGACGATCTCCGACACCGGGCGCGAGGCACTGTCCGACGTCCGGGTGCTGCTGGGGCAGCTCCGCCACAGCCAAGGCGATCTACCGACCCCCGGTCCGGGCGACCTGGAGCGTCTGCTCGATCAGATGCGCGCCACCGGCCTGAACATCGACTCCTCGATCGACACCGGCGACGTGTCGTTGGGTGCAGGAGCGCATCTTGCGTTGTACCGCATCGCGCAGGAATCGTTGACCAATGCACTGCGCCATGGCGATCCGAACTCGCCGGTGACCGTCTCCATCGAATCGGATTCTGCCGGCGTCGAACTGACGGTACGAAACAGTGTGTTCCCGGGGCTTCCCGCCGCGGAATCATCCGGCCACGGAGTGGCCGGCATGAAGGAACGCGCCGGCCTCTCCGGCGGAACCTGCACTGCGACCGGCGACGCCTCGTCATGGACTGTGACGGCGTGGTTGCCTACCACCACCCCCTCGACGAAGGGCACGACGTGAGTTCCGATCGCATCGAAGTTGCGCTGGTCGACGATCAGCAGCTGTTCCGAGCCGGCATTCGCATGCTGATCTCCTCCCAGCCCGACCTGGAATTCGTCGGGGAGGCGGGCAACGGACGAGAAGCCGTCGAACTCGCAGCGTCCGTCACTCCCGACGTGATGCTCATGGACATCCGGATGCCGGTGCTCGACGGTATCGCCGCGACCGAGCAGATTCTGGCCGCCTCCGACACACCTCCGCGCATTCTGGTTCTCACGACGTTCGACCTGGACGAGAGCGCTGCGCGAGCCATTCGTTCGGGCGCAAGCGGATTCGTGCTCAAGGATGCCGACCCGGAGTTTCTGCTCGCTGCGATCCGTACGGTCCATGCCGGAAACTCGGTGATCGCCGCGTCCGCGACGACCGGCTTGCTGGCGCATTTCACTCCGACGCCTCCGGTTCCGACGGTGCCGGCCGCATTCGAGACCCTCACTGCGCGGGAGAAGGAGCTCTTCCGGCTCACAGCCCGCGGGCTGAGCAACTCCGAGATCGCCGAGCTGGAGTACCTGAGCGAGGCGACGGTGAAAACACACATCAGCCGCATATTCGCCAAACTGCACCTGCGCGATCGAGTGCAGCTCGTGGTCTACGCATTCGAGCACGGACTGAACTCGCCTTGACCTCGGGACTGACGCCGATGTCATCCTGCAGATGTACGACGCGAAGACTCGCGCCTGATTACTTCGATCCGGCGAATTCATAGCGTTGTGGGCATGACGATCACAGCAGGCCCTGTTGCACGGGCATTTCAGGTCAGTAAGCACTTCGGCGACTCGTCCAATCCGGTGAGCGCCCTCGACAATGTGTCTCTCGACATTCACGCCGGCCAGTTCACCGCCATCATGGGACCGTCCGGTTCCGGCAAATCGACACTCATGCACGTCATGGCCGGGCTGGACAACGCCAGCTCGGGTCACTTGATGCTGGCCGGTGCAGACATCACCTCGGCCAACGACGACGCTCTGACGACGTTGCGACGCAAGCAAGTCGGGTTCATCTTCCAGTCCTTCAATCTTGTTCCCACTCTGGATGTTCGGGGCAACATCCTGTTGCCGTTCGAGCTCGACGGTCGCGCGCCCAGTGCACAGGAGTCGGCCTGGATCGAGCAACTCATCGATACCTTGGGACTACAAGGTCGGGTGAACCACCGTCCACATCAGCTCTCGGGCGGACAGCAGCAGCGCGTCGCGATCGCCCGTGCGCTGGGGACTCGACCGCATCTCATCTTCGCCGACGAGCCCACCGGCAACCTCGATTCCCGCACCGGCCGCGAGGTTCTCGGCCTCCTGGCCGCGGCGGTGCGCGAGTACGGCCAGTCGATCGTCATGGTCACCCACGATCCGATCGCAGCCAGCTACGCCGATCGCATCGTCTTCCTCGCCGATGGGCGCATCGTCAACGAACTGGGGCGTTCGAGCGCAGAACAGATTTCGAGCTACATGCTGGGAATGGAGAGCGTCCGATGAGTGCGTTGACTTCTGCTCAGGCGTCGAAAGAGCACGGTGCCAGCATTCTGGTGACATCGCTGGCGTCGTTCTTCGGAGTTGTGTTGATTCAGGCAACCGCGTTTCTGGTCGACATCTTCGGGGATTCAGACCTCGACGGTGCTGCCGTCAATGCGCTGTACAGCGTGGCGCTGGTGTTCATCGGCCTCGCGTTGTACGTCGCGGCGGTGGTCACCTCGAACACGTTCGCGACGATCGTCGCGGGCCGCACCCGCACCATTGCACTCCTTCGACTGTTGGGAGCCCGCTCTCGTGACCTGCGCCGATCGGTAGCACGCGAGGGCCTCGTCGTCGGATTGTTCGGTGGCGCAGTCGGTATGGTCCTCGGCGTCGGCGCGAGTCACCTGGCCCGGGCCGTTGCGGTCTCGGCCGGTCAGCTGCCGGATGTGCAGTACACGACCGTTCAGCCCGTGGTGCTTCTGCCCGTCGTGATCGTGGTGCTGACGACCACCGTCGCGTCGTATGTGGGGTCACGAAAGGTCCTGGACGTCACACCTGTCCAGGCAACCGGAGGTGCCGTCGACACGGGCGTGGAGGCTCCGCGGTCGCGTCGGATAAGGACCGCGCTCTCTATCGTGCTCATCGCCGGCGGCGTGGCTCTGCTGGGAATCGGTGTCTTGATCGGGATGGTCAACCCGGGCGGTGTTCTGGTCGCGTTCCTCGGTGGTGTCGCATCGTTCACCGGAATCATGGTCGGGGCGTACCGCATTCTGCCCGCCACACTGAAACTGGTCGGGAGACTGTCCGGCCGTGGACCCGCTGCCCGATTGGCGTCCGCCAACGCGATTCGCTATCCGGATCGCAGTACCCGTACCGCGGTGGGACTGTTGATCGGCGTGACGTTGGTGACGACGTTCGCGGTCGCGATGTACAGCTACCGGTCGATGCTCGTCAACGAATACGACGAGGCCACGGTCGGCCAAGTGCTCACCGTGACAGTAGGAATCATGACCGGACTCATCGGCTTCTCGGCCGTCATCGCGGCCGTCGGAATGGTGAACAACCTGCTGCTGAGCATTCTGCAGCGCACCCGTGAGATCGGTCTGCTGCGTGCACTCGGATTCACCCGCAAGCAGATTCGAGCGATGATCGTTTCGGAAAGTACTCAGATGGTGGTCGCGTCCATGGGCTTCGGTCTGATCCTCGGCATCGTGTACGGCTGGGCCGCAGCACAATCGCTGCTGGGCTCGCTGGATTCCCGCGGACTCACCGCGCCCACCCTCCCGTGGGCAGTCATCGCCGGAACCGTGTTGTGCGGTGGACTCCTCGCACTCGGGGCCTCGTTGACCCCGGCGCGACGTGCCAATCAGATCTCGCCGGTACTCGCGTTGGCGGACGCCTGATCGTGTGGTCTGTAGCGCTCGGCGATGCCGGCCGGCTGCAAGAGCCGGACGGCATCGCCGTGGGTTGACGCCCGCCTCAGACCTCGCTGTCGAGTTGCGCCATCTGAGACTCGGCATAGCGGGTGCCGGCAACCGCATCCGTCGGCACGGCCGTCTCGATTCGGGCCACCTCATCGGGGCTCAACGAGATATTCTCAGCAGCAATGGTTTCCATCAATCGCTCGACCGAGCGGGCACCGATCACCGGGACGATGTCGTCACCACGAGACATGACCCAGGCGATGGCCAACTGCGCGACGGTGATGCTGCGGTCGTCGGCGATCTCGGCGAGTAGTTCCACCAACTCGACGTTCCGGGTGAGGTTTTCCCCCTGAAATCGCGGGCTGTGCGCCCGGAAATCGTCGGCGGACAGTGGCTTGTGAGCTCGAAACGTGTTGCTGAGCAAACCACGTGAGAGCACGCCGTACGCCGTGATTCCGACGCCGAGTCCACGCGCGGTATCGAGTATGTCTGCCTCGATACCGCGCGAGACGATGGAGTATTCGATCTGGAGATCGCTGATCGGGTGCACCGCTGCCGCTCGCCGCAGTGTCTCGCTACCGATCTCGGACAGACCGATGTGGCGGACGTAGCCCGCCTCGATCATCTCGGCAAGGGCACCGACGGTGTCCTCGATCGGCACCCGTGGATCGAGTCGAGCCGGCCGGTAGACGTCGACGTGATCCACACCCAGCCGCTGCAACGTGTAGCCGAGCGAACTCTTGACGCTCTCCGGGCGGCCGTCGAAGCCGAGCCATCCACCGTCGGGCCCGCGCAGGGCTCCGAATTTCACCGACAGCACGACGTCGTCTCGGTTGCGCTCTTTCAGTGCCCTTCCTATCAGCATCTCGTTGTGGCCGGCACCGTAGAAGTCACCGGTGTCGACAAGATCGACGCCTGCGTCGACAGCAGCATGGATGGTGCGGATCGATTCCCGGTCGTTCGATTCGCCGTACGCACCGGACATCCCCATCGCGCCGAGGCCGATACGCGAGACGGTGGGTCCGGACTTTCCCAGTTGTGTTCTGTTCATGTCGTCCACTGTGCGTTCCCGACGAGAATTGCGGCAGAGAGCAGTTGTCGGAGGACTGCCGATCCCTGGCTCGAACCGGCGACGAGGCGCACACTCGATACGTGGAACGTGACGAACTGGCCGATTTTCTCCGACGACGTCGGGAACTTCTGACTCCCGGCGACGTAGGTGTTGCACCGGGACCGCGCCGCCGCACGCCCGGACTGCGTCGGGACGAGGTGGCACTGCTGGCCGGGATGTCCACCGACTACTACACCCGCCTCGAACAACGCCGCGGGCCGCATCCGTCGACTCAGATATTGAGTGCGCTGGCCCGCGCCCTGAGGTTGGACGACGACGAGCGAGACCATCTCTTCATCCTGGCCGGCCAATCACCGCCGACACGGATGGGTGCGGACAAACACGTCGGCCCCGGCCTCATGCACCTGCTGACCAAGCTCGACGACACTCCCGCCTGCGTCGTGACAGACCTCGGTGAGATCGTGGCGCACAATGCGATGTACCTCGCGCTGGCCGAGGACCCGCGCAGGTACACCGGGCTCGACAAGTACGTGGTGTGGCGTTGGTTCACCGATCCCGGCACGCGCCGCAACTTCGTTCGCGAGGACTGGGATCGGATGGGCCACAAGCACGTCGCCGATCTTCGAGCAGTGTCGGCCAGGCGAGCAGGCGATCCTGAGGTCGCTGTACTGGTCGAGCGTCTACGCGCCGCCAGTTCCGAGTTCGAGACGATTTGGAGCGAGCACCGAGTCGCATACAAGACGTCGGCGTCCAAACGCTTCGTGCATCCCGAACTCGGCGTGATCGCCGTCCACTGCGAGACCCTCGTGACGCAGAAAGAGGGCCAACATCTCCTGGTCTATTCGCCGCAACCGGGAACCGATGCCCGCGAGAAATTGAATCTGCTCGGCGTCATCGGCACTCAGCAACTGGATGCGACTCTCGCCGAGTAGATCGCTACGCACCCTTGCGCGCGAGGATGAGCGCAAAGTGCGATTCTGCATCGGTCCACAGATGGTCGACGTCGAATCCCGCTGCGGCGAGTTCTTCGGTGATGCCTTCCGGTCGAAACTTCGCCGAGATTTCGGTGCGCAGATCCTCACCGGCGTCGAAGTGCACGTGCAGATCGAGATCGGCGAGATACACCTCCTGCGGCGACGAGGCCCGTAGCCGCATCTCGATCCACTCCTGCTCGGCATTCCAGAGCGCAACGTGCTCGAACGCGTCGGCATCGAAGTTTCCGTCCAGGCGAGAATTGATCACCGACAGCACGTTTCGATTGAACTCCGCCGTCACCCCGGCCGCGTCGTCGTACGCCGGAACGAGAACCTTCGGGTCGATGACCAGCCCGACACCGAGTAGCAGGTGTTCGCCGGAATCCAGAGCATCGGCGATGGCCTTCAGAAATTCCTCGCGCTCCTCGGGGATGAGGTTGCCCAGGGTGCCGCCGAGGAACGCGATGGTGCGTGAGTGACCCGCGGGCAGATTGTGCAGTGTGTCGGTGAAATCACTGACGATGCCGTGCACCTCGAGAGCGGGAAACTCCTGCGCGATCTGCTCGATGGCCCCCTCGAGCGCCGTGACGGATACATCCTGCGGCACATAGGTTTTCAGCGATCCGTGCTTGACCCCTGCAGCCAGCAGAATCTTCGTCTTCTCCGACGAGCCCGAGCCCAACTCGATCAACATCGTCGATTCGGTTGCCTCGGCGATGTCGAGGGCATGTTCTTCGAGGAGCGCCCGCTCGGTGCGGGTCGGGTAGTACTCCGGCAGCACGGTGATCTGCTCGAACAATTCGCTACCCAACGCGTCGTAGAAGTACTTGGGCGAAAGCCACTTCGGCGAAGACGTCAACCCGTCCCGCACATCCTTGCGCAATTCGTCCACCAGTGCTGTGTCTGCGAGGTGTACCTCGACAGTGCTCATGTGTGCTCCTCTTCGTCGAGACGGGAAACGGTGAACTCCGATGCCGTGGCAACGACAAGACTGCGGTCGTCGATGTGCGTCCAGTCGGAACTGTCGTCGGTCGGTTCGGATGCGATGGTGACGGCGTCATCGGAACGACGCACCGACAATGCGTGATGCACTGCGGTGGCGTACATGTTCTCCCCATCGCCGAGCAGAAAGTTGAGCCTGGACCCCGGCGCGCGCGCTTCGATGCGCCGAACCAACGCGGCAAGGGCTGCCGGCGGGGCGAGAGTGTCGAGTAACTGCCGCAACACGATCCAGGCTGCGGCTGCGTCGGTCGGAGCAGGCAACGTGAGTGCATCGACGGCCGGCACCTCGGACCACAGGTCGGTCAGCGAGTGGGGCCAGCCGCGAACCACACCGTTGTGACTGAACGCCCAACGGCCGTCGGTGAACGGCGCGCAGGCAGACCGTTCCACCGGCATTCCTACCGTGGCCGATCGTACGGCGGCGATCACCGACGTCGAATGGAGCTGCGGCAGAACATCATCGACCGCCGAGTCGGTCCAAATGGGCATCGGATTGCGGTAGCTGCGCACCGAACCGTCCTGCCACCAGGCCACGCCGAACCCGTCGGCGTTGATGGTGCCCCCGCCGCGCATGTCGTTCGGGGCGTACGACTGTACACGTAAACTGTGTTCACCGTCGGTGAGCACTCCCCCGACGGACGTGCGGGGGCCGAGATACCCCAGGTGACGGCACATTCAGCTGGGCTCGACGTCGCGGGCCAGCCGGAAGCCGCTGAAGATCTGCCGGCGAATCGGGTGGTCCCAGTTACGGAACGTGCCCCGACACGCCACCTCGTCGGTGCCGAAGGAGCCGCCGCGCAACACCTTGTAATCGCCTCGCAGAAACACCTCGGAGTATTCGGCGTAGGGGAACGCCTCGAATCCGGGGTAGGGCTCGAAGTCCGACGACGTCCATTCCCAGACGTCACCGATGAGTTGGTGCACGCCGTCGGCAGACACACCGTCCGGGTACGCGCCCACGTCCGCCGGTTCGAGGTGCCGCTGATTCAGATTGGTATGCGCCGCAGTGGGTTCGGCGTCGCCCCACGGGTAGGCACGGCTGGTACCGGTCTTGGCATCGAAGCGCGCGGCCTTCTCCCACTCCGCCTCCGTCGGTAGGCGCTTGCCCGCCCACCGGGCGTACGCGTCGGCCTCGAACCAGCACACGTGAACGACGGGTTGGTGCGGACGCACCGGACGGCGCACCCCGAAGCTACGACGCCACCAGGTGCCGTCGGAATCGCGTTCCCAGAACTGCGGAGCACTGAGGTCGGCCTCGACGCGGTGCTGCCAACCCTTCTCGGTCCACAGATCGCGGCGTCGGTATCCGCCGTCCTCGATGAACTCGACGAACTGGGCGTTGGTGATCGGGGCGCGGTCCATCGCGAACGTCGGCACGTGCACCGTGTGGGCCGGACGTTCGTTGTCCAGCGCCCAGGGGTCGAGTGAGGTGCCCATCGAGAACGACCCACCGGTGATGATCGCCTCACCCGAGACCTGAACCGCAGACGACGGCGGCGCAGGGGCGGCGAGAACAGCGGGCCCCGAGCGTAATTGATGCGTCGCCAGCATGGTCTCGTCGTGCTGCTGCTCGTGCTGCGCGATCATGCCGAACGCGAATCCGTGCTTCTCGACCGGCCTGCCCGCAAATGTGCTGCGGTCGAGCACGTCCCAGGCCTTGTCTCGAACGGTCTGCACGTAGACGCGCGCCTCGTCGGGAGTGAGCAACGGAAGCGACGTTCGTGAAGAACGCGAGTGCTTGAACGCGTCGTACAGCTCGTCGATATCGGGACGCACTGGGTCACGGCCACCGACGTCGCGAACCAGCCAGAGTTCTTCCTGACTTCCGATGTGCGCGAGGTCCCAGACCAGCGGGCTCATCAACGGCGAATGCTGCGCCATCAGTTCGGTTTCGTCCACGCAATCGGTGAGTGCTGCACTACGGGCGCGGCTGCGTGTGAGGACCGTTTCGATCCTGTTCCTGAGTTGTTCGGCGCTCACACCGATTCCTTTCGAGTGTGGAATTCCCGCGTCGCAGAGTCGAATTCGCTCGGGGGCTCGCCGGAGTGACATCGGCGAGCGGCCGCCGACAGATAGTCGGCGTGCTCGCCGCCGAACTCCGCCGCGAGGTTCAGCAATTCGGTTGCGGCCGAGCGGAGATCGCGGTCGCCCAGCCCGACGCGCGCCGCGTCGATCCAACGTCCGGCGGTCCCTGCTCCGATCTCGGTGGCGCGAGCCACCAGCTCGGGTGTCGACAACAGCGCCTCGAACGCCGCCGCAGGAACCACCCACTGCCCGTCCGGCTGGGCATCGAGGTAACGGATCTCGAGGTGACCACACGCTCGAACCTGAGGGAAGAGGGTGGTCAGGTGATAGTCGAGATCCCCGTATGTGGGGGCGCGCCCGACGACGCCCGGATCGGCCAACCATTGTGCGAACGTCGTACCCGCGGGCGCTTCCCAGTTCTGGTCGACGCCCTGTATGCAGAGCAGCGGCACGTCGAGAGCCCACCGTGCGTAGTCGGCAATCGGGTCTCCGGTAGTGGGAACCGCGGTTCTGCTGGAATCCGTTCTACTGGAATCGAGTTCGAGCCACGTCCGCATTCGCTGGGACGCCCATACTCCTTCGGGGGCTCCCTCGAGTTCCGGGGATCGCGCGAATGCCGCCACGAAGGCCGGGCCGATGACGTGGAGCATTCGCCAACGCGCGGCAACCTCGGCTCGATCACGACCGGCGTCGACACTCACCTGCGCGGCAGCCGTGTTGCACATCATCAATTTGCCATAGGGGCCGATGGTGGTGAATCGGTTCTCCATCGCGCAGTATCTCGGCAGGACGAGAAGCCGTTCCGGAGCACGCGCGGTATCGGCCGGAACCGCCAGGATGCTGATACCGGAGCCGTCGAGCATGTCTCGCAACAACCGGGCATCGGCGTCGAGCATCGGTGCGAGATCTGAAACGGATGTATAAGGCGAGCTGGACAATTCGACTTGCCCGCCGGGTTCGACGGTGACCATACTTCCGCCCGGCAACGTCAGGGCGGGCGACTCGGGGGCGATACTGCGCGGGGAGTGGTCACCGAGTGCAGCTGCTAGCAGAGAGAGGCTGGGACGCGTCCCGTCGTCGAGGGCGGTGAGCCACTCGAGTTCGGCACCGATCAGCGCCGGTGGACCCAGCTTGAAACACACCTTCGACACGTACGCCTCGGCTGCTGGGCGTGTGCTCAGCTCGAGGGATTTCTCGTTCGACGACACTTTTTCCTTCTTTCCGCACTCACCACGTTCTTCGCTACCGAACGTACCCAGCTGCGAGGATCGAAAACGCCGTGATCCCGCGTCGTATCGAGGCTACCGATTGTGCAACCCTGATGCCGAGAGTTCGTGACAGGAAGGACGACCGATGCTCGATCAGGACCGCATTCGCCGCGACACCCCCGGTGCGTCGGGTCGGGTATTCCTCGACAGCGCCGGCTCCTCGTTGCCGCCGACCGTCGTCGTCGACACCGCCGTTGCGCACCTGCGCCGGGAAGCGGAAATCGGTGGCTATCGGGCCGCAACCGAACGAGCGAACGACCTCGCCGCGGTGAAGACATCGATCGGAACGTTGATCGGGGCTTCGGCGTCGAGCATCGCACTGAGTGACTCCGCGACGCGTGCCTGGACCGACTTCTTCTACTCGGTGCCGCTCTCCCCCGGTGATCGAATTCTGCTGTGCGAGGCCGAATACGCCAGCAACGCGATCTCCGCCCTCCACCGAGCCGAGGTCACCGGAGCGATCGTCGAGGTGATTCCGAGCGACGAATCGGGACGAATCGACGTCGACGCGCTGGCAACCATGCTCGACGATCGCGTGAAGCTGGTCTCGGTGGTGCACGCACCCACCAACGGCGGTCTGATCAACCCCGCCCGCGCCGTCGCAGATCTCGCCCACCGACACGGTGCCCTGGTACTGCTCGACGCCTGCCAGTCCATGGGGCAGATGCGCGTCGACGTCGCCGAGCTCGATGTCGACGCTCTGTCCGCCACCGGACGCAAATGGCTTCGTGGCCCGCGCGGAACCGGATTTCTCTACCTGCGTCCAGGATTGGCGTCGACGCTGCATCCACCGGCCCTCGACTTGCACAGCGCTCAATGGGAAGACGCGTCCACCTACCGAATGGCCGACGACGCCACCCGATTCGAGTTCTGGGAATGCGACGTCGCGGCCAGGCTCGCACTCGGCGCTGCCGTCGACTACCTACTCGAGCTCGGTATCGACCACGTCGCAGAAGCCGTCGCCGAACGTGCCGAATACCTGCGCGCCGGACTCCGAAAAATTCCCGGGGTGACGGTGCAGGATCTGGGCGATCGCAAGAGTGGCATCGTCTCCTTCACCGTCGATGGTGAGGATCCCGTGACTGTCCGCGACCGACTCGCCGCCGAAGAAGTGACGGTGACGGTCAGCCACCGCAGCTCGACGCGACTGGACATGACGGGCCGAGGACTCGACGCCGTGGTGCGCGCATCTCCGCACTACTTCGTCACGTTCGCCGAACTGGACACGATGCTCGCTGCGCTCGCAGGTGAGCGAAAGTTCGTAGCAGGGGTCGAAGTTCCGCTCACGTAGGCAGCCACACCGATTGCCGAGACCACGAGGCCGCCCACTCCAACCCAGGTGATCGCATCGCCGAACATGAGCCAGGCCCACACCATGGTCGTCGGCGGAGTCAGGTAGAGCAGCACACTGGCGCGGGTGGGCCCGTTGCGACGCACCACGAACAGGTACGCGCCGTATGCGCCGAAGGTCGACAGCACCACGGTCCAGGCGACGGCCAACCCGAAACCCACTGTCATCGGCGGTGCGGCATCTCCGGCCAGCATGCTCCAGGTCATGAAACCGGCTGCGCTGACCGAACATTGGATGGCCATCGACAGCGCGATCGGCTCCTTCGGTGCCAGGATTCGCTGACCGATCGTCCCTATCGACAGAGCCAGCATCCCGGCGGCCGGTAGCAGGTAGACGGGCCAGGCGAGATCCGCACCGGACATGTCCCCCACCACGACCAGCGTTACCCCGACGATGCCGACGGCGAGCCCCAGACTCTGCCTCGCCCCGACGCGTTCGCCGAATATCCTGCTCGACGCCAACGCGACCAACAGCGGCTGCAGGGCGGCGATCAGCGCGGCAACACCTGGCGGAACGCCCATCCCGATGCCGGTGATGGTGGCCCCGAGGTAGAGGAACTGGCAGAACAGGCCGAGGACGGCGTGAATTCGGATGGCGTGCCAGGTCGGTGTCAGCCGTCGATATCGGCACCAGGCGATCAGTAGCACCACGGCCGCGACATAGCGCCAGGCCAGCAGCGTGTGCGCGGGGGCTTGCGCTGTGCCGAGCTCGGCTCCGATGAAGCCCGAACTCCACAGCACCACCAGGGCAGTACCTGCCACGGCGTCGACATTTGCTTTCATGCAGCGATGTAAACATACAGGTCTGTATACTCGCAGTGCACCTGCTTCTCACCAGCGCTTTCGGAAGGCAACCATGCTCGACAAGCCACTCACCCCCGCCGGAGAACGCATTCTCACCGTCGCAAGCGAGCTGTTCTACGCCCGCGGAATTCGCGCCGTCGGTGTCGACCTCATCGCCGAGGAAGCCGGCACCACCAAGAAGACCTTGTACGACCGCTTCGGCTCCAAGGACGGCCTGGTGCAGCGGTACCTCACCCGCCGCTACGGCCTGTGGTGCGAGCACGTGAGCCGGTACGTCGAATCCCTCGCCCCGGGCGACGCGCGCATCCTGGGGGTGTACGACGCCCTCGATCTGTGGATGCGCGACAACCATCGCGGCTGTGGATTCGTCAACGCGTTCGCCGAGTTCGGTGGAACCGACAGCCCGGTACTCGAGATCATCAAGTCCGAGAAGGAATGGACCAGATCGCTGTTCGCGCGATTGGCCGACGACGCCGGGTACGCCGACGCCGAACAGCTGGGATCGCGACTGTCGTTACTACACGAGGGCGCGGTGGTGATGGGAACCGCGGGCGGCCGTGACGATGCGATATCCGTGGCGCGTGGTGTTGCCGCCGAGTTGCTCGCTGCGCTCGCAGTGGTGCGGGTAAGTGCCCCAGGGGGCACATAACCAAGCCACTGCGCAGCATCGTGTATTGTCTTCCAGGTTGTCTCGGCGAGGGTAGATCCACGATTTCAGGATCCACCGTTATCGACGCGGCTCGGCCCCGTTGGCCGCGCTCGTTCGTGTCCGCCCCGACGAGCTTGACCGCCCGACGAAGTACGCCGCACGAACCACAGTTATCAGGAGCATGTAGCACCATGGCATCGAAGGTAAACAATCTCACCGCGCAGGTCCGCACCGAATTCGGCAAGGGCGCAGCTCGCCGCGCACGTCGCGACGGCCTCGTTCCCGCCGTTCTGTACGGACACGCCACCGATCCCCAGCACCTCGCGCTGGACGCTCGCGCGTTCGCGGCTGTGCTGCGTAACGACGGCACCAACGCCGTGCTCACCCTCGACATCGCCGGCAAGTCGCAGCTGGCGCTGACCAAGTCGATCGTCGTGCACCCGATCCGTCGCAGCATCGAGCACGCCGACCTCCTCGTCCTGAAGAAGGGCGAGCGCGTCACCGTCGAGGTCAACGTCATCGTCGAGGGCGACGCCGCACCGGGCACCCTCGTCACCACCGACTCGACCGCGGTCGAGATCGAGGCCGACGCACTGGAGATCCCCGAGAACTTCGTCGTCTCCGTCGAAGAGGCTCAGATCGGTACCCAGATCACCGCAGCCGACCTGGACCTTCCGTCCGGCGTCACCCTGGTGTCCGACGGCGAGACGCTCCTCGTCAACGTCGTCGAGGCTCCGTCCGAGGAAGACCTCGAGGCCGACGGCGAAGGCACCGAGCCCATCTCCGAAGAGGGCGAAGCCGAGACTCAGGAAGAAGCAGAGTCCACGGACGAGGAAAGCTCCGACGAGAGCTGATTCTCACCCAGCACGTCGAACGGCGCGTCGCTCCCCCACGGGACCGGCGCGCCGTTCGTTTCGAATCACCGATGAGAGAATGACGACCGTGAGTGTTGACCCCGAAGCACCTGCCCTGATCGTCGGGCTCGGCAATCCCGGCCCGCAGTACGAAAAGACCCGCCACAACGTCGGTTTCATGGTCGCCGATGCCTTGGCCGGACGCATCGGCGGGGCGTTCTCCTCGCACAAGAAGTCCAATTCCGACATCGTGCAGGCACGTCTGGGGCGTCGCTCGGTGGTCGTCGCCAAGCCGCGGACGTTCATGAATCTCTCGGGCCAGCCGGTCGCCGCCTTGGCACGGTTCTTCTCCATCGACGCGGCGAACATCGTGGTGGTGCACGACGAGTTGGACATCGACTTCGGTGCTCTCCGACTCAAACTCGGCGGCGGCGAAGGCGGCCACAACGGGCTGCGCTCGATCTCGCAGCATCTGAGCACCAAGGACTATCTGCGGGTTCGCGTCGGCGTCGGACGCCCACCCGGACGAATGGATCCTGCGTCGTTCGTCCTCAAACCGTTCTCGGCCGCCGAACGCAAGGATCTCGGCGTTGTCGTCGAAGAAGCCGCGGACGCCGCCGAACTTCTGCTCTCGGCCGGGCTCGAAGCGGCCCAGAACAGGGTGCACCCGCGCTGAACCTCACACCCCTGTTGTGAGGTGCGCGCCTGTTCTCGCTTCCGAACGCACGCGCGCACCCCGCAAAAAAGGTGTGACGTCTCCTGCCGTTTCAGGCGATCAGTGACGCCGAATTGGCCCGTCGCAGTTTGCCGCTCGACGTCTTGGGAATGCTGCCCGGTCCGAGCACAGCAACGGTGCGGGGTCGCACTCCGACCTCCGAGTGCACGGCGTGGACCACCTCACGTTCGATGCGCTTGACCTCGTCCGCATCGCCGATGTCGTTGGTTTCCACGGCTACAGCGAAACTTTCACGCTTGTCGCCTGCATCGAGCCGGATGGCGACGGCATTGCCGGGCCGCACACCTGCGACGGTTTGTGCCGCCCGTTCGATGTCGGTGGGATAGATGTTGCGACCGCCCATGATGATGACGTCCTTGATGCGTCCGCAGACGACCACCAGTTCTTCCTCGGTGATGTACCCGACGTCGCCTGTGTCGAGCCAGCCGTCGGCGTCTTGCGTCGAGACCGGCCCCTCGACGGTGATGTACCCGGGGGTGACGGCCTTGCCCCGCACTTCGATGATGCCGACACCTCTAGCGGTCAGCACCTGCCCCTCCTTGTCGACGACGCGGCCCTCGAGGCCCGGCACGAATTTGCCGAGTGTGGCGAGAGATCGAGTGTTGCCACGGGTGGACGGAACGGCTCGACCCAGAGTCTCGAGCAGGTCCGCGTCGACCACGTCGATCACCTGACCGCGAGCGGGGTCCGGAATCGACACCGCCAGAGTGGTTTCCGCCATTCCGTACACCGGAGCGAGAGCCAACGGGTTCAGCTTGTACCGGGCACCGGCCTCTGCCAACGCGATCATCGTGTCCGGATCGACCGGCTCGGCCCCGTTCCAGGCGTAACGCAGAGTGGACAGGTCGAGGTCCAGATCGTCCTCGGCCTGGCGCAATCGACGCGCAAGCAGTGAGTACGCGAAATTCGGTGCCGCCGTGACGGTGCCGCGGTACTTGTGAATGAGCTTGGCCCACAACAGCGGTGAACGCAGAAAGTCCAGCGGAGTGATGCTGACGACCTCGGCACCGACTTGCATCGGCACCGAGAGAAAGCCCACCATCCCCATGTCGTGGAACAGCGGCAGCCAACTGACCATCACGTCGGACTCGACGTCGAACTCGATGCGGTCGATCATCGCGTACGCATTGACGTAGAAGTTCTCGTGCGTGATCCGTACGGCTTTCGGCGAACCGGTCGAACCGGACGTGAGCTGCTGCAACGCGATATCGGATTCTGCCGTCGGCACCGGGTCGATATCGCGACCGGTCTTCATGTCCTCGATCTTCAACACGGTGATGCCGCGCTCCTCGAGCACCGGGGCGGCGATGTCGAACGGCGCCCCGAGAACGACGGCCTTGGCCTCGATCATCCGCACGACGGTCTCGGTGTCCTCGCCCCACACGGCGAGGTCGGTCCGCGGAGTCGGCTGATGCAGCATCGTCACCGACGCTCCGCGCATCCACGTCGCCTGACACGCGGGTGCGATGTCCACCGGCTGACCGGCCAGGATGCCGATCGCGTCACCGTGCACGACGCCCGCGTCGGCCAACGCGCCTGCCATCCGACGCGCCTGCTCGTGAATTTCGCCCCAGGACTGCCGCAGCGCCTCATCCGGCTCGCCGGTGACCAGACCTCGCTTGCTGGTGCTCGCGGTCTCGAACATTTCCTCGGTGAACTTGCTCAACGCGCGTCTCCTCGTGAGGTGGATCCCGCCCCACCGAACACAGTAGGCAGTCCCGCCCCGCCCGCGAGGCACAACAGGCCGCGTATCCTGAGAAATCGAACGCAGGATTTCTGCCCGGTCACCGTGTCGGTGCCGCCTTCTACGAGAATGAGGTTTTCGTGAGTACCCCGTCCAGTACCCCCGACGTCGACGCAGCGCTCGAAGGGTCCGGACCGGCAGTGTGCGGCGATTCCGGGCCCTCTCGAAACCCCTCCAAAGAGCTCGAGACCGAAGTCGCCCGGCGTCGAACCTTCGCGGTGATCTCTCACCCCGACGCCGGTAAATCGACGCTCACCGAGGCACTGGCCCTGCATGCCCGCGTCATCTCCGAGGCCGGAGCCATCCACGGCAAAGCCGGCCGCCGCTCCACCGTCTCGGACTGGATGGAAATGGAGAAGGCCCGCGGAATCTCGGTGAGTTCGACTGCGCTGCAGTTCAATTACCACACCTCACCCGATGCCGAGATCACCAACGTCATCAACCTCGTCGACACTCCCGGCCACGCCGACTTCTCCGAGGACACCTACCGCGTGCTCACGGCCGTCGACGCGGCCGTGATGCTCATCGACGCTGCCAAGGGCCTGGAACCGCAGACTCTCAAGCTGTTCCAGGTGTGCCGACAGTTCGGCATCCCGGTGATCACCGTGATCAACAAGTGGGACCGCCCGGGCCAGTCGCCGCTGGAGTTGCTCGACGAGATCGAGTCGCGGATCGGCCTCACTCCGACGCCGCTGTACTGGCCCGTCGGCATTGCAGGCGATTTCCGCGGGCTGCTCGACGTGCAGGACGGCAGCTACATCCGCTTCACCCGAACCGCGGGCGGTGCGACCATCGCTCCCGAGGAATTCATGTCGGCCGAGGCAGCCGCCGAACGCGAGGGCATCGACTGGGAGACCGCAGTCGAGGAGAGCGATCTCCTGATCTCGAGCGGTCAGCGGCACGATCAGGAGATGTTCCTGGCCGGCCAGACCTCGCCGGTGATCTTCGGCTCGGCGATGCTCAACTTCGGTGTGCGGCAGATCCTCGACACCCTGGTGGCCCTGGCCCCCGCGCCTGGATCTCGTGACGACGTCTCCGGCGGCGTGCGCGAGGTGACCGATCCGTTCAGCGCTGTGGTGTTCAAGGTGCAGGCGGGTATGGACACCGCCCATCGGGACCGACTCGCCTTCATGCGCGTGGTGTCGGGCGTTTTCGAGCGCGGAATGGTGGTCACACACGCCCAGACCAAGAAGCCGTTCACCACCAAGTACGCCCTGACGGTGTTCGGTCGCGATCGCACGACGGTCGAGAACGCCTACCCGGGAGACATCGTCGGCCTCGTCAACGCGACCGCGCTGGCTCCGGGCCACACCCTGTACTCCGACAAGAAGGTCGAATTTCCGCCGATTCCGTCGTTCGCGCCCGAGCACTTCTCGGCACTGCGCGTCGACAGTGCGGACAAGTACAAGAAGTTCCGTCGCGCCGTGGAGCAGCTCGACTCCGAGGGCGTGGTTCAGGTGCTGCGCAACGACATTCGCGGCGACGCCTCCCCGGTACTCGCGGCCGTCGGTCCGATGCAGTTCGAGGTGGTCACCGCACGAATGAAGACCGAGTTCGGCGTCGACGCCCGGATGGAACCCCTCGGTTACTCCCTCGCCCGGCGGACCGACGCGGCATCGGCCGTCGAACTGGGTCGTCAGCGTGGGGTCGAAATCTTCACCCGGACGGACGGGGCGCTGCTGGCGCTCGTCAGCGACAAATGGCGCTTGCAGTACATCCAGAAGGAAATGCCGGAGTTGACCCTCGAACCGCTCGTTGCCGCGGGCGATCAGTAGCACCTTGTGCTGATCGATCTGCTCGACGCCGAATTCAGCGTGTTCGGCCACCCCGTGCTGTGGCGTGAGGTGGTCGGCAACGGCTTCGGGCTGCTCTCGGCCATAGGTGGGATGCGACGCGTCGTGTGGGCGTGGCCGGTGGGCATCATCGGAAACGCGTTGCTGTTCACCGTGTTTCTGGGCGGCGTGTTCCATACACCGCAGGCACTCGATCTCTACGGCCAGGCCGGACGCCAGCTGATGTTCATCGCCGTGAGTGTCTACGGGCTGGTGCGCTGGATGCGAGATTCCAAGCGATCGGGGGCCGCTGTGCTCCCGCGGTGGGGTACTGCGCGGGAACGGACCGCCATGCTCGTGGTCGCGGTCGTCGGCACGGTGGTGTTCGCGCAGCTCTTCGGCTACCTCGGCTCGTTCGGCAAATGGGCCGACGCGTGGATCTTCACCGGATCGATGCTGGCCACCTTCGGAATGGCCCGCGGCCTCACGGAGTTCTGGCTGATCTGGATCGCAGTGGACGTAGTGGGGGTACCGTTGCTCGTCGTCGCCGGTTTCTACCCGTCCGCAGCTCTCTACGTGGTGTACGCCGCGTTCGTCGCCTGGGGTTTTGCCGTGTGGTTCAGGATCCAGAACAAATACATCGGTCGAAAAATAGCGTCTTAAACAATCGTGATGCTACTCTCAGTGTGTCCGAACAAACTTAGAGTACGTTTTGGCGTGCTCGACGCCGAGTGAGTCGTCCTGATCGATATCCGATCGTGACATCTCGGCACCGAGTCACCTGGGAACACGATGAAGTGGAAGACGACATGACGACACAGGGATCGAACTACCCATTGGCCGGGATCAAGGTCGGTGGCGCTCCTGCGCATCGTTTGGCGACGCCGCCGAAGTCCGGCTCCACTTCGCCCACCAGTGCCCGCACCGATTCTTCGGCGGCAGCGCCCGCCGAGAAGGCGGTCGAGGCCGCAACCACCGAGAAATCGGCCGAAGCGGCCACGCCCACCGAGAAGGCGTCCGCAACAACGCCTGCACCAGCAACGTCGTCCGTCACGGATTCAGCGACCCCCCGCGCGGATCGACGTCGTCCAGAGAAGCCCGCCACGGAATCGAACGAGGTTGAAGTGACTACAAGCGATCAGATCTCAGAACACGGCCTGCCCACCAACGGCCGCTCCACGTCTCACGGATCGGCCGGCTCCACGCCGACGCTCGGGCGTGGCCAGGCTCCCGACCGCCGTACCGCCATGGGCGTCGCCTCGGTACGCATCGCAGGCCGGCTGACCCAGAACGAGCTCGGCAGCCGCACCGGTGACATCCGCACCCCCGATACCTCCGTCGGCCCCGACGAGCTGCTGCAGCTTCTCGGCGAATACCTCGTCTCGGGTGGCCTGCAGAACCCCGAGATCCACGTGCGTTCCAACGGCCAGACCATCGTGCTGGACCTGCAGAACCCGGCCAAGGGTTACCGCTGACCCCAGACGGTCACAACAGCTGCTGGAAGACCTCTGGTCGCACCATTTCGAGTACCAGAGGCTTCCACTGCGGTGCACGGTCCTTGTCGACCAACACCGCGCGTACACCCTCCGCGAAATCTGGCTCGGTGATGATCCAGGTGGCCATTCGCAACTCGCGGTCCAGGCATTCCCGCAACGTGCTGTCTGCTCCGCGCGCAATCAGCGCGTCGGTGGCCATCAGGGACGTCGGAGACAGCGTCGCCAGCTGAGTCTTCGTTGTGCGCGACCACGGTGTATCGCACTCGAGTGCGTCGATGATGTCGACGAGAGACTCCTTCTCGAACACTGCCGCCACCGCCTCCGCGTCGAACGACAGCTCCGTCGACGACGGTGCTGTGGTGTGACGCTCGAGCGCTTCGTGAATATCGGTGCCGGCGAGGATGTCGGCCTTCAGCTCGTCCACCACCTCGCTCGGGCAGAAGTGCGTGGCCAATCCGAGTGCGAGTGCGTCCGATCCGGTGATGCGCGTACCCGTGAGCGCCAGGTAACGCCCGACACGACCGGGCAGCCGCGACAGAAAATAGCTCGACCCCACATCCGGCACGAAGCCGATCGCCGTCTCCGGCATGGCCAGTACCGCGTTCTCTGTGACGATGCGGATGCTGCCGTGAATCGAGATACCCAGACCTCCACCGAAGGCCGCTGCCTCGATGACGGCGATGTACGGCTTGGGGTAGTTCGCGATCAGTTCGTCGAGATCGTATTCCGCCGCGAAGTACTGCGGACCGGCGTCGTGGTCGCCGTCGACGACTGCCTGCCGAATCGCCTTGATGTCTCCGCCCGCGCAGAACGCCCGCGGCGAACCACTCGTCACCAGAACCGACGCGACAGCATCGTCGTCTCGCCACGCATCGAGAGCGTCTCGGATGCCATGGATCATGGCACCGTTCAACGAGTTCAGAGCCTCCGGCCGATTCAGAACGATATGTCCGACCCCGCCGGACACCTCGGCTTCGACAACGGCCACAGTTGACTCCTTCACACGCGCATCGCCCGACGCGTAACAGTAGCGCGCGCTACTCGCGAGACTCCACCGATCGCGGGCGCGCGTCACCGGGGATGTCGGCAGGTCGACACGGCCTCTCCTCTGCGGTGAACCATCCGCGATACAGAAACAACTGGCCGAGCACCGGACTCTGAACCTTGATCTCGATGCGATGCCGCTCCTCGGCTGCGTCCCACCACTCCCGACCGATCGTCAGCGCCGACGCCACCTTCGGCAACTTCGGTGCCAGCGGGCCGAGCAGGAATCTCGGCACTTCGCTCTCGAGTATCAGACCGCCCTCGTCGTCGACCTCACACCTGGTGTGCACCACCATGTCCGAGGAGAATCCCAGATAGTCCAGGGCATACGCGTCGGATTCCGCCGAGGAGACCATCACCGAGTTCATCCCCTGAGGATGGCCGACGAAGGCGAAACGGCGCACGAAAGACAGTGTCTCGCGGCCCAATTCGTCGACATACGCGTAGTTGGCGATGGTGAACGGCACGTCCTTGCCCACGCCGGCGGGAAACAGTCCACGCTTGCGGCCGGCCCACAGCAACGGCGGCGGCACCAGCCGAGAGTGCGTCATCTCCTCCATGACGCCCACCCCGAATTGGGCGAGATGGTCCGAGGACTTCAATCCGAAGCGCCACTGAACCTTGGGATGCAGACGGGAGAAATCCGAACCGAGTACTTCCGCGACCACCGATGCCATGTCTCCAGTATGCGCATCGGGCACGTGAGCGAAACTTCGTAGCAGGCTACGAGCCAACTATTACCCCGGGTCGTTCCGCAGGCTCCACTCCTGCCACATGCCGCAGGCTCTACTCCAACTCGGCGGCCAGTTCCATCCACCGTTCCTCGGCAACGTCCTTGTCCGCAAGGACCTGCTTGAGCTCGGTGTCGAGAGCGACGAGCTTGCTCTGCTCGGTGGACGCGTCGACGAGCTCGGCGTGCAGCTCGACCTCACGCTTGGAGAGTCGCAGGACGAGCTTCTCGAGCTTGCTGAGTTCCTTGCGGGCCGCGCGCTCCGAGGCCGCATCACGGGTGGCCTTGCGCGGCGCCCCGCCGGTGGTCAACGAGTCCGGCGTCGCGTCGGCGGCGAGGACGGCCCGCCGACGCAGGTACTCCTCGATGCCGCCGGGAAGGTTGGTGAGCTTGCCGTCGCCGAAGAGTGCCCACGTCGAGTCACAGATGCGCTCGATCAGGTACCGGTCGTGACTGATGACGACGAGCGTGCCCGCCCAGCCGTCCAGGATGTCCTCGAGCTGCTGCAGGGTGTCGATGTCCAGGTCGTTGGTGGGCTCGTCGAGCAACAGCACGTTGGGCTCGGCCATCAGCACTCGCGTCAACTGCAGGCGGCGTCGTTCGCCACCGGACAGATCTCCGACCGGCGTGCGCTGGCGAGCGGGGGTGAAGCCCAGCCTCTCCGCGAGCTGACCGGCAGAAATCTCCTTGTCGCCCAACGTGATCCGCTCGGCCACTTCCTTGACCGCGTCGAGGACACGCAGCTTCTTGGGCAGGTCGTCCAATTCCTGCTTCAGCCAACCGATCTTGACGGTCTGGCCCTGAATGCGCTTGCCCGCGGCGGGCTGCAGTTCACCGGCGAGCGTGCGGAGCATCGTCGTCTTACCCGAACCGTTGACGCCGACCAGACCGACGCGCTCGCCGGGAGCCAGACGCCACGTGAAGTCCTTGACCAACTCGCGGCCGTCGGGAGTTTCCAGGCGTGCGTCCTCTAGTTCGATGACGACCTTGCCCAGCCGACGCTGAGCGAAGGAGGACAGTGCTACGGAGTCACGGGGCGGCGGGACATCGGCGATCAATGCCTCGGCGGCCTCGATGCGGTACTTGGGCTTGGACGTTCGCGCAGGAGCACCGCGGCGCAGCCATGCAAGTTCCTTGCGGGCGAGGTTGCGACGCCGCTCCTCGGATGCGTCGGCCTGACGGGACCGTTCGGCGCGCGCGAAGACCCAATCGTTGTAGCCACCCTCGTAGGTTTCGATACCACCCCCGACGACCTCCCACGTCTGATTGGCGACGGTATCGAGGAACCACCGATCGTGAGTGACGACGACGAGTGCGCTGCGACGCGACACCAGGTGCGCAGCGAGCCATTGCACTCCTTCGACGTCCAGGTGGTTGGTGGGCTCGTCGAGCACGAGCAAGTCCAGGTCCTGCACGAGCGCCGCAGCCAGCGCGACGCGACGCCGCTCGCCGCCGGACAGGTTGTCGATCGACGCGTCGAGCCCGGAGCTGCCGACCGGTCCGAGATCGGCGATGCCGATGCCCGTCAGGATGTTGCGCACCCGAGAATCACCGGCCCATTCGTGCTCGGCCATTCCGAGTGGGTCGAGCACCACCTGGCCGACGGTCGACCCGGGCGGAAGCACCCCGCGCTGGGTGACGACGGCCATCCGCAGGCCGTTGACTCGGCTGACGCGTCCCGAATCGGGCGGTTCGAGACCGGCAAGAACCTCGAGCGTGGTGGTCTTGCCACCGCCGTTGAGGCCCACCATGCCGATGCGCTCGCCCTCCTGCACACCGAGGGAGACGCCGTCGAGCAGCGGCTTGACGCCGAAGGACTTGCTGACGTTTTCGAGATTGACGAGATTGACCATCAGGAAAAACCAATCGATTCATTAGTGACAACACGAGCGCCGGGAACCGGCCCACTCGCAACACGGACGGTGCGGCACACGCCGGCACCGGACAGTTCAGCGCTCACCGACACCGCCGCGTCGGCGTCGGCGCACAGAAACGCACATGTGGGGCCCGAGCCCGAGACGATGCCCGCCAACGCCCCGGCCGTGACCCCCGCTCGAAGGGTGCGACGCAGCTGTGGCATCAGCGACACCGCAGCAGCCTGCAGATCGTTGCCGAGTAACGGTGCGAGTGCTCGCGCATCACCGGACGTGAGCGCATGCATCAGATCCTCGGTGCCACCGAGGCGAGGCGGACTACCCTTGGCACGCAACTCGTCGAGCTCGTTGTACACCGCGGGCGTCTGCAGACCGCCCTTGGCCAACGCTAGTACCCAGTGAAAGCTGTTGCGCGAGAGCACCGGAAGCAACTTCTCACCGCGTCCTGTTCCCACCGCGGTTCCGCCGTGCAACGAGAACGGCACGTCGCTACCAAGTTCGGCCGCAATCTCGTCCAGATCGTCGCGAGAGAGATCCAGATGCCACATCGCATTGAGCGCCACCAGCGTCGCGGCGGCATCGGCACTTCCGCCTGCCATGCCTCCGGCCACAGGAATGCCCTTGTCGATGGTGATCTCCACCGACGGCTCACGCCCCACCCGACGCCCCAGCAACACCGCGGCCTTCCACACCAGATTCCGCGAATCGGTGGGAACCACCTTCGCGTCGTCGCCGCGCACCCGAACCGAGAGCGACGTGGCCGGAATTACCGACAGCTCGTCGGAAAGCGAGAGCGCCTGGAACACCGTCGTCAACTCGTGAAAGCCATCGGGACGCAGGTCACCGACCGCGAGATGCAAGTTCACCTTCGACGGGGCCCGAACGACAACGGGTGTGGGAACGACAGACAGCACGAGTAACCACAGTAGTGGAGAAACAGCGGCCGAGTTCACCACCAGGGTTTTGCATGCGGACCGAACATGTCCGCATTGCGTGGCATCGTGTGAGCATGAAAGAAACCTCGGCACGGCTGCTGCGGTTGCTGTCCCTGCTCCAGACCCGTCGCGATTGGGCGGGCGCGGAGCTGGCGGAGCGGCTCGATGTCACCCCGCGGACGCTGCGACGCGATGTGGACAAGCTGCGCGATATCGGTTACCCGGTCAATGCGACGCCGGGGGTGGGCGGCGGCTATCAGCTCGGCCCCGGTGCCGAGATGCCGCCGCTGCTGCTCGACGACGACGAGGCACTGGCGGTGGCGTTCGGGTTGCAGTCCGCCGCCGGTGGGTCGGTGGCAGGCATCGGCGAGGCGTCGCTGCGGGCCCTGACGAAACTGCGGCAGGTGATGCCGTCGCGCATCCGGCATCGGCTCGATGCGCTGCGAATCGATGTGGTGGAACAGACGCCGCGTTCGGCGGTGGACGCCTCGGTGCTGTCGACGGTGGCGGCGGTGTGTCACGGACACGAGCGGCTGCGATTCGATTACCGCAAGCACGACGGTTCCGAGTCCAGACGTGAGGTGGAGCCGTACAGCCTGGTGCGGGCGGGGGCACGCTGGTATCTGCTGGGATGGGATGTGCTGCGGGAGGATTGGCGATCGTATCGAGTGGATCGCCTGATTCCGAAGATTCCGACGGGTCCTCGGTTCACCCCACGAGAGTTGCCTGCAGGCGGGGCGGCCGCGTTCGTCTCGAAGGGAATCGATCGCGCGTTCACTCAGGTGCAGGCGAGGATCGCACTGCATGCGCCGATCGAGACCATCGCTCCGATGATCGACGAACAATGGGGCGCAATCGAATCCATCGACGAGCACACCTGCGCGGTGGTGCTGTCCGGCGATTCGCTGCCGTCGATCGCGCGATGGCTGGCGGCGTTCGACACCGATTTCACCGTGCTCGATCCACCGGAACTACGTGAGGAATGCCGAGTCGTGGCAGAGCGACACGCGAGACTGACCGACCGGTACCTGGCGGCGGTTCACTCTCCGGTAACCGACACGTGAGTCAATGGACCGATGACCACACCATTCGGTTTCGACCCGAAGTTCCTGGCCGACATCGACGTTCCGTTGCCCGATCGCGCAGGTGTGGTGGTACTGCCGTACACGCACTTCTCGGTGTCCATCGACCCCGACCGACGCCTCGCCGCGGTCACCGGCGTCAACATCGACGGCGCCAGCCTGAAGGATGTCGAACGGGGCGACGACTGGCGATTGGACGACCGCCTGCCGGCGTCGCAG
The DNA here is from genome assembly GCF_050321865.1 of Rhodococcus sp. IEGM1428. Taxonomy (NCBI): domain Bacteria; kingdom Bacillati; phylum Actinomycetota; class Actinomycetes; order Mycobacteriales; family Nocardiaceae; genus Rhodococcus; species Rhodococcus sp. IEGM1428. Next base: position 219,927 of record NZ_JBNQFW010000001.1, on the reverse strand, counting down.
CAGGCCGGTAACGAGCTGTACTCGAACAACGACCTCGATCGCGGACACCTGGTTCGCCGGCGAGACCCGGTGTGGGGTGAGCTGTCGGTGGCCACCCGCGCCAACCAGGACACCTTCCACTACACGGTGTGCGCTCCGCAGACGGCCACGCTGAACCAATCGAAGACACTGTGGCTCGGGCTCGAAGATTACGTTCTGGGCTACGCAGAGCAATACGGCCGACGTCTTTCGGTGTTCAGCGGCTGTGTATTCGCCGACGACGATCCCATCTACCGAGGCATCGCCATTCCGCGGCGGTTCTTCAAAATCGCTGTGTGGTCCCAGGATTCGAGTCCTGCGTGCACCGGCTACGTGCTGGACCAGTCGCCGTCTCTCGACCCGATCCTCGACAAACCGCTGCGACTCGAGACCGATCCCCCACCCCTCGGCCCCTACCGGACGTACCAGGTTCCGGTGGCCGACATCGCGTCGGCGACGGGTCTCGAGCTGGACCTTCTGATCGAAGCCGATCGTTACGCACCGGTGGCCGCGGCCCGCGGTGCGGCGTCGAGGTGGACCGAGCTGACGCGACTGTCGGACATCCACCTCTGAACGAACCACTTGGTTCGATACGGAATCGTGACGCGCAACGGAGCGGAATGCCAATAGCATTGCTCAGCATCTGACGAGGCGTCGACGAACAGGGGTTCGACATGCGAAGACGATGGACGACGGCACTGGTGGCGCTGGCGATGACAGTGGGAGCACTGTTCGTCTCGAGTGGCACAGCGGCGGCTGCACCGCATTCCCATCTCGCGACCGTATCGATCCCGAGCGCGTACCCCTGGGAAGCGCCCTACACGCTCGAGGTGAACGGTTACAGCGGCCTTCGATCCGACTTCGGCGGGCCATATCACGCATTCCTGGCGATCACCGCGCAGCCGCCGACCACCGACCCGATCTACAGCCAGAACTGGCGTTTTCTGTCGTTCGCTTCGCACACCGAAGTGCAGTGGCGCAACACGACGACCGGAGCCTCTGGCGTCGCACACGAGGACAGAACGGCGAGGTACCCGTGGGGTGAGGCGTACATCGACACCGGCCTCGGGTGGGTCGAGTACACGATCACGGTCACCTCTGGAGCATTGATTCAGCAGCTCAATCCGCAGCGGGTCACGTCGTCCGGCGCACTCGAAGTGACCCTGAACCCGTTCTGACGGTCAGGCTTCGGTTGCGGCCAAACGGACGAAGGCTGCGGCGTCGATGGTCTCGCCGCGTGCCGTCGGGTCGATTCCGGCCTCGCGAAGTCGCCGTTCGGCGGCAACCGGGGAACCGGCCCACCCCGCCAGGGCTGCTCGTAAAGTCTTGCGCCGCTGCGCGAATGCGGCATCGATCACGGCGAAGACGGCCTTGCGGTGCGCTGTGTCCGTCGGCCACGGCGGCTCGGCGTACCGATCGATGCGAACCAGGCCCGACTCGACTTTGGGTACCGGCCAGAACACCGAACGACCCACTGCGCCTGCCCTTTTGACGTCACCGAAGAATCTGGCCTTGACGCTGGGGATGCCGTAGATCTTGCTTCCCGGCACCGCGGCCAGTCGATCGGCCACCTCGGCCTGGACCATCACCACAGCCACCCGAAGACTCGGCAGTTCCGAGAACAGATGGATGAGCACGGGAACGGCGACGTTGTACGGAAGATTGGCCACCAAGGCGGTCGGCTCCCCGGCGATGTCCGCGGCACGAATGCGAAGGGCGTCGGCCTCGATAACTGTCAGGCGGTCGGCCAGAGTCGGGGCCCGGTCGGCCACCGTGATCGGCAGACGGGTCGCGAGCTTGGGGTCGATCTCGACGGCGATGACGGCCTCGGCGACATCGAGCAGCGCGAGTGTCAGCGATCCGAGACCGGGGCCGACCTCGAGCACCGTGTCTTGCGGGCCGACTCCGGCGGAGGCGACGATGCGTCGGACGGTGTTGGCGTCGTGCACGAAGTTCTGGCCGAGCTGCTTGGTGGGCCGTACATCGAGCTCGGCGGCCAACGAGCGGACCTCGGCGGGACCCAGCAGGGCCGCGGATCCCCTCACATGTTCGGACACGGCGGAAACTCTACGGGACTAGCGGTAACCCAGACGCGAGGTGCATGCCGGCCATGCGCCCCAACCCTGGGACTTCTGTGTCACCGATGCGATGGCGATCTGCTCTTCGCGGGTGGCGAGATCGGCGCGCGGAGCGTACTTGAGGCCGCCCTGGCGTTCCCAGGTGTTCTGGTCGAACTGCACGCCGCCGTAGAAACCGTTGCCGGTGTTGATCGCCCAGTTCCCGGTTGCCTCGCACTGGGCAAGCGCGTCCCAGATCGCCCCGTTCTCCACCGGCGGCACCTCGGTACCGGGCTTGGCTCCGACGCGAACCGTCTTCGGCTGCGCTGGCACCTTGACCACTTCGTCGACCTTCTCGCGGCCGACCTCGACACCGTTGACCATGTTGATCTTCCAGGTGATGTCGGAGACACCGGGAGCGCCGGGATTCTCGACGACGGTCTTGCTCATGTTCATCGTCGGATCCTCGATGCGCTGCTCGGGAGCGTCGACATCGGTGGTCTCGGACTTGGTGACGGTCCGATCGCGCGTCACGACGATCTCTGCGCCGTCGGTGACGGTGGCGTCCGGATCCGGGGTGACCGTATCGGCCTCTTCCAGCGGCTTGCCCGCTGCTTCGAGGAATTCACGCACGGTCGGTGCGGCCAGAGTGACCGGGGTGACCGGGGATCCGCCGTCGACCAGCGAGACCTGCTTGGGGAGAGCCACATCGAGCTCGGTTCCGTCGAGGGGCAGTCGTTCGGATCTGGACGCGGACACGTGCACGTCCTCGGCCAAACCGGTCTGCTGCAGCGCCTCGTCGACGGTCAGGGCGGTGGTCCAGATGTCCTCGGGCTTGCCGTCCACGTTCAGCGTGATCTCACGGGCGCGGCGCAGCACCACGGTGTCGCCGTCGTTGAGCCCGGAGTCCGGGGCGGGAACAACCAGATCCTTGTCCGACGGCGCGTAGCCTGCGTCGACCAAGGCGCTGTTGACGTCGGTCTTCATCGTGCTCAGCGAAATCATGTCGCCGTCGACGTCGATGGTCACGGTCTTGTGACGGCTCACGGCCATCACGCCACCGGCGACGAGCGTCATCAACAGGGCCGCGATGACCAGGTAGAGCGTGGTCGAACGGGCGGAGTTGAGACGTCTGATAGTCGACAAGTTTCGTATTCCTGGCGGTTGCGAGCGTGACTCGGTACGCGAAACGCCGAGTTCGGTCACGGTACGGTAACGAATTAGTACCCGCGCCGCAACTTCAGCTGCTACAGGCCGTACACCCGCTCGGCATTGGCAGTCGCGTGCGCCGCCAGCTCTGCGGGATCCTGACCGCGAACTTCGGCCAAAGCCCTGACGGTGTACGGCAGGCAGTACGGCTCGTTCGGTGCGCCACGGAACGGATGTGGGGTGAGGAACGGAGCATCCGTTTCCACCAGCACCAACTCGTCGGGCACCAGCACCGCGGCCTCACGCAACGCGTGCGCGTTCTTGAAACTCACGGTTCCGGAAAAACTGAGAACGTACCCGGCGTCGACGCAGACCCGTGCGGTCTCCGGACCGCCCGAGAAGCAGTGGAAGATCACCGTCTCGGGAGCGCCCTCCGATCTCAGAACAGCCAGCAGGTCCTCGTCTGCCTCACGGTTGTGAATCATCAGGGGTTTGCCCAGGCGCTTCGCGAGATCGATGTGCCAGCGAAATCCCTCGTGTTGCTCGGCGACCGTCGCGCAACCGTCGAGCTTGCCGGGCCAGTAGTAGTCCAGTCCTGTCTCACCGACGGCAACCACGCGCGGATCGGTTGCCAATCGCTCGATCTCGGCCTTGGCGTCGTCGTCCAGCACATTCGCGCGGGTGGGATGAATGGCCACCGCGGCCCATACCCGCGGATCCCAGGACGCAGCGTCGACGGCGAAGCGCGCGGCATCGAGATCGTCGGCGATGGTGACCACGCGGGTGACGCCGACGGACTCGGCCTTGTCCACGATCGCGGCCACACTCGCCGCGTCGGTCGCGCCGCACGCATCGAGGTGGGTGTGCGCGTCGACGAGGGTGCCGACGGGCTCGGGCAACGGTGGTGCGGGACGGTCTCTACTCACGATCGTTAGAGTAGGCGCACCATGACTGCGCCAGCTGATGCCTCACGGCCACCCTTCTACGTCACCACGGCGATCGCGTACCCCAACGGCGCTCCCCACATCGGGCACGCCTACGAGTACATCGCCACCGACGCCATCGCGCGCTTCAAGCGCCTCGACGGTTACGACGTGCGATTCCTGACGGGAACCGACGAGCACGGCCTGAAAATGCAGCAGACTGCGCAGACCGAGGGCGTCGACGTTCGCGAACTCGCCGCACGCAACTCCGACGCGTTCCAGGCCGCTCAGGATCTGCTGAAGATCTCGTATGGGCGCTTCATCCGCACCACCGACGCCGACCACCACACCGCCAGCCAGGAACTGTGGAAGCGGATGGAGGCGAACGGCGACATCTACCTGGACTCGTACTCCGGGTGGTACTCGGTGCGCGACGAGGCGTTCTACACCGAGGCCGAAACGACTCTCGGCGAGGACGGCTCCCGCGTCGCGACGGAGACGAACACTCCCGTCGAGTGGACCGAGGAGTCGTCGTACTTCTTCCGGCTCTCGCAGTACCAGGACAAGCTCCTCGCGCTGTACGACGCGTCGCCGGACTTCATTGCGCCCAACACGCGCCGAAACGAGATCGTGAATTTCGTCAAGGGCGGACTGCGCGACCTCTCGATCTCGCGAACCACGTTCGACTGGGGCGTACCGGTTCCCGGCGATCCCGCGCACGTGATGTACGTCTGGGTCGACGCACTGACCAACTACCTCACCGGTGCCGGGTTCCCCGAGACCGAATCCGAGGCGTACCGAAAGTTCTGGCCGGCCGATCTGCACATCATCGGCAAGGACATCACGCGCTTCCACACCGTCTACTGGCCTGCGTTCCTGATGTCTGCGGGTATCGAGCTTCCCAAGCGGGTGTTCGTGCACGGGTTCCTGAACGTCAAGGGCGAGAAGATGTCCAAGTCTCTCGGCAACGTGCTGGACCCGCAGTCGTTGGTGGAGAACTACGGCCTCGATCCGGTGCGCTTCTTCTTCCTGCGCGAGGTCTCGTTCGGTCAGGACGGCAGCTACAGCCACGAGGCCATCGTCGCTCGCGTCAACGCCGATTTGTCCAACGAACTCGGCAACCTCGCACAGCGTTCGCTGACGATGGTCGCGAAGAATCTGGAAGGAAAGCTCCCGACGCCGGGCGACTTCACCGCCGAGGACGAGGCGATGCTGGCTCGTGCGGACGCGCTGCTGGAGATCTGCCGACGCGAATTCGATGTGCAGGCAATCCATTCCGCACTCGAAGCGATCTGGTCGGTACTCGGTGAGACCAACCGCTACTTCTCGCTGCAGCAGCCGTGGGTGCTACGCAAGACCGATCCCGATCGCATGGCCACCGTGCTGTACGTGACGATCGAGGTGCTACGCATCGTCAGCATCCTGGCGCAGCCCGTCATGCCCGATTCCGCGTCGCGCATCCTCGACCTGCTCGGTGCGTCGAACCGCGAATTTGCCGATGTGGCAACACGTTCGGTACCCGGCACGGCATTACCGACCCCGACGCCGGTGTTCCCCAAGTACGAGTAGAGCGCTCCGCGCATGTGAGCAGAACTTCGACCCCCACTACGAAGTTCTACTCACATGCGGCGAAGCCGCTCTCACAGGGTCTTTTCGAGCTCCTCGAGCGTGTTCTCCAGATGCGTCAGCATGCGCTGCAGGTGCGGCACACTGCGTCGGCACCCGATGAGTCCGAAGTTCAACGAATCGCCGTTACTGGCGACGGTGATGTTGAGCGCCTGCCCGTCGGCCACGATCGACGCCGGGTAGATGCCGTCGAGTTTCGCGCCGTTCCAGTACAGATCCTCCTTGGACCCCGGCACGTTGGAGATGATGACGTTGAACGGCGGCGGGGTGTAATCGACGAATCCCGGTACCGGACCGAACAGCAACGGAGCCATGGTGACTGCTCCGACGGCGAGCGCTTCGAGTGTGTTGAGTTCGCTCATCATCTGCTTGCCCTTGACGGTCGAATCCTTGATCCGTTCCAGCCGCACGATCGGATCGGATTCGTCGGTTGCCAGATTGCACAGGATGGTCGTCACCGAATTGCCGGCGTCCTTGTCGTCGCCCTCCTTGCGCAGCGATACGGGCACCATGGCGATCAGAGGCTCCTCGGGCAACGCGCTCTGATCGATGAGGTACGCGCGCAGAGCTCCGGCGCACATCGCGAGCACCATGTCGTTGAGCGTGGCGTCGAGCGCCGTTCCGACCGTGCGGATGCGCTCGATCGACCAACTCTCGGCGGCGAAGCGGCGCGCGCCGCCGATGGGCACGTTGAACATCGTCCTCGGCGCTTGCAACGGCAGTTGCGCACCCTCTTTCTTCAACGCGCGCAATCCGATTCGTGCCGTCGCAGGCGCGAAGTCGACCAGGTCCCCGACGATCTTGCGTCCCATCGAGAGCCCACTCCCCAACTGCGCCAACCGCCCGGGCTGTTCGACGGGAGCCTGCTTCCTGCGCTTGCCGAACAGCGACGGGTCCCAGGTGGCAACTCCGCTTCGGTCGTCGGGGTCGGTGGTGAGAGTTCGCTGCATCAGCTTCAACGCGCTCACGCCGTCGACCAGTGAGTGATGCACCTTGGTGTACAACGCGATTCGACCGTCGGCCAGTCCCTCGATGATATGCAGCTCCCACATCGGCCGGTAGCGATCCAGCGGTGCACTGTGGTTGAGCGAGAGGAACTGGAACAGTTCCCGAATGCGTCCGGGTGCCGGCAGCACCGTACGGCGAACGTGGTACTCGAAGTCGACGTCCGGATCGAACGCCCAGGCCAGATTGCCCATGATCTGCACCGGACGCGAAGGCCGCTTTCGGAAGAGTTCGTGCACCTCTCCGGTGGTGAACTTGCGGTGCACTTCCTCGGCGAACTCGTGCGGATCGCCGGGCGGGACGAACAACTCCAGACCGCCCACGTGCATCGGGTGCTCCCGTGACTCGGCGATCAGAAACATCGATTCCGTGATGGGCATGAGTGCCATGAGCTGTCCCTTTTCCATTTGTTTTCGGTCACGGTACGGCACCGAATGTGACTCAGAACACGACCTTACGTCCGGTCACGAAAAGCTACCCGCTATTGTCCGTTACCAGGGGTTCCAAATAGAGCGGGGTTCCAACGCACGGCGCACACGCTCCGCGCAACGACAACGGGGATGGAGGCGACGGCCATGAATCCGGCGCTCACCGTAGTGAAATCGACCGACCCGGCGGCCACCGCACGCCGACGCGACATCCGCGGCGCGAGCCTGCAGTCGCAGATCCTGTCCAAATACCTGCAGTTCACCGTCCGCCCGTTTCTGACCGTGTGGGCGCAGGCCCCCTCTCTTCCGTGGCCGATGGGGCTGGTCGACTACGCCGGTCTGCTCGTCCCGCAGATCAGCGGCACCACGCGCAGCCGCGTCATGCTGGCCGAGTGCGAAGCCGAGTGGATCCGCGCCGAGGGAACCGGAAGCGATCGCGTGGTCCTGTACCTGCACGGCGGTGCGTTCGTCTGCTGCGGCCTGCGTACCCATCGCCGGATGACCTCACGGGTCTCCAAGCAGGTCGACGGATCGGTGTTGTCGGTGAACTACCGGATGATGCCGCGCAATCCGATCACCCATGCGGTCGAGGACGGCGTGGACGCGTACCGCTTCCTTCTCGATTCCGGTTACCGCCCGGAGCAGATCATCCTGGGCGGCGATTCGGCCGGCGGGTACCTCGCGTTCATGGTCACCCTGGCGCTGCGCACCGTCGGCCTGCCTGCACCCGCGGGAATCTTCACCATGTCCCCGCTGACCGATATGGACCCCACCGGCAAACTCGACCACGAGAACGCGTCGAAGTGTTCCGTGTTTCCGTCCAACGCGGTTCCCGCACTGACCGCACTGGCCGATCGCGTCGACGCGCGCATCGTCGTCGAGGGGCACCGGGGCCCGCGGGTCTCACCCGTCGACGGCGACCTCTCCGGCCTGCCGCCGGTGTTGATTCAGGTCGGTTCGACCGAAATGGTCTATGCCGACGCCGAACTCATGGCTCAGCGTCTCGCGGTCGCCGGAGTCGACTGCGAACTTCAGGTGTACGAGGATCAGGTCCACGTGTTCCAGGCGGCCGATTTCGTCCCCGAAGCCCGACGTGCGCTTCGCGCCATCGGCGAGTTCGCCCGGAACGTCAGCCCCCGTACAGAAAGCTGAGATACCTTCTCCCCATGGCAGTCACAGTGAACAAGTCCGTCGACATCGACGCCGACGCAGCGACAATTCTCGACGTCCTCGCGGACGTCGAAGGCATCCCCTCGTGGTCCCCGGTCCACAAGAAGTGCGAGGTGGTCGATCGCTTCGAGGACGGCAAGCCGAACCACGTCAAGATGAACGTCTCGATCATCGGTGTCAACGACGAGCAGTTGGTCGCGTACACCTGGAGCGAGAACGAAGTGTCGTGGACCTTGGTGGAAAGCACTCAGCAGAAGGCCCAGGACGGCCGGTACACGTTGACGCCCAAGGACAACGGCACCCACGTCGAGTTCGAGTTGACGGTCGACCCGAAGATTCCGCTACCAGGCTTCCTGGTGAAGAAGGGAACCAAGACCATCCTCGAGGCAGCCACCGAAGGTCTGCGTCAGCAAGTAGTGGGCTGACCCGCTACTGCTCTTTCCGCGCAGCGAGTACTGCCTCGTAGACCTCACGTTTGGAGACGCCGTCGACCGCCACCTGGGCGCAGGCGTCTTTCAACCGCATGCCCGACGCCACCAGGGTTTCCACCTCGGCCACGAGATCCTCGGGATCCTCGGCGACGGCGACCGCTCCTTCGAGTACGACGGTGATCTCGCCGCGCACTCCTCCCCTCGCCCAGTCGAGCAACTCCCCCAGCCCGCCGCGTCGGACCTCCTCGTAGGTCTTGGTGAGCTCCCGGCACACCGCGGCGCGACGATCGGGACCGAGTACGTGGACGGCGTCCTCGAGACACGCGACGAGACGGTGCGGTGCCTCGAAGAAGACGATGGCCCGCGGTTCGGCGAGCACCGACTGGAAGTAGGTGCGTCGCTGGCCTTGCTTACGCGGCGCGAACCCGTCGAAGCAGAACCGTTCGACCGGCAGACCCGACAACGCGAGCGCAGTCGTGACGGCCGACGGACCGGGCAGACAGGTCACCGGCAGATCCGCATCGACGCACGCGGCCACGAGGCGGTAGCCGGGATCGCTCACCGACGGCATCCCGGCGTCGGTCACCAGCAGCACCGTCTTGCCCTCGGCCACGGCCTCGACCAGCGCCGGCAGCCGGGCCGTCTCGACCTGGTCGTAGAAACTGACCACGCGCCCTGCGATCACCACGCCGAGCGAGGACGCGAGTTGTTTGGTGCGCCGGGTGTCCTCGGCGGCGACGACATCGGCACTGCCGAGGGCATCACGCAGGCGCTGCGAGGCATCACCGACGTCGCCCATCGGGGTGGCGGCAAGGATGAGCATGACTCCAGTGTCCCGCATGCAGTGCGGCGGCCTGTCATGCACCGCGGATCAACGCCTACGATCGGTACGTGACCTTGCTGACCTCTGAGCGCTCCGGCGACCGGTCGATGGTCAGTCCCGGGCCCACGGTTGCCGCGCGCGACTGGTTCCACGACACCGATGCCAGGCGCGGCTGGATCGTCACCCTCGTGATCACAGCCGTCTGCGCGATCACGCGATTCACGATGCTGCGCTACCCCACCGATGCCGGGACCCCGGTCTTCGACGAAAAGCACTACGCGCCGCAGGGCTATCAGGTACTCACCGGCGGCGGTCTGGAGGACAATCCGGCGTACGGCCTGGTGGTGCATCCACCGGTCGGCAAACAGCTGATCGCCGTCGGAGAAGCGCTGTTCGGTTACAACGGGTGGGGTTGGCGTTTCTCGTCGGCCGTGGCCGGAACTCTGTTGGTGCTGTTGGTGATTCGAATCGTGCGACGCCTCGCACGGTCGACGCTGGTCGGTGCGATTGCCGGGATCCTCCTGATCGTCGACGGGGTCACCTTCGTCAGCAGCCGGATCGGCATGCTGGACATCTTTCTCGCGTTGTTCGTCACCGCGGCACTGGGCTGCTTGATCGTCGACCGCGACGACATGCGACAACGGTTGTCGAGAGTGCGTGACGAGGGCCGGATGGACGCGAGTGCGCTCGGTCCGCGAATGGGTGTGCGATGGTGGCGATTCGGAGCCGGCATCATGCTGGGGCTCGCCTGCGGCACCAAGTGGTCCGGCCTGTACTTCATTGCGTTCTTCGGATTGCTGAGTGTGGCATTCGATGTGGCCGCACGTCGCTCGTACGGCGTCGGGCGCCCCTGGCGGGGAACGGCATTGCGCGACATCGGGCCTGCGCTCTACGCATTGGTCGTCGTTCCGATCGCGGTATATCTGATGACCTGGTGGGCATGGTTGACCTCCGAGACGGGCGTCTACCGGCACGAGGTCGGCAGCGGCATCGGTGCCGGAGGGCCGTTTTCGTTCGTGCCCGAAGCCCTGCGGTCACTGTGGTACTACAGCGGCAGTGTGCTGCAATTCCATGAGGGACTGACCAATTCGGCCGGCAACCGGCATCCGTGGGAATCGAAGCCGTGGACGTGGCCGATGGGCCTGCGCCCGATGCTCTACTACTTCGCCGACGGCGAGAGCGTGTCCGGCTGCTCGGCGTCCTCGTGCGTGAAGGCGATCATGCTGATCGGCACGCCCGCGATGTGGTGGCTGGCGTTGCCGATGCTGGCCTGGGTGATCTGGTCGGTGTTCGTTCGACGCGACTGGCGCTACGCAGCAGTGCTTGTCGGCTACTCCGCAGCACTGCTGCCCTGGTTCACCACACTGGACCGGCAGATGTACTACTTCTACGCGGTGGCGCTGGCCCCGTTCATGGTGATGGGCTTCGCTTTGGTGCTGGGCGACATCATCGGCAAGGCAACAGCGTCAGCCGAACGGCGAGGTACCGGGCTACTGCTGGTTGCCCTGTACCTCGCCGTGGTGATCGCGAATTTCGTCTGGCTGTGGCCGATCCTCACCGCGATGCCGATCACGCCGCAGATGTGGCAGGAGCAACTGTGGTTACCGAGTTGGCGCTGACCGACGATCGCCGCTGGATGCAGATCAGCGCAGAATTGCCGTCTTGCCTTTGGTGAGTCCGTCGATGCTGACGCGGCCGGCACCGAATGCGGCCAGCAGCAACGCGCCGACGCCGAGGGCGACGACGAGCTCGTAGCCGTTGTCGGCGGCGAACACACCGTGCTCGAAGTGAACGAAGACCGCGGCACCGAGCATGTCGAGGAAGAGCAGCAGGCCGGCAATGGGGGTGAAGATTCCCAGTACCAGAGCACCGCCGCCGATGAGTTCTACGAATGTGGCGAAGTAGGCGGACGCCGTGGGGAGCGGGACGTTCATCATCTCGAAGCTGGCCGCGGCACCGTCGAGACCGTAGGTGTTCAGCTTCTGCCAGCCGTGAGCGATGAAGACGACTCCCAGACCGATGCGGGCTACAAGGGCGACGGCGTCGCGGACGAGGGTGGAATTCATTGTGCATCCTTCTGACACGACTACATGGGCCGCACCACGATGTCAGAATTATGTTGAAGCGTCAACTTAGCTATCGTTTGCACCTTTCAGTGCTGATTCGAGGAACGTTCGAGCCTGGTCGTCGTCCAGGCCGATGGAACGGACCGTCTTGACGAATTCCGTCGCCGCTCGGGCCGCGATATCACGCGAGGGATCACCGCCCGATGCAACGAAGGAACCCGATCGTCCGCGTGTCTCGATGACGCCTTGCTGCTCGAGCTCTCGGTACGTCTTCGCTACCGTGTTCGGCGCGATCTTCAGCTCCTCGGCAAGGCCGCGAACCGTCGGAATCTTGGTACCGGCAATCAGATCTCCCGACCGCACCAGCCCGAGAATCTGCATCCTCAACTGCTCGAACACCGGTGTCGTGTTCGACGAATCGATATGAACGCGCACTGTCCGTGCCTCAACCGACCGCGTCGACTGCGTCGACGATGGACGTCGAACCGGACGTCAACATCAGAGTCTTGTGCACTGCCGCACCGGTATCGAGCAGGCGCGCGATCACGGCGGCCACATCGGCACGCGTCACCTCGCCCGATTCGAGGGGTGGCTCGGTGAGCGATACCGAGTCCGTGGGATCTTCGTCCGTCAATTTGCCCGGACGCAGAATGGTCCAGTCGAGACCGGACCTGGCCGAAACATTCTCTTCTGCAGCAGTTTTGGCGTTGATGTAGGCCTTCCAGCCATCGTCCAAGTCCTCTGCCACCGGCTCTCCCGCACCGAACGAGCTGATCAGCACGTAGCGGCGAACACCGGCCTTCTCGGCCGCGTCGGCCAGCAACACCGCGCCCGCGCGATCGACGGTGTCCTTGCGCTCCGGGCCGCTGTTGGGCCCGGCACCGGCCGCAAACACCACTCCGTCGGCACCGTCGAGTACGGCCGCCAACTCGTCGACGGACGCAGACTCGAGATCGATCACCTGCGGCAGTGCGCCGAGTGCTGTGACGGCATCGACGTGGTCGCCGTTGCGAATCAACGACACCGCACGATCTCCGTGCGCCGTGAGTACCTGCGTGAGATGCTGGGCGATCTGGCCGTGCCCACCTGCAATGACAATCCGCTTGTCGGTCATAACCACTCCCGTTCCTGGCCTGAATCTGTCGGCTGGGCTACCCGCGTGGCAGGATCGCAAACATGACCCTGACCGCGACCATCTATCACAATCCCCGGTGCACTACCTCTCGTACCGCGTTGAAATTGATCGAGGAAGCGGGCGTCACCCCGCGAGTGGTCCGATACCTCGAATCGCCGCCCACCGAGGACGAGCTCCGCACCCTGCTTGCCGACGCCGGTCTCGAACCCCGGCAGGCCGTTCGCACCCGCGAGAGCATCTACAAGGAGTTGGGCCTCGGATCCGCGGACGACGACACGTTGATCGCCGCGATGATCGAGCATCCGGTTCTCATCGAACGCCCGATTGTGGTGACAGAGAAGGGAACCGTGCTGGCGCGGCCTGCCGACAAGGTGCACACCGTTCTCTGACCTCGACGGCCTCGGTGAGCAACTCGTGCGGGAAGGCAAGACCTGAAGTAATGTCGAGGTCGTGCCGATGCCCGAGTGGAACGTTCGTGAGCTGACTCCAGGCCAACTCTCCGAGCGCAGTGGCGTTGCCGTGTCTGCGCTCCACTTCTACGAGAAACAGGGGCTGATCACCAGCCGCCGAACCACGGGCAATCAGCGCAGGTTCCACCGCGAGACCTTGCGACGCGTGGCGTTCATCCGTATCTCACAGAAGGTCGGAATTCCGCTGGCCGAGATCCGGCAGGCACTGAGCGAGCTTCCGGACGAACGGACGCCGACGCGCGAGGACTGGGCCCGCCTCTCGACGCGATGGCATCGCGAACTCGATTCTCGGATAGAACAATTGACCAGGCTGCGCGACAACCTGACCGGGTGTATCGGCTGCGGATGTCTATCTCTTGCCGGTTGCGCTCTGGCCAATCCGCACGACGAGCTCTCTCATTCGGGTCCGGGTGCGCGCACGCTGGATGTCGATTTCGACGACCCCTCCACGCGACGCGGCACCAGCAACTTCGAAAATTGATCGTTGGCGCGCTGCAGCACGAACTCGTAGGGCGGCGCGAACTTGCGGGCCATCCAGTAACCGAACCTGATGTCGTTGGAGGAGTACACGAGGTACTTGCGCTTGGCGATTCCGGTGAGGATGGCATCGGCGACCACGGACGGTTCGACGGCACGCTTCTCGAATCGATGCTGCAACTTCTGCACGCGCGGATCGTCCCGGTCGACGCCGGCAATCTGAAGTGTGTCCACGAGACCGGTTTTGACGCCGCCCGGAACGACCAGGCTGACGCCGATTCCATGGCGCTTGAGGTCGTACTTGAGCACCTCGGACACTCCGCGCAGGCCGTATTTGCTTGCACTGTACGCAGCGTGCCATGGGAGAGGAATCAATCCGGCCGCGGACGAGACGTTGACCAGATGACCGCCGCGTCCGGCCTCGACCATGGGCGGCAGAAACTTCTCGATGATGTGAATCGGCCCCATGAGATTGACGTCGACCATCGACTTCCAGTGCCGGTGCTCGAGGTTCTCGACGGTTCCCCACGCCGAGATGCCGGCGATGTTCATCACGACGTCGAGGTTGCCGAACTCGGCATGGATGTCGTCCGCGAACGCGGTGACCGCCTCGAAATCGGACACATCGAAGGGCAGCGAGTGGCTGACGGTACCGCCCGCGCGACCGACCATGTCCACTGTCTCGGCCAGTCCTGGGCCGTTGATATCGGTGAGGAAGAGCTCCGCTCCCACCTCTGCGGCAGCGATGGCCGTCGCCCGACCGATTCCGCTGCCCGCGCCCGTGATCAACGTCTTTTTTCCGCGCAGATCGTATGTAGCCATCGAAGCCTGTATCCCCCACCGGTTGCCACGTTCAGTTCGATTTCGACCCTACGCGGTGACGACCGGCAGGGTTGTCACAATCTTTGCGACATCTCGTCTCGGTAGTCGGCAATGGTGTGCTCGATACGCGCAGCGTCGTCGTCCGCACCGCGTTTGCGCGCGTCGTCCGCGCGCTGCTGCAATGTGCCGATCGCTTTCCGCAGTTCGTTGTCCGACATTCTCGATTTCTGAGCAGTGTGTTCCATGTCACACAGTGTGCCCGGCATGCGGAAGCCCGGCAAGCACTACCCGATCACGATATTTCTCGGTGCGAAACTGCTCAGACGGTGACGGATGCAGAAGTGATGTTCTCGCGCACGAAACTGGACAGACTCCGTGCTGCGAACTCACGGAAGTAGGCGAGCTTGTCGGCGGGCACGAGCGAAGGGAGCACGGTGTTCCATACCTTTTCCATCCGTGCGGGTGCATCTTCGAGACGTGACTGCGCCTCGGACACCATCAAGACCCCGGCGAGCATCTCGCACACCAGCAATGCTGCGTTGCCCGCATCCAGGTGATCGGCAACGTCGCCGTGCTCGATCGCTCGCTCGAAAAGATGCTCGAAAATGTTTCCCCACGTACCGAACACACTGCCACGCGCGGTGTCGGAACCGTCGATCTCCATCTGCAACCGGTACATGACTCGAACCAAAGGATCCGAGGCCGCGAGCTCGAGCACGGAGTACGAGATTCCGATGACGGATTCGAGTGCCGGGCTACGGCTGTCGACCAGGCCTGCACACGCGGTGGACACCCGCTCGTGGCCTTCGTCGACGATCGCGCGGGCCAGCTCTTCCTTGGACGCGAAGTGGAAGTACAACGCCCCCTTGGTCACGCCGGATTGCGCAGAAACCTGACTGAGGGTGGCATTTGCGTGCCCCACCTCGAGAAAGAGATCTGCCGCGGCGCGTAGTGCGGCTGCGCGCGTTGCTTCTGCTCTGAGTTGTCTCACCATGTTGCTGCACCCCTGCTCTGTCGACCTTGCGATGACATCGACGCCCTGTCCACGCTGCCTGCCCGTCGACCGACGGCATGAGAGCCGAATTGACGACGCCCAATCGGGCCGACTGCGCTCGACAATAGTAACCGGTTCGATGGTGACTTTGTGATTCGAAAGTGACAATTGCGTGAAGAAGGTTCCGTTTACAAAACTATTGAAATGAAAAGTTCCACTTCCCCAGATTTTGTAACGACTTCTACTTCCTCTTTGTATGCCCGAAAAATTACCCCGGACGCCACACAGTCGTCGACCTGAGCCCACACGTCCTCGACAGGGTCCGCCAAAGAACCACTCGGTGTGAATACTGCAAACACACCGGTCGGTATTGAAACGAATACATCCCCCGCATCGACGTCAGCGGGAGAATCGACCGAAACAGCGACGACTGCATTGACCGTGCCGTGCGGATCCGGAACGTAAACCGTGCTCACTTCGTTCGCGCCGATGTGCTTCTCGCGCACGCGATCTCGCAAGAATCGCATCCATTCGCTACCGCTGGATTCGGCACCGGCGTCCACCCTCGGCGCTACCAATCCACTGAACAGTTCCGCACTGCGCGCTGTCACTCGAAAGCTCACGACGAACCACCGGGCACAGTGATCGCCAGATAGAGATCGATTTTGTATGCGTGCGGATAGCACTCGTAATCGCCGGTGAACGATCGCACTATCTCACCCTGTTCCTCCGCATGATCGATCTGAGTCCACAGTCGGGTGAGAACCTCGGGGAAATACCCCACTGCAGAAAATCGTGCATATTTCGCAGCAGGGACTTTCGCGACGAGATGCCCTCGCGCAACCTGACCCAGCGAGGAACACAAATAACCGACTATCTGTGTGTTGTAAGAGCCGATACCGGGGGCGAAGTCGGTATAAATCGAAGCCAACGGTCCCGACGTGTCCTGATTGAGCACGGCAGACCAGGCCTGATCCAAAGCGGGGTCGTTGAGCCTGCCCAGTGCCCGTTTGGGGCTGCGGACTGGAAGACCGGCAACCCACGTTTCAGGGAGGTCGACGATCTCGAACGACATTCGTACTCCAAAGAGAAGTTGCAGGGGCAGATCCTGTGCTCGGAACCGGTCCGGTCGAGGATATCGCCCGTCAATCTACCGGCCCGACGGGCAGGTCGATCGTCAATCGATCAACCATACCGTCAGCCCGTTTCGATTGCTAACCAACTTCTGCACGCACAGCCGAGGCTTCGGGCGCTCTCAGGTGTCGAGCCGCCAGCACCGCGACGACCAGCCCGAAGCCACCGACGCTCAGCCATGGCAGCAGGTCGATCGCGGACGCCGCGAAGGTGCCACCGACGAACCCCCCTGCAGCGATGGCGAGGTTGACCAACGCGACGTTGAGCGTCGCGGCGAACCCCCCGCCCAGTGCTACGACCGCAGTGGTCACGATCGGAAGCGCGGCCATCTGCGCGGCACCCCACACCGCCAGCGCGGGAAACACCACCGCCGCGGAGCCACCGGACAGTGCGAGCGCGGCCACCGCGACCATCGCAATCACGGCGAGCACGGTCACCCAGAACGTATCGGCCCGTCCGCCCAGGTAGCCCCCGATGGCATTGCCCAGCAATCCCGCTACGCCGAATACCCCCAGCCCCATCGAAATGCCGCCGGATCCCATCCCGGCCGACTGTTCGAGGTAGACACCGAGGTAGGGAAAGAAGAAGTTGGACACGAGCAGAATCCCGACGGCCACTCCCAGCAAGCCGAGAACGCCGGGCACGGTGACCACCCGGAGTTGGTGGATGCCCCCACGTACTCCCGAACCCTCGATTCGACGCGGCAGAACGGTCCACAGACCCGCCGCCAGCACCGCTCCGAGCACGGCCAGCGCCACGAACACTGCACGCCACCCGGCAACCCCGCCGAGATAAGTGCCGATCGGTGCCCCGAGGAACATCGCGCTCATCAGACCCCCGAAGACCAGAGACACAGCTTTTCCGCGCGCCTCCGGCGCAACGAAGGTGGTGACGGTGCTGACGGCAACGCCGAGCGCGACTCCCTGCGTCGCCGCGGACGCAATGCGTCCGATCAGAAGCAGCGGAAGCCCGGGCGCCGCTGCCGCAACCAGGTTCGCCGCCGCGAATACGAACAGAAGCGCGGTCAGCAGTGCGCGTGGATGACGATGCGCCAGGGCGAGGCCCAGTGGGATGGCGAGAATTCCGACCGAGAGCGCATACACAGTGACGGTGAGCCCGGCGGCACCGACGGTGGTGTTCAGATCCCGGGCCAGCTGAGGAACGAGGCCGATGGCCACGAACTCTGCTGTTCCGATCACGAATGCGACGGCGGCGAGCAACAGGACAGGGGGCGACAGTAGAGATCGCTGCTGCACATGGGCATACATGGTGGACGTCATGCCGACGACGCTAGAACCGAATCGGTATAGGATCAAAGACGAATTTGCAGTGCGCTGTATAGACAATCCCTATAGGAGACGGCGAATGAGCATCCGCCAGTACGAATATGCACTCGCCGTGGCCGAGGAGGGGTCGGTGACCGCGGCGGCCGAGAAGCTCCGCGTCGCTCAGCCGTCGATCTCGCAACAGATCAGGTCGCTGGAGAAGGAACTCGGCGTGGAACTGTTCCTCAGGACCTCCCGCGGACTGAGCCTCACCGTCGCCGGACGCGCCTTCGTCAAGGAGGCCTCGATCGCGGTGTCCGCCGCTCGCCGCGCTCGCGCCGCTGCGACGGCGTGCTCAGGCACAGTTGCCGGCGAGCTGGTCGTCGTCGTGGAAACCGGACTGGGGATGTGCCAACTCCCGCGAGCCATCGGAGAGTTGCGGCGACGGTATCCCCGCCTCGAGGTGACCCTGTACGAGGAGTCGGACCCCCAGGCCATCGACCGCTTGGTGCGCACCGGCGAGGCAGACCTGGTGCTCTCCAGCGACTACGGCCACTACGACCCCGACGCCACGGTCATCGGCGACGAATCGTATGTCGTCGTACTGTCCGAAGGACATCCGCTGTTGACCAGGAAAGTACTGACGCTGACTGAACTGGCGTCTGCGCCGTGGGTTCGACTGCGACGGGGCAGTGCTCGCGACGACGTCATCACGCACGCACTTCGCTCGCACTCGTTGTCCGTATCGACGGTCGCGCGCGCATCCCAACTGGCCACTGCAGTCAAGCTGGCCTCGGAGGGTCTGGGCGTCACACTGATACCGGCCTCAGCCGTGCCACCGGGATACGGGCACCTTGCGCGCCCGCTCGATCCGCCGGTGTCGCATGCCGTTCGCGCAAGCGTCCGCTCGCCTTCCGGTCCCGCCGAGTCTGCGTTGCTCGACTATCTGGGCCACGAGAATTGGTGCGGCCTCGACCTCGTTCACGCCTGAGACCGACAACTTCATCGCCCTGATTTTCGGGCGAAACGGACTTTGTGGATATTGCCCCAGGGTTTATCGATTGCTGAGAAATCGACGACTTATTACAGTGCTGTTATTCATCGTCGGGCAACCGAGAATTCACTTCCCGGAGGCGGCCGCAAATCGATCTTCGCGAATGGCGGACAGATGCCGGTCGGATGTATCGCTCGAGTCGGAATGCGAAACCGGGAGAATGCGCGAATCGCATGTGGACAACATGCGCGTCAGCGGCCAATGAACAGTGTGCAGGATCATATCCGCGACCAACAAACGACGTAGCGACTTACCCGCCAGGCTGTGGAACGCCCAGGTCCGATAGGAACTGAGTACGTAGTGGCGGTATTCGAGTGGCGGTGTGAGCAGTCGACGCCCCGATACCTCGACACACATCGTCTTGATCTGTGCGATGTGCAGCCCGACGTGGTAGAGGCACAGCGAAAGATCGATGTCCTCGTGCAGGTCGGTTCGCAAACTCACTCGGTCGCGGGCCGCCTCCCAGGCAGAGCGACGAATGGCGAAGTTGTTGCCGGACGCTGCAGATACCCGCAGCTCATCGGGCTTTCGCTTGGTCGTGTACTTGACGAAGGCCCGGTAAGGAGCAGCCCAGGGCGAGTCGTAGAGAAAGATCGGTCCGGTCACCGCGGCGTAGTCCAGCCGTCGATCGAAGAAGTCCAGAATCGATTTCGCCCAGCCTGCGCCGACGTGGGTGTCGGCGTCGATGCGTCCGATGATCGATCCGCTCGCGTGATCGAATCCGGCATTTCGTGCATGCACGACTCCCCGCTCGCACTCGGCCACGAGTTTCACCATCGGAAATCGACGTCGGCGGTCGAGCACGATTTCGGCGGTGTCATCGGTGGAGTTGTTGTCGACGACGATGATTTCGTGAATGTGTTCTTGCTGCTCGAGCAGTGCATCCAAGCATTCACCCAAGTGGGCGGACTCGTTGAATGCAGGAACAACGATCGAAAGAGTGTTCACCCGTGCCAACCCCTGACGAATTGTTTAGGCAATCGTGTGGCTCGATTCGATTGCAGAATTCGTTAGTCCCGAAATACGAGCCGCGGACGGATCTGATGCTACCTCAATATTGCGGAAAGATAATTCGTCGATTTATGCGTGATAAACAATATGAATTACGACTGACGATCACCGAACGTACTTCGATTCACTCGAACAACAATAAAACGGGTACTCGGCCGGTTTGACCGCAGTGAGCCGACTAATCGTTCAGGGTTCGGATTCGTCTCGCCGGACTGCCCACGTAGACCCCGTCGGGATCACAGTCCTTGGTCACCAGAGAGTCGGCACCGATGATGCAGCCCGAGCCGACGCGTACGCCCGGCATGATGACGGCACTGGAGCCCACCCAGGTTCCCGATCCGATCGTCACCGGCCTGCCCACCAAGCGCCCTGCCCGTCGAGTCGGAGCGCCCACCTCGTGCGTGCTGGTCAACACGCGTACATGATCGGAAAGAAAGACCCCGTCACCGATATCGATGTTCGCCACCGTGTCGAAGTAGCAGCCGTAATTGACGAACACCCCGGCACCCAGACGAAGCACGCCTCGCCCCTGGACCATCTGACCGCCGTAGACGAGCGCCTGGGCACCTCCCCGCACACGCGCTCCCCGTAGCGCACGTCCGCGGAGTATCGCGGGCAGAAGCGGGCAGTTGGCCAACGCCACCACGGCCGACTGCCGCACCTGGAACACAGCCCATAAGACGTCGTCGGCTACGTATCCTCGCCAACCGCGCATGAGCAAAACCTTAGCTGTGCGCACTGAGCCGACCGAGCGACACACACGCAGCTCGGAAAGATGGGGACGTCTGGAACGCAAAAACAGGCCCGATCGATGGTGTCGATCGGGCCTGTAATCGATTGCGGTGTGGAGCTGAGGGGAATCGAACCCCTGACCTTCTCGATGCGAACGAGACGCGCTACCAACTGCGCCACAGCCCCTTTGCCGTCATCTAGACCGGCTGGGTAACTCTAGCAAAGCCGTGTCGGACGGCCGCTACGCGCCCTGCGCCCGGCGCAAGTTCCGGTCGTCGTCACGGCTGGCTTGGAACGGCTCGTCGTAGTGGTCGAGATGCTCGAACTCGGGATCCTCGTCGTCGATCTCGAGCACAACTGCGCCGGGTCGACGTAGTCGCTGCGGGACGAGCTCGAGCTCTTCGTCGGTCTCCGACTCCACCCCGAGCCGGGACCGGCCCATTCGGGTGAGCCGTCGCCGGCGCACCTCTTCCTCGATCTGCACCTGCCTACGCAGGTAGTACAGGTAACCGACGAGGACGGCAACGGACAGACCGCACAGCCACCAGATCGTCGGAGAAATGATGAACGCCAATGCCGCTGTGGTGATCGCGGCGAAAACCAGACCCAGTACTGCGCGCTGCCGGAAGGCATACCGCGCAGCGCGGGCGATCGCGTCCGCCTCGGGATCGAAACCGCCGCGGCCGCGTCGGCGAGGCACGAAGTCGTCGTCGACGACACCGGGCTCGTGCGCGGCTGATCTCTCGCGCGCTGGTTCCTGAACCGGTGCGTCGCGTTCGAGATCGTTCTCTGCTGCGTGAGTGTCCATCGGGTCCTCCGCGGTACCGGGTAGATCGGGTGAGTCGATACGAACAGTCGCCAGTGTCGGGCCGAAGATCTCACGGGCAGGCGCGGAGACTCGAAGGTCGTCCTCCGGCCGCCAGTCAGGATCGCTGCGGTGGCCGGTCGCTGGGCCGCGCTGCTTTCGCTTGGTGCCACCCCGATGCAGCACGCGCGTGGCGAGCGCCGCGTCCGTGGTCTGCATGATCTGGGGACGCTTGGTCATCAGCATGGGAAGAAGAACGAAGAGCCAGACGGCAACGAGACCGATCCAGATGATCGAGTTCGGCATCGGCGATGTTCTCCTCCCTTGGGCAACGGCGACAGTCGTGACGACATCAGGCTATGGGGAGGAGGTGCAAGAACCACGCAGACGCGCCGACCCGAATTACACTCCTGTCACTTTGACAACAGGAGTGCCATTTTCTCGGGAGATATCAGGCCCATGCGGCCCGTCCCGAACGAACCAATCGATCGACGACGGTTCCCTGTACTTCACCGGAGGTGATGGCCACGAGCTTGTGATCGCGCCATTCACCGTCGACGTCGAGATACTTGTAGAGCAGACCTTCTTCGCGGAACCCGACGTTGCGCAGCACTGCCTGGCTGGCGAGGTTTTCCGGTCGCACCGTCGCTTCGACGCGATGGAGTCCGACGGGGCCGAAGCAGTGGTCGAGTCCGAGCGCGAGGGCTGCCGTAGCGACGCCCTTACCGTTGACGTCCTTGGACACCCAGTAGCCGATCCACGCGGACCGCAATGCGCCGCGAACGATGTTTCCGGTGGTGATCTGACCACAGAATTCGCCATCGACCTCGATGACCATGGGCAGCATGTGCCCTTTGCGAGCCTCGGACTTGAGGCCCGAACACAGGGTGGGCCAGGAAGAGATGTGGTGCCGTGAATTCCAGCTGCCCTCGCCGCTGGGTTCCCAGGGCTCGAGGTGCGCGCGATCTTCGGTGCGAATCCGGCTCCAGGCTGCCGCGTCTCGCATCCGTACCGGGCGTACCGTCACGGTTCCGCCGTCCACTCTGACAGGACCCAATTTCGCCGGCCAACCTGGGTGGCTCGACCACGTTCGCGGCATCCGTCGATGGTATGCGCTACGCACAGTGGCGTGGTTATGTGCCCTCCGCGGCGCTCGAACGTGCCACTGGCGTCAGCCTCTCTGAGCGAGGAACGAGACCTTCACTTCTTCGCCGGTGCGGATTTCCGTGATTTCGGGATCGATGACGACCAGGCAGTTTGCCTCGGCCAGGGTCGCGAGGAGATGCGACGACGATCCCGGCGCGCCCCCGAGCGCCTGAACCAGATACTCGCCCGTGCCCTCGTCGCGCATGAGTTGACCCCGAAGAAATCCTTTGCGGTCCTCGATCGAGGTGATCGGCGCTACGGTTCGCGCCGTGACGGTCCGACGCATCGGCTGTCGTCGACCGAGCGCGATGCGAATCAACGGACGCACCATCACCTCGAACACCACCAGCGCACTGACGGGGTTCGCCGGCAGCAAGAAGGTAGGTACTTCGTCGCGTCCGAGTTGGCCGAAGCCCTGAACCGAACCTGGGTGCATGGCGACTCGTTCGACCTCCATGTCGCCGAGCTCACCGAGCGCCTCCCGCACACCGTCCGACGCGCCGCCGCCCACTGCCCCGGCGATGACGACGATCTCGGATCGGATCAATTGGCCCTCGACCACCTCGCGCAGACGCTTGGGATCGGTACTGACGATCCCGACGCGGTTGACGTCGGCTCCGGCGTCGCGCGCTGCGGCGGCAAGTGCGTAGGAGTTGACGTCGTACACCTGTCCGGGCCCGGGGGTCCGATCGGTGTCGACCAGTTCACCGCCCACGGAGATCACCGACAACCGGGGACGCGGATGCACCAGCACCTTGTCGCGGCCGACCGCTGCGAGCAATCCGACCTGAGCGGCACCGATGATCGTGCCTGCACGAACAGCCACGTCGCCGGGTTGGACGTCGTCGCCGATCTTGCGGACGTAGTCACCCGAGCGCACCGGACGGAACACCTTGACGCGGGCTCGACCGCTGTCGGTGCGATCCAGCGGCAGCACCGCATCGGCCAGGGTAGGTAGTGGTGCGCCGGTGTCGACGCGTACCGCTTGACGAGGTTGCAACCGGATGGGTTGACGCGACCCGGCGGACACCTCCCCGACGACGGGCAGCGTCAGGTCGATGCGCTCGTCTTCCTCGTTGCGCAGATCCGTACCGGCCGCTGCCACGTCCACGCTGCGCACTGCGTAGCCGTCGATCGCCGCCTGATCGAAACCGGGAAGGGGACGCTCGGTGACCACTTCTTCGGCACACAGCAGGCCCTGTGCTTCCGAGATGGCGACCCGAACAGGCCGTGGAGCCACCGCCGCGGCGGTCACCCTGGTCTGCTGATCTTCGACCGAGCGCATCTGGCCCTTCCTCTATGGCATCGACCCGCGATGCTATTCGTACGTGGTCAGTTCCGGTGCCCAGCTGTCGCTCAAGCGTTCGTTCAGCCATTCGCGCAGCGCTGGGCCGTAATCGTCACGTTGTAGAGCAAAGTCAACCGCAGCGCGCAGGTATCCCCCGGGATTTCCGAGGTCGTGTCTCGATCCGCGGTGCACCACCACGTGCACGGGATGGCCTTCTTCGATGAGAAGCGCGATGGCATCGGTGAGCTGCAGCTCGCCGCCGGCACCGGGCTTTATCCGTCGCAGAGCGTCGAAGATTGCGCGGTCGAGCAGGTACCTGCCCGCCGCAGCCAGGTTGGACGGGGCGTCCTCCTGCTTGGGCTTTTCGACCATACCCGTGACCTTGAGGACGTTCGGGTTGACCGCGTCGGGCACGATCTCGACGGAGAAGACGCCGTAGGAGGAGACCTTGTCGTCGGGAACCTCGATGGCGCACAGCACCGAGCCGCCGCGCTTGGCGCGCACGCGAGCCATGACGTCGAGCACACCCCGCGGCATCACCAGATCGTCGGGAAGAAGAACTGCGACCGAATCCTCGTCGTCGTCGAGGGCTTCTTCGGCACAGGCGACGGCATGCCCGAGTCCGAGAGGTTCGTGCTGGATGACCGACTGCACGTCGAGGAGTTTGGGCGCGACGCGCACCTTTTCGAGCATTTCGAGCTTGCCGCTCGCTTCGAGCTTCTTTTCCAGAACAAGATCCTCGACGAAGTGGGCGACGACACCGTCCTTGCCGGGTGAGGTGACGATGACCAACCGCTGTGCACCGGAATCCGCCGCTTCTCCGGCGACGAGTTCGATACCTGGTGTGTCGACGACCGGAAGCAGTTCCTTCGGAACGGTTTTCGTGGCCGGCAGGAACCGGGTACCCATGCCTGCGGCAGGAACGATGGCCGTGCGGAAATGCACAGGCGTGGCGGCGGTCGTCGCGGTAACGGCTTCTGTCATGGTGCTCACCCTATCCATGGTTTCTGGTGATCTGCTCGCCGTGTGCTGCGTTCTACCTCCGAGTGCATATCGTTGATCGACTGCACAGGAAGGGTGAGTGAACCGTTGTGAACGTTCCCGAATTCTCGGAGAACACGCCCAAGGATCGTTGGCGGGCACATGTCCTCGCCGAACGCCGACTGCTCGACGATGCGCAGCGCGCGGTGGAGTCCTCCGCACTCTGCCATGCCGTGGCCGAGTTGGCGGCCGAACACCCGTCGGTAGCGGCGTACGTGCCGGTCGGCAGGGAGCCGGGTTCGATCGAGATGCTCGACGCGATGGCCGCGGCCGGCTCCACCGTCTTGCTTCCGAGTGCGCACGAGCCGGGACCGTTGCGCTGGGTGACGTACTCCGGGAGCGAATCGCTGGTGGCCGCACCCTTCGGCCTGCTCGAGCCGTCCGGACCGATCCTCGATCCCGATGCCGTCTCGGCCTGTTCGCTGGTGCTGATTCCGGCGCTGGCCGTCGATCGGCGTGGCGTCAGACTCGGCCGCGGCGCGGGGTTCTACGACCGAACACTCGACCTGTGCGGACCCGACACGATGCTGGTCGCAGTGGTGCGCGACAGCGAAGTGGTGGATCGACTACCGGACGAGCCACACGACCGAAGGGTGACGCACGCGTTGACCCCCAGCGGCGGACTCGTACGCTTGGGTACGGAATAACGTTCCGATTCGATTGGTTGGCACTCCTGACTGTAGAGTGCTAATGCTCTCCCAGTTTCGACGAACAGATAAGACACCGGCGGTGTTCGGCCTCGGCTCGCAGAGCAGCCAATCTCCTCGGTGACCAGCGCGGAGGAATCACGATGCCCACTTACTCATACGCATGCACCGAGTGCGACAACCGCTTCGACATCGTCCAGTCCTTCACCGACGACACGTTGACGGTGTGCCCGGCATGCTCCGGCAAGCTTCGAAAGCTGTTCAATTCCGTCGGCATCGTCTTCAAGGGCAGCGGCTTCTACCGCACCGACAGTCGCGGCGGCTCGAGCACCTCGAGCGAGGGCGCAGGCGAGAAGAAGTCCGATGCTGCCGCCGCGAAGTCGGACTCGAAGTCCGAGTCCAAGTCCGACTCCAAGCCGGCCGAGAAGAAATCTTCCGATTCGTCGTCGTCGAGCTCCTCGTCTTCGTCTTCCACCACGAAAGCTGCTGCAAGCCAGTAGCTTCCCGCTTCATCCACAGGCCGGGCCGTTATCCACAGCCCGGCCTTTTCGGCGTTCGAAGTGCCCTCGTCGGCGATAGCGTTCCAGCATGACCGCTCGTAAGAACCGACTCGACTCGACTCTGCTCGATCGCATCACCCTCCGGCCGGCGTGGGTCGGCTCCCCGAAGTTCCGGCGGGTGGCGGCAGGCGCATTGGTGGCACTCGCAGCGGTCTTGTTCGTCGACGACGCCGCCGGCGACGACCGAGTAGAGGTGATCACCGCAGGACGCGATCTGACACCCGGGACGGTTCTGACGCCGGCCGATGTGGTCGTCAGCGACTGGGATTCGGCCAGTGTTCCCGAGGGCGCACTGATCGATACGGCTGCGGTGGACGGCCAGACGCTTACCGGGCCGGTACGAGCGGGCGAGTTGCTCACCGACGTACGCCTACTCGGATCTCGGACCGCCACGACGGCGCTGGGGACCGAGGCACGCGTCGTACCGGTGCATCTCGCGGACGCCGGGGTGAGCGACCTGCTGCGCGAAGGTGATCAGGTCGACGTGTTGACCGTCGAGGTACAGGAAGACCCGAACGCCGTCCCCGCCGCCCGAGTGCTGGCGTCTGGAGCCGTGGTCGTACTCGTCTCCGCCGACGCCGGAGGGAGTCGACAGCGAGATCGCGTGGTGCTGCTCGCGTTACCGACCAACGACGCGACGACGGTGGCCGCCGCGTCATTGGTCAGCGCACTGACGGTCACGCTGCACTGAAAGGCCCCGTTACTGGCGATTCACACCGGCCGCAGTACGACGATCTGGGTTAACGTCTGACGAGACAGAACATACCGAACGTTGGGAGAAGGGCTCATGCTGAAGGGCTTCAAAGACTTTCTGTTGCGCGGCAACGTCGTGGACCTCGCAGTTGCAGTGGTCGTCGGTGCGGCATTCACCGCCATCGTCACCGCATTCACCACCAACATCATCAACCCCCTCGTCGCGGCCGTCGGCGGCAGCAACGAACTGGGATGGGGCATCGAAATTTCGAGCGGTAATTCCGCGACGTTCATCAACGTCGGGGCGGTGATCACGGCGATCATCAACTTCATCATCATCGCCGCGGTTGTCTACTTCGTGCTGATCCTGCCGGTGAACACCGCGAAGAAGCGCTTCGTCAGCCAGCCGGAGAAGGAACTGAGCGACGTCGACGTGCTGGTGCAGATCCGCGACATCCTCGCGGGCGGAACCGCAGCGGGACAGAAACTTTCGACGGCCGCCGACACCACCGGCGGTAGCGGAGAAGCAATCGATTCCTCCTCCCCCGACCTAGGTAAGCACTCGAAGGACTGACATCTCGCTCGCCCGCGCTTGGTGGGCCCCTTATCGAATGAATGTGCCAGTCACGCACTCTGAGTGCGTGACTGGCACATTCATTCGTTGGTGGGGTGGTGATGGGACAGACCGAGAGGCCCGTCAGGCGATCAGTTGGTGAACGTCGACAGCGGAAGCGCGTCGAGGGTGATCGTCGTGCCGTCCGCCTCGCACACAGACTTCACTGCTGCGCCGTTGTCGACGAAGGCCTTACCGGATTGGCCATCGGGGGCAGAGAGCTCGAGGGTGTCCGCAGGCAACGCATCGGTGAATGTCGTGAGCGAGCTTGCAACGTCACCTGACGCAGTGCTGGGCAACGCTTTCACCTTGTCGATCGCGGCTTGCTTGTCAGCAGTCCACTTCTCGACGTTCTCGGCCGACCCTGGTCCAGCCGCAACCAGCGCCACGAATGCGTTGTGGTCGGAGGCGAACGTGTTGCAGACGTCGGTATTTTCACCGGACGCCGCAGCGTCGTCGCTGCTGCAACCGGCGGCAAGACCGAGAGCAAGGACCGCTCCTGCGGCAACAACGGTGAAACGGGCTTTGGAGTGCATCTCTTGTTCAGTGCCTCTCTGGAAAAGTCGAACGATACGTGCCGAACATAGTTCAGGCCCGTACGGAGTTATCCGTACGGGCCTGAACTGGTCCAAAACTTGGCGGATGAAACTAGCTCATCCAGCTACTCCTGATCGAAGATCAGTTGAAGCGAACCGGGACGCCGTAGGTGACTGCGACGTCACCCTGTGCGCTGGTGACTGCGACGTACGGACGAACCGAGACGTTGCCCAGGATGCCGGTAGCAGTGCCGTGCAGGTTCGCGACCTGGATGGAGCCGCTCTTGCCAACACCCTCGGAGCCGGAGCCGGTGACGCCGTCGTTGATCGGCAGTGCAGCAGACTCGGACTGAACGATTCCGGGGCCGTTCTCCAGCGCGATGGAGGCGGTGGCCTGCGGGATCAGGTCAGCGTGGAAACCGAGGCCGGACGTCGAGGTGCCCTTGCCGCCAAGGCTGACAGAGGGATCGAGGTAGTTACCGGTTGTGTTGCCGTCGCCATCAACCTCGGGGTTGATGAGCTTGATTTCACCGCCGGACTCGTTGCCGGAACCAATGTCGAATCCGAGAGTAGGCGAAGCCCACTCGATGGTGACAGAGCCGCCGATGCTGAGCGGGTACCCGATCTGGTACCCGATCTTGACGTCGCCCTCGAAGTCATCAGCAGACGGTCCGGTGACGTCCCAGCTTGCCTTGCCATTTGCGAACCACTCGCGGGTGAGCGGGTTTCCGTCGAGCGAAGGAACGCCCTGGATGAAGGTGTCGGACAGCGTCACCGTGATGGTGTTGCCGTCACGGTCGACGACCGTGTTGGAGCTGTCGACAGCGGCGGAAGCGGTTCCGGTACCGAGCACCAGGCCGACTACCGAAGCGCTGGCAGCAACTGCGACGCTCATGGACTTGAGTCCCCGGCTGCGCCGCGACTTCTGGATCTCCGTCATTTATTCCTCATCATGTTCAGTCCCAGCGCGGTGTCGCACGGGGAAGCTTGTGGCTTTCACCCTCGAACTAGATCGCACGCAACGGTGTGTGCGAGCCCGAGCCGGATGGAGCCGTGAAGGCCACATCCTCGATCCAACAGTTCCGAGATGAAGGGCGCGGCACCGGTTGGTCCCACGCCCTGATCCTTGGAAGCTGAGGGGAACATTAGAGGAGATGCCTGACCGTGACAATCCCTACGATCGGCCCCCAAACGTTGCCGACTCGTGATGTGTTTCGGCGGCGTGAACAACTTTCACAGCAGTGTTAGCGATAACCAGAGTCACAGCATCTCTCGGAGGCGTCGAACTGTTACATCTGCCTCATTCAAAAAAACCAACCCTGATGTGGGAATACTCCGCCATCGCCATGTCCCGATCGGCCGAATAGTCCGGTCTGCTCGGCGTCCGCTACGCCCGTTTTGGGCCTTGCCGTCCGAAGCTACCAACGGGTAGCTCGCTAACGCTAGGTAAACGAGTAACTAACAGACCTGTCATTCCAGCCAAAAAAATGTGTCGTGGATCACATCAAAAGTAATGAGGTGGTCGCTGCTGCTTCAACCATTCGTCCGACTGCGAACCGCTCGAGTCCGCATCCGGGCCGTCGCTTCGCTCGTCCCCAGTCGTCTCGGGGAGCACCTCGCCGAATATGCGAGCGAGCCGGGCCCGTTCTGCTCGGGCCCGGCTCGCTTCGTCTTCGGCCGATCGATCGTCGTTCGGCTCGTTCATCGGTGTCGCTACGCGTCCAGCCCCGACAGTTCGGCGATGACCTGGCTCGCCAATGGCGTCAGCGTGGCCATGCCGTCGCGAATGGCTGCCCGCGACGACGCCAGGTTGACCACCAGAGTGCTGCCCGACACGCCGACCAAGCCTCTCGACAACCCCGCGTCCAGCGAGCCTGCTGCCAGACCCGACGAACGCAACGCCTCGCTGATACCCGGAATCTCACGATCGAGTACCTCAGCGGTGACGTCGGGGGTCACGTCGCGCGGCGAGACACCAGTGCCGCCGATCGACACCACCAGATCGACTCCACCGATCACCGCTGTGTTGAGAGCGTTTCGCACGTCTACTTCGTCGGCGGTCACTGCAACAACGCCGTCGACGAGAAAACCTGCCTCGGTCAACAGTTCGGTGACGAGAGGTCCCGTCGAATCCTTCTCGGTGCTGTGCGCAGTCCGGTCATCCACGATGACGACCAACGCGCGCCCTGCCAGTGGTGCGTCGAGTTCCATACCGCTCACCGTAGTAGTAAGGCCTCCACCCGGCTCACGCTGTGCATAAATCGTTGCAACCGTCCCGTGCCTGCCCGCTTCCCGCAACATCAGCGACCGCCCGGGAAGGACGGGATCTGGAAGGGCAACTGCTGTTCCTGCTGCTGCGTCTGAGGCTGCTGCTGAGCCGGGGCCGGGTCCGCCGTTCCGAGCGTCACCTTGGCCGTCTTCTCGCTACCGCCGTCGGTGTAGGTGACAGTGACCGAGTCTCCGGGAGCGTGCGAGCGGACCGCCGCGATCAACGCGTCACCGCTCGAGATGATCCGATCGTCGAGCTTGGTGATCACCGCGCCCTTCGGAATTCCTGCCGACGCCGCCGGACCACCCTCGGTGGCCTCGACGACGGTCGCGCCGTTGGCATCGTCCTTCGACGGCACCTGAACCCCGATCATGGCCTGGGTCGCCTTGCCTGTGGTGGTCAGCTCGTCGGCGATGCGCTTTGCCTGATCCACCGGGATCGCGAACCCGAGCCCGATCGAGCCGCTCTGCGTACCGGATCCCTCGCTGCCGCCGAGTGTGGCAATTGCGGTGTTGATACCGATCAGCTGGCCGTCGGTGTTGACGAGCGCACCACCGGAGTTGCCCGGGTTGATTGCAGCGTCGGTCTGGATGGCGTCGATCACCGAGTTCTGATTGCCTGACTCACCGGAAGTCGACACCGGCCGGTTGAGTGACGACACGATGCCGGTGGTGACGGTGCCCGCCAAGCCGAGCGGTGAACCGATCGCGACAACCTGCTGTCCCACTTCGAGATTCGACGACGAACCGAGTTCGATGGGCGTCAGATTGGATTTGCCCTCGGCTTTGATGACGGCCATGTCGGACACCGAGTCGGCACCGACGATCGTGGCGTCGGCCACCGAGCCGTCCGAGAATGCAACGGTGAGTTTGCCGTTGGCGCCTGCGCCCGTCGCAACGTGGTTGTTGGTGAGGATCAAGCCGTCGCTGCTGAGGATAACGCCCGAGCCCTCACCCTCTTCCTGCGAACCCTTGACCTGAATCTGCACCACGCTCGGGAGGACCTTGTTCGCGACGGCCTGAACGGAGCCGTCGGGGAAGTTCGCAGCCGGCTGCGCGGCTGTGACAGTCGAGTTCAACGAATTGCTGACTGCGCCCCCGTTGCCGTTGGCGTTGTTGGTCGCGATCGCACCGACCGCGCCGCCGATTCCGCCGCCGACCAGAACGAGAGCGATGGCTCCGGCCACCAGCGCCGAGCGACCGGGCCGGGTCTTCACAGTGCCCTGCGCCGAATTCGACTGCGGTGCAACGTGCTGCGGCTGCGCATGGGCCTGCATGGACGCCTGGGGATGACCCTGCTGGCCGTACGGCCCGTAGCCGGGCTGGTAGGCCCCCTGTCCGTAGCCGGCGTACTGCTGCGGGTAACCCTGCTGCGGCGGTTGCGACCCTGCGTTGTGGGGTTCGTTCTGCTGTGACGGGAACTGCTGGGTCGGATGCTGCTGGGTCGAGTAGTTCTGCTCGTCGCCGCCCGAAGCCCGGTTTGCCGGATGCTGCTCGGACCCGGCACCCTGTCCGGGCTGTTCGGATTCGTTACGGTCGTCACTCATCGTTGCTGCTTCCTTCAGTAGGGACCCAGA
The DNA here is from genome assembly GCF_050321865.1 of Rhodococcus sp. IEGM1428. Lineage (NCBI taxonomy): Bacteria > Bacillati > Actinomycetota > Actinomycetes > Mycobacteriales > Nocardiaceae > Rhodococcus > Rhodococcus sp. IEGM1428. The sequence continues at coordinate 187,963 of NZ_JBNQFW010000001.1, read as the reverse complement.
GGTCCGCCCGCCTTCTTGCTACTCACTGTGCAGGGCGGTACTGAGAGCGCGCTGAGATCCGGCTATCAGTTTGCCGAGAGTGCTGTCAGTTTTCCGAGAGTGACTGCGGATCCGGGGCACCTTCGCCCGGCAGCACGATCCGAATGAGCGCACCGCCGCGTTCGGATACCTCGACCCCGATGGTGCCGCCGTGTTTGACGACCACCTGTCGCACGATGGCAAGCCCCAGGCCACTTCCGGGCATCGAGCGCGACGCCGTGGAACGGTAGAAGCGCTCGAACACCAGCTCGCGATCTTCCTCGGGGATGCCTGGGCCCGCGTCGTCCACCGTCAACTCGAGCAGACCATCACCGATCTGCCGCATAGCGATTCGTACTTCCCCGCCGCTCGGACTCCACTTCGCTGCGTTGTCCAGCACGTTCAACACGGCCCGCGACAATCCCGCCTGGTCGCCGTAGACGAACCAGGGCATGAGCGTTGCGTCGAAGTCGATTTCGTTGCGGCGTCGGCGTGCTCGTTCGAGGCTGCGTTCGACGGCATCGGCAAGGTCGACGCGCTCGAACACCGTCTCCGGTGCGTCCTCACGCGCCAGATCGACCAGATCTCCTACCAGCGTGGACAGTTCCTGAATCTGCGCCACCACATCGGTTCGCAGTTCGGCCATGTCCTCGTCCGGAATGGACGGGGCACCGGGGCGGCCGGCCGCGATGAGCAACTCCATGTTGGTCCGAAGCGATGTCAACGGTGTGCGCAGTTCGTGGCCTGCGTCGGCGACCAATCTGCTCTGCCTGCCGCGAGATTCGGCGAGCGCCCGGAGCATCGTGTTGAAACTCTCTGTCAAACGGGCCAATTCGTCGTCACCGGTTACCGGAATCGGCGTCAGATCATCGGTACGCGCCACTCGTTCGGCTGCGGCTGTCAATCGAGCAATCGGCCGTAAACCGGTGCGGCCCACAGCCATGCCTGCGCCGGCAGCCAACACCACGCCGCAGCCACCGACGATGAGCAGAACCCACGCCAGACGATCGAGCACCTCTCCGGTGGGCAACAGCCGCTGTGCGACAACGAGGGTGCTGCCGTCCTCGGTGCGGATGGCCAGCACTCGCTGATCGTCGAGCGTGCGCAGCGACGATTCCTGATCTCCGCGCACCACGGCGAGTTCGGCGTCGCCGATCGGGACCTTCGGCCCGGGCGGGTTGTAGCTCGACATGTCCGGATAGATCAGCGCCACACTCACGTCGGTGCTGTACAACGTGGCACCGGCAACGAAGCGAGGATCGTACGAAACCAGGGTCGACTCCGCCAAAGCCGATGCACGAGAACGCAATTGCGTGTCCACATCGCCGTACAGCGCCCGCGACACAACCGTGTACGCGGCAATGGCCATGACCGCGACCGCAATTGCCACGACCGAGGCGGCCAGCAGCGTCACCCGCCAGCGCAACGACACCGACCGAGTCAGAGGAGTCGGCGGCCGCATTGCTGTCGGCGGCCGCATCGCGGTGGGCGAGCTTCCGCCGACGTCGGCCGTCCTGCGTCCGAACGGAGCGACCATCACGGGGGCGTTTCGCGTAGGACGTACCCGACACCGCGAACGGTGTGGATCAGCCGCGACTCCCCCTCGGCCTCGGTCTTACGGCGCAGATAGCCGACATACACCTCGAGCGCGTTGCCCGACGTCGGAAAGTCGTAGCCCCAGACTTCCTCGAGGATTCGACTTCTGGTGAGGACTCGGCGTGGATTCGTCATCAGCATCTCGAGCAACGAGAATTCGGTTCGGGTGAGGCTGATGGAGCGTTCGGCACGCGAGACCTCCCGGGTGACCGGGTCCAGAGACAGGTCCGCGAACGTCATGGTTTCCGAGTCGATGCCCGCCTCCATCGCGGTGCGCCGTAGCAACGCTCGCAGACGGGCCAGTAGTTCTTCGAGCGCGAACGGCTTGGGGAGGTAATCGTCGGCCCCCGCATCGAGACCGGCGACGCGCTCGGACACAGAATCCCGAGCCGTCAGCACGAGAATCGGCAGGTCGTCACCGACACTGCGCAATCGCCTGCACACTTCGAGGCCGTCGAGCCGAGGCATCATCACGTCGAGTACCAACGCATCGGGCCGCCCCGCCGCTACCTGCTCGAGCGCGTCGAGCCCGTCGACCGCCAGGTCCACGGTGTACCCGTTGAACGTCAGCGACCTACGCAGCGACTCACGCACCGCTCGATCGTCGTCGACCACCAATATCCGCATTCGTACAGTTTGTCCTGGTCGACTGAGATCTGTCTGAGAGGGGTACCTACTCCGCCTAGAGCACCGGAAGGTTCCGTGCGAGCGGGAGGTTCCACTTCCGCCACAGCGCAAGCAGACGCAACCCGGTCGCAAGCACTGTTCCCACTATCAGTCCCACGTTCTCCGGCAGTGCCAGAACATCGGCGAACACGACCGTCGACGCGCCGAGCAACGCCGGCAAGGCATACAGGTCTCGATGCAGCAGCAGGGGCACTTCGTTGACCAGTACGTCTCGGATCACGCCGCCGGCCACCGCCGTCGTGGTGCCGATGAGAGCTCCCGACAGAGCGCTTCCGCCTGCAGCCAACGCGATCGTCGCACCGGTCGACGCGAACAGTCCCATCCCGAAGGCGTCGAGCACCAGAACGCCGCGTCGTACCTTGCCCATCTGCCGATGAGCCACGAACACCGCCAGCGACGCAAAAAAGCCGACGGTGATGTTCGGCCACGTGTCCAACGACGTCGGCGGGTGGATTCCGAGAAGCAGATCACGAATGATCCCACCGCCGATACCCGTCGTGATTCCGACGACGCAGACCCCGAAAAGGTCCAGTCGTCGATGCACTCCGACCAGGGCACCCGACGCGGCGAACACCGCGATACCGATCAGGCCCAACACGTCGAGAAGCATCGGATCAGCATGTCACGGCACTGACAGGGTTTTGACAGCAACATCCGAGGCTCGACTCAGCATCGGCGAGCAGTGTCGTGTTGTCAGCGATTCCGCCTCACCGAGGAGAACATCATGCGTATCGGATTCAAGAAGACCATTGCCACAATCGCCGTAGCCGGTGCCCTCTCACTCGGTGGCGGTGCCATCGCCCAGGCCGCACCGGATCGGGCCACGATCCCTGCTGTCGCAGGGACCTCGGAATCGGACGCCCTGCAGGCACTCTCGGATGCCGGCTTCACCAACGTCACCACCGACTACGACCGCCCCGACGCCACCGTGATCGGAACGAATTTCCAGGCGGGAACCAAGGTCAGCGAAAACGCGTCCATTCTGGTCATCGTCGGCAAGGGCTAGCTCGACGCATGACCGTTGCTGATCAGCGGTAGACACGCCTGTCGGATCGCCTAAAATTCGTTCAGGGGCCACCGCGCCCGGAGACAGGGACGCTCGAGCACCGCCTCGCCGCCCGACCCTGTGCAAGGAGCACGCCCATGAGCGAGGCCATGAAGTTCGGACGCATTGCGGCCACGATCCCCGTAACCGACATCCAGCGCTCGATCGAGTTCTACCGCGACCTGCTCGGCATGGCGGTGATCTTCACCAACGGCACACCAACCGGATTTGCCATTCTGCGACGGGATGACGCCGAGCTGCACCTCACCACAATGCGGCACACCTGATGGTCGCCGACGCCACAGGCCTGTACACCCATCTGATCGACCGAGGCGTCCGCATCGTCAAACGTCTGCGCGACGCCGAGTACGGGCTCCGGGGCTTCGTATTCTGCGACCCCGACGGCAACAGGATCGACGTCGGGCAGCCGCTCTCCTAGGGCAGGTGCGCGAAACGCACTTGCTGCTGCGCCTCCTCGTTGTTTCAGACGATAGTCTCGATCGGGTGCCGTCCGGCACGTCTGTTTCTCGAACCGAGGTGACCCGAAGTGCCGATCGTCGACAACGCCGTCTACGTGGAGGGGAAGCGAACCGCGAACCCCGAAAGCCTCGATATCACTTTCGAGTGCATGCGAGATCGCCACGGAATGGCATGGATTGGCCTCTACCGACCCGAGCTCAGCGAAATCAACGCTGTGGCAAACGAATTCGGGCTTCATCGACTGGCCGTGGAGGACGCCATTGCGGCCCATCAACGGCCGAAGCTCGAACGGTATGCCGAGCAGCTCTTCGTCGTACTGCGCCCAGCCAGATATATCGACGAGACCGAAAAGGTCGAATTCGGCGAATTGCACATTTTCCTCGGCGTAGATTTTGTGGTCACCATTCGCCACGCCGAATCACCCGAACTCGGCAAGGTGCGCCACCGGCTCGAGGAATCCCCCGAATTGCTCGGACTGGGGCCAGAAGCGATCCTCTACGGCATCCTCGATCAAGTCGTCGACGAATACGTTCCTGTCATCAAGGGGTTGCAAACCGACATCGACGAGATCGAGGATCAGCTGTTCACCGGCGATCCGAGTGTGTCGCGTCGAATCTATTCGCTGTTGCGTGAGGTATCCGAATTCGATCGTGCTGCAAAGCCTTTGGTCGACATGATCGAATCGCTCAAGCGCGGTTCGGACAAGTATCACGTCGATGTCGAATTGCAGCGCAATCTTCGCGACGTGCTGGACCACGCGATCCGCATCTCGGACCGCATCGAGGCGTTCCGGTCAAACCTGCAGAACGCTATGACCGTGCACTCCACCATGGTGGCGCAGCAGCAGAACGAAGAAATGCGCAACATGACTCAGGTCAGCCTGGAACAGAACGAACAGGTCAAGCGCATTTCATCCTGGGGTGCAATACTTTTCGCGCCCTCTCTGATCGCCGCCATCTACGGCATGAACTTCGACGACATGCCCGAACTGAAATGGCAGTTCGGCTATCCACTCGCGCTGGTCGCCATGGTGATTTGTTCCAGCGCGCTGTACGTGGTGTTCAAACGCCAGAAGTGGCTGTAGTGCGCTCCGCGCAGTGGGGGGGGGGGGGGGGGGGGGGGGGGGGGGGGGGAAAAAAAAAAAAAAAAAAAAAAAAAAAAAAAAAAAAAAAAAAAAAAAAAAAAAAAAAAAGAAGAAAGAAAAGCAACAACACCCCAACCCCTCCCC
>NZ_JBNQFW010000001.1:0-182899 GCF_050321865.1 Rhodococcus sp. IEGM1428 | reverse complement strand
CAGCGATATTGGCTGCTGCCGTGTTGGTGGGTGGGGGGTGGGGGGGGGGGGGGGGGGGCGGGGGGGGGTTTTTGGTTTTTTCCTCCCCCCCCCCCCCCCCCCCCCCCCCCCCCCCACTGCCGCAGGCACTAGGACGAACCGAACCTCGGACCGATCGCGATGTCGCGGGTGAAGGTCAACCTGTCGAACTCGTTGCCGTATTCGTCGATGGCACCGATGATCATCTTGCTGGGCGTGATCCCCGGAATACCCGGCACCACATCGACTCTGACAAACGAGTAGTTGAGGAACCGCACCCGAGACCAGGTGATGGACTCGGCCGACTTGGTGCCGTCGGGTGCCCACACGTAGCTGTTCGGAACTGCCGTGTCGGGCAATTCGTTGCCTCGGTAGCTGACGCCTTCGCCGTCCTGGAACGTGTATCGGGGACGGCCGCCCCCGCCGACGGTGTAATACACGGTGCCGTCGGTCTTTCCACTGACCGTCGCGTTGTCACCGGCGACCCGCGTCGCGCGATTCCCACGGATGGGGTCGGTGCGCTCGAAGACGTGATTGTGAGCTTGGAGCACCGCATCCACCTCGTACTTGTCGAACAGCGCTACCCAGGCGTCGCGCACACCGCCGTCGCTCGCGTGGGTGGACGTCGTCGAATACGCGCAGTGATGGAAGAAGCAGACGATGAAGTCGATGTTCGGATCGGCGCGGTATTTCGCGAGAGTCTGCTCCACCCAGGTGTTCTGGGCTCCCCCGCTGTACCCGGTGTTGGCCTTGATCTCGTAACTCACGTCGTTCGCGTCGAGCGACAGGACGGCAGTGTTGCCGTAGACGAAAGAGTAGGCCGACGGGCATCCCTTGGGCCCGGTGGTCGGCTGATCGAGCCGCGCCGCGTGACCGCCGTATCCGTTGGGGCTGTACAGCGCTTCCATGTCGTGATTTCCGGTGGCGAACAACCACGGAGCAGTGGACGCACTCGCCTCGATCGCCTGAAAGTAGCCGTCCCAGACGAAGGGGTTGAACTTGTCGAACCCCTTCGGCGGTGTCTGTCCGTGCTTGGCGAACTGCGGCGGCAGACCTGCACCCGAAGGATCCGCGTAGGCGATATCCCCGGCGAGAATGTGGAAGTCCGGCCGCGACGCCTCGATCTGTCGATTGATGTTGCGAGCGTGCTTGACCGACGGTTCGTTGTCTGCCTTGTAGTACTGGTCGTCGTAGTCGCCGGCCACCAGACCCGCCGGCTGCGAGGGTGTTTCGTCAATACCCTGATCGCCCATCATCGTGAACCGGAACGGAGCGATACGACCGGTCGGCAGCGCCGGCGACACGCTGCGGATGTCGCTGACGAAGCCGTCGGCGGTGCGCCAACGGTAATAGTGCGGCAGCTTCGGCGTCAGATTGTCGACGGGCACATGCACGTAGTACTGCTCGGCTGAGAGAATCCCACCGTCGGTCTGCGGCACCTGGCTGATCAGGTTGCGCACCTCGGCCGACGTCGTCGCGCCCAGTGCAGGCGTGGGGCCGTGGTCGAGAAAGACTCCGGTGATCCCGGGATTGCGCGAGAGTTGAGCCGAGAACCGCAGCTGCGTCGCCGGGTCGTTTCCGAATCCCATGTGCCGGCCGGCTACGGCCAACGGAGCATCCTGCGCGTAGGCAGTGCGAGCGAACACCGAGTTCCCGACGCCGACCGCGGCGGCCGTCGCAGCCGCCCCGACCAGGAAGTTCCGTCGGCTGACCGGGTGTCGCCGCAGGAACGACCGATGCCAATCGTGCTGTTCGGCCATGGTCATGTTCTCGGCGAGCGTGCCCGGGATGCCGGTCGCGACGGTTTCGCCTGCGGGATTGAGCGTCATGCATCGATCGTGACGGCAGAGCCCCCTCGAACGCTGAACAGAACGGAACACTCGAAGTGAACAGACAGAGAACAGCGATGCACAACGGGACGAACGCGGACAATCCCGTCGTGCACGGAACTTCGTAACCCACTACGAGTTTCCACGCACGACGGGACAGTGCTCAGGTCCCCTTGACGTTGAGGATCTGCCGCAGCTCGTGCTCGATGCTCACCAGGTCCCGGGCATCCTCCATCACGACATCGATCGGCTTGTAGGCATCGGGAATCTCGTCGATGAAGTCTGCACTGTCACGAAACTCGATCCCCTTCATCCGCTCCTGCAGGTTCTCGTGGGTGAACCGCTTCCTGGCCTCGGTCCGAGAGAACTGCCGACCGGCACCGTGCGGAGCCGAGCGCAGGCCGGCCTTGGAACCCTTGCCGACCACCACGTACGAGCGCGTTCCCATCGATCCGGGAATGATCGCCCTGACACCCTCGTGCGCGTCCACTGCACCTTTACGGGTGAGCCACACGTCCTTCTGCGCGTGCGTTTCCTTCACCGTGTAATTGTGGTGGCAATTGATCCGCTCGACCTCGCGATGGTCGTCGGTTCCCATCCACTCGGCGAACACCGCGCCGAACCGGTCCATCATCTCGGCCCGGTTCAGGTAAGCGAAACGCTGAGCCCACTTCAGTTCTCGGATGTACTGCCCGAATTCACGGGAGCTCTCGGGCAGGTATGCCAGATCTTTGTTGGGCAACGAGATCCACCACTGCGCGCACAAACGCTGGGCAATGGCGATGTGCTTCTTGGCGATCTTGTTGCCCACGCCCCTCGATCCACTGTGCAGAAACAGCCACACTCGATCGGTCTCGTCGAGGCACAACTCGGCAAAATGATTGCCGCCGCCCAACGAACCGAGCTGCTCACGCCACTGCGGTGAGTGGTTCAGCTCGACACCGTCCTTTGCCGCCAACTCCTCGAGCTCGAGCAACTTGGGCGCAGTGAAATCCCACCGGTCGACGCCGACGTTGTAGTTGCCGGGCGAGAGCGGGATGCTGGCCTCGATGGCGAGTCGCAGGTCCGTCAGATTGCGGCCGTCGACGTCGTCGAGGGTGAATTCTGTTCGGACGCCGATCATTCCGCAGCCGATATCGACACCGACGGCGGCCGGAATGACAGCGCCCAGCGTGGGAATCACTGTTCCTACGGCGCTTCCCATCCCGCTGTGGGCGTCGGGCATCAGGGCGACGTGCGGATGCACGAACGGCATCGACGCTGTTTCACGGGCCTGCTCGAGAGTCTTGTCCTCGAGCTGTGAAGCCCAATTGAGCAAACGCAAGCCCACCTTGTTCGGGGGCATGATGTTCCTTCCTGCCCCCTTGCACAAGAGGGCGCTATTCGATGGGTCGATTCACGAGCGGAGCTTGTTTGCCGCAGAGAGGGGCACATCGCACCGGTGAATACGCGCGCAGCACAAGGCCCACACCGGCTCTCGAGTCGAGAGCGGCACCAGACAGAACGGTTGCGCGCATGATGAGAACCCTATCGAGCGAAACATCCCTGCCGCGAGTGAATTACTCGGGACGTCGGGGATGGGACCTAGACTCCCCCGCCGAATGCGAGTCCCAGCAAATACGTTGCCCCAGCCGCGCCGTAGCCGATGGCCAGCTGTCGCAGTGCGCGTTTGACGGGCGGGCCACCGCTGAGGAGGCCAACCACCAGGCCGGTGCAGATCAGCGCAATTCCGACGAGGACGGCCGCAACGGCAAGGGCCACATAGCCTTCGAGACCGAACAGGTACGGCAACACCGGGATCACCGCTCCCGAGGCGAAGAAGCAGAAGCTGGCTCCCGCCGCTCCGAGTCCTGTTCCGATGGACTCGTGCTCGTCGACGTCGGGTGCCATCTCGTCGTCGGTGGGCAACAGCCGCAACACTTCCGACGCTTTGGCGTCGGCCTCCTCGTGTGTCATTCCCCGGGCCCGGTACACCAGCGCCAGTTCATTGGCGTCGACGTCCAGATGCTGGACGGCATCGCGCGCCGCACTGTCCGGGGACGACGCTTCGAGCAACTCGCGTTGTGAACGGACGGAGACGTATTCGCCCGCACCCATCGACAGTGCACCGGCGAGCAATCCGGCCAGTCCGGTGACCAGAACGATGTGGTTGGACACTCCGGAGCCGCTGATGCCGAGCACGAGCGCGAGGTTGCTCACCAGCCCGTCGTTGGCACCGAACACTGCAGCCCTGAACGTGCCGGACAGCCGATTACGACCACGCGCGGCGAGCGCTCTGATCACCTCGGCGTGGATCTGCTCGTCGGCAGTCATCGCCTCCGTTGCATCGGCGTCCGTGGCGTACGGCGAGCGAGTCTCGGCTCGTTGCGCCAACGCGAGTACGAACACCGAACCGAAGCGACGCGCCAGGACACCGAGGATTCGAGTGCGAATGTCGCCTTTCAGCGGCATGCCGACCCGCTCACCCAGCAGATTTCGCCAGTGCTGCTCGTGACGGCCTTCCGCATCGGCGAGTTCGAGCAGTATCTCTCGCTCCTCGCCGGTGCGTCGGCCTGCCAGATCGCGATAAACGGCGGCCTCGGCCCGCTCGTCGGCGAGATACTGCCGCCATCGCTTCACATCTCGCGAACTGGGTCCATCGTTCATGATCGTCAAGATAGACCCGTCGGAGATCAACTCGGGTCGTACACCCCTGACTGCACTGCCTTGACCAGTCTGCGCGGCACTCGAAACTCCTGGCCACCCACGCGCACCATCACCAGGTCCGGGGCGACGGCCTTCCACTGCGCTCGCCTGCTTCGGGTGTTCGAGCGCGACATCTTTCTCTTCGGAACAGCCATGACTCAGACGTCCTTTCGGCTTCGGCGGCCGTATCGCTTCTCGAACTTCTCGACGCGTCCCTGGGTATCCATCACGCGTGCGGCTCCGGTCCAGAAGGGGTGCGATTCGGACGAGACGTCGACGACGATCAGCGGGTAGGTGTTGCCGTCCTCCCACTCGGTCTCACGCGCGGACGTGAGGGTGGATCTGGTGAGGAACTTGTTTCCGGTGCTCGAGTCCTGAAACACGACCGGGTGGTAGTCGGGATGAATGCCTGGTTTCATTCTGTTGCCTCTCGTGATTGTTCTGCGTAGGGGGATTCGCTGCTCTCGCAGGGGTCTTCGTGCCATTGGCCGAACGGATCGGTCCAGCCTGACCACGCCGAGGGGTCGGTCATCTCGTCGTCGGAGACCAAGGCCCACTGGAGCGTTCGGTCGATCTCGGTGGGATCGGCCTCGTGAACGAGGATCACCAGCGAGGTATCGCGATCGCCGAACTCGTCGTCCCACCGCAGTGCCGCCATCGCCCGTCGAGTGGTGTCGACGCGATCCTGCTGCTCCGGAGTCATTGCGACAAGCCACTTTCCGGCACTGGCCACCCGCAGCCCGCCGCCGGCCGATTCGATCCACAGCGCCTCGTCGGGCTGAGTGGCAACCCACGCCCGTCCTCGCGCGGTGACGACGCCGTCGAGCAGCACGTCGATGGCCTCGTGCAATCGCTCCGGATGAAACGGCCGGGTTGCGGTGAACTCGGCAAGTGCGACGCCGCAGTCGACGGTCAGCGGGGGCTGACCCCGCAGCAACGGCGAGTGGGCATCGGTGATCGCACCGCGCCGGGCGTCGGCGGGCACAGACGCGAGCAATGCCGGGGCGTCGACCATTACGTCCTGGGCGACCCAGACAACAGGTGCGTTCGGTGCCAACCGCGCGAGGACAGCGGCAAGCCGAGCACGTTCCCACGCGTCGACCTCGGGGCCGACGGTGACGACAAGGGCGTCGGCGTAATCGACCTGGCCGACGACCAATTGCGCGACGGTTCGATCGTCGTCACCACTGGCGACGACGCCGCGATCAGCCAATGCGTCGTCGCCGGTGGCGTCGGCCAACCAGGTTGCGGCGTCGAGGCAGTCGATCACTGCTTCGATGCGGACGTCACGCGAGGCCGGGCCGTCGATTTGCCCGACGATGCCCGCCACGACGACGTTCTCGACGGCCCAGCACAACGCCTCGGGTTCGAGGGCGGGGTCCATCGCGAGCACGATGCGATCGACACTGCTGCGCGTCGACAGTGCACGCAGCAGCGGCAGCAGGTCCTCGCGGAGCGTGCAGGACACGCAGCCGTGCGCCAGTTCCAGGATGGTTTCGCGAGGGTTCTCGCCCAGCACGTAGAGCGTGCGCCGCACGACCCCTTCGGCGACTCGGCTCAGATCGTGGCGGACCGCAACGGTCCCGGGCGCGAGTAGCGACGTCACCACTGCGTCCATGGCTCCGGTCCAGCCGGAGACGAGGACCATCGGGGTTCGATCGTCCAGTGAGTTGTTCACGAGCACCCTTCTTCTCGACAACGATTGTCATTACCTGTGGATGCACGCTACATTCGTGAACACGCTTTGTCGAAAACGATTGTCATAACGGCAAGAAAAGGAGTGCTCATGTCAGCGCACTGCCAAGTCACCGGCCGCACCCCGGGATTCGGAAAATCGGTCTCGCACTCCCACGTGCGCACCAGCCGTAGGTGGGACCCCAATATCCAGCGCAAGACGTACTACGCGCCGAGCCTCGGTCGTCGCGTCACCCTCACGCTCTCGGCCAAGGGAATCAAGACCATCGACCGCGACGGCATCGACGCCGTGGTGGCCAAGATCCGCGCACGTGGGGAGAAGATCTGATGGGCAAGAGCACCGACGTCCGGCCGATCGTCAAGCTCAAATCGACTGCCGGCACCGGCTACACCTACGTCACCCGCAAGAACCGTCGCAACGACCCCGACCGACTGGTGATGAAGAAATACGACCCGGTCGTTCGCAAGCACGTCGATTTCCGGGAAGAGCGTTAGCCATGGCAAAGAAGTCGAAGATAGAGAAGAACGAGCAGCGCAAGGTCATCGTCGCCCGCCGGGCAACGCGTCGCGCAGAGCTCAAGGAGACCATTCGCAAGCCCTCGAGCAGCGATTCCGAGCGCGCGCAGGCCCAAGCAGCACTGCAGCGTCTGCCACGCGATTCGAGTCCGGTACGATTGCGCAATCGTGACGCTGCGGATGGACGTCCGCGCGGTTACCTTCGGAAATTCGGGCTGTCCCGCGTGAAAATGCGCGAGATGGCACACCGTGGGGAGCTGCCAGGCGTCCACAAGTCGAGCTGGTAAGGGAAAAGGTAGAGATGGCAGTCAAGAGAGCACCGTCGAAGAAGGTCCGCGCAGAGGCGGGTCGTCGACCGAAGAAGAACCCGTTGAACGCCGCCAAGGTCACCACGGTGGACTACAAGGACATCAACCTTCTTCGTCAGTTCATTTCCGATCGCGGCAAGATCCGCAGCCGTCGGGTCACCGGGCTCACCCCGCAGCAGCAGCGCCAGGTCGCTGTCGCAGTGAAGAACGCTCGTGAAATGGCATTGCTGCCGTTCACCAGCCGCTGAATCAGCTTTCGAGAAAGGCCACGTAGCCATCCGGCTGCGTGGCCTTTCTGTCGTTACCTAGCAAGAGATGAGCAGTTCGTAGATGTCCGGCGTTCTCGAAGGCTTCACCGTCATCTTCGTCGTCATCGCACTGGGTTACCTGCTCGCCCATCTGAAAGTGCTCGGTGAGCACGGCCAATTCGTCCTCAGTCGTCTCGTGTTCTTCGTCGCGACGCCGTCACTGCTGTTCGTCACATTGGCGAACTCGGACCTGTCGGTCATCCTCTCGCCGGTGTTGGCCGTCGCCGGCTCCACAGCACTGCTCGTCGGAGCCATCTACTTCGTCATAGCGAAACTCGCGTTGAAACGAGCCGTGCCCGACGCGACCGTCGGCGCTCTGGCAAGTTCGTACGTCAACGCCGCGAACCTGGGCATCCCGATCGCCGTGTTCGTACTGGGCGACGCCAACTTCGTCGCTCCCCTGCTGCTGTTCCAGATCATGATCTACACACCGATCGCCGTGACCATCCTCGACATCTCCACCAAGATCGACGAGGTCTCGCTGTTCAAGACCGTCACGACGCCGTTCCGAAACCCGATCGTGCTGGCCGGAGCCGCGGGACTCGTTCTGTCGATCACGGGATTCGAGCTGCCCGAGGCATTGATGCAGCCGTTCCAACTCGTCGGAAATGCCTCCGTACCCGGCGCATTGCTCGCTTTCGGTCTGTCCCTCTACGGTGCCCGCGTGCTGCAGAAGGGCATCAGTCCGCGGCGGGACGTCGCCCTGGCAACGGTGTTCAAAATGGCGCTGCAGCCACTGCTCGGCTACCTCATGGCCCGGTTCGTCTTCGGTCTGGACGGTCACGACCTGTTCGCCATCGTCGTCGTTTCGGCATTGCCCACCGCGCAGAACGTGTTCGTCTTCGCCAGCCGCTACCAGCGCGGAGTGGTACTCGCCCGTGACACTGCGTTCGTGACCACGCTCGTATCGATACCCGTCATCGCACTCGTGACGGTGTTCCTCGCGTGAGCCGAACACAAAGGTTCTCCTCAGCTCTCGGCGCTAGTTTGGATGCATGAGGTTTCTCGCTGCAGGTGTCATGTTGTGCCTGCTGCTGGCGGGCTGCAGTACGGTCTCCGGTGGCGACGAGGACACAACGCCCACGGTCGGTTCCACCACACCCGTCGGCCACATCCAGCAGCCGAGCGCCCCTCCGGTTCCACACGAGGTTCCCGTCGGCGACGTCGGCACGATGTTCGAGCCGACTCCTGACCTGATCCGAGCCACCACCACTCCGTTCGAGTCGTGGAGCCAGGTTTCCCCCAACACCATCGCCGTGCACTTCGTGACCGGCACTCCGGAGTGCTACGGGGCCGACGCCACGGTGACCGAGACCGACTCGACGGTCACCGTCGAGCTGCGTACCGGCACCAGGCCCGACGCTGCCGACAAATCCTGCATCATGGTTGCCGTCTACGCCACCATGCAGATGACGTTGGCATCGCCTCTCGGAAGCCGCACAATCCTGAATGCGGCCTGACCGCTACGCAGGTAGGGTCCGAGCGGTGAGCGATCAACTCCCCGACCGAGATCGAAGCCAGGTACGCGCGGCCGACGCCGACAGGAACCTTGTCGCACAGTTGCTCAGTGATGCTTTCGCGAACGGCCAGCTCACCGTGAGCGAGTACGACGAGCGCACTGCCGCGGTGTACCAGGCCAAAACCTACGGCGAACTCGATCTGCTGACCGGCGATCTGGCACTGTCTCCGCCTCCTGCGTCTGCACCGTCGGGTGGTTCCTCGAACGACCGCGTGATCGCCATCATGAGTGGTGCCGTGCGCAAAGGTGAGTGGACCGCCGCCTCGCGGATCGACGCCGTCGCCTTCTGGGGCGGAATCGAACTCGACCTACGACGGGCCTCGTTCTCCACCGAGGAAACCACCATCAACTGCGTCGCCATCATGGGCGGCATCGAGGTGACCGTGCCGCCCGGAGTGAGCGTCGAGGTCCGCGGCATGGGCATCATGGGCGGCTTCGAGCACGTCAGCGCGTCCCACCCCGGCGCGCCGCGGGTGATCATCACCGGCTTTGCGTTCTGGGGCGGCGTCAGCGTCGACATCAAGGCTCCCGACAAGTGAGCTAGGACCGCCGACGCTTGAGGTAGTCGCTCACCACCGCAGCACCCAGCCCGTCCAGATCCGGCGCGATGACTCGTCCACCCACCCGCTCGGCCATCTTGTCGACGACTCTCGCCAGGCCGGGATCGTCACCCAGCCGGAAGATCGTCACCTGCGCACCGAGTTTCGCGACGGTATCGAGCTCCCGCACGGTCAGGCCAAGAGTCTTCGACGACGGCGGGTAGTCGAAATAAGCATGACCGTCCGGCTCGAGATGCGCAGTCGGCTCACCGTCGGTGACGATCAACACCACCGGCTGCGCGTTGGGATGACGCCGCAGATGACGCACTGCGAGCATCAGTGCGTGGTGCAGATTCGTGCCCTGATCGTAGGCACCGTCCAACCCCGCCAGCTCCGACGCCGTCAATGTCTGTGCGTGCCTGCCGAATCCGATCAGCTGCAGATCGTCCCCGCGGAATCGAGTGCTGACCAGATGATTGAGAGCCAGTGCAGTGCGCTTCATCGGCACCCAGCGGCCGTCCATCACCATCGAGAACGACGTGTCGACCAACAATGCAACCGCGGCCTGCGTCCGAGTCTCGGTCTCGCTGATCTCCACATCGGTCACCTGCAGCTGCACCGGAAAGCTCGATCCTGTTGCCGCTGAACGCAGTACCGCATTGTTGACCGTGCGGGTCACGTCCCACGGTTCGGTATCGCCGAACTCCCACGCCCGCGACGCCCCCGTGGGCTCGCCCATCGCACCCGCCTTGCGAGTGTCCCGCTCGCCGCCGCGTCGAGACAGCTTTCCCGCGACATCCTTCAGCGCGGACTGCCCCAGCTGACGCATCGCTTTGGGAGACAGTCGCCATTGCCCGTCGGCACCCTTGTCCATGAAACCCTGCTGCTGCAGCGCCTTTTCGAGCTCGGAGAGCATCCGCGCGTCGGCCGCCGCCTCGGGTCCGAGTTGCTTCAACAGAGCATCGGCATCGATGTCGTCGAGTGCGGCACCGTTGTACTGCTGCGAGAGCTGGTTTCCCAGGTTCTCGAGATCCGCGATGTCCTGTAGTGCACCGGTGCCGTCGCCCAGCCCCATTCCGTTCTCGCCGCGAAAGTTCTGCGAACCGTCCCAGTCCTCACCGGGCCGGGCCTGCTGCAGGTTCTGATCGAGTTGATCGAGCTGATTCAACAGGTTCGAGTCACCGAAAGCCTGCTGTGCCAACGCGTCCAACTCGGCCCGCTGCTCGGGAGTCAACGAGTTACGCAGCCGCTGCGCCGCCGCGGCCCGCTGCGCGAGCGAATCCAACAACTCGTCGACGTTCTTCGGGTTCTCCGGGAAGTGCTGACCGTGCTTGTTCATGAACTGGTCGAACTGCTCGTCGGTGTTCTCACCCTTGTTGTGGGCGTCGAGCAATTCGTTGAGGTCCTTCAGCATTTCGCTGATGGCCTGGCGGTCCTCGTCGGTCGCACCCTCGAGAGCCTGCTTCATGCCCGCAAAACGCTGATCGAGCATTTCGCGTCCGAGCAGGTCCTTGATCTTCTCGTAGTTCTCGCGACCCTCCGACGAGCGCCAGTCGTAGTCCGAAAGCTCCTGCACTGCTTGGGCAGTGGACGGTGACAGGTCGCCGATCTGCATCTCCTGGAATCGCGCGTCGTCGTCGAGCGCACGCGCCAAGGCCTTACGCTCCTCGAGCACCGCCTTGTCCAGCAGCTCTCGCACTTCTTCCAGAGTGCCGTCGAGGTTGTTCTTCTTCAACAGATCTCGACGACGCTTGGCCGCCTGAGCGGCGAGGTCGTCGAGCCCACGCATGTTCTTCGTCCCACGCCGCAGCATCTCCTGCAATGCCCGACGCGGCGACGCCCCCTCGAGTACATCCTCGCCGATGGCGTCGAGCGCCTCGCGCAGATCCACCGGTGGCGCAAGGGGATCCGGCCCGTCGTGATACCGCCCGTATCTGGAGCGACGCATCAGCTGTACACCGTCTGACCGTCGTCGTCGGGGTCCTTGGAGATCCGACGTGCGAGGTAGAGACCTTCGAGTGCGAGTTCGACCGCAGCTGCTTTCTCGCCGTCCGAGGTCGCGTTCAGCCGCTCGTGGATGTCGCCGATGACCTCGACGTCGGGTAGCTCGTCGAGCAGAGCTTTGGCGGTGATCCGGTCGCCGGTGACGATCGGCTCACCGGTCTCGACTGCGGTCACCAGCGCTGCGAGGTTGATGCCGCCGAGATGTGCCCGGACGGTATCGGCGGTCGCGCGGCGCAGCATGTGCTCGAGTACCTCGATTTCGCGTCCTTCCTCACCCGACTCGAACTCGACCTTGCCGCGCAGCACCTCGATGATGGTGCCGAGATCGACCGGCCGGGCCACGGGCTCGGCCTCGCCGAGTATCGCGGCCCGGTGAACGGCTGCGGCAGCGATGGTTTCGGCAGCTGCGATCGCGAATCGAGCGGAGACGCCGGAGCGCTGATCCACCGACGGCGACTCCCGCAGCAGTCGAGTGAAGCGAGCGAGCACCTCGAGGAGGTAAGTCGGGACGGCGGCCTGAAGATCCGCTTCCTGATCGATGACGGCTACTTCGTCGTCCAGTTCGAGGGGGTAGTGCGTCCTGATCTCTGCACCGAAGCGGTCCTTGAGCGGGGTGATGATGCGTCCGCGATTGGTGTAGTCCTCGGGGTTCGCGCTCGCCACCAGCATGACGTCGAGTGGCAGACGCAGGGTGTAGCCGCGGACCTGGATGTCGCGCTCCTCCATGACGTTGAGCAGCGAGACCTGGATGCGCTCGGCGAGGTCGGGAAGCTCGTTGATGGCCACGATGCCGCGATGGCTGCGCGGAACGAGACCGAAGTGAATGGTCTCCGGGTCGCCGAGGCTGCGGCCCTCGGCCACCTTCACCGGATCGACGTCACCGACGAGGTCGGCCACCGACGTATCCGGAGTGGCGAGCTTCTCCGCGTATCGCTCGCTGCGGTGCCGCCACTCGATGGGAAGGTCGTCGCCGAGTTCTCCGGCTTTGCGAATACTGGCCGGCGTGATCGGCTCGTAGGGATGCTCACCGAGTTCGGCTCCGGCGATCACCGGCACCCACTCGTCGAGCAGCAGATTCAGGGTGCGCAGCAGACGCGTCTTGCCCTGACCACGCTCGCCGAGCAGTACCACGTCATGACCGGCCAGAATCGCGCGCTCGAACTGCGGCAACACCGTCGAGCCGAATCCCACGATCCCCGGCCACGGATCTTCGCCGTCACGCAATGCCTTCAGAAGATTCTCCCGCAACTCTTCCTTGATCGACCGCTGCCGATGTCCGGATGCCTTGAGTTCGCCGAGAGTGGAGATGCCAGGTTTGGTAGAGGTCACTTCTCTACGCTACGAGCGTTTGGCAATTGCTGCCATCGAGAGTTGAAGAGCGCTGCCGCCGAGTTCGCACCTATGCCACTTGAACTAGACAAATCGCCCGCATAAGTGCGACCTCGCTACACCGGGGCACCCGCAGCCCGGAGCTTTGCCCTCACCCGGGCAACCACGTCGTCAGGTCGCAGCCGCATCTGCTCGGAGTTGACGCGGACGATCTGCCACTCGGCTCGGTCGAGATCCTCGAACCGCTCGATGTCACGGGTCCGCTGACGCTCATCGAGCCAGTGGTGAACACCTTCGTACTCCACCCCTACCTGCCAACGACGCCACCCCATGTCGATGCGTGCCACAAACCTGCCCGAACGGTCACGAATTTCGATCTGCGTCTCGGGCTTCGGTAACCCCGCCTCGACGAGCACGAGCCGGGTTCGCGTCTCCTGTGGTGATTCCGCACCGCAGTCGACGACATCGAGCGCGCTGAACAGGCGCCGGACGCCTCGGGTGCCCGGTCGCTGCAGCGCATACGCACGTATGGCTTCCCTATCGACGCAGGTTGCGGCAAGTAGCGAGTCGAGAAAGACCACAGACAGTGGAGACGGCACCCAGCGCCCGATATCGAATCCGGTGCGCACGGGTGTCGACACCGCGAATCCCTGAGCGATCATGACGTCGTCGGTGTCGAACGCGTCGTGGTGGATACGCAGCCCGGGCAACTGGTGTGATCTACCGTTCGCCAGCACACTCGGAGGGGTGCTCGGATCGATCCACTTCGCGCCGTGGACTGCCGCCGCGGAGACCCCTGCAATCACGGCACCATCTCCGACGCAGACCGACGCAGCGTGGGCCAATGCTTGTGCATCCAGCGTGGTACCAGTGCGCACATAGGTGTCACGGAACACGCGAACGTAGTCGCGGCCCAGTTGGTGACGGCTCACCGAACCGGAATTTAGCGCCTCCGACCCCCGAAACGGCCCGACCTGAATCCCCATGGGTCGACACTGGCACGCCCGACACTCCGGAAACGGCCCACGATGCAATATGTGGATAACTTTCTATCCATCCACAGATCGCCGAATTCGCAGTTATGCGGCCGAAAATGGGGTAAAGGCCTGCATAACTGCGAGCTCGGCGTCTCGCGCTAGTGAGCGAAGTGCCGCGAACCCGTCAGGTACAGCGTCACGCCTGCGTCCTGTGCGGCAGCGATCACTTCGTTGTCGCGAACCGAACCACCGGGCTGTACAACGGCTTTGACGCCTGCACTCATCAGAACCTGCAGACCGTCGGGGAACGGGAAGAAGGCATCGGAGGACGCGACCGAACCGGCCGCGCGATCCCCCGCTCGCTGGACAGCGAGGTGGGCGGCGTCGACGCGGTTGACCTGCCCCATTCCTACGCCCACCGACGCACCGTCGTGGGCGAGCAGAATCGCGTTGGACTTGACGGCTCTTCCTGCGCGCCAAGCGAATTCGAGATCTCTCAACGTCTGCTCGTCGGCAGGTTCGCCGGCCGCGAGAGTCCAGTTGGCCGGGTTGTCGCCGTCGGCATCGAGTACGTCGCGCTGCTGCAGCAACGTGCCGCCGGAAATCGGCTTGAGCTCGACGCCGGACGTGGGCGGCGCCTCGGCCAACAGAACGCGAATGTTCTTCTTGCGCTGCAACACTCCGAGGGCGCCGTCGGCGTAAGCCGGCGCGATGATGACCTCGGTGAAGATCTCGGCCACCTGCTCGGCCATCTCGACGGTGATCTCACGGTTAACTGCGATGACGCCGCCGTAGGCACTCACCGGATCACATGCGTGCGCCTTGCGGTGCGCCTCGGCGATGTCCTTGCCGACGGCGATGCCACACGGGTTGGCGTGCTTGATGATCGCGACGGTGGGCTCGGCATGATCGAAGGCCGCCCGCCACGCCGCGTCGGAATCGGTGAAGTTGTTGTACGACATCTCTTTGCCGTGCAGCTGCTCCGCCTGCGCGATGCCCGTGCCCGCAGCGTCGACGTACAGCGCCGCAGCCTGGTGCGGGTTCTCGCCGTAGCGAAGCACGGCCGCGCGGTCCCAGGTTCCGCCGATCCATTCGGGGAACGAGGACTCGGACTCGACCAGCACATTGCTCATCCACGACGCCACGGCGACGTCGTAGGCAGCGGTGTGCTGAAATGCCTGTGCTGCAAGCGAAGTCCGCTCGGCGAGGGTGAATCCGCCGCCTGCGACCGCAGTCAGCACGTCCTCGTAACGGTTGGGGTCGACAACCACGGCAACCGACGGGTGGTTCTTGGCCGCGGCGCGCACCATCGAGGGTCCGCCGATATCGATCTGCTCGACACATTCGTCGGGCGTCGCACCACTGGCGACAGTCTCGGTGAACGGGTACAGGTTCACCACGACGAGCTCGAATGCCTCGATGCCCAGCTCTTCCAGCTGCGAAAGATGTTCGGGCTTACGGGTATCGGCGAGCACTCCGGCGTGTACCCGGGGATGCAGCGTCTTGACGCGTCCCTCGAGGGTCTCGGGGAATCCGGTGAGGTCCTCGACCTTGGTGACCGGGATTCCGGCGTCGGCGATCTTGCTCGCCGTCGATCCGGTGGACACCAGAGCGACGCCCGCGCCGTGCAAGCCGGTCGCCAGTTCGATCAGTCCGGTCTTGTCGTAGACGCTGACCAGTGCGCGGCGCACTGCTTTACGTTCACTCATCGGATTATCTGAGCCTTTCGTCCATCGGAGGTGACACCTGTGGTGGCCACGGCTGCGATCACGTCGACCAGCAACCGTCGCTCGACAGTCTTGATGCGTTCGTGCAACGCGGCTTCGTCGTCGTCGTCGAGAACCGGAACTGCTTCCTGCGCCAGGATCGGCCCGGTATCGACGCCGGAATCGACCAGATGAACCGTCGAACCGGTCAGTTTGACGCCGTGATCGAGTGCATCCCGAACGGCGTGCGCACCCGGGAACGACGGCAGGAGCGCGGGGTGAGTGTTGACGATGCGTCCGGCAAAAGCGTCGAGAAATCGTCCACCGAGGATTTTCATGAAACCGGCGGTGACCACCAGGTCCGGCTCGTGACCCAGGACGGCATCGGTGAGCGCAACATCCCACTCGGCACGATCGGCATAGTCCCGCAGCCCGATCCGAAAGTGCGGTATCCCGGCCTCGTCCGCACGCCGGGCTGCGTCGCAGTCGCGATCGACTCCGACGGCGACGATGCGCGCAGGATAGTTCTCGGACGCTGTCGCCGCGATGATCGACTGCAGCAGCGAGCCGGTCCCCGACGCGAGGACGACGACCCGCGCGGGTGTCTCACGCAAGGCAGTCAGCGCACTACTCCTGAGGTATCGAGGGGGAACGTTCGAGCCAGCAGAAAGCCTAGTCGCTGCGCCCCACACACCGACTACCGGGCAGGTCCGTCCGTGTCCCCGGGCGGGGCGACGATCTCGGCGTCCAGCGGCTCGTCGGTATCGGCATCGACCGCCGGCTCGGCGACCGGTTCCTGGGCAGGCTCGGCCGGAAGTTCGTCCACGACCTCCGCCTCGACGACGTCTTCGACGTCCGGCCCGTCTTTCGGCTCGGCGGCGGGAGCAGCTTCGATCGCCACCTCGGCGGCGGGCACCACAGTCGAGGCCGGTTCGTCGTGTTCGGGTTCGGCTTCGGGTTCTGCTCGACGCCACACGACGATGGCCGCGGATATCGTGCCCGCGACGGCCAGCCATGCAAATGTCAACAGTCCGAAGCTCCAGACGGTCACCTCGACGGTTCCGAAGGTGCCGAGGCTTCCACCTGCGGCGTATCCGAACAGGGCTGCGAGTACTCCGGCTGCAGCTGCGACCACCCACACCGAGGACGCAGCGACCTGGATGTCGGCGCTGCGGATGGCGCAGTCACGGCCGAGCAGCAGCCCCGCGCCGATCGGGACGGCGAGCATGACGACCCAGATCGTCTGCGCAGGGCCTTCTGGAAGGACGGCCAGGATCGGCAACGGCGGAAGCGGGCCACCCGTCGTCGCGAAGAGACTTACCGACGCGTCGCCGAAACCAGCCGTGGACCCGGTCGCCACGGCGAGCGCGCCGATCAGGACGTTGGGGAGGTAGAGCACCGACAGAGCGGTCAGGCCGAGCATGCCGACGACGTCGCGGCCGCTCTCGACCAGTGCGCCGGCGGTTTCCCAGGAAGCGAGCAGAGCAAGCAGCACCACGGCTGCGCCACCTGCGACGAGGATCGACAGTGCGCGCACGAACGGTGCGACGAGGGCACGAACCCATTCCGGGACACCGCGGCGAAGCACAAGGGAATCCCAGCGCGCAAGGATCAACCCCGTTCCGGACGCTGCCGCGTGAACGCCGGCCACCCAGGAGAAGGCCGCGAGAGCATTGGGGCTCGACAGGCCGATGACGGTGGACGCGTCCCCGGCAACGGCCAAGGCGATAGCGGTGACGGCGAGCGGACCGGCCAGGGAGGCGGCGAACACCCACCGAACCATGCGACGGTCGGTGTCCGGATCCACCGCGCGGTGCACGGTACGAGCGACGGACCAGCCGATGATCAGGGTGGGCAGTAGCGGTGCGACGCCGAGGGACGTCCCGCCGATGGTCAGGGGAACCAGATGCATGGCGAACCACGTGCCGGCGATCGCTCCGAGAGTTCCGGTGAGATCGCTGTTCACCGAGACGAGAGTGACCAGAACGAGGGTGGTGGCGATCACCACGACCAGCCCGGAGGTCTTGAACGCCACGGCGGCGAGCATGCGCGACTGGTCCGGGGTAGGCCCGGTGCCGACCCGGGCAGTCCTCGCAGCCGCGCGTCGAGTGTCTCGGTTCAATAGATCGCTCATTGCAACGAGAGTCGCATCAACTTCGCGGCACGCCGGTCAGGCGCGCCGCGAAGTGGGATGTGATGCCTGAATCAGTCGTGCTTCTTCTCGTCGCCCACGGCGGGCGTGGCACCGAACGACTGCGTGGGCGCGCCGTAGGGCGTCGACTGATCGCCCGATGCGGGCTCCTCGGGCTTCACCGGGGGCTGGCCGTAGCCCGACGGCTGACCGTACTGATACTGATTCGGTGGGTACGCCTGCCCCGCGGCGGGAGTGCTCGGACCGGTGTAGGGCGGCGGTGAGTAGCCGCCCTGCGGCGACGTGTTGGGCGCAGATGGACTGCCGTACGACGGCTGCCCACCTGGATTGTACGAATGCTGACCCGACGACTGTCCGCTCGGAGCCTGACCGTAGTTCGACGGAGCTCCCGGAGCCTGTCCGTACGACGGCGGATTGCTGTAGTTCTGGGGCTGCGACGGCCCACCGAACGATGTCGTGGGCGCGTTGTACGGGTTCTGCTGGCCGTAGCCGGACTGCTGGTTCTGGCTGCCGTAGCCTGCGGGCTTGGGGGCAGGTGCCTTGACGATGCCTGCGTCGAACAGCAATGCCACCACAGCGGCCGCAGCCTGTACGAAGCCGAGGACCAGCACCAGGATTGCACCGATACCGAGCGAACTGGTGGTGCTGGCGAACTCGTTGCCCTCGGCGCTCGGCAGACTGAACGACTGGAAGACCAGCACCAGGAATCCGGTGATCGCCAAGGCGGCAACCACGGCCTGGTTCTTGGCATCCTTCTGCAGCAGCGACGCACCGGCGATCAGGCCGGCGGCCAGCAGCAGCGCCACCGACACCGCGCTGCCACCGGAAGCGAAGAACGTGGTGCTGAACGACGTCTGGATGCTGCTCGGCAGTTCCTGCGCCGAGCTGACTTCGGCAGTGACGAGATCGAGCAAACCGAGCAGGAAGTTCACGATGCCGAGCCCGAGCACCACGAACGTGAGAATCCTCGGCAGGTTCGTCAGTCCCGATCCGGGCGACTTATGTTCGGCTGCAGGGGATCCGGGCGCTGACGTCCCGGGCGCGCCTGGCGCCGAGGTGCCCGGCACCGGAGGCCCGAAAGGATTGGATACCGACGGTTGATGGAACGGCTGACCCTGACCGTGGCCCTGCGCAGGTGACGGAGGCTGATTCGGCGAGGAGGACTGACCGTAGGACGGTCCGCCTCCGCCGTAGCCACCAGAGTTGGAGCTGCCCCCTGATTCAGGGCCGCCGGGCGAGTAGGTCATCGCGTCTCCTCATCCTGATAGTTACGTACCCAGGGTCGGTCGGGTCCTTTCGACTCACGCTACTGCACGGACCCGACCGATCCAGGCACTCCAGGTCAACGGGCCCCGACGAGCTCTTGGTCGTCGGCTTCGGCGGCCTCGAGCTCCCGCACCAGCGGCAGCACCTTGGCTCCGAAGTACTCGATCTCCTCCTGGAAGTGCAGGAAGCCACCGAGAATCAGGTCGACACCGCGGCGACGGTAGGCAACGATCCGCTCGGCCACTTGCTCCGGCGTCCCGATCAACTGGGTCTTGAAGCCGTCGTTGTACTGGACGAGATCCTCGAACGACGAGTCGGCCCACATCCCTTTCTTGTCGGCCGTCGAATTGCCCGCCTGTTGCACCGCCGATTTGAACCCCTCGACGGCAGGCTTGTTCGCCTTCTCGATGATCTCGCGCAGGGTGTCTCGGGCTTCCTTTTCACTATCCCGCGCAATGATGAAGCCGTTGAGCCCGAACTTCACCTCGCGTCGGTGATCACGCGCAACGCGACGGAGATTGTCGAGTTGCTCGGTGACGCCGTCGAAATCCTTGCCGTTGCTGAAGTACCAGTCCGAGTACCGACCGGCATTCTCCTGCGCCGCAGAAGAATTGCCGCCTTGGAACAGCTCGGGATTGGGCCGATCCGGGGTGTTGAGCGGTTTCGGCTTGAGGGTGAAATCGTGGATCCGATAGAAGTCGCCGCGGAAGTCGACGTCGTCCTCGGTCCAGATCTTGCGCAGTACCTGCAGGAATTCGGCGCTGCGACGGTATCTTTCGTCGTGCTCGAGCCACGGTTCACCCAGGTGGGTGAACTCGTCCTTGAACCAACCACTGACGACGTTCACCGCGAAGCGGCCGTTGGACAGGTGATCCGCAGTAGCGCCCAGTTTGGCCAGAACGGCCGGCTGCCACAGCCCAGGATGCACCGCCGCAATGACTTTGAGCCTCTCGGTGGCCAGCAGGAGTGCGAGCGAGAAGCTGGTGGATTCGTGCTGGAACTCCGCCCCGTAGCTGGCCTCGTACCGAACCTGGCTCAGCGCGTACTCGAAGCCGTTGTTCTCGGCGGTCTGCGCCAGCTTCTTGTTGTACTCGTAATCCCAGCTGGTGCGTTGCTCGATGGTGCTGGTGACCAGACCACCCGAGACATTGGGAACCCAGTACGCGAATTTGATTGCGTCGGGGATTTTTTCGGTGCTCACAGTTGTTCTCCTCCGAACATGTTCTACGAATACCAGGTGGGCTCGGGCAGCTCGCCGGTGAGAACCCAGCGGCCGACCTCGCGTCGCTTGTACGCGACCGGATCGTGCAGGGTGTGGGTACGCACGTTGCGCCAGAAGCGGTCGAAGCCGTACTTGCTGGCCGTCGCACGCGCACCGAGGGCCTCGAACACCGTCGACGTGATCTCGAGCGACACCTCGGTGGCGCGAGCCTTGACCGCGGCCACCCGAACCTCGTGATCACCGCGCTCCTCGGCGGTAACGTTCCAGGCGTTGTCGTGAATCTTTTTGCCTTCCAACGCCACTGCGTCGGCAAGGGCTTCGACGGCCCACAGCTTGGCGGTCAGGTCGCCGTAGATGTCGATGATGTACGGCTCGTCGACCGCCTTGTCCACGGTGCTGTGCAGCCACGCACGCGTCTTGTCCTTGGTGTACGACGCCGCCTCCTCGAGAGCACCCCTCGCGATTCCGAGGTAGAAGTTGACGAACACCAGTTGGATGGTCGGAACGTTGAGCGTGTTGTAGACGCGAGGCTGAAAGGCCTTGTCCACGAATCCTGCTGCACTGGCCCAGTCGACGCGAACCTTGTCGATGGTGACGCTGCCGCTCTCGGTCTGACGCTGGCCGATGTTGTCCCAGTCGTCGTGGAAGGACAGGCCTTCGATGTTGGACGGCACGATCGCGAACACGTGATCGGTACTGCCGTCGAGCGCACCTTCGAGCACGGTCACGTCCGAGACGCGGCTGCCGGTGGAGAAGGTCTTGGAACCGTCGAACACGATGGTGTCACCCTCGTCGGTGACGGCAACGTCGTTGTCCCGAGGATTGACGGCACCGCCGAAGAACCACTTGTTCTTCGTTGCGTCGGCTTCGACGGCCTCGATCTGCTCGGGTGTGCCGACGAGTCGGGCGGCCCAGAACCACAACAGGTGGTAGCCCAACAGCTGACCGATGGAACCATCGGCGGCGGCGACGGTACGGATCACCTGGTACGCCGTCGGCCAATCCTGACCTGCACCGCCATGTTCGACGGGACCCAGCAGCGTGACGAGACCGGCGTCCTTGAGTAGCTGAACTTCGGCGGTGGGAGCCTCACGCCCCTTGTCGCGGGCGACCGCGTCGACGGCGAGGAGCTGAGCTACCTCACCGGCGCGCGAGATCCACCCGGCAGCGGTGGTGGGAGCGTCGGGCCAGTCCTTGGTGAGAACACGGTTTTCTGTGGTTGTCATGACGCACAGTGAAGTCTCGCTCCGAGCCCGTGACCACACTTCGACTCAGCGTGATTCTGAGAAGAGATGGCCGGTTTCTCAGCATGTCGGTCACCGCGAGACGGATATCGGAGGCCTTCGAGCCCACGGGTCGGTGTTGCTGTACTCAAACAAGACCGTCGTTCGACCCGTTATCCAGGGTCGAAAAGTACTTCGTGACAGATACTGCCAATCTGTAACGTGTCACAACTTGCGGCGATTAATGTTGTGCTCACCACAAACCGGCGGGTCCGAACACTCGCCCTCCCCTAGGACGCCCCTCATGCGCAAGTCACTCTTCGCCACTGTCGCCGTAGCCGGCGCATTCGCCGCTGCCGTCATCTCGCCCGCCGTGTCCAACGCCGTACCCACCAACGTGACCTTCACGGTCGCGGGCGGTGCGCTCACCATCACAGCCCCGACATCCCAGGCGCTGACCGTGACCGGCAATACAGCGAGCGGAGGCATCACCCCCGTCGTCGTGTCCGACCAGCGACTTGGAATCAACGGCTGGACTGCGTCGGCGATCAGCACCGCATTCGACAAGCCCGCGCCGGACCCCGCGTCCATCCCAGCGACCGCAGTAACCTACTCGGCGCCGCTCCTACCTGCGCGCACGGGCGTCTCGACGGTGGCCGGAGTATTGGTTCCTCAGACCATCGACTCCACCAAGCCTGTCGTGGTCGCGACAGCGGTCATCGGAGCGAACACCGCCACCTGGACCGGCACCGTCTCCGTCGCACTGCCCAGTGACGTCGTGGCAGGTACGTACACGGGCGTTGTCACGCATTCGGTGGCCTGATCTGTACATGTCACTTCATCGGGGATTGGCGGCCGGAGTCCTGACCGTGCTGATGTTCGCTTCGGCGTTCGTCGCGCAGGCTCCGGCCGCCGCTCAACAACCAACCGAATCGGCACCGGTGGGCAGCGTGGGTATTCGCCTGCTCGAAGCGCCCGTATCGCTACAGGACGATCCGCGGGCACTGGCCTACATCATCGACAACCTGCCGCCCGGCACCACCATCACCAGGCGCATCGAGGTCAGCAACAGCACCGATCAACAGCAGCCGGTCACTCTGTACCCCGCTGCTGCATCGATCGGAGCGGACGACTCCGGCTTCGAGGTAGGTGACGACCGCGCCGTCAACGAGCTCACGACGTGGATGTCGGTGACGCCGACAGACCTCACGCTGGCTCCGAACTCGGCGGCCGAAGCGGTGGTGACCATCGCAGTTCCACCCGACGCCCCCGAGGGCGAGCAGTATGCCGTCGTATGGGCTCAAACTGCCGGCGCCCCAACCGGAACCGGAATTCAGAACGTCAGCCGCGTCGGTATTCGCACTTATCTCTCGGTCGGAGCCGGGAACGGACCGGCCGCCGATCTGGAAATCGGCGATGTCGCGGCGTCACGGAACGAATCGGGTGCGCCGGAGATCGTTGCCACCATCTCCAACACCGGTGGGCGCGCCCTCGACCCGAGCGGAACCGTGGAGTTGTCGGGCGGTCCCGGCGGGATTTCGACTGCACCGGTCAAGGGTTCGGGCGGATCTATCGCGCCAGGGCAATCGGGAAGTGTTACCTTCACGCTCGACCCTGCGCTCCCGGCGGGCCCGTGGCAGGCAGCACTCACCATCACGAGCGGATTGGTGAGCAAGACATCGGCCGTCGAAGTGACGTTCCCTGATCAGGGCTCGGTCACGGCGGCGGGAACATCGTCGGATTCCGGTGTTCCTGTGTGGATCTGGGGACTCGCCGCGCTGGTCGTCTTCGCGATCGCAGCTGCGGTCGTTGTGCTGATGCGGCGGCGAAAGGTCGGTTGAGATGCGACGTCTCGCGGTAGCTGTCGGGGTGGCGGTGGTTCTTGCAGCCACCGCCAACCCGGCGGTGTCTGCGCAACAATTGGCAGATCCCCCTGCAGCCGAACAGAATTGCGTCGTCGCACCTACGACAACCACAAGTCCCGTCCCGACCACCTCCACGGCGGTTCCGACACCGGCGTGTACGACCACCTCGACCCCGCCGGTGCAGATCGCTACCACTGACGCTCCGGCACCACCCGCAACAACCACGACCACGACCACAACGGATGCTGTGTCCAGCGCGCCGACCGAAACATCGAGCGCCGTACCGACTTTCGAGGTTCCGACGTCAGTGTCAGCCGTGACGCCGACAACCACGGCAACATCGCCCCCGCCCGCGGCGACGCCGATGACCACTGCCCCCCGCCCGGCCGCGAGGGCCGCAGCACCGGCCGCAGCCGCAGCGGACAATCTGCTGAACATTTCGGTGCCATCGACGATGACCGGATCATCGACCGTCATACCGGGAACGACGTGGACGGGAACCATGAGCCTGACGGTGTTGGGCGTCGGATTGGCCGGCTGGAAGTCCGATGTCAGTCTGTCGAACTTTGTCGGATCCAACAC
The DNA here is from genome assembly GCF_050321865.1 of Rhodococcus sp. IEGM1428. NCBI lineage: Bacteria > Bacillati > Actinomycetota > Actinomycetes > Mycobacteriales > Nocardiaceae > Rhodococcus > Rhodococcus sp. IEGM1428. The sequence continues at coordinate 159,156 of NZ_JBNQFW010000001.1, read as the reverse complement.
CGGTCGCATTCTGGCTCCGACGTCGGCGACCTACCGTGCGCCCCAGTCGAACTGCACGGCCGGTGTAACCGGCAACTCCAGTGCAGTCAATGTCGGATTGACCGCTCAGCCCACCCTCGCCAAAACGGGCGGGGCGCTCTGTCTGACGAGCTGGATTTCGACAGTGTCGGTGGACGTCCCATCATCTGGCGTCATCGCCGACACCTACACCGCAACCCTCACTCATTCGATTTACTGATCACGGTCAGCTGCGCAGAATCTTCTCCATCGCCTTGCCCTTGGCGAGTTCGTCGATCAGCTTGTCCAGCAACCGGATTTTCTTCATCAACGGGTCCTCGACATTCTCGACGCGAATGCCGCAGACGACTCCGGTGATCAGTGTCGCGTTCGGATTCAGGTTCGCCGCCGCGAAGAAGTCCTCGAATGTAGTCTCGGCGTCGAGATGGTGCTGGAGAGTCTGTTGATCGAATCCGGTGAGCCACCGAATGATCTCGTCGACCTCCGCTGCGGTGCGACCCTTTCGCTCCACCTTCTTGATGTAGAGCCGATGGACCGTCACGAAGGCGGTGGTGAAGATGTTGTGCACGCCCCACAATCTAGACCCCTTCGTGTCGACGTGACATGGCGTAGCCGGGCTCACTCCTTGTGCGCGTTTTGCGTAGGCAGAGGTACGCAAAACGCGCACAAGGGATGGGGCACGAAAAAGCCCGCCACCGGATTCGGTAGCGGGCTTCTTACGATGTGAAACTTACTTCACAGAAAGCGATTCCAGGATTTCGCGCGCGAGTGCAGCGGTCTCGGACGGCGTCTTGCCGACCTTGACGCCTGCAGCCTCGAGTGCGTCCTTCTTCGCCTGCGCCGTTCCCAGCGAGCCGGAGACGATGGCGCCGGCGTGGCCCATGGTCTTGCCCTCGGGAGCGGTGAAGCCTGCGACGTAGCCGACGACCGGCTTGGTCACGTTGGCCTTGATGTAATCGGCTGCACGCTCTTCGGCGTCGCCGCCGATCTCACCGATCATGACGATGATCTTGGTCTCGGGGTCCGCCTCGAACGCCTCGATGGCGTCGATGTGGGTGGTTCCGATGACCGGGTCGCCGCCGATGCCGATGGCCGTCGAGAATCCGAAGTCGCGGAGCTCGAACATCATCTGGTAGGTCAGCGTGCCACTCTTGGAGACCAGGCCGATGGGGCCGGTTCCCGAGATGTTGGCGGGCGTGATGCCGACGAGAGCCTCACCGGGAGTGATGATTCCGGGGCAGTTCGGGCCGATGATGCGGGTCTTCTTGCCCTTCTCCACGTTGTAGGCCCACGCGTACGCGGAGTCCTGCACGGGGATGCCCTCGGTGATGACGACGAGCAGCGGGATCTCCGCGTCGATGGCCTCGACGATGGCGTCCTTGGAGAATGCCGGCGGCACGAACGCGATGGACACGTCGGCTCCGGTCTTCTCCATGGCCTCGGAAACCGAAGCGAACACCGGCAATTCGATGTCGTTGCCCTGAGCGTCGACGTGCTTGACCGTGGTTCCGGCCTTGCGTGCGTTGACGCCGCCGACGACCTGGGTGCCGGCCTTGAGCATCAGGGCGGTGTGCTTGGTGCCTTCGCCGCCGGTGATGCCCTGGACGATGACCTTGTTGTCCTTGTTCAGAAAGATAGACATTGTTTCCTCTACTTCGCTGCCAGCTCGGCGGCCTTGTCGGCGCCCTCGTCCATGGTTCCGGCGAGCGTCACCAGCGGGTGCGCGGCGTCGGCGAGAATCTTGCGGCCCTCTTCGACCTTGTTGCCGTCGAGACGGACGACCAGCGGCTTGTTGGCGTCGTCGCCCAGCTTCTTCAGCGCGCCGACGATGCCGTTGGCGACTGCGTCACAAGCGGTGATGCCACCGAAGACGTTGACGAACACGCTCTTGACCTGCTCGTCACCGAGGATGACGTCGAGGCCTGCGGCCATGACCTCGGCCGACGCTCCGCCGCCGATGTCGAGGAAGTTGGCAGGCTTGACGCCGCCGTGTGCCTCGCCTGCGTAGGCGACGACGTCGAGGGTCGACATGACAAGTCCTGCACCGTTTCCGATGATTCCGACCTGTCCGTCGAGCTTGACGTAGTTGAGGTCGTTCTCCTTGGCCTTGGCCTCGAGGGGATCGGCTGCGTCCTTGTCCTCGAACTCGGCGTGGCCGGCCTGGCGGAAGTCTGCGTTGGCGTCGAGCGTCACCTTGCCGTCGAGGGCCAGGATCTGATCGTCGGGGGTGCGAACCAGCGGGTTGACCTCGACCAGGAGAGCGTCTTCGTTGATGAAGACCTCCCACAGCTTCTGGATGGTCACCGCAGCGGCGTCGAGCACCTCGGCGGGCAGCTTGCCCTTCTCGGCGATCTCACGAGCGAAAGCGAGGTCGACGCCCTTGACTGCGTCGACCGGGATACGTGCGAGTGCGTCGGGGTTCTCCTCCGCCGTCACCTCGATCTCCACTCCACCCTCGACCGAACACATCGCGAGGTAGGTGCGGTTCGTGCGATCGAGCAGGAAGGAGATGTAGTACTCCTCGGCGATGTCGGAGGCTTCTGCAACGAGAAGCTTCTTGACGACATGGCCCTTGATGTCGAGTCCGAGAATCGCTTCTGCGTTCTCGGTGGCTGCTGCGACGTCCTTGGAGTACTTGACTCCGCCGGCCTTGCCGCGGCCGCCGACCTTGACCTGCGCCTTGACCATTACTGGCTTGCCGATTTCTTCGGCAATCTGTGTTGCTCCGGCGACCGTGTCGGTGACACGACCGGCGGAGGTGGGTACGCCATGCTTGGCGAACAATTCCTTCGCCTGGTATTCGAAGAGATCCATCAGCTCACCGTCTCGTCTACGTTGACGCCCGCTCCAGGGGTGTGAGCGGGTCTGAGCATGGACTTTATCCAGGTGCCCCGACGGCGCATCGGGCGCATGCATGCTATGTGGCCTATCTCACCGCCGAGGGCGCGATGAAATGGCCGTCACCGATCGGCGCGGCGGGCCGAAAGTGCCGCAGCGACACCGAGAACGACGATTCCCACCACCAACGGCAGAACGGCGGGCCCCATCACCGGATCCGTTGCACGCGCAGATGTCAGCGGCCACGACGCGAGATGAACGATGCCGGCGACCGCCGCTGCTGCGAGCAGAACTGAGCCGCGCGCGGCCCGAGCACGTGCGGCGACGAGGGCTGCGACGACGATGCCGACGGCGAGCACCATCTGCCCCCAGGTATCCCAACCCCACGGAAATTCGGTGACGGTTGCCGCGGTGACGTCGCTGCCCCGATACAGCGGCAGCGCTAGGCCGATCGCGAGAAGTGCGGCACCGAACAAACCGACGCCCAGCACGACGCCGTCCGTCGACACGTCCGCGGATGTGTCGACATCGTCGCGTTCGGCCGATCCGGCGAACAGTGCCAGGAGTCCGGTGACTGCCGCTGCGACGACGCCCGCGATGATCGCGAGAGCGCCGATGCCGGTGTCGACTCCGTCCACGTCCTCGGCGAGCACGACCGATTGCAACACCGAAGCCGCCGCCGACACCGCGCCGAGCCAGAACAAGGCCACGAACGGGCGTGCAGCAGAGGCGAACTCGGAGAACAGCAGCGGCACCGAACCCAGAATCATCACGAAGCCGGCAACCAACACGACCCGGGTGGCCAGGATCTGCGGCACGGCGATGCCCGAGTCGGTCTCGAGAATCGGCAGTAGCGAACCGACGACGAACAGCGCGCCGGCGAGGACGCCTGCACCGCCTGCTGCGGCATGCCATCTGGTCGCTCCTGGACCGGCGACGCCGCGGGCACTTCGCGCACCCGCCTCGCGTTCCTGCGCTCTCTGCAGCGCGCGCCGGTCTCGGGCAGCGGCGACGGGTGCGAGCGCTGCGCCGCAGACCAGCAATCCGATTCCGGCCGCCGTCCCCAGGTACGCCCCGGGCCCGGCACTCACCCGAGCCCCGGTGCTCAGTCCGGCGAGCAGACCGACGCCCGCGAACCCCAGCACGCCGAGTCCGGCTCCGACGGACGCGCCCGAGGCCACCAGCGGCGACAGCGAGGCCAGCGCCGACGCCACCACCACGAGTGCCGCGACGCCGACGACCCCGGATCCCACGGCGACGAACACCGGCGATTCCACGACGGCGGTGACGATCACCACCGGATCTTCCGAGCGGTACAGCGACGAGAACGCCGCGACGGCCGCGAGTACACCGAACGCGCCGAGCAACGCCCCCAGCAACGAACCGACCCGACCCGCCGACGCGCGCCCCACATGCTCGGAATAGACCGAGTGGCCGTACCCGTCACCGAGCCCGGCGCGATGCACCGCGGACCACCCCGCAACGCCCGCCAGCACCGACGCTGCGTGACCGACGAGCAGAATCCGGGCACCGGCGGTGGCATCGAGCATGGCGGCACTCAGGGGACGAAAGAGCTCGAGCCGATTCGCATCGATCGGGTCCGACAGCAGAGCGATGTCCAGTAGTGCGATGCCGAGTGCCACCGCGCCGTACCCGGCCAGAAGTGCCGCGGCGAACTCGATACGCCTCGTGGCCGCACCCACCGCCGCTGCGACGGCAACCAGGACAGGAAGAGCGACGGCGACAACCGCGGCCGACGCGGCGCCGCTTCCCACCGGCGAACCGTCGACGCTTCGGACGACGCCGACGAGTGGGGCCGCCACCGCGGCAGCTGCTGCGATCAGAGCGAAGACGAGTGCAACCGCGACGCGCGACGTGGGTGACGGATCGTCCGCTCTGTCGCCCGGCCCGTCGAGCGGCTCGATTCGTTGCGGTTCCGCACGCTCGGAACCGCGGGCGGACGAGTCGTCGAAGGTGGGAGTCGGCATTCGGATCACGGTATCGGCTCGACGGGCGTGGACACCGTTACTGTTGCTCCATGCACTCCGGGTGTCCGATTACAGATGTGGCTCTTCACGACATAAACACTGGTCGGGCTGTGAGCCATCTCACATATCCTCCCAGTTTGGGCTGTTAACTTGCGCGCCCCGCAATCATTTCGTTACCGTCTGCCGAGTCTTTCAGTAACGGCCAGGTCACGGATAACGGAGGTTGTAGGTCTTGCAGCAACACCGTGCGTCCTTCACCTCCAGCCGGTTCTCTCGACCCGCCGCTGAAGAAGCGACCACGGTCTACAGCTACGAGCCTGCCGACGACAACGGCGCGTACGACGCTTACTCCTACCCCGCGTACCAGTACGCCGAGGCAGAGTACGTCGACACCGCCTACGTAGCACCCGACGAAGCACCGACCGTCGTCACGACGTTCGCGACCACCGCAGACGCCACCCCCGTGGCCCGTCGCGGCGGAGCACACCGAATCCCGCTTCCCCCCACCGCTCTCAAAGGCCGCGCTGCTGTACTCGCCGTGGCTGCCGGTGCTGTCGTCGCTGCAGGCCAGGCCGTCATCAACGACGACTCACCCACCGCGGTCGCCACCTCCGAGTACGCGCTCGCCGCCGGTGAAGCACCCGCCGCCGCAGTCGCGGCCACCACTGCCCCGCAGACGGCCGAACTCGACGCAGATTCGTCGAGCGCGACGCCGTCGCAGGCACCGCAGATTCTCAGCGTCGCGGCACCGGCCGATCTGAGCCAGTTCAACGACTTGCTCGCCAAGGGTCAGCGCTTCAGCGAAGAGCGTGCTGCACGTGAAGCCGCCGCCCGCCGGCCCCTGTTCGCTCTGCCCGCGCAGGGCACCTACACCTCCAACTTCGGTACTCGATGGGGCGTTCTCCACGCCGGTGTCGACGTTGCCAACGCCATCGGAACTCCGATCTACGCGGTCGCCGACGGCAAGGTCATCGACTCCGGTCCGGCTGCAGGCTTCGGCATGTGGGTTCGACTGCAGCACGCCGACGGCACGATCACCGTGTACGGCCACATCGACAGCACGCTCGTCACCGTCGGCCAGGATGTCATGGCCGGCGATCAGATCGCACGTATGGGCAACCGCGGCTTCTCCACCGGACCGCACCTGCACTTCGAGGTCCATCTCCCGGGCGAAGTCAAGATCGACCCGCTCCCCTGGCTCGCCTCCCGAGGAATCTCCCTCGGACCCGAAATGGACTGAGCCTCTTCCACTACTGCACAACAAGCCGGACCCCGCTTTCGCAGGGCCCGGCTTTCGCGTTGTCGGGGGCTTTACAGCTTGGTCTCTACAGCTTGGTCATCGGGACGCCGCCGATGAGCATCATCTTGACGCGGCCGGCCGAGCCGAAGTCGATCAGGACCATTGCTTTGACCCCGGCACCGGTCGATTCCAGCACCGTACCCAGGCCGTACTTGTCGTGACTGACTCGATCACCGACGGCGAGAACGAGATTGGAGTTGCGCCCCTTGGCGGCACCGAAGCTGGGCGACGAGCTCTGGCCGCGTGACGAGGAGCCGCCGTAACCGCCCGAGCCATAGCTGTTCGAGCCGTAACCACCGCCCGAGCCGTAACTGTTCGAGCCGTAGCTCCCGGATCTGCCACCGCCGATCGCGCGGCCGCCGCCGGTGCCGGGATCCTCACGTCGCCAATCGATCAGGTGTTGCGGGACTTCCTGCAGGAAACGTGATTCCGGATTCGCAATGGGCTGGCCCCACGCCGACCGCATGATCGCGCGCGTGAGATAGAGCCGCTGCCGTGCGCGCGTGATACCCACGTATGCCAGGCGTCGCTCCTCGGACAGTTCGTTGGGGTCACCCAGGGCTCGCATGTGCGGGAATTGGCCGTCCTCCCAGCCGGTCACGAAGACGACCGGAAACTCCAGGCCCTTCGCGGTGTGCAGCGTCATCAAGGTGACGACTCCGGTGCCCGAGTCGGGAATCTGATCGGTGTCGGCCACCAGGGAGACCCGTTCGAGGAACGCCGCGAGCGAACCCGGTTCGGCCAGCCCGTCGACGCCACCGTCGTCCTCGCTTCGGTCGTCGCCTGTCTCGAGCGCTTCCTCCGCCACCGCGGCTTGGTTTCGCGCCTCGGACGTGAACTCCCTTGCCACGCTGACAAGTTCGTTGAGGTTGTCCAGGCGTGCGCCGTCCTGCGGATCACTGCTGGCTTCGAGTTCGGCGCGGTAGCCCGTGCGGTCGAGAACGGCTTCGACGACATCACCGATATCGGCGATGTCGTTTCCGTCGCCGTCGGTCGCGGTGAGTACCGCGCGCAGTTCGTCGAGCAATTCCATGAACTGTGCGATCAGCTTCTGCTGCCGCGAGTTCAGCAACGCCACCTTGCCCGCGGCCGCGTCGTGCAGGGCGCGCGAGAAGCTGATGTCACGTTGCTCCGCGTGGACGGCGACACACGCCTCGGCACGATCGCCGATACCTCGGCGCGGGGTGTTGAGGATGCGTCGCATGCTGACGGTGTCGTCCTCGTTGGACAGCACCCGCAGATACGCGACCAGGTCCCGGACTTCCTTGCGCTCGTAGAACCGGACGCCGCCGACGACCTTGTACGGAAGACCGAGTCGAATGAAGATCTCTTCGAGCGCACGCGAGGAGTTGTTGGTGCGATAGAACACCGCTACCTCGTCGAAGCGCACATCTCCGCCGTCGACGAGTCGGTCGATCTCCGAGGCCACGAACGACGCCTCGTCGTGCTCGTTGTCTGCGACGTAGCCGACGATCAGCTCGCCCTCACCGGTGTCGGTCCACAACTTCTTCTCGCGGCGACCGATGTTGCGAGAGATCACCGCATTGGCGGCCGAGAGAATGTTCTGCGTCGACCGGTAGTTCTGCTCGAGTAAGATAGTGCGAGCGTCGGGGTAGTCGCGCTCGAATTCCTCGATGTTGCGGATGGTCGCGCCGCGGAAGGCGTAGATGGACTGATCGGCATCGCCCACCACACACAGCTCTCCCGGAGCGACGGTGCCCTCGAGCGCTCCGTCGGCATCGGGAGTGCCCACCAGCTCTCGCACCAGCATGTACTGAGCGTGGTTGGTGTCCTGATACTCGTCGACCAGCACGTGCCGGAATCTGCGGCGGTAGTACTGGGCCACCTGCGGGAAGGCCTGCAGAATTCCCACTGTCTCGCCGATGAGGTCGTCGAAGTCCATGGCATTGGCCGCGCGCAGACGCTGCTGATAGATGCGATAGACCTTCGCGACGAGCCGCGGCAGCTCGGCAGGGTCGCCGTCGGCGTCCTCGGTGGCCTTGTCCGGGCCGATCAGCTCGTTCTTGAGGTTGGAGATCGCCGTCGAGAGCAGCCGCGCCGAGAACTTCTTGGTGTCGATCTGCAGATCCTTGGAGATCATCGTCAGCAATCGGCGCGAGTCGTCGGCGTCGTAGATCGAGAAGTTCGAGTTCAGCCCGGGTAGCAGCGCTGCCTGTGCCCGCAGAATTCGCACACAACTCGAGTGGAACGTCGATACCCACATCGCATTCGCTCGCGGTCCCACCAGACCGGCGACACGCTCGCGCATCTCCGCAGCGGCCTTGTTGGTGAACGTGATGGCCAGAATCTGACCTGGGGACACCCCGCGCTCGGCGAGCAGATACGCGATACGACGCGTCAGCACCGCTGTCTTGCCCGAACCGGCTCCAGCCACGATGAGCAGCGGCGATCCGGTGTGCACAACGGCCTCACGCTGCTGGGGATTGAGCCCTTCCAACAACGCGTCGGACGCAGCATTCTTACGGGACGCGAGGCCTTGGAGGAATGTGTTCATCGTCAGGTCAGGTTACCGGCGCGTACCGACAAACCCACATCGCGTGGTCCCGGCCCCGACGGATGACTTTTCAGGACGGTCGGCCCGTGGCACACTGGATCGGTGATCGAAAAAACGGTACGTCATCGCCTGCGTCGGGTCGGCCGCTCCTCTGCCACACGTACGGGAGCCTGTCGATAGACGCAACGCCCCTGGTTCCAGGCGGGGGCTCGAAGGTCCGGGCAGGAAATTCGAGCCGGGAACCGAGCCGCCGAGCGATGCAGCTCCGAATACGAAAGGCGTAACGGTGACGGACGACGCAGCGATCCAAGATGTGACCCGAGGAGAGACGATGGCCATGACGACGAAGATCGACTCAGAGATTGCAGTGCCTTCCAGTGAGGCCGAGATCAACGATTTGCGCCAGGAAATCGACCGCCTCGATGCCGAGATCCTGACGGCCATCAAGCGTCGCTCCGAGGTCTCGCAGATCATCGGCCGCACCCGCATGGCCTCCGGTGGTCCGCGCCTGGTGCACAGCCGTGAGATGAAGGTCCTCGAGCGTTTCAGCAGCCTCGGTCAGGAAGGCCACACGTTGGCCATGCTCCTGCTCCGCCTCGGTCGCGGTCGCCTCGGACACTGATAGACCCCTCGGTTGGGCGCGCGGATGCACGCCCAACCGACGTTCTACTTCAACGCGATGTACTTGGTCTCGAGGTATTCCTCGATGCCCTCGGATCCGCCCTCACGGCCGAATCCCGATTCCTTGACTCCACCGAACGGCGCAGCCGCGTCCGAGATCACTCCGCGGTTGACGCCCACCATTCCGCTCTCGATGGCGTCGGCCACCCGTAGCGCGCGGTCCAGGTTCTCCGTGTAGATGTACGACGCCAGGCCGTACTCGGTGGCGTTGGCTGCGTCGATACCTTCCTGCTCGGTGTCGAAGCCGACGATGGGAGCGACAGGCCCGAACACTTCCTCTTTCAGGATCCTGGCCTTCGCTGGAACGTCGGTGAGCACGGTCGCCGGGTAGAAGTACCCATCTCCGCCCGGTGCGGTACCGCCGAGCGCGACTGTTGCTCCCTTCTCCACTGCATCGTCGACGAGCTCTTGAACGGTGTCGAGCTGATCTGCGTTGATCAGCGGCCCGAGCTTGGTGTCGGGGTCGACGCCGGGTCCGAGCTTCATCTCGGACATCTTCGCCACCAACTTGGTGGTGAACTCCTCGCGAACGCTGTTGTGCACGTGCAGCCGGTTCGCCGCGGTGCAGGCCTCTCCGCCGTTGCGCATCTTCGCCAGCATCGCGCCGTCCACCGCGTCGTCTATGTTCGCGTCGTCGAACACCACGAACGGGGCATTGCCACCGAGTTCCATCGACGTCCGCAGCAACCTCGTCGCAGATTTCTCGACGAGCGATTTACCGACTCCCGTCGAGCCGGTGAACGTGAGCTTCCGCAAGCGTGGGTCTTCGATCAGTGGTCCGGTGACGTCGCCGGACTTCGACGTCGTCAGTACCGAGAGCACACCTTCGGGCAGGCCGACCTCGTCGAAGATCTGCGCGAGCAGCAGCATCGTCAGCGGAGTCTCGCGGGCGGGCTTGACGACGATGGTGCAGCCGGCGGCCAGAGCAGGCCCGATCTTCCTGGTACCCATCGCCAGCGGGAAGTTCCACGGGGTGATCGCCAACACCGGGCCCACGGGAGCCTTGGTGACGAGAATCCGACCGTTGCCCGCCGGAGCCGGGGTGTAGCGCCCGCCGATGCGCACGGCTTCCTCGGCGAACCAGCGGAAGAACTCGGCACCGTATTTCACTTCGGCCTTGGACTCGGCGAGAGCCTTGCCCATTTCCAGAGTCATCAGCAGCGCGATGTCGTCGGCGCGTTCGGTGACCTTCTCGAAGGCCGCTCGCAGAATCTCGCTGCGCTCGCGCGCAGGCGTTGCCGCCCAGCTCTTCTGCGCTGCAGCGGCGGCGTCGAGCGCCTTCATCGCGTCGGCGGGCGATGCGTCCGCCACCTCGGTCAGGGGCTTGCCGGTCGCCGGATCGTTCACCGCGAACGTCTTGCCTCCCTCTGCGTCGACGGCCTTGCCGCCGATCCACAGTTTTGCCGGAATCGATTCGATCAATGCACGTTGGTCCATACCGTCCATGATGCCTCCGCAGCGGCTGACGCAAACGGAAACGACGCGCGCGCGACTCGGCACGGGATTACTGTTGGTTCGTATGAGCGTCGATATCACCGGCACGGATGCCTGGCAGAAGCTGACCGATCACCACTCCACGATCGCCGATACTCATCTTCGGACCCTGTTCGCCGAGGACTCCGACCGAGCGCACACATTCACCCTCGATGCCGCCGATCTTCACATCGACTACAGCAAGCACAGGATCACTCGCGAGACCGTCGAGTTGCTCGTCGAGCTCGCCCGCACCGCCGATGTCGAAGGCAAGCGCGACGCGATGTTCTCGGGCGAGCACATCAACACCTCCGAGGACCGCGCCGTTCTGCACACCGCGTTGCGTCTACCGGCCGACGCGTCGTTGACCGTCGACGGCCAGGACGTCGTCGCCGACGTACACGAAGTCCTCACTGCTATGGGCGAATTCACCGATCGTGTGCGTTCGGGCGAATGGGTCGGTGCCACCGGCGACAAGATCTCCACCGTCGTCAACATCGGCATCGGCGGATCCGACCTCGGACCGGTCATGGTCTACAACGCGCTCCGGCACTACGCCGACGCGGGGATTTCCGCGAAGTTCGTCTCCAACGTCGACCCAGCCGATCTGGTCGGTGCACTCGACGGACTCGACCCGGCATCGACGCTGTTCATCATCGCGTCCAAGACGTTCTCCACCCTCGAAACATTGACCAACGCGACCGCGGCCCGTCGCTGGCTCGTCGACGCACTCGGTGAAGACGCCGTCGCCAAGCACTTCGTCGCCGTGTCCACCAACGCCGAGCGCGTCGCGGACTTCGGCATCGACACCGCCAACATGTTCGGCTTCTGGGACTGGGTCGGCGGACGCTACTCCGTCGAGTCGGCAATCGGCTTGTCGGTCATGGCCGTTGTCGGCAAGGAGGCGTTCGCCGAATTCCTGGACGGCTTTCATCGCATCGACGAGCACTTCCGCACCACCCCGCTCGCCGAGAATGCGCCGGTTCTGCTCGGCCTCATCGGCCTGTGGTACAGCTCGTTCTTCGGCGCGGAAACCCGTGCAGTGCTGCCGTATTCGAATGACCTCTCCCGCTTCGCGGCGTACCTGCAGCAGTTGACGATGGAATCCAACGGCAAGTCCGTCAAGGCCGACGGCTCCCCCGTCACCACACCCACCGGCGAGATCTTCTGGGGCGAGCCGGGCACCAACGGCCAGCATGCCTTCTACCAATTGCTGCACCAGGGAACACGTTTGGTGCCTGCGGACTTCATCGGATTTGCCGAGCCCACCGACGATCTACCCACCCGCGACGGCACCGGCTCGATGCACGATCTGCTGATGAGCAACTTCTTCGCCCAGACCAAGGTGCTCGCCTTCGGCAAGACGGCCGAGGAGATCGCCGCCGAGGACACACCCGCAGATGTGGTGCCGCACAAGGTGATGCCCGGCAATCGTCCGTCCACCTCGATTCTCGCGTCGAAGCTCACGCCCTCGGTGGTCGGCCAATTGATAGCCCTGTACGAACATCAGGTCTTCGTCGAAGGCGTCGTCTGGGGCGTCGACTCCTACGATCAGTGGGGCGTCGAACTGGGCAAGACTCAGGCCCTCGAACTGACACCGGTGCTCACCGATTCCGAAGCTCCTGCCGCACAGTCGGATTCATCGACCGATTCCCTGGTGCGCTGGTACCGAGCGCAGCGGGGTCGTTCGGCCTGAGGTCGGTCGGTGGATCTACGGCCCTGGTAGGAATCTGCGCACCCTGTAGCCGGTGCAGATTCCTGTGAGGGCCGTAAATTGCCGCTGGGCGGATCCAAACGGACCAGCCGTGCGTCCAATCGAGCATGGACTTCGACCAACGTGGGCTCTTCACCCGTGCCGATGCGCTCGCGTCGGGCTTCACCGATGACGACCTTCGCCGGGCACGCGCACACAGGTCCATCGTTGCAATCCGTAGAGGCTGGTTCGTTCGAGGGGACGTTTTCGCGACACTGAACTCTGCGCAGCAGCATGCCCTCCTGGCTCAGGCGACCTATACCGATTCCGGCGACGACGTCGTGCTCAGCCATGTGTCCGCAGCGGTGGTTCTCGGACTCGACGTGTGGAACTTGCCGCTCCACACGGTGACGATGACCACGACTCGCGGCCACTCGGGCAAGCGCAGTCGACGCCGGTTCCTCCACGGCACCGAATTACTCGACGACGAGTGGCTCCATATCGACGATATGCGCGTCACACGCCCAGCGCGCACAGTCGTCGACATTGCCAGGACTCATCCACTCGACGTCGCAGTGTGCCTCGGTGATCGGGCATTGCGCCACGGCCTCACCACGATCGAGGAACTCGAGAAGTATTGCGAAGCAGCGCAACACCGAAGTGGTGCCGGACGCGCCAGACGTGCTGTCAGCACGATGAGTGCGCGCAGCGACAGTGTCGGCGAGAGTCGATCGCGACTGATCCTACAGACGGTGTCGCCTCCGCTGACCAATCAGACGATCTTCGACGAAGACGGTCGACGCATCGCCCGTACCGACTTCCTGTTTCCCGACCTGGCCGAGGTGATCGCCGAGTTCGACGGGGAAGAGAAGTATGGTCCGCAGCCACGGAAAGCCATCATCGCAGAGAAGAATCGCCACAACCGACTCGCTGAGCAGGGCAGGACCTTATTCAGATTCGACTGGCGGGACTTGTCGACTCCGCACGTCATCATCGACCGGCTTCATGCTGCCCATCGGCGCGCAGTGGTCCTCGGCCCGCCGAGCGGACGGTACGCCGAGCTACCCCTCCCATCGGCTACGGCGCTCGTAGGAATTTGCGCACCCTACAGGCGGCGCGAATTCCCACGAGGGGCGTAAATCCGACGTTCACACCCGCGCCAACACCGCTGAGGTATCGACACCCGTCGGCAGGGTGCCGAAGGCGATGCCCCAGTCGCGGTCGAGTCGAGTGGCGCAGAACGCATCGGCCACAGCAGGATTCCCGTGCATCACAAGCTGCGCACCCTGGAAGGTCAGAGCCATCAGTTCGACGACTCGTCTGGCCCGGTACTCCATGTCGGAGGTGTCGGAGAGCTCTTTGCCGACACGCGCGATGGCGTCGTCGAGGCGAGAATCCACGCCCGACGCCTGGCCGATCTCACCGAAGAAGGCCTCGACGCTGTCCGGCTGCCGCGCCAACGCACGGAGGGAATCGAGTGCGGCGACGTTGCCCGACCCTTCCCAGATCGACATCAACGGCGATTCGCGGAACAACCGGGGCATACCCGATTCCTCGACGTAGCCGTTGCCGCCGAGACATTCGAGGGCTTCGGCGGCATGTGCCGGTGCCCGCTTGCACACCCAGTACTTGGTGATGGCCAACGCGATTCGGCGTAGTGCGCTCTCCTGCTCGTCGCCGCGAGCCGATCCGTCGGTGGCCTGCGCCAGACGAATCATGGCGGCGGTCGCGGCCTCGGATTCGATGGTCAGGTCTGCCAGCACGTTTCGCATCAGCGGTTGATCGATCAGCTGCGCGCCGAACGCTGCTCGGTGCCGGGCATGATGAACCGCGCGGACGGTGGCGTTGCGAATTCCCGCCGCAGATCCGATGACGCAGTCCAGCCTGGTCATGTTCACCATCTCGATGATGGTGCGCACTCCGCGGCCCTCTTCACCCACGAGCCAACCGGTCGCCCCGTGGTATTCGAGCTCGCCGGATGCATTCGACTTGTTGCCGAGCTTGTCCTTCAAGCGCTGCAGCATCATTCGGTTACGAGTGCCGTCGGGCAGGACGCGCGGCAGCATGAAACACGACAGTCCGCCCGGTGCCTGTGCCAACGTGAGGAACATGTCCGACATCGGCGCAGAGGTGAACCACTTGTGGCCGACAATCGAATACGTACCGTCCGACGACGGAGTAGCGGTGGTGGTGTTGGCGCGGACGTCGGATCCGCCCTGCTTCTCGGTCATCGACATACCGGCGATCAGTCCACGCTTCTCGGACGGAACACGCAGCCCGAAGTCGTATTCCCGCGTGGCCAACAGTGGCTCGTATTGTGCTGCCAGAGAGGGGTTGTGCCGCAGAGCCGGAACGACGGCATAGGTCATCGAGATGGGACACATATGACCCGCCTCGGTCTGTCCCCAGACGTAGAACTTCGCAGCGCGGGCAACGTGCGCACCCACACGATCGTCGGTCCAGGGGCTGGCATGGAGTCCGTGCTCGACGGCGACGGTCATCAAATCGTGCCAGTGCGGATGGAATTCGACCTCGTCGATGCGATGACCGTAGCGATCGTGCGTCTTCAGCACCGGTGGGTTCTCGTTGGCGAGCCGCCCCCATTCCTGCGCGTCAGCTCCGCCTGCGAGGGCTCCCAGCTGCCGAACCTCGTCGAGCGCCCAGCCGCCGCCGGCCCGCGCCAGGCCGTCGAGCAACGACGCGTCCGCGGATGTGTCGTACGGACTCAGGTCGACCGACTGATTGAATACCTCATGCGTGTCCATCTCGAACTCCTAACGCGCGCAACGACAATGCCACCAGACCCGGGACCGGATCCTTGGATTCGTGTGAAGACAACGGACCGACCAGCACTTCGCCGACGGCACCGATCAGACCTGCTGCCGAAATCGCCGCGTCCTGCTCGGGAATCTCTCCGGCTGCGATGCCTGCCGCGATCGCGTCGGCGAATGCCTCGGTGAATTTCCGCCGGAAGACCAACCGCTCGGCGTCGACGGCAGGGTCCACCGGTTCGGCGAGCAGCGCGTACGCCATCGTTCGGTTCTTCAGGGCTCGTCCGGCGAAGGTCTCCACCACTGCCGTCACCCGCTCGGCGGTGCTTCCGTGCCCGGCAACGGCGACCACAGCGGCAACCTCGCGGCCGCAGACCTCGCGGAAGATGGCGACCACCAGGTCCGCCTTGCCCTCGAAGTGGGTGTAGACGCTGCCCGCGGACACTCCCGCGGCCGCGGCGACCGAGGCGATCGACAGCCCTGCGTAGCCGTGCGTCGAGAGCACCTCGATGGCGGCAGCGAACAGCTTCTCGCGGCCGGCGTCGAGCCTGGCTTGCACCGCGGGGGTTCGGCGATAGGGCATGCCAAGGATTGAAGCACTGATTCATTGCTTCACGCAAGAGAACTCGAGTAGGGTTCACAGACATGCCGGTACGGATCGAACGATCAGGCCCCGTCACCACAATCGTTCTGTCGCGCCCGGAGGTGCGGAACGCCGTCGACGGCCCCACGGCCCAAGAGCTGACGCAGGCATTCGAAGAGTTCGACGCCGACGAGGCCGCATCGGTGGCGGTGCTGTGGGGCGAGGGTGGCACGTTCTGCTCGGGAGCCGACCTCGAGGCGCTCGGAACATCCCGCTCGAACCACGCGACCGAACACGGTGACGGCCCGATGGGTCCGACGCGAATGCGGTTGTCCAAGCCGGTCATCGCTGCGGTCTCCGGGTACGCCGTCGCGGGCGGACTCGAGCTGGCACTGTGGTGCGACCTACGCATCGCCGAGGACGACGCCACCTTCGGCGTGTTCTGCCGCCGGTGGGGTGTTCCGTTGATCGACGGCGGCACAGTGCGATTGCCGCGCATCATCGGTACCGGTCGAGCGATGGACATGATCCTCACCGGTCGCGCCGTCGATGCCCAGGAAGCTCTGAACATCGGACTGATCACCCGAGTCGTTCCGGTCGGGCGTGCCCGCTCCGAAGCGGAGGCCTTGGCCGCCGAACTCGCTCTGCTACCCCAGACGTGCATGCGTGAGGATCGATTGTCCGTTCTGGAGCAGGACGGCCTCGACGAGGAGTCCGCGCTGAAGAACGAGTTTCGACACGGTGCCATCTCGATCACCGCCGACGCGCTCTCCGGCGCGAGCAAGTTCGTCTCGGGCGCGGGACGCCACGGTACCCCGAGTCCGTGATCTCGACGCGCCTGTCGGTGATCGACGAGATTTTCCTCCGCACCCATCGTGGATATGGCATTCCGATTGCACTGCAGGGCATCTGGCGTACAACCGAGACGGTGACGAGGCAAGAACTCGGCCGGGTACATCGAGAATTGGCCGTCGGGCAACTCGGCCGCAGAGTCGGCAAGCCCCGGGTACCCGGTGCCCGACTCCGCTGGGACATCTTACCTGAGTCGCTGCCGCTCGAGTACGGCACCGATGCCGTCGACGACGTCATCGGATGGGCCGATACCCAGGCCGACGTTCCACTCGACCCACAGTACGGTCCCGGTTGGCGATTGACGGCCGCTCCCCTCACACACGGCGGCACCGTGGTGTCGTTGGTCTGCTCACACGCGTTGGCCGATGCGCGAGGTCTCATAGATGCTGCCGCACAGGCATTCTCCGGTGACACAAGGCCCGTGCCCGTCCCGCATCCGGGTTCGGATGCCCGAGACGCGATCGCGATGATCCTGACCGTCCTCGTTCGATCCATCGCAGCGACGGCGAGGTTGTGGGTCAGCAAGAAGGCCCGAGCCGAACTGCGTGCGTTCACCACCGCCGACACCGGCGGCGTCACACCGCGCCGGGCACGGCAGATGCACGCGGTGATCGTCGATATCGATGCCGCAGAATGGGATTCGACGGCAGAACGTGTCGGCGGTTCGGCCAATTCCTTGTTCGTCTCCGTTGTGGCCGCCACGATGAGCGAACTCGGCTCACCCGCCGTCACCGTCGACATCCCCTTCCGCAGCGGATCCGGTGATGCCAACTCGATCGGGATGGCCACCGTCGCCGTCCGTGGAAGCGACTCGCCCGCGGACATCCGAATCGCCTGCAAGGCCGCATTC
The DNA here is from genome assembly GCF_050321865.1 of Rhodococcus sp. IEGM1428. Classification (NCBI taxonomy): domain Bacteria; kingdom Bacillati; phylum Actinomycetota; class Actinomycetes; order Mycobacteriales; family Nocardiaceae; genus Rhodococcus; species Rhodococcus sp. IEGM1428. Next base: position 141,594 of record NZ_JBNQFW010000001.1, on the reverse strand, counting down.
GGAGCTCCCGTCGGAGCGCCGGCCGGCTATCCACCGGAGATCGTTCAGCTGCTGCCCCACCGCATCGCCGCAAAATTGACATCGACACCGGGACGCGGAGAAGTGTTGTGCTCCAACATCGGCGACATCCCGACTGCCGTCACCACCCTCGGACCCCACCGATCAGGTGGGCTGGCCACCCGTGCGATCCACCCGAATCCGTCGGGCGCGGTGTCCACCATCAGAATGTCGACCTACATCTCTCGAATGAACGGCAACTACACACTCTCGCTCGTGTGCACCGACGACGCCCTGGTCGGTTCGTCGGCCGAGCTCACCTCAGCGGTACAACGAGCTCTCGCCACGCGAAACCTGGCCGGTAAACCCTGGTAGGTCTACCGTGGTCGCCATGAACGAGCACGATATCCACACTAAGATCCAGCAGCTCATCGCCACCGAGCACAAGCTCCGCAGCGAGACCCAGGCCGGCGACATCGACCCGACTACCGAGAAGGCCGAATTGGCCTCCCTCGAGCACGCCCTCGATCAGTGCTGGGACCTGCTGCGCCAGCGCCGCGCACGCATCGACGCCGGCAAGGACCCCGATACCGCAACCGCCAACAGCGTCAACCAGGTCGAGGGTTACTTGCAATAGATCTGGTCGTTCCTGCAGGCTCCACTCCTGCAGTAGTCACACCATTCGATCCGTCAGCACGTTCGGCAGAAACCGCAGCGCCGCGTCGATGCCTCGCCACTTGAGGCCGGGCAGCGCGGCGCGGCGGGTTTCGCTCTCGATCGCGTCGACCATGGCGGTCACACCCTGGTCCAGAGTGGCTGTGAGAGCGGCACTGTCGCCCGCCTTGGCGGACATGTCGGTGGCGATGAAGCCCGGCAGCAACGTGGTGACGGCGATGTCGGTTCGCGCCAGTTCGGTCGCCAGCGATTCGCCCAGCGAGGCCACGGCAGCCTTGCTCGCCGAGTAGGCCGCTTTGGCTCCCGGCAGTCCCCGGTCTGCGCTGATGGACGAGACGAACACCAGGTGCCCGCGCTTCTGCTCTCGGAAGATCGAGAGTGCGGCCTCGGCCTGCGACAGGGCACCGACGAAGTTGGTGCGCGCGGTCTCCAGGTTGGCCTCGGCCCGCCCGGTGCCGATTTTCGCGCCCTTGCCGAGCCCGGCATTGACGATGACGCGATCGAGTCCGCCCAGTTCGTCTCGCAACGTACCGAACACCTCGCCCACTGCGTCGTGATCGGTGACGTCGAGGGCACGGACCGAGACGGTGATGTTCGGGTTCTGGTGCATCAACTCGACGCGAAGTTCGTCGAGTCGCTCCACTCGCCTGGCACACAGCGCCAGATCGCGGCCCATGGCGGCGAACCGTCGGGCCATTTCCTCACCGAGCCCCGAGCTCGCTCCGGTGATCAGAATCTTGTTCCGAGTGGTCGCCATAAACGGCGAGCCTATGTCACTGTGGAGTGATGGCCCCAGAGAGCTCGGAATTCGATGTCATCGTTATCGGCGGTGGCCCGGTCGGCGAGAACGCCGCACAGTACGCAATACAGGGCAGCGATCGCACCGCAGTGATCGTCGAGCACGAACTGCTAGGCGGTGAATGCTCCTATTGGGCCTGCATGCCCAGCAAGGCCTTGCTGCGTCCGAGCGAAGTTCTCGACACCGCGCGAAACATGCCGGGAGTCAAAGAGTTGGTCGGAGATCAGCCCCTCGATGCCGACGCTGTTCTGGCCCGACGCGAGTCCTACACCCACAGTCTGGACGACTCCTCGCAGGTGACGTGGGCCGAGTCGGCGGGCATCTCGGTGATCCGTGGCCATGGGCGACTCACCGGGACCAAGACCGTCGAGGTCGACGGCCGCACACTCACTGCCCGTCACGCCGTTGTCCTCGCCACCGGAACCACAGCCTCGGTACCGAACACCCCCGGTCTGCGCGACGCCCGGCCGTGGATCTCCCGCGATGCCACCAACATTCACGAGACGCCCGGGCACATCGCGGTGATCGGCGGTGGCGTCGTCGCGACGGAGGCGGCCACCTGGTTGCTCTCTCTCGGAGCGAAAGTGACGATGATCGTGCGCGGATCGTCGCTGCTGGCCGGTTCCGAACCGTTCGCCGGCGAACTGGTCGCCGAGGCTCTGAAGAAGCGCGGCGCAACGATCATGCTCGACGCCTCCCTCGAGTCGGTGTCACGAGAGAACCCTGCCGACACCGGCATCGGTCGAATCCACGGCGGACCGGTCACCCTCGTCGTCGACGGTAGCGAGATGGTCGCCGACGAAGTTCTCGTCGCTGCAGGACGTACTCCGGCGAGCTCTGACCTCGGCCTGTCGAGCCTCGGACTCGACGAGGGCCACTACATCGACGTCGACGATCACCTGTCGGTTCCGGGTCACGACTGGCTGTACGCAGTGGGTGACGTCAACGGCCGTGCGCCGCTGACGCACATGGGGAAGTACCAGGGCCGGGTGGCCGGTGACGTCATTGCCGCCAGGGCCGAAGGAAAGCCGCTGGACCAGAAGCGATTCCGCGCCACGGCGGACCACGGACAGATCCCTCAGGTGGTGTTCACGCCGGTCGAGGTGGCGTCGGTCGGACTGACCGAGGCCAAGGCCCGACAAGAAGGCCTCGACGTCGAGATCGTGGCGCAGGACATCGCCGTCGCGGGATCGTCTCTGCAGCAGGACGATTACTCGGGCCGAGCGCAGCTGGTGATCGACCGCGGCACCGACACGATAGTGGGCGCGACGTTCGTCGGGCCGGGCGTCGCCGAGCTCGTTCATGCCGCCACTGTCGCGGTGGTCGGTAAGGTCTCGCTCGACGATCTGTGGCACGCGGTGCCGTCGTATCCGACGGTCAGCGAGATCTGGCTCAGGCTCCTCGAGGCTCGTCGAACAACCGATCACTGACGCATGTAGGCCGCGGCGATGCCCTCGTAGGTCTTGGGGTCGGCACGCCTGATGCGCAGTGCCACAAGGACCCCGAGGATCGCGGCGAGGATCAACACCACAGGGATCGCGTTGACGACCGCAGAATCGGAACCGGTCAGGATGCTGTAATGCGTTCCGGCGAGCACCAATCCGGTCATGAACCCGGCGAAGCCGATGCCGGGGGCAATGCCGGTACGCCACAGGGAGCGATCCGGATGGCCGATGAAGAACACCACCACCGACAGCGCCGCAGCGGCTTGGAGGGCGATCACTCCGAGGGTGCCGAGGCCGATGGCACCGGCGGCGTAGATCAGGTACGGGTCGGCACCGGTCACCGCGAACGCGGTCAGCGACACGGCAGCAACGACCGAGGCGGTGACGCTGCCGATGTGCGGGCTCGAGTGGCGCGGGTGAATTCGGCCCAGTCGCACGGGAAGTACGCGCTCTCGCCCGAGGGCGAACAGATATCGACTGGCCGCGTTGTGCACAGCGAGATACGACGCGAGCACACTGGTGCACAGCAGCACCGCGGTACCGTCGTACAGCACGGTTCCTCCGTACTGCTGCGCCAACGTGAACAGAAGATTGCCCAGTTCGGTCTGGGCCAGCACCGGTGCGTCGACTCCGCCCGCGGCCCCGACGATGATCCAACTGGTCAGCACGTAGAAGACGGCGATGAGCGTGACCGCGATGAACGTCGCGCGCGGGATGCTGCGCCTGGGATCCTTGGTTTCTTCGCCGTACAGTGCCGCAGACTCGAATCCGATGAAACTCGAGAAGGCGAACATCATCGCTATCCCCAGCGATCCGGAGAACACCTGCGTCGGGGTGAACGACTCCAGTGGCACCGCCGCGGTTCCCTTGTCGCTCACCACCAGGACGTTGAACACCGTCAGAAAAGCGAACTCGAGCACCATCAGCGTTCCCAACACCTTGGCCGAGAGGTCGGCATTTCGGAAGCCGAGGAAAGCGACAATCACGACAGCGGCTGCCGTGAAGACGTACCACGGAATGTCGATACCGGAATCGGCGAATACCAGATGCGTGAAATATCCGAATGCCCCCGAAAGCCCGCACGCCAGCGAGGTATACGCGACAACTGCGACATATGCGGCAGCAACACCGGGCGGCTTCCCCAGCGCCAGACCGATGTAGGTGTAGAACGCACCGGTGCTGTACACCTGCTGACTGATCGCCGCGAATCCTACCGAGAAGCACAGCAGCACAACGGCACTGATCGCGTAGGCAGCCGGCAGTCCGGCACCGTTTCCGCGTATCAGAGCCAACGGTACGTTGCCGATCATGGCCGCCATCGGTGCCGCGGCGGCGACAACGAGAAACACAACTCGACCGGTGGTGAGAGTACGTCGATCGGACATCGTCCGGACGCTACTCGCACAGAGTGCACAATGCTGACATGGAAAGCGAGAGGGCTGACATGCAAACCGATCGAGCTGACATGGAATACCAACGCGGTTTCGACAGACTGGTCAACTTCAGTGATGCTGTGGTCGCCATTGCCGCGACGCTTCTGGTGCTTCCGCTCGTGGAGTTGGCCGAGCCGGGCCAGAGCGAAAGCTTCGTCGACGTCTTTCGCGAACACGGAGTCGAGTTCTACGCGTTCGTGCTGAGCTTTCTGGTGATCTACACCCAATGGCTCAGCCACCATCGAGTCTTCAGGAACCTGATCGGCTACACGCGGGCATTGATGTGGGTGAACTTCGTGTGGCTGCTCTCGATCGTCTTCCTACCGTTCCCCACCAAGCTGATCGCCGAGAAGAACGGCTACGACTCGAGTTCCTCGACGCTCTACGTCGCCAACATCGCGGTGTCCGTCATCGCGATGTTCGTCGCGGACATCATCGTCTCGCGGCACCCGTCCATCGTGGCCGCCGACTCCAGACACCTCGAGCGCGTCCGCAACGGCGCGATCAGTTCGGTGTTGATCCTGATCGCGTTCGGTGTCGCGTTCACCTCGCTCGGACTGTGGTCGCTGATGATCCTGTTCCTGACCAAGCCCATCGATCTCCTGGTGAAGCGGGCGACCGAGTAGATTGGCCTGGTGAGTACCGAGAGCACGTCGAAGCAACAGCCGCTTCTGGTGCTGGGCAAGATCACCGAGATACTCGACGCCTTCTCGTTCGACCGTCCCTCGTTGACGCTCGGTGAGATTCAACAGACCACCGGACTACCGACCTCGACTGTCCAGCGTCTGGTCACCAATCTGGTGCAGCAGGGATTTCTGGACCGGAGCGGCGATCGCATTCGCATCGGGGTACGTATGGCCTACTGGGCCGCGACGGCGACCAAGGACCTCGACGTGCTGTCGGTCGTCAACCCGATACTCAAGGACATGCGCGATCTGACGACCGAAACGGCGTGCTTCTTTCGACCCGAACAGAACTATCGCGTGTGCGTCGCAATCGCCGAGACGCGGCATGCGTTGCGACGAGACATGTACGTAGGCAAGGTCATCCCGCTCAGCGCGGGATCGGCCAGCCGCGTCCTGCTGGCGTGGGATTCGGAACTGGCCGAGCGTGTTCTCTCCCGTGAGCTCGAATCGATGACCGAGCAGACGGTGACCGAGGCCGAGACGATGCGAGCGTTGTTGGCGCAGACCAGGTCCGACGGCTACGCGATCACTACCGGTGAGCGCGAGACCGGAGCGTCGGGCCTGTCCGCTCCGGTGTTCGACTCGGCTGCGGACATCGTCGGTGCCGTCACGATCAGTGGCCCGACACTGCGGATGCCGCAATTGCAGTGCGAGGCCTGGGTGGATCTGCTGATCTCCCACGCCGAGCAGATCACGAGAACCCTGGGCGGACGCTACCCCGCGTGACCCCACGCGTCGGGATTCACCGGATGCGGTGGCATCGAACCACCGAACATCGCCGCTGCGTTGGTGGCGCACAGCCGTGCCATCTCCGAACGCACCGACACCGTCGCGCTCCCCACGTGTGGGAGCAACACCGTGTTCGGTAGCGACGCCAGCCCCGGTTCGAGGGCCGGCTCGCGCTCGTAGACGTCCAAACCTGCTGCGGCAACGGTGCCCTCGCGAAGCGCGGTCACCAGGGCTGCCTCGTCGATCACCGGACCCCGCGCAGTGTTGATCACGATCGCCGACGGTTTCATCGCGGCGAGTACCTGCGCGTTCAGCAGATGGTACGTGGAATCCGACAACGGCACATGAAGGGAGAGGAAGTCGCTGGTCGTGACGATCTCGTCCCAGGACGCGTGCTCGACGCGACCCGCGAACTCCCCGAGCTCGTCATCGGAGACATCGCGGTCGCCGGGTGGGCGGGGACAGAACTTGACCGTCATACCGAAACCCAGTGCTCGACGCGCGGTGGCGCGGGCAATACGACCGAAGCCGGCCAGCCCCAGCACTCGACCCGAGACATCACTGCCGAGAAGCAGTTCCGGCTCCCATCCGGTGAACGAGCCGGAGCGGACGAACGCGTCGGCCTCGACGGCGCGGCGGGCCGTGGACAGAATGAGCAGCATCGCGATGTCTGCCGTCGAATCCGTCAGCACCCCAGGGGTATTGGCCACCGTGATGCCGTGTTCGGTTGCGGCTGCAATGTCGATGTTGTCGAATCCGACGGCGTAATTCGATATCCCGGTGATCGATGCCGAGGCCAGCAGCTCCGCGTCGAACCGGTCACGCAATTGGGACACGACGACCGAGTATTCCCCGGAGGAGCAGGCGGCGACCAATTGCTCGTGGTCGACCTCCCGTAGGTCCACGTCCCCGGCGGCGCGCAGGATATCCATGCCCGGGGCCGGGATCTCGGTGGTGACGAGGATGCGGCTCATACGACCCACTCGAAGGCACGTGCTTCGGACCGCGCACCCTGAACTGTTTTCGATCTCATGGGCTCGCCCAGTTCGGTGAGCAACTCCTCCGACAGAGTCGCCATGGCGGCAAGGGTTTTCGGCTCGAACCAGTCCGGCCGCGTCGCAAAGAGAATGTCCTCCGACGAGGTGTTACCACTGGCACCGGGGGCGAAAGGGCACCCGCCCAGTCCGCCGAGCGAACCGTCGACCATCGTTGCTCCGGCGGAGATCGCGGCAAGTGTGTTCGCAACGCCCAGGCCCCAGGTGTCGTGACCGTGGAACACCACTCTGCGATCGGGAGTTTCGGCGCGCACCCGCGAGATCAGCGACTGCACTTGCACCGGCACCGCCTGCCCCAGGGTGTCGCAGATGACGATATCTGTTGCGCCCGTTGCTCGTTCGTCGTTGGCGATCTCGATGACCCGATCCGGCGGTACCTGTCCCTCGAACGGGCAGGTGAAGGACGTCGCGATGCACAACTCGATCTCACCGTCCACCGATCGCGTGATGTCGATGGCATCGGGCATGGCCGCCAGCGACACCTCGGTGGTACGACCGATGTTGGCCTGATTGTGCGAGTCCGACGCGGAGAAGCAGTACTGAAAGTTTCGAGCCCCGGCGGCAGCGGCCTTCTCGACGTGACGTGGAGTGGCGACCCACACCCAGCATCGCGCGAGTTCCTCGGCGGTCAATTCACCGATGACCTCGAGGGTGTTGGCCATCGGCGGCACCTTGTCGCCCCGCGCCATCGACCCGATCTCGAGCGACGGTACACCGAGTTCGATGAGCGCCCTGATGATCTCGAGCTTGCGTTCGGTGGAGAGCATCTTGCCGGTGAGTTGAAGTCCGTCGCGCATCGTGACGTCGCGCAACTCCGCGGCGGGGGTGAATCGGTACATCTACAGGCCCATCTCTTCGTCGGTTCGGCCGAGCAGGGTCGACAGTACTTCTCGGGTGTGTTCGCCCAGATCCGGTCCGACCGAACGAATCGGCAGAGATGCGTCACCGATCACCGGAACGACACCGACGAATCCGACGTCGGTCGGCTCGTCCTCGCCGGTGTCGACCTGGAAGTGCTGGATCATGTTGCGGGCGGCATACTGCTCGTCGGCGACGATATCGGCCGCGGTGTAGATCGGTCCCGACGGCACTCCGGCGGCGTCGAGGATCTTCAAAGCCTCTTCGCGCGAGTGCAATCCGGTCCAGGCCGAGATAGCGGCGTCCAACTCGTCGCGTCGACGCCATCGGCCGGCGTTGGACGCCAGGTCCGGATCGGCTCCCAGATCGGGACGGTCGATGGTCTCCATGTAGCGCTGGAAGATGGCGTCGCCGTTGCCGGCGATGATGATCGAGTGACCGTCGTTGCACGGGTATGCGTTCGACGGTGCGATGCCTTCCATCCGGCCGCCCGTCCGTTCGCGCTCGACGCCATAGGCGAGGTAGTCCGGGATCAGCGATTCCATCATCGACAGAATCGACTCGTTCAGTGCGACATCGATGGAACGTTGCGCCAGCGTGAGCGGAGTCTGCTGATCCGGTGCCTGCGCCGCCCGCAGAGTCTGTCGCTGAAACAGGGCCATGACACATCCGAAGGCCGCGTACAGACCGGCGATCGAGTCCCCGATCGAGACACCGACTCGCACCGGGGGCCGGTCCGGATCACCGACGAGGTTGCGGAAACCGCCGTATGCCTCTGCGACAGCAGCGAATCCGGGTCGTTGCGACATCGGGCCGGTCTGTCCGAAGGCCGAGATACGTGTGATGATCAGTTCGGGGTTGGCTGCGCTGAGCACCTCCGGTGAGATGCCCCATTTCTCCAGAGTGCCGGGACGGAAGTTCTCGAGCACGATGTCGCACTCGGCGGCGAGATCGACGACGTCCTTACGCCCCTGCTCGGTGCGCAGGTCCAGCACGATCGACTTCTTGTTCCGGTTGATCGTGCGGTAGAGCATCGACGTGGTGCCCGAGTACAACCGCCAGTTGCGCAGTTCGTCTCCGGTTCCCGGACGTTCGACCTTGATCACCTCGGCACCGAAATCGGCGAGCATGCGCGCCGCAGTGGGTGCGGCTATGTAGTTGCCGAGTTCGAGAACTCGAACTCCGCTGAGCGGCAGTGCCATCGTGTTCCTTTCGATACTCATAGGAGACAAGCTCACAGGATCCAGCTCATCGGCACGATCAACGCGATGGCGATGACCGAGGCCAGCGAGACACCCACCGAGCACGTCTTGAGTGTGCCCCTGGTCGACTGACCCATCAAGGACTGCAGCAGCCAGAAGGTGTTGCTGGTGACGTGCACGGCGAACAGCGACCCCGCGCCCGCGGCCAACGCGATGAACACCGGGTCGAGGCCGATGAGCGGAGCGACCGGGGCGAGGATTCCGGCCGAGGTGATGGCGGAGATCGTCACCGATCCGACGGCGATGTGCAACGCGGCAGCGATGACCCACACCATCAACAGCGGAGCCGCGGTGCTGGCCGTGAAGTACTGGCCGAGGATGTCGCCGAGACCAGCCTCGTTGATGACGGCCGCGAGCGAACCACCGACACCGGTGAGAATCAGAATCTGACCGCTTTCGGCGAATCCACGAGCCAGTGCTTTCTCCACTCGTGCCTGACCGACGTGGTAGCGGCCGATGAGACACGTCCCGACCAAGCCGATGAGCAACGCGATGACCGGGCTGGCGATGAATTCGACCACCGGAACCGATATTTCGGCCACTTCGAGTACGGCACCGATGGCGATGAGGACGAGCGCGAGCAGCAGCGGTGAGAGCAACACCACCAGCGACGTCTGCTTCTCGGTGCGCACCTTCTGCGCCACGCCACCTCCGGTTTCGACGGGCTCGTCGTCGGAATCGACAGGCTCCGGAACCACGGGCTCCGGAACCACGATGATCTGCTGCTCGTCCTTCTCCTCGTTCCACCAACCGTGCCGGAACACGAACGACATGATGGCCACCGACAGCACGACGACCGGAACGATCAGGATCAGTCCGTAGATCATCATCTTGCCCAGCGGCACGCCGAGCAGGCCGGCCAGCGCGAGCGTCGCGACACCAGGGACCATGAACACGATTCCGCATTCGAGCGAGATGGCCAGTGCCGTAGCCATTCTCGCTGTGCCGTACTTGCCGATCTTGGGGGCGAGGTTCCGAGCGAGCGGCGCGGAGATCACCAACAGCACGTCGAGGAAGATGGACTGCAACACAGTCGCGATGGTCAGCGACAGCGCGTACGGGAGCCGTTTGGGCCCGAACGTTTTCAGCAACGTGCCCACGAGCCGCTGAATGGCACTCATCTCCTGCAGCACCGACCCCATCAGCACGCCGAAGGCGATGAGCAGGCCCACCTCGGCCATGATCTCGCCGAACCCGCCCGTGATGGTGTCGACGGTGGCCCCGACTCCGAGCTTCGTCGCCAGACCCAGGTACGCAGCCCCGAGTACGAGCGAGATCACCGGGTTGAAGTGAAAACGAACGATGAAGACCACCACCGCCAGCACGGCAACGACGGTGTTGATCACGATCCACATATCGGACATCGGCAATTCTTCCCGCTGGATTGAGTGACCCACGCCATGGCGCGCGGTTCGGTGTGATCCGTCACACCAATACTCATATTATGGGCACAGATTCGCTTCGTGAGCAAGCTGGTGGGTCGCCTTCGATGACGCAGGTGCATTGAGAAGGAGGTCAGATCGGCTGCGCACGCCTGACCGACAGTGCTGCACGTGCCGCATCCAGCTCGACCGGGGAGCGCACCGCCAACTCTCCGACCCGCAGAATGCCGTCGGACAGCGGTTCGACGCGCAGGCCACCACGACCGATCAGCGCCTTGCGCGCACCGTCGGCCACCATGCGGTCCATCCACGCGCACGGGTGAGCCGGCCGGCCGCCGCGGAACGTGATCCAGCCGTCGCCGGAGTTCAGCTGAAACTCCTCCCCTCGCAGCGGGTCGAGTTCGAGCCCGCGAACCACGAGGTTGCGCCTGGCCACGGCCGGATCGGGTACCTCGACATCGAGCACATCTCCCACCGCCTCCCAGGCCTCGACAGCCAGGAGGCTCACCGCGGCCTCCGTGTGCGCCTTCACGCCGAAGAAGCGATCGCCGCGGATGCCCTTGTGCGCCACGATCTCGACACTGGACGGCAGATCGGTCGGTACCTCGGCCGGGCCGTCCTTGGATCTCCCGAAGTACGCGTGCGTCGGCGCTCGCAGCAGCTGCACGATTTCGGCGCGATAATCGAAAGACATGTATTCGAGTCTGCCCGGTGCCGAACACCGCCGGTTCTTACCCGGGAGTAAGGACCGGTCAGTACACTCGCGACATGGCTGTGACGACACGCGTGACCACCTCCGACGGCATCATCGAGGGCAAGCCCGTCGGTGACCTCACCACCTGGCGAGGCATTCCCTACGCCGCCCCGCCCGTCGGCCCGCTTCGATTTCGAGCGCCGCAACCCACCGAGCCGTGGGAGGGCGTGCGCGACGCCACCGAGTGGGGCAACGCCTCGATTCAGCACAAGCGCGGCACGATGCTCGCGATCGGCAAGTATCAGCCGTCGAGCGAGGACTGCCTGACGCTCAACGTGCTGGCACCGAACGCACCGAGCGCGAATCCGCGTCCGGTCATGGTGTTCATCCACGGCGGCGCGTACACACTCGGTACGTCGGCCACCCCGCTGTACGGCGGCGGCTCCCTGGTGCGACGCTCACTGAAGGACGGCGACGGCATCATCTACGTCTCGGTCAACTACCGGCTCGGCGCTCTGGGCTACCTCGACATGTCTCAGTTCTCCACTCCCGAGCGGCCGTTCGACTCCAACCTCGGTTTACGGGATCAAGTCGCTGCTCTGGAATGGGTACAGCGCAACATCGCCGAGTTCGGCGGCGATCCGAACAACGTCACCGTCTTCGGCGAGTCCGCGGGCGGAAACGCCGTCACCACGCTGCTGGCGGTTCCTGCTGCGAAAGGCCTTTTTGCTCAGGCCATTTCCGAGAGCTCCGCCCCGGGCATGACGACGACCAAGGAACGCGCCGATCAGTGGGCCCGCGAATTCGTCGGCTATCTCGGCGGCACGGTCGACAACGCTGCCGAGACACTGGAGAACGCCGAGGTACTGCGGCTCGGGCGGGCGGGCACCAAACTCGGTCTCACCACGTTGCACCGCACTCCGGGCCTGCTCCCGTTCGGCCCGGTCATCGACGGTGACTTCCTGCCGGTCAGCCCGATCGAGGCCTACGCGAACGGCACCGCGCACCGCGTTCCACTGATCATCGGCACCAATGCCCGTGAGGGAACACTGTTTCCGAAGTTCCTCGACGCGTTGCCGACCAACCCCGAGCGCATCACCAAGCTGTTCTCGCTCACCGACCCCGACGCCGAAGCCGTTGTCACTTCAGGCTACCGGGGCTACCCGAACGAGCGCTCGGCCATCGACTTCGGTGGCGATTTCACCTTCTGGAAGCCGTCACTGGAAGTGGCCGAGGGACATTCGCGTCACGCATCGACGTACTTCTACCGGTTCGACTTCGCCCCGCGGTCGATGAAGATACTGGGCCTCGACGCCACCCACGGGTTCGAGTTGTTCGCCGTGTTCGGCATCAGCAAGACGCTGTTCGGTAAGGCGCTCACGCTCGCCGGCGGACGAAAGGCCTTTTCCGACGTCACCGAGCAGGTGCAGTCACAGTGGATTGCGTTCGCCACCAACGGAAAACCGCTGGACTCGTGGCCGGAGTACGACGAGGCCGAACGCAAGACGTTGATCTTCGACACCCGCACCCGGGTACAGAAGGATCCGCGGAGCGACCGGCGCAAGGCGTGGGCCGGCTACCGCGGGTACGACAGCCAGAAGCTCGAGCCCGTTATTTGAGCAGACGGGACATGCGGCGGTCGGCGAGGATCTTGCCGGCCGTCTGGCACGTGGCGCAGTACTGAAACGATCGATCGACGTACGCGACTTCGCGTACCGGGTCGCCGCACACCGGGCACGGGAGTCCGGTCCTGGCATGCACCCGCATGCCCGATCGCTTCTCCCCCTTCAGACGCGCCGCATCCTGTCCGGCCGAGCGCGCCACCGCGTCGGACAGCACCGAGCGCATCGCCGCGTAGAGCGTGGCGACGGATTCGGGATCGAGCTTGCTCGACGACGCGAACGGCGAGAGCTTCGCGACGTGCAATATCTCGTCCGAGTAGGCATTGCCGATGCCTGCCAGCAGGGACTGGTCCACCAACGAGGTCTTCAGTCGCGCAGTGGTGCTTCCGAGAATCTCGGCGAACTCGAGTTCGGTGACCGTCAGCGCATCGGGCCCGAGGCGCGCGATGCTCGCTACCTGCTGAGGATCGCGGACCACCCAGACCGCCAATCGCTTCTTGGTACCGGCTTCGGTCAGGTCGATGGCAGGCGTGGCTCCTTCGGGGGTGAAGAAATGGATGCGCAGTGCCAACGGGCCCTTGCCGGGCTTGGGCGGCGCGGCGCTGGGATTGTCCACCCACCGCAGCCACCCGCCGCGCGAAAGGTGCGTGATCAGCCACAGGTCACCCGCGCGCAGTGCCAGGTGTTTGCCGAAACGGGCAGCATCGGTGACGTCTTTGCCCTGCAGCTCGGTGAGCGGCGGATCGAACGTCTTGAGAACACTGAGTGCGGCGATGTCGATGCGTCCGATCACGGCACCGACGGCATGCTCGCGCAGAAAGCCGGCAAGGGCTTCCACCTCGGGTAATTCCGGCATGTGTCCAGTATGCAGCTACGATGACCGTCGTGATGGTTCCGACTCCGTACGAAGATCTGCTGCGCCACATCCAGGGCACCGGGACGGCGAAGTCCGACCGAACCGGGACCGGCACCACCAGCGTGTTCGGGCATCAGATGCGCTTCGATCTGGCTGCGGGCTTCCCGTTGATCACCACCAAGAAGGTCCATCTGAAGTCGATCGTGTACGAGTTGCTGTGGTTCCTGCGGGGCGACTCGAACGCCACGTGGCTACAGGAGCGCGGCGTGAGCATCTGGGACGAGTGGGCAGCTCCGGACGGCGAGCTCGGCCCGGTCTACGGAGTGCAGTGGCGGTCGTGGCCCACCCCGTCCGGCGAGCACATCGACCAGATCAGCCAGGTCATCGAGACTCTGAAGACGAATCCGGATTCGCGTCGGATGATCGTCTCGGCCTGGAACGTCGGCGAGATCCCGCAGATGGCACTGCCGCCCTGCCACGCGTTCTTCCAGTTCTACGTGGCCGACGGCAAACTCTCGTGCCAGCTGTACCAGCGCAGCGCAGACATGTTCCTCGGTGTGCCGTTCAACATCGCCAGCTACGCGCTGCTCACGCACATGGTGGCTGCGCAGACCGGGCTCGAGGTGGGCGATTTCGTGTGGACCGGCGGCGATTGCCACATCTACGACAACCACCGCGAGCAGGTTGCCGAGCAGCTCTCCCGAGAGGCATATCCGTACCCCACTCTGAAACTGGCACAACGGGATTCGATCTTCGACTACACCTTCGAGGACATCGAGATAGTGGACTACCGGCACCACCCGGCGATCAAGGCCCCGGTCGCGGTGTGAGTGCCGAACGATTCGTCGGTCTGATCTGGGCTCAGAGCCGGGCCGGAACCATCGGTGACGGGGGTGGCATCCCCTGGCGCGTTCCCGAGGACATGGCGCACTTCAAAGCCACGACGGCCGAGCATCCGGTGATCATGGGCCGCAAGACCTGGGACTCACTGCCCGCGAAGTTCCGTCCGCTGCCGGGGCGTCGCAACATCGTGGTCACCCGCAATTCCTCGTGGTGCGAAGACGGTGCCGAGAACGCATCGAGCGTCGCCGACGCCGTGGCCAGGGTGGGCGACGACCCGGTCTGGATCATCGGCGGCGGCGAAATCTATCGCAGTGCAATGAGTATCGCGACCCACCTCGAAGTCACCGAAGTCGATCTCGACGTCGACGGCGATACCAGTGCTCCCGAAATTCCGGAGGGCTGGATCGCGAAGGCCGGCGAGTGGCAGAGCAGCCGAGTGAACGAGACTCGATTTCGCTTCGTGGAGTACGGAAAGGCTACCCAACCTTCCTGAGCGCGTTCAGGATTCCCCCGTCGTGACTGCGGGCAGTGCGTCATACTGACGATCATGGACAAGAAGTCACTCACCGCCCTTGCCCGTCAACAACTCAAGCTTGCCGTCGGCGCGTCGAGTGGCCGCAGTTCGCAGACGGTCTACGGCGGTCATCGACGCCACCTGAGGCAGACCGTCGTGGCCCTGGCCGCCGGGAACAAGTTGGCCGAACACGACCTGTCCGGCGAATCCACCGTCCTGGTCCTGAGCGGAAAGCTCGAGCTGATCAGCGGCGAGCGATCGTGGAAGGGCTCGACCGGCGACTTGCTCGTCATCCCCGACGCCCGCCACAGCGTCGAGGCCATCGAAGACGTGAGCTTTTTGCTGACCGTCGCTATGTGAGCGCTTTTCTCACTACGAGCACGGGGCAGTCCGCCGTGTTGACGAGTGCGAAACTCGTGGACCCCAGCAGCATTCCACCGAATCCGCCGCGTCCCCGGTTGCCCACCACTATCAATGCCGCGGTTTCGGACAGGCCACTGAGAACTCGTACCGGTCGGTCCTGAGCCACGATTCGCTGCACCTCGACCTCGGGAAACCGCTCCTGCCAGCCGGCGAGACTCTCGGCCAGTAGTGCCTCTTCGCCGTCCGCGATGGCGTGCCAATCCTTGGGCGCGCGGCCGAACGATTGCGTCAGATCCACATCGGACCAGACGTGTACAGCGATCAACACGGCCGCACGCGCCGACGCTTCGGCGAACGCCCACTCGACGGCAGCTTGATTTACGTCCGATCCATCGATGCCGACGACGACCGGGCCCTCGGCAACCGGGCGACCGTCGATGTCACGACCCCGCACCACGGCCACCGGCGATACGCTGTGAGCCGCCAAAGACAATGTGACAGCGCCGGTTTCGCTGGCACCGATCACCAGAATCTCGGCCTGCGCCGAGACGCCGATGAGAACGTCCATGACACCGCCCTCGATGGCACTCGACGTCACCTCGAACGCGGGATCGTCGACGACCAGCGCGGCCAGAGTCTCGGCCGCCACCAACCTGGACTTGGCTGTCGCAACGAATTCCGTTGCTTCTCCGGCAAATTCGCTCAGGTCGACTACTCCCGGCATGTCGACGGCAGTGACGATGTGCAACCGCCGATCCCGTTTGTGCGCACAGAGGGCCGCCCATATCACCGCCTTGTCCGCCGCGGCGGATCCGTCTATTCCGACGATGATCGGTCGAGAGCCTGTCACGATGGGGGCCTCCGGTCGTTGCCCCGAGTACGAGGTGTGGAGCGTGCAGAAGAGTAGAAGTTCAGGTTAGTCGATGGACCCCGCCGAAGTAAGTGGTCTCAGCTGGCGCGCAATGCGTTTGCGTACTCCTGCGTTCGCATGGAGCTGCGCTCGATGGTGGCGGCCTGGGTATCGAGATGGTCCAAGTAGTCCGCCAGTTGATCGCGTTTGCGCGCTCCGGCACCGAGATCTGTCCGCTCGAAGATGCGCCACTGGGCCAACATGGGTCGCAGCACCTCGTCGAGATGGCGAGCGAGGTCGTAGATTCCGTCGCGCGCGATGAGCATCGCACTGCGGGCGAAACCCGGCAGGTTGGTACCCGGTAGCTGGAAGTTCATGACGACCTCGGTGATGGCGGTGACCGTCAGGCCGGGTGCCACGGCGAGCGCTGCCGAAACCAGGTTCTCGAAGAATCGGACGTGCAGTTCCTGATCGGCGACGATGCGTCCGAGGAGACGATCTGCTACCGGATCGTGGCACTGATCGGCGGTGTTGCGATGACTGATGCTCGAGACCGACTCGTCCAGGGCCACCTGAACCAGTGACCGGAGCAGGTGCGCGCCGTTCATCGGGGAGTCGAATCCCACCGCCATACATTGCGCTCGAGCTCGTCCGAGGGCGACCGGATCGACGCTGCGGGTGGCGACCAGGTAATCGGTGACGGCCGCGGCATGCCGACGTCGTTCGTTGCTCCAGTCGGTGAGCCAGGACGGCCAGGCACCGACTTCGGTTGCCACCGCATCCCGGCGGTAGAGCGGAATGTTCTGCTCTACCAGGAGATTCGTCACCAATGCGGCTTTCGCGGTCTCGGTCAGCGTCGAGGGACGCGATCCCCAGTACATCTCGGCACGGACGAAGTCGGCCGGTTCCCACTGAACGGACTCGGCGCGGTGACGGGCGAGATTCTCCTCGATGGTCGGGCGCAACTCCCGGAGAACAGTGAACTGACCGATATCACTGTGCATGCTCGTCCCTTCGTCGCCCACTCCCAACGAGATCAAGGTAGATGTGCGCTGCACACCCCGTGAACGGCTTCGGCATTGTTTAGGGCAAGTCGCAGCCGTCCGCGCCACTCGCTCGAGATAGATCACAACGAGTTTTGCCGAAAACCTGGATCACACGTTGATAACAACCTATGATCGATCCTGTTAGAGGCCAGGAAACAAACTTGAGGTACGAAAACACCGCGGTTTTGCGCAGGATTGCATAGATTAAGCCGTGGAAGCGCGTTGATTCGCGTGATTAAGTTTGCAGTCCGAATGACCTGAAGAATCCAACACGAAGGGTTGATCTGTGACCGTTCACAACTCGACTAGCCTCGGAATCATGGTCGCGGGTCAGCCTGCGTCGGCTCCTCTTCGCGACTTCCGTGCGGTGGCGCGGCTCCTGGTAGGGCATTTCGCAGCCAACACTCCCTGCGGGTCCCTGCCGGGCGAACAGCTCCACGGCGACGTCACCGAATTCACCGTCAAATGCATCAGCATCGCCGTGCAGATGCTCGACGAACGCCGCGCTCCGGCCGAGTCCGACCTGGCCGAGCTCCGCGCCAAGGCCAGCCAGTGGGCTCGCGAAGGTGTTCCACTCGAATCCGTGCTCAGCGTCTACCACGAGGGCATCCAGATCGGTTGGAACCTGGTGTCGAAGCGGGCAGGCGAGGGCGATGCCGCACAGCTGATCGAGGCCGCGCGCATGTTCGTGCTGCTGTCGGAGAAGGTATCCATCGCCGCCAGCAAGAGCTACGTCGAAGAACTGCAAGCAGTGGCCAGCGAACACCACACTGCAGCGCACACTCTGGTCACCTCACTTCTCAGCGGCCACAACGCGGTGTCGATGGCACGTCAGTCCGGCATCGAACTCGCCGACAGTTACCTCGTGCTCGCCATCTCGGTACCGCCGCACCCGGACGAGAACGACCCCAACATCCAGAAGACGGTCGCCGCTCGCAGAAAGCTGCGTCGTGTACAGGCCGAACTGGCCACGATCTGCGGCCGCACTCCCCTGTCTTTGCTGAGCACGGAGGGCGGCACCGTCCTGATTCCCGGTGTGCACGACGACGAGTGGGTCGAGGCTCTGGTGCATCGCATCGGTACCGCCGCCGAGGTGCCCGTCACCGTCACGGCCGAGCAAGCCGCCACCGCGGACATCCCCACCGCAGCCGATCAGGTACACGAACTGCTGTCCCTGGCCCATCAACTGCACCGCCCGTCCGGCCTGTACCGCATGGACGACCTTGTCCTGGAGTACCAGCTGACGCGTCCGGGCCCCGGCCGTCGCCACCTGACTCAGATCCTCGAGCCACTCGATTCGTCACCCGAGTTGCTCGAGACCCTCGAGATACACATCTCGCACGATCTGAACCGGCAGCGATCTGCCCGCCAGCTCCATCTGCACACCAACACCGTGGACTACCGCCTCAAGCGGATCGCACAGCTCACCGGCTTCGACCCCACGCGTCCGTCCGGAATCCGGCACCTGCAGGCAGCGCTGGTGGCCCGCCGACTCGAATCCTCGCGCGGCGCAGCCTGATCTGAGAGTTCCGACCGGTTTCTCGATCCGACGGCAGGTAGCGTCGAAGATACATTCGAGAAGCAAGGGGATTCGTCCGTGGCGAAGTTGATGCTGGAGTTGTCCGGGGTGGTCAAGGAGTACCCCACCGGAGAGCAACCGGTTCGGGCGTTGGACGGCATCGATCTCACGATCGAGGGCGGCCAGTTCGTCTCGCTCGTCGCACCGTCCGGCGCCGGCAAGTCGACGCTGCTGCACATGCTCGGTGCACTCGACACCCCGACGTCGGGTTCCATCCGGTTCGACGACGTCGAAGTCACCACCCTCGACGACAACGCACAATCCGATTTCCGACGCCACCAGGTGGGCTTCGTCTTTCAGTTCTTCAACCTGTTGCCGACGATGTCCGCGTGGGAGAACGTCGCCGTCCCCAAGTTGTTGGACGGCACACCCATCAAGAAGGCCAAGGTCGACGCGATGCGACTGCTCGAGATGGTCGGGCTCTCGAATCGATCCGAGCACCGGCCGGCTCAGCTGTCCGGCGGCCAGATCCAACGCATCGCGATCGCCCGAGCATTGATGATGAATCCGGCACTGTTGATCGCCGACGAACCCACCGGAAATCTCGACTCGAAGACCTCCCACAACATCCTCGAAATACTGGCGGACGTGGCACACGCCAGCGAGGGGCGTCGAGCAGTGGTGATGGCGACCCACGATCTCGAGGCCGCGCGCTCCACCGACCGCATCGTCAGCATGATCGACGGTCGCGTCGAGTCCGACACACCGACGGCCGGTCTCGATCGGTGATCGGGACCGCGCTCAGCAGATTTCGAGTCATCAGCCTTCGCGACCTCCGCATGCACTGGGTGCGTTCGCTCGTCTCGGCCGGAGTCGTCGCCGTCGCAGCCGGGTTGCTCATCGCTGTGCTCGGCACGTACGGGTCGTTGACCGGATCGGTCGAACGTCTCGCGGTGACGATCGCAGGCAACGCGAGTTACGAAGTCGTCGGCGTCACCGACTCGGGCTTCGACCAGAGCGAACTCGACGTGGTGCGCTCCGTTCCCGGCGTCGACACCGCGGTTCCCCTGCTGCGCAGTACCGTTCGGTCCGATGTCGGCGATCTGACGGTTCTCGGTGTCGACGCGTCCATCACGGCACTGCAGTCGGATCTGCAGGGCGCGGTCGGCAACGCGGCCGGGCTGTTGTCCGATCCTTCCGGTGTATTGGTCGGTGCCGCAACGGGTCTGAAACAAGGTGACACCGTCACTATCGACGACGTTCCGACGGCTGTGGTCGGCGTGGTCGATGGCCCGGGTACACAGCGCGTCGGTGGAGGCATGTTCGCGGTCGCGCTCCTTCCCGCTGCGCAGGCGCTGACCGACCGTCCGGGTGAGCTCGACTCGATCTTCGTCCTGGGCAGCGGCGACACACTGCGTTCCGACCTCGACGCCGCGCTCGCCGGCCGAGTGTCGGTGATGAATCCGGACTTCCGAGCCGACCGCGCGAACCAAGCGATGAGCTTGACGCGAAATGCCACGCTGATGGTCTCGCTCATCGCGTTCGTCGTCGCGGCCTTCCTCGTCTTCAACGTCATGAACATGGCCATCGCGAAGCGTCGACCCACGATCTCT
Organism: Rhodococcus sp. IEGM1428; assembly: GCF_050321865.1. Lineage (NCBI taxonomy): Bacteria > Bacillati > Actinomycetota > Actinomycetes > Mycobacteriales > Nocardiaceae > Rhodococcus > Rhodococcus sp. IEGM1428. The sequence continues at coordinate 121,353 of NZ_JBNQFW010000001.1, read as the reverse complement.
CTGCTCCGGGCTGTCGGCGGTCGCCGCGGCGATATCGTCCGCGACCTGTTGTTCGAGTCCGTTCTGGTGGGACTGATCGGCGGTGCCGTCGGTGTTCCGTTGGGAATCGCGATGGGCCGCATCGCCATCGAGAGCCTTCCGCCGTTCCTGTCGCAGGCATTCGACGCACGGATCGAGTACGTGTTGCCCGGTTTTGCGATTCCCGTGGCGATTGCGGCGTGCGTCCTGGCCTGTGTCGGTGCCTCGGCCGTCGCCGCGGTGCAGGTGTATCGCATCTCGCCGATCGAAGCACTCGCCGTCGGCGGCGGGGAAACTGCAGGCGGACCGCGCCGTCGATTCGTTGCTGCTGCCACCGTGTTCGGCCTCGTTGCCATTGCCGGATCGTTCGTGTTCGCCGTCAACGTCGACGGACAACTGACCCTCGGTGCCGGTGCTCTGTTCATGTTCGGCGTCGTCGCGCTGTGCGTCGGGGCGACGGGACCGATCGTGTCGGCCACAGCGGCCGTCCCGCGCCGCTGGGGTGGTGCCGGCCGACTGGCCACCGCCACCATCGAACGAGCGCCGCGGCGGATCTGGGCAACGGTGATGACGATCGTGATTGCGGTGGGAGTCAGTGTCGGAGTGTCGGGTTCGTTGACCAACATGACCGACTCGGCGGCCGAATCGCTGTCTTCGTTGGCGAACACCGACCTGTACGTGTCGATGAGCTCACCCGACGCCATACCGTCGGGCCCCATCGTTCCCGCCGAGGTGGAAGACGCCGTCGCATCGACTCCCGGTGTGTCTCGCATCGTCGAGGGGCAGTGGGCATACGCCACGATCGACGATGAACTGGTGTCCATCCAGGGCGTCGCCGACGGCAGCAATGCGGTGACACTCGCGTCGCTCACCGACGACGTGCGTTCCCAGGTGCTCGCCGGTGACGGTGTGGTGCTGTCCCAGGGGTTCGGCAGAACGTTGGGTGTGTCGGTGGGCGACTACATCGACCTCCCGACGCCGACCGGCGTGCAGAACGTGCGGGTGCTGGATCTGGTGGACTACATCAATGCCGCGGGCGGCACAATGGCGATCTCGTTGGACTCGATGCAGCGCTGGTACGACCGGCCCGGCGCGACCTACCTCGAGATCAGCGTCGACGGAGACGTTGCCGCCGTACAGGATTCACTGCGCGCGACACTTCCGCCCGAGGCTTTCGTGTACACCGGCGCTGCCGCACTCGAGGGCACCAGCGCGGCCATCAGACAGTCCGGCGCACTGGCCATCGCGTTGCAGTGGATCGTCGCGCTCGTTGCTGCGGTCGCGTTGCTCAACACGTTGACGCTGTCGGTCCTCGAGCGTCGACGTGAACTCGGCGTCCTACGTGCCATGGGCGGTGGACGGGGAACTCTTGCACGAATGGTGTTGGCGGAGGCACTGTCGGTCGGCATCGTGGGCGGTGTACTCGGACTGATCATCGGCGCGGGCCTGCAGTATCTGAGCACACTGATCCTCGGTGCCAGCATCGGAATCCCGGTTGCCTACACCGCCGGTTGGTCGGTGCTGCTGTACGGACTCGTGGCCCTCGGCCTGTCGCTGCTGGGTTCCGCTCCCCCTGCTGTGCACGCCTCTCGACTGAACATCGTGGACGCCATTGCGGCGGATTGAGTTGTGGACACCGGTTCGGCGCAAACGCGCGCGCGTTCGTCAGGTGCAAGCGAAATAGGTAACGAGCCTGCGCGCGTCTGACAAATGCGCTCGCGTTTGCGGGAGGAAGGGTGATCGGCCCGCGATATGCAGTGTTTCGTCGGGATCGAATCGACTGCCGATTACACCGCTCGCCAGCATCGCACCGCCCTGAACCTGATCTCTTCAGTGACCGGGACCGTGACGAGCAGCGGCGACCTGCTTCACGATCGCCATGGTGGGCCGCTAGACTAGCGAGCGCGATGTGGGCCAGCTGAGCATCTCGGCAGCGAACCCATCCGCACCCGATTGTTCGCTGGATCGAAAGCCGTTGCTGGACAATGGATTCGAACCAAAAGAACGGTCACCAGCCTTCGTAGCTCAGGGGATAGAGCAACCCTCTCCTAAAGGGTAGGTCGCAGGTTCGAATCCTGCCGAGGGCACCACAGAGCAAGTTTTGCGACCCCTCCCCAGTTTCGTGCATCTATTGCGGAACCACGAAAACGCCCGTACTATCGAACATGCATTCGAGTACTGGGGAGGAACTCGTGGTCACAGTCGTACAAGATTCGCCGCTGACGTCCGATGAAGTGTTGCGTTTCGTCGCGCGCCTTCAAGCGTCCGATGTCGATGTCGACGCAGCAGCCGGCATCGATTTGATCTCCGCTCTCGAGACCGTCAAGTGCGTCAGCGTGGCAACACAAGCCGTGGTGACCGACGCCGTCGCAACAGCCATCAGCACCGAGCGAAAAGAACTCGGCAGACCGAAAGCTCAGTGGCGCAGTGGGATTGCGTCGCAAATCGGCCTGGCCCGACGCGAATCACCGAACCGTGGGGGCACTCATCTGGGACTCGCTCGCGCGCTGGTACACGAAATGCCGCACACTCTCGCGCGCCTGAAAGCCGGCGAACTCAACGAGTGGCGGGTCATGATTCTCGCTCGCGAGACCGCATGCCTCACCGTCGACGATCGCCGCACCATCGACGAGCGACTGTGCGCAGACCCTGCCACCCTGGCCGGTGCCGGCGACCGCACCATCGAGGTTCGCGCCCGCGCACTTGCCAACGAGCTCGATGCCGCCTCCCAGGTGAAGCGACGCGCCAAGGCCTACGCAGCGCGGCGCACCAGCACCCGCCCGGCACCCGAATCGATGGGCTTCTTCACGGCGTTGACGTCGATGGAGAAGACAGTCTGCATGTGGGCCACGTTGCGACGAGACGCCGACACCATCATCAACGCCGGCGGCAACACACGCACCCGCGACCAGATCATGGCCGACCTGGTGTTCGAGCGAATCACCGGCGCATCGGCGGCTCAAGGACCGCCGGTGACCGTCGACATCGTTATCTCGGACTCGACCCTCCTCGCGGGTGGTGACACCTCCGCATATCTGCACGGCTATGGCGACATTCCGTCCGACGTCGCCCGGCAACTCATCCGAGACACGCTCGACAGTGAGACGCACATCGCATTGCGCCGTCTCTACGCCCATCCGAAATCCGGAGCGCTGACGGCCGTGGAGTCCACATCGCGAGGTTTTCCCACTGCGTTGGGACGCCTCATCGATCTCCGAGATCGCACCTGCCGCACCCCATGGTGTGACGCGCCGATCCGACACCACGATCACATCAGGCCGCACACCGCAGGTGGCAAAACCAGCGCCGAGAACGGCGCAGGCCTTTGTGCCGCATGCAATTACGCGAAAGAAGGGGAAGGCTGGACGGCCGAAGCGATACGAGACAAACGCAAAGCGCGACATCGGTACAGGCTCATCTCACCCACGGGGCACACCTATGACTCGAGTGCCCCGCCCATGCCGGTGGTCGAGCTCTACAACTCGCGGATCGAGAACGTGATGATCACCGGGCTCTTCGACGACGACGCTGCATGACGCGTCGCCGCGGGAAGAGACTGAGCCACAACTCGGTTACACTCGGTGACGACGCGCGTAGCTGCACGTCAGACGTCGTGGAATGCTCCCGAATCACCATGTGCACCCTGCACAGGCTTCTCTTACGGCGATCGAAACTGCCCACCGGCAGTCTCGCCACCTTGCATCTCGGCCCAAGGCCCGCAGGTGCAACACCCTGCCCGAAAGGCACTTTTCATCACTATGACGACCCCACAAACCTTTGCTGCACTCGGCGTACCCCAGGCCATCGCGGATGTACTCGCGAGCCAGGGCAAGACCGAGGCGTTCCCCATCCAGGCCGACACGCTCCCCGACACACTGCAGGGACGCGACGTACTCGGACGCGGAAAGACCGGCAGCGGAAAGACACTCGCATTCTCCATCCCGATGGTCGCTCGCCTCGCCGGACAGCTTCCCGGCAACCGCAAGCCCGGCCGCCCGCGTGGCCTGATTCTCGCGCCGACGCGTGAGCTCGCCACCCAGATCGCCGTCGCGATCGAGCCCCTCGCCTCCGCATACTCGCTGAAGGTCACCACGATCTTCGGTGGTGTGTCGCAGGTTCGCCAGGTATCCGCACTCAAGGGTGGTGTCGACATCGTCGTCGCCTGCCCCGGTCGCCTCGAAGACCTGATGAAGCAGCGCCACCTCACTCTCGACGGCGTTCAGATCACCGTCCTCGACGAGGCCGACCACATGGCCGATCTGGGCTTCCTGCCCGTCGTCACCCGCATACTCGCCGCCACCCCGGACAAGGGCCAGCGCATGCTGTTCTCGGCGACCCTGGACAACGGCGTCGACAAGCTGGTCAAGCGCTTCCTGCACAACCAGATCACGCACTCCGTCGACGAGGCCACCTCACACGTCGAGGCCATGACCCACAGCGTCTTCGAGGTCGACGGCGTCGAAGCCAAGAAGAAGCTCGTCCATCAGCTCGCCTCGGGCACCGGACGACGCATCCTGTTCATGCGCACCAAGCACCAGGCCCGCAAGCTGGCCAAGCAGCTCACCGACGCCGGGATCCCGTCCGTCGACCTGCACGGCAACCTCTCGCAGGCCGCACGCGACCGCAACCTCGCAGCCTTTTCCTCCGGCCAGGCCCGCGTTCTCGTCGCCACCGACGTCGCAGCCCGCGGAGTCCACGTCGACGACGTTCAGCTGGTCGTCCACGTCGATCCCCCGGCCGAGCACAAGGCGTACCTGCACCGCTCCGGCCGCACGGCACGCGCCGGAAGCGCCGGCGACGTCGTGACCGTCGTCCTCCCAGAACAGCGCAAGGACACCGCAGTGCTGCTGCGCAAGGCCGACATCAAGGTCACCCCGATCCGCGTCACCGCCGACTCGCCCGCAGTGGCGAACCTGGTCGGCGAGCAGGCCCGCTACGTCGAGCCTGCACCGCGAGTCGAGCAGGCCCCGGCCCGCACCGGAGCCCCGCGCAACAACAACGCGCGACGCGGTGGCCCCGCCCGTGCGGGTGGTCAGCCGCGCAGCGGTGGCGGTCAGCCCCGTAGCGGCGGTGGACAGCCCCGTAGCGGTGGCGGCCACAGCCGTCGTGCAGCAGGACCGGCCACGAGCCAGCGCAGCCGCTGATCTGAGCACGTAAGAATCCCAGCCTGAGCGCGGAAAGCCCTTTTTTACGAGGGCTTTCCGCGCTTTCCTGTTCTCACGCTCACCACGGCAGCAACCGCACAGAGGCCGGCCGCACCGAACCACGCCATCGTGTACGCCCCGGTCGCGTCCCGCACTACGCCTGCGACGACCGATGCGATACCGGCACCGATCTGGTGTGAGGCGAACACCCATCCGAACACCAGCGAGCCTCGATCACCGAAGACCTCTCGACACAGCGCAATCGTGGGCGGAACCGTTGCAACCCAATCCAATCCGTAGATCACCACGAAGATCACGATCGACGGCTGGATGGTCGCGGACAGCAACCACGGCAGGAACAGCAGCGATACGCCACGAAATCCGTAGTACGCCGCCAGTAGGTAACGCGGGTCGACGCGGTCGGTGAGCCACCCCGATCCGATGGTCCCGACGATGTCGAAGATTCCCACCACCGCCAGCAGTCCCGCTGCGGTGGTTTCGTGCATTCCATGGTCGTGTGCGGACGGGATGAAGTGAGTTCCGATGAGCCCGTTCGTCGTCGCGCCACAGATCGCGAAGCCCACTACGAGAGCCCAGAACGTACGAACGCGGCTCGCATCACGCAACGCCTGTATCGCGGCCCTGGCAGGATTCACCGTCGGGTCCGTAGCCACCGCCGTGTAGCCCTCCGGCGCTCCGTACGGTGTCACTCCGATGTCCGCAGGCATATTTCGCAGCCACCGCAGCACGAACGGGACCACGATCAGCGAGCCACCCGCGATGAGGAACGACGCGGCCCGCCAACCCGACCTGTCGACGAGTTGCGCGATCACGGGCAGGAAGATCAGCTGCCCCGTCGCGCTGCCTGCCGTCAAGATGCCCGACACGAGGCCACGACGCCGCACGAACCACCGATTGGTCACCACCGCCGCAAAGACCAGAGCCATCGATCCGGTGCCGAGACCGATCATGACGCCCCAGGTCAACACCAACTGCCACGCCTCGGTGACGAAGACACTGAGAGCGCTGCCTGCCGCGACGATCGTCAACGCAATCGACGTCACCGCCCGGATTCCGAAGCGATCCATCAGGGCTGCGGCGAACGGAGCCGTCAGGCCGAAGAGCACCAGATTGACGCCCACCGCCAGCGACAGCATCGACCGCGGCCAACCGAACTCCTCCTGCAACGGCACCATCAACACGCTCGGTGCCGCACGGAAGCCTGCTGCACCGACAAGGGCGAGGAATGCCACGGCCGCGACGATCCACGCCGGATGAATCCGCCTGCGGGTCCCGATCTCGGAAGTCACGAAGACAGTGTGCCTCAGCTGAGCTGGCACACTGGAGCGGTGACCGTCAGTTTTCCCCGCACTCCGAAGTCAGGGCCCCTCGGCCCTCAGGAATTGGCGACCGCCGCGGTCATGAGCAGCTTCACTGTCGCGTTGACGGTGATCGGTGTGCTCGTGCCCATGGCAACGATTCTTCAGGTCGTCGCGGCCATTCCCATGTCGGTGGTCGCGCTTCGGTATCGGACGCGCGCGCTGCTCACCGCTGCGGTAGCAGGCACCCTCGTCGGATTTGTCGCCGCCGGAACTCAGACGGCCCTCACCGTGGCCAGCGCCGCGCTGTTGGGCGGCCTGGTCGGGCGGGCGAAGCGCAAAAAGCAAGGACTGTTCGGCGTGCTGGTCACCTCGATGGTCGTCGGGCCGGCGCTCGGGGCTCTGACGGTCTTTCTGCTCCTGATCCTCGTTCCGCTACGCACGTTGTTCCTCGACACCCTCCGCAACACCCTGGAGGGAGTGTCCAGGTTGCTCGAGCGCACGTCGGCCTTGCAAGGTGCCGCCGACGTGCTCCGCAGCAGCTCCACCGCGGTGCTCGACAACTGGTGGTGGTGGGTCGGCGGTTCGATCGCATTCGGGATCGTCACCGGAACGCTGTTCGCCTGGCTGATCCTCACCGCCATCCTCGACCGTCTCTCCACCATCCCCACTCCCGAGGCACTGGTCTCGAGCACGGACGACGAGGAGATCGGACCACTGCCGGTCACCCTCACCTCGGTCGGATATCGGTACCCGGGAAGCGCCACGGCTGCGTTGACAGGAGTCGAACTCCACATCGGACAGGGTGAATTTGTCGCGATCGTCGGCCACAACGGCTCCGGAAAATCGACACTGACGAGGATCCTCGCCGGCCTCGAACCGTCGGAAGGCACAGTGAACAGGCCCGGCGCAACCGGACTCGGTCGGTACGGTGGCACCGCAATGGTTCTGCAGCGACCCGAGAGCCAGATCCTGGGCACTCGCGTCGCCGACGACGTGGTGTGGGGACTGCCGCCCGGCGACTCCCGTCCCGACGTCGACGCCCTGCTCGACGAGGTAGGTCTCGGCGGCATGGGTGCCCGCGACACCGCATCCCTGTCCGGCGGCGAGATGCAGCGCCTGGCCGTGGCCGCGGCCCTGGCCCGCCGTCCCGCCCTGCTCATTGCCGATGAGGCAACCGCCATGATCGACGCTGCCGGCCGCGAGCATCTGGTCTCGCTCCTCGCCGAACTACCTCGCAGACACGGCATGTCGGTCGTGCTCGTCACCCACCATGTCTCCGAAACCGTTGCCGCAGATCGCGTCGTACATTTGCACGAGGGGTATCAGGTACAGCACGACTCGGGGTGGATGCAACCGAATACTGCAAATGCTGCTGTACTGCAGGACAATTCGAGCCAACGCCTGCTCGAAGTAGCCGACGTTCGGCACACCTACAACCGTCGCACCCCCTGGGCGCAGGCCGCACTGAACGGGATCGACATCACAGTCAAGCGTGGTGAAGGAGTTCTCGTTCTCGGCGGAAACGGCTCGGGTAAGTCCACTCTCGCCTGGATCATGGCCGGACTCACCGGCCCGACGAAGGGCACCGCACAGCTCGACGGCAAGGCCATGACCACCCGGGTGGGCGACGTCGGACTGGCATTCCAGCATTCCCGCCTACAGTTGCAGCGCCGCACCGTCTCCGAGGACATCGCCGCGGCAGCCGGGCCCGAAACCGGTTCTGCCACAGTCTCGGCCGCCATGGATGCGGTCGGCCTCGACAGGTCTCTTGCTGCCCGCGAGATCGATTCGCTCAGCGGTGGTCAGATGCGACGCGTGGTGCTGGCCGGGCTCATTGCGCGTCGGCCTCGCGTGCTGGTTCTCGACGAGCCTCTGGCCGGCCTCGATCCACCCGGCCGCGACGACATCATCGGCGTTCTCGCCGGACTACGTGAACGCGGCGTCGGGATCGTCGTCATCTCACACGATGTGGACGGCATGGACACCGTCTGCAGCCGCACCATCACGATGTCCGACGGCCACATCGTCTCCGACTCGATCCTGGGGAGTGTGCCCTCGTGACCACCGTCGTACTGCGTCAGGTCCCCCGGCTCTCGCCGATCCATCGGCTGTGGGCCGGCACCAAACTCGTCGTCGTGCTGCTCCTCAGCGTCACTCTCGTGGTGGCACCGACGTGGCCCGCGCTCGGAATCGTGTTCGGACTGTTGGTGATCGCCGCGATCGTTGCGCACGTTCCGATCACGGCGCTGCCGCGTCCACCGTGGTGGATCTGGGCCTTGTTCGGCGTCGGAGCCTTGATCAATCTGCCGATCGGCAGCGCAGCAGTGCTGGTGTACCTGCGTGCGACGCTCTTCGTCTTCGTGCTGCTCGGTGCCTCGATGATGATCGGCTGGACCACCTCGATGAGTGACGTAGCCCCGGCCGTATCGAAACTCGGCGCACCCCTGAAGAAGCTGAAACTGCCGGTCGACGAGTGGGCGATCGCCGTGGCGTTGAGCCTGCGATCGCTTCCACTGTTGATCGAAGAGATGCGAACCCTCAACGCGGCCCGACGCCTTCGCCCCAAGCCCGTTGTGAACAGTGCCTCGGACAATTCGCTGGTCGACATCGTCACGACGGTCATGTCGGTGGCAATCCGACGGGCCGACGAGATGGGTACGGCCATCACCGCTCGCGGCGGCACCGGGATGATCACCGCCACCGACTCTCGCTTCAAAGCCTCGGACGCCCTGACACTGGCCGTGGTGACAGTGGCCTGCGCCGCAGCCATCTCCATCAGCTTCCTGTGGGGCTGAGGGCTATTCGCCCGCGAGGCGCTCGGTGCGAGAGTTCAACGCCTTCACGAACACATCGGGGATGTCTCGCGGATCCTCGGCGATGTAGCTCGTTCCACCCGTGACCGCTGAAATCTGTTGCAGTGCAACAGGATCTGCATCACTGGTGACGCCGACGGTAACGATGACGATGGGCCGCACCGGATCTTGTTCCTTCTGCAGCGCTGCCAGCAACTGATCCAGCGTGATACTGCCGTCGTCTTCGTTGGCTCCGTCGGTCAGGATGATGACGCTGTTGACGTAGTTCGGGTCGTAGCCCTCCTTGACCCGGCGGAATGCGGCCAGAGTGGTGTCGTACAGCCCGGTTCCGCCTCCGACCAGAGCAGGTAGACCACGAATGGCGTCGAGGATCGCCTGGCGTTGTGGCTTGCCGCCGAACGTGTTGCTCACCGGACCGAGCGGCACCAGTTCTCGATAATCCTGTTTCCCACCGCCGAGCCCGATGGAGAAAGCCCACAGACCCATCTGAGTCTGGTCACTGAACAGATCGTTGGCACCGACCGATGCATCGACAGTCAACGCGATGCGAGTCGAGTCACCCGATTTCGCGGCCATCGAACCGGATACGTCCTCGACGACGAGGGTGCGCAACGGCAGCGCGAGTACGGCCCAATCTCGCAGTGTCGTCTCGATGGACAGGGGGTTCTTGATCTCCAGCGAGGCCACGGATCCGACACCCTTGCCGTCGGGCAGCGGGGTGCCGCTCGCGGTACGGAAGCCGGCCGCGACAAGCGTGTCGGTGGCCGACTGGGTGGCCAGGACCGAGGCCAATGCCGCTCCGGCTTCCTTGACACGGTCGTAATCGGGCCCGGCCGGAGTGGTCACCGCCAACGGATAGTTGAGGAAGTAGCTGCCCGTCGGAGGAACCGACTCGGTGAGCGCCGCGCCCGGGTTGTCCGCCTCGTAGGCGAGCAACGCCTGCTCGGTAGCCACGCTCGTGCCACCCTCGGCGGCCACCTGGGCCACCAGATCCGGGGTGTCGTGGGGAGCGTCGGCAATCCGTCCGAAGTCCTGCGCCATGGGTACCAACGCTGCGGATACGGCCTTGGCATCCGAGATCGCGACCTCGGATTCGGCAAGCGCGCCGAGAATGGCCGCGTTCGACGCACTGCTGGTGAGGGGATCACCGATGCGTTGCCCGGGAAGTTGCAACACGCTGAGCCACGTATCGGTGACCGGCACCGCGTCGGACTTCGAGACCAGAACGGGCACCGTGTTCGCGACGGACGTCTTCGCCAGCTCGGGCAGAGCACCGGTCGAGCGCAGGGTCTTGAGCAGCCACAGCGTCGAATCCGGGATCCACAGGTCCGGGCGGTTCTCGGTGCCCGCGATCTCCGTCGCAGTATCGGTGGGACGCTCGGAGCGGACATCGAAGTTCACGCACCCACGATCGAACTCGCCGGCCCGAGAGACGATCTGCTGCACCGGCTCGGCGATGGACGCGTCCACCGCGAGCGAGACGGTGTCGAGGGAATCGCAGGAATCCGCACCGGATGCACGGACGGCCTGGACGCCGAACCAGCCGCCCGCCGCGACCACGACTACCGCGAGCGCAGCTGCGCCCCAGGTCACGACAGGATTGAACCTACGACTGCTGCCGCTGTGACGTCCCGACATCGACTTCGCCCCCTACTTCGACCCCCGACACACCTCTGCGCCACGGTTACTCCGCACTACCCCAGGTGACGGAGAGCACGCGGCGCACAGCATAGCCGCTCCCGTCACCGACCGGAACGGCTCCTCAGCGCATTCACGAAGACATTCGGGATTTCGGCCGGATTTCGCGCAACGAAGCTCGAACCACCGGTAGCAGCCGAAATTTGCTGCAGCACACCGGCATCGGCGTCGTCGGTGATGCCGATGGTGACGATGACGACCGGCTTGGACGGGTCCTGCTCGGCGCGCAGGGTCGACAACAGCTCGTCGAGCGAGATGCTGTCTGGATCCTCGTTGGTGCCGTCGGTGAGGATGATGACACTGTTCACGGCATCGGGGTCGTATCCCTCCTGCACGGTACGGAACGCTGCCAACGTGGTGTCGTAGAGGCCGGTACCGCCCCCGACCAGCGACGGAAGGGTTCGAGTCTGCTGCAGCAGCACCTCGCGCTGAGTGGTGTTGCCGACCTTCTCGTCCATGCGCCGGATCGGTGCCAGCTCTTTGTAGTCCTGGCTGCTGCCGCCGAGTCCGATCGAAAATGCCCACAAGCCCATCGACGCGTTGTCGGGGAACAGGCGATTGCCGGTCTCGCTGGCCTGCACCGTCATGGCGATGCGGGTATTCGCACCGGCGCTGTAGTTCATCGATCCGGAGACGTCTTCCATCACCAATGCCCGCGAGGGAAGCGCCAGCACCTGATACTGCTTCAGCGTCGACTCGGCGGCCTGCTGATCGGCAATCGTCAGGGGCGTCACCTCCCCGATCCCACGGTCGGAATCCAACACTGCATTGTCCGCGGAGCGCAGGGGTGCATTGTCCGCGGAGCGGAACCCGGCCTCGGACAACGCCTGTTGGCCCTGCTCGGATTCGATGGCCGCCGCCAGAGCCGTTCCGACGGACTTCGCGGCCTCGTGTCGGTCGCCTGCAGGCTCGGTCACGGCCAGCGGAAAGTTCAGGAAGATGCTGCCCGTCGGCGGTACCGTCGCACCGAGATTGTTGTCGTTGTCGATCTGGTACTGCAGGAAGGTCTGCTCCGAGACCACGGCAACTCCGCCGTCGGCGACCACGTCGTCCAGACGAGCATTCGGATCGGCCTCACCGCGGGTCGCGGCCTGAGCCTGTGCGATGGGCACGAGCGCCGCCGAGACCGAGTCGAGGGCCTTCTCGTCCGATCCGGCCTCGGCCACCGCGCCCAGGATCGCCGCGTCGGACATGGTGTTGGTCAACGGGTTTCCGATACGCAGGCCTTCGAGCTTCAAGGCAGTGAGCCACGTGTCGAAGAACGGCACCTCGTCCTTGCGGGCAGCGAGCACAGCGGGGGTACTGGCCACCGACTGACTCGCGAGGTCGATCAGCGACGCGGTGGACCGGACGGTCTTGCCGACCCACAGTGACGAATCCGGAATCCAGAGAGAGGGAACATCGGCACCCTTGGCCACCGCGGCCGAGACCTGACCCGATTCGCTCGCAGTCACGTCGATCCGAGCGCAATCCAGTTCCTCTGCGGACGTGCCGTCGACGATCTTCTGCAGCGCCGGCGCGATCGCGGGATCCGCGGCCAGCGAGTAGGACGCGGGGTCGCCGCATTCGGAACCGAAGGCCTTCTGTGCAACGACCACGCCGCCTGCGACCACGACGAGGAGCGCGACGGCAATGACGCCGTACTTCACCACTCCTCTACTGCTCGTCGTGGACGACGAAGCACTGTGCCTACCGGGCATGACATGACCTCTCCGTAGCGAGCGAGAGGGAGAAGTTCGCCCGCCCCGCCGTTCGGTTCGCCAGATACTACGTCAGGCGTAGATCTTGACGAACGTCTTCAACGAGTTCTCGATGTCGCCCTTGAGTGCACGGGCCACGCCGGAACCGATCGGACCGAACAGCGGTGCACCGCCCAGATTGATGTCGATGGTGATCTCGGAACCGTCGCCCTTGGATTTCACGGACATGTTCAATCCGATCTTGACTCCGCCCTTGCCGTTGCCCTTGAGCTCGAGCTTCTTGGGCGGATCGTAGGACTCGATCTTCCAGGACACCCGGTTGCGCATACCCTTCACGCTGGCGATCGAGTCGAGGGTGGTGCCGACGGCAAGCTGCTCGGGCAGCTCCCCCCGCCACGCCTCGTGGATGGAGAGCCACTGCTCGTACCCGGACAGATCGGACGCGTGCTCCCACGTCTGTTCGGGGGTCAGTGGGACGTCGAGGGAAACCTTCAGCTTGGCCACAGCAGGGATGGTAACCGCTGCGCGAGAAGTGCCCGTGTGAGGCCTTGCTCACACGGGCACTTCTCGACGCGTCTACAGGTGTACTAGTGCGCGCTGGCCTTCTCCGCACCGATGCCGGTGAGGGAGCGAACCTCCATTTCGGCCTGCTTGTCGGTGTTCTCGGTGTCCTTCGAGATCAGTGTTCCGACGATGCCGAGGATGAATGCCAACGGGATCGACACGATGCCCGGGTTGGAGAGCGGGAACCAGGCGAAGTCCGAGCCGGGAATCATCGACGTCTTCGATCCCGATACGGCCGGGGAGAAGATGATCAGCACGATCGTCGAGATCAGGCCGCCGTACATGCTGAACAGTGCGCCCGTGGTGGTGAAGCGACGCCAGAACAGCGAGTACAGAATGGTCGGCAGGTTCGCGGCCGCCGCGACGGCGAACGCGAGTGCCACCAGGAAGGCGATGTTCTGCCCGTTGGCGAGGATGCCGAGGCCGATGGCCAGGATGCCGATGACGACGGCCGTGATCCGCGAGACCTTGACCTGCTTCTTGTCGTCGACCTTGCCCTTCTTGATGACGCTCGCGTAGATGTCGTGAGCGAACGACGCCGACGCGGTGATCGTCAAGCCGGCGACCACGGCGAGGATGGTCGCGAAGGCGACCGCCGAGATGACACCGAGCAGAATGACGCCGCCGAGCTCGAACGCCAACAGCGGGGCCGCGGAGTTCTGACCGCCGGCCGAGGCCAGGATGCGGTCGGGTCCGACGATCGCCGCGGCACCGTAGCCGAGCACGAGGGTGAACAGGTAGAACGCGCCGATGAGCGCGATGGCCCACACGACGCTGCGACGAGCTTCCTTGGCGGTGGGCACCGTGTAGAAGCGCATCAGTACGTGCGGCAGACCCGCGGTGCCGAGCACGAGTGCGATACCGAGCGAGAGGAAGTTGATCTTGGAGGTGGCACTGCCGCCGTACTGAGCACCGGGCTCGATGACGTCGCGGGCACCGACGATCGGGTCGGCCGAGCTCGACACCATCGCCTGAGCGCTACCGAGAAGCTCGGAGAAGTTCAGGCCGAACTTCGCGAGCACGAGAACGGTCATGAATGCGGCGCCGGCGATGAGCAGAACGGCCTTGATGATCTGCACCCAGGTGGTGCCCTTCATGCCGCCGATGAGCACGTACGCGATCATCAGCACACCGACGATGGCGATGACGATGGACTGCCCGGTGCGGTCGGAGATGTCGAGCAACAATGCGACGAGTCCGCCGGCACCTGCCATCTGTGCGAGCAGGTAGAACAGCGAGACGGTCAAGGTGGACAACGCAGCCGCGGTGCGAACCGGGCCTTGCTTGAGCCGGAAGCTCAGCACGTCCGCCATGGTGAATTTGCCGGTATTCCTGAGCAACTCGGCCACCAGGAGCAGCGCGACGAGCCAGGCGACGAGGAAGCCGATGGAGTACAGGAAGCCGTCGTAGCCATACACGGCGATGGCACCGGCGATACCGAGAAAGCTTGCCGCGGAAAGGTAGTCGCCGGCGATGGCGACGCCGTTCTGAGGCCCGGAGAATCCGCCACCTGCGGTGAAGAACTCCGCGGAGGTCGCGTTCTTCTTCGATGCGCGAATGACGACGGCCATCGTGATGATGACGAACGCGCCGAAGATCGCGATGTTGACGAGTGGTTCGCCGACGGTGGTGTCGGCGGCCTGGGCTAATACGTTCACGACTTCGCTCCCTGGGAGGCTTCCATCTCGGCGCGCAAGGCTGCGGCGCGAGGATCGAGTTCACGGTTGGCGAACTTCACGTAGATGCCGGTGATGGCGAACGTCGTGACGAACTGGCCGAGGCCGAGCAGTAGGCCGACATTGATGTTGCCCCACACCTTGGTCGACATGAAGTCGACGGCGTAGGTGCTCAGCAGCACGTAGATGACGTACCAGACCAGGAAGAACCCGGCCATCGGGAACACGAAGCTACGCAGGCGGTGTCGGAGTTCCTGGAACTCGGGACTGGCTTGCATGTCGACGAACGCTTGCGCGTCCGGTGGCGAATTGGTTTCCGGTGCGGTCACCTTGGACTCCTGAAGTAGATGTGAGCTCTAGCTGAGTCGGAACAGTAATGAGAGTCAGGTCACAAAATCAGGAGGTGGCATCGATCACACGGCGGGCTGCGGGAGTGTGCGACGAGCGGTCGAGAATGGCAGATGAGCGGTGCGCCCTACAGTTCGCGCTCTCGGTCTTTGCCCATGTCGAGGCCCTCGGGCAGGTGCAGTCGGGCGAAGATGCGGGAGATGTCCGACGGCACCGTTTTTCGGGTGGCGAGGCTGACGACGATCATCGCGGCGAAGGCGACGGGAACGCTGACTGCGGCCGGGTAGCCGAGTATCGCTGCCGCCCAACCGCCGAGCACGCCGTCGGAGATGGGGGTGACGACGGAGATCGACGCGGCCACCAGGGAGATCCCACCGCCGAGGAACAGCCCGGTTGCTGCTCCTGCTGCAGTCAGTCCGCGCCACCAGATCCCGAGTACGAGCAGTGGGCACAGGGTGGACGCCGCGACTGCGAACACGAGCCCGACGGTGCGTGAGAGGTCGAGTGAGACAACGCCGATCGACAGGGCGAGCGGTACAGCGCCGGCGAGTATCGCGGCGACGCGGAAGTCTCGCACTTTGCCCGAGAGCACATCGGTACTCAACACTCCGGCGATGCTGACCAGCAGACCGGACGAGGTCGACAGGAACGCCGCGATGGCACCGGCGGCCACGAGAGCGGCGAGCAGCTGCCCTGGAATTCCGGACAGCACGGAGCCGGGCAACAGCAGTACCGCGGCGTCCGATGCTCCGGTGATGAGCAGTTGCGGTACGTACAGGCGAGCGAAGACGCCGAGCACCGTGGGGAACAAGTAGAACATGCCGAGCAACGCCAGGACGGTCAACGAGGTGAGACGCGCGGCTCGGCCGTCCGGGTTGGTGTAGAACCGCACCAGCACGTGCGGCAGTCCGAGGGTTCCGAGGAACGTGGCCAGGATCAGCGAATACACCTGATACAGCGGATGCGCGCCGCCCAGTCCCCCGCCGGGCATCGCCCATGCCCTGTCGGTGGTCGGCGCTCCCGCCACCACAGGGACGGGCGAGCCTGCGTCCAACGTGAGCACAGTGCCCGATCCCAGTTCGTGTTCGCCTGCCTCGAGACGCACTCGGCCGTCGACGCTCCCGCCATCGAGGGTGCCGGCCACGGATACGACGATCGGTGAATCCACCTGTACGAGAACATCGGTGGTGATGTCGACCACGGTCTGCTCGGACACGGTCGGTGGGGCCGGGCTGCCGACGCTGCGGTCGTCCGAATAGAAGTGCACGGCCAACACCAATGCCGGGATCGCGATCGCGGTGAGCTTGAGCCAGTACTGGAACGCCTGCACGAAGGTGATCGAGCGCATTCCACCGCCGACGACGTTGGCGATGACGATGAGCCCGACAGCCAGGGCCCCGACCCAACCCGGTACCCCGAGGAGGATGTTCAGGGTCAGGCCCGCGCCCTGGAACTGCGGCACCAGATACAGCGCGCAGATGACCACCACCACCAGCATGGCCACGGTGCGCAACCATGGTGCACCGAGCCGGAACTCGACGAAATCCGGCACCGTGTACGCGCCACTCCTGCGCAGGGGCGCGGCGACGAACAGCAGTAGACCCAGGTAACCCGCGGTGAAGCCCACGGGATACCACAGCGCATCGGCACCGTATTTGGCTATGAGACCGGCGACACCGAGAAACGATGCAGCAGAAAGATATTCACCGCTGATGGCTGCGGCGTTCCACCGCGGCCCGACCGAACGCGAGGCCACCAGAAAGTCCGAGGTGGTGCGGGCCAACCGAACTCCGTAGACGCCGATGCCCACGGTGGCCGCAGCTGCCAGGAGCAGCGCGATCACCGTTGCGACGGGAATGGACTGGTTCACCGGTGCCTAGTCCTCGACCAGACCGACGAACTCCGTCTCGTTGCGCTCGGCTCGGCGCACGTACGCCCAGCCGACCCCGAAGAGCAGCGGATAAATTGCCACCCCCAGTACCAACCACGGCAACCCGATACCCAGCAGGGCGACATCGGTGAAACGCTCGAGCAGCAAGCCCGACAACGGGATTGCGAACAGTATCGACAGCGTCATCACCGCCAACCGCACCGACAGGAGCAGTTGGGCACGAACGAGACTACGAACCAGAGCGTCGCCCACCTCGGTTTGCTCCTGCACTTCGACGCGGGTGCGCACCATCCGTGCGCCGCGACGCTGCGAGAGTACGACGCGCTGCCGATGCGGCTGGCTCACCGCGCACCCCTGATCATCGCGACGACCACGATTGCAGCGGCCCGCGGACCAGTCTGTCCTTGAGCTCCCTGGCGTGCCTGCGGCTCACCGGCAACTCGCAGGCAGCCAGATCGCCGCTGCCCCGCAAGCACACCACCAGACCCGAACCGACGCTGCGGATTCCCGTCACCAGTCGCAGCGAGACCAGATAGGAGCGGTGCACTCGCAGGAATCCTGCATCGGCCCAGCGACTTTCGAGTGCCGAGATCGGTATCCGCACGAGGTGCGAGCCGGTACCGGTATGCAATCTGGCGTAGTCACCGTCGGCCTCGACCCAGGCAACCGAGGACCGGTGCACCAACGTGGTGGTTCCGCCGAGTTCGACCGGAATCACCTCGTCGGCGGAGGTGTCGGCGGCCTGCGCCGGTCGACGGCGGGCAACCAGGACGCGTCGAACGGCCTCGGCGAGCCGATCCTCACGCAGTGGCTTGAGCAGATAGTCCACGGCACCCAGATCGTATGCGGCGAGTGCCCGATCGTCGTGGGCGGTGACGAACACGACGGCGGGTGGCCGCGCGAAGGCCGACAGGATGCCGGCCAGTTCGAGTCCGTCGAGGCCGGGCATGTTGATGTCGAGGAACACGGCTTCGACAACCGGTTGCGCGGAGGTCTGCTGGAGCTGCCGTAGCGCGGTGGTCGCGTCCTGCGCGGTGAACACCTCGGAGACGGCGTCCTGCTCGCGTAGCAGGAAGGCGAGCTCGTCCAACGCGGGGCGCTCGTCGTCCACCGCGAGCACGACCAATCCGCGTCCGCTCGAGGTTCCGGCCTGCGTCATGCCCGCACACCCGGCCTGAATTTCGGCACGCGCATGCTCACCTTGGTGCCTGCGCCCGGTGCGGTGTCCACGACGAGACCGTAGTCGTTTCCGAAGGCCGCCCGCAGCCGATCGTCCACGTTCGCCAATCCGACATGAGCCGCGTCCTCGGTGTGCAGGCTGCCCGACCGCAGCACCTCGGGGTCCATCCCCACACCGTCGTCCTCGATGCTGATCACCGCGTCGGTGCCCTCGTCGGCCGCGATGATCGTCACGCGACCGCCGTCCGCCTTGCCCGACAGGCCGTGCCGGACGGCGTTCTCCACGAGCGGCTGCAGCGCGAGGAACGGCAGCGCAACCCCCAACACCTCGGGCGCGACCTGCAACGAGACCTGCAACGAATCACCGAAGCGAGCGCGCTCGAGCGTCAGATACCGGTCGATGTTGCGAAGTTCGTCCGCGAGCACGGTGAACTCGCCTGCATTGCGGAACGAATATCGAGTGAAATCGGCGAACTCGAGCACCAGTTCCCGGGCCCGATCCGGATCGGTACGGACGAACGACGCGATGGTGCCCAGCGCGTTGTAGATGAAGTGTGGGCTGATCTGCGCCCGGAGCGCCCGCACCTCGGCGCGGTCCAACCGAGCCCTCGAGGCATCGAGTTCGGCGAGCTCGATCTGTCCGCACGCGTAACGCGCGACCTCGGCGATGGCACCGAGCACGCCGGGCCCCGGCTCGTCGACCATGGCCGCACCCAATACCCCGACCACGGGCGAATCGTCGGCTACCAGCGGCTGCGCCACCAGCGCCTTCACCGGGTGGATCGAACCGAGCGGCAGGCGCACCAGCACTCGCCGCTGCCCGTCCACGGCTCGCTTCGCCGCCTCCACGAACGCCGGTGTCAGCTCGTCCCACGGACCGTCCCAGGCCAGCAGGGAACCGTCGGGATCGCAGATACCGAGCGCGTCCGCGCCGGTCAGTACCCGCAGATGCGGCGCGGCGGCCGATGCCGAGCGGGCGTCGAGACCGTCACGCAGCGGCTTGGCCGCCAGGGATGCGGTGTGCAGGGTGGCGTGCACGGCTCGTTCGGCCGGTGTGGTCAGATCGCGTCGACCACGCAGGCTGATGACTGCGATCACCGTGACGATCAGCGCCACGATCACCGCCAGCCAGGCCAGGGCAGCCGTCATCGCCCGCACGTACCCGACGTCGGTACGTTCAGGAATCGTTCGACGAGCCAGTCGACTCCGGTGGCGTTGGCTGCCAGCTCGGCGTGGCCCTGTTGCGGTTCGGACCTGAACTCGACGTCGTCGCCCATGCTGCAGGCCGTCGCAACGGCATCCCGAGTCCACTGCGGATCGATCAGGTCGTCGCGCTCGCCGACCAGTACGAACAGCGGAACGTCGGTGCGCGACGTGGGCAGCGCCACCGATTCGAGCCAGTCCGTCATCCGATTCGCTGCCTGCTCGGTGGCCGGGAGAGCATCGGCCGGGTCGATGACAGCTCCGGCGTCGGCCTTCGAGAAGCCGAGCAGATCGCTGCACGCCGTCAGTGCGGTCACGTTGTCGGCGAACGTGCCGCGGATGTAGTCCGAGCGCTCGGCACTCGGATCCGCGACGTGCAGACCCTCGAACAGGTACGGCACCAGCAGCTGGCGCGGCAAGGTCTGTTCGGTCTCGGGGGCGAGGATGCGAGTCAGATCCGCGGTGGGCGAGAGCGCCGCGGCACCCACCAACTGCAAGCCGTCGCCGTAGTCTGCGCTGTGCTCGGCAGCTGCCCAGACCGCTTGCCCACCTTGGGAAGTGCCCACTGCACCCCACCGGGTACCGACGTCGGGCACCACGTTACGGGCCGCACGCACCGCGTCGATGACGTCGTAGGCGGCGGCGTCCCGGTCGAGGTACGCCGGGTCCCCCGGTGTCCCGAGCCCCTGGTAGTCGGTCACCACCACCACGGTGCCGCGCTCGAGGAACGGCGTCACCAATCCGATGGTGCCCAACAGATTCGGGTAGAGCGAGGGTGCACATTCGTCGGTGACGCCGGTGGTGCCGTGCCCCACCGACACGATCGGCCAGCCGCCCGGAGGCGCAGAACCTTTGGGCACGAACACCGTTCCCGACGTCTCGGTACCGCCACCGCTCACCCCGTCGGTGGTGCGGTAGACGATCTTGAAGGCCGTTCCACCGAGGTACGCGACGCCGATGTCGACCTGGCCCAGCTGCATCGACGACACGATCGCGCCGCGTTCGGAGCCCTCGGGCGCAGCAATCGCAGCAGGGACGGACGGTTCTGTCGGTGACGCCGGCGTGCTGCAGGCGGACAAAGCGAACGCCAGTGCCGTGGCCGCCACCAACCCGCTCGACCTCACTGTCTCTGCGCTCCTACATTGTGTTCGTCTACATCGTGCGTCGTTGGATGCGGGCCTCGGCCGCAATCTCTTCCACGTCCAGACCATTCAACACTGCGCGCAGAGCTTCGTCGTCCAGCTCCCCCGAGTCGCGGGCGGCGACCAGCGCCGCCCGCTGCGCGACCAGCACGTTGTGCCGCAGGGTATCGAACAGCGCTCCGGCCGCCGCGATTCGCTTCTCCCTGTCCTCGGTCTCGTCCGCGTCCAATCGTGCCCGCACCGAACGACGTACGCGCGAGATCACCTCGGCTACCCGATCGCTGTCGACGCCCGCGATTCCGTCCTTCGCGGCACGCTCGAGGTAGGTCTCGGCGGCGGTGCGGGCGATGGCCTGCGAGAGCAATCGCTGATTGTCGGTGCGTTGCTGCTCGAGTGGATCGGCGACGTCGAGTCGGCGGATCAGCAGCGGAAGTGTCAGGCCCTGCAGCAGCAACGTTCCGACCGCGACGACGAACGCGACGGCCTGAATCACTGCGCGACCGGGGAATTCGTCCCCCACCACCGTCGTCAACGGCACACCGGCGGCCGCGGCAAGCGTCACCACTCCGCGCATGCCCGCCCACGAGAGCACCAGGTTCTGCTGCCAGCTCAGACCGGTCTCACGTGGTGCCTTTCGCCGAAACAGTCTGCGAAACAACATATGTCGACCGGAATTGACGAAAATCCAGGCAGGACGGACGGCCATGACCACCACGAGCACCACCAGCGCGTATCCGAATACGTGGTGGACCGGCAGCCCCTCGCGTTGCACTTCCTCGATCACGAATTTCAGCTGTAAACCCATGTAGGCGAACACGAACGCCTCCAGGAGCAGATCAAGCGTGGGCCACACCTGGCGTTCCTGGACCCGAGTGGTGACCGAGACGTCTGCGGTGATGCGTCCCAACACGAAGCCTGCGGTGACAACGGCCAGGACACCGGAGGCATGAATTTCCTCCGCCGCCAGAAAGGCCGCGAACGGCAGCACGAGACCGAGCACTGTCTCGAGGGCCGAGTCGGCGATGCGCTTGCGGATGAACCGGACGATGCGCGACAGGACCAGCCCGACCAGAACGCCCCCGACGATCTCGTAGCCGAAGTACAACACCGGTGAGCCCAGTTCGATGCGGCTACCCGTCACCGACGCCACGGCCAGGGTGAACAGGGTCAGTGCGGCCGCGTCGTTCACCAAGCTCTCGCCGGTGAGGATGGCCATCATTCTCGCGGGGAGGCCGAGCTTGCGGCCGACGGCGATCGCAGACACCGCATCGGGCGGGGCCACGACGGCACCGAGCACCAGGGCCGCACCGAGCGTCAGTTCGGGAATCAGCAGATTCGCGAACCAGCCGACGGCGACCGTCGTCACGATCACCATGACCAGTCCGAGCCGAAGGATCTGGCCGAGGTTCCGGCGGAAGGTGACGAACGAGAAATCGAGCGCAGCCGAGTAGAGCAGCGGCGGAAGCACCACGCCGAGGATCAGCTGAGGCGAGAGACTCACATGCGGAACGCCGGGAACGAACGACGCGATCGACCCGACGGTGACCAGAACGAGCGGGACCTGAAGGTCCAGACGCTTGGCGAAACCGGCAACGGCGATCGCGAAGATGACTACGAGAAGAAGAATCGGTCCGTCCACCGACACGATTGTGCCGTCAGCCGCACACTATGGCGCGACCGACGGCCGCTATGACGAGCTCCGGACGACCGGTACGTCCTACTTGTCCGGAATTGCCTTCTTGGCTGCTTCCTGAACCTTGTCGATCTTGTCGGAGTACTTGCCACCGGTCTTGTTGTCGATGAAGTCCCCCGCCTTCTCGACGACGTCGTCGATCTTGTCCGAGTTCTCGGCCGCAAGGTCCTTGCCCTTGTCGACGATGCCCTTCAGATTGTCTGCGAAGCCCATGACTGTCTCCTGTCGCTGGAATGATCGAACACCTGGAAGCTTACGTTTTGTACTGCGTGTTGCGTAGTGATGTTCGATTGCGCAGTGCCGATCCGAACCGGTGCGCGACCTCGACGAGCGCGATTCCGATGCCGCCGATGATCAATGCACTGGTGGTGGCTCCGATGTTGGACGGGTCGAGCTTGAAGAAGGTACGGCAGAACGGGATTGCGAACAGCAACAGGTAACCGCCGACCGATCCGGCGAGAAGCAGGATCTTCCACCAGTTGTACGGCCGTGCCACGACGGCCAACACCCACAGCGCGATCATGATCAAGGTGATCAGCGCGGTCGTGCTGGCCTGCGTCACCTGAGTCTCGGTGGCGTTCGGGCCCGCGTACACCAGCAGGTAGGACACGAACGTGCACGAGCCGACGATCAGTCCGGACGGGACGGCCAGCCGCATCACCCGCGAGACGAACCCGCTGCGCGCTCGCTCGTTGTTGGGAGCGAGCGAGAGCACGAACGCCGGAATGCCGATGGTGAACCACGCCGCGATCGTCACGTGTCGCGGTAGGAACGGGTACGGAATCGGCTCGAAGTGGAAGATCTGCGACAGCACACCCGAAAGCCCGATGAGAAACGCCAACAGCACCGAGTACACGGTCTTGGTCAGGAACAGATTGGAGACTCGCTCGATGTTGCCGATGACACGTCGCCCCTCCCCCACGACATAAGGCAGAGTGGCGAACTTGTTGTCCAACAACACGATCTGCGCGACGGCTCGCGTGGCCGCACTTCCCGAGCCCATCGAGACCCCGATATCGGCATCCTTGAGAGCCAGCACGTCGTTGACGCCGTCCCCGGTCATCGCGACCGTGTGGCCGCGAGATTGCAACGCGCCTACCATCGCCCGCTTCTGGTCGGGCCGGACGCGGCCGAACGTGGTGGAATTCGCGAGAGTGTCGGCCAGCTTCTCGGAGTCCTCGGGCAGCTCTCGCGCGTCGATCGGGGCGTCGCCGCCGGGTAAGCCGAGCGACCCGGCAACCGCACCGACCGAGACGGCATTGTCGCCGGAAATGACCTTCACCTCGACGTGCTGACTTGCGAAGTAGTCCAACGTCTCTCGGGCGTCCTCGCGCACCTTCTGCTCGAGAATCACCAGCGCTCGCGGGGTCACGATGCCGGGTGCCGCTGCGTCGTCGACGGGGAGGTCGCTGCTGGCGAGCAGCAATACCCGCAGGCCTTTCGAACCGGTGGATTCGGCCAGTCGAGCCGTCTCGGAGCTCGGGTCGAGCAACACGTCGGGGGCGCCCAGCAGCCAGTTTCCGTGCTCCCCGTACGACAGGCCGCTCCACTTCTTGGCCGAGGAGAACGGGGCCACGGCGCTCTGCGTCCACCCCGGCGAGTCGGGGTACGCCTCGCCGACGGCCTGCACGCTCGCGTTGGGCCGCGGGTCGTCGTGCGCCAGAGATGCGAGAGCGGCTGTGGCAGAATCGGAATCGCTGTCGTCGATCAATACCAACTCGTGTAGCCGCATCCCGTTCTCGGTGAGCGTGCCGGTCTTGTCTGCGCACACCACGTCGACCCGGGCGAGTCCTTCGATCGCAGGCAGCTCCTGCACCAGGCATTGCCGTTGACCGAGCCGGATCACACCCACCGCGAACGCGATCGACGTCATCAGCACCAGGCCCTCGGGGACCATCGGAACGAGCGCGGCCACCATGCCGTTGAGGGCCGGCCTCAAAGCCTGCCCGCTGGAGAACAATTGGTTGTAGATGATGAGCGCGCCGGCCGGAATCATCAGGTACGTGATGAACTTCAAGATCTTGTCGATACCGCTGCGCAGCTCGGACTTGACCAGGGTGAACTTGCTGGCCTCCTCGGCGAGCTTGGCCGCGTAGGCATCGCGTCCCACCTTCGTCGCGCGATACGCCCCGCTGCCCGAGACCACGAAGCTGCCCGAAAGTACTTGCGCTGCCTGAAGTTTGTGCACCGTGTCGGCTTCACCGGTGAGCAACGACTCGTCGATCTCGAGGCTCGCGGTCTCGATCACCTCGCCGTCGACGACGATCTGATCACCGGGCCCCAGTTCGACGATGTCGCCGAGAACGACCTCGTCGGGCGGAATCTGTTGCGAGACACCGTCGCGTCGTACCTGCGGCTTGTTCTGACCGACGATCGCCAGCCGATCCAGCGTGCGCTTGGCGCGAATCTCCTGAATGATGCCGATGCCACTGTTCGCGACGATCAACAGCCCGAACATGCCATCGATCACCGAACCCGTCGAGAGCACGATGATCAACAGCACGCCGAGAATTGCGTTGATGCGAGTGAACACGTTGCCGCGGACGATGTCGCGAACCGAACGAGAAGCGCGGGCCGGAACGTCGTTCGATTTTCCCTCGGACTTGAGCCTGGCGACTTCCGCCTCGGTCAGCCCGGAATCACGCTGCGCATCGGCGTCGATAGACATGCGTGCAGCTTAAACCTGTTCGGTCAGCCCAGCCGGGACCACCAACGATCGTCGTGCAGGGTTCGCGTGCCGTCTATGCGCTGCCCCGGCATCGGCACCGCCACCTGCACTCCGACGTCCTGCGCGGCGGCGTGCAGGCGCACGATCGGCTCGGACCACGGGTGAAAAGCCAGGTTGAACGTCGCCCAGTGAATAGGCACGAAGATGCCCGACGCCGTCAGATCCACGTGCGCGGTGACCGCTTCCTCCGGATTCATGTGGATGTCCGGCCACCGCACGTCGTAGGCACCGACGGGAAGAAGCGTCAGATCGAAGGGGCCGTAGTTGCTGCCGATCTCGGCGAACTTCGGTGTGTAGCCGGTGTCGCCGCCGAAGAAGACGCGTCGCACCGGACCGGCGAAGGCCCAGGACGCCCACTGCGTCGAGTCCCGGGTCAGACCGCGGCCCGAGAAGTGCCGAGCCTCGGTGCACGTGACGGTGAGGCCACCGAGGTTCGTCTGCTCGTCCCAGTCCAGTTCGATGATGCGTTCCTCGGGCACCCGCCACTTGCGCAGGTGCGCGCCGGTTCCCAGCGGCACCACGAACGGTGCCGACTGCGTGCTCGCCAACTTCTGCACCGTTGCCTTGTCGAGATGGTCGTAGTGATCGTGGGAGATCACGATGGCGTCGACCCGCGGCAGGTCGATCAACTCGACCGGCGTCGGATGCAGCCGCGCCGGACCCACCACCGAGGACGGGGACACGCGATTGCTCCACACCGGGTCGGCGAGAACGCGATAGCCGTCGACCTCGATGAGCACACTCGAGTGTCCGTACCAGGTGACCGCCAGCTCGCCCGCGTCCACCGGCGCGATCGGCGGTGCCAGCGGAATCGGCCGCTGCGGCCTGCCCTTGCCGCGTTCGGTGACGAGCGAGACGAACATGTTCTTCTCGCCCTTCTCGCCGCGCCCGGGCACGTAGCTGGAACTGGGGTCGGAGTTGTGGAACCGGCGATCGCGGTATCGCGGGGACCCGGCGGCGTAGGGAGTGATGTGCACTCGCCGGGCACCGATGGCCGACGGCAGACCCCACAGGGCACGCGCCAACCATGCCCCGCTCAACGCTGCCGTGGCTCCCAGTACGAACTTCGTCTTCGTCACGGCCACCACAGTAGGCGGCGCCGACGTCTTCGCAGCTCACCCGTAGCCTTGCCGTAGAATATTCGCGTCGGTTTTGCTGCTAGAAGGGGAGACATTGAGTACCGAACAGCTCGAATTCCAGGCGGAGACGCGTCAGCTCCTGGATCTGATGGTGCACTCCATCTACTCCAACAAGGACAGCTTTCTCCGTGAACTGATCTCGAACTCCTCGGACGCGCTGGACAAGCTGCGCCTGGAGTCGTACCGCAACAAGGACTTGGACGTCGACGTCTCGGATCTGCACATCGAGATCGATATCGACTCCGCGGCCCGCACCCTCACCATCCGCGACAACGGCATCGGCATGTCCCGCTCCGAGGTGATCGACCTGATCGGCACGCTGGCGAAGTCCGGTACCGCCGAGGTCCGCAAGAAGCTCAAGGAAGCCAAGGATGCAGCTGCTTCCGAGGAATTGATCGGCCAGTTCGGCATCGGCTTCTACTCCACGTTCATGGTGGCCGAGAAGGTCACGCTGCTCACCCGCAAGGCAGGCGAGAGCACAGCCACCAAGTGGGAGTCCACCGGCGAGGGCACCTACGAGATCACCGACGTCGACGACGCCCCGCAGGGCTCCTCGGTGACGTTGGCGCTCAAGCCGGCCGACGAGGAGGACCACCTCCACGATTACGCGTCCGAGCGCAAGATCAAGGAACTGGTCAAGAAGTACTCCGACTTCATCGCCTGGCCCATTCGCATCGACGTCGAGAAGCGCGTCAAGAGCGAAGAGGAAGGCGGCGAGGACACGGTCACGATCGAGACCGAAACGATCAACTCACAGAAGGCACTGTGGACCCGCTCCAAGGACGAGGTGTCCGAGGAGGAGTACAAGGAGTTCTACAAGCACGTCAGCCACGCCTGGGACGAGCCGCTCGAGGTCATCCCGTTCAAGGCCGAGGGCACGTTCGAATACCAAGCGCTGCTGTTCATTCCGTCGCAGGCACCGTTCGACCTCTTCATGCGCGAGAGCAAGGCGGGCGTGCACCTGTACGTCAAGCGCGTGTTCATCATGGACGACTCGCAGGAACTGCTGCCCGAGTACCTGCGCTTCGTCAAGGGTGTCGTGGACGCAGCGGACCTCTCGCTCAACGTCTCTCGCGAGATCCTGCAGCAGGACCGGCAGATCCGCGCGATCCGTCGACGCCTCACCAAGAAGGTGCTCTCGACGGTCAAGGAACTGCAGAGCGAGCAGCCCGACAAGTACAAGACGCTGTGGTCGCAGTTCGGCACGGTCCTCAAGGAAGGCCTGATCTCCGACAACGACAACCGCGAAACCCTGTTGGGCATCGCGTCGTTCGCGTCCACCAACTCCGAGGAGGGCGTGACCACCCTCGCCGAGTACGTGGACCGGATGAAGGACGGCCAGCAGCAGATCTACTACATGACGGGCGAATCGCGTCAGCAGATCGAGAGCTCGCCGCACATGGAGGCGTTCAAGGCGCGCGGGCTCGAGGTGCTGCTGCTCACCGATTCGGTCGACGAGGTGTGGGTCGGCAACGTCACCGACTTCGACGGAAAGTCGTTCCAGTCCATCGCCAAGGGCGAGGTGGACCTCGACACGGAAGAGGAGAAGAAGGAGTCCGAGGCCAAGCGCGAGGAGCAGGACAAGGAATTCGCAGACCTGCTGACCTGGCTCACCGAGACCCTCGGCGAGGACGTCAAAGAGGTACGTCTGTCGACCCGTCTGACGACGTCACCGGCCTGCGTCGTCGGCGACGAGTTCAGCTTCTCCCCGCAGCTCGAGAAGATGTACAAGGCCTCGGGCCAGTTCGTGCCGACCTCCAAGCGGATCCTCGAACTCAACCCCACCCATGATCTGGTGACGGGATTGAAGAAGGCCCGCGAGGATCGCAGTGACGACCCGCACCTCGCCGAGACCGCCGAATTGCTCTACGCCACGGCACTTCTCGCCGAGGGTACGGAACTGAAGGATCCGGCCAAGTTCTCCCGACTGTTGGCCGAGAGGTTGACCCGCACGGTGTAGGGCTTCGCCCTCGTGCGCGTTTTGCGTACTTCTGACTACGCAAAACGCGCACGAGGGGGGTGGGTCACTGCGGAGGCAGGATGTGCTCCCCCGTCTTGTCGGTGCTCAGCGAGAGCGAACTGATGTACTGCTTCTCGCCGTCCGGCCCCGGCACGTTGGATGCGATCATGTCGGGTCGCTCGAATTCCATGCCGCTGACATGGCACATCACGAGCGCGTCGGACGGGTTACCGTGCTCGTCGAACATCGGCAGGTCGATACCGTCGTCGGTGCGTCGCAGGTAGTACTTGCCCTTGGTTGCCACCGCCAGGATGGGTGGAAGCACCAGTGCGAGAACGAGAGCCACGATCGGCGAGTACGGCTTGATCGCGGACCCGAATGCCCCGAAGAAGACCAGAATCGACAGGATTGCCGAGGCCGCCATGGATCCGAAGCCGACCGGGTTGATGTTGTAGAGCATGCCGCGTCGGAACTCGGGCACCTTGGGCGAGAGCTTCAGGATGTACTTGTTGAACACGATGTCCGAGGCCACGACGGCAATCCACGCGATGCCGCAGTTGGCGTAGAAGCCGAGGATGTTGTTGAGGAAGCTGAACATGTTGGCTTCCATCAGGATCAGTGCGATCGCGAGGTTGAACAGGACGAACACCATGCGACCCGGATACGTCTTGGTGATGCGGGTGTAGGAGTTGGTCCACGCCAGTGATCCCGAGTAGGCGTTGGTGACGTTGATCTTGATCTGGCTGATGACGACCAGGATCACCGCGAGGGTCATGGCGAGCCAGCCGGGCATGAAGTTCTCGTAGATCTCCAGGAACTGGTGCACCGGCTCGTTGGCGATGGTGGATCCGTCGACGACGTTGGCGATCAGGTACACGGCGAGGAAGAGTCCGACGACCTGCTTGAGAGCACCGAAGATCACCCAGCCCGGTCCGGCGAGAAGCACTGCAGTCCACCAGCGCCGGGAATTCTCCGGAGTCTTGGGCGGCATGAATCGCAGGTAGTCGATCTGCTCGGCGATCTGCGCGATGAGCGAGAGACACACGCCGGCCGCGAGCATCACCGATCCGATGTTGACGCCCTTGCCGTCGGCCCCGTCCTGGCCGCCGAAGGCGAAGAACTCGCCGACCGAATCGGGATTGCTGATCACCAGGTAGACGAACGGCAGCACCATCAGCACCAGCCACAGCGGGGTGGTCCAGACCTGAAGCTTGGCAAGGGCTTTCATGCCGTAGATGACCAACGGGATCACCATGATCGTCGATACCGCGTACCCGATGGGCAACGGAATATTCAGTCCCAGCTCGAGTCCCTGCGCCATGATCGAACCTTCGAGCGCGAAGAAGATGAACGTGAACGTCGCAAAGATGACGTTGGTGACCACCGACCCGTAGTAGCCGAATCCGCTTCCCCGAGTGATCAAATCGAGGTCGATGTTGTAGCGGGCAGCATAGTAGGCGAGCGGGAGCCCGGTCAGGAAGATCACGACGGCGAACACCAGGATGCCCCAGAGCGCGTTGCCGGTCCCGTACGAGATTCCGATGTTGGCACCGATGGCGAAGTCCGCGAGATACGCGATTCCGCCGAGCGCGGACGTCGCGACAACACCGGTTCCCCATTTACGGTAGCTACGCGGCGCGAAGCGCAGCGTGTAGTCCTCGAGCGTCTCTTTCAGCGCGGTGTCTGTCGGCGCAGGCTGTACGGCGGTCATGGATCAGTAACGTAGGGCTGCCACGTTGCCGCCGTGTCTTGCGTGTGTGTAGCTACTGTTACTCATTCGGACGATTCGGACATGCGCTCGGGAATCGCCCGCGGAGCGCCCCCGGACGCGTCGGTCACCAGCGCGATGACGCTGGCCAGCACCGGAGCTCTCATCACCCAACCCACCACGGCCCATCCCAACGTCAGATGCTCGAGCGCACATCCGATCGCACGAGTGCCGTCGGCGACGACGCATCCATCGCTGCTCTCGTAGCGGACGCGGCGAAGTGTTCCCGGATGGTCCTCGGCGGCCGCGATCACCAGTCCCGCCGAAGGACGACGTGTGAACCACGGCCCGACGACGCTGCACGGGTCGCACGTGACGGACGCGTACAGCGTCCCCGATGCGCGGTCGGGACGTGCGTGCCATCGAGGGAGCCAGTTGCGAACCTGCGATCGGTGTTCGTTCCAGGCCGGTCCGAACCTCGCTGTCAGATGGGCCGTCTCGTTCCATGCCGCGATGCCGCTACTGAATGCGGCACCCGCCACTGCGGCCAGGATCAGAGCCGGCGCACCGAACAGAACCGCGCCGGTCGCGAGAATCAGTACCGCGCACAGCTGCATCGGATTGGCCACGTAGGCATAGGGTCCCGAGGTCACGAGGCGAGTGGGCGGATCCCAGGGAAAAGGCGTTCCGTGGCCGATGATCGCGAAATCCCAGACGGCGCGCATGGCCACGATACCCAGCACGGCGATCACCTGAATCGTCACCGAATCCAGCGGACCACCTGTCCCGGCGAGCACTCCTGCCCACGACCTTCCGGTCGCCTCGAACGCGGCGGAGGGAATCACGAAGACCAGCAACGACGCGAACAGCATCATCTGCAACACCACCCGAACGCGCAGCGCTCGCCCAGACGCCGTCGCCATGCCCAGAGCGGTTGCCGGAAGCAAACATACGGCAACGGCGAGCACTTCGCCCCGCCACCACGACGGCGTGAGGACCACCAGGGGCTCGAGACTTCCCATCACCAGAACGTCGGCCGTGACCAGAACTGCGACGATCGGAAGCGGATTCACCCAGCGAGACAACAGGATCGGTACCGCTCCCCACAGCAACGCCCAACCGAATATCACATCGACCGGCACCTCGAACCATTCGAGACCGTCGGTCCCGAAGCTCCACCACCCCAGGCGAACCGCGAGTGCATTGACAGGCAGCAGACTCACCGTGCTCCACAGCAACGCCAGCAGCGCACCGCCGCGCACCCTGACGTCCGCTCCGACACCCCACAGACCGGCGATCCACAGCACCGCGACCGAGACCAGCGGCACCATCAGTACCGCAGATCGCAGCACCGCGATGTCCAGACCGGTCTGTACTGCCGAGCTCACGATCACTGCGCTCACGCCTGCAGGTCGAGCGAATCCAGTAGATACTCTGCTGCCCGCTCGGCCACGAAGGTCTCGATGGGACCGAAGTACCAGGCGGGCGCGAGTTGGCGGTCGAAGTTCAACGTCCACGTCACTGCGGTACGGCCGTCGCCCTGCTCGGCCCAGCCGACGTCGATCGTCTTCCAGGTCAGCCACGTCGCGAGTGGGGTCGTGTCCGAGACAACCTGCATCCGAACCGACGTCGTGGTTCGCTCGGTGACCTCGAGCGTCAACGCCGACGACTGCTCACCCCAATGATGAGTGGACATCATCGCGGGCCGATGGTGTGCCCCGGCGAATTCGACGACCCTCCGGTCACCGACCTGCGAGCCCTGCACATCCTCGTGTTGCGGTTCGGGAAACCCCCAGGACAGGATGCCCGACGGCGCGACCTCGTGGAATCGCAGCGGAGAGCCGACAGCCGAGTTCACCTGCGCGGAGGAGGCGTCGAACACGCGGGTTGCCGAGACCGTCGAATCCGAGGGGAAGGTCGTCATCGGCAGCACACCCTCGGACGCCATGACGAGTACGAGCACGGGGAGAACCGAAATCTGGAGCTTGTTACCGCCCTGCCGCCGGACGTAGGAGACGAAACCGACCACGACGATGGCCACGCCGTAGAAGATCGGTGCCGCGAAGATGACGCAGATGAAGCCTTCGCCCAGCACGATCATCGACAGCAACAGGCACACCGTCACCACCTTGACCGTCGTTCCGATGGCGCTGCCCCACGGTGCCGACAGCACGACGACGATTGCGAGTACGGCAGGAATTCCGACGTAGAACGCTGCGGTTTGGTCCTGGCCGGTGTCCTGCAGAATCTTCCGAACGATCACGGCCACGGCGAAGGCGAGCACGATGGCAGCCAACACCCACTGCTGACGGTTCGGTCGGTGCCCCTGCTCTGGCACGAACTCTGGCTCGGGTCCCCCTGTACCGGTCATTGTGACAGTCGATCACACCAGCAGGTGCCTCGCGGCGAATGAGTCAGGCGACTGCGCGGGCGTCGAGCAGCGAGAAGTTCGCAAGTTCGGCACGAAGCATGTTCATCGCCCGATGCTGGGCCACCCGCACGGCTCCGGCCGTCATTCCGAGGGCAGCACCGGTTTGCGGTGCCGTCAGACCCCACACCACTCGCATCAGAATGATCTTGCGGTACTTCGTCGGCAGAGTGTCCATCAGCGCCTGTGCGTGACTGCGCAGTTCGCCGCCGAGAGCGAGCTGCTCCGGCCCGGCGTCCTGAGACTGCTCCTCGGGCATTTCGTCGATGGAGAACGTCTGTCGCAATACAGATTTACGCCCGGCGTCGGCCAACTTGTGGGCAGCGATTCCGTACACGAAGGCCATGAAGGGCTTGCCCATGTCGCGGTACTTGGGAATGGCGGTGACCAAGGCTAGGCATACGTCCTGCACCACATCGTCGGCGGCGACGTCGAGGTTGCCGATTCGGGCGGCGCAATATCTGCGTACCGGCGGCTGGATCAGCACGAGCACCTGCTCGAGGGCGGTTCGATCTCCCGCGACGGCCTGCGGTACTACCTCGTCGAGCCTGTCCACGCCCATGGCCGATCTCCTCACTGGCAACGCGCGCCCTCACCTGAACGCTCATCAGTGCTTCGGTGCAGATTCCCGCTCGGCTTGGTCGCAGTGGCTATCACATCCGAAGAAAATGTGATTCAGGTAACACGGCGTGTCGCGGGAGCGAAGTACCCGACAACAACCTCGTCGCAGCACGTGACCTTCACACCCGCGGAGCGCACATGAACACCAGCGAGCAGACCCATCAGGTCGGTCGCCGCAGCACCGTCGCTGCGGGCGATGGCA
Organism: Rhodococcus sp. IEGM1428; assembly: GCF_050321865.1. NCBI lineage: Bacteria > Bacillati > Actinomycetota > Actinomycetes > Mycobacteriales > Nocardiaceae > Rhodococcus > Rhodococcus sp. IEGM1428. The sequence continues at coordinate 88,176 of NZ_JBNQFW010000001.1, read as the reverse complement.
CTGCACTGGCGGTTCGCGAATTCGGACATCCGAATGCGCCTCTGACCGCGGTGTTCGTGCACGGGCACTGCCTGCGCATGCAGTCGTGGACGGACCTGCGCCGGCAGGTGGAACACACGTGGGGCGACGACGTCCGAATCGTGATGTACGACCACCGCGGTCACGGAGAGTCGAGCGCGGCCGTGCCGGAGAGCTGCACCATAGATCAGCTCGGCGAGGACCTGGCCGACGTCATTCGCGCTGTCGTCCCGGTGGGACCGTTCGTCGTGATCGGACACTCGATGGGCGGCATGACGGCGCTCTCCTACGCGCGTCAGTACCCGGACGCCATCGGCTCCCGCCTCGTCGGGGTCGGGTTGATCGCGACGTCCGCGGGCGGGATCACCGACGACGGGCTCGGTAGTTGCCTCGCCCATCCGGCCGTGTCGGCATTTCAGGCGGCTGTTCGACGCGCCCCTCGACTGATGTCGGGTGCCAAGAGACTCAGCCGCGGGGTCTGCGCCCCCATCGTCAGGACGGCGGGATGCGGCGCCCACAAAGTCAGCCCGCGGGTGGTCACGCTGGCGACGGCCATGCTCGGCGACACGTCCATCGTGACGATGGCCGGGTTTCTCGGCGCGTTTCGAGGCCTCGACGAGGTGGCCGGCCTGGCGGCACTCGCCTCCATTCCGACCCTGGTGCTGTGCGGCTCGGACGACCTGATGACGCCGATGCGCCACTCGGAAACCCTTGCCGCCCACCTTCCCGACGCACGGCTGGTGCGCGTCGCGCAGGCCGGGCACATGGTGATTCTCGAACGAGCACACGAGGTGGCGGAGGCCGTCGTCGAACTCGTGACAACGGCTCGGCGTGCTCACGTGGGGGATCTCGCCCTGGCACGCTAGACCTTTCGACGACTGTGGCCCACACCGAATATCCGATGCGGGCCACAGCACTGTTGTCGAGGCGGTGTTACTTCTTGACTGCGGGCGGAGCGTTGAGCAGCTGGATGAACTGCCCGGCGTTACCGATGACCGCGCCGAGGCCACCGGCGGAGGTGCCGGCGAGCGATCCGATGGCACCGAGGGCGATTGCGCCGATGACGCAGCCGCCGATGGGGCCGGCTCCGAGAAGAGTTGCAACCGGTGCGGTCACGACAACTCCGGTGATGATTCCGAGGAGGCATCCGCCGACGATTCCGGTTGCAGCACCGAGGAATCCACCGACCGAAGCCGTGAGGCTGAGGTTGTCCTTGACACCAGCAACTGCGGCGGGCAGGTCGACCTGCTGCAGGCCGGGGAGAGAGGTGGAGACCGGAGTTGCCGCGGCGGGCGAGACATCGGCGGTCAGGGTGGCGTGGTTACCGTCGATCACGGCGGCGACGGGGTGCGAGAATCCGTCGGCGGCAATGGCCAGCGGAACCGAGTCGACCACGGCACCACTGGAATCGCGAACGACGAGGTGGTTGTCTTCGTTGCTCAGGGTGCCGGCCGTCGTGTCGACGAGGACCTGGTTGCCGGCCTGGGTGACGTTCCATCCGACGGCAGCGGCGGGAGCCGGTGCCGGATCGGCATAGGCGGTGCCCATGGCGGTCGTCATCGCTGCAATGACCAATGCGGACGTTGCCGCGAATCGAGTCAGCTTCATGTTCCTCAGTCTTTCGTCGTGTCCATCACTCGATGTCGAGCAGCGAAAAACTATGGGGACAACAAGCGGTCGAGGCGAACCGAAGATGAACGAACGGGGTCGAATGGAACAACGATCGATCGCATCAACCCGAAAGGGACAGAACGACTTTCAGCGACCGATCGGTACGTAAAGGGCGTGTACGGGTTGCCCCTACTTACCGAAAAGACCAGGCTTGTTGCTGCCGCCGTGGCCCACTCCGAAGTCGTAGGCGGACTCGGCATGCTCGTGCTCGTCGAGGCCGTCGGCTTCGTGCTGCGCGTCGGCGCGCACACCCATGACAGCCTTGATCGCGAACGCGATTCCGGTGGTGACCACCGCGCAGTAGACGAACACCGACACCACCGCGATCGCCTGCACCCACAGCTGGTGCAGGCCGCCGCCGTAGAACAGCCCGTCCACGCCCGCCGGCATCTGCGCGCTGGCTACGAGCCCGATCATCAGCGTGCCGACGATGCCACCGACGAGGTGCACACCGACGACGTCGAGCGAATCGTCGTAACCGAAGCGGTATTTGAGGCCGATGGCCAGAGCGCACAGGGCACCGGAGGCGATGCCGATTGCCGCGGCACCGATCGGGGTGACCGCCGCGCACGACGGTGTGATGGCCACCAGACCGGCCACGACGCCCGAGGCCGCGCCGAACGACGTGGCGTGCCCGTCCCGCCACTTCTCGACGACGAGCCACGCCGCCATGGACATCGCTCCGGCACCCATCGTGTTCACCAGGGCCACTGCGGCGACGCCGTCCGCGGCCAACGACGATCCCGCGTTGAAGCCGAACCAACCGAACCACAGCAACCCGGCACCGAGCATGACGGCCGGAAGGTTGTGCGGTCGCATGGGATCTCGTGGCCAGCCACGACGCTTCCCGACGACCAGCGCGAGCACCAGCCCGGCGACGCCTGCGTTGATCTCCACCGCAGTACCGCCGGCGAAGTCGATCGCGCCGAGCCTGTTCGTCACCCATCCGCCGAACTCACTGGTGAGCCCGTCGAGCGAGAACACCCAGTGCGCCACAGGGAAATACACGAGGGTGGACCACAACGCCGCGAACAGCACCCAGGGAACGAACCGCATCCGGTCTGCGACAGCGCCGGAGATCAGCGCCACCGTCACCATGGCGAATCCGGCCTGGAACGCCGCGAACACCAGTGCAGGAACGGTTCCCACCAAAGGAATCGACACCGCTCCCCCGGCCGAGGTGTACACCCCGCCCAACAGACCCTCGAAACCGGCGTACTGCAACGGGTTTCCGATCCACCCGCCGATCACGTTGTCGCCGAACACCATCGAGAAGCCGAACACCAACCACAACAGCCACACCACGGCGATGGCCGACAGGCTCATCATCATCATGTTCAGCACACTCTTTGAGCGCACCATGCCGCCGTAGAAGAAGGCCAGGCCGGGCGTCATCAGCAGCACCAGCGCGGTGCTGGCCAGCAGCCACGCGGTGTCGCCCGCGTCGGGCGCTCCGGTGATCACTTGCCCACGAACTTCGGCTTGCGCTTCTCGGCACGTGCCCGCCGCGCTTCCTTCATGTCCTCACTGCTCCACGCGGCCTCGAACGCCGCGTGCTGCTCCGGCGTCGGATCATCGTGAATCCCATCGTCGTTGAACACGAGCTTGAGATGACGCAGGGCCAGCGGAGCGAGCTCGGTGATGGACTCGGCGCACTGCGTTGCAACCGCGAGATCTCCGAGTTTGTTCGCCAAACCGGAGGTGAAGGCCTGCTCGGCATACACCCGCTCCCCGCCGAGCAGAATCGTGCGCGCAACTCCCCCACCGGCGAGCGCGGCCAGCCGCTTGATGGTCCAGTTGCTCACGGCAATACCGAGTCGCGTCGATGGAATCTCGAAGAAGCTTCCCGGCGCAACGACCCGAAGATCGCACGCAATGGCCAACTGTGTGCCTGCCCCCACGGCCGGTCCGTTGATCGCCGCGATCACCGGAATCGACACGGACTCGACGGCGATCAACATCTCCTCGAGGATCTGCCCGAACGAGTCGGGAAACGCATCACCGGTCAGATCCGCACCTGCACAGAAGCTGGTGCCCTGACCGGTGATGACGAGAACCCGCGCCCCGTCACGCTCGGCCTGTTCCACACCGTGGCGCACCGCAAGACACAGCTCCGTGTTCAACGCATTGCGTCGATCCGGTCGCTGCAATTCGAGAGTGACGACATCGCCGTCACGAGAGAGTCCGATCACGAGAGCAGAGGTTACCGACCAGTACCGGTTTTACCTACTGGGCGGCTGATCTACTGGTAGACGTGATCGACACTCGAGTTGCCGTCATCGGCGCGGGGCAGGCCGGACTCTCGGCCGGCTACCACCTCCACCGAGCCGGCCTGGACGCAGGCGCAGGCTTCGTGATGCTGGACGGTGCCCCCGGCCCCGGCGGCGCCTGGCAGTTCCGGTGGCCTTCGCTGACGCTGAGCACCGTCAACGGGGTTCACGACCTGCCCGGAATGACCTTCGCCGAAACGCTGGGCGACGAGCCGGCCGACACCATTCCGGCCGCCGAGGCCGTCCCCCGCTACTACCGCGAGTACGAGGACCGCTTCGAACTGCATGTTCGACGCCCCGTCACGGTGACAGTCGTGTGCGATCGCGAACCTCTCTTCCGGGTCGAGGCCGGCGAGACAGTCGTCATGGCCGAGGGATTGATCAATGCGACAGGAACGTGGGAGAAGCCGTTCGTTCCGCATTACGACGGAGCCGAGACGTTCACCGGCAGGCAATTGCACACGAAGGATTACCGGACGGCCGACGAGTTCGCCGGCAAGCACGTCGTGGTGGTGGGCGGCGGGATCTCGGCCGTCCAGCTGCTCGACGAGATTTCCCAGGTGACGACCACAACGTGGGTGACGCGCCGACCACCGGTGTTCCGGGACGGCGAGTTCGATCAGAATGCCGGACGGACGGCCGTGGCGATGGTCGAGGAGAGGGTGCGGGCGGGCCTGCCACCGGGCTCGGTCGTGTCGGTGACCGGGCTGTTGCTGACGCCGTCGTTGGCCGCCGCACGCGAGCGCGGCGCGCTCGAACGCAAGCCGATGTTCTCGGCGATCACCGCAGATTCGGTGGTGTGGGACGACGGATCGAGTCAACGCGCCGACGTGATTCTGTGGGCCACCGGTTTTCGCAGCGCACTGGACCACCTGGCCCCTCTGCGCTTGCGCGGGCACGGCGGAGGAATCGTCATGGACGGTCGACTAGCCACCCGAGTTGCAGCGAACCATCGCGTCCACTTGCTCGGCTACGGGCCGTCCGCGAGCACGATCGGAGCGAACCGCGCCGGACGAGCTGCGGTGACGGAGCTGCTGGAAACGCTGGGCTGAGTCTTCACGGCGAGGCGAGCTGCTCGGTCACGAACTTCGCCAGCGCACCCAATCGTGCCCGGCCCGGCATCGAGGTCGGGACACCCAACGCATCCAACGGTGCCGACGTCACCGGCCCCACGCAGATCGCGGCGACGGGGCCTCGAAGCGCGTCAAGAAAGGCGTCGAGCAGGCCGTTGTCCTTCGCGGTCGAGAGCAGGGACGCGACGGCGGGGGCGCTGGTGAACGTCACCGCGTCCACGCGGCGCTCGATGATCTGCTCCAACAGGTCGATGAGCGGGGCCTGATCCACGGGGCGAATCCAGCGATACACCGGGATCGGCCGGACATGCGCACCGAGTTCCCCCAGGGCGTCGCTCAGGTGGATCGTCGGTTCCCACTCGGTGATGACGCCGTGCAGCTGAACTGCGACGTCCACTCCGGAAACACCTTCGGCGGCAAGATGATCGGAGACTTCCTGCGAGGCCTCGGTGGCCGGCGACCACTCTTCACGAAGCCCCGCGCCGCGAATTGCCCCGCGCGCCTTGGGACCTCGGGCAATGATCCGCGTGTGCCCCAGTGCTGTCAGAAGGTCTTCGCGGATACCCCAGTCGGCGGCCGCGTCGAGCCAGCCCCGAAAGCCGATGCCGGTACTGATCACGACGATCTGCGGTGGGCGCTCGACGATGCCCTCGGTGGCCGACTTCAACTCGGAGTCGTCGATCAGAGGCAGAACGTGAATCGCCGCGGCGTGAACGATGTTCGCGCCGCGGCGTTCGAGCATGGTGGCCAGTTCGTCCGCACGCCGCTCGGCGGTGAGGGCAACGGTCTTGCCGTCGAGCGGTTCCGACATGGGTACAGACTAGGCCCCCGACGTACTTGGAACTGACAGGTCAGCTGCTGAACTTGTCCGGGTCCGGGCCGGTGCGGCCATCGGCGGAGTCCAGCGCATTGATCTGCTGAATTTCGTCGTTGCTCAGCTCGAAGCCGAACACGTCGAAGTTGCTGGCAATGCGCTCGGGGGTCACCGACTTGGGGATCACGACGTTGCCGAGCTGGATGTGCCAGCGCAGGATCACCTGGGCCGGGGTGACTCCGTGCGCCTCGGCGATGGGTGCGAAGGCCGGATCGTCCAGGACGGTGCCGGAGCCGAGCGGGCTCCATGCCTCGGTGGCGATGCCCTTCGAGGTATGAAAAGCGCGGAGCTCTTCCTGGATGAAGCGCGGGTGCAGCTCGATCTGGTTGATCGACGGCGTCTCACCGACCGCGTCGATCAGCTTCTCGAGGGTGGGAATGGTAAAATTGGAGACGCCGATCGAACCGATCCGGCCGTCGGCCTTGAGCTTCTGGAAAGCCTTGAAGGTGTCGATGTACTTGTCGCGATCGAGCTGCTGCCAGTGAATGAGGTACAGGTCGAGGTACTCGAGTCCGAGGCGATCCATGCTCGCGTCGAACGCCTTCAAGGTGGAGTCGTAGCCCTGATCGTCGTTCCACAGCTTGGTGGTGATGAACAGCTCGTCGCGGGCGATGCCGGACTCTGCGATCGCCTTGCCGGTGCCGGCCTCGTTCTCGTACACCTTGGCGGTGTCGATGCTGCGGTACCCGACCTTCAGCGCCTCGGCCACTGCGGCCTGGGCACCGTCGTCGGGAACCTGCCATACACCGAACCCGAGCTGGGGAATGGACGTGCCGTCGTTGAGCACGATGGTCGGGACAGTACTGGTCTCGGCTGAATACGTCATACGAATGGCAACGGTGGGTGAGGTGGTGTTGTTCCCGGGCGGGAGTGGAGCCTGCGGAACGACCAGAAGTTGCGGCCTACAGTTTCGGTGTGACCGCAACGCTTCGTATCGATGATCTCGCCGCCTTTCACGGCGATCGAACTCTGTTTTCCGGGCTCGACCTCACGGTGACCGAGGGCGATGTGATCGGGCTCGTCGGCGCGAACGGCGCAGGTAAATCGACGCTGTTGACGCTGCTCGCGGGGGTGGGGACGGCCGATCACGAGGGTGAGATCTACACCAGCCCGCCCGACGCGACCGTCGGGTACCTGGCACAGGAGCCCGAACGCATTACCGGGGAGACGGTGTTGGATTTCCTCGGCCGGCGGACCGGGGTCACTTCGGCCGAAGCTTCCATGAACGCAGCAGCCGAGGCGTTGGGTTCGAGTGACGAGGACCTCTACACCCCAGCACTGGAGAAGTGGCTGGCTCTCGGCGGCGCGGATCTGGCGGAGCGCACGGCGAAGGTGCTGGCGGATCTCGGTCTGGATGTCGACGGGTCTGCGCTCATGACGGCGCTGTCCGGTGGGCAAGCCGCCCGTGCCGGGCTCGCCGCGATTCTGCTCGCTCGCTACGACATTCTTCTGCTCGACGAGCCGACCAACGACCTGGATCTGGCGGGCCTCGAGCAACTGGAGCAGTTCGTCGTCGCGACGCGGGCGGCAATCGTCGTCGTCAGTCACGATCGTGAATTCCTGGCGCGGACGGTGACGGGAGTCGTCGAGCTCGATCGGGCGCAGCGTCGCATCGATGTGTACGACGGCAGCTACCAGTCCTATCTGGCCGAACGCGAGATTGCGCGCCAGCATGCGCAGGAGAAGTACGACGAGTTCGCGGACACCAAGTCCGCGTTGGAATCTCGCGCGCAGATGCAGCAGAACTGGATGGAGTCGGGGGTACGCAATGCGCGCCGGAAGGCCACCGACAACGACAAGATAGCGCGCAAGACGCGCGCCGAGTCGACAGAGAAGCAGGCCGCGAAAGCCCGTCAGACGCAGCGCCGCATCGAGCGACTCGAGGTGGTCGAGGAACCCCGCAAGGAATGGGAGCTGCGGATGGAGATCGCGGCGGCTCCCCGTAGCGGCACCGTCGTCTCGGTGTTGGGTGGCGCTCTCGTGCGGCGATCCGGGTTCACGTTCGGACCGGTGACGACGCAGATCGAGTGGGGTGATCGAATCCTCATCACCGGGCCGAACGGCTCCGGTAAGACGACGTTGCTGTCGGTACTGCTGGGCAGGCTCAGTCCGGACGAGGGCACAGCCTCACTGGGATCCGGAGTCGCCGTCGGCGAAATCGACCAGGCCAGAGTATATTTCGTCGGTGACGGCACAGTGTCCGACGCCTTGAGCGCAGCGGTTCCCGAGTGGCCCGACGCCGAAGTCCGCACACTGCTGGCCAAGTTCGGACTACGCGGCGACGACGCACTCCGGCCGGCGTCCTCACTCTCGCCCGGTGAGCGAACCCGAGCGGCACTCGCTTTGCTGCAGGCCCGTGGCGTGAACCTTTTGGTGTTGGACGAACCGACCAACCACCTCGACCTGCCCGCCATCGAGCAACTCGAACGTGCGATGGAGAACTTCGAGGGCACCCTGTTGCTGGTCACCCACGACCGCCGAATGCTCGACACGGTCCGCAGCACTCGTCACTGGACGATGACCGACGGGCAGCTGTCGGAACTGTAAGGGGCAGCACCCGATTCACATCAGCTCAACAGAATCTCGTTCACCTCGGCTGCGGGAAGCATCGGCAACGTGTGATGCGTTGCGTTGTCGAGGATTACCGTCCTCGCTGCAGGCAGCACAGTTCGGACTGCCGCCTCGATGCGGACCGCGTTGTGCACCTTCCCTTTCCCTGCGAGGACCACTGTGGTGCGCACACCGAAGTTCTCGAACTCAGCAGGCTTCGGCCGTTTCGGGACGATGGTTCTTGTGGTCGGGGCATGTGCAGCTCCCAGAGCAAGTACGTAGAGCCAATCCGAATCCAACTGCGCGCCGTCGGTTTCCCATCGGACGAAGCTGCGCTGCCGTTTCTCGTTGGGCGACAGCAGGATCGGCAGGGCATGCAGCAGGTACCGCGGACTCATGGAACCGAAGCAGGAATTGGGATCGAGTAGCGTCAACGCATCGACGCGGCTCTCGTTGCGCAAGGCGTACGCCAGCGCGATCATCGCGCCATATGAATGGCCGCAGAGCGCCGCGGTGGGCAGTTTCAGCTCATCCAGCACCGCCGTCACCCAGTTCAGCAGCTCGTCCACGGAGTCGATGGACCGGTCACCCGGCACGCTCCGACCGGCGTCGCCCATCAGGTCCACCGCGTACACCCGAAAGTGCTGCGAGAGCGCTGCAACGTTGGCGAACCAGACGGTCGACGTCGCGCCCGCGCCCGGCAGTAGCACCAGCGCCGGACCGTCGACGGGTCCGCAGGCGTTGATTCGTGTGGAGCCGTAGACCGTTTTCACGTCGATGGCCTGGGTATGTGCCGGCCACTTCCGCAGCACCCGGTCGTATGCGGCATAGAACTTCTCCAACGTCACGACAACCCTCTATTCTCTCGATGATCGAGATAGTAGACAATAGAGAGACTTCCCGTCCAGCATCTCCCGAGGGATCAGCACATGACCGAGCCCGCCTCTACCGTCCATCAGCTACGCGCACTGACGGTCGACCTCGATCTTCTGGGCGCGGAGTTCGCGCAGAGACATGCGCTCCACCCGACGGATATCCGGGCGCTGATCTGCCTCCTCGACGCGGACCGAGCCGGAACGCGCGCTACCCCCGGTTGGCTAGGAGCCCAGCTGGGCCTGGAATCCGCGTCGGTCACGGCCCTGATCGATCGAATGAGCAAGCGAGACTTGGTATCACGCGAAGCGGACCCAGCCGATCGTCGGCGAGTACTGCTGCGCGTGACCGCGCATGCGTCGGAACTCGGTACCACATTCTTCGGCCCCGTCATCGGCCGAGCAGTCGACGAGCTGGCGCGCTTTGCACCCGAGCAGCGGGCGACGATCGACGAGTTTCTGACGACCATGCGCGCCATCGTTGCCGAAGCCCGGGACCAACAGGAAACGTAGCCGACTCGAGTAGTCCGTTATTAAACGTTGACAGATCGTTGGGTTTATACAACACTTCATTGTCATGAGCCCCATCAAGCGCGGTACCGCGCTCCCGATATTCAACAGGGTGGGTGTTCTGCGGGCAGAACGAAAGATGAGCCGCGCACAACTGGCCGAACTCGTCGAAGTGAATCCCCAGACGGTGGGAGCCCTCGAGCGAGGCGACCACTACCCGAGCCTCGATCTCGCGATGCGCATCTGCGACGTCTTCGATCTGCCGATCGAAGCCGTGTTCTCGCGCACCGAACTCGGACCACTCTCGGCCGAACTCTTCCGAAGGGAAAAGGATCGATGACTACGCCCGGCTCCGACATCCTCACCCGCTACCAGGAGCGTCGCACGCGGCGCTTCTTGGAGAACGACGCGAAAACCCGTCACTGGCTTCCGAACTGGCGCACCCAGAAACGTCGACGCATACTCGCCGTCTTACTGTTGGCGTCCTTGCTCACCCTGTTGGTGATTGCCGTGTGGTCGCTGTTCTCCCGGTGGGCACCGATCGCATGGATCCCGGCCACGGTGATGTTTCTCGTCGCGTGGACGATGCTGCAGACAGTGTCCCGTCGGCACAGCGATGCACCCGTGGGCGCACTCGACGAATGGGAAGTGCAGCAGCGCAACGAAGCACGCTCGATCGGCCTCACCGTCACCCAGGCTCTGGTGATGATGGCAATTCTTCCAGTGATCGTGCTGTCGGGAGGGTACGACAACGAAAACCTTTCTTACGCCGCGGGTTTGTGGACGCTTGTTGCCCTGCTGGCCGGTGGGTGCTCCCCCGCAATCATTCTCGCCTGGATCACCCCCGACCCCGAACCAGAAGACACCGAAGATTTCGACCAGCAGTAACGACCGAAAGGGCACCATGAGCACCCTCACGATCGACTCCGTCTCCAAGAGATACGGCGACAAGATCGCCCTGGACAACCTGAGTTTCGACGTCCGGCCGGGCGAGCTGTTCGGCTTCGTCGGCAGCAATGGCGCGGGCAAGACCACCACGATGCGCATCGCATTGGGCGTACTGTCTGCAGATTCCGGCCAGGTTCTGTTGGGCGGCAAGCCCGTCGACCTCGACGTCCGCCGCACCATCGGATACATGCCGGAGGAACGCGGCCTGTACCCGAAGATGAAGGTCGGCCCGCAACTGGCGTACATGGCCGAGCTCCATGGCTTGTCGTCGAAGGATGCCAAAGCTGCGGTGATTCGCTGGACCGAACGTCTGGGCATCGACGAGCGAGTGAACGACACCGTCGACGCGCTGAGCCTGGGCAATCAGCAGCGTGTACAGCTGGCGGCAGCGCTGGTGCACGACCCCGCGGTTCTCGTGTTGGACGAGCCGTTCTCCGGCCTCGACCCGATCGCCGTCGACGTCATGAGCGAGGTCCTCCGCGAAAAAGCGGCTGCCGGAGTGCCGGTGGTGTTCTCGAGCCACCAACTCGACCTGGTGCAACGTCTGTGCGACCGTGTCGGCATCATCGCCGCCGGCTCGATGAAAGCCGTCGGCACCGTCGACGAACTACGCGGATCGGGAGATTCGCACCTGCACGTCCACGCACCGAACGCTGCCCCCGGATGGGCGTCGGGCATCGACGGAGTGAGCATTCTCGACCACAGCGACGGCATCACCGTTCTGGGGTTGGCACCGGGAGCCGACGATCAAGCAGTTCTGCGGGCCGCGCTCGCGACCGGACCGGTCCATGAATTCTCCATCCAGAAACCTTCCCTGAGCGACCTGTTCCGAGAGGCGGTAGTGGCATGAGCTCCCAACTGAATTCCTTCAGCGCAGTCTCACTGATTGCCAAGCGCGAGTTCACCGTTCAGGTGATGAAGAAAAGCTTCGTCATCAGCAACGTCATCATTCTGGCCGTCATCGTCGGCGGCATCATTGCGTACTCGATCTTCTCCGGCAGCGGCGACGAGGAGCGCGACGTCGTCGGCATCGCTGGTGATCAGTCCATCGCGGCCGTAGTGGAAGCAACCGGCGACGCCGTCGGTTCTCCGGTCGAAGTTCGTGAGATCGCCGACGCGGGGGCCGCACGGAGCGGCGTCGAATCCGGAGATCTCGACGTGGCGCTGGTGCCGGACGGAACCGCAGGCGCATACACAGCCGTCACCGAGTCCGATCTGACCGGGACGTTGAGAGCAGTCGTCGAGGGCAGTGTTGCGACGCAGGCCACGAATGCTGCACTGGCGCAACAGGGTGTCGACCAGAACGAACTCGCAGCGTCGACGGGTGCCGCGACGGTCACCGTCGACGCCATCGATCCGCCGGACCCCGAAGCCGGTCAGCGGACCGCTCTGGCGCTGTCGGCAGTGTTCCTGCTGTACGCCCAGATCATCGGCTTCGGTATGTACGTCGCGATGGGCGTCGTCGAAGAGAAGTCCTCACGGGTGGTCGAACTGCTGCTCTCCACCGTTCGCCCTCTGCAGCTGCTGTGGGGCAAGATCCTCGGCATCGGTGCCGTCGGCATCCTGCAGCTCGCCCTCTACGGAATTGCCGGTGTGGGAGCAGGATTGGGCACTGGCGTACTCACCGTCACCGGCGCTGCGGTGAGTGTCTTCGCTGCTACGTTGGCCTGGTTCATCCTGGGCTTCGCCTTCTTCGCGGTGCTCTATGCGGCGGGCGGGTCGATGGTCTCGCGGCAGGAGGACGTGAACTCGACGACCATGCCGCTCCTGATCCTGATCATGGCAATGTTCTTCGCCGCCTTCTACTCCGTCAGCGATCCGGAGAGCACACTCGCGAACACATTGAGCTGGATCCCCCCGTTCTCCGCGATCATGATGCCGTTGCGCATCGCCGCCGGCGTGACCTCGCCGGTGCAGATTGTCGGATCGGCGGTCCTGATGATCATCACCACCGCCATCCTGGCGATGGGTGCAGCGAAGATCTACCAGCGATCCATTCTGCGAATCGGCAAGACCGTCTCGTGGAAGGAAGCGTTTGCTCGCTAGGGTTTGCTGCGTAGGCTCCCCGATATGAGCCCACGGACATCCGCCGCCGAGATTCTCGACTCCGTTCTCGACGGCGGATCGTTCGTGTCGTGGGACTCCACGCCCGTGGACGTCCATCCTGGGGAGTCCTATCTGAGAGACCTGGCCAAGGCTCGCGAGAAGAGCGGCGTCGACGAGTCGGTGTTGACGGGCGAGGGCACGATCGAGGGCCGACGCGTGGTGATCATCGCCTGCGAGTTCGCCTTTCTCGCCGGGTCAATCGGCGTTGCGGCGGCCGAGCGCATCACCTCCGCTGTCGAACGCGCCACCGCTGAAGGATTGCCGCTGATCGCCTCCCCCACGTCCGGCGGAACGCGAATGCAGGAGGGCACACTCGCATTCGTGCAGATGGTCAAGATCGCCGCCGCCGTCACCGCACACAAGATGGCTCATCTGCCGTATCTGGTGTACCTCCGTAATCCCACGACCGGCGGTGTCTTCGCATCCTGGGGATCGCTGGCCCACGTCACCGTCGCCGAACCCGGAGCCCTGATCGGTTTCCTCGGCCCCCGCGTGTATCAAGCGTTGTACGACAAGCCTTTTCCCGACGGAGTCCAGACCGCCGAGAACCTCTACCAACACGGGGTCATCGACGGGGTGGTGCCGGTCGATCAGGTGAGAAATCTACTCACTCGAGCCCTGCGGGTGATCCTCGACGCCCCGGCGTGGACCGATATCGCTGATGACAGTCCCGCGCCCATGACCGAACGGTCGGCCTGGCATTCGGTGCAGTCGTCGCGTCGCGCCGATCGCCCCGGGATTCGGCAACTGATCGAACATGCTGCTACCGAGCAGGTTCCGCTCAGTGGTACCGGGCAGGGCGAGGCCGATACCTCGATCCTGTTGTCGCTGTGCCGCATCCGCGGCGCATCCTGTGTGTTGTTCGGAAACGACCGGAGCAGCAGCTCGGCCAGCGCGACGATGGGCCCAGCGGCATTACGCGAGGCACGACGCGGAATGCGGCTGGCCGAGGAACTGCGGATCCCGCTGGTACTCGTGATCGACACGTTCGGCGCAGCACTGTCCAAGGAAGCCGAGGAAGGCGGACTGGCACCCGAGATCGCGCGCTCCATCTCGGATCTGGTCACCGTCGACACTCCCACGGTGTCGGTCTTGCTCGGGCAGGGCACCGGCGGCGGAGCACTCGCGCTACTGCCTGCCGATCGAGTCCTGTGCGCCCAGAACGCCTGGCTCGCACCGCTTCCGCCCGAGGGTGCGAGTGCCATCGTGCACCGCGACACCGTCCACGCTGCAGAGATGGCCGAGGCGCAGGGCATCCGGTCGGTCGATCTATTGCGCGACGGCATCGTCGACGCCATCGTCCCCGAACTCCCCGACGCGGCCGACGAACCGGCCGCGTTCTCCGGCCGCATCGCCGATGCCATCGCCCGAGAACTGCGCGGGTTGTGGACCGTCGATCCCGCCACTCGGACTCGGAACAGGCTGGGCCGCTACCGCACGCTGGGATGAGCGGCTCCACCGCATGTGAGCGGGCGCCCCCAATAGGTCGTTCCGCAGGCTCCACTCCCGCCCCCAATAGGTCGTTCCGCAGGCTCCACTCCCGCCCCCAATAGGTCGTTCCGCAGGCTCCACTCCCGCCGACCCCTGCTACGAGTTTTCGTGCACCTGCGAGGTCGCGAGCGCTACCACGTCACCTGCGCGTAGGTCTGCGGGCAACTCGACCGGACTGACACAACTGCGCCCTGGGCTGTGCACGTCGACCTTGACCACCGGACCCACCGAATGCCGATTGACCACAACGGCCTGCAGCAGATCACCGAACTCGGCATCGACGCCCACCTCGCCTGCGATGACCGAGCGCACCCGAGTCACCAGAATGCGGCCCCACTGCACCGGAGTGCCCTGCGCATCGGCCAGATCCTCCAGCGCAACGCCGTCGACGGTGATTCGGCCACACACACAGTGCGTATCGGCGGGCCACAGCGATGGATCGCACCGCGCAACATAGGCGGCACCGAGAGACGGAAGCATGTCGAGAAGTGTCATGAGAAGCAGTCTTGCGCCGCGCGGAGGCGTCGAACAGAGGTGTTGACGCAATCTTGACGGCAGCCACAGGAAATTTGACGAACCTCTCACGGTGCCACCTACTGTACCCGCTGGTACATTCAGTCGGGTGATCGCAGACGACGTCTATCGCCGCGGCCGTGCCGGCCTTCCCTCGTGGCTCACCGATTCCCACGGCCGCCGTACCCCTCTGCCGATCGAACGCTGGCTGGGCGGTGCGCATTCGACAGCGCAAGACATTCGCGCAGACGAGGCGTCGATCGCCTTCTGCTCGGGCCCGACACTCGACCTCGGCTGCGGCCCGGGACGTTTGACCGAGGCCCTCACTCGCGCCGGAGTTCCCACTCTGGGCGTCGACACCTCGTCGGTTGCTGTGGAAATGACGAACCACCGGGGCGGGCGTGCGATGAAACAGGACATTTTCGCTGCGCTGCCCGGGGCGGGTCAGTGGTCGCACGTGCTGCTCGCGGACGGCAACATCGGCATCGGCGGTGACCCGGCTGCACTGCTGACGACGGTTCGATCGCTGCTGCACGAGACGGGTACGGCCATCGTCGAATCCGCCTTCGGGATCGACGATCTGAGCACAATGGTCCGTTGGGAGACGGGTGACTCGATCGGCGAATGGTTCAGCTGGGCCAGCGTCGGCGTGAGCGCGCTGTACGCGCTCGCGGTAACGGCGGGACTGCAGGTCCGGCGAACCATCGAGTCGAACGGTCGGGTATTCATGGAACTCGCTGTTCACAACATCGAGCGAGGAACCGAGGGCCTGTGAGCAAGGAGCTACCGAGAACGGCAAAGGGCCGACGAACCAGAGCGGCCATCGTCGACGCGGCCGCATCGATGATGTACGAGCACGGCGTCGCGGGAACCACTCTCGACGACGTACTTGCCGCATCCGAGACTGGGAAGTCGCAGCTGTATCACTACTTTTCCGACAAGTCGGATCTGGTCGAGGCAGTGATCGCCCGTCAACTCGAACGCGTCCTCGCCGCTCAGCCACGCCTGGCCAACATCGACAGCCTCGACGACATCGACGCATGGGCCGCCGAGGTCGTCCGAAACCACGAGCAGCCCGGGGGGCCGTTCTCCTGCCCCCTCGGCTCGCTTGCCGCAGAACTGAAGAACGACGCGGCGTTCGTCCCCAGTCTTCATGCTGCGTTCCGCCGCTGGGAGCAACCGCTGGAGCAGGGGCTGCGCCGCATGGTCGACCGCGGGGAACTGGACGTGGCAACCGATCCGGCCGCTGTTGCCGCCACTCTGATCGCGTCGCTTCAAGGCGGAATGCTCATCGCCCGTATCGCGGGGGATGTTCGACCGCTCCGCGACGTCCTGGACGCTGCGGTCGCCGCGGTTCGTCGACGCCGCACCGAGACGTGAGAACCGGACGAACTCTGGCGACCGAGCCCCGAGTGCGCTAGGGTCGATCTCACAGTTTGTACTATTGGGTACAAAATGGGAGACGGGAACCAGAATGCAACGACTTCCTACGTTCCGCAGCCCGATCCGCGGCGTCTGGTTCACGTCGGTCCTCGCCTCCGTACTGCTCGTCGTGCTGCCGATCGTGACAGTGACCGGACTCATCTCCTGGGTTGCGTACGGTCCACAATTCGGCCAATCCATGCCGGGTGACGTCGGATGGCTACGGCTACCGTCGTTCGATTGGCCGACCGAACCCGTCTGGTTCTACCGACTCACCCAGGGCCTACACGTGGGCCTCGGACTGATCATGGTGCCGATCGTCTTGGCCAAGCTGTGGTCGGTGATCCCGAAGTTGATCGAGATGCCACCGATTCGAAGCATTGCCCACCTACTCGAACGGATATCGTTGCTGGCTTTGGTCGGCGGTATTCTCTTCGAGATCATCACCGGCGTGCTGAACATTCAGTACGACTACCTCTTCGGGTTCAGTTTCTACACCGCGCACTACTGGGGTGCCTGGGTGTTCATCGCCGGATTCCTGGCCCACGTGGTGCTGAAGTTTCCGACCATGGTCACGGCGCTGCGAACCCGCCCGTTCCTGGAACTGATGCGCATTCGGGTGGCCGACACGGTACCCGACGACGACGAATCAGGTTTGGCCACAACCGATCCAGCTCCAGCGACGATCAGCCGACGCGGAGCACTCGCTCTCGTCGGCGGCAGCGCACTGTTCGTGGCGGTCCTCAGCGCCGGACAGACGACGGGCGGCTTTCTTCGCGATGCGGCGATCCTCCTCCCCCGCGGACGGTCCTACGGCAACGGGCCCAATGATTTTCAGATCAACCGCACGGCCCAGGCCGCAAGCATCGACGAGGCGCGGACCGGCGATTCGTGGCGACTCACCGTACGTGCCGGTGCCACCGAGGTCGTGCTCACCAGAGCCCAACTCGAACAGATGGACCTGCACACCGTCGATCTACCGATCGCCTGCGTCGAAGGCTGGTCGACAGTTCAGACGTGGACCGGTGTTCGGCTGCGAGACCTCGCCGCAATCGCGGGAATCGATTCCGTGGACACCGGTGAGGTGCGTTCCCTCGAACCTTCCGGGTCGTTCAACCGAGTCACGTTCGGGGGACACCAGATGATGCATCCCGACTCGCTGCTCGCCCTTCGAGTGAACGGGGAGAACCTGTCTCTCGATCATGGTTATCCCGCTCGGATCATGATGCCGGCGATTCCCGGGGTACATGCCACCAAGTGGATCGAATCCGTCGAATTCTTCGGGGAGAATGCATGAGTACCTTTCGGGCGCGTTACGGTGCCGGCCCGCTGCACTTGGCGGTGACGGCCTGCTGCCTCGCACTGGGCGCGGTTGTCGTACTCACGATCGGCTTTCCGGCACTGTGGAATACCGACGTCTGGTGGCAGTCCATCGGCTTGTGGTTCGTCGGCGCTGCCGTTGTGCACGACGCGATTCTGTTTCCGCTGTATGCCCTACTCGACCGGACGCTGGTTGCTCGACTCGGCCGATTCGTGAACGCGGTTCGCATTCCGGCGCTCGGCGCAGGTCTGAGCCTGCTGCTCTTCGCCCCTGGAATCTTTTCGCAGGGTAGCGAGACGTACGAGGCCGCCACGGGTCTGACACAGGAGCCCTACGCGATGCGGTGGCTGCTCTTGGTAGCAGGCATGTTCGTGGCCAGCGCAGTGTTGTACGGTGGCCGCGAAGCGCTCCGGACGCTGCGTTCGCGCCCCGTTGGCGATAACCCGAAACGGCAGCATGTGCCCAACTAGGCTCGGTGGCATGAGTGGCGAGTATCGGCAGGCGTTCGACGACAGCATCGACAAGCGTGAACAATTCTGGCTGTCTGCGGCGGCAGAAATCGACTGGGATACCCCTCCCACCAGTGCGTTCGACGGCTCGCACTGGTTTCCCGGGGCCCGTCTGAACACCTGCTTCAATGCCCTCGATCGGCACGTCGATGCCGGGCACGGCGACCGGACCGCGT
The DNA here is from genome assembly GCF_050321865.1 of Rhodococcus sp. IEGM1428. NCBI lineage: Bacteria > Bacillati > Actinomycetota > Actinomycetes > Mycobacteriales > Nocardiaceae > Rhodococcus > Rhodococcus sp. IEGM1428. The sequence continues at coordinate 69,852 of NZ_JBNQFW010000001.1, read as the reverse complement.
TGATCTACGACTCGGCGATGCTCGGTCTCACCCGCAGCTACACCTACGCCGAACTGCTCGATCAGGTCGCTCGCTTCGCCGGGGTACTGCGCGAGCAAGGTGTGGGGCCGGGCGACCGCGTGGTGATCTACCTACCGATGATTCCCGAGGCCGTCGTCGCGATGCTCGCATGCGCCAGGCTCGGCGCAGTGCATTCGGTGGTGTTCGGCGGCTTCGCAGCCAAGGAGCTCGCAGCGCGCATCGACGACGCCGAACCGACACTGCTGATCACCGCCAGTGGCGGGTTCGAGCCCGGTCGCGTCATCGAATACCTCCCCTTGGTGGCACGCGCGCTGACTCTCACCACTGCGAAGACGCCATCGGTGATCGTGAAGTCGCGCGAGGGAATTCCCGGCGACCACGAGTGGCTGGACTGGGACACCCTCATCGCCGACGCCAGCGCCGCACAACCGGTTTCGGTGCTGGCCACCGATCCGCTGTACATCCTCTACACCTCAGGAACGACGGGAAAGCCCAAGGGTGTGGTGCGCGACAACGGCGGTCATGCTGTCGCGTTGACGTGGTCGATGCGCAACATCTACGACGTGGGGCCCGGGCAGGTGATGTGGACGGCGTCCGATGTCGGCTGGGTCGTCGGACATTCGTACATCGTCTACGCACCCTTGTTCGCCGGTGCCACAACGGTTCTGTACGAGGGCAAGCCCGTCGGCACTCCCGATGCCGGCGCATTCTGGCGGGTGATCCAGGATCACGGTGTCCGCGCCCTGTTCACCGCACCGACTGCGCTGCGCGCCATTCGCAAGGTCGATCCCCACGCCGCCGAGCTCGAGAAGTACGACGTCTCGTCTCTGGAGACCTTGTTCGTCGCCGGCGAACGCCTCGATCCCGATACCTACGAGTGGATTTCGCGCACGCTCGACCGTCCGGTGGTCGACCACTGGTGGCAGACCGAGACCGGATGGGCGATCTGCGCCAATCTCCGCGGCCTGGAGCCACTTCCGATCAAACCTGGATCGCCGACGGTACCGGTACCCGGCTTCCAGGTCGGCATCCTCGACGCGTCGGGCAATCCGGTGGACGCAGGCACCGAGGGCAACATCGTCGTGCAGCTGCCACTGCCGCCCGGCGCACTGGTAGGTCTGTGGAACGACGAATCACGGTTCCAGCGTTCGTATCTCGATACGTTCCCCGGCTACTACCTCACCGGCGATTCCGGCTACATCGATGCTGACGGCTATGTCTACGTACTCGGGCGGAGCGACGACGTCATCAACGTTGCAGGGCATCGCCTGTCGACCGGGTCGATGGAGGCGGTGCTCGCCGGCCACCCCGCCGTCGCCGAATGCGCCGTCATCGGTATCCACGACGACCTGAAAGGCCAGCGCCCCAGCGGCTACGTAGTACTCAAAGCCGGGGAGAACATCACCGAGGAGCAGCTGCGTACCGAACTGGTCGCCATGGTGCGCGATCAGATCGGTGCCCTTGCGACGTTCCGCGACGTGACGATCGTCGGAGCGCTGCCGAAGACCCGATCGGGCAAGATCCTGCGGAAGACGATGCGCCAGATCGTCGCAGGCGAGGAGTACGGCGTGCCGTCGACCATCGAGGATCCGGCCGTCCTCGATGCACTGGAGAAGCTGCTCGGCAGATAGACGGCGGTAATACGAGCAACCATGGCCGAAACCCGCGCGCCACAGGGATGTCCCGCGCGATAGCGTCATCGTCATGACAGATCTCGACACCCGTCCTGCCGTCGACTGGCTCGCCCTCGGTGCGGTCATCGTCACGGTGGTCTCGTGGGCCTCGGCCTTCGTGGCCATTCGCGGCGTCGGCGAATCCTTCGGTGCCGGCCCGCTGGCATTGGGCCGGCTACTCATCGGCTCGTTCGCACTCGGCGCGATAGTTCTCGTCAAGAGAAGGTGGGTAAAGCCGAACCGCACCCAGTGGCTGCAGATCATCAGCATCGGCGTCTTCTGGTTCGGCATCTACAACGTCTCCCTCAATGCCGCCGAACAACGCGTCGATGCCGGGACGACGTCGATGATCATTCAGATCGGACCGATTCTGGTCGCCCTGTTCGCGGGTCTGCTTCTGGGCGAGGGCTTTCCGAGGTGGTTGGTGATCGGTGCAGGCATCGCGTTCGCCGGGGCCGTCATGGTCGGTGTCGTCACCGCCGTCACCACCACCTCGACCACCAAGACAGACGCCGACTTCCTCGGCATCGCACTGTGTCTGGTGTCCGCGGTGACCTACGCGATCGGAGTACTCAGCCAGAAGCCGGTGCTACGGACGATCCCGGGACTTCAGGTCACGTGGATGGCCTGCACCATCGGCGCGGTGTGCACGCTGCCCTTCGCACCGGCACTGCTCGACGACCTGTCGACCGCCTCGACCGGTGCCACCGGCGGACTGATCTACCTCGGCCTGGTGCCGACGGCACTGGCCTTCAGTACGTGGGCCTACGCGCTGACGAGAATGAACGCAGGCAAGCTCGGCATCACCACGTATGCCGTGCCGCCGATCACCATCACTCTCGCCTGGCTATTGTTGGGCGAGGTTCCGCACTACCTCGCCGTTGTCGGCGGAGTCATCTGCCTCGTCGGAGTCGGATTGTCCCGCAGAAAATAGCAGCCGCTACAGCTTCTTGAACCGTGCGATCGCCACTTCACGCTCATGCTTGTGGTCGACGATCGGCTCCGCGTAGCCCTTGGGGCGACCGAACTTCAACGTGTGCACGGCTTTACCCTCTTCACCACGCAGCTCCGGCACCCAGCGTCGAACGTAGTCGCCGGTGGGGTCGAATTTCTCGCCCTGGGTGATCGGATTGAACACACGGAAGTACGGCGAGGCGTCGGTACCCGTTCCCGCGGTCCACTGCCAGCCGTGCTGGTTGCTGGCCAGATCGCCGTCGACGAGATGCTGCATGAAGTAGCGCGCACCCCGCCACCACGGCAGGTGCAAATCCTTGACGAGGAACGACGCGACGATCATGCGGACCCGGTTGTGCATCCACTTCTCCGAGTTCAACTGCCGCATACCGGCATCGACGATCGGGAAGCCCGTCTCACCCGTGCACCACGCCTCGAACAACTCGTCGGCGTGCTTGCCCGAGTCCAGTTCGATCGCGTCGAACTTCTTGACGTAGTTTTCCCGGGCACTGTCGGGACGCTGAAATAGGATGTCGCCGTAGAAGTCTCGCCAACAGATCTGCCGACGGTACGACGCGGACCCCTCGCTGCGTAGTTTGCCGAGGTCGGCCAACATCGTCCGCGGGTGAATGGTTCCGTACTTCAGATGCACCGACATCCGGCTCGTCGAATCCAGGTCGGGACGATTGCGCTCGTCGTCGTACGCAGCAACCTCGTCGAGAAATTCCTTCCACTGCTTCGACGCGGCGGCCTCACCGGCTGCTGCGTCGGACGCCTCCTTCTCGGAAGGAATCTTCACGCGCCGAACACCTTTGACCTCGTCCGGGTCGACCCACTCTACTGTCTTCGCAGATGTGTCCGCCGGTGCACGCCAGCCGTGTTCCAGCCACTGGCGCGAGTACGGCGTGAACACCTTGTACGGCTCCCCGTCGTTCTTGAGGATCCGCCCGGGGGCGACCGCATACGGGGACCCGGTCTCGACCAGGGTCACCTTCTCGCCCACTCGCTTGTCCCGCTCGCGACCGTACGGGCCGTAGTCGGCACTGATGTGGACGTCCTCGGCGTCGATCGCCTTTGCCACCTTCGGGACCACCGTCTCGGGGTCACCGTGCACCACCATCAACCTGCCGTCGAGCTGCTCGTTCAGTGCCTCGAGGGACCGAAACAGGAAGTCCTTGCGTGGACCGCCGGAGGGCTTCAGCAAGCGGTCGTCGAGCACGAACAGCCCGAGTACCGGATCTCCGGACTCGGCGGCGGCGGTGAGGGTGGGCAGATCCCCCAGACGAAGATCACGGCGAAACCATACGAGCGACATGGTGTCAGTCTTACCCAACCGTCCGGAGTGCAACCCGCACCCTCGCTCCGCGCAATTCTCAGAGAATCGCCAACGACGGCTCACCAAGGCCGCAACATGGGCCTCTACCTTGGGAAACACAGAAGAGAAAAGGAGATCATCATGACGAACACCCGCCCCTTCCCCGGCGCTCTTTCCCTGGTGAACAGCACCTGCACTTTCGAGAAGTACTACGAGCAGCTCTACGCCAAGGCTCCGGCACTCGCCTGGTCACTCGATGCCGACACCGGCCGCCGCAGTGCACTCGAGGAGTTCTTCGCCAAGACGCCCGAGGAACGCCGAACCACCGTCGACAGCTGGGTTGCCTGAACCGTCACAATGGACCGGTGACCGAATCGTCGAGTTCCCCCGCCACCGTCCTCGTCGTCGATGACGACGCCGACGTGCTGTCCTCACTGCAACGTGGACTGCGCCTGTCGGGGTTCACCGTGATCACCGCATCCGACGGAGCGGAGGCACTCGGCGTGGTTTCCAGATCCACGCCCGACGCGATCGTGCTCGACATCAACATGCCGGTACTCGACGGCGCCAGCGTCGTGACCGCGTTGCGTGCGATGGGAAACGACATCCCGATCTGCGTGCTCAGTGCCCGTAGCTCGGTGGACGATCGCATCGCCGGGCTCGAATCCGGTGCCGACGACTACCTCACCAAACCGTTCGTGCTGGCCGAACTCGTTGCGAGGATCCGCGCAATGCTGCGCCGGCGTGGCACCAATCCGGTTGTGCCGGTGGCAGATTCGGGTGTGCCGAACTCGGCGGTGGCCATCGGGAGCCTCGTGGTCGACATCCCCGGTTATCGCGTGCATCGCGGCGGAGTCGACATCGATCTGACCAAGCGGGAATTCGAGCTGCTGGCAATTCTGGCTCGGAACAAGGGCGTGGTCCTCACGCGTGAGCGATTGCTCGAACTGGTGTGGGGCTACGACTTCGTCGCCGACACCAACGTCGTCGACGTGTTCGTCGGCTATCTGCGTCGCAAACTCGAATCCGATGGGTCTCCGCGCATCCTGCACACCGTCCGCGGCGTCGGATTCGTCGTCCGAGACGCCGCATGAGCTTCTCGCTGCGCGCCCGCGTCGCTGCCGCCACAGCCCTCGGTGCCACCCTCGTGGTCGCCGCACTCGCGGTGGTCACCTCGGTCGCCATCTCCCGCAACAACGTCAATCAGCTCGACGAACGGTTGACGACAGCGTCTCAGGTGCTGGTGCCGAATTCGTCGACGTTGGAGGCCTTCATCGATCAACTCTCCGGCGCATTCGCCGTCACCATTCGCAGCGGCGACATCGTGGTCGCGTCCACACCGACGCGGCTGCCCGCGCTGGACACCGGATCGCAGACCGTCGACGTCGACGGTCAACGGTTCCGCGTCTACACGGCAGTATCGACAATCGTGTCCACCATCTCCATTTCGATCGGCGTGCCGGCCCTCGAGGCGCAACAGGTGACCGACGAGCAACAAAAACAGGTACTGATGCTGGGGCTGGTTGCGATCGCGGTGTCCACGGGCCTGGGCTGGCTGTTCGGCGGGCGAGCCGTCAGACCGCTGGTGACGCTGACCCGGCAGGTCAGCGCGCAGCCACCGACCGCTCCCGAGACTCGCACCGGCGTCACCGAGGCTGACGCACTCGCGGTCGCGATCGGGGGCATGCTGACCAGACTCAACGAGGCACAGGACCGCACCAATGCCGCCCTCGACACCGCACGCGACTTCGCGGCCGTCTCCGCACACGAACTACGCACCCCACTGACGGCGATGCGCACCGACATAGAGGTCCTGCGAACCCTCGACCTCGAGCCAGCGCAGCAACGCGAGATTCTGGGTGACCTCGAGCGAACGCAGGGACGGGTGGAGACGACGCTGACCGCTCTGGAACGACTCGCGTCGGGTGAACTGTCCAGTGAGGGCGACAGAGTCGAGACCGACATCATCGACATCTGCGACGTCGCAGCCCAGGACGCGCAGAGACTGCACCCCGAGCTCGACATCCGCGTGGAGTCCGCTCCCGATTCCGAAATCACGATGCGCGCACTACCGACCGGTCTGCGGTTGGCCGTCGACAACGTGATCGGCAATGCCGTCCGGCACGGCAACGCAACCACGATCGTCATCACCGCCGAACGGGTGGACACGACAGTGCGCGTTCTGATCGACGACAACGGATCCGGTGTTCCTGTGGATGAACGCGAATCGGTGTTCGGCCGCTTCGAGCGCGGCACCAGGGCAGCCAAGGGTGGGTCGGGACTCGGCCTGGCACTGGTTGCACAGCAGGCCGAATTGCACGGTGGCCGTGTCTACTTCGCCGACAGTCCACTGGGCGGCGCGCGCCTGGTGATGGAGTTGCAGATTCGCTAGGTCGCGGCATTCGTTACGCGGGAGAAACCCGCGGGACCGCTCGATGCGAGGAGTATGGACCCGTGCACTCGCCATCGGATTTCACCGTTCCCATCATCGACATCTCGCCGTACGTTCTGGGTGACAGCTCCCGGGACGCCGACGCGACCGCGCGCCGGGGAGTGGCATCGAAAGTCGACCAAGCATGCAGCACAGTCGGTTTCATGCAGATCGTGGGACACGGCATCCGAGACGAGATCGTTGACGGGCTCGCAGCGGCGATGGATTCGTTCTTCGGACTCGACCCAGCGCAGAAATCGGCCTACATCTGCCCGCCCGAGCTCAACCGCGGCTACACCGCACCGAAGAGCGAAACGCTGAGCCTGAGCCTTGGGCTCGATTCGGCATCGGGCATGAACGACTACTTCGAGGCATTCAACGTCGGCACCGGTGAGCCGAACACCTGGCCCGAGTCCGCCGGGTTCCGGAACGCCGTCGAACTGTATTTCGCCGAAGCTGCCCGCGTGGCCCGGACGCTGACCGGGGTGTTCGCCGACGCCCTCGGGGAATCGCCGAACCTGTTCTCACGCATCACCGATCGGTCACTGGACACGCTGCGAATGAACAACTACGCGCTCGATCCGGGCACCGAGGTACCGGAGCGCGAACTCACCGGAATGAGCGAGCACACCGACTACGGATTGGTGACGGTGCTGTGGGCCGATCGGGTGCCCGGTCTGCAGGTCCTCGGCACCGACCGGCTGTGGCACGACGTGCAGCCTGCCGAGGGCGCGATGCTGGTGAATCTGGGTGATCTGACGGCCCGATTGACCAACGATCGGTGGATGTCGACTCTGCATCGCGTGCGGCCACCGGTATCGGGCGGGACGATCCAGCGCAGGCGTTCCGCGGCCTTCTTCCACGACGGCAACCTCGACGCGGTGATCGCGCCGTTGGCGTCGTGCATCGAGACAGGCGCAGTGCCCCGGTACCGACCGGTGACCGTGGCCGAACACATTCAGGCAAAGCTTGCAGGTTCCCGAGGCGGAACGGCGAATGCCTCGGCAACCCGCGAAGCCGAGCGGGTGCGACGAGCTGTTACTTGACGTCCAGCAGGTCGATGACGAACACGAGCGTCTTGCCGGAGAGGCGATGACCTGCGCCGGCTGGGCCGTAGGCGAGCTCCGGCGGAATGGTGAGCTGACGGCGTCCGCCGACCTTCATTCCGGGGATGCCGTCCTGCCAACCCTGAATCAATCCACGCAAAGGGAACTGGATGGATTCGCCGCGGTTCCATGACGAGTCGAACTCTTCGCCCGAATCGAACTCGACGCCGACGTAGTGCACCTCGACGGTGCCGCCTGCAACTGCCTCTGCGCCGTCACCCTCGACGAGGTCGACCGTCACCAGGTCCAATGGTGCCGGTCCGGCCTGAAATTCGATCACTGGCTTCGTCACTGAAGTCTCCTGCGGTTGATGCCGGCCCGCCGACGCCGGCTGTGAAGCTCTGGGCATATTCCGCTTCGACTTTACGTCGTGACGGTCAACCAATTGGAGCTGGCATCAAATTCGTCTTGTATTCGCAGGTCAACGTGTTGCCCGTTGCGGGGTCGCCCATCTCCACCTTCCAGGCATCGGAGAACTGATTCACCCCGTGGTGCATCGAGATGGTGCCCGAGATCAATACCGTTCCACGCGAGAACAGTCCACGTTCGGTGAGCACGTCCAGCCAGTACTGCGGAGCGAGAAGATCACCGAGCGTTCCCGACTGGATGAGCACTCCGTCGGCCCACCCGGTCAGGGTGATGTCGTCCAGCCTGTCGGCCACCTCGCTCAACCGCCACGCACCGGTGCCGAGCACGTCGGGAGCCGCGTTCTTGCTCCACGCGACGCTGTGAACTTCCAGGTCACGGTCGGTGTGGTCGCAGGCAACCGTGAGCAGCACGTCGTCGATCGTGTCGCCCAGGATCACCAGAGCCCATTCCGCCTCACCCGAGGTGCGAACGTGCTGGACGGCGACGGCATCGGTCTGCTGCGCCAGGTACGGCGAGATGGGATACAGCGCCGGGGTCACCGTCGGAGCGGGAACACCCAGTTCGGCCAGCTCGGCGATATGCGACGCCACCTCTTCCTGGTTGCGACCGGCATAGCCCGCATTGAGCAGTGCGGTCACTTCTACCGACTCGGTCGTGCCGTCGGGCAACGTGAATGTGAGCATCAGTAAGGACCCTCTCCTCGTAAATTTTCTGTTTCCGATACGCCCAAAGCCTTGCGCATACGTCTTGTATACAGCAAGTATGGAGCACGTACAACGGATAGAGTGATCCCAGGCACACGAAGGAGTCGTCATGACCGAACCAGTTTCGGTGGATAGAAAGGGCCTGGCCAAGGCCTTTGCCGCCAGCCTGACCGGAACGGCATTGGAGTGGTACGACTTCGCCGTCTACTCGGCCGCCGCAGCGCTGGTGTTCCCGCTGGTCTTCTTCCCGGACAGCGACCCGCTGACCGGCACATTGCTCGCCTTCTCCACCTACGCCGTCGGGTACATCGCCCGTCCGGTCGGCGGATTCGTCTTCGGGCGACTCGGCGACGTCATCGGCCGAAAACAGCTTCTCGTCATCACCCTGCTGTTGATCGGCGTCACGACGTTCGCCATCGGCTTGATCCCCGGATACGACACCATCGGCATCGCGGCCCCGATCATTCTCGTCACCATGCGGTTCTGCCAGGGCGTTGCCGTCGGCGGCGAGTGGGGTGGTGCCGTTCTGCTCTCCAGCGAATACGGCGATCCCCGCAAGCGCGGGTTCTGGTCCTCCGCGGCACAGATCGGGCCACCGGCGGGCAATCTGCTCGCCAACGGCGCACTTGCAATCCTGACGCTGTCGTTGACCGACCAGCAGTTCGAGTCCTGGGGATGGCGTGTTGCATTCCTCTTCTCGGCCGTACTCGTCGGGTTCGGTTTGTGGATCCGCCTGAAGCTCGAGGACACCCCGGTGTTCAAGGCACTCCAGGAAAGCGGCGATCGCTCCGAAGCGCCGATCAGCGAGGTGTTCAAGACCGAACTCCGTCCTCTGGTGGCAGGCATCATGTCTCGGGTTGCCCCGGACGTCATCTACGCACTGTTCACGGTCTTCTCGATCACCTACGGCACCCAGAAGTTGGGCTTCGAGCGCAGCGAGGTTCTCACGGCCATTCTGATCGGATCGGCATGCCAGCTCGGCTTGATCCCGCTCGCCGGAGCGGTCTCCGACCGCATCAACCGGCGCCTCGTCTACGGCGTCGCAGCCGTGGGCGGTGTTGCCTGGAGCGCCATCTTCTTCCTCGTCATCGGCGGAGGATCTCTACCGCTGCTGATCCTGGGTGTTGTTGTGGGCCTGGCGTTCCACTCGTTCATGTACGGGCCACAGGCAGCATTCGTCACCGAGCAGTTCAGCGTGCGATTGCGCTCCACGGGTAGCTCGTTGGCGTACACGATTGCCGGAGTGTTCGGCGGAGCGATGGCACCGCTGATCTTCGTGTACCTGTTGGACAAGACGGACAGTTGGGTACCGATCGCCGGATACATCGTGATCGTCGGTGCCGTGACACTCGTCGGCCTCGCACTCGGGCGCAACCCCGACCCCACCGAGGACGAGCACTACGTGCTCCTGAACCAGGAGAACGAAAAGGCTACGCGCGCAGCAGAGTCTGAAGTGTGACCTCGAGGTGAGCGTCGATCTTCTCGTGCACCAGGCCCTCGTCGCCCGCACCCAGTGCGTCGATGATGGCCTGGTGCTCGGCGCACACCCGATGCTGCCGGTTGGCCGCGGTGAACAACGCACTCAAGCCCACGCGAAGCTGGCGCGCTCGCAGGCCGGCATACGTACGAGAGAGCAGATCGCTTCCCGCCGAATCGATCAGACTCTGGTGAAACGTGCCGTCCCAGTCGATGAACTGCTTGGGTGCATCCGCATCGCCCGAGTTCATCAGCAATTCCTGTTGCGTCAGCGCATTCTGCATCTGCACTATCGGAGCATCACCGGCGCGCAGCGCTCGGGTGGCCGCGTGCCGCTCGAGCACGCCGCGCAGATCCATCAGTTCGCCGATCTGCCGTCCGGACATCGCCGGCACGTGCGCACCGCGCTTGGGCACCATCTCGACCAGACCCTCGGACTGCAACATCAGCAGCGCTTCACGAACCGGCGTGCGCGATACACCGATTCGCGTTGCGAGCTCCTGCTCGTTGAGAAAAGTGCCGGTGGCGGCCGGTGACGACAGCACCTGATCGCGCACGAACAGATACGCCTTCTCCCTCCCCGACAGCGACTGCATACGATATGTATACCTGTCTTCCTCCGACGACACCAGGAGTCACACCGTGAGCTCGTCCATCCGCATCAGCCTCGCCCAGATCACCAGCGGCGAACACCCCGCCGAGAACCTCGAACTCATCGACACTCATGCCCGTGCGGCCGCACATGCCGGATCGGACGTCGTCGTGTTTCCCGAGGCGACGATGCGCTGCTTCGGCGGACCCATCCGAAAGTTCGCACAGCCTCTCGACGGCGAATGGGCCGACGCGGTGCGCTCCATCGCGTCGGACGCCGGCATCACCGTCGTCGCGGGGATGTTCACCCCCGCCGTGGATGACCGGGTGACCAACACACTGCTCGTCACCGGCCCCGGCATCGAGGCGAGCTACGACAAGATTCACCTGTTCGACGCATTCGGATTCGCCGAATCCGACACTGTCGCACCGGGTTCGGACCCACTGGTGGTGGACATCGCCGGAGTTCGGGTGGGCTTCGCGACCTGCTACGACATTCGATTCCCGGCGCTGTTCCAGAAACTCGGCGACCTCGGCGCGGAACTCGTTCTCGTTCCGGCATCGTGGGGATCGGGTGACGGCAAGGTCGAGCAGTGGACCCTGCTCGCCCGTGCACGCGCCTTGGATTCGACGACGTTCATCGCAGCCTGCGACCAAGCCGAACCCGCTGCCGCCGAGGGAAATGCGCCATTGGGCGTGGGACACAGCATCGTCTGCTCTCCCACCGGCGAGATTCTCGGGCAACTGGACGCGACGCCCGGCATGCTGACGATCGACATCGACACCGCAATGGTCGACGCCGTGCGAAAGACACTGCCGGTCTTGAAGAACCGCAGGCACTTCGACGCCTGACGGTGCCGCGAACTCGAAGTTAGGGACGGATTCTGGCCCAAATCCGTCCATAACCTCGAACTCGGCGCGCGAACTCGGCCGTCACGCACCGAGATCGCAGTTATGTCGACGAAACAGGCCATATCACCTGCGTAACTGCGAACTCGGCGGGATACGCAGCCCGCATACGACAACGCCGCCGACTCCCGAAGGAGTCGGCGGCATTGTTGTGCAGCGGGAGCTAGCGGGAGCTGACGTCCTGGTAGTCGCGCTCGGTGTAGCCGGTGTAGATCTGGCGCGGACGGCCGATCTTGCCGGTCGTGTCCTCGTTCTGCTCGCGCCAGTGCGCGATCCAGCCGGGGAGACGGCCCATCGCGAACAACACCGTGAACATGCGCGGCGGGAAGCCCATCGCGCGGTAGATCAGGCCGGTGTAGAAGTCCACGTTGGGGTACAGCTTGCGCTCGACGAAGTAATCGTCGGTGAGAGCGGTCTCTTCGAGCTTGAGGGCGATCTCGAGCAGCTCGTCGCCGTTGCCCAGCTTGCCGAGGATCGTGTGCGCAGTTTCCTTGACCAGCGTCGCGCGCGGATCGAAGTTCTTGTACACCCGGTGTCCGAAGCCCATGAGCTTGACGCCGTCTTCCTTGTTCTTCACTCGACGCAGGAAGTCCGTGGCGTCGCCGCCCTCGGCCTTGATCTTGTCGAGCATCTCGAGCACGGCCTGGTTGGCTCCGCCGTGCAGCGGGCCCCACAGCGCGTTGATGCCGCCGGAGATCGAGGTGAACAGGTTGGCCTGCGACGATCCGACGAGGCGCACCGTCGAGGTGGAGCAGTTCTGCTCGTGGTCGGCATGCAGGATGAGCAGCATGTCGAGTGCCTTGACGATCTCGGGATCGACCTCGTACGGCTCGGCCGGGAATCCGAACGTCAGGCGCAGGAAGTTCTCGACCAGGCTCTTGGAGTTGTCCGGGTACAGGAACGGCTGGCCGACGGACTTCTTGTAGGCGTATGCCGCGATCGTCGGCAGCTTGGCCAGCAAGCGGATGGTCGACAGCTCGACCTGTGCCGGATCGTTGGGGTCCAGGGAATCCTGGTAGTACGCCGACAGCGCGTTGACTGCGCTCGACAGCACCGGCATCGGGTGAGCGTTGCGCGGGAAGCCGTCGAAGAACCGCTTGAGGTCCTCGTGCAGCAGGGTGTGTCGACGGATCTTGTCGGTGAACGTCTCGAGCTGATCTGCGGACGGCAGCTCCCCGTAGATCAGCAGGTAGCTGACCTCGATGAACGACGACTTGCCCGCAAGTTGTTCGATCGGGTATCCGCGGTAGCGCAGGATGCCTGCGTCACCGTCGATGTACGTGATGGCCGACTTGGTCGATGCGGTGTTGACGAACCCGCCGTCCAATGTCGTATAGCCGGTGGTGGCCAGCAACTTTCCCAGCTCGATGCCGTTGTTGCCTTCGGAAGCCTCGGCAATCGACATGGAGTATTCGCCACCGGGATAGGTGAGGGTGGCTTTGGCGTCATTCTCAGCGGGCACGAATGGTCCCTCTCGAACTCGTGTAACGGACACGTACTTGAAGCGGACAGTTCTTACGTCGATAGTGAAACTAGTCTCTCGACGCCTCGGACGCCCAGGGAGGGTCGGCACCGGGGCGCGAAACCGTGATTGCCGCTGCCTTCGCGGCGAACTCGAGCGCTTGCTGCCAATCTTGCTTGCTCATCGCTTTCACCGCGTTCGATGTGATAATGGTCTCCTTCTGCAAAAAGCTCAGCAGAGCCCCGTGCACGGTGTCACCAGCGCCGATCGTGTCGACGACATCGACGGCCACACCCGGCACCGAGATTTCGTCGGTTGCAGTGAAGACCGAGATGCCGTCGCCGCCGCGGGTCATGACCACAGCTGTGACCCCGGCCGCGAGCCAGTCGTCGACGGTTGTCCCCTGCGTTCCCAGCCCCAGCCAGAACGAGTCGTCCTCGGACACCTTGAGGATGTCGATGCTGGGCAACCACGAGCGGAAGCGGTCACGGAAACCGTCGGCGGTGATGTCGCCGCTGGTGCTGTCGATGGCGGCCGGGCGAATGTTGGGGTCGAGCATCGTGAGCTTGCCCGCCGCCCGCGCCCGGTGCAGCAATCCCGCGTACATCGACGCACCGGGCTCGTAGAGCAACGACAACGTGCCGAACGAGAGAACACTGATCTCGTCCGGGAGATCGCCGGGATCGGCCACGAGCCGATCGGCGGTGCCGTCGGCATAGAACGAGTACTCGGCGCTGCCGTCCTCGGCGAGAGTGGTCATCGCCAAGGTGGTCGGCTCGTCGCCGCGCTGGACCCACGAGATGTCGACGCCTGCGTCGCGCAGACTCGCCAGGATCTGCTCCCCGAAGGGGTCGCGCGATATCCGTGAGAGATACGCGACGGGCGAACCCAATCGACCGATCGCGACGGCGACGTTGAACGGTCCGCCGCCGAGCTTGGGCGAGAGCAGCGGCCCCTCGTGCACCGGGACCAAGTCCACCAACGCTTCGCCGCACACCAGAATCGTCACTTCTCGTACCTCATTCCCCAGGTGCCCGACCAGATTTGCCCCGGTTCGAGCACGATCAGATCGATCTCGGAGTTCAACGCATCGGGTGGGCACGTCATCGGTTCGATCGCCAACGCCCGCCCTCGGTCGGGGTAGGCCTGATCGTTGTCCGGATCGGCGGTGAACACCTGCACCCAGCCGAAGCTCGCGTCGGTCCACAACACGGTCGCAGTGCCGTCGGGGCCACGCAGAACATGGTTCGCACGGCCGTCGCCGTCGGGCAGCGACGCACTGAACGGGGTGTCCAGCTGCACGCCCTGCAGCGTGCGCGGCTCCCGGAAGTCGTACTCGGTATCGGCCGTCGGAACCGAATTGCCCACGGGCAGATTGCGCACCGGATCGAGCGGTAGCCGTGTCCCGGCCGAGAGCTCGAGCGTGCACTCGTCGAGCGGCACATCCCCCACTCGGACGTAGGTGTGGAAACCCATCCCGTACGGCGCGGCCGAATCACCGATGTTCTTCGCGGACGCCGTCACGGTGAGACCGTCCGCCGACAGCTCGTGCACCACCGTCACCGTCAACGAGAACGGCCATCCCTCATGCGTCCCGACGTCCACACTCTGCTCGACGCGACTGTCGGTGTGCTCGACCAAAGTCCATGCCACCCTTCGGACGAAACCGTGGCTGGCGTTGTTCCGTGAGGGCTCGCTGATCTCCAACCGATGTTCGACGCCTTCGAAGGCGAACGTCCCGTCGGCCGTGCGGTTGGGCCACGGGGCCAACACCAGCCCGGCCGACAGCGGCGGCTTCGAACCCGCCGCCCACGTCTCGGTGAGCGCGGCACCGTCGTATTCGAGAACTCGCAGGCCCGCTCCGACGGCAGCGATGTCTGCCCGATAGTTACCGCTCGTCAACGAGTAGGTCTGTGCGTCAGCCATGACCGCCATTGTTCACCACCACACCAACTCGGTAGCGAATGAATGCCGGAAGCGCCAGCGCAGCGATCGAGACACCGATGACGACCAGTACGCCGCCGCCGGCTGCGGCGGCTGCCGTCCCCACCGACGCGGCTGCGGCACCGTGCAGCACGTCACCGATGCGAGGCCCTCCCGCGACGACGACGATGAAGACACCTTGCAATCGGCCGCGCATCTCGTCGGTCGCGACCGTCTGCAGCATCGTGCTGCGGAACGCCGCCGAGATCATGTCGGCCCCGCCGCCCAGAGCCAGGAACGCCAGCGCGAACCACAGGGCAACGGCGGTCGCCCCGTCGGTGGCCGCGCCGACGGCGACGCCGAACCCGATCATCGCCACGCCCCACACGACGATGCAGATCAACACCGCCAGGCCTTGCCTGCGCACTCGTGGTAGCCAGCCGGAGAACACTCCGCCCACCACCGCGCCGGCGGACATGGCCGCGAACAACATGCCCAGCACCGGCCCGCCCGATGCCGGATCACCGAAGCTCTCGTGCGCAATCTGTGGAAAGAGAGCCCTGGGCATACCGAACACCATGGCAATGATGTCGACGACGAACGAAGCCAGCAGCACCTTCTGGGTGGCGAGATACGCGAAACCGTCGAACACCGAACGCAATCCGGCTCGCTGACCCGACTTCGCCGGCGGAATCCCCGGCAGCCGGATCACTGCCCACAGCGTGGCGAACAGTGCGATGGTGTCGATCAGATACAGCGTCTCGAGCCCGATGTAGTAGATCAGGATGCCTGCACTGAGCGGGCCTGCGATCGCACCGAAGTTCATCACCGTCATGTTCAGCGAGTTCGCGGCGGGCAGCTGCTCGGCGGGCAGGATGCGCGGGAGAATGGCGCTGCGGGTCGGCTGGTTCACTGCGAAGAACGCTTGCTGAACGGCCAACAGCACCAGGATGATCCACACATTGTTCAGGTCGAGAAACGCCTGCAGCCAGAACAGCGCAGATGTTCCGATCAAACCGCACGTGGTGATCATCAGCAGGGTGCGGCGGTCCATCACATCGGCCAGCGCGCCGCCCCACAGACCGAACACGATGAGCGGCACCAGGGCGAACACACCCGTCAGGCCCACGTAGGCAGAGCTCAGCGTGATCTGGAATACCTGTTGCGGCACAGCAACAATGGAGAGCTGGGCACCGATGACGGTGACGATGTTCGCCAGCCACAGCCGACGGTAGGCCGGAGTCTTCAGCGGTGTCGTATCGGCAAGAATGCCGCGCAACCCGCTCACGGCTGCAGACGCTCGATCACACCACTTGCCACCGTCAGGCGAATCCTGTTGTGCATACGGCTGGTTCGGCCCTGCCAGAATTCGACCGTCTCCGGCTCGACGCGAAAGCCGCCCCAGTTCGGCGGTACCGGTACCTCGACACCGTCGAACGTTGCGGTGACCTCGGCCAGCTTGGCGGCCAGGTCTTCCCGCGAGCCGACAGCGCGTGACTGCTCGGACGCCCATGCCCCCAGCTGGGAGCCGCGCGGCCTGGTGCGCCAATAGGTTTCGGTGGTCTCGGCGTCGACCTTGACCACCGAGCCGCGCACAGTGAGCTGCCGGGCACTCGCGATCCACGGGAAAGTCACCGACGCGTAGGGATTCACCGCGAGCGCACGGCCCTTGTACGAGTCGTAGTTGGTGTAGAAGACCACGCCGTCGGCATCGAGACCCTTGCACAGCACGGTGCGAGTCGCGGGTCTGCCTGCCTCGTCGACGGTCCCCAACACGATGGCATTGGGCTCGGGTAGATCTGCCGCTACCGCGTCGGCCAACCACTGCTGTGCCAGCGGGAACCACCCGCCGGCCAGAGCGTCGACATCGAGGTCGTCGGGCTCGCCGTAGTCGACGCGCATGTGCGCCAGGCGCTGTTCATCTGCAGACACGAACCCAGACGCTACTCCCGCGTACATGCTCGCTATGGTTCTGGCACAGTACGCCCGGATGCGGCGCAGAGCCGGGCGCAAACGCGACGAGGGAGTCCACAGGCCATGGCTGTTCAACACGTTCCCGAGGATTTCGTCTCCGGTCTCGAAGGTGTCGTCGCGTTCACCTCCGACATCGCCGAACCCGACAAGGACGGCGGCGCACTGCGCTACCGCGGCGTCGACATCGAAGAACTCGTCGCACAGAACGTCACCTTCGGCGACGTCTGGGCCCTGCTCGTCGACGGCGCATTCGGCCGCGGCCTCCCACCGGCCGAACCCTTCCCCCTCCCCATCCACACCGGAGACGTCCGCGTCGACGTCCAAGCCGGCCTCGCGATGCTCGCCCCCATCTGGGGCTACCAACCCCTGCTCGACATCGACGACACCACCGCCCGCGACAACCTCGCCCGCGCCTCGGTGATGGCCCTGTCCTACGTCGCCCAATCCGCCCGCGGCATCTACCAACCCGCCGTCCCCCAGACCCGCATCGACCAAGCCGCCACCGTCACCGAACGCTTCATGGTCCGCTGGAAAGGCGAACCCGACCCCGCCCACGTCGCCGCCATCGACGCCTACTGGGTCTCGGCCGCCGAACACGGCATGAACGCCTCCACCTTCACCGCCCGCGTCATCGCCTCCACCGGAGCCGACGTCGCCGCCTGCCTCTCCGGTGCCATCGGCGCCATGTCCGGACCCCTCCACGGCGGCGCACCCGCACGCGTACTACCGATGATCGAACAAGTCGAGAGGACCGGCGACGCCCGCGCTCTGATCACCGGCATCCTCGACCGCAAGGAAAAGCTCATGGGCTTCGGGCACCGCGTCTACCGCGCCGAGGACCCCCGCGCCCGCGTCCTACGGGCTACTGCCAAGAGGTTGAACGCACCGCGTTACGAGGTCGCTGCCGCCCTCGAGCAAGCTGCGTTGACCGAACTGCGTGAACGCCGCCCCGACCGCGCCATCGAAACCAACGTCGAATTCTGGGCCGCGGTGATCCTCGACTTCGCCGAGGTACCCGCCCACATGATGCCCGCGATGTTCACCTGCGGACGTACCGCGGGCTGGTGCGCCCACATCCTGGAACAGAAGCGTCTGGGCAAGCTCGTCCGCCCGGCCGCCCTGTACACCGGCCCCGAACCGCGTACCCCCGAGTCCGTCGACGGCTGGGAACTGATCCGGTAGTCGAAGCCGCGGCGGCACCCGACTAGCCTATGGGTGCCATATTCCATCGACGCTAGGACGCGCTACTCCATGGCCGATTTGCCGATCATTCCCGCCGATCTCCTGCCCGCCGACGGACGCTTCGGTTGCGGCCCGTCCAAGGTTCGCCCCGAGCAGCTGCAATCCCTGGTCGACGTCGGCGCGTCCGTGTTCGGCACCAGCCACCGACAGAAGCCCGTCAAGGACGTCGTCGGACGCGTACGCAGTGGCTTGAAAGATCTGTTCTCGCTCCCCGAGGGCTACCAGGTGGTGCTCGGCAACGGTGGCACGACGGCGTTCTGGGACGCCGCTGCGTTCGGCCTCATCCGCGAGAAGTCGCTGCACCTCACCAACGGCGAGTTCAGCTCGAAGTTCGCCTCGGTGGCCAAGAACAACCCCTTCATCGGCGATCCCATCGTCGTCAAGGCCGAGCCGGGCAGTGCACCCGAGCCCACCTCCGACCCGTCCGTCGACCTCATCGGGTGGGCACACAACGAGACGTCCACGGGCGTGGCCATCCCGGTCAGCCGTCCGGCGGGCTCCGAGAACGCCCTCGTCGCGATCGACGCCACCTCCGGTGCGGGCGGTCTTCCGGTGAACGTCGCCGATTCCGACGTCTACTACTTCGCGCCGCAGAAATGCTTCGCCGCCGACGGTGGGCTGTGGGTTGCGCTGATGAGCCCGGCCGCGCTTGCCCGCGTCGACGAGATCGCCTCCAGCGGCCGCTGGGTTCCGGACTTCCTGTCTCTGCCGATCGCCGTCGACAACAGCAGCAAGGACCAGACGTACAACACCCCGGCAGTGGCGACACTGCTGCTGTTCGCGGATCAGATCGAATGGCTCAACTCGCAGGGCGGCCTCGATTGGGCCACCAAGCGCACCGCCGATTCCTCCTCGCGCCTGTACGACTGGGCCGAGAAGAGCGAGTTCGCAACGCCGTTCGTGACCAACCCGGATCACCGCAGCCAGGTTGTCGGAACCATCGACTTCGACGAGAAGGTCGATGCAGCTCAGGTCGCCAAGATCCTGCGCGCCAACGGCGTCGTGGACACCGAGCCGTACCGCAAGCTCGGCCGCAACCAGTTGCGCGTCGGAATGTTCCCGGCCATCGAGCCGGACGACATCACCGCACTGACGAAGAGCATCGACTGGGTCGTCTCCACCCTGAGCTGATTCCAGGGATGAGCTGATTACCAGCAAGCTCACAGCTGGGGCGCTCCCTTCGAGGCCTACACTTGCATTCAAGTACGCAAGCGTAACGACCTCGGAGGGAGCGCTCGTATGTTCAGGCTCCTGGCATTCGCGCTGCGCATTCGCGTGACGCTGGTCTACTGCATCCTCGCGGCGGCAGGCACGGTAGCGCTCGGCCAGATCGGGCCGCACGACCGGTGGCACGTACTGCACGCGGCGAGCACCAACCTGCACAATCTGACCGACGGCCACCTCGCCACCCTCGTCACGAGCGTCTTTCTCACCGAGGGTCGGGTGAACTGGCTGTGGCTCGCCGGAGTCGCAATCCTGTTCGCCGTCGCCGAATGGATATCCGGTTGGCGACGATTCCTGGTCACGTTCAGCGCCGGCCACATCGGCGCGACGGCTCTGGTTGCGGTCGGACTGTTCATCGGAATACGCGTCGATTGGTTGGCCGACTCACTGGCGATGGCAGTCGACGTCGGGGTCAGCTACGCAGCGGCAGCGGTGGCCGGATCCATGATTCGTTACCTGCCGATGCCGTGGCGGCTGGGCTGGGCCGCACTCTGGATCGCGGTCGTCGCCGTCAGCGGAATATCGAACCCGTCGTTCACCGCCGTCGGACACGCGGTCGCCCTGAGTATCGGCCTCGGCCTGGGCGCGTTGTACTTACAGCGGGACGGATCGATGTTGCGTCACAAGGCAATTCACGCAACATCAGCCGATCGAGTGCAGCCGAGCCCGCAGCTGTCTACTCTCTGATGGAGAAACGATCGCCGGCGGAGCGATGCGTGTCGAACACCCACCGAAACCATCGGGTGAACTAGGGTCGAATTCGACGGTATCGCGAGCCGGCGCGATGAGGAGGTCACAGTGCGAGACTTACACGTGGTGGGTCTCGAGGCCGACGGAAAGTTCGTCGTGTGCGCAGATCCCAAGACCGGCGACAGATTCCGGCTTCCGGCCGACGACAAACTCCGCGCGGCCTCTCGCGGCGACATCGCTCGACTAGGACAGATTGAGATCGAAATGGACAGCTTGCTTCGGCCGAAGGAAATCCAGGCTCGAATTCGGAGTGGAGCGACCATCGAACAGGTCGCCGCCGATTCCGGAATGGCCGTCAGCCGCGTCGAGGTGTTCGCTCACCCCGTTCTGCTCGAGCGCTCGCAGGCCGCGTCGATGGCTCAGGCCGGTCATCCGCTGCGCCACGACGGACCCGCCGTCCAGACTCTGCTCGACATCGTCACCCTTGCCTTCCGCGCTCGTGGCCACAATCTCGACGACGCCGAGTGGGACGCGTGGCGCGACGAGGACAACAAGTGGGTCGCACAGCTGAAGTGGCAGGCAGGACGGACCACCAACAAGGCGCACTGGCAGTTCCTGCCCGACGGGCACGGCGGCACCATCGCGCCGCTCGACGACACCGCACACGAGTTGATCGACCCCGACTTCGGACGCCAGCTACGTGGCCTCGCTCCGGTACGCGCCCTCGCGCCCGCATCGGCAGACGACGAGGCCTCGCAGCAGAGCTTCGACGAGTACTACGGAACCACCTCGGACAGCGAACTCGACGCCGAGACCGTCGAGATCGAGGCCGACGAGACCCCGGCCCCCGAAGTCGATCAGCCGCACGAGCCGGTGGCCAGAGGCCCCAAGCCAGCACCCAAGGCTGCACCCGGTCACGGTGGCAAGGACAAACGCGGCAAACCGGCCATGCCGTCCTGGGAAGACGTTCTGCTCGGCGTCCGTAGCAGCGGTCACAATTGACTTCGTCGAGACACAACTGACTTCGTCGATGACCGATTTACCGCTCGGTGACAAATTGCCGACGCTCACGCCGTAGGCTTCCGACGAAGCTTACGGAGAGAGAGGTGCCGGCAGTGGGGGCCAAAGCGTCAACGATCTGGTACGTGGACACACCGGATCCGATTTCTGTCCTCCGAGAGGCAACCACCTCGGACTGGAATGCTGCGACGGCCCTCGTCGGTCGCCTGTACCCCCACCTGACCGCTGTGCCCCTCGGTCAGGGTCCGATATCGACATCGGCGGGTGTGGACGACGATCACGTCTTCATCGGCTGTTATCCGGGCGTGACCGTGGTGTGCGGGTCCAATATTTCGGTCCCGACACCGTCGACGCTTCCCGAATCCTTCACTCGCCCTCTGGCATCCGAGCACACCTATCTAGTCGCATCGGATCCCCAGCACGCGTGGGGCGCCTTCGCCTACTGGGAACGCGGTGAATTTCGTCGATCGTTCAGCGCTACTCCGGTGTACATCTACGAGGACGCAGGCCTACCGCTGGTGTGGGAGCGGTCGTTCTGGGCCGGTGAGCATCCGCTGATCTATCCCCCCGGAGTGATGCCGGATCCGCAGTCTCTGCCGTTTCACCCGCAGGAATTCGCCGAGGCCGCCAACGCCCAATGGCTCGGATTCCGCTACACCGGTGCCCCGCACCCCGGTGAATTCGATCCGGCCACACTGCCGGTCTGCGGCTTCACGATGTACGTTCCCGGGCAGGAGCCACCGCCGCCGAACCAGCAGAGCCGAGGCTCGAACGGTTCGAGTGGCCAGGCCCCCATGCCGGAGGCCTCGGACGAGACGGCACCGCGACCGAAGAAGCGTTGGTTCTCGCGCAAATAGGCGAGTCAGAAGGCCAGGGCCGCGAGTGCCACGAAGCTCAGTAGCGCACCGGCACTCGCACCGTAGACGGCCCAGCGCCAGACCGGGACGGCGAGCCACCGCAGGACCGTCGGGGCTGCGCCTGCCACGACGATGATGTTCAAGCCGATCGCGAGCAGCGGTTGAATTCTGGCCAGTTCCAGGCCGAATGCCGTCAGTGCCACCGCCACCAGTGTCGCCGAGATCAGGGCGATCGGAAGACCGGTCCAGCGAACACCCGGGTCTCGATCGGTCACGTCAAACGCACCCGTTCGTAGAATCCCATTGCCGCAGCCGTCGCGACGTTGAGTGAATCGGTGCCCGGTGCCATCGGAATGCGAGCCCGAATGTCCGTGGCGCGCATGGCATGCTCGGTCAGACCCGGGCCCTCCGCGCCGAGCAGCAACGCGACCTTCTCCCCCGTCATCGCCGTGGCCAGCGATACGGCCTCCGGATTGGGCGTCAGTGAGATCAGCTGAAAACCGTGCGCGCGAACACGATCGAGACCACGCGGCCACTCGGGCACCTTCGCGAAGGGCACGCGCAGCACGTGCCCCATCGACACCCGTACCGACCGCCGGTACAGCGGATCCGCGCACGCGGCACCGAACAGCACGGCATCGACGCCGAGGCCGGCCGCATTCCGGAACATCGACCCGAGATTCTCGTGGTCGTTGACGCCCTCGAGAATCGCTACCGTTTTCGCGCCGGCCAGCACCTCGTCCAGTTCGAGGGCCTGCGGCCTGTTCGCCGCCGCCAACACTCCACGATTGAGATGGAAGCCGACGACCTCGGCCATCACCTCGGCCGACGTCCGATAGAACGGGACATCCGATTCTGCGAGATCGTCGCGCAACGCGTCGAGCCGTCGATCCACGCCGAGCAGGCTGATCATCGGAAAACGTGAGGTCAACAGGCGCTGCGCAACAAGCACCCCCTCGGCGATCACCAAACCCTTGCCCTCGGGCAGATCGGGTCGCCTGTCCGAGGAGTTGAGGTCGCGAAAATCGTCCAGCCGGGGGTCGAGAGGATCGTCGACATCGATTACATGAACCACCCGCTCATCTTGTCACCCGGTCTTTCCGGCAGTCCGTCGGCGAAGGCCTACATCTGTGTCGACGGGTCGTTCCGCAGGCTCCACTCCTGTATGGAAAAGTGAAGAGCGATGACTACCGACGAATCGATCACCATCCGTACCGCCTCCGACCACGACTGGGATGCCGTCGCGCTACTCGACGCCCACGCGTTCGGCGAGCACCAGAACGCCGAGGATCTTGCCGAGACGCAGATCCTCACCAAGTCCGAGCACGTGTACCTGGCATGGGACGGCGAGACCCCGGTGGGTGTCGCCATGCACTTCCCGATGTCGGTGACCGTTCCGGGCGGCGCGCAGGTCGAGGCCTCCGGAGTGTCCTGGGTGTCCGTCGCACCGACGCATCGACGACGCGGCATCCTGCGATCGATGTTCACCCAGCAGCACCGCGCTCTGAACGACGCGGGTGCGCCGCTGTCTTTGCTGACGGCAAGCGAGGCGACGATCTACGGACGCTTCGGGTACGGCCCGGTGACCGAGGAGATCAGCGTCTCGATCGACCGTCGGTTCGCGCAGTTCCGCAAGGACGCTCCCCCGGCGACGGGTGTGCGGCTGATCGAGTCGGCCGAGGCCACCGAACTGCTCCCGGACATCTACCACCGGTGGCAGCAGCAGACCGCAGGCGCGCAGCCCAAGCCGCCGATCCGCTGGGAGCGCTTCTTCGCCGATCGCGAGAACCGACGCGGCGGACTGACCGCACTGTTCTTCATCGCCCATGCCGACGGCTACGTTGCCTACCGCCGCGGACGCAATCCCAGCCGGGTGGTGGTGGAGGAATTCATCGCCGTGACGGACGACGCGTACGCCGCGCTGTGGCAGATCCTGGTCGGGGTCGACCTGGTCGACACCATCGAGGTCCGGCAGGCACGGGACGAAGCACTGCCGTTCCTGCTGACCAACAACCGGCTACCGAAGGTCACGGCTCACCACGACGCTCTGTGGGCCCGCATCATGCACGTCGAGGCAGCGCTCGAGGCGCGCACGTACGCTCTCGACACGTCGCTGATCATCGCCGTCCGAGATCCGTTCCTCGAAGCCGGCGGTACCTACTCGTTCACCGTGACCGATGGCAAGGCGACCTGCACCCGGGTGGAATCCGAACCGGACATCGAACTCGACATCGATGTGCTCGCCAGCATCTACTTCGGCACGCACCGGGCTCGATTGTTCGCCGCGGCCAATCGCCTCACCGCCCGCAACGAGGAATCTCTGCATGCACTGGATCTGACGTTCGGAACAGCGCGCCCGGCCGTCATGGGTTGGGGTTTCTAGACCGGGCTGTTCGGCTTGTCGAGCGCGGTCGCCGCGCCGCCCTCCATCCGGATGGCGGCGGACAGCGTCACCGCGAGCAGCACCGTCGTGTAGGCGATGAATTCGACGCTGCCGTGACCGCTCGTGGCGTGGTAGATCAACGGTGCCGTGCCCCCGAAGAGCGAGTTCGCCACGGCGTAGCCGAAGCCGACGCCCAGCGCTCGGATGTGTGGGGGAAATACTTCCGCCTTGGCGATGCCGTTCACGGACAGGTAGCAGGTGAGCACGAAGAATGCGCTCACCAGGATGACGAGGACGGCAAGTGGGGATGCGAGACGTGCGGTCGCCGGCACCAACGCCCCGGTGGCAGGTATCGCCAGCGCCCCGAACACGACGAGCAGGGGCTTTCTGCCGACACGGTCGCTCAGTGCACCGCCGACCGGCTGCAGCACCATCAGCACAACGAAGGCCGCGAGCACGAGGCCGGTCGCGGTGAGCTCTCCCCGGTCGCCGTCCGCGGCGAAGAACGTCTCGCGAACGATCGAGGGAACCGTGACGGTGTAGGTGTAGAACGCCGCGCTTCCTCCCGCGGTCAGCAGGAACACCCACAACAGCGGACGCCAGTGATCGCGAAACAGCGCTCCCATCGTGGCGTCCCGGTCCGCCTGCGGTGCCGTCGGTTGTCGCGGGGCGCGATCGAGTCCGCGCGCCCACCACAGCGACGCCAGGCCGGCCGCGCCTCCCGCGGCGAAGGCGAGGCGAAAGCCCCACTCGGAGATTGCCGCGCGGTCGGTGCTCGCGAGCAGCACGAGTAGACACGCCTGCGCGAGCACGAGGCCGCCGACGATGGTCGCGGCCTGGAACGAGGCGAAGAATCCGCGATGACCTCGCGTGCCCGACTCGGAGAGCAACACCGTCGCCGCCGCATATTCACCACCGGTTGCGATGCCTTGGACGATGCTCACGACCGCGAGGATCACCGCTGCCCAGGCACCGATGTCGTGGACCGTGGGAGTGACCGCCAGAGCAACCGATCCGGCCGACATGAGCGTGACCGCCGCGACGAGCGCGAACTGTCGGCCTCGCACGTCCGCGAGCCTGCCGAACAGCCACGAGCCGAGCGGGCGCACGACGAAGGTCAGTGCGAAGAGTCCGTAGACGTACACGAGTGAGTTCGTCGAGGCGGGATCGAAGAATTCGGTCCGAAAGTACGGCGCGAACGTGGCGTAGAGGTACAGGTTGAACCACTGCACGAGGTTCGGCACCGAGCCCACCAGAATGACGCGCATCTGTGTACGACGGCCGAGCCCAACTGCAGGCCTCTCCGGGTCGGTGCGATTCACGAGCTGAAAGTACCCGAACACGTGCGTTCCCGCAGGTGAGCCGCTTATCCCGCCAAACCGTGGGTGAATGCGAAGTGCACGGCCTGAGCCCGGTCACGTAGTTGTGCCTTGGCGAACAGATGATTGATATGTGTTTTGACCGTCGCCTCGCTCACGAACATCTGCTGAGCGATCTCCCGATTCGAGAGGCCGGCGGCGATCGCGCGTAGGACGTCCAGCTCGCGTGGCGTCAACCCGGCCGGGATCTGCTGCGTGCGAGGCGCTTCGACGGCTCCGAGCAATCGTGCCTGGACCTCCGGGTTCAGCACCGCCTGCCCCGCTGCGGCCGCTCGCAATGCCGCCGCGATCTCGACCCGTCCGGCGTCCTTGGTGAGATATCCGCGTGCGCCTGCGCCGAGTGCATCGAGTATCGAGCGTTCGTCCGAGAAGGTCGTCAACACCACCACGGGCAAATCGGGGAAGCGCCCCTTCAGGATTCGCGTCGCTTCGATTCCGTCGGTTCCCGGCATCCGCAGATCCATCAGCACTACGTCGAGGGGATCGTCGCTCATCGCCGCGGTCACCTCGGTGACCGCACTCGCTCCGTCGGCAGCGGTCGCAACCACGGTGATGTCCTCTATCAGGTCCAACATCGTGGCCAGCGCCTCACGCACCGACGCCTGATCGTCGGCGATCACTATCCGAATGCTCATGCTCTCGTTTCCGTATCCGGTTCAGCGCGGTTGTGCACAGGAATCCAGGCACGCACAATCCAACCGCGCCCGTCGGGACCAGCAGTGACCGACCCGCCGACGAGCGCGGCGCGCTCGCGCATACCGACAAGACCCATCCCGGTGCTCTCGACCGGGTCCGGTTGCGACAGGGCCGGGCCGTTGGCCACGGAGAGTTCGACCGATCCGGCATCGAACCGAAGCACCACATCGACAGCAGCCCCGGGGGCGTGGTTGCGTGCGTTGGTCATCGCCTCCTGCGCGCACCGAACCATGAACTGGGCCTGCGGAGTATCGAGATCGCGAGCCGTGCCGTCGACACGGAAGCTCGCGTCCTCGCCCACGAGAGCGGCCAACGTCGGCACGAGGGGCAGCGCATCCTGACGCAAAGTCTGCACGGCACGGCGGGTCTCGGTGAGTCCTTCCCGAACGAGACTCTGCGCCTTGCCCACTGCCGCTCTGGCCTCCTCGGCACGGCCGGCGTCGAGCAACGCGTCGGCGACTTCGAGTTGCATGTTGACCCCGGACAGCGAGTGAGCGAGTACGTCGTGAATGTCGCGGGCGATGCGGGCACGCTCGGCCAGGGCATGCTCGCGGAGTTCGGCATCGGTGGCGCGGCGCGCATTACGCAGTGCGTCCAGCCGACTGCGCCGTGAGTACCCGATCAGCACCGGCCAACCCGCGAACAACCCTGTAGCCCAAGGCCATCCGTCGACACCATTGTGTTCGGCGATCAACAGCGCGGTTGCGCACGCCACGCTGATCGCGATCGCGAACGGGAACGAGACGGACGGCTTGAATCGCCACCCCGCATGTCCCGCAATCAGAAACGGGAACAGCGTTGCCGCAGTGGTGCCCCCGAGGGGAAGCATCGCTGCAGACGCGACCAGCGCGACACCCGCACCGACCAGAGACGAACGCGGACCGACGAACCGCCGCGGAATCGCCGATGCCAGCAGCACGACACTGTTGACGACGAGCAGCGCGAGCAGAAGCGGATTGCTCAGGTCCGATGTGGCGAACGCCGCGACGATCACGATGGCCGCAACATACGGCCGGCTCGACAGCCTGAGGCTGTCGAGCGTGGGCAACCGTACGTCGGGGTTGGGTGCCGATGTCACCGAATCTTCGTTCCTCCGCCGCGAACCCGATTGTGCATGTCGGACAGCGTAGGCGAGATCGTGTGGTGACCGGACTTGTCGGCACGCCAGACGATGGTGGCGTCGGAGTGCATGGCGCGGTAGAGAACGGCGATCGACTCGGCGAGGAATCCGATGCCCACGGCCAGCATCGTGGCCTGACCGGCGACGGACGCCGCGGTCGGATCGATGGCGCTCTCCACCGGAATCAGCAGCACGCGGACGGCGATGGCGGCGATCCACAGGCCGATCGACGCGACCGAGTACCGCATCCAGGCCGTCCCGTCCCGCTCGGAGATTCTGACGGTGTAGCCGCGGATCACCCCGAAGCCCACGCCGACGATGCAGCCGAGGAGGAGGAACCCGATGGCCGTGGCCGACAGGTCCGTGGAGTTCAGTGATGCCAACCCGACGAGGGCCAGAATCGCCGGCAACACCAGCATGCGCCGGGCTTCCATGAGCTGGCCGGTCATGCGCCGCACCAGCAGGTATCCGACCAGGAGGACTACGAGAGCAATCGTTGCAATGTTCATGGCAGTAACGCTACGAAGATCGCGGTGGTGGCGAATCGACCCACGGGTGGAGATCGGGTGGAGGGACAGGAGCTGCACGACCCATGACTTTTGTCATGGCTGGACCGTGACGGTGTCACTTCAGGTCATGATGCGCTGCACTGTTTTCGGTGGTCCGGGCGCAGCAGACTCGTAGTCATGAAGCAACCAGACGAAGGAAATCTGTTCACCGATCTGATGGAGCTCGGACCGGCTCCGACCATGGCGCGTGAGATCGTCGTCATCGTCATCAGTCTCGCCATTGTCGCCGTGCTGTTCGCGGTTGTCGGTACGTCGCTTCCGGCGTTCGTCGCACTCGGCGTCATCGTCGCCTTCATGGGCGTCCGGTTCGTCATCGGACTGCGCCAGTGGGGAAAGCAATCATGACCATCATCGACGTCGACGGCATGACGCGTCGCTACGGCTCGGGCAAGAATGCGTACGAGGCCGTCCAGGCTCTCGATCTGCATATCGCCGAGGGTGAGCTGTTCGGACTACTGGGCACCAACGGTGCCGGCAAGACCTCGACTCTCGAAGTGATTCAGGGTCTTTCGCGGCCCAGCAAGGGCACGGTACGGATCATGGGAATGGATCCTGTGGCCGATCGCCGTAAGGTGCGGCCGGCTCTGGGCATCATGTTGCAGAAGGGTGGCCTGCCACAGGATCTGACGACCGCCGAGAGTCTGCGGATGTGGGCCGGCACCTGCAGCGATCCGTTGCCGGTGACCGAGGTACTCGATCGCGTCGACCTGGCCGATCGCGCCGATACTCGGGTGAAGTTTCTCTCCGGCGGCGAGCAGCGCCGGCTGGACCTCGCCTGCGCGATCATCAGCCGTCCGCGCATCCTGTTCCTGGACGAGCCCACCACCGGTCTCGACCCCGAAAGTCGCCGCAACACATGGCGATTGATTCAAGAGCTGAAGAACTCCGGCGTGACGATCATGTTGACGACGCACTACCTGGACGAGGCCGAGTCGCTGTGCGACCGACTCGCGATCATGCACCGCGGCAGGGTTGTTCGCAGTGGCACCGTGGACGAGGTGGTCGCCGATCACCCGGCGAAGATCGAACTGAAGGCCCCGGGCACGGCACTGCCGTCGCTGCCGGGCACGTCCATGGACGTCTCGGGTGACACGATCTCGATCCAGACGTCCTCGGTACAAGACACCTTGACCGACCTGCTGCTGTGGGCTCGCACCAGCGGGGTGACCCTGCACGGTCTCGACGCCCGAGCGGCATCGCTGGAGACCGTGTTCCTTTCCATCGCAGACGAATTCGACAATTCGGACTTCACAGACCAGAAGGTGATGAGCGCATGAACACGATGACCGCCCTGTCGCGAGCAGAGTTCACACTGCTCGGACGCAACCGAGTACTGCTGTTCAACGCGGTCGTCATGCCGTTGATCTTCCCCGTCGTGCTGCTGATCGTCGGCAGCCGGGGCGACGACGGACTGACCGACACCGGCGTCGGTGCCGCGCTCGAGATCTTCGCCCTGTTCCTGTTGGTGTTCATGGTCTACTACAACATGCTCTCGATCTACGCCACACGTCGAGACGAGTTGGTGCTCAAACGACTTCGTACCGGGGAGAGCTCGGACGTTCAGATTCTGCTCGGCCCGGCGATACCCTCACTGATCCTCACCGTCGCACTCGGTCTGATCGTCGGTGCCGTGGTGGTGGCCTTCGGCGGCCCGGTTCCCACCAATGCTTTGCTCGTCGCCGTTGCCCTTCTCGGTGGTGCCGCATTGTTCGCCGCTCTGGCATTGATCACGTCTGCCTTCACCCGCAACGCCGAAGCGGCGCAGATCACCAGCCTGCCGGTCATCCTGATCGCCATGGCCGGTTCGTCCCTGCTGCGCGACGTACTTCCGGATTCGCTGAGCAAGGTCATCGAACTGACTCCGATGGCGGCCGTGTCGGACCTGCTGAACTTGGGCTGGTTCGGTACCACCACGCCCGGCGACACATCGATCGGATTCGCCGGCACCTTCGGCGAGGCCGCAATGCCTCTCGCGGTGATGCTCGCCTGGATCGTCGGGAGCGTACTCATCGCCCGTACGCACTTTCGGTGGGAACCGCGGTCCTAGATCGCACCTTTCGTCGTCCGTCTGCAAGGCTGGAGATCATGAAGCTGTACGAGTACCTCAACCCACTGCACGGCTGGAACGAGAGCAGTGCAGTGGACAAGGTACGCGTCTACACCCGCCAGTCCTTCCTGCTCATCACCGTCGGTGTTGCCGGCGGCGCGATGCTGACAACGCTTCAGTACGACGACTACCTATCGACGGCGGCGGCAGCGGTGTGTGCCGCCGCTGCTTTCGTCGTTGTGCAGCGCACCCCCGAGCTCGGCGGCGAGTCGACGGCCAATCCACGAATCCCGTTGGCGATCATGGCCGTCGCCGCCGTCGTGCTGGTTGCCGGAGGGACCACGAGCAACGCACTGTGGGCCGCCGTACTCGTCACCACTGCGGTCGCGACCCTGATTCCGTTGCGATGGTCCCTGGCCGCAGCCGCGGCGGCCGCTGCGCTTGCGGCGGCTCTGGGAACCCCGGCAGTGGAAACTCTGATACTCGGCATCTTCATCGCCTTCATGGCGTTCACCGTCCAACTGTCGGCGTGGTTGCTGCGCATCGTCACCGAGCTCGACGCCACCCGCGACGCCGCCGCCGCCCTCTCGGTGGCCGAGGAGCGTTTGCGATTCTCGCGAGATCTGCACGACGTCGTCGGACGCGCACTCTCGGCCATAGCCGTCAAGAGCGAACTCGCCGCGACGCTGGCTCGTCGGGGGGACGACCGAGCGGCCGGCCAGATGGACGAGGTTCGCATTCTGGCCCAGGAATCCATGGCCGACGCCAGAAAGCTGGTTCGGGGCTACCGATCGGTCGATGTTGCGTCGGAACTCGACGGAGCTCGATCGCTGCTGTCCGCGGCAGGCATCTCCACCGAACTGGTCGGCGAGACCTCGGTCCTGTCCGAGCGTGCGGCCGAGGCGGCCGCCTGGGTGGTCCGCGAGGGAGTGACGAACATTCTGCGACATTCCGCGGCTACCTACTGCCGGATCGAGCTGACCGACAACAGCATTCGACTGATCAACGATCATCCGCAACCATCGACCGGCCGCGACGACGGCACCGGCCTGAGCGGCCTGCGCGAAAGGTTGGTCGCAGTCGGAGGCACCGTGTCGGCGGAGAAGACCAGCGACGACTTCACCCTCACGGCGATGTTGCCGACATCGCCCCAGAACCAGAGGACCACACCATGATCCGAGTCCTGTTGGCCGACGACGAAAATCTGATTCGATCGGCGCTCGCGACCATGCTCGATCTCGAGGACGATATCGAGATCGTCGGTCAAGCCGACTCCGGCGAGACAGCACTGACCGTGGCGGCCACCCTCGCACCCGACGTGGCCGTGCTGGACTTGCAGATGGGCGGGATCGACGGCATCGAGACGGCCCAGAAGATTGCCGAGACACTGCCCGCCTGCGCGTCGATCATCGTCACCAGTCACGGTCGGCCGGGTTACCTGAAGAAGGCGCTCGAAGCAGGCGTACGGGGGTTCCTGCCGAAGACCACCTCGGCCGCCACCCTGGCCGAGGTGGTGCGCACCGTGCACGGCGGCGGGCGCTACGTCGATCCGACACTCGCCGCGGAAGCCATCGGGGCCGGGGACTCACCGCTCACACCGCGTGAGGCCGATGTGCTCGAGTTTGCCGCCGACGGCGCATCGATCGCGGAGATCGCCCAGCGCGCGCATCTGTCGCCGGGGACCACACGTAACTACCTGTCGGCGGCGGCCGCGAAACTCGGGGCGGCGAACCGGCACGAGGCCTGCGCACTGGCCCGACGCCACGGGTGGATCTGACGAGCGTCAGACCTTGCTTCCGACGGCCACCGTGTCGAGGGTGGGCAGCCGGTGACCGTCGGCGGGCGGCACCACGGTGATCCGCAAGTTGTTGTGCCGCAGCAGATACACGGCTGCGAAGAGACCCGTCGCCAGTGAGATGACGCCGCCGAACACGAGCGGTGCGCGTGGATCGAGGACGTCGGCGAGCCAGCCGAGCACCGGGCTGCCCAGCGGGGTTCCGCCCAGGAAGCACAGCATGTAGATGCCCATCACGCGCCCGCGCATGTCGGACGGTACCGACATCTGCAGAATGTTCATCGCCGACGTCGTGAACGTCAGCGTCAACGCGCCGGTGGGCACCAACAGAATGGCCACCAGAACGTAATTTGGCATCAACCCCACGAGCAGCTCGAACAGCCCGAACGCGATGACGGCACCGATGAAGAGCCGTAATCGCGGGGCCGTGGCGCGCCGGGCCGCCAGGGTCGCTCCCGCCAACGTGCCGACCGCGAGGGTGGTCGACAGCAAACCGTATGCGTCGGCTCCGCTGCCGAACGTGTTGCGCGCCAACACCGACAGACTCAGGGGAAAGTTGAGACCGAACGTCGAGACCATGAACACCGTCGCCAGCAAGACGCGAAGGTCGCCCCGCCCCCACACGTACCGGAAGCCTTCACGCACCTGCCCTTTGGCTCGCGGGGCGGGTTCGACGCGGAAGAGCTGACCGACGTTCATCGCCACGAGGGCACCGAACACCGCGGCGA
The DNA here is from genome assembly GCF_050321865.1 of Rhodococcus sp. IEGM1428. NCBI lineage: Bacteria > Bacillati > Actinomycetota > Actinomycetes > Mycobacteriales > Nocardiaceae > Rhodococcus > Rhodococcus sp. IEGM1428. The sequence continues at coordinate 37,194 of NZ_JBNQFW010000001.1, read as the reverse complement.
ACGACACCGCGTTGATGAGAAACACCCAGCCGGTACCGACGAGGGTGATGAGCACTCCGGACACAGCAGGCCCGACGATCCGCGCCATGTTGAACGTCATCGAGTTCAACGCGATCGCGTTGGAGAGAGTTTCCTTGCCGACCATCTCGATGGTGAAAGATTGCCGCACCGGCGCGTCGATGGCGGACGAGCAGCCGAGGATGAAGGCGATGACGTAGACGTGCCACAGCTCGACCATGTTGCCGACGTCGAGCACGCCGAGCACCAGACCACAGACTGCGGCGAACACCTGGGTGATCATGAGGAGTTTGCGCTTGTCGTACCGGTCTGCCAGTACCCCACCCCAGACCGAGAGAAACAGCGTCGGCCCGAATTGCAGGGCCATGACTATGCCGACGGCGAAGCCGTTGCCGCCGGACAGCGTCAGTACGAGCCAGTCCTGGGCAACCCGCTGCATCCACGTTCCCACCAGCGAGACGATCTGCCCCGACGCCCACAATCGGTAGTTGCGAGTCTTCAGAGCAGCGAACATCGACGAACCGGATGTAGAGGAAGCAGGGGCCACCATTCAGATAATAAACCTAGGTAACTACTCGGAGTCGCTCACCAGGGCGCCGATGATGTTCACCGCGTCACGCAGAATGTCGAGTTGCTCGGCCGTGAGGCCCGCGAGCTGGGCGGTCATCCACGCCTCGCGCGCGCTTGCCTCGTCGGCGATCAGCTCCTGACCGGCAGGCGAGAGCGAGACGATCACCTGGCGTCCGTCGGTGGGGTGCGGAGTGCGCACCACGAGGCCGAGTTCGGCCAACGACGCGATCACCCGCGTCATCGACGGCGGCTGAACCCTCTCGCGCGCAGCCAACGCACCGGGCGTCATGTCGCCCTCCCGGCTCAGCGTGGCCAGAGCCGACAGCTGCGTCAGTGATACTTGCGAGTCCACTCGCCTACCTCGAAGGTGGCGAGTCAGCCTCACCACCGCAAGCGACAGATCGCTTGCCAATTCCCGGTTGTCTTTAACTACGTTTCCCGACGTCACAGCGCAGAGAATACGCCCTGGTACCGACCGCGCGTCATGTAACCGCCTCGGTGATGGGTCCCACCGCGAAATATGCAACAAACAGCAGTGCAACAATCCACAACAGGGGATGTACCGACTTCGCGCGGCCGGATCCGACCGCAAGTACCACCCAGGTGATGAAACCGACGCCGATCCCGTTCGCGATCGAGTAGGTGAACGGCATCACCACGATGGTCAGGAAGGCGGGCAGCGCGTAATCGAAGCGCTTGAAGTCGATATCGAGTACCTGCCCGATCATCAGCGCACCCACCACGACCAGTGCGGGAGCAGCCGCTTCGATCGGGACGACGGCCGTGAGCGGGGTGAAGAACATGGCCAACAAGAACAGCAATCCGGTGACCACATTGGCCAGCCCGGTGCGGGCACCCTCGGCGATTCCGGACGCCGATTCCACGAACACGGTGTTCGACGACGCCGACGCACCGCCACCGACGATCGCTCCGGCACCCTCGACCACCAGAGCCTTACCGATGTTCGGCAGTTTCCCGTCCTTGTCCAGATTCGCTTCTTTGCCCAAGCCGGTCATCGTGCCCATCGCGTCGAAGAAGTTGGCGAGCACGAGCGTGAACACCAGCAGGCTTGCCGCCAGCACGCCGATGCGAGTGAACGCTCCGAAGAGATCGACGTTGCCGACCAGCGACAGATCGGGAGATTGCACCAACTGGCTCGGCAACTGTGGCACCGACAGATTCCACCCCTTGGGGTCGACGCCATTGGAGGGCCCCACATCGGTGACGGCCTCGACGATCGCCGCGAAGATCGTCGTGACGACGATGCCGATCAGCAGTCCGCCGCGGACCTTGCGCACCACGAGTACACCCATCAGCAGCAGCCCGAACACGAAGATGACCGTCGGCCACGACGCGATCGATCCGTCGATGCCGAGCCCGACGGGAACCGTCGTACCTGCGGCGTCGGGGATACGGCGCACGAAGCCGGAGTCGACCAGCCCGATGAACGCGATGAACGCGCCGATACCGGCGGCGATCGCTGCCTTCAGCTCCGCCGGGATCGCGTTGAAGACCGCCGTGCGGAATCCGGTGACGGCCAGCAACACGATGATGATGCCGTCGATGACCACCAGTCCCATCGCCTCGGGCCACGTCACCTGGGGTGCGATGGTCACGGCAAGCAACGTGTTGATGCCCAGGCCTGCCGCGATACCGAAGGGGTAGTTCGCGATGATGCCGAAGGCGATGCTCATGAACCCGGCTACCAGCGCTGTCACTGCGGCAACCTGGGCCACCGGCAGAATGTTGCCGAGCACGTCGGTCTTGGCCGCTGCGTCGTCGGCGGAGAAGCTGCCGAGAATCAGCGGATTCAGGACGACGATATAGGCCATGGCCACGAAGGTGACCACGCCTCCCCGTACCTCGGACCCCACCGTCGAGCCGCGCTCGGTGATCTTGAAGTAGTTGTCGAGTAGCCGCGACGACAATTGCATGAGCGAACGATAAAGCACACTGCGAGACTTGGGGAAATATGGTGGCGTAGCGTGATTTTGTGGCCGACCTCCCCCAGATCCCGCGCAGCCTCACCGATCCGGTTCCGGTGTTGGCGATCGGCATACTCGGCTGGATCGTCGCGCTGGTGGTGTTCACCGCCACCGGCGACCGCACCGGCGATGCGCTCGCCACGTGCTGGTCCGGCATCGCGGTCGGTGCCGTAGGGTTCGGAATCTTCCTGATGCAGAGAGCCGCGTCACGTCGTGGGAGCAAAACCGCCCAGCGCGGCCTCGATTGAGACCAGCATCACGTTAGCCCGATCACGACACCGCCCCTGACGTGGGCAAACTAACCCCTCAGCCGGTTGAGTAACACAAAGTTAACGTGGACCATGGGTTATGTCAGTCAAACACCCTCTTTGATCCACGAAAGCCAGGCCATGAAGCTCGTCTCTCAGTACCGCAACCGTCGCAACCACGTCCGCTCGCTCCGCGCTCTCTACGCACGCGCCAACGCTGTCTCCAGCCCGGCCATGCGCGACGAGCTGCTCGTCATCGCCCAGCGCTCGGACTTCTCGCGCTGATCTGCCTGACGGCATAGATCCATCCCAGCCCCCACAGGGCACCGAACACCCAGCCGGCCAGCACGTCCGTGGTCCAATGCGCACCCAGATAGATCCGAGAGAATCCGATCAGCAGGGTCGCGACCACAGGTAGCACCAGTAGCACCGGCCGATGCAGCCACGGATGCGGCGATCGCATCATCACCGCGATCGCCACCGTGGCAAGCAACATCGACATCATCGCGTGGCCCGACGGAAACGAATGGCTCGCAATATCCACCAGCCGCTCCGGAATCGGTGGACGCTCCCGCGCGAACGCGAATTTGAGCGCATTCATCAGGCCCCAGCCGGTGAGCATCGAACCCGCGACGACAACGGCATCCGACCTGCGTCCCACGCGAAGCACCGCAACGACGACCACCGCGGACAACAGAAACATCGACACCGTGTTGCCGAGTGTGGTGATGATCCAGAACATCGTGGTGAGCCAGTCGACTCGATGCCCGACCATCCAGTCCAGCACTGTCGCGTCAAAGCCCACGAGGTCGCTCCCAACTCTCCGTGCAGTGGACGGTTCCGTCTGCGGTAACCCATAACGGCACGGCGTGGTCACCGCTGACGTCCCCGGTCGATCGGACCATCAGTTCCCGGTGCACCACCACCCCTCCTGATGGCAGCGGCAATCCCATTACTGCACAGGCCAATACCGCTCCAGGTTCGCGGTCCCAGGAGCTGACACGTCCGACTCCGAGCACTTCTCCGCTGATCGCCTCCGACGCAGGCCCGATGTCGAGAACGTCCGCCAGAGCGGCCGCGGTAGACATGTCCGAGAGAACTGCAACCTCCGGCGGTACGACGCTTGCCAGCCACGGCGTGTCGATCACCAGCGCGTCCGACGCGTCGATGACTGCTCCACCGAGAGTGCGAACTCGATCCGGTGGATCGATGTCGGCGACGTCGATGCGCCCGTCGACAACTGCGGTCGCGATCAGCGTGTGGGTACGTGCGATCACCGCGGGACTCGGATGCCTCTGCGGATCCGACAGAGCCTGCAGCAGTACACGAGCTGTCTCGACGCTCTCGCACTTCGGCGCAGCGAGCACCGCCTCCAGCTCGTCGGCGCGCGGGTGATCCAGCGGATCGAGCAGGCCTGCGAAAGTCTCGTCGGACGGCGCACGGAACGCACTCAGGGGCACCCTCTGCATTCGCGCATGACGCCTGAGCCACCACGCGGTGTAGCCGTCCCGATCGGTCAGAGCCGCACGGGTATTGGGATCGTCGAGCAGAACGGTCAAGGCCTCGGACCAGGCGTCCGAACGAACGAGATCGAGATCTCGGACTGCGAGCAGCGTGTCCGGTTCCGCGGACAGGCCGGACCACCACGCAGGCTCGTCGTCGAGGTCGTGATCCGGCCCGGTCGGCAGCTCGTCGCGTACCACCGAGAAACCCCACCCGACGCCCACCGCACGCAGAGCCCGCTCACCGAACCTCGTCACCACCGCAGGCGCGAGTACGCCGAACGGTGAATCCTGCACCAGCAGATCCGCCAACGGCGCTCCGGGAAGCAACAATTCGTCGGCACTGCGCAGCTCGCCGTGCTCGTCTTCGAGCGGCAGGCCACCGATCCAGCCAGGCAGCTCACCCGCCTCCGCAGCCAGGGCGAGAACGGCATTCACCAAAGTCTCGACGTCGTCGTGGCTGTCCCAGTCGAGATCGTCGAGTGTCGCCTCGAGGGCCGGGTCCGTCAGCAATTCGAATGCGGTTGCCGCGCGGGCACCGAGCCGCGTCAGCAGCGGACTCACTGCATCCGGATGCACCAGACGCACCCATGTCACCGCCGCCGAGGCGTCGGAGCCGATCACCGTTGTTCGTGCACCGGTCACCGTGCGGCCGTCTGCCAGCGGAACAGGCAGAGCAGCAAGCTCTTCCGCAACAACACCGTCGACGACGAGGGGTGTCAACGCGTCGTACAGCTGCTGCCACCACCGCGGCTCGCGATCCAGACCACCGAGCATCTCCGCCAGCCCGGCCGATCCGATCCGGTGCACCCCCACTGCCGAGAGCGCCGACGCGTCGCGCGCTCCCGACAGCGTCGCGTCGACCAGATCGGGTACGACGTCGATAAGCACCGAGGCGAGTTCCTCGGAGGCGTCCGCGACGACATTCGACCGCTCGGGCACGAGGTCGCGTCCGTGCGCACCGGGAAGCCATGGCGCACTCGACAATCGACGGAAGATCAGCTCTCGCAACTGCCCATCGACCTCGCTTCGAGCGAATCCGACCTCGGGCACGAACGACACCCGCGACGACGCAGGCAGTGACGCCACGAAATCCGCGTACCCGCGTGCCACCGCATCGAACGAGACACCCGGCAGCACGCGCCGCCGGTCCGGCTGCATCGGCACATCGGCAATCACCAACGCGGGCAACGACAACAGCTCGTCCGATCGGGTGGGAGCCCGCAACACGTCGGGTGACGCAGGAACGGGTAGACCGTCGACAACGGGAGCCAGCCAGCGCGCGGCAGGGGTGGTGAACTGTCGCCATGTTCGCGATCCGATCGCGATGTCGGCACTCTGGGCGTCGAGTGTCGTTCTGACGCAGTCGATCACAACGCCCTCGATCTCGATCGAGTCCAGCGCTTCGAGTTCGAGAAGCAAATCCGCGGCCTCGTCCGCATATCCGGAGCCAAAGGACTCCGCGTCCGGATCCGTCCGCGGCGTCAGCACGATCTCGGTGTCGAACCCCGCAGCGGGCGGTTCCGCCACCGGCCACGCCAACCTCAGTACCGGCACACCCGCCTCGGGCATGGCCATTCCGCGCTCGCGCAGCGCAGCCGAGGTGCGCCGCGCACTGAACAGCACACCGCCGCCCAGCGATCGCACCTCGATCTCGTCGGACACCGATCGCACCGCGGTGAAACCGACTCCGAACTGCCCGACGCCTCCATCTGCAGCAGTCTTGGCCGACGCTCTCAGGGCCGTCAGTGCATGTACACCCGAAACATCGAGCGCAGCACCGGTATTGGCGATGTGAATGGAACCGGCATCATCGGTCCACACGGCCAATCGACCCGACACACCCGCCCGCGACGCCGCGTCCGCGGCGTTCTGCGCGAGCTCGGTCAAGAGCCGGTCGCGGTAGCCTCCGCGCACCAGATCCGACTCGGACGCCGAATCCTCACGAAGCCGCGTGGGCGACGAGGCCCAGGCCGCGAGAATCGACTCGCGCAGCGACCCGGTATCGAACGGGTCGATCAGCTCGGAGATACCGAATCCTCTTCGTGCACAGTCTCATCAGCCGCCTCGGGTTCCGCCGACTCGCTCGATACCGGAGCCGTTTCACCGGCCGGTACCTCTGCTTCCCGAACTGCCTCCACCTGCACGGCCTCTGCCTCTGCCGGCGCTTCGGTTGCCTCGGTCGGTCCGTCGGACCCGTCCACACTGTCGGTGGTCTCGTCCGCAGAAACGGCCTCGACCGGAGGACTTGTCTCGACCGGAGGCGTCGGCGCTACGGTGACGTCGAGAGCCGCGTCGTCGTACGGCTCGAATTGCGGTGATCCTGCTCCGGTGGGCAGTTCGGTATCGGAGTGCGCACCGCAGCCGTACTCGGCATGCACCACGCGCCCGTCGGCGGCGAATTCGTTGCCGCACACTCCGAATGCGGCAGACAACGATCCGGCGATGGGCAGGTAGAAGCCGCAGAGCCCGCACGTCGACGGCGCAGCCTTGGCCATCTCGGCATCGGGACCGAAATCGCCGTCGTGCCAGCGTTGGGCGGCGTCGAGACGTCCTTCGAGGCTGGTGACCTTCGTTCGACCGAGACCGATCTCGCCGGCAACGTCGTCGACGGCTGGGTCGCCCGAGCTGACGTAGCCCGGCACGAGTCGTGGGTCGTCCTGTCGCGGAGACAGCAGATCGCCAGGTCCCAGATCACCGGGACGGATACGTTCGTCCCACGGCACCCAGGACGGTGCCACCAGAGCGTTGGGGCCCGGCAGCAGAACCAACTCACTGACCGTGGCGCGATCGGCGTCCTCCGGGGCCGCGACCACGACGGCCCACTGCCACCCTCGGTAGCCCTCGAGATCGCTGACGAACCGGTGAGTGGCCGCGCTGGCGTCCTCGACGGTGACCCCGAGATACTCGCCGACACCTCCCTCTCCCAGGTCGAGCAGAGCCTGCCGCGCGAGGTCCACGGCATCGGCCAAGACTGGGCGGATGGAATCGAGCTCTGGAGAAGATACGAAACTCACACATTCAGTTTGCCGCATCGACTCGGTGACGCCCAGTTCGGGCTGCCATCATGGATGCAATGACCGTCCGCGCTCGCACCTTCGCCGCCGTCCTGACCTCTGCACTCGCGGTCACCGCGTGCTCGTCGACATCGGGATCGACGACCGCAGCTCCGACGACCTCGGACTCGGTGCCGACCCTGACCGCAGACGTCGTGCGCGAATACGACCGCGACGACGGCGCGTTCACTCAGGGATTCGAGATCGACGGTGACGTGCTCTACGAAGGCACCGGGCTGGAAGGCTCGTCGTTCGTCAGGCGCACCTCACTCGAGAACATGACCGAGCTCGCGCGAGTCGATCTGCCGTCCGACCTGTTCGGCGAAGGGATCACCGTCGACGGGGACACCCTGTGGCAGATCACCTGGCAAGACGGAGTCGCCATCGCCCGCGACCGGGACACCCTGACCGAACAGCGTCGAGTGAACTACGACGGCGAAGGCTGGGGACTCTGCACCGAGGGCCGAGGAACATCGGACGACCGCCTCGTCATGAGCGACGGCACATCCACCCTGACCTTCCGCGACCCCACCTCATTCGACGCCGTCGACACGGTGGACGTCACACTCGACGGCAATCCGGTGGAACGGCTCAACGAGCTCGACTGTGCCGAGGACGGCTCGATCTACGCCAATGTGTGGCAGACATTCGACATCATGCGCATCGACCCCGACACCGGGAAGGTGACAGCCGTCATCGACGGCACACCGCTGTGGGATTCGATGTCTGCCGCCGATCGAGGCGGAGCCGACGTCTTCAACGGCATCGCACAGATTCCGGGTACGGACCGATTCCTCGTGACCGGAAAATTCTGGCCCAAGATCTTCGAGGTGCGATTCACCGATACCGCGCCCGTAGGACAGAATTGACCCCGTGACCGATCCCCGTCTCCCCCACACCCCACCGGGTGCGGACGACCCCGAACAGAACGGCGTGTCCGGTCACTCCGCAGGCTCCGCTCCTGATCACTCGGATCATCCGGGTCTGGCCAACTACCCGCCCGCACCTACTCACTCCGCCCATGTTCCGAGTCGCCGCGAACCGCTGCCGCCGCTGCATCCGCCTCGAACCGAGAAGATCACCGCTCCGCGTGGCCGGACCGGCGCTCGCAAGCCCCCGCCGATGCCGAAGAAGCTGACCGTCACACGCGTTGCCGCCATGCGCGGCCGCGAGCTCACCGGCAAAGGCATCGCGTCGTTCCAGCGAGCTGCGAAAGCCGACGGTGCGGACAAGTCCGGGCTCACGGCGCTGACCTACGCGACCATGGCCAACTTCGCGTCGGACGCGGCGTTGGCGATCGCCTTGGCCAACACACTGTTCTTCTCTGCGGCCACCGGTGAGGACAAGACCAAGGTCGCGCTCTATCTCGTCATCACCATCGCGCCGTTCGCGCTGATCGCACCGTTGATCGGGCCGCTACTGGACCGCCTTCAACACGGTCGACGCATCGCGCTGGCCACATCGTTCGGGTTGCGCACCGTGCTGGCGGTAGTGCTGGTGTTCAACTTCGACAGTTGGGTGCTGTACCCCGCCGCGCTCGGCATGCTCGTACTCAGCAAGTCCTTTGCAGTCCTCAAGAGCGCGGTGACGCCGCGAGTGTTACCGCCGGAGATCGACCTCGTCCGCGTCAATTCTCGGCTCACCGTCTTCGGTCTGCTCGGTGGCACCATCGCGGCAGGGGCCGTCGCCGGCGGCATCGCGTTCTTCGCAGGCTCACCGGGCGCGCTGTGGTTCGTCGCCGCGATCACCGTGCTCGGCGGCTACCTCAGCATGCAGATCCCGTCCTGGGTGGAGATCACCGAGGGTGAAGTGCCGGCCACCCTGAGCTACCACGCCGACCAGCACGGCAACGACTTCGCCGGAAGCAGTGCCCCGACGGAGAATCTGCGCCGCACGCCGCCGAGCAACACGAAGAACCGCAGACAGCCCCTGGGACGGGCCGTCATCGTGGGACTGTGGGGAAACGGCACCATCCGCATCCTCACCGGCTTCCTGACGCTCTACATCGCGTTCGTTGCCAAATCCCGCACCGAACACGAGCCGCTGCAGCAGGCCGCGATGCTCGGACTCGTCGGAGCCGCCGCCGGTCTCGGCAACTTCGCGGGCAACGCGCTCGGTGCCAGGATCAAGCTCGGCCGGCCGTCGTTGGTCGTCCTACGGTGCACCATCGCGGTGACGGTAGTGGCAGTCGTCGCTGCGATCACCGACAGCCTGCTCACCGCAGCCGTGGCAGCGCTGGTGGCGTCGAGTGCCAGCGCGCTGGCCAAGGTCTCCCTCGACGCGTCGCTGCAGGCCGATCTGCCGCCGGAATCGATCGCGTCGGGATTCGGCCGATCCGAAACCGTCATGCAGTTGTGCTGGGTTCTGGGTGGCACACTCGGGGTGCTGCTCCCCACCGAATACTGGCTCGGTTTCACCGTCGTGTCGGTGTTGCTTACGATCGGCCTCGTGCAGACCTTCCTCACCTACCGCGGCAGATCGCTCCTACCCGGCTTCGGCGGCAACCGCCCCGATCACGTCGAACAAGAAATGTCCGACGGCTCCTTCGGCGAAAACGTGACCAAGTGAATTTCGCTCCTCGCACCAAGAAGATCGCGGCGATCATCGTCGCCGGTCTCGTCGTCATCGCCGTCGCATTCGTTGCGGTGCTCGCCCTGCTGATCGGGAGAGCCCCGGAGAAGGAACCGACCGTCACCGCGTACGCCAACGGACGCGCCGTCGTGGTGGAGCCGTATCTGTACTGCGCTGTCAGCGACCCGCTGTGCACCAACGTCGGTGAGACCACCGAGGTCCAGGTCGGCAACGCCAGGACGGTGCAGCTCTCGCTGCCCGCCCCCATCTACTCCGCACCGTGGGTGCTCGCCGTGGTCTACGGCGACGACAGTGGCGACGTGGTGGAGAACACCGAGTTCAACGAGCCGGACACCAAGCTCAGTGTCACGGTTCCCACGAAGGACGACAGCAACCGGACACTGCTCGGCATCGAGGTGCGCTTGCCCACCGGCATCATCGACACCGATACCAATCAGGAAGGGTTCGTCAGCCACGCCATCTGGTCGATCGGCACCCGCCCGTAGTTTCGGTGGATGTCAGCTGTCGAGCTCACGGGCGACGGCCCGAACGACCTCGGAGATTCGCTGCGCGATCTTGCGATCGGGGTACTTGCCCTTACGGAGTTCGGGCTGCACCGTCGCCTCGAGCAGTGTGATCATGTCCTCGACCATCCCGTGCAGCTCGTCGGGTGTGTGCTTGCGCTCGACGGGCTCACGGCGGGTGCTGCCGGTGTTCTGCCGCACCGACGGTGCCGGCTCGAGCACCTTCAAGCTCAGCGCCTGAGGTCCACGACGTCCTGCAGCCATGCCGAACTCGACGCGCTGACCGGCTTTGAGGCCCTCGACGCCCTCCGGCAACGCCGACGAACGCACGTAGACGTCCTCGCCTTCCTCCTGAGAGAGGAATCCGAATCCCTTGTCGACGTCGTACCACTTCACCTTGCCGGTCGGCACTGAGCTCACCCGTTCATCTGTTGCTGTCGGTCGTTTCGTTGTTCGCGGGCCCGATGTTCGGACCTGCGGTCTGCACAAATTTCGCGTCCCACGAAGACGTAGGACGCGAATACACGAGTCTAGCGCGGTGAGTACCGATGAAGCATTCGAGTTCTTCGCACCCCGCACTTCGCACTACCGTGGTGCACGTGGACACACCGACCCGTAAGAGCAGCACCGTTCTGCTGCGCATCGCGCTCGCACTGTTCGCGATAGGCCTCGTCGCCATCGTCGCGATCCTGCTGTTTCCGATCTTCTCCGACTCCAAGCCCCCGCTGAGCCTGTATCTGACGGCCATGTTCTCGGCACCGGCCGGGTTCGTGCTGGCTTTGGTGTACGCGCTGGCTTCCGGACGGCGGGCTCGGTAGATCATGCGATTGATCCTGAACATCATCTGGCTGGTCTTCGGTGGGCTGTGGCTGGCCATCGGTTACTTCTTCGCCGGCCTTCTGCTGTGCATCCTGATCGTGACCATCCCGTTCGGCATCGCGTCGTTCCGTATCGGTGTGTACGCACTGTGGCCGTTCGGGTCGACGATCGTCGACAAGCCAGGATCCGGGTCCGGCGCGCTCGTCGGGAACGTGCTCTGGTTGATCCTCGCCGGCTGGTGGTTGGCGCTGACTCATGTGGTCACCGCTGTCGCCATGGCGATCACCATCATCGGCATTCCACTCGCGATCGCGAACCTGAAGTTGATCCCCGTATCTCTGATGCCCCTCGGCAAAGACATCGTTGCCGTTCGGTGACTTTCCGGACGACTCTCGCCTCCTGTGACTTCCATCACATAACGCTTGGGTAACAGGCCGGCAACGGACCGGGGTTCACTGCCCGCAACGCCCACTAGCTGGGCGGACGCGAGAGGCCCGAAAGAGGTACGAAATGAGCTCGGGACGACGCCGCGAAATCGACAGTTACCAAATAGTGACGTAAGCCGGGAATTTCAGTACGGTCAGCAGCGGCCGGAAAGTTCGGCCGAACTCCGGTCCGCAGCGCCAAACCTCGTCCCGCGGATACCGGAACACCCTCGACGATCACCCAGGGGACGAGGACGGGGGACCCACGTCCTCCACGGACAACCGGGAAGTTGTCGCAACTCACGAAGTTGCACCGACTTCCCTTGGGGTGAAGCCCAATTGCCCATTCGAGACGAATGAGCGAAAAGGCCGGGCTACCTCTCAGCCCGAACCCGACAGCTGACCTCGCAGGCGCGTGTGGAGAGGATTTCAACTCGTATGAGCGGACGTCATCGCAAGCCGAGCACCACTGGCAAGACCGTCGCGAAGGTTGCTGTCACCGGAGCCATCATGGGCACCGCGGGCATCGCTTTCACCGGCACCGCGAACGCGGCACCGGATTCCGACTGGGATCGCCTTGCACAGTGTGAAGCCGGCGGCAACTGGGGCATCAACACCGGCAACGGCTTCCAGGGCGGGTTGCAGTTCTCCCCCAGCACCTGGAACGCACACGGCGGCCAGCAGTACGCAGCCACGGCCAACCAGGCCAGCCGCGAAGAGCAGATCGCAGTCGCAGAGAAGGTCCTCGACTCGCAGGGCTGGGGCGCATGGCCGTCCTGCTCCTCGAGCCTTGGCCTGAGCAGCGCGCCGACCGAGCGCAGCGTTCCGGTCACCCCCAAGGCACCGGAAGTTCCCGCACTTCCCGACCTGTCGTCCATCCCGGCAGTCGACAGCTCGGCCGAGGTCGTCAACGGCATCGTCACCGCCGTCCAGAACCTCACCAACGATCCGGCGATCGCCTCGTTCGTCCAGAACGCAGCGCAGGGCATCCAGCTCGATCCGCAGGTCGTGAACTTCTACCAGGCCAACAAGGCATTCCTGCCCCAGTAAGCGCCCGCGACGGTTCGCAACTCGTACGAAAAAAGCCCCCGACATCGTCGGGGGCTTTTTCGTACTGCGTGGCCTTTTCTAGCGGTTGACCACGGTCACCGGATGCGCGTAGGGCAGGTCTTCGACGGGCAGCGGGAACTCGGTGTCCTCGCCGAAGGGCGACAAGCCACCCGATCGAGCGGACGAGAGTTCGGTCACCGCATGGTCACCGCGAGCGGTTTCCGGCCAGCCTGGATCGACATAGGGCTTCTTCGACTTGTTCACCATGCGCCTATTTTGACACCTGCCCTGCGGCGAGCACCAGCCCAGGTCTCTAATCTGATAGACGATGACCGACACGACTGCGCACCGACACACCGACACGCCCCCTGATCTACCTCAGTGGATCGCAGCTCGCTCCGACGCCGAGCTGATCAAGGCCATGTCGTTGCGCCCGGATCTGACCGCGCCGCCGCCCGCATCGCTGGCCGTACTCGCCGGACGGGCCGAGCAACGACGGTCGATTCTGCACACCGCGGACACCCTCGACACACTCGCCTTGACCGTCCTCGAGATCCTCGCCATCGAGGAGGCCTACGAACGGCCCGTCACTCGCGCTGCACTACTGGCCGTCGTGGCCAAACGCGCACCGGCCAAGAGCGTCGACAAAGCGCTGGCCCAGCTCCGCGAGCGGTTGCTGGTGTGGGGCGACGCGTCCGGCCTCCGAATCAGCGCGACCGCCGCGGACGCCGTGCCGTGGCGCATCGGACGCGCGCTCGATCCGGTCGACAATCTCACCGAGTCGCACATCACCGCAGCTCTCGCCGAACTCGGCGAGGGGGAACGCAATCTGCTCGACACCCTCGCCAGATCGTCCCCGACCGGCCGCACCCGAGACGCGGCACCTGGCACTCCGCCGGACCGGCCGGTCCAGAAGCTGCTCGCCGCCGGCCTGCTGATCTGGTTGGACGAGCAAACCGTCGAGCTACCCGTCCAGGTGGGGCAGATTCTCCGCGGCGAGCCGATGTCCGATCCACGGTCGCTCGCCGAGCCGAAGCTCGCCACCAAGGCACAGTCGCTCACCGACGTCGATGCCGCTGCCGCAGGCGAGGCCCTCGAACTGGGTAGGCACTGCGTCCTGATCATCGAAGCTCTCTCCGCGTCGCCCGCTCCTGCGCTCAAGGCCGGCGGACTTGGCGTGCGCGAGCTCCGCAAGATCACCAAGGCAACCGGCCTCGACGACGACCGAGTCAGCATCCTCGTCGAACTGCTGGCGGCGGCGCATCTGATCTCCAGCGGAACACCGGACCCGGTTCCCGCGTCCGACACCGGCGACGACTACTGGGCTCCCACACCGGCGGTCGACGCCTGGCTCACCGCTGCCCCGGCGGCCCGCTGGCACACGCTCGCCTCCGCCTGGCTCGAGGTGCCGCGGGCACCGTGGGTCATCGGGATGCGTGACCCCAACGACAAGCCCATCGCCGCCCTGTCCGAGGAAGTTCGCTCTCCGGCAGCACCGCGGGATCGACGGATGATCCTGGAGCTGCTCACCGAACTCGGCAGCGGACACTCGACCCAGCCGGCGGATCTCGCCCGGATCCTGGCGTGGCGTCGTCCCCGATGGTCCGGACGCTTCGGCGTCACACCCGTCGGACACGTCGTCGCCGAAGCAACCGCACTGGGAATCGTCGGCCGCGGAGCGATGTCGACCCCGGGGCGCTCACTGCTGCACGACGGCAACGCCGAGGCCGACATGCGCGCGGCTTTGCCCGAGCCGATCGACTACGTCCTGGTGCAGGCAGATCTCACGCTGGTGGCACCGGGCCCGCTAGAGCCGGACCTGCACGATCGGATCGAACTCGTCGCCGACGTCGAATCGGCGGGGGCAGCGACGATGTACCGGATCAGCGACACGAGCCTGCGACGCGCCCTCGATGTGGGATTGAGCGCGTCCGAGCTGCACGCGCTGTTCGCGACCCACTCACGCACACCGGTGCCGCAGGCCTTGACCTATCTCATCGACGACGTGGCGCGTCGACACGGTCGCCTGCGGGCAGGCGTCGCCGCGTCGTTCGTCCGATGCGAGGACCCGGCGTTGCTGGCGGAGGTGATGGCCTCCCCGGCGGCGGAATCGCTGGCCCTTCGAGCCCTCGCCCCGACCGTCGCGATCTCGCAGGCTCCGCTTGCCGAGGTGCTCTCGGTGCTGGCCGGGGCCGGCTTCGCGCCTGCTGGTGAGGACTCGTCCGGAACCATCGTCGATCTGCGCGCCCGCGGGTCGCGGGTATCGGCACGGCGGCCACGCCAGACGTTCCGAACTCCGGCTGTCCCCACCGAGGAACAGCTGGGTTCGTTGGTGCGTGGGATGCGCGCGGCCGACCGGGCGGCAGGCAACGGCGGTGCGGTGGTGCGCGCCGACGGCTCTCGCGCCAGCAGCACCGCGACGATGACGCTGCTGCAGACCGCAGCCAAGGTCAAACGCAGTGTCAGCATCGGCTACGTCGATGCACAGGGGGTCGCGACCCACCGAATCGTCGATCCGATCAGCATCGGCGGCGGCCAACTCGACGCGTTCGATCCCGCCACCGGAGGGGTTCGGCGCTTCACCCTGCATCGCATCACCTCGGTCGCTCTGGTCGAGTAGTTCGACGCTCACGTGCACGCGCGCCCCTACCTGTGGACAATGGAGAAGTTGCGCTCTTTCGGGCGCGGCGGAAGTCTCTAGGAGGAACCGTGACCGACGGCCCGCTGATCGTTCAGTCCGACAAAACGCTGTTGCTCGAGATCGATCACGAACTCGCGGGTGCAGCGCGGGCGGCCATCGCACCGTTCGCGGAGCTCGAACGTGCCCCCGAGCACGTGCACACCTACCGCATCACCCCGCTGGCCCTGTGGAATGCGCGCGCTGCCGGCCACGACGCCGAGCAGGTGGTCGACGCGCTGGTGAACTTCTCGCGCTACGCGGTGCCGCAACCGCTGCTGGTCGACATCGTCGACACCATGGCTCGCTACGGCCGACTGCAGTTGGTCAAGAGCCCGATCCACGGCCTGGCCCTGATCAGTCTCGACCGCGCTGTGCTCACAGAAGTCATGCGCCACAAGAAGATTGCGCCGATGCTCGGTGCCATGGTGGACGAGGACACCGTCATCGTCCATCCCAGCGAACGCGGACACCTCAAACAGATGCTCCTCAAGATCGGTTGGCCTGCCGAAGACCTCGCCGGATACGTGGACGGCGAAGCTCACCCCATCGAACTCGACACCGAGGGCGGCAAGTGGACACTGCGCGACTACCAGGAGATGGCGGCGGATTCGTTCTGGGCCGGCGGCTCGGGCGTCGTCGTACTGCCGTGTGGCGCGGGCAAGACAATGGTCGGCGCGGCGGCGATGGCACGGGCCAAGGCCACCACACTGATTCTGGTCACCAACACCGTCGCCGGTCGGCAGTGGAAGCGCGAGCTGATCGCGCGCACCTCGCTCACCGAGGAGGAGATCGGCGAGTATTCGGGAGAGCGCAAAGAGATTCGCCCTGTGACAATCGCCACGTACCAGGTGATCACGCGTCGCACCAAGGGTGAATACAAGCACCTGGAACTGTTCGATTCCCGCGACTGGGGTCTGGTGATCTACGACGAGGTCCACCTGCTCCCCGCCCCGGTGTTTCGAATGACGGCAGATCTGCAGTCGCGTCGACGCCTCGGTCTGACGGCAACGCTCGTCCGCGAGGACGGGCGCGAGGGTGACGTCTTCTCGCTCATCGGCCCGAAGCGATACGACGCGCCGTGGAAGGACATCGAGGCGCAGGGGTGGATCGCACCGGCGGAGTGCATCGAGGTTCGCGTCACTCTCACCGATGCCGAGCGCATGTCGTATGCCGTGGCCGAACCCGAAGAGCGCTACAAGCTGTGCTCGACGGCTCACACCAAGATCGCCGTCGTGAAGTCGATCCTCGCCAAACACCAGGACGCTCCGACGCTGGTGATCGGCGCGTACCTCGACCAGTTGAACGAGCTCGGTGAGGCCCTGAACGCTCCGGTCATTCAGGGTTCGACCAAGAACAAGGAACGCGAAGTGCTCTTCGACGCGTTCCGCAAGGGCGAGATTCAGACGCTCGTGGTGAGCAAGGTGGCGAACTTCTCGATCGACCTACCCGAAGCATCTGTCGCAGTACAGGTTTCGGGCACATTCGGGTCGAGGCAGGAGGAGGCGCAGCGCCTCGGCCGACTGCTCCGACCCAAGCACGACGGCGGTCAGGCCCATTTCTACTCGGTGGTGTCGCGCGACACTCTCGACGCCGAGTACGCCGCGCACCGTCAGCGTTTCCTCGCCGAGCAGGGGTACGCGTACCGCATCACCGACGCGGACGACTTACTCGGTCCGGCGATCTGACGCTTCTGTCGGCACGGGCGGCGTGCTAGGAATAGTTGTGTGCGCCGATTCCAGTTCCCAGTAGACGTAGCCCACGCGAAGTCGGTGAACGAGACGTTCACCGAGCTTCGCCGGCTGCGCGCCTCGGCGGCGCTCACTGCCGTGATCCTGACTGCTCTGGGGGTGTGGTTCATCTGGATCGCAACCCCGTGGTCGTACATCCTCGGTGCCGTGTTCTGCATCGGTGCGGCCACCTCACTGTGGGTGATGCTGTGGGCACCGCGCAAGATGGGGTCCATCGAATCGCAATATGCCGCAGGCGATCTGGTTCCTGCGATGGTGGCCGAGAAATTACCGGGCGGAGCTCTGTTGCTGGCCTTGGTCGACATCGCGAAGCCGGGGGTCGAAGAACCGCACTACGTGTTGATCACCCGGGTCGTGCGAGCCCTGCCCGGCCACGCGATGGAGCGGGGAGCGAAGGTGCCCTCGGTGTCGGTTCTCGCCGACCGCGGCGCGAACACGGGCGGGCGAACGTGGCAGTTGGTCTCGGCGATGCCCATCGCCTGGGGCACTCCCGATACCACGGTTCTCGCGCGCGCAACCGACGAGATCACCGAGGGCGAGTGGGCGCTGTTGCACGCGAACATCGGCTTGTCCGAGAAGGTACGCAAGGCAAAGAACCAACAGTTGCTCATCGATCCGGCAGATCTTCCCGACGACCTGAGACGAGCTACGGGAGAGCCGGGATGACCTCGCGCTCGAAGAGTTCGATTCCGGAGCGATCGTAGGCAGCTTCCGGGAAGTAGAAGATTCCGTACGTCATCCCCTGCTCCTGCAGCGCCGTCAGATTGTCGACGATCTGTTCCGGGGTTCCGACGGCCGGCATGCCGCGGAACGCCGTCAGGGCTCCTTCGGCTTTGTCCGCACCCACGTAATCGGTGAGCCGACTCTCCAGGGCGCGAAGCTTGTCTTCCACTTCCGACTCGGTCGCCGCGATGACGACGTTGTAGTTCGCCGAGCGGACGATGGCATCGAAGTCGGTACCCACGGTGGAGCAATGCTCGCGCAGCAGAGCCGATTTGGCGGCGAATCCGGTGGGGGTTCCATCGAAGTTGGTGTAGTTGGCGTACTTCGCGGCGATCTTCAGGGTGACCTTCTCGCCCCCGCCCGCGATCCACAGCGGGATTCCGCCCTCCTGCAGCGGCAGCGGCCGCACCACGGCACCGTCGATCTGGTAGTGCTTTCCGTCGAGGAACACCTCACCGGTCGTCCATGCCTGCTTGAAGATCTGCACGCCCTCGTCGAGCCGACCCAATCGTTCACCCGGAGAGGGAAACCCGTAGCCGTAGGCGCGGAACTCGTGCTCGTGCCAGCCGCCGCCGATGCCCATCTCGACGCGTCCGCCGGAAATGATGTCCACCGTGGCAGCAACTTTGGCGAGGTAGGCCGGGTTGCGGTACGACATCGCAGTGCACATCTGCCCCAGCCTGATCCGGGAGGTGCTCGCAGCCAGTGCGGACATCAGCGACCATGCTTCGTGCGTCGCCTCGTCGGTTGCGGTGGGAACGGTGTGGAAGTGGTCGTACACCCACAGGGACTCCCACGGACCGGCCTCGGCGGCGAGCGCGTGGTCACGCAGCACATTCCAGTGCCGGGCGGGGTCGATACCGACCAGATCCAGGCGCCAACCCTGTGGAACGAACAATCCGAATCGCATGACAGGCACAGTACAGACGCAGGGCGAAAGACCGGTTCCGGCCGGTGAACTACGCTGGACGAATGTCCGAGATGCCGCCCTCGCGCACCGTAGCGCGCCTGCGCCCGTTCGCATCGACGATATTCGCCGAAATGACCGCTCTCGCGGTGGCGAAGAATGCCGTCAATCTCGGTCAGGGCTTTCCCGATACCGACGGGCCGCCTGCCATGCTCGAGGCCGCACGTGAGGCCATCGCGAGCGGACTCAATCAGTACTCCCCCGGCCCCGGTATGCCGGTGCTACGCAATGCCGTCGCCGCCGACCGGGAACGGCGATTCGGGGTGCACTACGACCCCGACTCGCAGGTACTGATCACCGTGGGTGCCACCGAGGCGATCTCGGCATCGCTCCTCGGATTGATCGAGCCGGGCGACGAGGTGCTGCTGATCGAGCCGTTCTACGACTCCTACGCGGCCGCCATTGCCCTTGCCGGAGCGACCCGTACCGCCGTGCCCCTGGTTCCCGACGGCAACGGGTGGACGGTCGACACCGAGGCCCTCGATCGTGCCGTCGGTCCCCGAACACGCATGCTCATCGTCAACTCCCCGCACAACCCCACCGGTACCGTCTTCGACCGCGCCACCATGGTCCGCATCGCCGAGATCGCCGTCGAACACGACCTGCTCGTCCTCACCGACGAGGTCTACGAGCACCTGACCTTCGACGGCACAGTGCACACGCCGATCGCGACGCTGCCGGGGATGTTCGAGCGCACCGTCACCGTCTCGAGTGCGGCCAAGACCTTCAACGCAACGGGGTGGAAGACGGGCTGGGCGCTGGGCCCGGCCCACTTGATCGATGCCGTGCGCGCCGCCAAACAATTCATGAGCTTCGTCGGCGGTACCCCTTTCCAACCTGCCGTCGCCTATGCCCTCGAGCACGAGCAGCCGTGGATCGCCTCGATGCGCGACGGCCTGCAGCGCAAGCGGGACACACTCTCGGCTGCACTCGACGCCGCAGGCGCGGACGTGAAAAACAGCGCGGGAACATATTTCGTGTGCGCCGACGTCGCGCCCATCGGGCGTGGGGACGCGTACGAATTCTGCCGCTCCCTGCCGGATCTGGTGGGCGTCGCAGCGGTTCCGGTCACGGCCTTCGTGGACGAACCAGCTCCCTGGAAGTCGTTGGTACGCTTCGCTTTCTGCAAGCAGGACGAGGTACTCGCCGACGCAGCCGAGAGGCTACGGAGATTGTGACTCCGCAATCGACGATCCCGGCGTACTTCGTCCGACAGGCCGTCGACCTCGCGACGAGCGGCGGGATGGATTTGACCTACCCGTTGTCGATGGCCGGGATCGGGCCCACCATCCTCGGGAACCCGGCGGAACGGCTGACCACCCGCCAAGTCACCGCCTTCACCCAGGCGGTCTGGGCGGTGACCGGCGACGAACTGTTCGGCCTTGCCGCAGTACCGGTGCGGCGCGGCAGCTTTCGCGTGATCTGTCAGACCCTGATTCATTCGGAGAACCTCTGGGCAGCTCTGATCAGGATGTCCGAGACCATGCGGGTGCTGATTCCGGTTCGCCCCATGACGTTGGACCGCACCGAGGAGTCCACGGTGTTGACGATCCACGTCACGCCCACCACTCATCTGACCCCGGAAGCCAACGCCCTCGCCGAACGCTTGCTCACCGACTTCCTGTTGATTCTGCTGCACCGATTCGCGGCGTGGCTCATCGGCAACCGCGTCAAACTGCTGTCGGTGCAACTGCCGTACGCGCTTCCCGGTCCCGAAGCGGGCAAGATGTACGACTCCATTTTCGGGACGCATGTCGAGTTCGGAACCGACCGTGCCACACTGGAATTCGACAGCGCGGTGATGCGAGCACCGATAGTGCAGACCGAGGAGACCCTCGCCGAGTACCTGGCCGAGTCACCCAATCTGCTGTTCTCGTCGCGAGACTACGACAGCACCGCGTCGAGCCAGGTTCGCCGGGCGCTCGAAACCGGCTTCAAAGGCGGCGCACCGGGAACCGAGGACATCGCGGCGATGCTCAACATCAGCCCGCCGCACCTTCGACGCGTCCTCCGGCAGGAGGGCACCTCGATCAACCAACTGCGCGAAGAAGTGCTGCGCGATGCAGCGATCTCAGGGTTGAGCCGCGGAGACAGTGTCGACGACATCTCGGCTCGTCTCGGCTTCTCCGAGCCCAGCGCGTTCCGCCGCGCCTTCAAGCGCTGGACCGGTCAGACCCCCGGCTCGTACCGTCTCAGCTGACGCAGAACTCGTTGCCCTCGGGGTCGGTCATGGTGATCCAGACGCTGGGACCCTGAGTTCCCCGATGAAGTACCGCCGCACCCCGCGCTTCGAGTTCCGTCACCACCGACTCACGCTCGTCACCGACGCGGATGTCGAGGTGCAACCGATTCTTCACCGATTTCGGCTCGGGTACCGACTGGAACAGCACCCGCGGGGAGCCGGGTGAGTCCGGATCGACGATTCCCGCGCCCGCCTGCCACACGAGAACGCCCTCGAAGGTGGTCGTGTCCTCCTCACGAGCATGCCCCGCAGCGACCATCTCGCGAATGAAGTCCTCGTTGCTGGGTTCGGACTGCCAACCCAGCGTCTGTGCCCACCATTTCGCCAGCGCATGAGGGTTCGCACTGTCCACGACGACCTGAAATCGATAGCCCATGCGACGAAGATACCGCCGCGCAGTGGAAATGGGAACACCTGTTCGATACAGTCGATTCATGTCGCTCGCGATGCAAGGCTCGTTGTTCGGTGACGACGACGGTGGCGTCGGGTCGCTGCAGTCCGTCACCCGACGGGAGCTGACGCTCGGTGCCTGGATCGACGTGCGCCCGGGCTGGTTGTCCGATACCCGTCTCTTCGACTCGCTGGTGACCGACGTCGATTGGCGCGCCGAACGCAGACAGATGTACGACCGCGTGGTCGACGTGCCACGCCTGGTCCGCTTCTATGCCGAGCGCGAGCACTGGCCGCACACGGCACTGTACGAAGCGCGTGACGCGCTCGACGACCACTACCGCGCCGAACTCGGTGAGTCGTTCACCACCGCAGGGCTGTGCTACTACCGCAACGGCTCCGACAGCGTCGCCTGGCACGGCGACAACATCGGCCGCAGCGCGACCGAGGACACCATGGTGGCCATCGTCTCGCTCGGTGCGACAAGACAACTCATGCTTCGGCCTCGCGGCGGCGGTACGTCGCTCAAGTTCACGCTCGGGCACGGCGATCTGGTGGTGATGGGAGGCTCGTGTCAGCGCACGTGGGAGCATGCGATTCCCAAGTCCACCCGCGCGATCGGCCCACGCATCAGCGTGCAATTCCGACCGCGCGGGGTTCGTTGACGCGCTGGGTTTTCAGTGCGCAGGGTTCGACGCCCTACGCTTGTCCACCGCCGCAGCCAGCACGTTCAATTGTGTTGCCGTGGTGTCCCAGTCGAGGCAGGCGTCGGTGATCGACTGCCCGTACACCAGGTCTTCGCGGTGGCCGAGTTCGAGATCCTGACGCCCCGCCACCAGGAAGCTTTCGAGCATGAGCCCGACGATGCCGTGTTCGCCTGCTGCGACTCGGCCGGCCACATCGGTGACCACGTCGACCTGCTTGTTGTGGTCCTTGCGGCTGTTGCCGTGACTGGCGTCGATGACGACGCGCTCCGGCAGACCCGACTTACGCAGGCGCGCAACGGTATCTGCGACCGATTCGGCATCGTAGTTCGGTCCGTCGACGCCCCCGCGGAGAATGACGTGGCAGTCCGGGTTTCCGACGGTCCGAACGAGCGCTGCCTGGCCGTCCAGATCGGTGCCGGGGAAGACATGGCTCGCCGCGGCGGCGCGGGTGCCGTCGACCGCCACCTGGATATCGCCCTCGGTGGAGTTCTTGATCCCCACCGGCATCGACAGCGCACTGCACAGCTGGCGGTGCACCTGGCTCGCAGCGGTCCGTGCACCGATCGCGCCGTAGCTCACCAGATCTGCGATGTACTGCGGGGTGATCGGGTCGAGGAATTCGCATCCGACAGGCAGGCCGAGCGCCGAAATATCGAGCAGCAGTTGGCGTCCCACCCGTAGTCCGGAATTGATGTCGAAGCTGCCGTCGAGGTGCGGATCGTTGATCAGTCCTTTCCACCCCAGCGTCGTCCGGGGCTTCTCGAAGTAGACCCGCATGACGATGTGCAGTCGATCGCCCAGTTCGGCTGCCGTGGCGGCAAGGCGCCGCGCGTAGTCGAGGGCAGCATCGGTGTCGTGCACCGAACACGGGCCGACGACGACGATCAGTCGATCGTCGCGGCCGTCGAGAATGTCGACCACGCCGGAGCGGCCGGAGCGGACCGTCGCGGAGATCGCGTCGTCCACGGCATGTTCGCGGCGCAACACCGACGGCGCGACCAGCGGACTGATACTGATCGTCCGCTGATCATCGAGTGACGGGGTGTCGAGAGAGAGCGTCATGAGAGGGTTTCCTGTTCCCAGGCCGACTCAGCATGCTCCACGCGCACTTCGAGCCGGTCTGTATCCGGCTCGTGGGGTGGAGGTCAGCGCATGGCGTCGCTGGCTGACCCACCCGGGGCCGGCCTGCTAAACCAGAAATACGTGCGCTGCATGGAGAGCACCGTAACAGACGCGTCGGCGATGCATCTATGCTCGTCCCTGCAGTCGGTTCGCCAGGTGGTCATGAGGAGCCCCGAAGTTCACCACGGCGCCGAAGCGATGCGCGGCAGTTCCGGCGCGTCGTGAGAGGGAACCCGGTGAGAATCCGGGACTGTCCCGCAGCGGTATGCAGGAACGACCGCCGTCAACAGCACTGAAGAGGCCTCTTCGGGAAGCGACGGCCAGTAGGAGTGGGCTCTTCGTCCACGTGCCCGCGAGTCCGAATACCTGCCGTCTGTGCTGTGCACGCCGTGCGCAGCGGTTCACCGCCTCGTGGAATGGGCGCGTAACCCTGGTACGGCTGCTCGTGGGGCTCTCCGGGATGCGCGCGCCCGAGAAGGCGGTGCGCCATCGATGCAGCAGTCACCTGGAGAACTACCGTGAGTATCGAATTCACCGCCACCGTGCTCGGCTCGGCCCGTATCGGACCGAACCGAGAACTGAAGAAAGCCGTCGAATCCTATTGGGCCGGAACGCTCGACGCACCCGCACTCGAATCCGTTGCGCGGACGTTGCGCGAGAACACCTGGCGAGAACTCGTCGCCGCCGGACTCGATTCCGTTCCGGTGAACACCTTTTCGTACTACGACCACGTGCTCGACACCGCGGTCATGCTCGGCGCACTACCCGAGCGGGTTCGGATCATCGACAGCGAGCTGGACCGCTATTTCGCCGCCGCCCGAGGCAACGAGACCGTCGCACCACTCGAGATGACCAAGTGGTTCGACACCAACTACCACTACCTCGTGCCCGAAATCTCCCCCGCGACAACCTTTTCCCTGCACCCCGAGAAGGTGCTCGCCGAGCTCGAAGAAGCTCGCGCGCTCGATGTCCCGGCTCGACCGGTCGTCGTAGGACCGGTGACGTTCCTGTTGCTGTCGAAGGCTGTCGGCAGCAGCGCCCCGCTACTGGACCGCCTCGACGAGATTCTGCCGCTGTACGCGGAGCTGCTGACCAACCTCGCCGATGCCGGGGCGGAGTGGGTCCAGCTCGACGAACCTGCGCTCGTGGCCGATCGCACCCAGAGCGAGATCGACTGTGCGAAGAAGGCTTACGACTACCTGAGCGCGGTGTCGACGAGGCCTGCCATATTGCTGGCGTCGTACTTCGGTGACCTCGGTGCTGCACTGCCCGTGCTCGCGGCGACCGGCATCGAGGGATTGTCGATCGATCTGACGGTGCCGGGCACCGTGGAGCACGTTGCCGTGGTACCTGCGCTCGCGAGCAAGCACATAGTCGCGGGCGTCGTGGACGGGCGCAACATCTGGCGGTCGGATCTCGACAAGGCGCTGGCAACCTTGGCGAGCCTGTTGGGTAGTGCCGGCACGCTTGCGGTGTCGAGTTCGTGCTCGCTGCTGCATGTTCCGTACACCCTCGACGGAGAAACCGACATCGTCGATCCGCTCCGATCCTGGTTGGCCTTCGGTACCGAGAAGGTTGCCGAGGTGTCCGTTCTCGCCAGGGCACTACGACATGGGACCGAATCGGTGTCGGCCGAGCTCGAGCAGGCCAGGACCGCGCTCGAGACTCGTCGCACCGACCCCCGACTGCACGACGCGGCCGTTCGGGCACGTCTCGAAGCGGGAATTACCGTCGACCGCACCGCGGCCGAGGAACGCCGCCGGGCTCAGGCTGTGCGACTGGACTTGCCGTCGTTGCCGACGACCACCATCGGTTCGTATCCGCAGACCACGCAGATTCGACTCGCTCGGGCAGCCCTGCGCACCGGTGAGATCGACGACGCCGAATACGTGTCCCGAATGCAATCCGAGATCGCCGATGTGGTTGCACTGCAAGAGAACATCGGCCTCGACGTGCTGGTCCACGGCGAACCCGAGAGAAACGACATGGTGCAGTACTTCGCCGAGCAGCTCAGTGGCTTCGCGGCCACGTCGAACGGCTGGGTCCAGTCGTACGGATCTCGATGCGTCCGACCGCCGATTCTGTACGGCGACGTCTCGCGTCCGAAACCGATGACCGTGCATTGGTCCGAGTATGCGCAGTCGCTCACCGACAAGCCGGTCAAAGGCATGCTCACCGGCCCGGTGACGATTCTCGCGTGGTCGTTCGTCCGAGACGACATACCGTTGGCCGAATCCGCAGCCCAGATCGCCCTGGCGATTCGCGACGAGACGATCGATCTGGAGGGAGCGGGGATTCGCATCGTCCAGGTGGACGAACCTGCCCTTCGTGAGCTTCTCCCGCTGCGCTCGAAAGATACAGCGGCGTACCTGGAGTGGGCCGTGCGATCGTTCAAGATCTCGACATCCGGGGTGTCCGACGACACTCAGATCCACACGCATCTGTGCTACTCGGAGTTCGGTGAGATCATCGACGCGATCGTCGACCTGGACGCAGACGTGACGTCGATCGAGGCGGCCCGCTCGCACATGGAAGTACTCGACGACCTGAACTCCGTCGGATTCGACCTCGGTGTCGGCCCTGGCGTCTACGACATCCATTCACCGCGGGTGCCGAGCGTCGACGAGATCACCGAATCGCTACGTGCGGCATTGAAAGCCGTTCCTGCCGAAAGACTCTGGGTCAATCCCGACTGCGGACTCAAGACCCGCGGTGTGGCCGAGGTGGAGCGGTCGTTGAGAAATATGGTGCAGGCGGCGGCCGCGCTGCGCTGACCCCAGGTGAGCGGAACCTCGACCCCTGCTACGAAGTTCCGCTCACCTCGGTCGCGAGGTACAGGCTAGGCTTACCTGCCTACGCCCGCCCTGTGAAAGAGAACGAAGTGAAACGTCTACTCCTGGCCACCACGATCGCCGCAGTCACCGCGCTGACCACTGTCGCCTGCGGCGGCACCGCCGAGCAGACAGCCACGCCCTCCACCAGCGCAGAATCGGCCACCGTCGACGCCGTGACGGACGCACCGGGACCGACTGGCATCCCCGACGGTATGGGTTCGGGAGCGGCCGACGGAGTGTTCCCACGCACCGTCGGCCACTTCGGCGGCTCCACCGAGATCCCCGCCGAACCGAAGAAGATCGTCGTCATCGCCACCGGTCAGCTCGACGCAGCCCTCACCCTGGGCGTCGTACCGACCGGGGCCGCCTACGGTGACGGAGCCGAACTCGTGCCCGACTACATCAGCTTCTCGTTCCCCCAGTACACGGACCAGCTGACGCAGGTGGTGGACGTGGGCAACCGCCAGAGCGTCGACATCGAGGCCATCGCCGCCATCGAACCCGACCTCATCCTGGCGAACAAGACCGGCTCCGAGGACATCTACCCGACGCTCTCGACCATCGCACCGACCGTGCTCACCGAAGGCACCGGAGTGAACTGGAAGCAGGACTTCCTACTGCTCGCCGACGCGTTGGGCCGAACCGAGCAAGCGCAGTCCTTCATCGATACCTTCGTCTCCGACGCTGCAGCACTGGGCAACTCGGTCGCCGGCAGCAGCGGCACCCCCACGGTCTCCTTCGTCCGCTTCACCGCGGATCGGGCGCGAGTGTTCGGCGTCCCCTCGTTCGCCGGTTACATCGCCTGGGACGCCGGGCTGGCACGGCCGGAAAGTCAGCAGTTCGACAAGACCTCGCAGGACTTCAGCGAGGAGGAAATTCAGCTCGCGAACGCCGACTGGGTATTCGTATCGAGCCAGGACGCGGGAGCCGATTCGAGCGCCGCGTCCTACACCACCAACCCGCTGTGGACCGGTATGAGCGCAGCCACCGAGAACCACATCGTGCGCGTCGACGACGATCCTTGGTACCTCAATGCAGGCCCGACTGCGGCAACGATCGTGCTCGACGGCCTGAAGAGCGCCCTACAGAGCTGATCCTCGTCGTGCGCGTTTTGCGCGTTCAGGACCACGCAAAACGCGCACGAGGGTTTTAGGTTGCGTACAACTTAACCGTGCACTACTGTTCTTCACGTGACCAACGAACTCGCACTCGACCGTCAGGTGTGCTTCGCGCTGTACTCCGCATCGCGGGCTACCACCGCGGTGTATCGCCCGATGCTCGACGAGCTCGGCGTCACGTATCCGCAGTACCTCGTGCTGCTGGTGCTGTGGGAGAAGGACGGGCGCGGCGTCAAGGAGATCTGCGCCGAACTCGACCTGGACACCGGCACTCTCTCACCGATGCTCAAGCGACTCGAAGGCCTCGGTTTCATCGAGCGTCGACGGTTGAGCACCGACGAACGCCGCGTCGAAATCCACCTCACCGAGACCGGAAGCGCCATGCGCGCAAAGGCACTCGACATTCCACGCAAGCTGGCCGAGAAGACCGGCATGAACGTCGACGATCTCGTCAGACTCAAAGAAGCGCTCGACGCATTGACGAGCGCTCTGCATCACCCCGATTCGAGCACGACAGAAGGAGAATCATGAAGACCATCTACACCGCCGAAGCCCTCGCGACCGGAGAGGGCCGCAACGGCCACGCCCGCACCTCCGACGGACGTCTCGATCTCGACCTCGCCATCCCGGAGGCCATGGGCGGCAGCGGCAACGGCACCAACCCCGAGCAGCTCTTCGCCGCGGGCTATGCCGCGTGCTTCCATTCCGCACTGCAGATGGTGGCGCGCCAGGACAAGGCCGACGTCACCGATTCGGCCGTCGGCGCTCGTGTCGACATCGGCCCGAACGACGCAGGCGGCTTCCAGCTCGCCGTCACCCTCGAGGTGACTCTGCCGAACCTGAGCCGCGACGACGCGCAGGCCCTGGCCGACAAGGCCCATCAGGTCTGCCCGTACTCCAACGCCACCCGCGGCAACATCGACGTCACCGTCACCGTCACAGAAGACGAGTAAGAGGAAACACCATGAAGGCACACGAAATTCACCTCGCGTCCCGCCCAGAAGGCTGGCCGACCGAAGACAACTTTCGCGCGGAGGTCGTCGACCTCCCCGAACTCGCGGACGGGCAGATCCTCGTTCGCAACATCGTGATGTCGGTCGATCCGTACATGCGTGGTCGGATGAACGACGTGAAGTCCTACGTCCCGCCGTTCCAGATCGACGCCCCGCTCGACGGAGGTGCCGTCGGCGAGATCGTCGAGTCCAAGGCCGATGGCTTCGCGGTGGGCGACGCGGTTCTGCACGGCAAGGGCTGGCGCGATCTCGCCGTCGTTCCGGCCAAGGGAGCGAGCAAGGTCGACCTCTCGGCCGCGAAAGCATCCGCCTACCTGAGCGCACTGGGAATGACCGGAACGACGGCGTACGCCGGACTGACCGAAGTTGCCTCGTTCAAGGAGGGTGACGTCGTCTTCGTCTCCGGCGCTGCCGGAGCAGTCGGGTCGCTCGTCGGCCAGATCGCCAAGGCGCTCGGCGCTTCCCGCGTCATCGGCAGTGCCGGATCCCCGGCCAAGGTCGCCCGCCTGCTCGAGCTCGGTTTCGACGTAGCATTCGATTACCACGACGGTCCTGTTGCCGAGCAGCTCCGCACAGCTGCACCGGACGGCATCGATGTGTACTTCGACAACGTCGGCGGCGAGCACCTCGAAGCCGCCATCGGTTCGATGAACAAGTTCGGCCGAATTGCCATGTGCGGAGCCATCGCTCAGTACAACTCCACCGAGCCGACTCCTGCTCCGCGCAACCTCGCGCTGGCGATCGGCAAGGAGCTGACGCTCAAGGGCTTCATCGTCGGCTCCTACGCCCACGTCACCGAGGAGTTCCGCGCGAAGATGACCGAGTGGCTGGGCAGCGGTGCCATCGAATTCGACGAGACGGTCGTCGACGGTCTCGACAACGCTCCCTCGGCGTTCATCGGTCTGATGAAGGGCGAGAACACCGGCAAGATGGTCGTCACCATCTAGGTCGGACTCGAACAGTTCCACCGCAGACCACACCCCGGCCGGAATTTCCGGCCGGGGTGTTTCCATGTCGACCGATTACAGTCGTGACCATGCCCGCCGCTCCCCTGCCGTTGCGCGACGGCCTCGACCCCACTCGGGTCCGGATGCCCGATATCGCAACCGGGGCCACCGTGCTCGAATACCTGTGTGCACGGTTTCCGCAGGACGCGGCGAGGCTGACCGAGAAGGTGGCGGGCGGCGAAATCGTCGACGCGGCAGGCATACCCATCGATTCGGCGACCGTCGCGAGGCCACGTGCGGACATCTATCTCTACCGCGACCCGCCGGTGGAGCCGACGGTTCCGTTCTCCCTCGACGTCCTCCATCGCGACGAGAATCTACTGGTGGTCGACAAGCCGCATTTTCTGGCCACCACTCCGCGCGGCGCATACGTCGCTCGCTCGGCCCTCGTTCTGCTCCGACGCCGATTCGACCTGCCCGAGCTGAGCCCGGCACACCGTCTGGACAGGCTCACCGCGGGGGTTCTGGTGTTCACCGTGCGTCAGCAGGCTCGCCGGCCGTACCAGGAGCTGTTCGCTCAACGCACCATCACCAAGCAGTACGAGGCGATCGCCCCACTCGCTCACGAACTCCGGTTCCCGTTGACGGTGCGCAGTCGAATCGTCAAGGAGCGCGGCGTTCTTCAGGCCGTGGAGGTACCGGGCGAACCCAATGCCGAGACACTCGTGGACCTGATCGACACCGTCGGGTCCTATGGCCTGTATCGATTGCACCCCCATACCGGGAAGACGCATCAACTTCGGGTTCATCTGTGCTCGTTGGGTATTCCGATCGTCGGCGACAACTTCTATCCCTCGTTCCGTGAGGTCGCCGGCGACGACTACTCCGATCCGCTCCGGCTGCTGGCCCGTTCGATCGAATTCGTCGATCCACTCACTGGTCTGATCCGACGGTTCGAGAGCAATCGCAGTCTCGATCCTCCTGCAGCACAACAGAGTTCTCGATGATCTCGGTGGTGCGCACCGTGATGCGATGCGAGATGACAGCGAGCGCGAACAGTCCGATCGCTACGTTACCCAGCGCGGTGAAACCCTCCTGAGCAAAATCCACCAACGCGTTGAGCAAAGTGAATATCAACGCCGACACGCGGAGGGTGCGCAGCGGCCAGAGCGGACCGTCCTTCCGCAACCGCAGCATCGCAGGGAGCGCCGAGGCGAACGTGATGCACGCACTGACGAACAGGATCCCGCTGGCGATGCCCATTCCGTCGACGTCGATCGTCAGGTCTCGGCGATCGATGTGCAGGTCTCCGAGAACCAGTTCGACGATCCCGAACACGACGCCTGCACCGGAGATCAGAACCAGTCCCCAGCCGACGACGGGAACCCACCGGGCACTGGTGAAGAACGCCGGGATCAGCCGGGGAACGAACTGACGCAAGGAATGGGTGCGTGACGTCGACCGACCACAGGTGCCGAGCACCATCCTGATGCCGGCCACGGTGTCCGGATCGGCTCCCTCCGCCTCGGCCCGCACGAGCATCCGCAGCGCCCAGTCGCGGCGGTGATCGGGGAGTCCGTGCCCGACGCCATCGGCGGCGATTGCAGCCGCGTTGGCCAGCGACTCACCCCGAGAGGGCCGACGGAACTCGCGGACGATCCTGCTGAACACCAACAGCAGGACCACCAGGACGTACATGATTTCCGAGGACGGGCCGTAGAAGTAGTCGTTGTCCTTGGTGACGAACTTGCCCACCTCGTCGAGAAACAACCCGAACCCGACACCGCCGAGCAGCACGGTGAACACTCGAACACCGAACCCGATGAACATCCAGCCGACCAGCAGAGCCAACATCATCGCCGCGCCGCCGTACAGGGCATGCGCGATGTGCAGCGACTTGCCACCGACCTGGGGGTAATGGGTCGCCTCCAGGTACGCCCTGGTGATCAGAATGGTCGCAATGGCCACGACCATGAAGGCCTCGGACGCGGGGCTACCGTAGGCGTCACGAATCACGCCCCTACGTCGTACGCGCCCAGCACGAGCGGTCATGAAGCGAGTATGTGCCGTCCGCCGCCGTCCACGGGCAGTTTTACCCCTGCAAGACTTGACAAATTCGTTTGCTGAAACTGCAATACAGGGATGAAGGAAGCAGCGGCAAGCCTCGACGAGGTCATCGCGGGCCTCGGTCCCCGCCTCAAACGCATCAGGATGGAGAAGAACACCACCCTGGCGTCACTGTCCGAGACCACGGGAATCTCGATCAGCACGCTCTCACGTCTCGAATCCGGCGACCGCAAACCGAGCCTGGAACTCCTGTGGCCGATAGCCCGGGCCCATCAGATGGCGCTCGACGATCTGGTGACCGCGCCGCCTGTCGCCGACCCTCGGGTGCGCACGACGGCCACCGTTCGCGAACACGTGACAATTCTTCCCCTGACTCTGCGCCCGGGCGGACTGCAGGCCTACAAACTTCTGGTCCGACCCGAGGACTCCGAGCCTCGCCCCAGAACGCACGAGGGATACGAGTGGCTCTACGTGCTCGACGGCACCCTGCGGCTGATTCTCGGCGAGCACGATCTGACGATGAAACCCGGTGAGGCAGCCGAATTCGACACCCGGGTACCGCACTGGTTCGGTGCCGTCGGGAACCGGCCGGTGGAGCTGCTGAGCCTGTTCGGACCCCAGGGCGAGCGGATGCACGTGCGGGCGAAACCGACGGTATGAAATGTCATGTCGGTGTGAGACAGTGAAGCCCGCTCGACGCCAGGATCCGCTTCGGTCATCCGCACCGACCACACCATCTCGAGGAAAAAGATGACCGACAGACTTCCCGAATCGCCTGCATCGCGCACTCACGTGGACATCGCAACCGGAGTGCTCATCGGAATCCACGGTGGATCCGTTGCCGACGCCATCGACGAGCTGTTCACGACAGCAAGGCAGCATCGAGTCAGTCTGTTCGAGCTCTCCCGCACGCTCATCACCGTCGCGGAGGGCCGCGATATCGAGCGATCCTCGGCCACCGATGCCGTGTATGCGGTGTGGGGCTCGGCCCTCGGCCGTCGCGGCGCCGAGGCTACGTTCGGCTCGGTCACCGATTCCGCGGCGGTCTGAACCACGCAGACCGGCTAACCGCGCACAGCCGGATCGGTGCGCAGTTCCGGAAACCGGGCCGTCATCGCATCGATGTGGCGATACATCTCGTAGAGCTCGGCCCGGAGCGTCGACGCCTCGGACTCGAACGCTCGGGCTCGGGATTCTGCGCGGTCCGCGCGAGCTCGAAATGCCTTGGACTGTGTGCTTTCGATGGATGCCGAGCACGTCTGGATGTGTTCGGCCAATCCTCGGGCGAACACCCTCGCCTGTTCGAGGTTGACGGCATAATTGTCGTCTCGCGGAGCCGGTGACGGCGCGCCGTTAGCTGTGCCCATGAAAACTCGTCACCCTCGATCGTCGGCCGGAAATTCTTTCGCGACTCTACGCCCGGCGTCGGATACTTCGTCCGTGAACCGGCATCAGCCGAAGACGAGCGCTAGGACCACCGATGCCGAGGTGGCAGCAATGGCGATGACGATGGTCGCCGCGATCGCGCGCTGCCGCACCGTTCGGTAACTCGACCCTGGGCGGTCGTACTCCGAGTCGTCCTGATCGTCGTCCGAGCCGTAGAAGTCGTCGGAGTTCAGCCCGTCCTCGTCGAAGTAGACGACGTCACGCGGCGGCACCCAGCGCTGACCGTTGGCTTCGACGGCGGCCTCGAGTCGTTCGAGACGGACCCGAGCCCGGCCCGGATACCAGTCCGAGGGCGCGTGGATGGGAAGAGCCTCGGCCAGGGCCAACGGTGACCGGTACTGCCTCTGCAGTGCGGCGAATGCAGCCGACGCCGTTGGATCGTCGTCGGATTTGTCGGTGAGGAACCATGCTGCGCCTGCGGCCGCGCGGTCGCCGAGCACAAGATGGGTGTACGCGAGCAGTTCGAGAATGCCCGGCGAGGCCGGGTTCCGACGCAGGGCGCGAACGAGCCGATCCCGAGCACCGATGGTGTCTCCACGCGCAAGATCCTCTTGCGCTCGATCGATCACGTCCACGCGTCGACCTTATCGCTCGACGAGCGATGTCGTCTCGGCACGGAGGCGTCGTGACCACGAAAAAGCCCCTCCCGGATGACGGAAGGGGCTTTCATCGAGCATGTCGATCCAAATCCGTGGTGGCCAGGGCCGGGATCGAACCGGCGACCTTCCGCTTTTCAGGCGGACGCTCGTACCAACTGAGCTACCTGGCCGGGCGGCACCGGTAAAACAATGCCATCGCAATGTCGGTGATTTCGCACCGATGTTGCGACCCTGACGGGACTCGAACCCGCGACCTCCGCCGTGACAGGGCGGCGCGCTAACCAACTGCGCCACAGGGCCTTGCTGTTGTTGCCGCGCTATTTCTAGCGCAGTAACTCTCCGAACTGCAAATCCGCACCTCGTGAAGAGTGAGACGAAGACTGCTGTACTGCCGACCGGGTTGTCAAACCGATCTCTTCCTACGTACCCCCTACGGGATTCGAACCCGCGCTACCGCCTTGAAAGGGCGGCGTCCTAGGCCGCTAGACGAAGGGGGCCCGCCGAACTGCTTCGACGTTACCCTCAACGGCGTTCCGTTGGGAGCTGGGATAGCTTAGGACACTTTCGCTGTAAATCTCAAACCGGCAGGTCAGAGGTGGTTTTCGCGCAGTTTTCGCCGTAGTGCTCCCACCCGTGCAGTTTGAATTCCGCGAGCCAACGCTCGGACGCCATGGCCAAGAGAACGACCTCGACGGACTCCTCGAACCGCTCGCGCAGATCCGCGTTGTCGGCCACCAGATCGGACATGTAGCGCTGACCTGCCATCGACGCAGCGAGGACGCGGACGAACTTGGCCGCGTCGAACTCCGGCTTGAGGTCCCCCATCGCCAGAGCGCGCTCGGCCTGCTTGTGACCTTGCGCTCCCCACACTCGCCCGCCGCCGGAATGCACCTCGGCGTAGAACTCGGGCTCGACTATCAGCCGGAATTCGGCACGCACGATCACGTCGTTCTGGAAGTTCTGCGCTATGTCGTCCACGATGCCCCGGATGACATAGAAGGGGTGTGCGGTGGTGTCGGCCCACTTCTCCGTTATCGCCACATACCGATCCAACCCGGCCGCGAGCACCGCTCTGGCCAGATCCTCCTTGGATTGGAAATGGAAATACATCGCACCCTTGGTGGCGTTCGAGCCTTCCAAGATGGTGTTGACGGATGCTGCTGCGTATCCACGCTTGGCGAATTCCGCCGCCGCCGCCTCTACGATGGCCGCCCGGGTCCGCCGTGCGCGCTCCTGTTGTGCCATTTACTTCGTGCCTCCGAGCCCAAGCGCCCTGCGTATCCACAGGTAGTACAGATAGAGAGTACTTCACCCGAACGACACACGAGTCGACTCACCAGCGGTTCGGTTCGACGGGCACTGCCGACAGAAAATTTGATTAGGCAACCAAAACAAGCCTGATGGTATGGTCTGCGCGGCTCGAGTGCGCTGCAGGGGGTGCGCACTCGAGCCGCTTCACTACCCGGGTACCACCCATCGACAACCACCCGTCCTCATCGCACCCGCACCGTGTCGCACCTCCACCGCGACCACCCGTGCCGTCACCGGATCCGAAGCCGAAAGCGCGCACATCGCCCGATCGACACCTCGAGAACGAAACCGTCGACGCGGTGCCCGACAGTCTCGGGCACCTTCCTCGCTTTCAGTTGAAAGCCGAATTACATTTGCCCATAACAAGTCTCGAGTTACCTTGATTCGCCAAGGTCGTTAGCATATCAAATCTATTGCATGCCAGTGCCTTACGCGAACGAATTTGTCGAGTACATCCAAATCCCAAGTTGGATAATCGATGTCGAAGCAACCGGCAGATAACGTTTTCGACACTTTCGCCATTTCGCACACCCCTCGCGATCGCATCAGCTTACTGTGAGCTGCATCACACATCCGGCTCTGCCTATCGGAAACGAGTGCACGCCATGAGGGGATCGGTCC
The DNA here is from genome assembly GCF_050321865.1 of Rhodococcus sp. IEGM1428. Lineage (NCBI taxonomy): Bacteria > Bacillati > Actinomycetota > Actinomycetes > Mycobacteriales > Nocardiaceae > Rhodococcus > Rhodococcus sp. IEGM1428. The sequence goes on along the minus strand of NZ_JBNQFW010000001.1, from coordinate 1,891 downwards.
GAATATTTCGTTCCATGACAACGCTTTTCGCCGTCTCGCTTCTGCTGATCCCGACAACCAGCACGGCGATCGCAGACCCCTTCGGCAACTTCGTGGCCCCCGTTCCCGATCCCGCCCTCTACTTACCCACCCCGCTCGGCGAGCCCTGGTTCGATCCGCCCGCCGGCTACGAACAGCACCCACCCGGGTCCGTCCTGGCAACCCGACAGGTCACCGTCGGGCCGCTGTTCACCCCCGTCAGGTCGACGCAAATCCTGTTCCGTACCAACGATTCCAAGGATCGGCCGGTCGCGGGTGTCACCACGATCATCGTGCCCTCGGCACCGTGGACGGGACCCGGTAGCCGGCCGGTAGTGGCGTACAACATGGCCATCGACTCACTCGGAAACACCTGCGCTCCGTCGTGGACCCTCCCTCGCGGAATCGCGCCGGAGATCGTTCCGGTGCAGTCGTTCCTGGCGAAGAACTATGCCGTCGTCGTCACCGATCATCAGGGGCCGCGCCAGGGATATGCCGCGGGACCGATGGCGGGCCACGCCATCCTGGACGCCCTCCGCGCGATGGTGAAACTGCCCGAGCTGGGCTTGCCTGCAGAGTCTCCGATCGCTGCGACGGGATATTCCGGGGGTGCCATCGCTTCCGGATGGGCCGCGCAGCTGGCTCCCACCTACGCCCCGGACGTGAATCTCGTCGGCGTGGCGTTCGGCGGTGCACCCACCGACTACCGCATTCTGCTGCATTCGCTCAACGGAACGGTGGGGTCGACACTGTTCCTGTCGGCCACGCTCGGAGTCGCCCGAGAGTATCCCGAGATGTTCTCGTTGATGAACGCCAACGGTCTGCGCCTGGCCACCATCGCCAAGGACATGTGCATCTACCTCACCGCCCCGGGAGGCCTGGTGGCTCCCATTCCAGCACAAGCCCTTTCGGACATTCCGGACGTCGATCGGACGCCGATCGCCGAGCAGATCATCGCGTCGACACGCATGGGTGGAGACCGGACACCGACCGTCCCCGTCTTCATCTATCACGGGCAGCAAGAGTTCTGGATACCCGCGGAAGGGGCCGAGAACCTGTACGACGAGTGGTGCGCCAACGGCGCGAGCGTCCGATTGGAGGAATACATCGGCGAGCATCTCGTCGTCGCGGTGACCGGAATCCCCGGTGCGTTCGCCTGGATCGACGACCGTCTGGCCGGCATTCCTGCGCCGAGCGGGTGCAGCAGCTTCGGACGCTGACCCATCGGTAGCAGTGTCGGGGGTACATGCCGTCGGCGCCGCGCGGCCCGTTACACTTTCGAGCCGCGCCCCTATAGCTCAGTTGGTAGAGCTACGGACTTTTAATCCGCAGGTCGTAGGTTCGAGTCCTACTGGGGGCACCACACACTTCCCGGGTAACAGGGATCACACCTGCCCGGTACGTACACTCGGGAGTAACGATCGGCCGAGACGAAGCGACGTGCAGGGGGAACTGCAACAGTCGCGACAGGCCGACCGGTCGATCGACATTGGGGGGATTCGGGTCGGTCGACATCGGACATCACGACTGCCGGAACAGCAAGTGAACAGGCGCGACACGGTTCACACCGAACCTACGGTGCCGTAAGCTGGACCGGTCGTACGCAATCTATGGAGGCGATCTAATGGCGAGGGATCTGACACAGCTCGAGCTTCTGCAGGAGCTGGTACCCACTGCCGAAGACAACGTGAACCGTCACATCACGATGGCGCGCGAATGGCATCCCCACGACTACGTGCCGTGGGACGAAGGCCGCAACTTCGCCGCTTTGGGCGGCCAGGACTACGACCCCGAACAGTCCAAGCTCTCCGACGTCGCCCAAGCCGCGATGATCACCAACCTGCTCACCGAGGACAACCTGCCCTCCTACCAC